>JBCCAU010000024.1:0-1578 GCA_039814625.1 Pseudomonadota bacterium
ATCAATCCAAGTCGTCATCCGAACTGAGAAGCGCAAACACGACCAATGCACCCAGTATAACCGCATTTGTTACCGCATAGTATACGCCCAAAGTAGGTAAGAACGAAAATCCGGAGTATAAAGCGAGAAATATAGCCAGGATAATGCCGCCTAAACTGGCAAACACGAAAACAAAGAAGAGCAGTACGCCCCGAATCTCGGGGATGGCGTCTTCTTGGTCTAACATATCTTCGATTAGAATTTTCTGCTCACAGCTTGCCGCGTTCCTGTGCGCGTCAACTCCCGGCGACGCTTGTTCAGTTTGTACCGGCCCCTTGCTATTTTTTTGGGCAAGACCATTTAGCGATTGGACTTGCCTTGGTTTTCTCCAGTGATTTCCCTGTGCAAAATCAATTACGGGATCCGCTGAGACCAACGGTGCTATCGGCTTTAATTGTGCCATTCTTATTTAACTAGATTATCATATCGCCCCCAAGATATGATCACATTCAAGTTCGAAAGTACCAATCGACAATCGTGCAGGAGCGAAACTGCAGATATCTTTGCCTGCCAAACTCGGTTCAATTGTCCAATATTCGCAACGCAACCATCCTAAAGTATTGATGGGAAGTCATAAAACCTGTTTGGTGCTGGTTGGAATGCATACGCGGAAAAATTCAGTGAAATGCTGTTTCGAATGTGCTCGCCGGTCCTAAACTCCCAAAAATGCAAAGATAGGTTTTCACATTAGGAGACTCCCACACGTCAGTGTTATCGCTAAAGTGACCGGAGGTTATGAGTAGTAAGCCCACCGTTCTAGAGTGGGCAGGGTGGTCGGTCACTACCATATAATTTTGGAGGACCCATGCAGCATTGGGACGATTTAAGATACTTACTGGCCCTACAAGAACATGGCAGCTTGATCAAGGCAGCAAAACATCTGAAAACAAATCCAACGACCGTTTCGAGGCACATAAAAAGGCTTTCAGAGGCATACAAGAAGACAATCGGCAGGCGAATGGTGAATGGATTCTGACCAAAGAGGGCGAAATCTTTGCGTCGATTGCACAGCGTTGTAATCGGGAGATTGGCACGCTCGAGAATGAGGTGCAGGCGGAGTCGCCCGAAGTAACAATCACGACGACAGAGTTTATCGCCGAGCACATTCTGACGCCGCAGATAAGCAACATCCTCTCCAGCAAGAACGATCTTACGGTAACACTCGACATGCGAGATGTGAACGTGAGCCTCGCCTATGGGGAAGCGGACCTGGCGATCCGGTTGGGGCGCCCAACTTCAGGCAAGCTCGTCTCATCAAAGCTTGCTGACATCCAGATGAACCTTTTCTCGAAGGGTGGAAAGCTCAGTAAACGTTGGTTCGGGCTTCCCGCTCAGTTTGACTGGGTCCCAGAGATGCAGTTGGCGTTGGACTTTTTCGGGTGCCAACCGGTTGTGAGGGTCGGCAGCTTCGCGAGGAGGCTGTGTGGAAACTGGCGCGGATAGCGTTGCATCGTCGGCGTTTGGTCTTG
Source organism: Pseudomonadota bacterium (assembly GCA_039814625.1). GTDB lineage: Bacteria > Pseudomonadota > Alphaproteobacteria > Rhodobacterales > Rhodobacteraceae > Amylibacter. The sequence goes on from JBCCAU010000024.1 coordinate 1,509, forward strand.
GACGTGTGTTTTGTCGAATGATCTGTCAGATTTGGGCTGAATGGCGTTTCTGAGGCGACCTGTGGGTGTC
>JBCCAU010000007.1:0-153421 GCA_039814625.1 Pseudomonadota bacterium
CGTTTCCAAAGGCTATTCCGTAGATCTGGGCATATTCCCACGCGTTACTAACCCGTCCGCCGCTCACCCGAAGGTGCGCTCGACTTGCATGTGTTAGGCCTGCCGCCAGCGTTCGTTCTGAGCCAGGATCAAACTCTCAAGTTGAAAAGCTGTTACCAGCTTATCCTTGACGTTCGAACCTCTGCACATCGTGACTAGTCTTACTGAAAACTAGTCCCGTCTCTGTTTGTTGTGCTTTGGTACCAAAGGTACCGAAAGCCGCCAAACAGTGAAGCTGACCCACTATCATCGATCCGAAGATCTAAGTGGTGATGTGCGTCGGTCGTCACGTCGAATGTGACCAAACCGCCCGCATATCTCTTCATAAACTATCAATTTCAAAGAGCGCAGAGACAAAAGCAACCGAAGCGCCTAATATTGTTAAGGCGCGCCGCCCGCTCGATCTCTGTGTTGACCAACTGCGCTGGTTCCCGTGAAGGCCTTGTCGCTGTCGGTGAAGGCGTATCTAGGTAAACTCTTCTCAGGCCGCAAGCGCTTTTTTCAAGTTTTCAGAGAAAAAAGAACTTTTCTTGGGCGCCGCTGTCATTCGAACCCAAGGCCTGCTCTAGATATGGCGGTTATCCCCCGCCTTATGTGGATAACCCTACTATATTTGGGGCGTTCTGCCTAGAAAAAACTTCTGCGAAGATCGGATTGTTGCCCCAAAGCTTGTAGGCCGAGTCGCGCCATCTAAGGAGACAGCGAAACGCCGCGCGCTTAAAGTAAGTTCTCCCGTCATCTTTTGAGTAGAAAATCAAAAGGCCGCCGCAGATGCGACGGCCTTTAGCCCCCATGTTGAATCACTACAATCGACGACGCATCATTATGCGACGATGATCTCGCCCTTCATGGCAGGGTGAACCGCACAAAAGTATGAAAAGCTGCCCGCGGTTGCGAATTGGACAGTTTCCTTTTCATCTTTGCGAAGACGCGCCGTGCCGAAAGATCCATCATCAGCGGTTGCCGTGTGTGGTGCACCATCAAGGTTAACGAATTCAACATTGTCACCCGGCTGTATTGTCAGGCTGGCCGGGCTGAACTTATGGCCCTTGATTTCCACCAGATGGGTTTTGGCATGACCATCGGCGAGGGCCGGCACTGTCACGGCGGCGGCGGCCACTGTTGCAGCTGTTTTCAGAAATGCTCTCCGAGAGATTGCGTTCATTTTGATATCCTTTGTCGATGAACGACGACCATCGCCGTTTCTACAAAGTCCTACGCCTGACGGCCCAGCATTATTCCCACAAACAGACTCTACCAGATAAATTTGCATTCCTTGGCATCATGCCTAAGCTGTTGCTCAAAGCATCGGAGCACCCCATGACCAACCCTATTGTTACCGGCTTCTTTGATAAAGCGACGAATACGATTTCCTATGTGGTCCAAGAACCGAACGGGCCAGCCTGTGCCGTCATCGATAGCGTCATGGACATCGATTATGCCGCCGGACAGATCACGTCTGACAGTGCGGACCGGATCATTGCACATATAAAAGATCACGGGCTGACCCTGGAATGGATCATTGAAACCCATGTCCATGCCGATCATCTTTCTGCGGCACCTTATATCCAAGAGCGGCTTGGCGGACAGACGGCAATCAGCGAGAAAATCACCCTTGTCCAAGAAGTCTTTGGTAAAGTGTTTAATGAAGGAACGGCATTTCAGCGCGATGGCAGCCAATTTGATCGTCTACTGAAGGACGACGACACCTATATTATTGGCGGAATAAAGGCACGCGTGATCGCAACCCCCGGCCATACGCCTGCATGCATGGTCCATGTGATCGGCGATGCGGCTTTCGTCGGCGATACGCTCTTTATGCCCGATGGCGGATCGGCGCGCGCAGATTTTCCCGGCGGCGATGCAGGCGAACTTTATGATTCAATTCAAAAGGTCCTGTCTTTGCCAGAGGAAACGCGATTGTTCATGTGCCACGATTATGGTCCTGGCGGGCGTGAGATCGCATGGGAGACAACCGTCGCCGAAGAGCGCGCCAATAACATTCATTTAAGCGGGGGCAAGACGCGAGAAGACTTCGTTGCCTTGCGCGAAGCTCGCGATGCGACCTTATCAATGCCCAAGCTGATCTTGCCATCGCTTCAGGTGAATATGCGCGCCGGGGAAATGCCTAAGGATGATAATGGCAATCCAGAACTAAAGGTCCCGATCAACGGACTTTGATCATATCAACGATCCTTTGAGGTTCTATATTTTAACTGAGCGATCTAGAAGTCAATTCTGAACTCTATAGTTTGGCTAAACAAGAAATTAAGAGGCGTTCTTGCGTCACAAAAACCTCACGAAGAGGCTCTGACATTTCCAACACAAGCCCACGACCAGATTTAGACGCATTTACGGTGTCATTGCTGGTGTTGTTCCAGAAACTAGCAACCTTATCCTGATCAAAAAATTGCGGAAACTGCTCGGAAGACATATCAATCAGGTCTGCTTTTAGGTTTTCTTGCTGCAAAATACAGTCATGCAAGAATTCACTTTCGTAAATGCGTTTCACATCTTCGAAGTTTTCACATTTTCTAAGGCGTTGCAGCGGTTTCGAAACGCTCATTAAGAAGTGTCGAAAAGACATCATTCCAATCTCTAAATGAGCGAACTCTTTAAACTCAGGAAATCCCAACTCAAAACCGCCATCTGTCAAAATGAAATTGAGCCACATGTTGAACTGCTCGTTGTTTGGCTTATAGAGATGCTTTTTTCCAATCCGTCTAAGGCGCTTTGCCAGACCTCCAGATCCATCACAGCCGTAGTTGAACAAGCTTTTATAAAGAGACAGCGGTTGGCGAACGGTGGTAAAGAAAATCGTTCTGTCGTTTCTTTCGCCGGTAAAATACCCGTGCTTTTTGAACCTGACTTCTTCTAGACTAGAGCAATCCTGCAAAAACTTTGAAACCAAAGTCGATCCCGTCTTTTGCATATCCATATAGACGAGATCACCAAAACTATGCACTAAACGGTCGCATCTTTTTGGTTGACCCGTTTTGAAAGTGCTTCACGGCTTTCAACTCGCTCGGAATACCGATCAACAAGATAGTCTTTACGGTCTCGCGTCAGAACCGTGAATTTCATCAGTTCCTCCATCACGTCGACCATTCTATTGTAGTACGGGCCAGACTTCATGCGCCCATCTTTGTCAAACTCTAACCATGCCTTTGGCACAGAACTTTGGTTTGGAATGGTCAAAAGACGCATCCAGCGACCCAAAATGCGCAACTGATTTACCGTGTTGAAACTCTGCGATCCACCTTCGACCTGCATCACGGCAAGTGTCTTGCCTTGAGTGGGGCGCACGCCACCCATAGACAATGGAATCCAATCAATTTGCGCCTTCATAACACCCGTCATTGCGCCATGACGTTCTGGACTGCACCAGACCATACCCTCGGACCAAGTTACCAATTCACGCAACTCTTCGATCTTTGGGTGCGACGCCGCGGCATCATCGGGCAAGGGCATGCCAGATGGGTTATAGGTATGGCACTCTGCGCCAAGCGCAGTCAAAACTCTCGCAGCTTCTTGCGTCATGCTGCGCGAATAAGACGCTTCGCGCAAAGAACCATAAAGAAGAAGGATCTTTGGCGGGTTGCCCCGTGGGGCGCCCAAAGCGTCGAAATCGATCGGGTCTAACGCCTCGGCCTTCAGTTGGGGCATATCATTCATGCCCGAGGCTTAGGCGGTTTGGTTTCGCCTGCCAAGCCAACGCAGACCGTTTTTCGGCCAGAACCGATAGGCCACCAGCCCAAAAGCCAAAACGAAGTATAGGATCGGCTCTAACTGCCATGTCTTCTTGAGCATAACAAAATGGGCGGCGCCTGCCAGTACGATCAAATAGGTCGCCTTGTGGATCATACGCCAGCGAAAAGGACCAATCTTACGGATCATCCAATTGTTCGACGTCAGAGCAAGTGGGACCATGACCAGCAGTGATAAAAAACCAAGCATGATATACGGTCTTTTGGTCACATCTTTGATGACCGCATCCCAACCGATCCATTGGATTTGATGGTCTAAAAACAGGTAAACAGCCAGATGCAAAATAACATAGTAGAAGGCCATCAGGCCTATTGCCCGGCGATACTTGATCAAATTGACTTTGAACCAATCGCGCAAAGGCGTGATCAGCAAACTGCCAAGCAGAAGCTGTAACGCGAACAAACCCAATTTATGTTCCAACCGAATGGCAGGCTCTGCTCCGAATTGATTGGTCACAGCCAGATAGATCCACCAAGCCGCCGGCACAAAGCCCAAGACATACAATGGCCAAGCGGGAACCGCTTTGGACCATTGATTGATTGTCTGGGCCACGCTCATCAGAAAAACTCGGCCAAATCCATGCCGTCATAGAGGCTTGCGACATGCTCTTCGTAGCCGTTAAATTTCAACGTCTCTTCACGCTTTGCAAATACGCCCTTTCCAATCGGGCGTTCTGTTGCCTGAGACCATCTTGGATGCGACACCTCTGGGTTTACGTTGGAATAGAAGCCATACTCACGTGGCTGAATGAGGTTCCAAGTCGTCGGCGGCTGTTCTGCCGTCAGTGTAATTTTCACGATGCTTTTGATCGACTTGAACCCGTATTTCCAAGGCACAACCAAACGGATCGGCGCGCCTTTCTGATTTGGCAAAGATTCTCCGTAGATGCCTGTGGCCATTAAGGTCAGCGGGTGCATCGCCTCATCTAAGCGCAACCCTTCAACATAGGGCCAAGGATAAAGATCCGAGCGTTGGCCAGGCATTTCTTCCGGCCGGTATAGTGTTTCGAAAGCAACATATTTAGCATCCGACATCGGCTCAACCAAGGCAAGAAGATCGGACAGTTGAAAGCCATTCCATGGCACAACAGAGGACCAGGCTTCGACGCATCTAAAACGGTATACCCGCTCAACCATCGGCATTTGTTTTTCCAAATCTTCGAAAGCGAATGTCTTAGGGTTCGCGACCAACCCGCCAATTTCAACTGACCATGGATCTGTCGTCAACAAATCGCGGTTTTGGTAGGGATCTGTTTTACCCGTGCCAAGCTCATAGAAGTTATTATATTTCGTGATGGCATCCCAGGATGTTGGTTCAAGCTCGGTTCCCGAAATGCTGGTGGCCAGCGATGGCCCTGTTAGGGCAGCGGCCGCCGTGCCTACAATAAATGCACGCCGATTCATCCAATCCGCTTTGGGTGTCACAAGATTTTCGGGTAACGAGTATTTCGACATGGGACGCTCCTTATTTGTCCTTCCAATGGCACAAACTACGGGCGCAGGGCTATATACGAGTTCTCACGTTCTTGTTGGAAAGATTACAGCGCAACCTGCCGAAAGATGCGACAGTCTGTCGCCATAGTTTTGCCATATTCTCACAATTTCTAACGCAGCCGTGATTGGAAATATCGAAAAGACGCGGCTTAGCGGGGAATTCAATTCGTCAACCAAGTCTTACAAAATTTCGCCGACATCCAATTCCGTGCTGCGAGCGTAACCGAAGCGTTGTTTAACTCAAAGAGGAGATATTCCCTATGCTACGACGTACCGTTCTTGCAGCCACTGCTGCTTTTGCACTTGCTCCAATGGCCTTTGCTGGCGGACTGAAAAAAGATATCGTGGACACAGCCGTGGACGCGGGTTCTTTCACTACACTGGTCGCAGCTGTTCAGGCCGCTGGTCTGGTTGACGTGTTGAAAGGTGACGGTCCATTTACGGTCTTCGCCCCCACTGATGATGCGTTTGCCGCATTGCCAGAAGGCACCGTTGAAGACTTGTTAAAGCCAGAAAACAAAGAACAGCTGGCCGCGATCCTGACATATCATGTTGTATCGGGCAAAGTCATGTCTGGCGACATCGCAGGCAAGAAAATGGATGTTGAAACCGTTGAAGGCACAACAGCTATGGTTGATGCCACAGATGGCGTTATGATTGATGGTGCAAATGTTGTCACAGCAGACATCGAGGCATCCAATGGCGTGATCCATGTGATTGACGCTGTGATTCTGCCCAGCTCGTAAAACAGAAGACCGGGGCCGGCGCTGTCGGCCCCGCGCAAAGCGATATAATCGAAAACAGCGTTTCTTTTAAACAATTCGAATGGCCTTTATAGGTTAGAATTTCGCCTAAAAATTCGAAACCAATAGTTCGAAATTATGTGACTCTGGGTCCTATTATGGTAAAGATTCTTATAATTGTTTTAGGAGATAAAGAGATGAAAAGATTTTCGTTTGCATTGGCTTTCGTTTCGGTCGCAAACCTCGCTTCAGCTTCGGACACCTATGAGTGTTCACGCACATTTTTTTCCAACACCCGACTTACAAATAACGATTTAGCTGAAACACTGATGCCAAGAAGCCTTAGGATTGTTGTCGACCAAAGCGCTGGTTTGGCTTTTACATCGTCTACGGGTTCAGAATACCCGCTCGAGATCAAAGGAAATAGAGCGGTGTATATGTTAGAATCCAACGTTAAAGGTGCCCGGTTCGAGATGAATATTCGGAAACTGGAAAGCCAAAAGCAAATAACTTGGGGCTACAAAAGTTCTGACGATCGATATCAAGACGCACCGCCAGCACGTTATGAATGTATCAAACAAAAATAGATCAGTACTTGGGAGCCTGATTTTTCATCAGGCCCCCTGAGAGCCGTTTAGTGCAGTGGGGTTCCCTGCGGAACTTCCGGCGACTTTCCCTTGCCGTTGATCGAAAGCGCCCCGTTCATAACGCTGACATCGACCTTAGACCCATCCAGAACCTCTCCAGATAGCAGAAGTTCCGCCAGTTCGTCCTGAAGCGCTTTTTGGATCACTCGTTTGAGAGGTCGCGCTCCATAAACGGGGTCATAGCCTTGATTGGCCAACCAGGTTTGCGCATCTTCATCAACTGTCAATTCAATCTTGCGGCCTTGCAACCGTCTACCAAGAATAGCCAATTGAATGTCAACAATACCGTCCATGTTCTCACGCGACAAGCGATCGAACAACACAATCTCGTCGAGACGGTTCAAGAACTCTGGCCGGAAATGCCCTTGGACGGCGGTCATGACCTGAGACTTCGCCTCTTGCGTATCTGCCCCATCGGGCAAATTGGACAAGGCTTGCGCGCCTAGGTTCGAGGTCAGGATAATCAGTGTTTGCTTGAAATCCACCGTGCGGCCCTGGCCATCGGTCAGTTGCCCGTCATCTAAAACCTGCAGCAGAACGTTAAACACATCTGGGTGTGCTTTCTCGACCTCATCGAAAAGCAAAACCTGATAAGGGCGACGGCGAACCGCCTCGGTCAGAACACCCCCTTCATCATAACCAACATAGCCCGGAGGTGCGCCGATCAAACGCGCCACGGAGTGTTTTTCCATAAATTCGGACATATCAATCCGAACAAGCGCCGTATCATCGTCAAACAGAAATTCAGCCAACGCCTTAGTCAGTTCGGTCTTGCCAACGCCGGTCGGCCCTAGAAACATGAAAGATCCCAAGGGGCGTTTGGGATCATTGAGACCCGCGCGCGCGCGACGCACGGCATTCGAAACAGCATGGATCGCGTCATACTGACCAATCACGCGTTTGCCGATTTCCTCTTCCATGCGCAGCAGCTTTTCCCGCTCACCTTCCAACATTTTGTCAACGGGTATACCCGTCCAGCGTTCAACCACGGATGCGATATGTTCGGGGCGAATAGCCTCTTCGACCATGACATCACCTTCTCGCGCTTCGGCCTCTGCAAGCTGCTTTTCCAGACCCGGGATCACGCCATACTGTAGCTCACCCATTTTGGCTAAGTTGCCTGAACGTTTCGCCGTTTCAAAGTCAATCCGCGCTTGGTCGAGCTGTTCTTTGATGTCGCGGGCCCCGGCCAGCTTATCACGTTCTGCCTGCCACCGGGCCGTCATCTGTGAAGACTGTTCCTGAAGTTCGGCGAGTTCTTTTTCCAGTTTCACCAAGCGGTCTTTGGACGCCGCATCCGTTTCCTTTTTCAAAGCCTCAGCTTCGATCTGCTTTTGCAAGAGTTCGCGGTCAATCGCATCAAGTTCTTCGGGTTTGCTGTCCACTTCCATGCGCAACCGTGCAGCCGCCTCGTCCATCAGGTCGATGGCTTTGTCGGGCAAAAACCGATCTGTGATATAGCGGTTCGACAAAGTTGCCGCGGACACAAGAGAACTGTCAGAAATGCGAATGCCGTGGTGCAATTCGTACTTCTCTTTTATCCCGCGCAGGATCGAGATTGTATCTTCGACCGTGGGTTCTTCGATCAGAACCGGCTGAAAGCGCCGCGCCAAAGCGGCATCTTTTTCGACATGCTTTCGGTATTCATCTAAAGTTGTCGCACCCACACAATGCAACTCCCCACGGGCGAGAGCCGGTTTCAACAGGTTGGAGGCATCCATCGCACCATCGGTCTTACCTGCCCCGACAAGCGTATGCATTTCGTCTATAAAGAGAATGATGTCGCCATCAGCCGATGTGACCTCATTCAAAACAGCCTTCAGGCGTTCTTCGAACTCACCCCGATATTTCGCACCCGCAATCAGCGCACCCATATCAAGGGCCATAAGCTGCTTATTCTCGAGGCTTTCGGGGACGTCACCATTGACGATCCGCAAAGCCATGCCTTCGGCGATTGCCGTTTTCCCAACACCCGGTTCGCCAATCAGAACAGGGTTGTTTTTTGTCCGTCGACTGAGGACCTGCATCGCGCGGCGAATTTCGTCGTCGCGGCCAATGATCGGGTCAATCTTACCTTCTCGTGCGGCCTCGGTCAGGTCCTGGGCATATTTCTTCAACGCATCATAGCTGTCTTCGGCGCCAGCACTGTCGGCCGTGCGACCTTTTCGGATATCGTTGATGGCTGCATTTAAGTTTTGTGCGCTTGCTTTGCCCGCTTTCAACGCTTTTGCCGCATCGGATTTAACGATAGCCAACGCGGTCAACAAACGCTCAACGGGTACGAAACTGTCGCCGGCCTTCTTGGCCAGTTTTTCAGCCTCCGCGATCACTTTGCCAAGTTGGGGATCAAGAAAGACTTGGTCCGACCCTTGAACCGTCGGCTGTTTTGAGAGGGTTTCATGGATTTCGTTGGCCACAATACGTGCGTCACCCCCCGCCGCATTTATCAAATTGGCGGCCAAACCTTGGTCATCATCCAACAATGCTTTGAGCAAATGATCGGGCAGCAGCCGCTGATGGCCGTCCCGCATTGCGATCGTCTGGGCGGATTGTATGAACCCGCGGGAGCGATCGGTGAACTTTTCTAAGTTCATGACATTCTCCTTCTATAAGCACCTGCGGAACCTTCAAACGACGCCCTCACAGAGGCACATCAAGTCGCAGACCTTACTAAGAAATTAGGACTGCGGCAGGGTAATCTCAAGGGACTGCTAGTTTTTGCCTGAGTGTTTTTAGTTTTTGGTAATTTGCGGCAATTAGACTACCATAAAAAAAGAATGAAAGTAGGGGCTTATGCAATCAGCGCAAAATCTTTTGGCAGGACTTGCAGTTGGGATTGGCTTGGCAGCCTTGGGGTACTTCGTATCCCAGACAACTTTGAACGGACGCACAGGTGCAAACACCGCCGAAGTCAAAGGACTTTCTGAGCGCGTAGTGAAAGCCGATATCGCAACTTGGAAACTGGCCTATCAAGCAAGTGCGAACTGGGAAGTTCCAATTTCTGATACATTTGATCAGGCGACGCGGGACCTCGATACTGTGGAAGACGCGCTGGAATCGCTTGGCTTTTTATCCGACGAAGTTCGGGTTTCTCCGATTTTCAAGAATGACCGCATTCGGACCAACAATAACAACGAGATTATAGATCAATGGTACGTTGTTGAGGCTGAAATTTCCATTTCAACCAATGAACCGCAAAAGGTTGAGGCCGCGCGATCAGAAGTTCTGGCCCTTGTCCAAGACAATATCGGAATACGCGAGCAAAGTATCTTTTATGATTTCACAAACTTAAATGAGATCAAACCGGACATGTTGCGAGAGGCAACCGAGAATGCACGTCTTGCAGCCAATGAGTTTGCATCGAATGCTGGTGTAAAAGTCGGCGGCATTCAATCTGCACGCCAAGGTGGATTTGGAATTGAACCAGTGGGAGCAGACCCACTCGACCGCAAGGTCCGTGTCGTGACAACAGTGACATTCTACCTCGAGAATTGAGTTGCCCTAAAGCCAACTAAGCGAAAAACCCAATCATTCAGACGTTCTCCCGCAGTGCACTTCGTCACGTGATGTCTCTACCTGTGGAAATTTTGCAAATCAGAAATGGCTTTACTAGTACGATATCGCACTATATTGGTGCGATATCGTACTAGTAAAGGAGAGTGCAAATGGCTTCACGTCGTCAATTCTTGAAAGTCCTCGGAGGAGGGACCATTGTTGCCGCAAGCATGGCCGCTGGCTTTGTCGCAACCCGCACCCCTCATGCGGCCTTGGCCCCATGGAAGGTCGCGTCCTATGCTGATCCGCGCAAACAGGCTTTGGCCTTCGCAATTCTGTCGCCCAACCCCCATAACATTCAACCTTGGCTGATCGAAATGTTGGGCGAAGACAGTTTCTTTATCCACCGAGATAAAACGCGCGAGCTGCCTGAAACCGATCCGTTTCAGCGTCAACTTTATATCGGCTTGGGATGTTTCACCGAGAATATGGTTCTAGCCGCCGGGGCCGCTGGCTGGAAGGCGCAAGTCACACCTTTCCCAGCGGGTGACGATGGCCCGGTCGCTTTCGTTAAATTCGTTAAAGGCGCCAGCAAAGACCCTCTGGCCGATCAAATCATCCGTCGTCATTCTGATAAAGGCCCGTTTGAACCACGTAGTCTTTCAAATGATCACATAACAGCTTTGGATGGGTTCGCAGATCTTTACACCGACCCAGAAGACGTCGCCAAGATCAGGGCCATGACCAAACGCGCCTTCGAGATCGAGTCCCTGACGCCACACACATTGAAAGAATCGATTGATCTGATCCGGGTTGGAAAAGCCGAGATAAATGCCAACCCTGATGGAATCGAATTGCGCGAACCTATGCTAGAGGTATTGCGTCGAACGGGTCTGTTGACCAGCGAAGTACTGGCCGACACGGATCATCCAGGCTTCAAAGGGCAAATGCGTGGGTATTTTGAAATGCTTGATGCAACCCAAAGCTATGCGGTGATCACGACATCTGGAAACACGCGCAAGGATCAACTGGATGCAGGTCGGCGGTTTATGCGTCTGGGCCTGAAGACGACAGAGTTGGGCGTTGGACTGCACCCAGTCTCGCAGGCTCTTCAAGAGTACGTGGAGATGAAAGACGAGTTTGCCCTCGCCCATCGGCTCTTGGCCACTGAAGGTCACAGTGTACAGATGTTGTCCCGTTTGGGATATGGGTCCAGCGCCATCGCAACGCCGCGATGGGATTTGGAGACGCGTATTTTATAGCGCGGCGCCCAACGTGAACTCGCGTTTTTCTTCCGACATGTTATTGGTCTCAATGGGGAACCCTTGCGTTTCACATTTCGAGATACCCGGAGAAGAAAGCGAAACGTTATTTATGACGCCTGATCAGATCACCTATCGGTTCTTCACCGAGGTTGGGATAATCTTCCAGCTCAGCACAACCCTGCTTGAAGATCATCTCCCGGGGCGCATGACCTCCCGGGAGTTCGGCGTCCTGGGCCATTTGGTTCGACGGCCAGCGGGGCGTACGCCTTTGCAATTGGCACAAGCTTTCCAAGTTCCCAAGACATCCATGACACATTCGGTTGCTATGCTTGACGCCCGCTCCCTTGTGGAAATTGTCAAAAACCCCGAAGATGCGCGCTCAAAAATTGTGCGAGCGTCCCGCGAAGCCTCCGACTTTGTCCAATCCGTGAATGCGGCACTGAACAGCAGAATGGCGCCTTTGATCCAAGACCTTGGCGTAGAAACCTTCGCGGAAGCCCTGCCCAAACTGGAAGCCATCCGCATCGCCTTAGACGCTGAACGGGATTAAACAAGCTACGACATTTCTTGTTTCCAATATATTCCGGGGTGAGCGCAAACTGCGCGAGGGGCAGCGCCCCTATCTGAAGGCCGTTTCAGCAAAGCTGCGCAGTTTACGAGAGTGTAGTTCAGTCTGTGGTGTCTCCCGCAAACGCTCCATCGCTTTCACACCAATTTCCAAATGGCGTGCGACTTGTGTTGTGTAGAACTCTGAAGCCATTCCCGGCAGTTTCAATTCGCCATGCAAAGGTTTGTCCGACACACACAGAAGCGTGCCATAGGGCACACGAAAACGAAACCCGTTCGCCGCAATGGTTGCACTTTCCATATCAAGCGCTATCGCACGAGACAGTGACAGGCGGTGCACAGGTCCCGAGTGATCGCGCAATTCCCAATTCCGATTGTCAATGGTTGCAACGGTTCCTGTGCGCATGATCTTTTTCAGATCATACCCTTCGAAGCTGGAAATCTCGGCTACGGCGTCCTGCAATGCGATCTGAATTTCCGCCAATGCTGGAATGGGCACCCAGACCGGCAAGTCTTCGTCCAAAACATGATCTTCACGCACATAAGCATGGGCCAAAACAAAATCGCCAAGCTCTTGGCTGTTACGTAGGCCTGCGCAATGCCCAACCATGACCCAGGCATGCGGACGCAAGACTGCAATATGATCTGTTGCGGTTTTCGCATTGGATGGACCCACACCGATATTTACCAAGGTAATTCCCGAAGCGTCTGGTCGCTTTAAGTGATATGCTGGCATCTGCGGCATTTTGGCCAAGGGTGGGAGATCATCATCAGCGTTAGTGATTTCGTGATTTCCTGGCGCAACAAAACTTGTGTAGCCGCTTTTTGGATCCGCTAAGGCCTTACGGGCATATGCTTCAAACTCAGCGACATAAAACTGGTAGTTGGTGAACAGCACAAAATTCTGAAAGTGTTCGGGCGCTGTTGCCATGTAATGCGAAAGCCGAGCAAGCGAGTAATCGACACGCTGCGCCGAAAACAGGGCAAGAGGTTCGACATCGTCCGCGTTGTATGCACCATTGACCACGTCATCATTGGTTACGGCTAAGTCAGGCACGTCGAAGTAGTCTCGCAAGTCGAGCTGGGCTGTCATATTGCCCGTCAACGCTGCCGCTTGATCGCCCAACGCAAAGTGGATAGGCATAGGTACATTGGAATAACCAACTTCAATATCGGCTTGGTGGGCAGCTGTGACCTCTTTAATCTGATTTACGAGATAGGAAGAGAACAGGTCGGGTCTTGTAATGCTGGCCTGATACACACCAGGCCCAGAGACATACCCATAGCTTTGTCTCGGCTCGTGAATATCATAGCTTTCGGTTTGAATGCGCAGCGCGGGATAGAAGGCACGCGCTCGCTTTTCGGGCAAATCACCCTGGCCTGCTCTTGCAAAAGCATCCCTGAGATGGGCAACAGAGTTGCTATATAGTTTCTTGAGCGCCGCCACCGCCGCCTCTGCGTCTTTATACTGTGTCCAATTTTTATCTGTCATATATGGCATCTAAAGACTTTGCTGGCTTGAAACCAGCCTCGCTTGCTGCATAGCAGCTTTGCGACTACAGAGTGAAAAATCTCGGAGAAGATCATGTCAGATGATCGTTTGATCGTGGCCCTTGACGCACCAAATGTCGTGCAAGGTTTAGAAATTGCAGACCGTTTGGGTGATACCGTGTCCTTCTACAAAATTGGCTTGGGTATGCTTTGTGGCGGTGGTTTGGCACTCGCAAATGAGTTGAAAAAAGAACGGCATAAAAAGATCTTCTTGGACATGAAGTTTTTTGATATCGGCGCAACTGTCGAAGCTGCCGTGCGCGGCGTCGGGCAGTTTGATATCGATTTTATAACGGTTCATGGTGACCCTTACGTTGTTGAAGCCGCCAAGCGCGGGGCAAAGAATTCGGGGATGAAGATTTTGGGCGTCACCATTTTGACATCTTTGGATCGAACGGATTTGGACAAAGCCTTGATCAAACCAGGTCATGTACCTGATTTGGTGGTTGAACGCGCAAGCCGGGCTTTTTCAGCAGGCGCAGATGGTGTGATTGCTTCGCCACAAGAAGCACCTTTGATCCGAGCCTTACCCGAAGCGAACGGAAAACTGATTGTTACGCCAGGTGTGCGACCAAAGGGTGCAGCTTTGGGCGATCAGAAGCGCGTGGCGACGCCGGCGGACGCTTTGACAGGTGGCGCAGACCATATTGTTGTGGGACGTCCGGTCATAGCAGCGGATGATCCTGCTAAAGCGGTGAGATCAATTCTCTCGGAACTGCCCAGAGGCCAGTAGACACTCCAAGCCTATAAGTGCAACGTAGGCCGAATGGGGCGTGAAAGATGGGAATGCTTAGCGGCCCGACTGCCGGTGCCCGACCAAACTGCCATCTTCAAGTTTTTTCAGATGATGCGACAAATCCCCCGCCAATGGTGCCATTGCCGACTGGATTTCGCCAAAGCTCATTGGTTTCATTTATGACCCAAGCAACCTAAGATTACGGATCCTTTGGGGATGGGCGAGGCCATTATAAACCAAAGCTGCTTGTTGGTTTGTGAAAGTATCTTCATCTAATTGCATGCCGCTTTCACAAAACTGATTTAGCGATTGAAAGGTTAAGACAGCAAATAGAATACTCTGAATTTTCAGAAACACCCATTAAATCAGTTTCTTGGTTTAATCGTTTTTTTCAAACAGGCGTCGTAAACCGATGGAATGGGTTCTATCCCTTCCGGAAGACGCATATAAAACACTATCATGGACGATCACAGCTTTGTAGTCTTGTCCCATTATGCCCAACCTCTGTCGTGATTGTCTTACCGATTTTGCGTCCTACGGACGCTGTCCATCCTGCGGCAGTCCCCGAACAGTCAGTCATCCAGAGCTGTTCAAACTGTCCATCGCGCATATGGATTGTGATGCATTTTACGCAAGCGTGGAAAAACGCGACAATCCCGCTTTAAAAGACAAACCTGTGATCATTGGCGGCGGAAAACGTGGCGTAGTCTCTACCGCTTGCTACATCGCCCGCATTCATGGCGTCCATTCAGCCATGCCGATGTTTCAAGCGCTCAAGAAATGCCCTGAGGCCGTAGTGATAAAACCACGCATGAGTGCCTATGCGAAGGCCTCTCGGGAAATTCGCGACATGATGGAGGAATTAACCCCTGCGATTGAACCTTTGTCCATGGACGAAGCATTCATCGACGTCACGGGTACAGAGCGACTACATGGTAAAGCCCCGGCCGCGACCTTAGTCGGATTGATCAAACGGATGGAGGATGAACTTCACTTGTCGGGATCCATTGGACTTAGCCATAACAAATTTCTTGCAAAGCTCGCGTCCGACCTAGAGAAGCCGCGGGGTTTCTCTGTGATTGGCAAAACTGAAACACTAGATCGATTGGCTCCTCTTCCAGTCAAGAAAATCTGGGGCGCTGGAAAAGTTCTTCAATCCAAACTTGCCGGGGATGGTGTGCGCAGTTTTAGCGATCTACGGCGTTGGGACAGAGACGATCTGATTGCCCGCTACGGCTCAATGGGATTACGATTATATCATCTGTCACGGGGAGAAGACCGCCGTGTCGTTTCGCGCAATGCACCGGTTAAAAGCATCTCAAAAGAGATCACCTTTGGCGAAGATCAACGGGATATCGAAAAACTAAAGGGAACACTTTGGCGCTTGGCCGAGCAAGTCGCAGATCGGGCCAAGGCAAAACATCTTGCCGGGCAAACCATAACTCTGAAGATCAAGCGCGCAGATTTTCGAAATCTTACGCGAAACACAACGCTCTATGAGCCAACACAGATTGCCGAGCGCATTTATAAGACATCCGAACCGATGTTGACCGAGGTTATAAAGCACGCTCCATTTCGTCTTATTGGTGTTGGTATTAGTCACCTTTATCCGGCCTCTGATGGCGATCACATGACCGATATGTTGGAAGAGGATATGCGCAAGAAGACCGATGCTGAACGTGCCGCAGACAAAATACGTCAACGGTTTGGCGCTGACGCGATATTAAAGGGTCGCGCTTTGCGTTAGAAACTATTCGGCGGCCAGACCAATTTGGGGCCGCATAAAAGCGATCATCTGCTCTAGGACGCTGGTAAGCTTGCGCTTCACACTTGCAAACTCTGCCTTTGGTTTGATCTCTCGCTCATCAAGGTAAAGGCCGCGATTAACTTCAATCTGGATGACATGATGCCCACTTGAAGGCGCGCCGTAACGCTGTGCAATAAACGCACCTGCAAAAGGAGCGTTTCGACCAACACGAAACCCAACATCCGCAAACAACGATTCTAGCACATCTACATACTCGCCAGAGCAACTTGCGCCAAAACGATCCCCTAAGATAATATCATAGCCGATTGCACCGACATCACCGGATTGGCTGGGCATAGAATGGCAGTCCAGCAAAAGGGCCGAGCCAAAACTATTGCGGGTCACGTCCATCAAATGAACAAGCTCTTGATGATAAGGCCAGTAATAGCGCGCAAGTCGTGTTTTGGCGTTCATCAATGACATCTTACCACGCCGAATTTCACGGCCTTCTGCAACGACAAGTGGAATAACGCCTAAACCGGATGCAATACGCGGCGAGACATTACTGCGTCTGAGGCCTTCGATCACTGCTGGGTCCAGTTCATCACTTGCTCGGTTCAAATCCACATAAGCCCGCGGCATCACTGCACTTAGCATAGGCACACCCAAAGCGGGGGCTGCATCGAACAATTGATCGACATAGGCATCTTCTGATGAACGCAAGCTGGTCAGAGACAATTGGGAGCTTTGGACAAAAGAACCCAAATACAACCGTCCACTATGCGCAGAGTTGACGATCAACCCAGCCTTCGGGACATCTGGTTCCACCAATGTAAAGACGTCTCGAGACATAAGCTTTCCTTATTTGATGTTACGATAGCCTAGGAATCACCTGCCGAAAAGAACTTGAACGACCCTGCGACTCTTCGTATAGCGCAGGTTCGCGAAGGCCGTCCCAAAAGGACGGCTTGCTTTGGTATCGGGCGTATAGCTCAGCGGGAGAGCACTTCGTTGACATCGAAGGGGTCACTGGTTCAATCCCAGTTACGCCCACCACCAACCCACCGGCCGCAAGGCCGAACTGCAAGGAGAGACCATCATGAAGGTCAAGAACTCGCTTCGGTCTTTGAAAGCGCGTCACCGCGATTGCCGCGTTGTGCGTCGTAAAGGCCGTGTTTACGTGATCAACAAAACTCAGCGTCGTTTCAAAGCACGCCAAGGTTAAGTTAAACTTAATTTGGGAAAAGGCCGTCCTTAGGGGCGGCTTTTTTGTTTGGGGTGTTCAAGCTTGAAAAGACCCAGATGAAGATACCTCTTTCCGGACAATGCTCAGTATTGGACGGGCAGCTCTGTATCCAGACCGTTCGCTTCCGTCGTTGGGTTAACCCGAAGTCCCAGTGTCAAATTCAGAATAAACCAAACGATGCCGGACAACACCACGGTTGCGACGGCGTAAACAATAACCCCGATAAACTGTGTGTCAAAGCTTGCGCTTTGGTTTGATAGGGGAACAAGCAAGGTGCCCGCAACACCTGCAAACAAGTGAACCGGTATCGCAGAAATCACGTCGTCAATTCCCATACGATCTAAAAGTTCCACCCCCAAAACGACGAAAGCCCCGCCAACAGCTCCGATCATCAAAGAGAGCATAAGCGATGGAAAGAGGGGTTCCGCAGTTATGGCAACTAGACCGCCAAGACTTCCGTTCAGAACTGTGACAATCTCGACCTTCCCTAACAGCGCAAAGGTAAGGTAGATCGCAGCGATGCTTCCACCCACGGCAGCGATCATCGTATTGCCAAAGATCCGCGACACATCCGCGGCATCAGAAATGGATCCAAAGGCCAGTTGAGATCCCCCGTTGAACCCGAGCCATCCGAGCCAAAGTAACAATGCGCCAAGGGATGCCATCGGAACGCTATACGCTTCTAATTTCATGGATTTACCATCGTCGCGAAACCTTCCCAGACGCGGTCCAACGATGATTGCACCAACCAGCGCCGCCCATCCCCCAACGGAATGCACCAATGTGCTGCCGGCAAAGTCGACAAAGCCAAGTTGATCCAAGAAACCACCGCCCCATTTCCAAGATGCAAGCACTGGATAAATAACCGCGCAAAGCACGCTCACAAAGATCAAGAAAGGCACGATACGCATGCGTTCTGCAATCGTACCGGAAACGATGGTGGCAGTTGCGGCACAAAACATCATTTGGAAAAAGAAATCAGCCCCTGTGGTTGCGTAGGCGTAATCGTCCAACTGGCCGATCTCTGGCGCCACGGGTTCCAAAACCACCGACCAGAGTATGCCGGACAAAAACCCATCATAAAGCCAAGTTCCCAATGGATACATCAGGTTATACCCAAGCAAAAAATAAGCCGCGAATGCGATAACCAGTAAGCAGAAATTCTTCGTGAGTTGCGAAATGACGTTCTTGGGCTGGACCAAGCCGCATTCTAGCATAGTAAATCCGATATGCATGAAGAACACCAGAACACCACAAAACAAGAGTAAGAGCGTGTTCAAGATGAAGGTTGCGTCACTCGGCACGGCATTTTGTGCAAAGGCCAGCTCTGGAATGGCCGCTAAGAGTAGGACTGATCCCGTTCCTAAAATCCGCCGAAAGTGATTTCCGGTTTTGAACTGTCTCATTCTATCGCCAAATGCACTGGACTGGCCATCCGTTTTATCACACCGGACTGACTGATGCTGCGCAGAATTCCTGCTCTTTAGGGACGGGACAATGCCGTCGTCAAAACTCGTTACATTCATGATCAATTCACACCCTACAAAGGAAATCCACGCCTCTGCTCCCGACCGATTTCGGCGTGAAACATGCAAGGACCGCTGTTTTCTTCCAGCACAACTAGGGCGTGAGATGGCGGAATAAGCGCAACATCTATGGGCAAAAATTTGTGAATTTTGGCTGACGACACCTGTTTCTGAAATCTTGTTGATCAGCTTGCCTAACTTTTATCCACAAAAAGGGACGCTGGGTTTTGGCTTCACCCAAATTTTTTCATGCTGATGACGCGTCCGTCCAAGACGTGCGAACGCGCTGCCCCGCAGAGCGGCTTGATTTATTCTAGGATCGGCGCGCCACCCTCTGCGGTGCGACGCTCCACAAAGGGGCGCAGTTTCTCGGACATGCCTGCGCATGCCTCGGGTGGTTTAAACTCATCCAAAATCCGTTGCCATATTTGCGTAGCACGCTCTTCTGCGCGCAATTTGCCCTGCTCTTCCCAAAGCCCGTGATTGGCATAGCTTGAAACCAAGGGGTTGTAAAACGCCGTGGCAAACAAGGCCATTGTCTGTGGTTGGTCAAAAAAATGCCCACCGGGTTGAACTTTTAAAATTGCCTCTTTTGTTGCCGCAAGGTCCTCCATTGGGGCGGCAGGTAGTTCGGCTAGAACTTGAAGGGCCTCCATATCCATGATGAATTTCTCATAACCAAATGTCAGCCCCCCTTCGAGCCAACCAGCCGCGTGAAGGGTCAGAGTGGCATTGCCCATTAAAGACCCCCAAAGCGCCATATGCGTTTCCGCTGCTGTTTGCATATCAAGGGTCGGGCCCGCAGCGCCAGCGCCAGAGCGCCAAGGCAGGCCCAAATGTCGTGCCATCTGTCCTGTCCCGATCAACAACTTGATGTGTTCGGGCGTACCAAAGGCCGGCGCCCCCGATTTCATATCGACATTGGAACTGAACCCTCCGTACACAACTGGTGCGCCAGATTTTGCTAGTTGTGCAAGGGTCAACCCAGCCAATACCTCTAAGTGCTGCAAAGTCAGTGCACCTTCTGCTGTGATCGGGGCCATGGCCCCTGAAAGGCAAAACGGTGTGATGATCAGCATTTGTCCATTGCGTGCGAAGTCCAAAATGCCCTCGGCCATTGGGTTGTCTATCAACCGAGGTGAATTTGTATTGATGACCGTTTTCATCCAGATGTTGTTTTGAAAATCATCGTTGCTGATGGCGCGCCCGATCTGCACCATCTCAAAGCCATCCATCGATTGGCCGCGTCCGCGCGCGTAGTGCGTGATCGGTTTGTCCGACAGTGTCATTTGCGTCTCAAGGCTGAAGTAATGACGCAGCGCAATCGGCACATCCTGCGGCTCGGCAGAGGGGCCAAGAATATGAACCGCATCGAAATGTTGCTGCAACTTGATCGCATCAACAAAGGCGGATGCATCACCGGGCCGTCGGCCCCGAACAAGGTCATGTGCATTTGGACAGCCACCAGCGGGGCCAAAAATCATCGCACCAGTTTTGAACCTCTGATCGCGTGCAGGTACCGCTCCTTTGAACGTAAACTCTTTTGGGGCTAAGCGGATCGCAGAAGTCACCATTTCGCGGCCGATCCGAACCATATCATCTTGGACCACAGCACCGGCTGTATGCAGAACGCTCCGGGCTTCTTCGTTCAAAATGCGGATGCCCGTCTCTTCCAAAATCTGCGCAGCAGTTTCATGAATCGCAGCAACATGGTCGTCCGAGAAAATCGCGGCCGGATGATAGGGTTGAGACAGCTGAGTGTACTGTGTCTTTCGCACCGATTGCGCCTTATCGCGTCTACTGCGCCGCATGAGCCGTTCCCTTTGTTTTGGAGCATCATGTGGATATTGGCGATTACAGCGCGCCTGTCTGCGACATGTTTTGTGCGCCATCTGCGTGACCCTGATCACTTGAGCGACCCGCCTAGCTGTCACAGCTTTGGACCAGAAAATTCAAAGGGATTTTCATAGCACACTTTTTCTTTATCTTGGCGTCTTTTCAGTTGCTCTAGCAGCACCCATCGCCGCGCAAATGACCGACGCCGCATCCATTCGTCCGATCTTAAACGCAACCAAGGCAAACTGGGCCATGGTCCGAGAATTCAACGGCCAGGACTTGGTTTACTTCACGCATCTGGAAACGTGGCACTGCGGTGGAGACGGTGACGTTCGGGCGCGATGGGATCGAGACTCAGTAAGAGACTGATGATCTGCGATCTTCATTGTCTTTGGCTGATATCAGAGAAGCTTTTAGAGCGAGTTCGAAAGCCCCAAGCATGTCTCATATTCAGCCAAGATTGCCTCTTGCGAGGTCAGCTTCATCACTTCGATAAACCCAAGGTGATGCGCCACAATTAGGTCATTAGACGAATAAGCCAGCCGATCTGCCAGCTCATCCGAGAGCACCTCAAACTCAGTGATCAACTTATCTTCCAAGTTGGCATCGTAATCTGCGTGATACGTCACGTAGAGAGAAGAAAGGTCGAGCAATTGAATACACATCGCAAGTTGTGTTGTTGTGATCATCGTAAACACCCTCTGTTAAAGTGATAAAGTTCAAAACACTATTATCGTATCTTTGGATGACAGCGCGATGTTTTTATCGGTTTTGTGGTTTGAAATGCGGGGCGGGACATGTGTCGAATGCAAGCAATTTTAAGCACAAACAGGACCGTTGGATCGACGTACTATTTGTTTGCTCTTCTTGGCTTACTACAAGAAGGTTTGCAAAATTGGCGTTATCAAGCGACGATCCGAACCTGTCTTCGATTTTTTAAACGCAAGGCCATGTGTGCAATACCTGACAAGTACCTAAGACAACAAATTTTAAACTGAAAATTTTGATACTTGTCGGTTTAGGTGTTTTTGGATTGCGACTAGCAACGCTTTTGGTTGGAGATCAGCATTCCGTTATTTTGGCTGGTCGGCAAGAGTACGCGTTAAAGAGAATAGCTGATCAAAATTTAAGTCCGTTTTAAATCCTAAAACGGACGGAAGCTTATATAAGCGCTTTGGACCGATGACGTTCGAACTTGCTATTGATGTCACAAATGCGACGTTTCACATGCCCTGTGGTTAAGGGATGGTTCTTGGGAACTAAGCTGCCAACATAGACCCTACCAATTAGCGAAACGACCGAAACTGAGCAAGCAGGGGTAATTCGCTTTGATGTCAAACTTGACGCCCCTTTGGGCTTCGGTTTGATTGTGCACTATTAAGCCGGTGAAAGCTTAGGTTTAGTGGGCAACAAACAGCAACGTCAGTTTTCATACAGCGTCATATACGTTGTTGGGATGCAAAATGCCTTAGCCAAATCTTTGTTAAACGCTTTGTTTGCACGTCATAGGCTGCAAGCGCCGTTTTCAGCCGGCGGTCCAAACCCTGGTCCGTTTGCCCTTCACCCAAAGCTCTGATCTGGGTTGTGAACCATGCCGTAACGCCGCCGACAGGTGGGTTCTTGAATTTTGGAAAGCTAAGTTTGAAGTCATTCGAACTTTGCCAATGCGTAGCGAACTCAGGTGCAATGATGAAAGCGCGGGCCATGCCAATAAAGTCTGTGATATTGGCCTCTATCACCTCTTTGGCTTGGTCTTTTGATTTGAACCCGCCTGTCACCATCAAAGGTTTGTCGGTTCGTGCCCGTGCATGACCTGCAAACTCTAGAAAATAGGGCCCTCCGCCCGACCCATCCGAAGCTGCTTTTGCGCCTGGGAAATATGTGCCGCCGCTAATATCGATAAGATCAACACTGGTGTCATTGAGCAGTGTGACGACTTTCAGCGCATCTTCTTGTATGAGCCCACCTTCAAGCAAATCACTGGAATTCAATTTTACTGCAATTGGAAAGGAGGGTCCAACCGCCTCGCGCACAGCGTCGATCGTCGCCAACAAGGCCCTCGTACGGTTCGCAATTGACCCTCCATATTCATCAGATCGCTTATTGAAGAGCGGTGACAAAAATTGACTGAACACAAAGCCATGCGCGGCATGGATTTGAACACCACCAAAACCGGCCCGTTGTGCGTGCGACGCGGTACGTGCAAACCGCATTGGCAGTACTGCGATCTCATTCTTACTGAAAGCAGCGCATTGGAGTTCGGGTAGGTTCAAGGCGCTTGGCCCTTTTGGTAGGCTGGTTTCTTTGAACGCCAAAGCTGCGGCATGGCCTAGTTGCAACCAAAGCTTACATCCGTTGCTTTGACCCGCCTGAGCAAGTTTATGAAACGCGGCGAGGTCTGCGTCTTCGTTCAAAACAAGATTGCCAGGGTTCTCTGCGAAATCTGGTCCGGATTGCACTTCGCCTATAATTGTTGCCGCAGCTCCGCCTTCGGCCCAACGCCGATAAAGGGTCAACTGTTCCTGTGTCGGATGACCTGTTCCGTCACCCAGCGCGTCAGACATGGCCGACTTGATAATGCGGTTTTTGAGTGTCACGCCGCAGGGCAGCGCAAAGGGTTCGAATAGCGGTTCTATTGTCATGCGGCGCTCCATGGACGCGTAAATTCAACGCTAGAGACTTTATAACGCAGTTCAACCGTCTGATCGCCGCAAGGGAAAATGAATTCTGGGCATTTGAGAAAGGACCGTACATGCACACAAGTCGTGCTAGACGATTTGCGAACTGTTTTAAGGGTCAAATGAAGGCAAAAGTGTCAAGCTACTCCGCCGCGATAACCGTCTCTACCTTCTCGACCTTCACGGCTGAGAATTTGAACTCCGGGATTTTCCCATACGGGTCCAGCGCCGGGTTGGTCAGGATGTTCGCGGCCGCCTCCACATAGGCGAAGGGTAGAAACACCATATCTTCAGCGACCGCGCGGTCCGCGCGCGCCATCACGTCCACAGTACCACGTTTGGTCGTAAGACGAACTAAGCCACCAGGCTCGACCCCGAGTTTGCGCAATGTTTTCGGATGCAGCGAACAATTCGCCTCTGGCTCCACGGCGTCCAGCACGGACGCACGTCGCGTCATGGAGCCCGTGTGCCAATGTTCCAACTGGCGTCCCGTGGTCAGGATCATCGGATACTCTTCATCTGGGGTATCATCAGGAGCGATCACAGAGGCCGGCGTAAAGCGTCCGCGGCCGTCAGGGCGCGGGAAGCCATCCCCAAAGACAATCGGTTGGCCCGGGTCCTCGGGCGATAGCGAGGGATATGTCACAGCATTCTGCCCCTCAAGACGCTCCCATGTGATGTTATCAAGCGATTTCATGTTCAGCTTCATTTCGGCGAAAACCTCGCTGGGATGGGTGTAAGTCCAATTGAGATCACACCGTTTCGCAAGCTCGGTCGTGATCGCCCAATCTTCGCGCGCTTCTCCCGGAGGAGACACGGCGGGTCGACCCATTTGGACCTGGCGATTGGTATTTGTAACCGTGCCGGACTTCTCCGCGAACGCGGACGCGGGCAAGATCACATCGGCATAATTCGCCGTTTCGGTCAGGAAAATGTCTTGGACGACCAGATGATCGAGCTTCGCAAGGGCTGCGCGCGCATGATCGACATCCGGGTCAGACATGGCTGGGTTTTCGCCCAAGATATACATCGCCTTTATCTGTTCCTCATGGATCGCATCCATAATCTCTACGACCGTCAGGCCTTTTTCGTTCGAGAACTTGCCAGAGCCCCATGCGCTCGCAAAAGCCGACCAAACCGTGTCATCCGTAACCGATTGGTAGTCGGGCAGAAACATCGGGATCATGCCGGCATCAGAGGCACCTTGAACATTGTTTTGGCCCCGCAACGGATGCAAGCCCGCGCCGGGACGGCCGACATGACCGCACATAAAAGCAAGCGAGATCAAGCAACGCGAATTGTCCGTCCCATGAATGTGTTGGCTGACACCCATACCCCAGAAGATCATGGCTGCATTCGCATTTGCAAAATCGCGGGCAACGGCACGAAGCGTATCGGCATCGATACCACAGATCTCGGACATTTTTTCAGGTGTGAAATCCTTCAGATGCTCTTTCTGGGCTTCGAAATTTTCGGTATAGGCTTGGATATACTGCTGGTCATAAAGCTCTTCTTCGACAATGACATGCATGATTGCGTTTAACATCGAGACATCAGCGCCGGGGCGGAATTGCAACATGTGATGGGCGTGGCGCTTTAGCGCTTGACCGCGCGGATCCATGACAATCAACTTGCCGCCTCGTTTGGCGAATTGCTTAAAATAAGTCGCGGCGACGGGGTGGTTTTCAATCGGGTTTGCGCCGATCACGATGGCGACATCAGCATTTTCAATTTCATTGAAGGTCGCAGTCACAGCACCCGAGCCCACATTCTCCATCAGCGCGGCAACCGAAGATGCATGGCACAACCGCGTGCAGTGATCCACATTGTTGTGGCCAAAGCCCTGACGGATAAATTTTTGAAAGAGATACGCCTCTTCGTTGGTACATTTCGCAGACCCGAAACCTGCGACTTCCCGGCCGCGGCCTTTTAGGCCATTCGCTGCGGCATCGAGGGCTTCATCCCAAGACGCTTCACGGAAATGGGTCATCAAATTCCCAGGGTCGACGTTAAGACCTTTTTCGGGTGCGTCTTTGCGGCGGATCAGAGGCTTAGTCAGGCGATGGGGATGATGGATATAGTCAAAACCGAAGCGTCCCTTGACGCAAAGGCGGTTTTCATTGGCCGGACCGTCAATGCCATCGACCCATGCGACTTTGTCATCTTTGATCTTCAGGCTGATCTGACAACCCACGCCACAAAACGGACAAACGCTTTCGACCTCGCGGTCATAGTCTTGGCTATCACCGACCTGATCTTCAGACATGGCCGAGGCGGGCATCAACGCGCCTGTTGGGCAGGCCTGAACGCATTCACCGCACGCAACACAAGTGGAGGCGCCCATCGGGTCATCCATGTCGAAGACAATCTTTGCATCATGGCCACGACCTGCCATGCCAATGACATCGTTGACTTGCACTTCGCGGCATGCGCGGACGCACAGATTGCACTGGATGCAGCTGTCCAAATTTACTTTCATCGCGACATGGCTGTCATCCAATATCGGCACGCGGTCTTGTTCCAGTTTGGGAAAGCGTGAGGTTGCAACACCCTGAGCGTCTGCCATATCCCAAAAATGCGAGGACTTGTCGCGAGCCTCTTCACGGGCTGGCTGGTCGGCCACCAGCATCTCGATCACCATCTTACGCGCTGTTTTCGCGCGCGCAGATTGAGATTTGACCAACATGCCCTCGGTGGGTGTGCGAATGCAACTTGCAGCGAGAGTGCGCTCTCCATCAATCTCGACCATGCAGGCGCGGCAATTTCCGTCGGACCGGTACCCTTTATTACCCGAATGACAAAGATGCGGAATGTCGGTCCCAACCCGTTTGGCGACGTCCCAGATCGTCTCTCCGGCTTCGGCCGAAACTTCACGGTTATCGAGCGTAAACTTAACGGAATCAGACATGGGACACCTCTCTCTTCTTAGAAAGGGTAAGCCAGACAACACACCTGCCAAATCGAAAACCCGACATTTTCGTCCGTTTTCCCGCCAAGCCTTGCACTTTGAGGGTATTTAAGGTTTCCGATGCGCAACAGAACCGACGGAAATTCCCTATGAAGACGATTACAATTGTCCGCCATGGCAAGGCCATGACCGGTGCCACAGACGAACAAAGCTATGATAACCTGTCCGAAATCGGACAACTGCAGGCCGAAAATGTCGGATCCTATTTGAAAGCCACCGGCAAATATCAACGCGTTATCAGTGGTACGATGAACCGACATCGCCAAACGGTTGAGCATGCCAATATGGGATTGCCACACACTCAGGATGCCAGATTGAACGAGATCCCGTTTTTTGAATTGGGGCGGGCGCTCATCGAGGATAAGGGGTTTTCATTTCCGAACGATGATAAAGCGTTTGAGCCGTTTTTCACGGCCATGCTAACGCATTGGCCTGCGCTTGCCGTGCCCCGCGGTATCCTGCTTCGTGACCAGATCATGCATGGTCTTTTAGAAGTTCTGCGCAGTCTGGAAGAGGATACATTGGTGGTCAGTTCGGGTGGTATCATCGGTCTGCTAGGGGCCTATGCATTGGACCTATCTCCGGCGGCGACAGCGAAGTTTGTGATCCCAGTGGCACATACCTCCATCCATCGGTTTTCACTGAGCGGCGATCGCTTGTTTGTGACGAAATACTGTTCGATCCCGCATCTCGACCGTGCCGATCAGCGGGATCTGGTGACTTTTGCTTAGAGGCCATTCAAGGTCCTTATAACAGGCATTCTCCCATCTTTTCGAAATCAGAATCTGCTACAGCTCCTACTGCGATATTCTTGTTTCGCTCGGTTATCAGCTCTTCATTTTTCAATTTGTCTGCGACGTCTTCACGCGAATCCCAAATGGCAAATAAATCGATAATGCGCAGCCGCTCTCTCGAGATTCTTAGCATCAGATTTGAGTGCGATTCATTCATCACACGAATAACCTGAGCGGGAGTTAAATCTTTGTCAGTCAAAGTTCGGTTTTTATCTTGTTTATTTTTTGCAGCCTGAATGATGATACCAAAACAAGCTGCCTCTCTGGCCGCTTTATCAAAGGCGATCTGGTTAACGGGCGCGTTGAAAAGCCCCGTCATTTGATCAAATCCCAATGCCCCTACGACAACGGATGTTGTATCACCAGAGCTGAATGAGCCTGGGTTGCTTAAACCTACAGCCATAACAGCAGCAATGGCCGTCGCATTCAAAACAATGTTAGTATTTGCATTTCTACCCGAGCGTTGCTCAAAGACTTTTCGATACTCCTCATTCGCGCTTAACAGTAAATTAAGGTCAATGCTATCACCAGAAGTGTTCTTAAACTTCTTCCGCACATCGTCGTTCTGAAACTCATCTACAAAGTTCTTGCTTGTCGGAAGAACTTTTGTTGTTTCAGTGCAGCCCGCCAAAAACAAACTTGTCGTCGCAATACAAATTAATAATGATTTCGTAATCATACTTTTCCCCAATCAGTTAAAAAAACGATGACACAACAGGGCATTGGACTTGATTCGAGTCGATTCAGTGGCGCGTGAAAAACGCATCAAAAATCGTGAAAAAGATCAGGCTTTTGCGCCAAAAAGCTTAAAATACATCCATTCGGGGAAAAAGCGTCCGGCGCGAAACAGCAAAGCAAACGGATTTGGGAAGCTGTATTCAAAGCGCCGCTTCTGCATACCTTTGATCACAAACTCAGCGGCCTCTTCAGGGTCCATGATTTGCGGCATATCAAAGTCATTCATATCGGTCAGTCGCGTCCGGATAAAGCCAGGGTTTATATGGCTGACCTTGATATCTGTGTGGACAAGATCGCATTTTATGCTCTCGGCCAGTGACTTCAGGCCCGCTTTTGACGCACAGTAACCGATCGAGCCACGTAAACCACCGAACGCTGACAGCGACCCGATAAAAAC
The DNA here is from genome assembly GCA_039814625.1 of Pseudomonadota bacterium. GTDB lineage: Bacteria > Pseudomonadota > Alphaproteobacteria > Rhodobacterales > Rhodobacteraceae > Amylibacter. Next base: position 28,235 of record JBCCAU010000007.1, read on the forward strand.
GATATGTCCGTGATTGCGCGCTGCAAATTCTGGGATCTGTGTGGCCGCGACGCGCGACGCCCCTTGTAAGTTTACCTCAAACATCAACTCGGCGGCCGCAGCATCATAGTCTTGTGCGCCAAACGGCTTGTAGGCCCCGGCGGCATAGATGAAACCATCAATTCTAGGCAGTTTCGCAGCGGCTGCATTCACCCGTTCAATATCGGATACATCGACAGGCAAAACCATTGTGTGGTCTGACATCTCGATAGCCAGATCGTTCAAGCGATCTTCGCTACGCGCGGAGATCACCAAACGCACACCAAGTGCATCAAGTTGCTTGGCAAGCGCCCGGCCCAATCCTTCGGATGCGCCGATCAGCCAATAGGTTTTACCCTGTAAGGTCATTTACGCAGCCTTGCGAATGGTCGCGACAAGTTCTGCTACTTTGATGCCAAACTTGCGCATTTGGCTGCGGTTCATGATTGTCCCATTCTCGGTCAGATACATCCAATCGGTCGTGTTGAGCACATGTCCGCCAGAATTCTCGGGCAGTTTGATCGCATATTTCAGTTGCACACTCGAGCCGACCTGGGCGCCTTCGCCCTCGCCAATGATATCGGGTGCTGTGGCAATAATCTTATTTCCATCAACGACCTTTAGGTTCCATTCGCGATCCAATGACGTCCCCGTGTCATACCTAAACTTTTCGGTCATATAACCCTCGTCGCCGTTCCAATTTGCCTGCATATCGGCCACAAAGCGTGAGCTGACACGACCCGTCGGACCATAAATCACGCCTTCGCAAATCATGTCGCCTTTCAATACTTCTCGAATATCAAAATCTGGGCCCTTGCCCTGATAATCAGTCGGGCGCTGTGCAATGAACGACAACGTGCGGTTCACTGCAAACACAACCGCCAAAACGATGATTGCGCCGATGGTGGCAGACAACAGATAAATCGTCATGTCGTTTCTCCTAGTTCTGTGCGTACAAGAAACATGAACGCAGCAATTTTAAGCAAGCAGGGAAGCCCCGCATAGAGTAGTGTCAGCGCGAACAAAGCCTGTTTATCGTTTGATACACCTGTTTCGAATCCAAATTGGTCAAGGGCTGGCAGTACAATTGCCGCAGCCAAAGCTAATGACAATTTTGTGCAAAAATTCCACAGCCCAAAACCAATCCCAGCAGGCATATCAATCGTATCAACCCTTCGGGCAAAAAGCGCCGGAAGAAAGGTCATATCGGCGCCAAGCGCAGCGCCGGAAGCTATGCAAATCAAACCAAATGCAATGAAGTGCCCTTCGGCCAAGAAAAGCGCGCCCATGAAAGCCAGAATTGACAGGGACATGCCCCAAAGCAGAGTTTTCTTTGCGCCAATTTTGTCTGAGATCCGCGTCCAGACCGGTACGGCCAAGGCGGCTGCAAGAAAGAAAAACAACAAAAGCGGGCCCGCTGCGCTTTCTGAACCCAGTCGATCGCCGACGAAGAACAGAAACAAGGTCGAAGAGACGGCAACAGGGGCTGAATTCAATACACCCAACAGCATCAAGCGCTGAATGCCATGATCCTTGAAGGCATCCCAGAAACGAGACTGTTGACCTTCGACCCCGCTCCAATCCGAATACATGACCATCGCCGCTCCGATTGCAATCACGGCAAACACACCCGCAAAGACGGCCATCGGCCGCGTTGAGCCTGCCTGTTCCAGAATACTCGGCAACGCAGCTGCGATGCAAATTCCAATCAAAGCGCCGGCCTCGCGCCAAGCGGCCAATTGGATATGCCCCCGCGCACCGAAACGACGCGCTGTGGCCACACCCTGAGAATAGAAAAGGATGTTTAGAAAACTGAATGCGGTGAACAAGATGGCCAAACAAATGACAAACCACCAAAGGGGATTGATCGGCGGGGCAATACCGAAAAGGGCGACCATACCTCCAGCCATCAAGACTGCCGCAAAAAGGGCCGTCGCGGCCTGATATCCTTTGATCACATCTGCAAACCAACCCAAAAACGGGTCTTGGATAAAGTCCAAACTGCGGACCGCCAAAAGAGCGATGCCCAATACAGACAAGCTAACCCCGTACTCATCCGCAAAAAACTTGGGCGCATGGATGTACAATGGTAAACCCGCAAAAGCGAGCATTCCCGCAAAGAGCGAGAATTGCGGAAAGCGCGCTGTTGCCATCAGGACCCTTTAAGTTGTGCGGCCCCTTGCGGATCGCGGCTTTGGGCACTGAGCCAAATGTCGAAGAAACGTTTGCGCAAACCAGCGTCTTGGGCGCGGCAAGTGCGTGTGCCGTTTTTATAGACCTCAATCGTATTTGCTTTTGGACCCGTCGCCGTAATCCGTTCACCCTTGGCAACATCTGGAAAGCAGTTTTCAAATAAGGGAATGAGAGACTGCAAATCGGATTGATCGGCGCCTTCTATTCGCGCAATTTCATCAATCGTCGCTTTTGCCAACGCCGCTCCACTGAAATTGCGCCTGTAGGTCAAGGTCAATGCAAAAGGTTCAGCATAAGAAAAATCAGCCCCTTGCGAAGTGAAGAGCTGACCTTCGTACAAGGTGATCCCTAAGATACGCGTTGAGGATTGACCCAGCATTTCCGGCTGAGGCACTATTTTGGCCACTTCGGATGGCATATCCTGGGCTGAGACTGCAGATAGCGACAGTGCAAACAGGAAGGCTGTTGCTGCTTTCATCATCTCGAAACGCCTATCGTTGGAGGCAATCCCCGCGCGCGAAACAAGGCCCCTTTCAACTTAAGTCGGATGGCCTGCCAGTAAATCAAACTGGTAACTCGGATGAAACCAAACGGTCGCTTGAGTAATATCTTCACGATTGTTGCATCGCTGAGAGGTGTACGTTTACCTGTTAGGGTCGCGTAAACACCATTGTCCCCATCGCGGTAATCGATCCAAATCCCAACTTTCGTGTCGGATATATCAAAGCGAAACCCATATTCACCTTCGACAGATTGAAACGGTGAGACATAGAAGACCTTCTTTGCTTGCAAATGATCTTCGCGCGATATCGGAGACAGGTCAGACTTTTGGCAAATATAGGAATGACGCTCACCGAAAGTGTTATTGACCTCTGCAATGATTATTATCGGTCTTTCCTGTTTGTCCATGACAAACCAAAAACTTACAGGATTAAAGCCACGACCGTATATTCGGGGTTGTGCCAGCAACATGATCTTATGATCAAGAAACTGCGTTAATCCCTCTTGAAGCAGGACCGCACGGACCCAGTCTGCGCCATACCCCTCACCAGGGGTGCCGCCATGGTCGGCCATATCAAGCGAAACGATGTTGCGGCTGTTTTTTGAAAACAGTCTTAACGGCGAAGAGTCTTGGTCCGCATCCATGAAAACGTAGTCCACGCCATACCGGAAAGCATTTTGCACGGCACCTCGCCGCCCGTGGAACGTCGATCCGTTCACATGTTCCAGAGTTAAGTCCAAGCCGCAATTGCCCCCATGTTTTCAACCACATCGACAGCACTGGAATATCCATCTTCATGAAAGCCATTGCGCAAATAAGCTCCGCAATACCAAGTGTTGTTCAGGCCTTGTATACTTGGCACAAGCTTTTGGGCCTCTATTGCACGTTTATCAAAAACCGGATGGAAAAAGGTTTTTTCATCATAGATCAGCTCTTCGCGGATATTCCGACCCGGGTTTAGCGAATTAAAAATCAGGTCATCTTCGGGAATGCTTTGCAACATATTCATCCAATAAGTGACCCCTAGCGGGCCTGAGGGTTCCGGTTCATCACTGACATAGTTCCACGAACTCCAGACCGAGCGATGGTTTGGCATCAATTGTTTGTCTGCGTGCAACACAGCGCGATTTTCACAATAGGATATCGCGCCGATTGTCGCCTTCTCTTCTGCGGTTGGTTTTTCTAAGATTTTTATGGCTTGATCTGAATGACAGGCAAAGATCACACGGTCATAGTGTTCCCATTCAGCGTGCGGGGACTTGATCCAAACGCCATTGTCGCCGCGCCGAACAGATTGTACTGGGCAGCATGTCCGGATCGCGACACCGCGTTGGCCCATCTCTCTTTCCAATTGGCTAACATATTGGATAGAGCCGCCTTTGATCGTTTTCCACTGATGCGCTCCGGTCAGTTGCATAAGATTGTGATTTTCAAAAAACCGCGTCAACGAAGCTGCGGGAAATTCTAACATCTGGGTTATCGGCGTCGACCAGATCGCCCCGGAAAATGGTAAAAGATAGTAACGACGAAACCAGTCACCCAAATGCAATTCGTGCAGAAGGTCGCCGAGCGTCTTGCTTGGGTCATCTGCAAAATTCAAAGCATGTTTATTGAACTTCACGACGTCCAAGAGCATCGCATAAAATTTTGGGCGTACAATGTTGCGCCTTTGTGAAAACAACTCATACCATTTTTTGAACGCGTATTCGAGTTTACCGCCCTCTGCGGATACACCAAAACTCATATCTGTGTTGATAATGTCTAGGTCTAATTTGTCGAATAACCGCGTAAGACGCGGGTAATTGGCATCATTAAAAACAATGAAACCAGTGTCGACGGGTTGATCTCCGCGCTTTCCTGCAACGACCGTTCTGGCATGTCCTCCCAACCTATTTTCGGCTTCAAAAAGCGTAACGCGATGTGAAGACGATAACAGATGGGCCGCGCCCAATCCCGATACGCCGCTTCCAATGACTGCAATTTTTAGTGGCGGCTGGGAAATATATTCAAAGGGCATTGTTTCTCTTTTCTAGTGTCTAAAGCTTTACGCCCCTTCGCCCCTTTCGGATCATTCTATTTGGGAATTGATCCAACCCAGCATGAAGCGCGTAACTACTGTATGCTCAGATCCGATGCTCCTGAAAAAGCTGGTGTAACTTCAATTGACACTGTGTATAGTTCAACTGACACTTTATCTCAGTCAGCGGAAAGAACCAGAGCTATGAAGGACCTCCGGGATACGAATTGGACTGAGAAAATGCTGGCGATCTGCGACTATCAGGACCGCGAAGCGTTCTCGGAATTATTTGAGCATTTTGCTCCGCGCATCAAAGCGTTCTTAATCAAAAGCGGATCGGATCCGGTGATGGCAGAAGAATGCGCGCAGGAAGCAATGATCACTCTGTGGCATAAGGCGGCACTTTTTGATCCGACCCGTGCTTCTCTTTCGACTTGGATCTTTACGATCGCTCGGAACAAGAAAATTGACATGCTACGCAAACAAAACCGACCTGAACCTGAGGAACTACCTTGGGGGCCGGAGCCGGAACCTGAGGCTGGCGATGTGATCGAAATGCAACAGGAGAGTGAAAAATTACTCCATGCGATCGCTGCATTGCCCCAAAAACAACAGGAAATCCTCAAAAAAGCCTACTACGGCGATCTGACACACCAACAGTTGGCCGTTGAGACAGGATTACCACTTGGCACGATTAAATCGCGGATTAGGTTGGCCCTAGAAAAGTTGAGACACGAGTTGGAATAGACAAATGGCAAGCACGCAAGCAATGAACGATGAAATGATGCTGTCTTATGCCTCGGGCACTTTGCCCGCCGCGTTCGATTTGGTTGTCGCTTCACATCTGTCTTTAAATGTTGAAAGCCGTATTCAAGTCGAAGCAATGGAAGCCGTCGGTGGTGCTATCTTGGAAAAAGAGACGCCGATAAAGATGTCCGAGAATGCGCTTTCGATCTGCATGAGTCGGATCGAAACAGAAACGCCGAAGCCGCGCAAAGCGCAATCTGGAAACTATGTATTCCCGCAACCGCTGCGCGAAGTGGTCGGTGGCGATTTAGATTCTGTGCAATGGCGTCCGATTGGTGGCGGCGTCAAACAAGCGATTCTACCTTGTGAGGGCGACTCCTCCGTTCGTTTATTAAGCATTCCTGGAGGAACGGCGATTCCCGAACATAGCCATGAGGGCATGGAGCTAACGCTGGTCCTAAGAGGTGCGTTTGTTGATGGTCAGACGCGCTATGGTCGCGGCGATATGGAATATGCAGATGATCACACCGAACATCAGCCCATTGCAGAAGACGGCGAAACATGCATCTGTCTTACGGCAACCGACGCACCACTTAAGTTCAATGACCTTATCCCACGAATTTTACAGCCTTTCGCCCAGATCTGAAATTCAGCGCGTGGCTACTTGTGAAGCGTGCGCCTGACAGTTCGCACAACAGCCCAAACCCCTAGTACAACAGGCGGCACCAAAGCTGCAGTTGCCCATATCTTGTTCATGCCAACCTGCTCTGCAAAAGGGATCACAACGTACGCAAGCAGATTAACACCGTAATAGCTGATCGCGACAACAGACAATCCTTCAACTGTCTGTTGCAAACGCAGCTGCATCGCGGCGCGATTGTCCATTTGTGCCAAAAGCACTTGGTTCTGTTCGTTCATCAAAACGCTAACGCGTGTGCCCAACAAATCGGCTGCCCGCGACACACGTTCCGTCAACTCGTTCAACGCATTTTCTGCTGCCACGCAAGTTCGCATGGCTGGTTCAAAGCGGCGCATCATAAACTCTGCAAAAGTTTGTCGTCCCAGAACACGATCTTCACGCAAAACCTCAATCCTTTGGTTCACAATCGCGGAATAGGCTTTGGCCGCCGAGAACCGGTAAGCATGTTCGGCATGCAAAGTCTCAAGCTTTGCGGAAAGCTCCATCAAAGTGTCCAGTTTACTTTGCGCTGAGACGTTATCATCGGTCATTCCAGATACGACGCTGTTCAACTTGGTATTCAAGGTTGGGATCTTGGCAAAAACGTCTCGTGCAATCGGGAGCGTTAGCATGGCCATCGATTTATAGGTCTCAATTTCAAGCAAACGCTGCGTAATTCGACCTAGCCTACGTGACCCCACCTGGCCGATTGCAAAAATCGACATCCGCACATTTTCAAATTCATCGATGCGGAAATCCGAGGCCACAATCGCCTCTTTCTCTAGAACATATGAGACGGCCGTGCTTTCGCCGACAAACCATTGACGCAGATCACTAAGGACCTTCTTTTCGCCGTCTTTGAGGGTCATCGGCCCTTCGATGCGTACAGTAGCCGAAGTGATCAGATTTCCTTTTACTCTTTTCAACCAGTCTTCTGGGAAACGGCCATGAGCCTCCCCTGAAAAAGGAATTTTCGAATTGGCATCTGAGATCAGGGTGTAAGTAACAAACTCTGTATGGCGTTCCCATTTCAACCGAAAGCGCCCAAGCTCTGCAAAGTGATGATTGGCGCCATTTGCCGGGACGGGGGCATCGTAAAACGCCAAAAGATCGGCAAGGGCCTTATGATCCTTCTTGGCGTTTCCATCAGACGACAGCGCGATATAGTAGATAGAGCCAGGGGACTGCACCAAAGGAAAAGGGCGGGCATGAAGTTCATGCGATAGGGCATAGCGTTGTGGGTGATTTTTGATGGGCATCTGCGTTACTCTTTGTTGGGCATATGGTGCTGCGATCAAACCTGTCGAGTTAGTCTTTATGTCTTTCGGAAATACCCTTGTCAGAATTTAAGCAATCTCGCAGGCTATGGCCATGGAACACTCACCTAAAATTGCCGTCTTGGGCGCTGGTGCGATTGGATGCATCGTCGGCGGGTTTTTGGCAGAACTTAAATATCAACCTCTCTTAATCGGTCGCTCGCATATTCTAGAACCACTGAAAACGCATGGCCTCTCCTTTGACGCGGGCATGCCCTACATGATCCGCCCAAGCTTGTTTGATATTGCTGAAACCTCTGAGGCTTTGTCGGATGCCGATGTGATTTTTGTGACCACAAAGGCAACCTCTTTAAATCAGGTCGTCGAGGATATCCGAAACTTTGCCAAAACCGATTCTTTGGTTATTTGTTTGCTGAACGGGATTGCGCCCGTTCGCTTTTTACAAGCGTCTTTGCCTGAGCGGATCGTTTTGGCAGGGATGGTCCCTTACAATGTTATTTGGTTGAGCGATCACCACTTACAGCAATCATCTTTTGGGCAAATTGCGCTTCAATCCCATCCCGCTACCGAAAAACTGGCGCTTTGGCGACCAGATTGGTTCGAAGTCTCGACCGATATGGATGCTATTCAGAACGGGAAGCTTTTGCTCAATCTGATCAACCCTGTGAATGCACTATCTGGAATGCCAATTGTCGAAATGCTGGGGGATCGGGGGTATCGTTTGCTTTATGCAGATGCAGTGGCCGAAGCCCTTAATGTGTATAAGGCGGGCGATTTGCGGTATAAAAATCTCGCAGCTTTGCCGATGCCAATGATGCTGTCGATTTTGCGGGGTCCTGATTGGTTAGTGAAGCGACTTGTGATTTCCCGACAAAAGCTAAGCCCGCGAACCATGAGTTCGATGGCCCATGATTACGCAGCCCAACGCCCTACAGAGATTGATTTCATAAACGGGGAAATTGTGGCTCTTGGTCAATCCTTGGGCGTGCCGACACCCATAAATTCTGCGCTTGTACATTGGATTCAAAGCGGCAAAGAACGTGGTTGGCCCAATCCAAGCCCCGAAGAAATTCGGTCAAGATTTTAGGCGTACAATTTCGGCACTGTCTTCTCGCGACAACTCATCGAAATCAAAGCTATCAAGACGATTTGCCCGAGTGCTGGCCTTCTGCGCCGAAATTTTGATATCTTCGATATCTTTTGCCGCTTGCCCAAAATGTCGATCCAGATTGCCGACACGATCACCCAAACGATCAACATCTTTATACAAAAGTGCAAGCTCGCGGCGAATTGCGCCGGCCTGTTCGCGCATCCTTGCATCCTTTAAAATCGCCCGCATCGTGTTCAGTGTGGCCATGCAGGTTGTCGGCGAGACGATCCAAACGCGGGCATCAAAACCTTCGCGGACGATTTCAGGGAACGTGGCATGAAGTTCGGCATAAACCGCCTCAGATGGAAGGAACATCAAGGCCCCATCTGCGGTTTCCCCTTCGATAATATACTTCTCGGAGATGTCCTTTATGTGCTTACGGATCGATGTGCGCATAAAGGTCACAGCTGTTTTTAGCGCAGCATCGGTGGTTGCCACACGCATTGCTTCATATGCCTCTAGCGGGAACTTACTATCAATAACGATGGATCCCGGAGGGTTTGGCAAATGGATCAAACAATCCGCACGAACACCTGAGGAAAGCGTCGCCTGAAACACGTATGCATCCGGTGGCAAAGCCTTTGACACGATGTCTTTTAGCTGGATTTCTCCAAAAGCCCCACGCGTTTGCTTGTTGGACAAGATGTCCTGCAGGGACAAAACGTCGCCGGACAATTTCTCAATCTTGGTTTGCGCTTTATCGATCGTTTCAAGCCGCATTTGAAGTTCCCCCAAGGATCGCGCGGTGCGCGTCGCTGTGCCATGCAAACTTTCCCCCATGGCGCGCTGCACCTCTTCTAAGCGTCGTTCCATGGTTTGAACAACCTGCGCCTGGGTGGCTGCTTGCGCCTCTGAAACGGCTTGAAGGTTCCCAGTTAATTGATGTTGCGCGGTACCCAGCATAGAGACCGTCTGGGCCATTTGCTCCAATGTGGAGGACAAAGGATCGATCGCTTCGGCAGATCGTCTGGCGGCGCGCAAAGCCATGAACAAAAGGACCAAGATCAGCACCGAGACGACCGCCGCAGCCGTAACCGCCTGCGTGATCGGTTGAGAAAAGTCGAGGAGAGTATCGCCGATCTGGATCATTTGCGCCCGAAAAGTTTCTCTATATCCGAGAGTTGGAGTTCTACATATGTCGGACGCCCATGGTTGCATTGCCCGGAATACGGTGTCGCCTCCATCTGACGGAGGAGGGCGTTCATTTCCTCGCCACGCATTTGTCGGCCCGACCGAACAGAGCCATGACAAGACATACGCGACAAAACCGCATCAATTCTGGTTTGAACGGTCGCCGCAACCGGCTGGTCTAGCAACTCGTCCAAAACATCCTGAAGCAGCGCCTTGGGGTCCACCTGCCCCAGAATGGCGGGCGTTGCTTGCACACAAATCGCGGACCCTCCAAAAGCCTCTACCTCTAGTCCAGTTGCACGCAAGTCATCGGCATAGGACAATATGAGATCGCGATCGCTGGGCGACAGATGAATCACCTCTGGGATCAACAGCGCCTGAGACGGCACGCCCACACCAAGCAAACGCTCTTTCAGCTGCTCGTAGACCAAACGTTCATGCGCGGCATGTTGATCAACAATGACGATACCTGTCTCAGTTTGGGAAATGATGTAATTTTCATGCAGTTGCGCGCGTGCAGCGCCCAGCGGGTGGTCCGTTGCCTCTTCAGGCATGTCAATGACGCGGGCACTATAATCTGACTGAACCTCTGCCATTTGCGGCGGTGCAGTGAGCGCGGCATCGCCAATGGCGCGAGGCATCGATTTCAGCGGCATTTGATAAATGCGCGGACCTTCATCCGATTGTGATGTAAAGGTTCCCAACATCGCCTCTGAAACGCTGCTTGAGGCGCGGTGCCCCGCCTCTGCCAAAGCATGGCGAATCCCCGATACCATTAACCCTCGAACAGCGCCGGCATCGCGAAAGCGAACCTCTGACTTCGCAGGATGGACGTTTACATCGACGCTTTGCGGATCGCATAACAAGTACAGAACGACCAAAGCGTGCCGATCCCGAGACAGAAAATCTGCATAAGCGCCGCGCAATGCACCCGACAAGGTTTTGTCACGCACAGGTCGCCCATTCACAAAAATATACTGATGCGCCGCCGAACCACGCGAATAGGTCGGTAAACTTGCCAATCCAGAGAGCGTGATCCCCTCTTTGGGCGCATGGATAGGCACCGCATTTTCAACAAACGACCGACCCAAAATCTGTCCGATCCGGTGGTCCCGAACGCCGTCTTGGAAATGTCCGCCAACGGCTGCGTCGAACAAGATGCGCGGTGCATTGGGATCGGTACGGTCGCTCAATGTGAAGCTGACACCGGGTTCAGCGAGGGCCAAACGCTTGACAACATCTGAAATCGCCTGGGTCTCGGCACGGTCTGTGCGCATAAACTTGAGGCGCGCAGGTGTTGCAAAGAATAAATCCCGAAGCACAACCACAGTACCTTTTGACAAAGCCGCGGGCTTCACCTTGTTTTGTGCCCCACCTTCGACCGAAATCTCAAACGCTTCAGAGGCTCGGTCAGCGCGCGACATAATCGTCAATCGTCCAACGGCACCCAATGAGGGCAATGCCTCCCCTCGGAAACCGAAACTGCGGATATTGACCAAATCCTGTCCATCGATCTTGGAGGTCGCATGGCGCGACAATGCCAAGGGCAATTGATCCGCGGCAATGCCATGCCCGTCATCCGTCACTCGAATAAGCGATTTTCCACCATGGGCGATTTCAACACTGATCTTCGTAGACCCTGCATCCAGAGCATTCTCGATAAGTTCTTTCACTGCGGAGGAAGGACGTTCAACCACCTCGCCTGCTGCGATGCGGTTGGCCGCCGCATCCGATAGCTGACGAATTTGTGGAATCTGGAACTGTATGTTGTTGTCGGGCGCGTTCATCCCACTAGGGATAGCATCGACCCTCGATTCTTGAAAGCGCTATTGCGTTGAAAGTCCAATCGGGTCCCCAACAACAACGAAATGCAGATTTTCCGGCTGGAGCAGCTTTGCAGCGACGCGTCCGACATCATCTAACGTGACGGCATTCACACGTTCATTGCGGGTTTGGATGTAGGAAATTGGCAGTTCGTTCAACTGCATACCCGTCAAAACACCCGCGATCCGACCATTTCCATCGAACCGCAAAGGGTAAGATCCCGTGATATAACGCTGTGCGGCCTGCAATTCGTCTTCGGTCAAACCCCCATCCGCCATTCTAGCCCATTCAGATTTCACAAGTTCAATGGCCTGCGCGATGTCTTCATTTGCAGAGGCCACTTGGCCTGCATAGACATCCGCAAGATCATAGGAAGCAAGATAAGACCCTACACCGTAAGTCAGTCCACGTTTTTCCCGAATTTCGGTTGAAAGACGCGATGTCAGTCCGCCACCGCCGAGAACATAATTCATAACAAAGGCCGGAAAAAAATCGGGATCATCGAAAGCAATACCTTCATGCATGAAGAGCGCGATGCTTTGCGGGTTGTCAATTTCGACCACCGTTTTTCCACCCTCTAACCGGTAGTCCGCTTCGGGCGGCAATGGCGCACCTGCTTCGGGCAGGTCAGCAAAAAGCGTATCCAGCAACGGACCCACTTCTTGTTCGGTAATGTCGCCAACGATTGAAATCAGCAAACGATCTTTTGCCAGCGCATTCTTATGTGCGGTCCGCAAATCATCAGCCGTTAAAGCTTGAAGCTGCGCAAGACGGCCCTCTAGCGGTTCCCCATAGGGATGCTTTGGGAATGCCAACATATTCATTGTAGCCCCAGCAATTGTTCCGGGATCTTCCAGATCTGACCGGAAAGAAGACTCCAGTTGGCCTTTCACACGTGCAAAAGCCACCTCATCAAAGCGAGGTTCGACGATCGCACGGCGCAAAAGATCAAGGGACTCGGTCCTGTTTTCGTTCAAAACCTGTGCCGATATTTCAACGCTATCGCGGTTGGACCCGAACCCAAACCTTGCACCAAGTCGCTTTTGTTCATTCGAAAAGGCGACCGCGTCCAGATCTCCCGTACCTTCTTCCAACATAGAGACCATGAACTCGACCGCGCCATATTTGTCCTCGTTGTCCAATGCATTTCCACCACGGAAGGCGATATCGATGGCAATAAAAGGAATATAGGGTTCTTCGACTACCCAGGCGGTGATCCCACCCTCGGAGGTTACCGTTTTGACATCTGTCTGCGCGGTGGCTGGCAGCGCCATAAAAAGAGAGAGGACGATAAGAAGATGTCGCATCAATTTGTCTCCGGTGGAAGGGCATAGCTGGTTACAGATTGAACGGGGTCAAACAGGCGTTCTGCCATTGCTACGATTTCCTCGCCTGTGACGGATTGAAGGATATCAGGCCATTCGAGCACGTCTTGCACAGTCAATCCGGCAGTTAAGGCGGACCCAAAGCTGCGGGCCAATCCATTTTGGCTATCCAGAGCATAAACCACATCAGCGCGAATTTGCGCCTTAATCCGATCCAAGTGATTTGGATCGACACCGTCTTCGATGAAAGCGTTTATGGCCTCCGTCAGGGCCGTGTTCACCATATCCAATGGCACATCCGGTTTGGCAGCAACATAAAGTCCAAAACGTTGAGGGTCGTAAGACTCGTCCCAAGTCCATGCCGAAGACCCAACTGCGATGTCTTGCTCAAGAATAAGTTTTTCACCCAAGACCGAAGTAACGCCTGTTCCACCCAATATTTCTGCCAGCATTACCGCAACTGCGGCATCACGCTGATCGCCGGCCATGCGCACCGGCGCAGGATAGCTGCGGATCAAGTAAGGTGTTGTGAACCGTTCATCCCGATAGTGGATCTGCATTGGAGCGCGTTGCGGGGGCTCAGCCGGGCGCACGCGTTCCGTGATCTCTGGATTGGCGGGGATCGGTCCGTAGTGCTCTTTGGCCAAGCTCACCACATCTTCGGGCGTTACGTTGCCCGCAACAATCAGGATCGCATTGTTAGGGGCATAGTGGTCACGATAAAAGGACATTACATCTTCCGGTGTCAGCCCTTCTATCTCTTTGCGCCAGCCCACGATTGGAATGCCATAGGGATGGTTCAAGAACTCTACGGCGCGGCGTTGCTCATTCAGGAGAGCGCCTGGGTTGCTATCTGTGCGTTGATTGCGTTCGGCCAATACTACACCCAGTTCCGGTGCGAACTCGCTATCTGGTATATTGAGATTTGCCATGCGATCTGCCTCAAGCTCCATCATCAGGGCCAACCGGTCAGAGGCGATCCTTTGAAAGTAGCCCGTATAGTCAAATGAGGTGAAAGCATTTTCAGACCCGCCATTGGCTGCAATGATGTCTGAAAATTCGCCAACATCACGCGTATCCGTCCCTTTGAACATCAAGTGCTCGAGGTAATGGGCAATTCCTGACTTGCCGCGCGGTTCATCGGCCGACCCAACCTTGTACCAAACCATATGGGTCACAATCGGCGCGCGATTGTCTTCGATGACAACGACCTGAAGGCCATTGTCCAACAGGGTTGAGGTCACGGGGACATCCTGAGCCAAAGCATGTACAGGAAAAATGAACAGGCAAAAAGTCGCGATCAATCGCATAAAGACCTCCGTTTGTTGGGCAAGACGTAACCGCGCGCGCCACGAAAGCAATCGCACTTTCGCTTTTGTGATAATTATTCAGGCGCTGGAGGGGCGGTCGGCGTGCGCACGCCCGCGCGCCGCAAACGGTTCAACTCGTCATAGGAATCGAGGGTTTGCTCTTCGTAGAACTTGAAATACACATTAACCTTCGCCGCACGCTCAAGCGGGCGAACAAATCCATCCGCGCGAAAGGCCACATCCTCTTGCGCCAACACGCCGCGAATTCCCTCAGCGACACCAAATCGACCAACCGCATTCACAAAGGCCTGATCGTTTACGCCAGCACCGGCACGACCACCCAGCGCTTCGGTCAGAATTTCGTCCGGCCCACGATCGGCCCGCGAAGTTCCCCCGGGGGTTGGCAATTCAGCCGAGGCAACATTGTCCGGGATTTCCAATGGTTCGTTCGGGACCACAGCAAACTCATCAGGGCCTCTGCCCTCGTTCCTGATATTCATCAATTGGTTTGGTTCGTCGCGCGAGGAGCAGGCCGTCACAGCCAACAGGACAATCAATCCGACCACAATACGCATCTTTTTCCCCTCGCTTTTCACGGGCTTAACATGTCGTAAGACATGCCGTCAGCTTTTCCGTATTTCCAGCACATATATCAGCCCGAAGACGCCTGCAAACACTGCAACATCAGCAATGTTGAAAACATAAGGATTGTTGATCCCGCAGCAAGACATGTTCAGAAAATCGCGTACAGCGCCAAAAATCCCCCGATCTATTGCGTTTCCCATCGCGCCACCCGCCAAGAGCCCTGCGGAAATGGCACTTACTTGATCCCGTTTTGGCCACGCCCAAAGAACGACGCCAATCGAAACGGCAATCGCAAAAAGAATCAATCCCCAGCGCACAACCTCTGGGGCGTTGGCAAAAAGCCCGAAATTGATCCCTTCATTCCAGCCTAAACGGAAATTTAAGACCGGTGGGAAGACATTGATCGTATACAGGTTTTCAAGGTTCAAAGATTTGAAAACGAAAACCTTAGAAAACTGATCCAGGCCCAGCGCGCAAAACAAAGCTAAAAACAGAGACAGGCGCGGCGACATCAGTGTCGAAAGTGGCGCATGCCGGTGAACACCATGGCAAGCCCCGCCTGATCAGCGGCTGCAATCACGTCTTCATCGCGCATTGCTCCGCCAGGTTGAATAACTGCGGTCGCGCCAGCCTCTGCCGCAGTCAGCAAGCCATCTTGAAATGGGAAAAAGGCGTCAGATGCCACGACCGAGCCTTGTGTCTTCGGCGTGTCTAGGCCCAAGGCGTCGGCTGCGTCACGCGCCTTCCAAGCCGCAATGCGGGTCGAGTCGACACGGCTCATCTGGCCAGCACCAATCCCCACAGTCATGCCATCTTTTGCGTAAATGATCGCATTGGATTTTACATGCTTGGCGACCGTCCAAGCAAATAGCAAGTCCATCATCTCTGCCTCAGACGGCGCGCGTTTGGTGACGATCCGAATATCAGCGCGGCTTAAGGGTTGAGTGTCAACATCTTGCAAAAGGTAACCACCAGACACTTCGCGCCATGATCGATATTGCCTCGTTGGATCCGCCAAACCTTCGGTTAGAAGCAATCGAAGATTGGGCTTTCCCGCAAAAACCTGTTTTGCGGCATCGTCGGCACCAGGTGCGATGACAACTTCAGTGAAAATCTCGGTAATTTTGGTGGCCGTTGCAGCATCCAAAGGTTGGTTGAGCGCGATGATACCCCCAAAGGCCGAAACGCGATCGCAGTCAAAAGCGTTCTGATAGGCGTCAGCCAGGTCTGCCCCATGTGCAACACCACACGGGTTTGCGTGTTTGATGATCGCACATGCCGGGCCTTGCTCGGGCGCAAATTCCGAAATCAGTCGAAAGGCTGCGTCTGTATCATTGATATTGTTATAAGACAGCTCTTTGCCTTGCAACTGAGCGGCCGAAGCGATGCCTGGTGAAGGATTATGTGAGACATAAAAGGCTGCGCTTTGATGTGGGTTCTCTCCGTAACGAAGCGCTTGTTTCAGCTTGGCGCCGGTGGCCGCAATGGCTGGCGTCTCTAGCTGCAATGCAACCGCAAACCAGTTTGAAACAGCTGCGTCATAGACGGCTGTATGGGAAAACGCCTGTTGGGCGAGTTTGGATCGGGTGACTTGGCTCACCCCGCCTTTGTCTGCAATTTCCACCATCAGAGCTGCATATTGGTCCGGGTTGGTCGCCACAGTGACCGCGGCATGATTTTTTGCCGCAGCCCGCACCATGGCAGGCCCCCCAATGTCGATGTTCTCCACCGCGGTATCATAGTCAGCGCCTTTTGTGATCGTTGCCTCAAAGGGATAAAGGTTCACAACCAACAAATCGATCAACCCGATGTCATGATTTTTTGCGGCATCTAAATGGCTTTGGACGTCTCGGCGCGCCAAAAGACCGCCGTGAACTTTGGGGTGTAAGGTTTTCACCCGACCATCCATCATTTCCGGAAACCCCGTCACGGCATCAATAGCCGTCACATTTAGTCCCGCTTCAGCCAACATTTTATGCGTGCCGCCGGTCGAGATCAGCGCAACCCCTTGAGCGGCAAGCGCCGTCGCAAACTCAACCAACCCGGTTTTATCCGACACAGACAAAAGGGCCCGTTTTATCGCAACAATATCAGACATTCAAAATCCCTAGCTTAGCCGCTCTAGCAGCCATGACAGTTTCAAACCCTCTTCGCCAACATCCGCAGCCAAATGAATTTGTTGCGTTGCAAGGGGGCGCAGACGATTTGGGGTCATAAGAACGCTGGGCTTAAGCGTCAACTTGCCAGAAGTCTTGCGAAAACCCCAAACCTGATCATTGGGAAGGTTGATTGATGTAATCGTCCCACCAAGGTTCATTTGGACATCCGCCTCTGCGGCCAAATGGAAATGAAGACTGACCGGAACGCGCAGATGCGATGCCCCCCGCGCAACGGTCAAATAGGTTTTTCGCGCCGCCTCATTGGGTAGGATAAAATGATCTTCCCCTCCAAGGGCTTGCCCATCATTTGAAAGGGTAAACCGCCGCTCGATCAAAATTCCATATGAGTTGAGGTAACCTTCGTGTCGTATAACCAGAGAGTTTGCATCGCCCGAGACCTCGCGCGTAACGCTTGCAGCTCCAACATTCAAAGAGCTGTCGGTGCGGTTCACAATCGGCATACTATGGGCTGCACTGCGTCGACCTTTCTCAGCCCAGCGTTCTCCAAAAGCACCAGAGGCACCAGAGTTCACAATGATTGGATGCCGCCCGGCAGCAAATTCAAATGCTCCCAAAGAGGGCAAAGATCTCGGCACACCGGCATCCACGATCAACATGCTGCGCGCCGCAGACAGTCGTTGATACCCCATTGCGCCATCAGGATTGGCAGGGGCCCGAACACGTCCATCTGCCAAAGCCTGATCCAAACGACCTTCCATACCGGGGCCGCCAGATTGAAACACGGACAGATTTCCATTTGCAAACCGCAGAGATCGCAAACAGGGCGCCGACAATTCAAGCCCACGCAAAATGCCTTTGTTCATCGGGATATCCAAAGCCTCGATCACTCGGGACGTCCAGGACAGCAGCGAAAAGATCTGCATCAACTCTTCTGGGTTACGACTGGGGATACCACCGTCTTCGCCGATAAATTTTCGGCACGTTTCGCCCATTTTGGTTACAAAACGCTGAAATTCAGCATCGCTGGACTGTGTGGCATGGGCGGCAAACAAAAGCGCAACCAATGCCGTAATCTGCGGGAGTCCGTCCTGAAGCGCTTGCCATGTATATCCTAAATAGCGGTAGTGTTTGGAGACAGTCGTAAAATACCTTTTATGCTGTTGAGAGTCTCGTCCCTGTAGAAACAGCGCCCCATGGTTGAGCAGTCGAATCAAACGATGCGCGACGCGCAAAGGGTCCCATGTATCATTGGACTTTCCTTCATGATCACCAAGCCATGCGTCAAACCATTCAACCATGAGGTGCCGCGCCCTTGGAGACCCGGCTGCAATAAGATCGTCCACCCATTCAAATTTATGGGCCGCCATTTGATGGCTGAGTGAAGTCTGCCCGACCTCCCAAATAGACCGATTTGGCGCCTCGACGACTTCACCGTCAATAATGAAGTTTCCAGAGGTGTATTGGATGCCCCGTGCCGCAAGCCCGCGCGCCCGAGGTTCCGGGAAAGACACGAATGTTGTCGGTGGACGGGACATGCCTGCCCGCAACAATGCTGCGCGTTGCCAAAGTCCCAATCCGTCACTCATCGATATGCCCTGCGCCTGCCATATGTGATTTCTTATCTACGGCTTATTGTGATGTCATTGGATTTCCATCTGGTAAAGCGCAAAGAAAAATCCATCCATCCCACCATATGGTGCCTGCATATCGGGCCTGAGACGGCACCGATGTGCCGTAATGGCCGGCGCGGTGATTGAATTGCTTTTCAAAGCTGCTGGACGAATTTGCGGGAAGCTGGCCTCGATCCAATCGGCTTGCGCTTCTCCTTCAGCGGGCAGAAGCGAGCATGTCACAAAAAGCAATCGCCCACCAGGTTTGAGCAATGAAACAGCCTTACGTGTTAAACTGCGCTGAAGCGCCACAAGGTCTTTAATGCTTGTACTAGACTTCAAATATGGCAAATCGGGGTGACGCCGGATCGTCCCTGTGGCCGAGCAAGGCGCATCCAGAACAATCAGATCAAATGTTTGATCAGGGTCCCAAACCAAGGCGTCTGCAGTCACAAGCTCTGCCTCTAAGCCGGTCCTGTGCAGATTTTCAGATACCCGCGCCATCCGCGCCTCCGAAAGATCAAGCGCCGTGACCTTGGCCCCAGCTGCAGCAAGTTGCATTGTTTTGCCGCCAGGCGCAGCACATAGATCCAGCACCGAAAGACCCTCGATTGCACCCAATGACCAAACTGGTTGTTGGGCCGCAAGATCTTGGACCCAAGCATCACCGGATCGAAAAACCTCAACCTCAGATAGCGCGGTCCCTTTGGATAGTCGCAGATGGTGCGGCGCAAAACGCTGGCCTGTTTCAATATGTTCGATCAATGATTCAGACTTTACGCAAAGGTCAACTAGCGGCTCGTGCAGATGGGCAGTCTCCATCGCATCCACAACCGCCTGACCGTAGGCTGCAATCATCGGACCGCGCAGAGGCTTGGGCAGTTTCGGTGCTTTGCGTGCGATAAGCGCCCCTTTGGGCAAAGCGATCAACTTGCGCGCAACAGCATTGGTCAGGCCTGCAAATTTGCCCTTCGTCCCGGGGTCCCGCTTGGCCAGTTCAACACAAGTATGGACAAGCGCGAAATCAGGACTGTTGAACAACTGCGTTTCGACCAGCACCAAATAAAAGATGTTGCGAATGCTGTTGGGGGGGCGCCTTTGTAAAAAAGGCTGCATCAGACCATCAAGGTTCGCACGATGCCGCAAAATCGCATCGGCCAACCGCTTGGCGGTCGCGCGATCCGATGGCATGTCCAACTTCCGCGCAAACGGGTCTGCGCCAATGATTGCATTGCCGGACAAAACAAGACCCACCCAGTCAAGAGCAGCACGTCGCGGGGCAAGCGGTGGGGGCGGAGTGTTCATTCGGACTGCGCTATCGTGCCGCCATACGCCTTGCAAGCCCGATACTTGCCGCACTCCTTGTTGCGGATTATGTCACAACCATGAATGTGGAAGATGAAAAGAAAACCCGGATCGCTGAAGCAGCAGAACGCGCATTGGCTGAAGCGAAAGCACGTCAAGCCGCTGCAAAGAAAAGGGCCTTGCCAGTAGAGTTGGGTGGACGCGATGGACCAGAGCCGACACGGTTTGGCGATTGGGAGAAAAAGGGCGTCACGTACGACTTCTAAAAATTGATCCTTTAGACTTTGGATCGTTAATCTCACGTTGATTTCCAGCATATAATCAAGCCAGATGTTGATCTTGCGCATTCATCTTATGGCAATGTTTACCTTGGTTTTGACCGGGATCGGATCTCAGTCCGGTCACACAGAAAATTATGTTTGGACAACCTGGGAGAATGAGTCGGTCCATATCGAACTTTGTGAAGAAAAAGGTGTTTGCGACCCGATCCGAAGTTTCGTTACTGAGTTGCATTCCATGCCCGAATTGCACGAAGCTGAACGACTTATGGGCCAAAGGGCCAAGGACGCTTTGATGATTGAGGCGCAGATCGCCCCGCGCAGCGCGCCACGCATATGCGAAGCGGTGGAAGCAGCAACAGTACTTGGTTTCAATCCAGAACTTTGGGAGCAATCAGACAAAGCAAAAGCACTTGTGGGTTTAGAAGGCATTTACTTAAACGTTGAAAATTTGAAAGGTCCCGTGGCCTATGGTCCTAATTTTGGATTGGATCTACAGGACGCGGTGAATGAACGGTTCTCGTATGCAGGGCTCAAGCTGCTGACAATGGAAGAAATGGAAAAGGCACCTGGCAAACCTGAAATGAATGTGTATTTCTCAAATACAGATTCAAATACCGGATGTCGGTTTCGACTGTTTGCGGGATTGTCACAAACAATGCTGCTCACGCGAAATCACACGATAAAACTAAAAGCCGGTTCTTGGGGAATGACAGGCGGGTGGGTGGCTGACGATCCTGAAATTGATGAGTTTAGGTCAATCATGATCGTGATTGATACGTTTCTCGCTGACTGGAGAGAAGCCAATCGTATGGACAAGTCAGCACAGTGATCCGTTAAACTTAAAGGCCCAGCACATCCAACATGTCAAAAGATCCCGGTCCAGCGTGATGCGCCCATTTTGCAGCCTTTATGGCTCCGCGGGCGAAAATTTCACGATCTGTGGCGACGTGGCGCAGAATGATCCGCTCACCCTCGGCGGCAAAAACCACATCATGTTCACCGACGACATCTCCCCCACGAATGGCATGAAAACCAATTGTGCCCTTGGCACGCGCGCCTGTGATGCCATCTCGACCTCGATCGGAAGCTTCTGTTAAATTTATCCCACGCCCTTGTGCTGCGGCCTCTCCAAGCATGAGGGCCGTGCCAGATGGCGCATCAACCTTGTGTCTGTGATGTGCTTCAATGATTTCAATATCAAAATCGGCATCCAAGGCAGCAGCAACTTTCTTTGTGAGTTGCGTTAACAAATTGACACCAAGGCTCATGTTACCTGCGCGGACCATCGTTATGGCCGAAGTTATCTTAGACAATTCGGTCAATTCGTCGTTCGAAAAACCTGTCGTTCCAACAACCATCGCACACTTCGTCTGGCGTGCCGCAACCGCATGCACCAAACTCGCCTTTGGAGCCGTGAAATCAATCATGACGTCTGCGTCGGCCATGGCCGCCGCGGGGTCCTCAACAACAGGCACGCCCATAAAAGCCGCACCCATGGCGTCACCCAAATCATGACCCACCCAATCATGACCTGATCGCTCTGTGACAGCGTGAAGCGCCATATCATCATCTTCGCGCACGCAATTCACCAGCATTTGACCCATTCGGCCAGATACCCCCACTATGACAGTTTTGATTGGGTTCGACATTTTATGCCCCTGAACTTGGTCTGTCCGATTAGCCCGCTTGAGGCGGGCTGACAACTGACTTAGATGGGCTGCATGGCACAAAAGCATGACAATAATGTCCCGGGCCCGTCACAGCGCCAACTTCGCGTGGCTGAACTGATCCGTCGAACCCTAAGTGAGGTATTGCAGCGCGGCGATATCCATGATCCAGATTTGGCGCATGTTTCGGTGACCGTTGGCGAAGTCCGCACGTCTCCAGATCTTAAGATTGCAAAAGTTTATGTCATGCCGTTGGGCGGCCAGAACGTGCAAACTGTGATCAAAGCATTGGCACGCAACAAAGCAGAGTTGCGACATGCCGTAAACAAACGTTTGGCCTTGAAATTCTCACCCAATTTGAAATTCCTCGCAGACACGACTTTTGACCAATATGATGAGACGCGCCGACTGTTGAACCAAGAACACGTGCGTCAGGATTTGGATGATTGATGGCGCGCAAGCGTAAAGGAAATCCAATCCACGGATGGCTTGTCGTGGACAAGCCCGCAGGCGTGACCTCTAGCGCTGTGGTCAACAAACTGCGTTGGTTGTTGAACGCACAAAAGGCGGGACATGCTGGTACGCTGGACCCAGATGCGACAGGGCTGCTGGCCGTCGCTTTTGGAGAAGCCACAAAGACGATCCCATTCTTGACAGAAGCGCGAAAGACCTATCGTTTCTCGGTTGTTTTCGGGACTGCGACATCAACAGATGATGCTTCAGGTGATGTGATTGCAACATCGGAAGTCAAACCAGATGCAAAGCTGATAGAAGCAACGCTGCCGCAGTTCCGCGGTGCCATTATGCAAATTCCCCCGCAGGTTTCAGCCGTCAAGGTCGACGGTCAGCGTGCCTATGATTTGGCACGAACCGGAGAGGTGATGGCTTTGAAGGCGCGGCCCCTGTTCGTTGAAACACTTGAGCTTGTCACTTTTGACGGTGACGTTGCTGAACTGACCATGACATGCGGGAAGGGTGGGTATGTCAGGTCCATTGCCCGAGACTTAGGCGAAGCTTTGGCAACAAAGGCCCATGTGGGTTGGTTGCGTCGGGTTCAATCGGGGCCATTTGATCTGGAAGGCGCGATCCAGTTTTCCGATTGGGCCACGATAGAACGTGAACGCGCCAACGACTTGGTCGTCGCTTTGCGCCCAGTGGAAATGGCAATGATCGATTTTCCAACCGTGATTTTGGGAGCCGAGGCGCAAGTCAAAGTCCGAAACGGCAATCCGGCCTTGGTCGCATCAAGCAACGCAGAGAATGGAGATACCGCTTTGGCTTTTGCGCAGGATGTTTTGTTGGCCATTGGCGAATATCAATCGGGCCTTTTCAAACCCTCGCGGGTTCTGAACCAGTGATCACCCGAAAACACATCAAGGGCGACGCCCCCTCAGTTGCCATTTACTCAGATTGCGAACGCTATCGATACACTTTGACGCGTGTTTGGGACTCGACCAGGCTCAAAGCCCTTTTCGTGATGCTTAATCCCTCGACGGCCACCGAAGTGCAAAACGACCCAACGGTCGAGCGTTGCGAGCGTCGCGCCCGAGCGCTTGGATTTGGTGCCTTTCGCGTTACAAATATCTTTGCTTTTCGTGCAACAGATCCG
Source organism: Pseudomonadota bacterium (assembly GCA_039814625.1). Lineage (GTDB taxonomy): Bacteria > Pseudomonadota > Alphaproteobacteria > Rhodobacterales > Rhodobacteraceae > Amylibacter. The sequence goes on from JBCCAU010000007.1 coordinate 51,585, forward strand.
CGGCAAATGCGGGCCGAAGTCGATCCAATTGGACCTGACAACGACAACGCCATTCTAGATGCGGCAATCTGGGCTGATCAAATTATATGCGCTTGGGGCACACATGGTGCCCATTTGGACCGCGGACCCAAAGTGGCCGCGATCCTGCGTCAAACACAAGCTGATCTTTATCATCTTGGCCTTTCAAAACAAGGTCATCCAAAACATCCACTTTACATCGGCTATGATACCCGACCAAAGCTCTGGTCATGAACAATCAAGCCAAAGGCCTTCTGATTACACTGTTTGGCGTTTTGTTCGTTGTCCCAGACAGTTTGTTCGTTCGTTTGATCGACGCCCCTACCTTGACGGTGGTGTTTTGGCGCGCCTTTGCACAGGGGATTGTACTTTTGTTGTTCATGTTGGTTTTACATGGATCAAGCTACCCGCAAAAAATTAAAAAAATCGGAGCGATTGCCGTCCCTTTCGGCGTAACTGTGACGATCAGCGGTTTGATGTTCATCTCGTCAGTCAGTTATACGACCGTCGCAAATGCGGTTCTCATCCTTGCAACAGTTCCGATTTTTGCTGCCATCGCCAGTTGGGTCTGGTTGGGCGAACGCATTTCCAGTCGCATGGCATGGACCGTGTTCTTTGCATTTGTCGGTGTTGGCGTGATTGCCTATGGCTCGGTTGAACCCGATAGCGCGTCGACTTTGTTTGGCGATTTATTGGCCCTGGGTGCGGCCGCCTTGTTTGCAATCTCTATAACCTGTGCGCGCAGCGTGAGACCGACAAGCATAACGCCCGTTGTTCCTTTGGCCTTTCTTGGCCTTTCGATATGCCTTTTCCCATTCATCGACATCTGGGACGTGGCCCCTGAGGATTGGGTCCTTGTGGCCCTGCATGGGGGTTTCTTTATCGCGATCAGCTCTGCTTTGCTGTCCTTTGGGCCAAAGTTCATCACGTCCGCAGAAGTCGCCCTTTTGATCCTATTGGAAAGCCTTTTGGCCCCTATTTTAGCTTGGATCGTAATCGGCGAAGTTCCCGGCCCCTATAGCCTTTGGGGCGGATCCATTGTCTTGGTCACTTTGGTGGTGTCGAACCTTGTCGCGTTGAAACGACAAAAATAGTCCTTTTCATTTTATCCCTTGGGGTCTAAGGCGCGCAAACCACTCCAAGGGCCTTGCTGGACGACATCCCGGCACGCGCCATAACCTTTAGATGAATAGGAGAGCCCGATGTCGATTACTGCAGAGCTGAAAGAACAGCTGATCAAAGACTACGCTGTGAAAGATGGCGACACAGGGTCCCCTGAAGTACAGGTCGCGATCCTGACATCTCGGATCACAACACTGACCGAGCATTTCAAAACACATAAGAAAGACAACCACTCGCGCCGCGGTCTGCTGAAGATGGTTGCCCAGCGTCGTAAGCTGCTGGACTATGTGAAAGGCAAAGACGAAGCGCGTTACCAAGACCTGATTAAGCGTCTGGGCATCCGCCGTTAATTTGCTGCGTTAAACGCGCACGAACTAAAAGAATTCGAAACGCCTGTTGGTTGTACCAGCAGGCGTTTTCCTTTGTGATTTGTTAAGTAGTCGAATTGCGGCTTGGCGGACATAGCGGCCTTTCGACATTAGGACGTCAATGACCGCAGTCCAGCCCAAAGCCAACATATGCGCCCCCACGGGAAGAAAGCCGATCTGCGCGGCAGTTTGTGTCCATATGTGTCACAAGCAAGCGGGACAAATTTTGACGCTAGGTGTGCCCGGGACGCTTTATCACGCGCAGAAATTGTCTTATTTCAACTGTGTGGTACTAAATGCTTAGATAGTGCCGGGTTATGAGGGATCTAATGTCAGATAGACGGGATACACTGCCGCCGGAGATTGAACAGGAGATCAAAGAAAATATTGACAATGGTCGTCGGAAATTTTGGCTTTCTAATTGTGGTCATCTTTCATGTATCCCACAATCCATCGTTGATGCAAAGCCGACCCTACTTAGCATTAAATTCTGCCGAATTGACGACCTAAGTGCGTTGTCCCAGATGACGGAGCTTGAAGATCTTAGAATCGAGGGGCTTGTCAATTCAGATGTTTCACTTGCCCCGTTGATCGGTCTGAAGAACCTCCGATCGCTGGATCTCGACGCTCAATTCCGCCAAAAAGGCTACTCAGTCGATCTAGGCACAGTGTTCAAACTCACACAACTTGAAGAGCTTCGCTTATGGGGCGTGGATATTGACGATGTGACCCCGCTGGCCAACCTTACGCAGCTCAAATATCTAGACCTAGCCGATACAAAGATCTCGTCATTCCCGATTATCCAGCAGCTTCCAAACTTAGAATTTCTGGATCTCGGTTTTACCGCGATTTCAGACATCACACCGCTCTTGGGTGCAACGCATCTTCGTAACTTGGGGTTAGACGGAACACCTCTGACAGAATTGCCAGATATGGCATCCATGACGGGATTGCGGGTTCTTCGCGTCTCAGCAACGAAGATTTCTGACCTGACTCCAGTTGCTGGCCTAAGAAACCTCGAAAGCCTTTGGATCGACCATACCTTGGTTGCTGATCTCACACCGGTTGAAGATCTGCCACATTTAACCCAGCTGGAATACAACTATACTCCGGCAGAGGAGCGTGACCCTTATTGGTGGTGACCCGGGCTTCCATTCAACAGAATTCACAAAGTTGAAGGTCCAAATAATTCACGACATGCCAAAGGACTTTAACAAAAAAACGCCCGCAGGACATTTCGGCGGGCGCAATCGTTTTAAGACTAATCGAACTTAAGACAATTCTTCAATCTTCGCATCGGGTGCGTTGCGCTTCACGGACTCAATACCGTTGTCACGAGCACTGTCGCCGGAATACACTTCGGACGTGCCAATCACCTGACCATTCATCGCTTTCAGGTTGAACATAGGTCCGGACTTCGCGTCTTTGCGTTCATAGCGCGCATCATCCGGTGCGTTTTTCATCACAGATGCAATCCCGTTCTTGCAGCTTGCTTTCTGCTTATACCCTTCGGACGCCAAGATAATCTCGCCATGGCCCGCTTGCCACGCGCCAGCTTCGCATTCCTGCTCGCTCTCCTTCCTGCAACCGCCACGATCATTGGCGTCATCGTCCTACGGCAGATTCCAAGCGCCGTGGATGTTCTAGGCGTAGTCTTTGTGATGATCGGTGTGGCCGTTCACAAGCCCGCGCCGATGCCGTTCTCGAGAGCGAGCGATGACTGAAACCCGTCATTGGCCGCACCCTGACGAATGAGCAAGGTGGGCGCTGACCAGTCATTAAAGGAGCTCATATGCAGCATAACCCAAGCCCATCACTCCAGCGGTAAGCCACGCTGCAAGAAAGCCCGTAGGCACTTTCATACGCGATTTAGTAAATGAGCAAATGACCGCATTTTGCATATCTTTGGCATTCGCTGTGCACACAACAACGATGCGCTTTAGCGACTCTTTGAGACATACACAGTGCAAAAGCTCTTGTTACGGACTGGCTTTTTTCATCGCTAAACGTGTCGTGCTTCGCTACAACGATAATGACGTGTTGCAGAGCCACGTTTGGCTAGGGCTAAAGGAGCGAACAGTGGACCTGTATATTGCAACCACCCGATGACAAAAACTCCTACACCGGAACAACTCAAGAAAATCATTCGCGAAGGGTCGCCAGTCGATTGCATCGCATTTCTTAACCAATACGATGTTACAACACGTCGCACATTAGGCGACATGGCCGTAGCGCTATTTACCGAGGACGTTGAAGCGTATTTCAAGAACCCAAGCCGGGCTACGCTCCGCAGGCCAGACGCTGCCAGAGTAGCAGTTCTTGCAACTGGCTCCCTTGAACAGGTCATTGCCTGTGATTGGCATTTGATCCCTGATCCTGAACTTCTAATTCAGGTGTTCGACACATTCCAACCAGATTGGACAAACTCGTGGGTACAGCATGTTTTGGACGAAAACCCCTATATAATCCGCCACCTTCATTGGCTGTGGGATACAGGTTTATGCCAGAGGCCAAGTTCCGATAGCTTCATTCATGGTTTGCTGGCGACGCATGTCTTTTTACATTGGCCCGTCGAAACCTCGGCTTTGCGCGCAAAGCCCGCGCTGAGCGACCAGCGTCTTGCCACAACGCCCGCTAAGCAAAAGGAACTCATTGATGATTTATGGCGCTTTTTTGAGGTCAAAGGACGGGGTGAATTCAGTCTAGGGTACCTGGACCTTGGCTCAGCTTGGCGCACACGTTTCATAGAGCTCTGCGACAACGGGCAAATGCCACGGGACCTCTTGCTGGACGCGTCGCTTGCCGCGCTCACCCGTGATTTCAACCAAGCGGAGGCACGCTGCTTTGCACGTCTTTATTCGGACCTTGAGCCAACCACAGAAGAGCAGCATACCCGATGCGACCAGCTCTTAGCGCTTCTTAGCGAAGAGCTACCAACAACTGTATCTTTTGCTGTGAAGGCCTTGAAACAGGTCAACAAGTGCCATCCCGTTCCTGCTGAAGAGTTAATCGAAGCGCTGATGCCGGCATTCGTTTCGCCAGTAAAGGGTACGGTTATGGAAGCGCTTCGACTGACGAAAGATGCAGTCAAACGCTCCCCAGAAGCAAAAAAGTCGGCGATCGTTGGGGTAGTACAAGGTTTGAAGCACGAAGGTAAGGGAGTCCCGGAGGCGTCGCTTGTGATTTTGGAAAGTTGGTTCGCCGATGTTTCGCTAGAGGAACTGCAAAAGGTGCGCGATGCTATCTCTGAAATGCCACCTAATCTTCGAGCACGAGCACAAGCATTTTGCAGCAAAACCACGGGTGATACTGATCCGTCGACTAGGTGAATTTCTGCTCTAGTGTAGAAACCCGGATTAGAGCGGTGCACCTAAGTTTGAGTTTGGACTAAGGGTAAATACTTAAAGTTCATCAGCTTCAAGATCCAAGCCCATCGATCCAGCAATGAGCTACGTTGAAAAAAACGCCCGCTGGATGTCTTCCATGGGCGTTTCGCTTTTTGAACTGTCGCAGACGTTAGCTCAGATCGTCGATCCGCGCATCCGGCGCATTGCGTTTGACCGATGCGATCCCGTTCTCGCGTGCACTCTCCGAAGAATAGACCTCTGACGTTCCAATCACTTCACCATTGCCGGCTTTCAAGTTGAACATCGGGCCTGATTTTGCGTCCTTGCGTTCGTAGCGGCCATCATCAGGTGCATTTTTTTGCACAGACGCAATGCCGTTCTTTGCACTTGCCTTTTGCTTATAGCTCTCGCTGGCAAGGATAATCTCGCCATTGCCTGCCTTCAGGCGAAAGCGGAATTCGCCGCGCTTGTCTTTAAAGATTTCGAATTTTCCAGCCATTACGGCCTCCCCGTTTGTAATTTCTATGTGAGAGCACAAAATCTGAAGGAAATACACAACCTTTAATAAATGTTCTGCAAAAAAAAGCGGGGCGGCGTTGCGTCATAAATCCTCTTTCCCTGCCTTAAAACTCCAGATATGCGTCCGCTATCTGAGACGACACGCTTTGGCCTTGGCGGTTGAAAAAGATGAGTAAGGTCGGTGGCAATGGGGCCGCCATTCAAACAGGAGACCCGGGAGGGCCCGGGAGTGCTCCTTTAAGGAAACGACATGTTTAACGAAGTAAAGAAAAGCATCGAGTGGGGTGAAGAAACCCTGACGCTCGAAACAGGTAAGGTTGCACGTCAAGCAGACGCGTCTGTCATCGCCACTTATGGCGAGACATCTGTCATGGCAAACGTGACATTTGCAAAGACGGAAAAGCCGGGTCAGGATTTTTTCCCGCTGACAGTCAACTACCAAGAGAAATACTATGCCGCCGGTAAAATTCCTGGCGGTTTTTTTAAGCGTGAAGCACGCCCAACAGAAAAAGAAACACTGACATCACGTTTGATCGACCGTCCAATCCGTCCACTATTTGTAAATGGCTTCAAACATGAAGTGAACGTGGTGCTGACGGTTCTGTCGCATGATTTGGTCAACGACCCCGATATCATCGCAATGATTGCAGCCTCTGCTGCACTGACATTGTCTGGCGCTCCCTTTATGGGGCCGATCGGGGGTTGCCGCGTTGGTTTCGAAGATGGCGAATACATCTTGAACCCAACAGTTGAAGATATGTCCATGTTAAAGAACAACCCAGAACAGCGGCTGGATCTAGTTGTGGCAGGCACCAAAGACGCTGTGATGATGGTTGAATCAGAAGCGTATGAATTGAACGAAGCAGAAATGCTGGGTGCGATTACATTTGCGCATGAGCAAATCCAACCTGTGATCGATTTGATCATCTCGATGGCAGAAGATGCTGCAAAAGAACCTTTTGAATTCACGCCAGCCGATACATCCGAATTGTTTGCAGCTGTCAAAGCGGCAGGGGAAGACAGTCTTCGCGCGGCATATGGCAACACAGACAAGCAAGAGCGTGTCGCAGCCGTATCTGCGGCAAAAGCTTCGATCGTCGAAACTCTAAGCGAAGAACAGCAAGAAGACCCTTCCTTGGGTGGCGTTCTTAAGAAACTCGAGGCGGAGGTTGTAAGGGGCGATATCGTCAAAACAGGCAAGCGGATCGATGGCCGTGACCTCGAAACGGTCCGTCCAATTGTTTCAGAAACACGTATGTTGCCACGGACGCATGGTTCTGCCCTGTTTACGCGGGGTGAGACCCAAGCCCTTGCGGTTACAACTTTGGGCACCGGCGATGACGAGCAGATGATCGACGCACTCGAAGGCACATATAAGTCGAACTTTATGCTGCACTACAACTTCCCTCCGTACTCCGTTGGCGAAGTCGGTCGAATGGGCTTTACGGGCCGGCGTGAAATTGGTCACGGAAAACTGGCATGGCGCGCGCTTCAAGCGGTTCTGCCGCCCGCGACAGAGTTCCCATATACCATTCGTGTGGTTTCTGAGATTACAGAGTCCAATGGTTCATCCTCTATGGCGTCGGTTTGCGGTGGATCTTTGTCGATGATGGATGCGGGTGTTCCACTACGCGCGCCTGTGGCAGGTGTTGCGATGGGTCTAATCCTGCAAGATGACGGATCTTATGCGGTTCTGTCGGATATCTTGGGCGACGAAGACCATTTGGGTGATATGGATTTCAAAGTGGCCGGCACTGAAAACGGGATCACGTCGCTTCAAATGGACATCAAAGTCGCGGGCATCACACCAGAGATCATGGAAAAGGCCATGGCGCAGGCAAAAGATGGTCGGATGCACATCTTGGAAGAGATGGGCAAAGCCCTGTCTGAAACGGCTCAGTTCAGCGCCCACGCGCCGCGGATTGAAACGATCAAAATCAATCCAGAGAAAATTCGAGAGGTCATTGGCTCTGGCGGCAAAGTCATTCGTGAGATCGTCGAGGAATCTGGTGCCAAGGTCGACATCAATGATGACGGCGTGATCAAGATCGCGAGCTCAAACGGCGAGCAGATCGAAAAAGCGCGCGAGATGATCATGTCCATCGCGGCCGAGCCGGAAGAAGGTCAGATCTACAAAGGTAAAGTCGTCAAAGTCATGGACTTCGGTGCCTTTGTGAACTTCTTCGGCAAGCGTGATGGTCTGGTCCATGTCAGCCAAATGGCGAATGAACGCGTAGGCCATCCAAGCGATGTCGTATCCGAAGGTCAGGAAGTTTACGTGAAACTGATGGGCTTTGACGATCGCGGCAAGGTGCGCCTGTCGATGAAAGTCGTCAATCAGGAAACAGGCGAAGAACAAGCGCCCGAGCCGAAGAAAGAAAAAGAAGAAGAGTAATCTTCGACTGATTTTTTAGGAATTCAAAGGGTGTCCAAGTGGCGCCCTTTTTTGATTGGCGGAATTGAGTTGATCGATAATACTTTTGCTAAGATTTAGCTAAACGAGATTAAAGTACTTTTTGTAGTGAAAGGCCTTAATGAATTCTTCCCAAGAAGACACAATAAAGGAATTCGAAACGGCGCTCCGGCGCCTAGGATGGCTTTCAGCATATTCTCGTCAAATATTGATGTCGCGGCACCTATTGCGGAACCTAGCCGCAATTTCACATCCCGACGAAGTTCCAAGTGCGGCAGATGGCGAATTCGTTCTGCACGCTTTCCGATGCACAATTACGATTTTATCCGGCGTGAACCGCGAAACTCACCTGTTCTCAAGTCCGTATGAACCGTTGGATCGTCCCGAAACTCATCACCTAGCTTACAGCCGGAAAGAACGAATTTTTAGCGCATCGATCACAAGTGGTATGCCTAATATCCAGTTTCATTTCAAAAACGGCGGGGGTATTGGCTTTGAGAACTCTACTGAATTAGGGACTGAAGACGAACTACTAAGTTTCGAAATTCATAGGGTTTCTAAAGGCATTTCCTTGGCGACAAAAGCCGTAGGTGATGGACGGGCTGAAGAACTTCGAAGCGAAAAACTTTGGCGCGGCCTGCGTTCTCATGACGAAGTTGAAGCCCTTGGTTTTTTCGACAATTGGTACGAGTGGGTCGGAAAAAATGGTGCTTTCTGGAAAGAGTGGTATCAAGGAGTTCTTGATGGTGAACCATTGGATTGGGAGCTTCAGCGAAAGATTGCACTAATTCCAAATCAAATCTGGGACACGGGAATTGAGGCTGTTGCAGAAGAAATTGAACGAATTCGCGCCACTTTGGATTTGGAAAAGAAAATAGCCGAACTTGAAGACGAACTTCGTATAGCTTCTTTAAATCGCAGAGGAATTGGGGGTAATATGCCACCCGAACCCATTGCAGATACTATTGTTGCGGAAGAACTAAAAGTTATTGGGCAACCCCTAGAAGATTTGAAGAGCGAAGCTTCCAAAGAAGAACCTAGTAAGAAAGCTTTGGAAGTTCTTGCTGAGCAATTAACGAAAGCGCTAAAGCATGGTTTGTCTTGGGCTCTCAAGAAAACAGACTTGGCAATTGATACAATAATCAGATGGGCTATCCCCGCTGGCGGAACCGGATATTTTGCTTTGAACCCAGACAAGCTTGAAGCTGTCATTGAAGCTGTAATGAAACTAATCGCACTTATATAAGTTATAGAAGAAAGTTGTTCTTCCGCCTCAAACAACAACTTAAAAGCCCATCACCGTCCAATCCATCTAACCACCAGTCCCTTGCACTCCTCCACCGCATCCCCGACCCAATCCCTGTTCTTAAGGCGCGGGGCGGAACTCCCCACCATAGGGCCGTGCGCATGCATAAGCCCGCGAGCGCCTGTAGGGTCAGCATCCGAATAGCACCTGTCACCAATTTGTAACCTCAGATTCACAAGCCCGTCACACGCCCCCGCTAAGCGGAGCGCAAAGACAGTACGGGATGCAGGCCGATGCCCTTACTTCAACTCCAGAGCACAGGTCATGTGCCAAAATTGCGTGAGCAGGCCGGATCGCTGGATCAGGCTCTGAAAGCTGCGCTGACGTCGCAACCCGAAAATACCCCAGTTGTCATCATGCTGCACGGTTTGCGCTATGACCCTGATATGCCCGATCATGATCCTGCAACTTCACTCTATTCACCGAAGGTAACCAATGACGACCCCCGCGCTGTCTCTTGGCCGCGGCATTTGGGATTTGCGCGCGGGCAAGCGGATGAAGGTCTGTGCATCGGGCTGGCATGGAAGGCGCGGACATGGCTGTGGACAGCTTACCACCGTGCAGCCGAAGTGGGCAACTCGCTTGCCCATCTGGTCGATAGCATTCACGCCGTTGATCCCAAACGCGAAATTGTGATCGTGGCGCATAGCCTTGGCGCAAGGGTCGCCCTCTGTGCCCTACCACATATCAAAGCAGGTCGCATTCATCGCATGGTTTTCATCTTCGGGGCAGAGCTTACCTATGTCGCGGATCGTTTGATCGCAAAATCCAAAGCCCCCTACCGGAAGTTGTTAATGTGACCAGCCGTGAAAACTGGCTGGTAGATGGCGGGTTTGCCGCGGCGCTAGCGGGTCGGCCCTGGGCAGAAACCCTCTCTAGCCGATCTGCCACTGGATGCGCGCGTTGGATTGACCTGCCCTTGCATGATGCCGAGGCACTGACCCTGCTGCGCCGCTCAGGGTTTCGGATTTCAACCGCGCTGCGCCCGATCTGTCATTGGAGCGGCTATACAAGGCCCGGCGTGTTTTCTGTTTACCGCGACTTTTTACGTTCAACCGGAAAGCTACCCCTTAAAGATTTACGCCGCTTGACAGAACAACGTCGAGCGTCATTCAAAACTTATCGCAGCATGTTCGGTCGCTTGGGTCCGATTTCTAACAGCAATATTTAACCTTTTGTTCAGTTGCAGCTTAACGAAGGTGCGCATTTTTTTTATGAGCTTAGGTTTGCGCATCGACTTTGCTTCTTTTGCGTCAGATGTATTTTCAGGGTGGGGTGGAGTCCCCTACCATCAGGCCGTGCGACTTAATGAACCCCCCGAGCACTTTTCTTGCGAAGAACTTCAATTGGACGCCCTTTTATTTGAAACGCGCCTAGCGGTTCAAGGCTTGGTTTAGCAGAGTCTTCAATTCCGCTTTGTCTGCCGTTGATATCGGCTCGAGGATTTCATCAATCACTTTAGTCAGTGCATCTCGCAATTGGGCCACAACTTCTTTGCCGTCTGCAGTTAAGAATACCAAACTGACGCGCGCATCGTCAGGTGCCGTTTCGCGGGCGACCAGCCCCTTTTGTTCCAGCGCCTTGATGGCCCGCGTCATCTGAGATTTGTCGCGTGCCATTCGTTCAGTGAGGTCATGCAGACTGATTCTGTCCGTATCTGCGATGGTCAGCAAAGTCATTCCGCCATTTCGACCGACGCTCTTCACGTCAAACTGCGCCGCATTTGCGCGCAATTTAAAGTGGATCCGCCGCATAAAACGATCGATGAGAAGGGCTAACTCTGTCTCTCTCGGAAAATTCATTTTGTTGACTTAATCCACAAAGTACTTTAGTTGACTTTTTCAACTAACAAGTTTCAACCTGACAATCAAATGACCAAATATCACCCTGCACTCGTTGCTTTGCATTGGATCATGGCCATCATGATTTTGATGGGCCTTTTCTTTGGCAAAGTGGTTCTGAGCGCGATGGACAACGCGGATCCCGAAAAAGCGCAAGGACTTGCAGGCCATATGATCATTGGCATTTTGGTTGGTGTTCTACTGATCGTGCGATTGATATTTCGTTTTGCCACTGAAAAACCACCGCATGCGAAAACCGGGTACAATTTTTTGGATCAAGTCGGGGCTGCAACACATTGGATCCTGTACATCTTAGTCGGCCTGATGGTCGCAAGCGGTTTGGGAACGGCACTAACGGGCGGTTTGTTCGCAATCTCGTTTGGCGGTTCTGGGGATCCCATCCCAGCTGGCTTGAACAACTTGGTTCCTCGGATCATGCACGGCTTAGCGGCCAACCTGTTGATCCTCATATTGGCCCTGCACATCGCCGCAGCCCTCTATCATCAGTTTTTCCTCAAAGACGGACTGTTTCGTCGCATGTGGTTTGGAAAACACGCAACCCTTTCGGAGACAAAGCAATGAACAAAACGCATTCTTTACTACTCAAAATTTCTGCCGTCCTTTGGGTCCTCTGGGGGTTGGTGCATACTTTTGCAGGCGTTATGGTTTTGACCAGCGACGCGACCGGAGGTTTCAGCGCCATCGCGGATGCGGTCGACCCTTCTGCGTTAGAGGCAAACTATCACGCCGCAGTGGGCGGTATTCTGAACCAGCATGGCTGGAACCTTGGCTGGTTCGGTATTGCAACCCTTATCGGTGCTGTACTTATCTGGCGACAAAACATGACCGCGATCTGGGTCACAGCAATGGTGGGCGGTTTGGCGGATCTTGGTTACCTGCTCTTTGTTGATTTTCCGGGTTATGTAAATTTCATGCCAGGCACGGTTATGACATTGATCTCGGGCAGTGCGATTATCCTAAGCTTCTACGTTTGGTTGCCAAACCGAAATTCACACGCTTGAACGACACTGAAATCCGAGAAAGAGAGGCACGGACATCGCGCGCCCTTGGGATGCTAACTGATCATTTCATTCAAATAACGCTCGGAATAGTCGGTCTTAAGTTCGATCCAGATCGGCAAATGATCTGACATCTCTAGCCCCATGAAATGATTATAATTATTCATGTGATGCGTTCCAAACCCTGAACCCCGCATCGCCATTTTGACCCTTTCGAAATAGTCCTCTTCGTCGGGCCGAAACACGGAACTACGCCAATCGTAGCTGCCATGGCTTTCATATTTCACATGGTTGGCTTTTTCTGTGAAGGCCATTTTATCGTATTTTGAGGCCGAAGCCCCAGTTGTCGTGCTGCCAAATTCTTTCACATTCCAACCTTCGTCCCGCATCGAAACGAATACGGGATCGTCGTTAGACTTGATATTCATATCACCTAAGAAAATATAGATCTCTCTGTCATCCATGGCGCGGCGCAAAAGGATATCCGATATTTCTTTTATTTCCGCGCGTCTTTTGTCCAAGTCGCTATCGAAAGTCACATGTGTACTGCACAGTGTGAAGCGGAACCATCCAGATTGAAATGCCGCAAAAAAAGGATTGCGGGCCACGTGATTGTTCTCAGGGATAATTTCGCCAATGCGCTTGCGAAAAAACACGCGGTTCGTGTCATATAGAAATGCCATCCTCTCAGAATTGCCGCGATCCCCGACAGTCACATCTGAGACGAAGTAATCCCAGTTTGGTCCAAGCAGCCGCATAATACGCTCAAGCGCATCCAGATTATCGCGCACCTCTTGAACCGCACAAAGGTCAAAACAATCGATAATCTCTGCAATGTAGTGATTGCTTTCGTCCAGCCTTTGGATACCATTGTCAAAGTTCTGGATATTCCAAGACCCGACAATCAGGTTTCCACTGTTTTTGGCACTGATCTTTTGCCGCAAATCATGACGCAGGGTAAGCAAGTTCTCTGCGATACGCTTTTTCTTATTTGGATAATGAATGCTCTTTAAGCGCTTCGATCCTTCAAAGATATCTTCGGTATCATCATAAGTTCTAATCTTTTTGTAAAATGCCATTTCTGACTCCGCTTTTTAAACTGAACGCAGGGTCAGTTTATCCTATTCGGTGGGCCAGACACTTCAAAATGTCACGGTTCAAAGATGAAGCAGAAAGAAAAAGAAAAGGGGCGCCATCGACGCCCCGGTCGTTACAGAAGCGCCGCAATCATGATCGCCAAACCGACCAAACTTGCTGTCCAAACCAACGTGCGAAGATATGGAATACCCACGAGATAGACTGGCAGGTATACAAGGCGTGCTGTCACGAAGATCTGCGCACCCAAAAGCGCCTCTGGGATGTCTTTGGTCAGGATCGCAAGCGGTATGAAGTAAAACAACGCCTCGCCGATATTTGCGAGCGCGCGTTCCGCGCGGCCCACCAAAGGCGTTTCTGCGGGCTTTTGATCTCGGGGACCCATGGCCGAAATCAACGTCGGCATGCTGCCGCCGTATCGCAGCGCCGTGGGCAGCATTGATTGAATGAAGTACAGCGCCAATGCGGCCAGAATATAAGTGATCATGTTTCGTCTCCATAAATGAAAGGGCGGCCAAAACCGCCCTGTTCAAAATGCTCTTTAATAGCAGAGGCACGTACTGTAAATTTATTCCACGCTGATGTAGCTCTTAGAGTTTGGTCGTCCGAAGATATGGAAGATGCGTCGTAAACGCACCAAACTTCTCTTTGGCGGCCTCATCAGAAACGGGAACAGGGATCACAACGTCATCCCCAACGGTCCAGTCTGCTGGCGTGGCCACACCGTTAGACGCTGCTGTTTGAAGGCCATCCAAGGCGCGCAAAACTTCGCCAAAGTTACGGCCTACATTCATTGGATATGTCATGGACAACTTCAGCTGTTTGTCAGGACCAATGATGAAGACTGATCTCACAGTTGCACTGTCATTTGGCGTCGCACCGTCAGGCAGAACATATTCAGATGGCAACATATCGAATGCTTTTGAAACGGCCAAATCTTTGTCCGCAATGATCGGGAAACTAGGCTCTGCTTTTGAGAAACTTTCAATATCTCTTTTCCAGGACTTATGCTCCTCAACGCCATCGACTGAAATGCCGATAACTTTGGTTTCACGCTTGGCCCATTCGGCCTCAAGCTTTGCAACCGCTCCGAACTCTGTTGTGCAAACAGGCGTGAAATCTTTTGGATGCGAGAAGAGGATAGTCCAATGGCCGTCAATAAAATCGTGAAACCCGATTTCGCCTTGATCCGTCTCGGCCTGGAAGTCAGGAACTGTATCGTTGATCCGCAGTGACATCTGTGTCTCCTTTTTTCTTTGTGAACTAGCTAAAGGGTTTATAGCTGTCTGCAAGACCACAAACCTTTTCAAAATAGAAATGGGAACAGATTTCTGAATTTTCTCGTGTCCAAGTAACAGCTGGCCATTACTTAGCGGATTTCTAGAACAAACTGACTACTCTGCGCTCGCATGCCCTGTAAAAGTCAGATCATCCAAAGGATTAAAACGTTCATTTAACCCCTTGATGAATAGATTTGGCCATCTTTTTCTGCATTCTGTTTGTCTCTTATGAAGATCAAAGGACAACCTGATGCCAACTCACAAACCCCTATCCATCACCGCAGCCTTGCTTCTTACGTCAGCAATACCAGCCTTTGCTGTGACCACCCAAGAAGTCGTCGATGAGTTAATCCGTGAAGGCTACACCAATATTGAGATCAGAAAGACGATGTTTGGGCGAACACAAATTGAAGCGGTTGCTCCATTTGGAGAGCGCGAAGTGGTTTTAAATTCGAGCGGAGATATCGTGAACGATGAACGCGAAGCTTTTCCAGAACTTACGCAAGAACAAGTTGCAGTCTTAGAAGAAGAATTGGGACGTGAGTTGTCCCAAGCCGAGCTGGATGAAATTCGCCAAGAGCTTGGCGAAGATGGTTTTGAGGACCTGGACGAGGATGACTTAGAGGAATTGATCGAAGACCTCGAAGATGACGACGACGAGGATGACGACGACGACGACGACGAGGATGACGACGACGACGAGGACGATGACGACGATGACGATGACGATGACGACGACGATGGTGACGACGATGACGGCGGTGATGATGATGGCGGCGACAATGACGACGACGACGACGACGATGGTGATGACGACGACGGCGAGGATGGTGATGACGACGATGACGGCGGTGATGATGATGGCGGCGACAATGACGACTGAATAGAAATGGCCGAGACATAAGCGCTCGGCCATTTCATTTTAAATGAAGCTCGCTTAAATGGAGACATGAAGCTGTTAATTTTGCGCTCATTGCTCGTTGTTCAAATACTGACCGCATTTGTATTTCTTGTACGGTTCTGGGGCGAGGTTTTTGGCATTCAGGCGCTCGAAGTCTCTTGGACAGTTCATGAGTTCATTGAGCTTGGAACAATCGTTTCGCTCATTATTGGCTCAACCTGTGCATTCTATGTGTTAAGCACTTTGGTTCAACGCAATACAGATATTGAAGATCAACTCAAACTCGTAGCCGGCGACTTCGCCGCAGTGATGAATTCTAAGTTCAATCAATGGGCTTTGAGCGACGCTGAACAGGAGGTCGCGGTATTGTCGCTTAAGGGATTTTCAGTGTCTGATGTCGCAAAGATGCGCGGGAAAAGTATTGGCACCATCAAAGCGCAAAATGCCGCCGTGTATCGCAAAGCCGGGGTATCGGGACGAGCGCAATTGATGGCATCTTTGATGGAGGACCTTTTGGATCGCGCTGTGGTGGAAACTTTAGAATCTGGACGGACCGCCACACCCGAGGTTGCATCAAGTAATGCGCAAAACGAAATTTCAGATGCCCGTATGAACTAAACTGGGAACTCAATCCTTGTGCTGATAAAGGCTTTCTATGACCCTGCTGTTGTTCAACAAACCTTTCAATTGCCTCTCTCAATTTACCGACAAAAGCCAAGATACAACCCATCGAACAACCCTATCGGACTTCATTGATGTGACGGGGGTTTATCCGGCTGGGCGACTAGATCGTGACAGTGAAGGCTTATTGATTTTAACGGATAACGGTCGGCTGCAATCGCGAATTTCAGATCCGAAGTTCAAGATGCCAAAAACTTATTTTGCGCAAGTTGAAGGTGTAATTGATACAACAGCGTTAACCAAACTTCGTGATGGTATAGAGCTTAAAGATGGTTGGACAAAACCAGCCAAAGCCGATGTTGTTGATCCGCCGGATTGGCTTTGGGACAGAAACCCCCCAATCCGTTATCGCAAAACTGTGCCAGACACCTGGATTCGCTTGAGCATTCAAGAAGGGCGAAATCGACAAGTGCGCCGGATGACGGCACATGCAGGTTTTCCGACCCTACGTCTGATCCGGTACAGTATTGGCGAATGGACTTTGGATGGCTTGGACAATGGATCCTACCAAGAGGTGGGCTAACCAAGAACACCTTTTCGAATTAGGTTCAATCCAATGAGAAAAAATCCTATCAGAACCAGTTTGAAGAAGAGATCACGGTTCAATTTATCTCTTATCTTTTCCCCGATGAAAATACCGCCAAAAACAATCGGCAACATCAATGCGGATTGAATGGCTGCGGGCACAGTCATCTCGCCTGCAGTAAGAATTCCAAATCCCATAAAGATTGCACCGATTGAAAAAAGCATCCCTGTAACCTGAACAAATTCCGATTTCGAAGCTTCCCGCGCCATCAAATAGAAGGCAATTGGAGGGCCCCAAATCGCTGTCAGACCTCCAAGCAAACCGCTTACAACCCCGGTTGCAGCCTGCCCAAGTTGGGCAAATTCATCTGGAAGGCGAGGTATGCCACCAATTAGGCTAGAGACACCAAAAACAGTAATGGCAGCGCCGACGACGATCAACAGTATGTTGGTCGGGACCTGACCCGCGAACATAGCAACGACAAAGATTGAAATCGCACAAACAATTGCGAGCGTACGATATCGGAGAAAAACATCCTTGATCGGCCCGCCAATCAGCCCCTGACGGATATTGGTGAACATAATCGGAAACAGTATGATCAACACCACTTCTCGAGGCTCAAGATAGAGTGACATTGTGCCGATTAAAAAGGCGGGTAACCCTATCCCGACAATTCCTTTCATCACACCACCGGCCAACATCAAAAAAGCGGTCAAAATGTATGCCGTAAGGTCGTTCACTGCCTATCTTTCAAAGACGTGATCACCGTATTGCACGCAGAAACGGGGACTGTAAGGGTCAACGGTAAAATGAAACCATGAGTCTCGAGGTGCATCATGCTTGAGTACAAAAAATTCTATATTAATGGCGGATGGGTCGACCCCGCAAAGCCAAGTGATTTTGACGTCATTGATCCTTCGACCGAAGATGTCTGTGCTGTGATCTCGCTGGGAGACCAGGCCGATACGGACGCAGCGGTTGCAGCCGCAAAGGCCGCTTTTCCAGCTTGGTCAACGACCGCGCCAAAAGAGCGTTTGGATGTCTTGAAAGCAATCGCCTCTGAACATGCAAAGCGTGAAGACGACATGGCCGAAGCCATTCGGCTCGAGATGGGCGCGCCCAGAGATCTTGCCCAGAAAAGCCAAATGCCGTCTGGCACATGGCATATTGATAATTTTATAAAAGTTCTGGAAGACTTTGATTACGAAAGCGCGCCTTGGCCCGATGCTCCAACCGAGCGGGTTTTGAAAGAACCAATTGGCGTTTGCGCGCTGATCACCCCTTGGAATTGGCCGATGAATCAGATTGCACTCAAAGTTATCCCGGCGATCGGTGTGGGTTGTACGAGCATACTGAAACCCTCGGAGATTGCGCCTTTATCCGCACAGGTTTTCACCGAGATTTGTGACGCCGCCGGCGTTCCCGCCGGTGTGTTCAATTTGCTGAATGGCGATGGTGTTGGTGTTGGTTCTCAACTTTCAGCACATGCAGATGTTGACATGGTTTCTTTCACTGGCTCAACCCGGGCGGGACGTTTGATCACCAAAGCGGGGGCCGAGACGGTGAAGCGTGTGACGCTGGAACTGGGCGGCAAAGGGGCAAACATTATATTTGCCGACGCAAATGAGAAAGCCGTGGTGCGCGGTGTACGATCTTGTTTCAACAACACCGGCCAAAGCTGTAATGCGCCAACGCGGATGCTGGTTGAACGCTCGCGTTATGATCAAGCGGTCGAAGAAGCGATTTCGACAGCCGAAAGTACGAAGGTGGCCGAATCTGCGGAATCAGGTCGCCATATTGGTCCTGTTGTCTCTGAGGCACAGTTCAACAAGATCCAAGGATTGATCGAAACAGGGATGAAAGAAGCTCGCCTGGTTGCCGGGGGTTTAGGGCGTCCTGATGGACTGAACAGGGGCTACTTCGTACGTCCCACTGTGTTTGCCGATGTCGCGAACGATATGACGATTGCGCAGGAAGAAGTGTTTGGCCCTGTTCTGGCCATGATCCCCTTCGATACCGAAGAAGAAGCCGTCGCAATTGCAAATGATACCGTCTATGGTCTGACCAATTATATCCAAACTCAGGATGGTGAGCGCGCAACTCGTGTGGCGCGTCAAATGCGTTCAGGCATGGTGCGGATCAACTATAATGATACAAGCGTGCCTTCACCATTTGGAGGATATAAACAATCTGGCAATGGCCGCGAAGGCGGCGAATGGGGATTGGAAGATTTCCTTGAAGTTAAACATGTGACAGGCTGGACAAACTGAAGTTCTGCGGGCGCTTAGGCGCCCGCGATCAAGAGCCTAGCGGGTCCTCTTTCGATGACGCGAAATTCACACACAGGTATTTGGTCAAAGTCTAAGAAAGGTTAGGCAACCATTTTTTCAGCGGCATCAAGATCGACTGAGACCAGCTGCGAAACGCCTTGTTCCTGCATCGTCACCCCGAACAGACGATCCATCCGTGCCATAGTGATTGCGTGATGTGTGATAATCAGAAAACGCGTGTCAGTTTTCTCGGTCATTTTATTCAGAAGATCACAGAAACGGTTCACGTTTGCATCATCCAAAGGCGCATCGACCTCGTCCAGAACACATATTGGGGCGGGGTTTGCAAGGAAGACTGCAAAGATCAAGGCCAGTGCGGTCAGCGTCTGCTCGCCGCCAGACAAAAGCGACAATGTCGATAATTTCTTGCCCGGTGGCTGGCACATGATTTCCAAACCGGCCTCCAACGGATCATCGCTTTCAACAAGAACAAGATTGGCTTCACCGCCACCAAATAGAGATGTGAAAAGCTGTCCGAAATTCTTGTTCACTTCATCAAAAGCGTCCAGCAAGCGTTGGCGCCCTTCTTTGTTCAAAGAAGAAATACCGGCCCGCAACTTTCGAATTGCCTCTTCTAGTTCGGACTTTTCTGAGACCAATTGGTCCTTCTCTTCGGTCACTTCGCGCGCATCCTCTTCTGCGCGCAAATTGACCGCTCCCAACGCGTCTCTCTGGCGGCGCCACCTGTTCACATCCTCTTCGATCTTGTCGGCGGGGGGCATTGCTTCAGGATCCGCCTGAAGCGTTTTCAAAAGCTTCTCTGGCGTCACTTGCAACTCTTCTACAATTCTTGCAGCCGTCGTTTCCACCTGTTCTTGGGCAGCCGTTGCCACGGCCTCGGCGCGCGCTTTGTTTTCGCGCGCTTCAGATGCTTTGCGCTCTGACGAACGGGCGTCTTCGTCTACCTGCCGAAGCGTTTTCTCTGCCTCGGCGACAACATCTGACGCTTGCGCACGGCGCGCTTCAGCGCCAGCAATAGAACCTGCCATCTCTTCGCGCCGTTTTGCTAGTTCCAAAGGCTTTGCCGTCGCTTCCTTCAACTCAATCTGTGATGTGTCACGGCGTGTCTCCAATTCTGCAATCCGCTTAGAGGCGTTTTCAAGACGATTTTGCCATCCCGAAACCTCTTGCATGATTTCTTGGCGGCGTTTGGTACGCATGTCCTTTTCACGGCGCATATCATCAAAGTTCGACCGCTTCGTCAGCATCGTCACCCTAGCCGCTTCAACAGCAATCTTTCGGGTTTCCACTGCTGCGCGCGCTGCATCCAGATCGCCAAGTTGCTTGACTGCAGCTTCCGCCTCTTGCAGCGCGTGGCTTGCGGCACTTCGATCATCTTCAAGACGGGCCGCATTGAGCTTGGCCGTCTCGAGCTTAGCATCGCATTGGTCCCGGTCTGATTGCGCCCGAGATTGCTGCCTCGTCGCCTCGGTCGCGAGATCATCGGCAGTTTTGCGCGCTGCACGCGCTGATTTATCTGCTTCATTGGCCTCGCGCAGGGCAGCCGAGGCTTCGTCAAAACCGATACGCACCATGTCCAAGCGCGACTGCGCGGCCGCAAGACTGGAACGCAACTCATCTAAATGATTGATTTGTTGTAAGCGAAGCGCTGATGAAGAAGATGCGTCTTGGGCCATTGTGATAAAACCATCCCAACGCCACAGATCGCCATCCCGGCTGACCAGACGTTGGCCCGGCTTCAAAGCATCTTGCAAATTTGGGCCATCGGCTGGGTCACAAATACCGACTTGTGCCAAACGGCGGTTTAGCTGTTCTGGGGCGCTCACATGGCCCGCCAGACTTTCGACACCATTGGGCAAAGCTTGTGCCGCATCATATGCGGACAACGAGGTCCAGCCGCTAGACGCCCCATCCAGAGCGATAGGGGCTTTCAACTCATCTGCCAAAGCAGCGCCCAGCGCAGCTTCATATCCCTTCGCGGAACGAACATCATCCAGCAACTGTCCTTCATCAGATTGCTCGCGTGCCAAAAGTCGTTCAAGGGCAGAA
This sequence comes from Pseudomonadota bacterium, assembly GCA_039814625.1. Classification (GTDB taxonomy): domain Bacteria; phylum Pseudomonadota; class Alphaproteobacteria; order Rhodobacterales; family Rhodobacteraceae; genus Amylibacter. Next base: position 72,361 of record JBCCAU010000007.1, read on the forward strand.
ACCTCTGCACCCAATGCGTTGGCTTCTCCTTCGGCTTCGGACAAGGCTGCCCGCGCTTCACCTTCGGCAGACTGCGCTTTGGTCCGTTCGGTTTCACGGGCGAGCAAATCCGTCTCGGACTTCAAAGCCGCTTCTTGAGACATACTGCGGGTTGTTATGGCCTCTTTCAATCGCGTTTCGGCTTCGTGCAAAGCGTTTGTCGCTGTCACAACAGTAGCACTGGCCGCCTCAAACTCAGCATCACGTTTTTCGACAAGACCCTTTCCATCTTCAACCAACCTGTGTGCTGATTGATGTCGAGCGGCCAATCGGGCTGAATCCTCGGTTTCGCGATCAAACTCCGCCTCTTGTTCTTGCATCAAGACAGCAGCCGACCGCGCGTCTTCTTGCGACGACGCCAATTTCGCGTCCTCGCCTTGTGCGGCCTTGGCGATCTGGTCCTGTTCCCAGCCCAACCGCTTGATGGTTTCCTCTGCATCCGCATTCAATACCGTCTCACGCTCTATGTCATTGCCTAGTTGGGCAATGCGGGCGGTCAATTGCTCGATAATTTCTTCGGCACGCTTTTCTTGATCTGAAATACTTTCGCGCTCAATCGTGATGCGTTGCAGCACCGCTTCGGCGACAGCCAGTTCTTCACGCAAAGGTGGGACTTTTCCTTCAGCCTCTTCACGCGCGCGCGCAGCCGAAGTCGCCCGCCCCTGCGCCTCTGCGGTTTGTTTCAACGCCGCGCGCAACGCGTCATCAGCCGTTTGACGATTTCCGTCTGCCTCGCGCCAGCGACGGTACAACAACAAACCTTCAGAGCGGCGCAATTCCGTACCAATCTCGCGATATCGCTTGGCTTGCTTGGCCTGTTTGGCCAAGGTCCCCAATTGGCTTTCCAACTGTTCGATCACGTCATCAACGCGCGTCAAGTTGGTCTCTGCCCCTTTCAGTTTCAATTCAGCATCATGGCGCCGGGCATAGAGGCCGGAAATCCCAGCCGCCTCTTCCAAAACGCGGCGACGCGCCTTGGGTTTGGCATTGATCAACTCTGATATCTGACCTTGGCGCACAAGCGCAGGCGAATGTGCGCCAGTGGACGCATCGGCAAACAACATCTGGACATCTTTGGCGCGAACATCATTGCCATTGGATTTATATGCCGAGCCTGCATCGCGTGTGATCCTGCGGATGACCTCCAGCCAATCTGCGTCATTAAAACCCGGCGGCGCCAAACGGTCCTTATTATCTATGAACAACGCAACTTCGGCATGATTGCGCGCAGGACGGGACGAGGCCCCTGCAAAGATCACATCCTCCATCCCATCACCGCGCATGGCTGTGGGCCGATTTTCTCCCATGACCCATCGCAGTGCTTCCAGCAAATTCGACTTTCCGCAGCCATTCGGCCCAACAACACCTGTCAGGCCATCTGCAATGATGAGTTCTGTGGGGTCTACGAAGCTTTTAAAGCCTGTTAGTCTGAGTTTAGAAAACTGCACGCGGTCACCTTTGAACGGAGATTCTCTATTGGACCTCGAAAGTTCCCAGATGTTGCCCATGAGTCAACGAATAATACATATATGTTGGGGTTCCGGCCAAGTTATCCACAAAATATTGCAGTATTATGCCAAATCCGACCCTCTACGGATGTGTCGCATTGTAAAGCAACGCATCCAATTCATTTCGAACTTCGCTATCCCATGCGTCATGCTTGAAATTCGTCACAATGGAAAAACCATTGTCATAAAGTCCGAACTGAGAGCCGAACGGATCTGTAACGCGCCCTTTGACGCCGATCCATGATCCACTGTGCCAGATGTTCGGGTTCGGGAAGGCTCTGCGGAAAATGACCCCTGCGCCATAGCTTCGACCACGGCTCATTGACCCAGAAAAAAGCGTGAATCCGCCCGGTTTGTCGACACTGTTTTCCCCTTTGAACGTGGCTTCTGCAAAGGTCAGATAATCGCGCGCTGAGATTTCCCACCCACCCCACGAAGTCATCACACGCCAATTGTCGTTCAATTTAGCCGTTGTAATTCCAAGCGGGTCCAGAATTTCGCGTTTGCAATATTCTTCGTACCCTTCCCCAGAGAGCTCTTCAATGACCAGGCCCAGCGCTAGGTAATTTGCGTTGCTATAGGCGTACTCTCGGAACCCCGTAGCCCCTGAAAGATCCTCGGTCACAAATTTGGAGAACTGCCAAAGCTTATTCTCTTTTTGAAATGTCTTCAGTTTGGCCAATTCGCGACGATGATATGTCGATGTGATCCCACTTTTATGTGTGATCAGTTGGCCGATTGTAATGTCCGCAAACGCAGCATTGGCAGGAGGGTGCGCAGCCAAAGCGGCAGGTATAACCTCGGCAAGCGGCGCCTTGAAGTCCTTGCCCGCAGCGTCCGCAGCATGGAGCGCGCAGACGGCCGTAATCGCTTTTGACAGGCTTGCCACTTTGGCCGGATCATCCACAGTTCTAGAGATACCGCTTTCAAGAACCACTTCGCCCTCATAGGCAACAACAATTGCCCCTTCTTTGATCCCCCATTTATTCATCCAAGCGCGCCATTGGGCAACGGTACTTTCCGCGATGGGAACCGGATCAAAGGCTGAGGCAGGAACTGCAAAACTCATAAATAAAACTGAGATCAAAAGCCGAAGTGACATTAACTGGAATCCTTTATGAACTGTTTAACAAGTAAAACCACGTGGACATTTAAATCAAGAATTTCACAATGTTTGCGGATTTATAGTTGTCCACAGAGATGGAATGGTTTTGCAAAGGTCCAATGGTAACACGATGTTTCGTACCCTCAGAGGGAGAGCAGCAAGGGCTGCGAGCGTTGCCCCGTGATCTGAATTAACAACCGAGGGACCACACCATCTTGAATGGGTGACTCATAATTCGTGCAAGTTTAATCGAGATCGATGCCGCAAACTGTTATGTGAAGGTCGAAATCCCACTTGCCGCATTACGCAGAATCCTCCATCACTCCCCTACTACAAGGTTCCCCGACGTTGGCTTGCGAACAGGCCTAAGGGGATGAAATGGGAATGCGACGGGGTCGACCAAATATGGGACCCCCAGACGCAACCGCCCCCGCGACTGTAAGCGGCGAGCGTCCCCCCGAAAGCCACTGGGCCAACATGGTCTGGGAAGGTGGGGAAGACGCTTTGACCCGCAAGTCAGGAGACCAGCCAGGTGGTGTAACTTCAACTCGGGCGGGGTGCCCGGATAGGAGACCATAATGGCTTTGCGGAACCGACCGCCGATACATATGCGCCTGACCTTGCCCCCGTGCATTCGCGGAGGGCGAAATGGCATCCCCAAAACACAGAATAACGGTGTGTACCTCATGCCGTCACAAAGGCTCTGATTGTAGGCCCGGTTATGATCTGATCGCGAAACTGCGCGCAGCGATTGATGCGGCGGGCGACAGTGTACCCGAAGATTTCGAAATCTCGGGCGTGGCCTGTATGGCGGGCTGTGATCGGCCCTGTACGGTTGCCTATCATGGGACACGCAAGGCAACATATCTGTTTGGGGATATCGAACCCGATGACGTGGACATCAATCATCTGGTTGCCTTTGCCCGCCAATATGCGGTGCTGCATGATGGCTGGTGTTCGTCCGTTGATCGCCCGGGCAAGCTGCGCAAAAACACGTTGGCGCGGGTTCCAGCAGCCATCATCGCATTAGAAGAAACCGATCAGACTATGGTGGCAGCCCAATGAGTGCGGCCAATCTAACAGCAACTGATATCAGCTGGCGTCCCCATCGTAGCGCGCCGGAATTGGTTCAGAAAACCAGTTTTGACGTGAAAGCGGGCGACGTGCTGGGTGTGGTTGGCCCCAATGGTGCGGGGAAATCAACGCTGTTGCGGATGATCTACCGCTTTCAAAAACCCACGACAGGATCGATCAAAATCGATGGCGCGGACATCTGGGAGATGCCCGCCAAATCCGCAGCCCAGCGCATCGCAGCGGTCTTGCAGGAACAACCATCATCATTCGGGTTGACCGTACGAGAGGTTGTCACTTTGGGCCGCACCCCGCATCGCCAAGGCTTTGCCACTTCGGGTGCCAAAGACATGGAATTGGTCGACGGGGTCCTGACGCAACTCAACCTGACCGCTGTCGCACATCGCGATCTTGGTACCCTGTCAGGGGGCGAACGCCAGCGCGTCATGGTCGCCCGGGCGCTGGTCCAAGAACCGCAAATTCTGGTTCTCGATGAACCGACCAACCATTTGGACATTCGCCATCAGCTGGAAATCTTGGCTCTGATCAAAGACCTTGATCTGACGATCATCGTCTCGCTCCATGATTTGAACATGGCGGGCGAGATTTGTGATGCGATCCTTCTTTTGGAGAATGGCCACACCCGCGGGTTTGGCACACCAGAAGAGGTCCTAACCGAGGCGCTTGTCTCGGATGCTTTCGCCGTCGAGGCGCGGGCTGAAATGCTGACGCTCAGCAAAACCAAACACTTATCATTCCATTTACCAAACTAGAGAGAGAGTAATGAAAACACTACTGACAACCACAGGGCTGGTCCTGTTCGCAGGCGCGGCTTTCGCACAAACAATCGTTCAAAGCTGCAATCGCGAGGTCACATTCGACACGCCACCACAGGCGGCGATTTCCAACGACGTCAACTTGACCGAAATGATGCTGGTCTTGGGCCTTGCCGACAATATGGTCGGATATACAGGTATTTCCGGTTGGAAAACGCTGGACGAAGAAATGACAGCGGGCGTCGAAGCGCTGCCGGAACTGTCATCCAAATACCCATCCAAAGAAGTGATCATCGGCGCAGATGCCGATTTCTTCTTCGCGGGTTGGAACTATGGCATGAAAGTTGGCGGCGAGGTCACACCAGAAACGTTGGGTGAATTCGGCGTGCAGGTTTACGAGCTATCTGAATCCTGCATTCACATCATGGAAAAAGACGCGGCTTCTATGGATGACATGTATAATGACATTCTGAACCTGGGCTCGATCTTTGGCGTCAGCGACAAAGCGGAAGAGCTGGTCGCGGGTTACAAAGCAGAACTGGCAGATTTCACAGCTAGCCTGTCACCGTTGGAAACTGCGCCACGCGTCTTTGTTTACGATAGCGGTGAAGACACACCTTTCACGGCAGGCGGCTATGCAATGCCAAACGCGTTGATCGAAGCGGCTGGCGGCGTAAACATCATGGAAGATTTCGACAAAAGCTGGGGCACCGTCACTTGGGAAGCCGTGGTTGAGAAAAACCCAGAGGTCGTTGTGATCGTGAACTATGGCAACGTAACCGCCGAGCAAAAGCGTGAGTTTATGATGTCCAACCCAGCCTTTGCTGAATTGGACGCGGTGAAGAATGATCGTTTCGTCGTTTTGGAATATGTCGAAGCAACGCCGGGTCCACGGAATATCAACGCTGTGAAGAAACTCGCAGCCGGTTTCCGCGGTCAATAAGTTGTCGCGCGGGGCGACCATATTCGGGACATCCCCGCGTGGTTTTGCGACCCTGATCGGGGCAGGCGTTTTGGCGCTTGCCCTGTCAATTTCTATGGCGGTCTCGGTCGGGGCCGTCAGCATTCCATTCAATGTCGTCTGGGGCGTCATTAGCAATCAAATCATCCCTGAAACCTTCGAGGTGACTTGGTCCAAAGGGCGTGAGGCCATCGTTTGGGATATCCGTTTTCCCCGCGCTGTGCTGGCCTGCCTTGTTGGTGCCGGACTGGCCATCGTAGGCGCCAGCCTGCAATCGGTTACGCGCAACCCGCTGGCCGATCCGCATTTATTGGGTATTTCATCGGGCGGGGCCTTTGGCGCGATCTTGGCCCTTCTGCATACGGGATTGTTCCTTGGTCTTCTAACGGTGCCTCTGCTCGCCTTCTTTGGCGCACTGGCCGCAACGGCAGTCGTCTTAAGTGTGTCGTATTTCGCCTCTGCCGTCAGCGCAGATCGCCTGATCCTAGCGGGCGTTGCCGTAAGCTTCATCATCATGTCACTCGCCAATCTTCTGATCTTCTTGGGCGAACCACAGGCAACCCATACGGTCGTGTTCTGGATGCTTGGTGGGCTTGGACGGGCGCAATGGGCGCATCTGATTTACCCATTAATCATTCTGACGGTGAGCGGTATTTACTTCTGGCTACGGTCGGAAGATCTGAACGCGATGACCATTGGCGATGAGACCGCGTCAACTTTGGGCATCCCAGTGGCACGCTTTCGACTGACGGTATTCGTCGTTGGCGCGTTAATCACAGGTGTCATGGTCGCTTTCACTGGCATTATCGGCTTTGTTGGTCTGATGGTCCCGCACATTGTACGCCTTTTGGTCGGCGGGGATTACCGCCGCCTGATCCCGGCCAGTGCCCTGTTTGGAGCAATCTTTCTGCTTTGGGCCGATATCATCGCCCGCACGATCATGGCGCCCGAGGACATGCCCATTGGTATCATCACAGGCGTCATTGGCGGCGTTTTCTTCGTCTGGCTTCTGGGACGTCAGAAGGGCGTAGCATGATGCCGCAAATGATCCAAAACCATCCGAAAATCGCATTGCGCCTGCTGCACGAAAAGCTATCAATTGGTGGAATTCAATTGAAAGACTCATCTTATGACACGCATCGCAATCGCATCCTTCCTGATCGCATCACCTGCATTGGCACACACTTCCGGCACGGGTCACATCCATGCATGGGAAGCCGGCGCCTTGATCGCGCTGCTTATCTCTGCCGTGACGGTTCCAGCTGTGCTGAAGGCCGTTCGCACCAAAAAATAAGGGGCACTCATGCCAGCTAAAATTCCGGCAACCATCGTCACCGGCTTCTTAGGGGCCGGCAAAACCACTTTGATCCGTCACATGCTGCAAAATGCTGAAGGGCGGAAAATCGCGCTGATCATCAATGAGTTTGGTGATCTGGGCGTCGATGGTGACATCTTGAAAGGTTGCGGGGATGAAACCTGCACCGAAGACGATGTGATGGAATTGTCGAATGGGTGTATTTGTTGCACGGTTGCGGATGATTTTATTCCGACGATGGAAAAGCTGTTAGCCCGCGAAGACAAGCCGGACCACATCGTGATCGAAACCTCCGGTCTTGCGCTGCCGCAACCCTTGGTACGCGCGTTTAATTGGCCTGGCGTTGCAACGAAGGTGACGGTTGATGGCGTCGTTACGGTGGTCGATGGCAAAGCCGTTCATGAAGGTCGTTTCGCCCATTCGGTCGAGGCCGTGGACGCCCAACGCGCCATGGATGAAAACCTCGATCATGAAACACCGTTGTCAGAGTTGTTCGAGGATCAGGTCGCCTGCGCCGACATGATCGTCGTAAACAAAACCGATCTCTTGGAAGCGGATGAAGCGACGGGTCTGATGGGTCAATTGAAGACCGAAAGCCGTGATGGCGTTCAAGTTGTCAGCACGTCGATGGGCGCTTTGCCTGTTGATGTTCTCTTAGGTCAAAACATCGGCGCAGAGAGTGATCTGGATGCCCGAGCCGAGGTGCATCACCATCATGATCATGACCACCACCATGATCATGACCACCATCATCACCATGACGACCATCATGATCACGATCACCACCATCATCATCACGAGCACTCTCATGGCCATGACGAGTTCGAAAGCTTTGTTGTTGAAATGGGCGAGATCGCTAATGTCGAAGCGGCCTTGGAAAAGATCGCCAATACAATCCGTATACATGACATCCTGCGCCTGAAAGGTTTTGCTGCTGTTGAAGGCAAGCCAATGCGCATGACCATCCAAGCCGTCGGTCCACGCGTGGACAGCTATTATGAAAAACCGTTCGGGTCAGACCCGCGCAACACGCGTCTGGTTGTCATTGGCCAAGCCGGTCTGGACCAAGCAGCCATCACGGCGGCTTTGACTGCATGATTTACGTGACACCCGGAGACCCTTTGGACCCGGGTGCGGCGACATTGTTGCGCGCCAGCCATGCTTTGATGGAAGAGTTGTTCGAGCCGGAATCGAACAACTATCTGGACTTCGAGGCGCTGAAAGCACCGCATATCGATTTCTATATCGCGACCGATGGCAAGGCGACTTACGGCACAGGGGCCATCGCGGTCTATGATGATTATGCCGAGGTGAAATCCATGTTCGTCGCGGAAACCGCACGCGGCAAAGGCGTCGCCTCGATGATCTTGAAGCGTTTGGAAATGGAAGCGCGGGTTCTGGACAGAGCATGGTTGAAACTGGAATCCGGCGACAAGCTGGTGGCGGCTTTGAAAATGTACGAACGCCACGGGTTCAGTTATTGTGACAAGTTTGGCGACTATGTGCCAACGCATGAATCCATCTTCATGGAAAAGCGGTTGGACTAATGCATCTGTTAGCCGCCGCACCGGGGGCCATTGATGATGGTTCCGAACCTTTTGACCTTGGACAGACACCCGCGGACATTGTCGTAATTTCAGCAGCGGACACCGAGTTATCGGCACTGTCTCAAGCCCGCCAGGATATGGAATTTCACAAGTCATTGCGTTTGGCGAACCTGACTCATTTGGGGCACCCGATGTCGGTCGATATCCATCTGGACGATTGTGCGACCAAATCGAAACTTGTCATTGCTCGGGTTTTGGGTGGTCGCGGATATTGGACCTATGGGCTGGAACAATATGCAGCGCGATTGCGTGACGCGGGCGTGCCTTTTGTGGCGCTGCCCGGGGACGATAGGCCCGACGAAGAGCTTCTGTCTTTGTCCACGGTTTCCGAAGAAGACTATACCGCATTGTGGTCTTATCTGATCGAGGGCGGCCCAGAAAACGCACAGAATTTTTTGACTTATGCGGACGCGATCTTGGAACGCCGCGAGAAGCCACCAGCTGCAAAGCCGCTGCTACGCGCCGGTGTCTACTGGCCGGGCACGACCGAGCCGTCCCTCGAGGATTTACGTCAAGTTTGGATCAAGGGGGCACCAATCGTGCCGCTCGTGTTCTACCGCGCATTGGTTCAAGGGGCTGGTCTGCATCCGATCAATCGATTGACCGCTTCACTATCACGCGCGGGTCTAAACCCGATGCCCGTGTTTGTGGCCTCGTTGAAAGACCCGGTATCTGTCGCAACGCTGCACAGTCTGTTCACTGACGCCCCACCTGATGTCATTCTGAACTGCACCAGCTTTGCCGTCAGTACACCTGAGAAATCAGGTGAAAACCCATTGGCGGCGGGTCCAGCAAATAACGCACCCGTCTTCCAAGTTGTTCTGTCCGCCTCGTCTGAAGCAGCTTGGGAAGAAAACCTGCACGGATTGTACGCCCGCGACATTGCCATGAATGTCGCACTGCCCGAAGTGGACGGCCGCGTCCTAACGCGGGCTGTTTCGTTCAAGGGCGAAGCTTACTTTGATGAAGCGACCGAATGTCCGATCTCAACTTATCGGGCGCGCGGCGATCGGATCGCGTTCGTGGCGGATTTGGCGAAAAACTGGGCCCAGCTGCGTCAGACAGATACGTCCCAAAAGAAAATCGCATTGATACTGGCAAACTATCCCAACAAGGATGGGAGACTGGCAAATGGCGTTGGGCTTGATACGCCTGCGGCAACAGTTGGTATTCTGCAAAAACTGGCCGAAGGCGGGTTGTCCGTGGCCAACCTCCCGAAAGACAGCGATGCTTTGATGACATCCATCTTAGCTGGACCGACCAACTGGCTAACAGACCGCGCTGATCGTATCGGCGGCGAGCGCCTCTCGCTAGAGACCTACCGAAAATACTACGAAACACTGTCATACGATCTGAAACTGGCCATGGAAGCGCGTTGGGGTGCCCCAGAAGATGACCCGTTTTTTGCGGACGGAGCATTTGCTCTTTCAATCCTGAGATACGGGAATGCGGTCGTCGGCGTGCAACCAGCGCGTGGCTATAACATTGACCCCAAAGATACCTACCATGCGCCTGATCTTATCCCACCACACAATTATCTCGCGTTCTATTTCTGGCTCCGGCACGAATTTGGTGCTCAAGCCATCGTACATATGGGCAAACACGGCAATCTAGAATGGTTGCCCGGCAAAGCGGTTGCCCTCTCAGAAGACTGCTGGCCCGACGCCGTCTTTGGGCCCACTCCGCATTTGTATCCTTTCATTGTGAACGACCCCGGAGAAGGAACACAAGCTAAACGTCGCAGCCAAGCGGTCATCATAGATCATCTAACACCTCCGATGACGCGGGCCGAAACCTATGGGCCGCTCAAAGATCTCGAAGCGCTTGTGGACGAGTATTATGAGGCAGCAGGCGTTGATCCCCGGCGTCTTGATCATCTGCGCAAAGAAATTCTCTCTTTGACCAGCGTAACCGGTTTGGACGCGGATTTGGGATTCGAAGGGAAAGACGCCGATGGCGATTTGGCCAAACTGGATGAATATCTATGTGAATTGAAAGAGGCGCAAATCCGCGATGGATTACACATTTTTGGCACGGCACCAGAGGGTCGTCTGAAACGAGATTTGGTACAGGCCTTGTTGCGGATACCGCGAGGCGATGGTCAGGGCGAAAACGCATCATTGCCGCGCGCATTGGCCCGTGATCTTGGACTTGCGTTTGACCCCTTGGATTGCGCAATGGGCCAAGTTTGGGATGGGCCGCGGCCGGAAATTTTAGCAGAGCAAAGCCAAGAAGCTTGGCGAACATATGGCGATACGGTCGAGCGTCTGGAGCTGCTATCATCACGGATGTTAGACGGTGGATTATCTTTCAATGGGGCCGCCACCGCCCCATTGATCCACAAAACCAGTTTAGTGGTGAAATCAAACATAGAGGCTTGCGGACCCTCTGAAATGGATGCGTTGATGCTGGGACTAGATGGCCGCTTTATACTACCGGGGCCATCTGGTGCTCCAACGCGCGGACGTTTGGATGTCTTGCCGACAGGACGGAACTTCTTCAGCGTCGACAGCCGCGCAATCCCAACACAAACAGCTTGGGCATTGGGTTGGAAGTCCGCTAGTCTATTGATCGAAAAGCATCTTCAAGATCACGGCGACTGGCCACGTTCCATGTTGCTGACGGCCTGGGGGACTGCGAATATGCGCACCGGTGGAGATGACATCGCCCAAGCACTGGCTTTGATGGGATGCAAACCGCAATGGGATACAGCCAGCCGACGGGTCACGGGTTTTGAAATCATGCCACTGAGCGTCTTGGATCGACCCCGTGTGGACGTCACCTTGCGTGTGTCCGGTTTTTTTCGGGACGCCTTCCCACAGCAAATCGCTTTGGTGGACAGCGCCGCACGCGCGATCCAATCTTTGGACGAGCCTGCCGATATGAACCCTGCTGCACATGCAAGCGGTCAGGCGCACAGGGTCTTTGGATCCAAGCCAGGGGCCTATGGTGCAGGCCTTCAGGCGCTTATCGATGAACGCATTTGGAATGACGCCGCAGATTTGGCAGATGCCTATTTGACATGGGGGTCCTATGCATACGGAAAAGAGGGCGATGGGATTGCCTCCCGCGAAGCGTTAGAGACGCGTTTATCTCAGGTCGATGCGATTGTTCAGAATCAAGACAATCGAGAGCATGATCTGCTTGATTCAGACGACTATTATCAGTTTGAAGGCGGCGCGGCGGCGGCGGTCAGAACGCTGCAAGGAAAAGACCAACCGATTTACCACAATGATCACTCTCGTCCCGAAAGACCCGTCATTCGCACATTGGACGACGAAATAGCGCGCGTTGTTCGATCCCGGGTCGTCAACCCGAAATGGATTGATGGGGTCAAACGCCACGGGTACAAAGGTGCGTTCGAGATGGCAGCGACGCTGGACTACTTGTTTGCCTTCGCGGCTACGACAGGTGCCGTAAAAAACCATCATTTCGATCTGATTTATGAAGCATATATCGAAGACCAAGATACAGAAAGCTTCATCGAAAACCACAATCCCGCCGCACTGAATGAGATGCTTGACCGCTTTCTAGAGGCCTTAGATCGCGGCCTTTGGGAACCGCGCAGAAACTCTACTCGAAATGGCTTGGCCGAACGCAGGCAAAGGCTGGCTGGTCAAAACACAACAGCGCGATAGTCTTGCTGATAAGATTGCGGAGGATGCTATGATAAAGCTTTTCACATGGACGACACCAAATGGGCGAAAGATTTCGATCGCGCTGGAAGAGATGGGTTTAAGTTACGAAGCCATCGCGATTGATATTGGCGCAGGTGACCAGAACACGCCAGAGTTCCGAGCGATGAACCCGAATGGCAAGATTCCAGCCATCGTAATGCCGGACGGTACGATCGTGAATGAAAGCGGGGCGATCTTGATGTACCTTGCTGAACACACGGGAAAATTCGCGCCAAAATACAACACGCCCGCTTATTGGGAAATGCTGGAATGGATGATGTGGCAAATGGCGGGGCTCGGTCCGATGCTGGGACAGGCGCATCAGTTTTTGAAATACAATCCTGGCAAGGCACCCTTTGCCGAGGACCGCTATCAAAAGGAAGCGCTTCGCCTTTATGAAGTTTTAAACGACCGCCTTGCGGGCCGTCAGACAATTTTGGACGAGCTTTCCATTGTCGACTTCGCCGTTTGGCCCTGGGTTTCGCGTTTTGAATGGCACCAGGTCCCAATCAATGAGTTTTCAAATGTCCGGGAATATTACTTGCGATTGGCCGATCGCGAAGGGTTCCAAAAGGGCTATGTACAACCGATGGATGTAGGGCACATCCCAATGCCACCAGAACTATAAGAGGGAAGAGATCATGACAGAGCAGGAAGACGCCGAACGTCACGCCATGAAGATGGCCAAGAAAAAGGCCGCCCGTGATAAGATCATGGCCGGCAAGACCGAGCAAAAAGGTTTGGTCATTGTTCATACCGGCAAGGGGAAGGGCAAATCCTCGGCCGCGTTTGGGATGATCTTTCGCCATATCGCGCATGGCATGCCCAGCGCTGTCGTCCAGTTCATCAAGGGCGGTATGAGCACGGGTGAACGCGACTTAATCTTGGATCGCTTTTCCGACCTCTGCCAGTTTCACACAATGGGCGAAGGGTTCACTTGGGAAACGCAGGACAAATCCCGCGATACCGAAATGGCGCAGGCCGCTTGGACAAAGTCAAAAGAGCTGATCCTCGATCCTGAGATTTCGATGGTTTTGTTGGACGAGATCAACATCGCACTGCGCTATGACTATGTCGACATCAACGAAGTGGTCGAATTCCTGTCGACCCAAAAACCCCACATGACCCATGTCGTTCTGACAGGCCGCAATGCCAAAGACGAGCTGATCGAGATTGCCGATTTGGTCACGGAAATGGAGCTGATCAAGCACCCGTTTAGATCGGGGATCAAGGCCCAGATCGGGGTGGAGTATTAACGAGCGTGCGAAGCACGTCTCGTAGTGGCAGGCAGCGGTTCGCAAAGCGAACTAGCGGTGCCACACCTGTCGGGTTAGAAGCTAAAGAAAGCGTAGGGCGGGGTTTCGCCCAACCTTCTTTAATCAATTTAAAAACCGAGAAATCATGCAAAAACACCCTGCCAGCATACGTACAGAACCTGTACCGCGCCTGTACCGCATGTGTCGGGACAGCGTCGGGCGGCAGTGGAGGCGATGGATGCATGATTTTGGCCTGGATTTTAAAGGATATGTTACGAGTTTGAGAGCATTTGGTGGTGGGATCGCATTCACTCGATCTTTAGCCAGTAAATCAAATTAAGTGGGACCAAGCCATGTTTAGACTAGCAGATGCGTTTGCGCTTTTAGGCATTTTACTCGGATTTATCACAGCTGTGATTTGGATATACACGCTGTTAACCGCACCTACCAAACTAACCGAAATGGCCAAAGCTGACTTAAAACGGCACCACCTACTTTTACTAGTTCCCGGAATTATCTCGGTCGTATGTATGACGCTCGCAAGTGCCTTAAGTGAATAATGTACGTAACACCCACCGTTTCAATTGCGGCGCGATACACCCCACGCTCCGCTCGCTCACAAAAACGTCTTTTGATCATATCGCTGCACGGCGCTCGCATTCGTGCCCTCTGCATAGGCTTTCACCCGCGTATCAAACAGTTCCTGCGAAAACCCGGTTTGATCGTTCGGCGACGGCAAATCGGGGTTCATGTCAGGTGAATAGGTCAGGCTACTCAGGTCTTTCTTTTGCGCAAACAAGGGCGGTAGGAAGTTTTCAAACACACCGACCTCAATCACGTTATGCCGCTGCCATGCGGCAAAGAACTCTGGCCCGTACTCGCCCCCGATCTTTTTGTTAATGGATTTTGAAATCGGGTTATTGCCGCGCACGCCGATCACAACCTCATAATGGTAATGCGCACCAATATGTTTGCCGTTTTCAATCACGTCTTTGAAATGAATACGCAGCATCATGACCGGACCTAGAAACGGAATAAACTTACCCATGGCCCAGCCGTCAGGCCCGACATAGGCCACCGCCAGCTCGGCATCGACAGGGTATTTCCAACCATAGGTGTCATATTGCATCGCCTCTTGGATATGGATTTTGCAGCCCGCTTGCGCCGTGCCGTCAGCCGCCCGTTTCCCGGACAAAGTTGCGTTCACATGGTCTGAAGGATGCCACAACAAATATGCCGGAACCACTTTGCCATCATAATTCGGAACACCTTCCAGACGCACTTTGAGAACGGTGAAATTGCGGAACCACCAGCGCAGCATCTCGGCCGAGACACCGCGCAGCAAAGCGTGATTCAAAACGACACAGAACTGACCATTGTCCTTTTGGTCGATTTCAAAATGCGAGGATGAGTCAGGTTTCAATTCCCAACCATACGCCCGCGCCGCAGGCATTACTAAATCGGTCATAGGTTGCTCTTTCTCTGCCAGCCGTGAACATACATTGCTTAAGCAGCGGGAGACGCACGTCGATGAACCTAGGTTAACTGACCAAGGATTTTTTTTGTTTTAAGTATCTGGAGAAGCCCTGTGGCGTGACACCTAAAAAACGCGCAATGTCTTTCTGCATCACAGCACCTAACACCTCTGCTTGGTACTCCTCCAGAAACCTATAGCGCAGTTCGATCCGGTTAGAAGTCTTGGCGCAAAGTAGCTCTTTATCGAGCAAATGCGTCTTCATCGCCTTCATTCGAAAATAAAGGCCCAGCGCATCCCCATGCAGGTATTCCCGTCGAAAGATGTGATCTGGCAAGGCAAGACCTTTTATATCGGTCATCGCAATCAAATCGTCAGCTGCGATTTCTTTTTGCCAAACACTGGTGAAATTGGCGCAAAGGTCGCCAGGCGTGAAAAAACGTGTGATGGTCGAGGTCCCATCGTGCCAAGTTTGTTCGGACGCTGCAATGCCAGAGGCCAAAAACACCCAGATCTCTGAAATACGTGCCTGACTTTGGATCCGCTCTCCGGCAGAGATATCAATCGCCGATGCATGGCCTGCAAATTGGCTCCAACCGGGTGGATCAATATCGACGCCAAACTCCTGAATATCGTGGCGCAGACGATCCAGAGCAAAAGAGCGTCGATCTAAATCTTCCAATTTGTTTTACCTCCAATAACGATTCAGGTGGGTGTTTTTAACTGCATGATTGACTATAGGACTTTGCGAAAACTGTACTGAAGCAAGGCACAAAATCAAATGAATGAAGAAGCGATCGCTGGGGACATAGAAAAACTGCACCTAACCCTTGAACGCCTGGAGGCCACACGCTTTATCGCCATGCACAATTCGATCTGGCAAATGCTCTGGATCAACTTCTTGAAGGGTGTGGCATTGGGCCTTGGTACTGTCGTCGGGGCCACTGTCGTGCTTTGGATTATTGTCTCCGTCTTGTCGCAAATGGATTTCATTCCAGTTATTGGCCAGTGGGCTGCGCGCTTGATCGAAATTTTAGAAACAAGGTAAACCTGATGCTTCTCTTGATATCCGGTTCTCTTCGCAAAGAGTCTTTTAATACCAAATTGCTGCATGTTATCGCCCGAGCCTATGGCGGCCTGTCCGAACTGGCCGATTTGAACCTCCCACTCTTCAACGAAGACCTTGAGGCGGAACTCGATGGTGTACCAACAGAAGTTCAAAAACTGTCCGATCAGATCAAAGCCGCTGAGGCAGTAATCATAGCCTCCCCCGAATACAACAAAAACCTGACGGGCGTTTTGAAAAACGCGCTGGACTGGGTCAGCCGCACCAAAGGCGGACCATGGAAGGACAAACCTGTCGCATTGGTTGGTGCCTCTCCGGGACGCGAAGGGGCCGCACGCGCCATGCATTCTGTTGTTTTGGCAATCAAGCCATTTCAGCCGCGGCTGATTTCAGGACCAGAATTGCACATCGCCGCCGCACATTCCGAATTTGCCCAGGACGGGACATTGCCAAATGAACGGTATATGGCAACAATTGAGGCGATCGTGCAAAATCTGAAAGATGCTACGGCCTGATCCCAGCGATCGGAACCGCTTAGGTTGTGTATTTGGGCAATTTGTCTAAATAACAGCGTCAGACCATCACAAGCGGAGTTTGATCCTTGGCCGAACGCATTTTGGATGACATCCTCGATCCGGTACGTGCAACTGCAATGAATGCTGTGCTAGGCCTACCGCGCAAGGAATTCGCAGCTGGCGATATGCTGCCAGATTTTTGGCATCAGGCGTATTTTTGGGAAATTGCGACAGAAGACCGAATAGGGCGAGATGGTCACCCAAAGCCAGGAAGCTTTATTCCATCTACAGGTTTGCCGCGGCGCATGTGGGCCGGTGGACATCTCGATTTTATGAACCCAATTATTTTAGGCAAGCCTGCCCAGAAAATCAGCCGGATCAAAGCTGTCGACGAAAAACAAGGCCGTACGGGCAACCTGGCTGCGATCATGGTCAACCATGAGATTGTGCAAGACGGTGTGACCTGCCTACGAGAAGATCAGACCTTGATCTACAGAGAGGCATATGACCCTGAAGAAGGCAAACCAAGCTACGATCATACGCTGGAGAATCCACAGTTTGCCGAAGAGGTATTGTTCTCGGCTGCGCAACTCTTTCGCTATTCAGCCGTGACACTTAACGGTCATCGTATACATTATGATGCCCCTTATGCGGAGAATGGTGAAGGCTTTGAGGACGTGGTCGTTCATGGACCTTTATTGGCGCAACACTTGATCACGTTCGCCCAAAAAAACGGTCAGAAGGTGAAGCGGTTTCAGTACCGCGCCACAGCACCATTGACGGTTATGGAACCCGCTGTGCTTTGCGCTGTAAAGACAGGTGGCGGTATGCGTCTATGGGTCGAAGGGCCCGAGCGCCGTGTCTGTATGACGGCCGAAGTTATTGCAGATGGTGCGTGACGCGAAAACTCTCGGGTAGATCTGGATGCTTTCCAACGGCAAATTCGGCCATCAAATCCGCGATTTTCGGCATCAAGCCAAGTCCGATCTTAAAACCGCCCAGAACAGCATAGACTCGATCAAAACCTGGGACGGGGCCCAGCATCGGATCTCGGCGCTTGGCCTTTGGACGCAAAGACGCCCACCGCTCGAGAACTTGGGCACAGGATAATTCGGGGCATATCGCAATCGCGCGCGTAATCAGATCGTCCAGACGTTCATCTGTGCCGCCATGTTCCCAAGTATTTTCAGAGGTTGAGCCGATGGCCGTTTGCCCACCATCATGTGGGATTATGTAGATACCATCATCAAAGATTTGCGGTTGTGGCCCCAAGTTGATTTTTAATAAGGCAGCTTGTCCTTTGACACCACCGCCTGCTCTTTTGCCGATCAAGGCCGACATCCAGTCAATGCCATTGAGGCCGGAAGCGACAAAAATACGTTCAGCCAAATAAGTGTTCTGAGCGGTGGTTACAGCACCTTCCAAAATCGTTTCAACATATTGGTTTTCAACAATATCGCCCCCCAAAGCTCGAACCGCCTCAGATAAAGCGGCAATGGCCAAGCGCGGCTCCAACCGGGCAGACAGGGTTTCATGTACAGCACCAAATGGCGCAGCCAACGGCGATAGATATGATGGGATCTGATCAAGCACTTGCCACTGATACACGCCCTGCCACAAGGTGGACGCGTTCTGTGCACGCAATTCAGCAAGGTCGCGACTTGCTTCATCCTTTATCGGAACAATTCGTCCCAATCGACCATAGCCCGTTGGCAGCTCAGATATTTCAGCAATGCGACGCCAAAATTGCTGTCCGGCATCCAAGGCTTCGAACTGAAACTGCTTTTTCGGGTTCCATTGATCCGGCACATGCGGGGAAAGCGCGCCGACCAATCCGCCGCTTGCGCCGATGCCAGGCTGTCCGGCCTCAAGAATACGAACAGATCGACCGGCCCGCAGCGCACCATAGGCTGCCGCCAAACCCCATGCGCCTGCTCCAATCACTAAGATATCGGATGTCTTTTCCTTCATCGTTTCGTGACGTAGGCCTTGTCGGTATGAGTGACCAGTCAAAAGCCCCTGATTTGATATGGAGAGATCAAGATGTGCCAGTGGCGACACGGTTTGACGATCCATATTTTTCATTGACTGATGGTGCCGCCGAGACATCGCATGTTTTCCTGTCAGGCAACAACTTACCAAAACGTTTCCGTGATGGATTTCACGTCGCAGAGCTGGGCTTTGGAACAGGATTAAACCTGTGTGCCTTGTTGCATCTGTGGCGCGACGCCGGCGTAAACGGCCAACTTCGTTTCACCAGTTTCGAGGCTTTTCCCTTGTCACCGGCGCAGGCCACAAAAGCGCTAGCGGCGTTCCCGAAATTGACGGGTGCCGCAAACACGGTTTTGCAGGGATTTGCGCATACGCCTTTTCACTTGGAAACCCCAGAACTCTTTGCCACGGTGATCGAAGGCGATGCGCGCAAAACTGTGCCCACCTGGAGCGGTTTGGCAGACGCGTGGTTTCTTGATGGGTTTTCGCCAGCCAAGAACCCCGAACTTTGGGAGGCAAATTTAATGCAAGCAGTCTTCGACAAGACATCGGCAGGAGGGATGGCCGCAACCTATTCCGCAGCCGGTCATGTTCGCCAAAAAATGAAGGATGCAGGATTTGCTGTAACGCGTGTGCCGGGCTTTGGTCGAAAACGGCACATGACGCAGGCCATCAAACCATGACAACGGCCTCTGACATCCAAGCCAATCAAAACCGCCTTGGTATCTTTTTGATGATCGCGGCCAGCTTTGTCTTTGCTGTGCAGGACGGTATTTCCCGTCATTTGGCAGCCGAGTACAATGTGCTTTTGATCGTCATGATCCGTTACTGGTTCTTTGCCGCTTTTGTCTGTGCCATCGCCCAACGCCAGGCCGGCAGCATTCGCGCGGCAGCGCAGACAGATCAACCTGTTTTGCAGATCTCTCGTGGGATTTTATTGGCCGCAGAAATTTGCGTTATGGTCACGGCTTTTATTTATCTGGGTTTGGTTGAATCTATGGCCATTTTCACACTTTACCCACTAATCATTGCCGCCTTGTCGGGACGTATTCTAGGAGAGCCCGTCGGTTGGCGTCGCTGGATCGCCATCGGCGTGGGATTTTGCGGCATATTGCTGATTATTCAACCGGGACTTGGCGTTTTCAGCCCCTACGCTTTGATCCCATTGGCGTCCGCCTTGATGTTCGCGCTCTATGGTTTGCTGACCCGAATTGCCGCACGTCGCGATACAGCTTCGACATCCTTTTTTTGGACAGGCGTTTCAGGAGCCGTTGCAATGACGCCGCTTGGTCTTGCCAATTGGGAATGGATCACAGGCATCGATATTGTTTGGATGGCCCTTTTATGTGTCACTGGTGCGCTAGGCCATTTCTTACTGATCAAATGTTATGAGCAAGCAGAGGCAAGCATCGTGCAACCCTTTGCCTATATGCACTTTGTTTTCGGCGCGAGTATCGGCGTTTTGGTCTTTAGCGAATTCTTAGACATCTGGACCGCATTGGGATCAGCTGTTGTCATCGCAGCTGGTGTCTTCACGATCTTACGATCTGGCAAGGCTTGAATTAACGGTGCTACGAAGAAATGGGGAACTGGTCTCTCGGTGCCGTCAAAACGCTCCAATACCCTCTTTTAAATCTTGGGAAATTTGCCAAGGCGGCTGGCCGCCAGTTAAGCGCGCGCGATAGACATGCATGCTTTCGGTGACGCGCATGACATAATTTCGGGTCTCTCTGAACGGGATGTTTTCGACCCAATCGATCGCGTCGAGCCGCGGGTCACGTGGATCTCCATAAGTCTCAATCCATTGATCGGCGCGACCTGGTCCAGCATTATAGGCTACAAAGGCCAATAAATAGGATCCATCATAGCGGCGCAGCATTTCAGCTAGATATTCAGTGCCAAGGGCCGCGTTGTAGCGCCAGTCTTCCGTCAGTTTGGCTTTGGAATAGTCTATACCCAAGGACCTAGAAACCTCTCTTGCTGTGCCTGGCATCAATTGCATCAAACCCAATGCACCTGCTGGGCTTGTTGCATCAACACGCAACTCAGACTCGCGGCGAGCAATCGACATCACAACTTCGGATGGTAAAGGACCAGCGTTTTTGGCCAAATCAGTCACCGGAAAATACGGGCGTGGTAAAGTGATGCCTCGCAATGCAGCCTGTTTTGCCACACCCAAAGCAACAAAAGGTTGGTCCAATTCTAGGGCCAAATCGGCAAGCTGGGCGATTTCCACCTCCGGAAGAGTTTCTGCAAGATGGGCAAAGAAACGCCGCATCAAAGCCGGGTCACCGGTATATGAAAGGAGGATCCCTGCCTGAACCACGTCACGTTTGACAAAAGACGCACGGCGCCAATCTGGCGTCGGATCGCCAGTTCCGGTCAATGTCGGATCGCTTGGAATATCCACACGCTCTGCGGCCAATTGACCGTAGTAGGCCGTTTGATGATCGGCCGCTTGGCGATAAGCGACATCTGCCTGATCCTTCAGGTTTAGCGCTTCATAGGTTCGTCCCAACCAATACCCCGCACGAGCTTTTGAAATGGGCGAACCAACAGACGCGTTAAACCGATTGAAATGCCCTAGAGCAAGGTTCGGGTTGTTCAGTTTGGTTAGGGCGATATAGCCCGCAATCCATTCAAGGTCGGCAAAATCTGATCCTGCAGTCAGGCCATGTCGGGTTGCAATCAAATATGCGTCTTCGAACTGACCTTCGCGCATCGCGCGACGTGCAAAACCGCGGCGGCGGTTTGACCATTCATCTGGACGCCCCAGTTCGCCATCAGAGCGTGCGAGATCAATCAAGAAACTTTGTGCATCATCCCAGCGGCCTTTGGAAATTCGCCACTGGAACCGATCATAGGTCAGCCCGGGATGATCTTGCCATTCCGCGGGCACTTCCGCGATCCTTTGATCGACACCACCTTGTTCTCGCTGCAGCGCAATGCGGGCTACAGCAAGCTTTCTGTATCCCTCATCGACGCGCGACAACATGCGATCGGCAGCCGTAAGTTGACCGTTCCACAACAGGTTGCTTAAGCGTGTGCGCTGAAACTGCGCGACAAGCATTGGGTATGCGCCTGCAATTGTCCGTTCTTCTTCTTGCGTCAGCGTCATCGTTGTCCAAGCACGTTGAATTTCTTTCTCAGCAGATTGGGGCCGTCCCTGAGATGTCAAAGCCTCTGCCAAACGCAATGAACCCGTCCCGGTCTGCGGCGGTTGCTTTGAAAAGTAGTCCAGAACAGACGATGCTCGGTAAAAGGGAGAAATCTTGCTCTCACCGCGTCGACGCATAAGTTTAAGGCCAGGCCAATCCGAATAGCGTTCTAAGAAATTCTGATACTCTGAAAAGTCACCATCACCTGCACGCAGACGCGACCACCTGATGATCAACGCAGCCCTTGGATCGGTGACACGATCTGCCAGTGCCTCGGCCCGCTCCCAGTTTCGTTGTGCCGCAGCATCCAACGCTTGCGACATCAACGCTCCATTTTCAGCTTCGGAACGCGCCCAAAGAGGTGAGGCGATAAAAAGAACAAGAAAGACAAAAATTCGTAGTGTCATGCAGAGTCTTTATCGCAGCAAGATGATCCCTCAAAGGGCAACTTGGCAAGGTCGGCCATCACAGTTACATGATCGTCTTCAATACAGTGATCCGAGTCACGCCAAAATAAAGAGGACGCACATGTTTAAAGGTTCTATCCCAGCTTTGATCACACCAATGAAAAACGGTGCGGTTGACCAGGATGCATTGCGGGATCTTGTGGACTGGCACATTTCAGAAGGCTCGCATGGATTGGCGCCGGTTGGGACAACGGGCGAAAGTCCAACACTTTCTCATGACGAGCATGAAGAAGTGATCCGCATCGTCGTCACCCAAGTTGCCGGTCGTATTCCTGTGATTGCAGGTGCTGGTTCAAACAATACGGCAGAGGCTTTGCGTTTCACCGAATTTGCAAAAGAGGTTGGCGCCGACGGCGCGTTGGTGGTGACCCCCTATTACAATAAACCAACACAAGCTGGGTTGATTGCGCATTATTCGGCGCTGAATGCCGTTGGCATTCCGATCATCATTTACAACATCCCACCCCGGTCGGTTGTTGACATGTCACCTGATACAATGGGCGAGTTGGCCAAACTTCCGAATATTGTGGGCGTCAAAGATGCAACAGGGGATTTGCATCGTGTGAATTTGCAACGCATGTCTTGTGGCCCAGATTTTATTCAATTGTCGGGTGAGGATGGAACCGCGCATGGATTTAACGCCCAAGGCGGGGTCGGATGTATATCCGTGACCGCAAACGCAGCACCAAAACTGTGCGCGCAAATGCAAGAAGCCTGCCTTTCAGGCGATTTTGCCTTGGCGCTTGAACTCCAGGATCGTCTGATGCCACTTCATAAAGCGATTTTCACAGAGCCCGGTCTTTGCGGGGCAAAACATGCTGTTTCGCTTTTGGGCAAAGTTCACGATGAGGTCCGCTTGCCATTGGTTCCCGTAACAAAGCCGACACAGGACTTGATTGCCGACGGCATGCGCCATGCCGGGTTGATCAACTAGGCTATGGCCCAAAAGAAAGCCGACCCAAATAACAAACTGATTGCAGAAAACAGGCGCGCGCGCTTTGATTACGCGCTGCAAGACAATTTGGAATGCGGCATGGTTCTTATGGGCTCTGAGGTTAAGTCCATGCGCCAAGGACAAACTCAGATCACCGAAGCCTATGTTGATGTTGAGGATGGTGAACTGTGGCTGATCAATTCCTATATCTCGCTCTATACGCAGGCAAAGAATTTTGGACATTCAGAGCGTCGCAAACGTAAATTGTTGGTCTCGAAGCGCGAGATGACTCGGCTATGGCAGGGCAAAACCCGCGAAGGCATGACGATTGTGCCCCTCAAGGTTTACTTCAATGATACAGGCAAAGTGAAATGCCTGATTGCACTGGCCAAAGGCAAAAACAAATCTGACAAACGTGACACAAGCAAAGAGCGGGATTGGAACAAACAAAAACGCCGTTTGCTTAAGGAACATGGCTGACCAAAGCGCGCTTTGCTTTGTGGTATGAAACGCTAAGATCAGGGCCATAAAGGATTTGTCTATGAAACACTTGATTTCACCCACACAGCTCAGCGCCCATTTGAATGATCCCGCGCTGATCATTTTAGATGGAAGCTGGCATCTTCCTGATCAGGCCAGAGATCCCTATTCTGAATACCTTGATCGACATATCCCGGGCGCACAGTTTTTCGATATCGACGCCGTTGCAGATCAATCCGATGACCTGCCGCATATGCTTCCTGACGAAGATGCTTTTGGCGCAGCGGCAAGCGGGCTTGGGATTTGGAATGACAGTCCGATCGTCGTGTATGATTGCCATGGCTTGTTTTCGGCGGCTCGCGTTTGGTGGAGCTTCAAAGCCATGGGCCATCGCGACGTGAAAATTCTAGATGGTGGTTTGCCCGCATGGGAAGCCGCCGGAGGGGCCCTGGCTTCGGGTCAGGAAGACCCGCAAGTCGGATCCTACTCTGCCCATTACCAATCTCATCGGGTGGCCGATCGATATGCCGTTTTGCATGCAATCGAGAATGGCGCCCATCCTATCTTAGATGCTCGCCCACCACAGCGATTTTCTGGAGGCGGGAAAGAGCCACGGGCAGGACTGCGTTCTGGTCATATGCCGGGGGCCAAAAACGTCTTCTTTAAATCCCTTCTGACCGATGACGGACGCTTGAAGCGTACTGACGCGCTTCGCGAGGTATTTGAAGCTGCCGGGCACGATGTAGATCATCCCGCCATCACCTCTTGTGGGTCCGGGGTCACAGCTGCGATAGTAACTCTGGCCTTGGCGGAGCTTGGTCAAGACGATATTCGCCTTTATGACGGATCTTGGGCCGAGTGGGGCGCAGATCACAACTTGCCACTGGCAACCATAGAAAGCTGATAGACCATGCTTGATGCGCTAAAGCTGCAACCTGAAGACAAGATCTTAGGACTGATGAAACTGTTCCGTTCAGATACCCGCGAGGATAAAATTGATCTGGGCGTCGGCGTTTACAAGGATGCAAACGGAAATACGCCAATAATGCGCGCCGTGAAGGCCGCCGAACGGCAGCTTTGGGATGATGAAACGACCAAAACTTATACGGGTCTAATTGGGGATGCAGCCTTTCACAAAGTCATGAGTGATCTTGTGCTGGGCGACACGGTTGCAAAAGAGCGTCTCTCATTTGCACATTGCCCCGGTGGGACAGGCGCAATCCACCAAATCTTGCAACTGGTGAAGTTTGCAAACCCCAATGCGACAATTTGGTTGTCCAGTCCAAGCTGGGCAAACCATGCGAGCATTATCGCGCATCTTGGCCTTGCAAAACGTGATTACGCTTATTTCGACGCGCAGACGCGCGCCGTTGATTTTGAGGCCATGATGACTGACCTTAGAGAGGCAAAAGAGGGTGATGTCATCATCATCCATGGATGTTGTCACAACCCAACTGGCGCCAATCTGAAACCATCTCAATGGGATCAGGTCGCTGAATTTTTGATTGCCAATAAGCTGACACCATTCGTTGACATTGCTTACCAAGGGTTTGGCGACGGCATAGAAGAAGATGCTTACGGGGTTCGCAAACTGGCCTCTGTTTGCCCGGAATTGCTGGTGGCTTCGTCATGCTCGAAGAATTTCGGTATTTATCGAGAACGTTGTGGCCTCGCAATCGCGATGACCTCGGCGAAAGATCAAGTCATTACGCAAGCCAATATGGCACATCTTAACAGACAAAACTTCAGCTTCCCGCCCGATCACGGCGCCCGACTGGTCACGATGGTGCTGAGCGATCCTGATTTGCGATCCGATTGGGAAGCCGAGTTAAAAGAAGTACGTGAGGGAATGATTCAAATCCGGGAAACACTTTCCTCATCACTGCAAACGGCCAGCGGGTCTGATCGATTTGGGTTCTTGGCGGATCACCGCGGAATGTTCTCACGTCTTGGTGCATCGCCGGAACAGGTCGCAAAACTGCGAGAGGATTTTGGGATATACATGGTGGGTGATAGTCGCATGAATATTGCAGGTATCACGGAAGACAAAGTTGATCGGCTGACCGACGCCTTCATGGCTGTTGGCGTGTAACTTTGCCCTGACCGGAAGTAGCCCGTCGGGGCCTTGTCGACCCCTTTTGGCAAAACCAATACAACCCGCAGATACTTCGAATAAGTCCAATCCACTTGGAATTGGCACAATTACCTCGGAGCGCGCGATAGGCAACGCCTCTCGCCAATTTTCATTCCGGTTTTTTCGGAAGCGTATCGAAGTCTGTGGAACTATGTCTTTCTGGCAATTTCTCCCAGTCCTCGCCCCACACACGGTTCACTTTGCGACCGCGTTTAACCGCAGGTCTAGAAAAGATTTCATCGGTCCATCGAATGACATTCTTGTATTCATGTACACTCAAGAACTCCGCTGCTTCGTAAACCAGACCCTTAACCAATGCCCCATACCAAGGCGCTGTCGCAAAGTCCGCAATTGTCAGGTCGTCACCGCCAAGAAATTTATACTCCGCTAAGCGTTTGTCTAGAACATCCAATTGGCGCTTTGTTTCCATCGCGAAACGATCGATTGGGTACTCGAATTTCTCGGGTGCATAAGCGTAAAAATGACCGAAACCACCGCCTAAATACGGCGCAGACCCTTGGAGCCAAAACAACCAATTCAGCGCCTCTGTGCGTTCAGGGCCCGAAGCAGGAAGGAACGCACCAAATTTATCCGCCAAATACAAGAGGATCGCGCCGCTTTCAAACACACGGGAGCCCGTCGTCGTGTCAAAAAGTGCTGGAATCTTCGAGTTTGGATTGATTTCAACAAAGCCCGAAGAGAATTGATCGCCATCACCTATATTGATCACATAGGCGTCATATTCTGCACCGGAATGGCCCAACTCCAACAGCTCTTCCAACATGATTGTGACTTTCACCCCATTAGGGGTCGCCAAGGAATGAAGTTGCAGCGGGTTATCTCCGCGCGGCAATGCTTTTTGGTGTGTCGCTCCAGAGATTGGCCGATTGATGTTGGAAAATTTTCCGCCACTTTCTGCATCCCAGGTCCAAATTTTAGGGGGTTCGTATTCTGTCGTCATCTGAAGCCTTTCAATCGTCAGCGGATCCGATGCTGATAAAGATGCTGATAGTGTGGCAACACCCTAAGATGCACCTCTCGCACTCGGTCCGGAGTTTTTTCAAGCTCTACATATTTCCTTTTTTGAGGTTTCAAACCATCAGAATCGCGTAAGTTTGCATGAAAACTTCCGCCATCCCACCAACTCACCTCGTCCCTTGCGCCAGGCTCCCAACTCAGGGCATCTTTCTTGAAGGGAATCCCAACAGCCTCGCACCATCGTAGAACCATTAGATGAGGGTTTTCTAGAAGATCATCGCTATCAATAACGGGCGGCGGCGCGCCATTCATCTCAGCCACAAAATCAAAGAGGGCGCGCTGCTCAGCAAACCCGACTTCCTTTTCGTGGAAATTCGGCCATTTATCATACATCGATGTAATGGTTTTTGCCGGATCTCTGATCAGAAAACTATGGTTGAAATGCGAAAGCATTTCGGCTGTCCACATATGATCGATATAGTGTGGAAAATCTTTGATGAAGACCGGCTCTCGTGCACCATGCTCAAGCAGGGTTTTCAAAGTGACTTCAAGCGTTAGACCTTTAGTGCGTACACTTTGAGCAGTCAGTCGCGGCCAAAGCGGCTCTTCTCCTTGGTACCACGCTTCTCCAAAGGGTTCGTGGTAACAAGCCAGATCACCACGTTGGCGCATCATCCATTCGAAAGCCGTTGATGTCGATCTAGGCACGGCCCAGAGAGCAAGAATTTTAGGCATTACAATCGCTCCAAAAGTCGCCCATGTCGCCCAGTTGGCAACACACCAAGGTCTTTGAATATCCGCCAATAGAGTGAGACATCAGACCCGATAACGGGTTTGCCAGTTAAGGTTTCCAGATCCGGCGCGACATGCAAAACCCGTTGAGGCAACCCATCGGCACGACGGAAATTACACATTCCAGTCACAACAATTGCGTCCGCATCCGGCGCTTTCTCAACAACATATTGTGTGGACTTGGTGGCCAGATCGCCATCAAAAATCCAAATTTTATCATTCACGTCCTCCTGTGTTGAAAAGAGGCCTTGGCTTACAAAATTACCCGCATAGAGCACGTCGAACCCGGCGGCCTTTAAAAAACTTTCAGCGCCTTGCCACCAAGCTGGCCAATGATAGGTGGCGTTGATCGCAATCTTCTCGGCACCGATCTCTCGCAAGGCTTCGACCATTGTGTAGCCTGCCATATGGAACGGTGTCTCATATTTATCAGAAATCTTTCGGCAATAGGCTGCGATCCCGTCCGGGCCCATACCACTGGCATGCACCCAGTTCGACCCGATTTGCCCGCAAACATCGACACCGTTATTGGCCATGCATTCGACAAAATCCTCAAGCAAACCAAAGTTCTTTTTTCGATCCTCAATCTTATGCGCATATTCAGGTGCATGCAGCATGCGTCCGTGGACCCCAACAGTCTCAGGACAAATTCGTAAAAAGTCGGACGGCGCGGCATCAAAATCATAAGGCGGCGCTGTGAACCCAACCTGATGCGGGAACAGCTTTTTGGAAGGGTCAGCCCAATGGGCAGGTTTTTGGTACACCATAGCCGTTACCGCATAGTGAATTTCTAATTCTGTCAATCACTCAAAGGTTGGAGCTTTGTTGCATTTTAACCATTTGCAGCACCGATCTTGAATTTTAGATAAATCTTACTATTTTTGTCGGAAATAATTTGGAGATTCTTAGTTTGCCAAGTAAACCAACGCCGCGAACGCTTACCGTTGCAAGTTCAAATCACATCACACCAAACATGATCCGCGTGACCCTTAAGGCGGATTTCATTGCAAATTTCCGTGCTGGAATAGAAGGCGCTCATTGCAAACTGTTCCTCCCAGAACCAGGTCAGTCAAACGAGGCATTCAAATCACAACTTGAAAATGGACCCCGTCCCTCGGTCAGAACATATACCATTCGCCATGTTAGACCTGATTGGCGCGAGATTGACATTGATTTTGTAGACCATGGGGATAGCGGTCCTGCGTCAGCTTGGGCAAGACGTGCGACAGTCGGATCAATTTGCGGTTTTGCCGGACCTGGCCCAGTTAAACTGTCAAAGTTTTACGCCGACTACTATGTGATCGCTGTAGATATGTCGGCGATCCCAGTTGCTGCGGCAACACTGGAAGCGATGCCTAGGGATGCAGAAGGAACTGCTGTATTCGAGATAACATCTGAAGAAGATAAACAATCAATCGATGCTCCCGAGGGCATTGAACAGCATTGGGTCATTCATGAAAACCCACATGTGCACTCAACACAAGCCGTCACCAAAATTCGTAGCTTGCTCCCATTTGCCGGGCAGGTACAAACTTGCATTGCAGGCGAAAGCAGCGTGGTCCGAGCCTTGCGTGAAGAGATCGTAAACACCCGCGGCATTTCAAAATCCGACGCCTACATTTCTGGGTACTGGAAGATTGGCCTCGTCGAGGACGAGCACCAAGAATTAAAAAGACAGCAAAGCGCACCATAGAGGTCAAAATGTATACCGCAATGAATCGGTTCAAAGTGAAATCCGATCCAGCACATGAGTTCGAAGCCCTTTGGTTGAATCAGGACAGATCGCATCTGCAAAGGCCGCGCCGAATTCACAAGGGGACGCTGTTAAACCAGCCTGATGCCGAAAGAGCGTTTTTGAACGGTCACCCTCATGAACCAATTTGCAACATGTCGTAAAAGCCATCGCACAGGGAACGGGCGCTGATGCCAAGCGAACACCGACTGGTCACTGTCGTATCTGGTAACGCTTAAAGTCTCAGTCTTAATAGCGCTCTCTATTTGAGTGGCTTACAGATCTTGAGGTGTTCTATTAGTCTTGGCCAAGGCTCGAATTGTCCTGCTCGATCTCGTGCAAAGCGTTTAAAATCTGTTGCTTCGTTTCAATCGGTTGGTCGCTTAAATCAAAACTTGCAAAATGCCGCGCAAACGGTTCGAAGAGAACGGTGCCTTTTAAGGCTGACACCAGAAGTTCAAAATTTCGGATCAAAATTTCTTTGCGGACCGTCGGTAAAAGTTTCCAAAAGGTCTGACTTTCCCTTTGTTTGTGAATTGTCTCGATCGTTTGTGATGCCGAAAAAAACGCATCCAAAGATTTGTGATATTTGGATATTTCATCAGTTTGATCACAATATTGATGTAGATCAAATTTACCGTTCTGCATTGCATTTAAGCGCTGGGCGGTACGGCCATTGTTCATTTCGGCGGCACCAGAAAGGCGCCCTCGCAAAAGTATACTAAAGTACTCTTCCGCAGACCGAAACATGCGATGCAGAATCAAAGCATGGTACTGTTCTGGCGCTTTGACGGCTCTTTCTTCTATTGATTCAAGATCAATACGCTCCCCGCGTCCATCAAGTGTTGCACAATCGGGACCACTGAACGCGCAGTCATGAAATCCTATCCTTGTCAGTTTAGACCAGTATTTTAAGGCAATGATTGTCTTCTTATTGGTGGATAAGTCACCATGCCGATTTGAAAAAGGCGGACTATATGCTTTGTCATCAAAGCCCTGCGCAACCCAATTAAAGGACATAGAAGCGAAGTCACCAAATCGGTCAACGAAGTCATTTAACTTCGTCTTGAAGTCGCGCGGAAACCAAAACTCATCAATATCGACGAAAAAGGCATGGGTTATATCTGGATGTTTTTTTCGGATCACATCAAGACAGACAGCATAAGCAAGGCGCTGAAGATCTTTTCTATTCTGACCGTCAATTTTATCAAATGAGTCTACATTTACGGCTTCGAATTGCGGTTGTTCGCCTTCAAGTATTGCCGCCATGTTTTCCGAGGGGTCGGTACTTCGATTGAAGGCAACCAAAATCTTGTCGGCACCAAAATAAAGATAATGATGCACCCACTCTGTCAGATAGCGACTTTCATCTTTTGCCACCGCGACAATGCCTATTTTGGTTCTTTGCATTTTCAATTTTACCGACTACCCCGTCTTTGGATGAGGCTGCCGATCGGCGGTGTCAACAAAGGCCCTATCAATTTGACGCCAATTGCCCTTGATCGCGACGAATTTTCTGTACGCCGCCGCCTTGATCGATCAGCTAAAAGTATCGTGTGCGCACACAGCCTGGCATAAAAGTTCAGGAAGACAAACTTGATGAAAACTAAGTATAGCCCGGATCCATGACAAACTATTTCAAACCAGCCTTCGTTCTTTTCCTCGCCATTGCATTTGCGGTGTCACCTTTCCTCAGCGACAGTTTTAACGGCTTTGACCCCAATAAATATCCAAACCCCCAAATCGACCCTCCGGTTCAACCCGTGGGGTGGGCGTTTGCCATTTGGGGTTTGATCTATGCCGTTTTGATTGGGCATGCGGGATTGGGACTCTTGAAACATAGAGACGATCCTGCTTGGGATCGGGGGCGCTGGCCCTTGATAGTTTCACTTGGCATCGGGGCAATTTGGATACCAGTTGCAAACATCTCGCCGGTTTGGGCCACCATTTTGATCTGGGTGATGCTGATCGCCGTGTTGTGGTCGCTTTACATCAGCAAAAACGCAGAGCCCCATTGGGCCGCCTCCTGGCCCGTGGCCCTCTATGCGGGGTGGCTGTCTGCGGCAAGTTTCGTGGCCATAGGCCTTTTACTCGCAGGATACGGCATTATGTCAGACGAAAGTGCGGCTATCCTCTGCCTTGGCCTGGCAACAGGCTTCGCCGTCTTGAACCAGATCAAACTTGGGCTGTGGACCTATGGCGCGGCGGTGTGTTGGGCCGTCCTGGGGATTGCAGTGGCCAATAGCGGTACCAATCCACTGCTCTTCGGAGTGTCGATCGGGGCGATCATCTTAGTTGGTGGGCCTATGGTTTTCAACAACCGGATCAGAAAACGCATAGACTAGGCTTGTGCCTGCTACAAAGCTTCGTTAAGCGCCGCCCACCCTAATCCCTTGGGGCAAAGTGTCCGCTACCTTTTCAAAACGGAGTTCAAAAATGCAGCGTGGTTTTATCCTTGGCGTGATTGCCATGGGCGTCATTGTCGTCACCTCAAACATACTCGTACAATTCCTCTATGGGGATTGGCTTACTTACGGGGCGTTCACTTACCCGTTCGCCTTCTTGGTCACAGACCTTATGAACCGAATTTATGGACCTTCTCAGGCACGACGTGTCGTATTGTTCGGCTTTGGGGTCGGCATCATCTGTTCTTTTATCGGCACACAAATCATAGGAGAGTACGGCCCACTTGTAACCCTAAGGATCGCAATCGGGTCAGGTACCGCTTTCCTGGTGGCCCAACTGGTCGATGTGCTTGTCTTTGATAAAATGCGTCAGGGCCAATGGTGGAAAGCGCCACTTGCATCCACTTTCATCGGCTCAACACTCGATACAGCCATCTTTTTCACAATTGCCTTCTCAGCAGGTTTGATGTGGTTGGAGCCGGCCAATGATGTTTCTTGGGCGAATGAGATGCTTCCTCTTCTGGGAACAGGTCCGATCAGCCCGCTTTGGGTGTCCCTCGCTTTTGCCGATTGGATGGTGAAACTGTCACTGGCCCTGATTGCCCTTATACCCTTTCGCGTTTTAACCCAAAAATGGGCTGCTGCGTAGAGGTTCAAATACCTTGTAAAATTCGCTTAGCCAAACCAGTCTAAGCTTACACTTTACACAATTTACAAAACTCAAAAAATGAAGCCCGCAAAAACCAACACTGCGGGCTTTGATTTTTCGCCAGGCCGAACACCGCCAAAGAAAAAACATTGCTAAAGAAAGCATTCCTTCCTAGATTTTGATTTAGGAGAAAATTTGCCAAGTAACCAATTCAGATTCTTTGCCGTTGCGGTGTTTATGGCATTTATGGCTGGACCGACGCTTTCCAACGAGGAGACAGCGCGTATTCTCCAGGAGAGCACCCTGGAACAGATAGATCGCGGCGAGACAATTTTTCGCAAATGCGCCGTCTGCCATAACGCGCGGTTTCGCCATGGCGCAGGACCGTATTTAAATGGGATCGTTGGCGCGTCGGCCGCACGGCTTGACGGCTTCAGATACTCTCGACAATTTTCTAGACATGCAAAAGACACCCCGTTTGTTTGGAAAGCGGATGCACTGAATGCAATGTTGTCTGGCGATCCAAAGTGGTTCATTGGCAATGCGTGCCTAAGTATCGACAAAGTCGAAGAAGATCGCCCATGGTTGTTAAAAGATGCAGGCGATAGACAGTCCCTGATCGCATTTCTTGCGACACTCGAAGATGAGTAAACAAAGTTAATAGAATTCCCGAGAAGCGACGAAGAAAACGATGACCGACAAATACCAAGCGTCGATGATGGAAAACCTCTATTGGTGGGGAATTCCAACGCTGTTTCGCTGCCCGAATGAAGGGCCGGAAGGTGCGGATATCGCTCTGGTCGGCGTGCCCCATTCTAGCGGAAACGGCACAACCGAAAAGGATCAGCATCTTGGACCGCGCGCCCTTCGCAATGTCTCCAGCGTGGGACGGCGGATGCATGGCCATTTCAACCTAGACCCATGGTCGGCGACCAAAATTGTTGACGTGGGTGACGTCCCTTTTCCGCGCGCCAATGACAATGAGGCCAGCATTGAGGCGATCACAGAATTCTACAAGGATATCGACGCCGCTGGCGCGCGCCCTGTGTCGATCGGTGGCGATCATTCGATTACCGGCGGTATTGTCCAAGCACTGGGAAATGGGAATATCACGCAGGGTGAAAAGGTTTGCTTCCTTCACCTCGACGCACACACGGATGTCTTTTCCAAAGTGGACCATTTTCTTGGAGCCAAGAAATCCGCGGCCCATTGGGGGGCATATCTGGCTGATCAAGGTCAAGTCGACCCAACACATTCCATGCAGATCGGGTTGCGCGGCCATGCGCGAACGCTCGACTGGCTGCAACCCTCCTATGACTACGGCTATAACGTCGTGACCATGCGGGACTTCCGTCAGCGCGGGCTTGCGAATGTTGTAGCCCAAATCAAAGAGGTCCTGGCGGGTCGTCCGGTTTACATCACCTTTGATCTGGATTGTCTTGATCCAACGATCGCGCCCGCTGTGTCGAATATCGAACCAGGCGAAAAGGGATTTGATATAGATGAGGCAGTGGGCCTACTGCATGCTGTGCGCGGTCTGAACATCATCGGCGGCGATATCGTCTGCATTATGCCCACCAAAGACAGCCCGAACCAGATCACAGCGCTGACCGCCATGGCAATCATGTTCGAAATGATTTCAATGATCGCAGAAAATAGGCAGATATCGTAAAAATTACGTAACAGCCTACGAATTCTTTTGGAGTTATCCACATCTTGTGTATTCTTTAGGTGCGGGCAACGACCCGTAGAGTTGAGAAACAATCAGAAAGGAGGTGCCAATGATTATTGGGAAACAGGAGCAGCTGGTAAAGGTTACGAGCGAGGTTCTCATCTAAGGGGCAGCCCCTTTAGCATCGAGGCCTGGCCTCAGGTACCGGACGCAAAAGCGCCCTCCCTGCTTGCCACCTCCAAATCTCGAGGGAAGCCCGCGATGACCTTGGTTGCGGGCTTTTTCTTTTTGCCCGCATGATGCTTAAAACTTCAATAACTCCAGCAGTCCTAAGCAAAACCGCGGCATATTATAGCGAACGGACAAATAGGCCTTCAAAGAACAGTAGTTTTTTATTATCGAACATGTCTGACTAATTTTAGTAGCTTCGACTCTCATCGAACCGGAATTAAAAGTTAAGGAAAAGTTAAATGTGCACGCTCTGCTCAATGAACCCGAACTATGAGGCAAATGGTGGCCATGCGCTCTTCAGCAATCAAGGCGGCACATCTTTGCCAATTCTTGGCGACGCCTCAACCAGTTCGGTATTTGCCACAACGAATTCCGATGTGAACGGGATTCTCTATGATACAAAATGGTCTTCGACGAACCTGACTTTTTCTTTTCCAAACAGTATCTCAGATTACGACTCGTTCGATCAGTCGGAACACGGCTCGTCATTCAGTCAGTTCGACGCTAGCCAGCAGGCATCCGTGGAATTCTGGCTGGATCAATATGCAGCCGTTTCTGGATTGACTTTCACAGAGAACACAGGCGCGTCCGACGAAGACGCCGTTTTGAAGTTTGCGAATGGCAACGCCTCAACGGCCTTTGCGTTTCTACCGACGAGTGACTATTGGGGCGGGGACAGCTGGTATGGCGGCGCCGGCGTAAACCCGCAATTTGGGGATTATGACTTTACAACAATCGGCCATGAAATTGGACATGCGCTTGGTCTAGTGCACCCACATGAAAACACGAACCCCTTTGGGACTGTTTCGTCGGGAATGGATTCGATGCAATATTCGATTATGAGCTACAGAGCCTATATCGGCGCGCCATTGACCGGCTACACGAATTCAACCTTCTCCTACGCTCAAACACTTATGATGCTGGATATCGCTGCCATCCAACACATGTACGGCGCAAATTATTCAACCAACAATACCAACACGACATATAGCTGGGATCCCTCGACAGGCGCATTCAGTATCAATGGGGTGCAACAGTTTGATGCCATTGGCGGCGTAGTGTTCCAAACGATCTGGGATGGCGGTGGCACAGACACATACAACTTTGGAAATTTCACAACCGATCTTTACATCGATTTGGCGCCCGGCGGATATGTCGATCTTGATACAAACGGCAACACGAATGCCGCTGAGTTGAACTTTTTCGACAATACATATTCCGAAGGCCAAATCTACAATGCTTTGTTGTTTGACAATAACACAGCCTCATTGATTGAGAATGCGGTCGGTGGCTCAGGCGAAGACGAAATTCATGGCAACGAGGGTAACAACAAGATTTACGGAAATGCCGGAGATGACATCATCTATGGGTATGGTGGAAATGATGTCCTGGTTGGGAATGGTCAGAATGACACCCTTTATGGCGGCAACAACAATGATAAATTGCGTGGTTTCACAAAAGACGACATGCTTTATGGTGAAAACGGAAATGACTTGCTGAATGGAGGCCGTGGGAATGATGAACTTTACGGCGGCTCTGGTCAAGACACGCTGCGCGGTTTGGGCGGAGATGACATCATCAATGGCGGGTTGGGCGATGATGAGCTGACCTCAGGGCCCGGAAGCGACATTTTTATATTTGACAGCATTTCGTCAACTCAGACCGACACGATCATGGACTACAATAGTGCCCGAGACACAATCAGGATCGTTGGAAACTATGACGAAAATGATCTTGATATCACGACCGTAAACGGCACCGATGCGCAAGTCGAAATCGGAAACACAACGATCATTGTAAAGAATGCTGCCGGTATCATCATGGAAGATAGTTTTGAGTTCGTCTCTTCTGCAAATACAGAATTCTCAGAGAACAATGGCGCAATATCAGGTGGTGAAATGATATCAGCGCTTTCGGATGGTGACGAAAGAACAGAGACTGGTGGTGATATGGTCGATGACATATTGGATCGCGCGCCAGAAACCAGCACCGGTGGGGACATGATTGCCGTATTGGAAGTCGACGAGATGATCTTTGAAATCTAACGTTTCGCCCCAAAGATGCTTGGATTGATCAGCCGGGCTGGGGGCTTGAGATGGTATATATCAACGCACAAACTCAAATCGAAGATTGGGAAATCACTGAGACTTTCCAGCGGGCATCGGGTCCCGGTGGCCAAAATGTGAACAAAGTGAACACTGCAGTCACACTTCGGTTTGAGGCCGCCAGATCCCCAAACCTACCCCAACCTGTGAAAACACGGCTGAAGCGGCTCGCCGGGCACAAATGGACAGTCGATGGTGCACTCATTCTACAAGTCGACACATACCGTTCCCAGCCGCGCAACCGCGAAACGGCAAGATTGCGCCTTAAAGCACTGATCTTAGAGGCACTCAAAACACCGAAACCCCGTATCAAAACTAGGCCAACCCGATCGCAAAAAGAAAAGCGCTTGCAAGCCAAAGCGCAACGATCGGAAGTAAAAACACTCCGTGGAAAGCCAAGATTCTAACGTCGCTTGTTCCCTTGCTTAAGAAATCTTAGATACGGGTGGCAATTATCACTTCCGAATTTGGCAAGTGAACTAAACAGAAATTCGTGGGGGGCAACGATGTCAAATTATGATCACAAACTTAAAGAACTTGGGATTGAACTGCCCAATGCCCCGGCGCCCGCGGCAAACTATGTACCATTTGTACGCTCAGGAAACCTTGTTTACATCTCTGGTCAAATCAGCATGGGCAAAGAGGGTCTGATCAAAGGCAAACTGGGCGACGGGTTTAGCATCGAACAAGGCCAAACGGCGGCAAAAACTTGTGCGATCAATTTGATTGCGCAACTCAAGGCGGCCTGTGACGGCGACCTCTCAAAATTAGTGCGCGTGGTACGTTTGGGTGGTTTTGTAAACTGTACGGCGGATTTCACGGACCAGCCAAAGGTCGTAAACGGCGCGTCCGACCTTATGGTAGAGGTGTTCGGCGATGCAGGTCGCCACGCACGTGCGGCCGTTGGGTCATCTTCTTTGCCACTTGGAGTGGCCGTCGAAGTCGATGGAATTTTTGAGATAAAATGATGCTCGATCCGGCGTTCTTGTCACAATCAATTGCGCATCGTGGCCTTCACACCGGCTCTAGAACGCGTCCTGAAAACTCTCTGTCCGCCTTTGATGCCGCAGTGATGTTCGGATTTGGAATTGAATTGGATGTTCAGCTGACAGCCGACGATCAAGCGATCGTCTTCCATGATTATGATTTACAACGTTTGCTGTCTCAACCCGGTACCGTGCAAACGACCCCGGCTGCACAGATTCAAAACGCACGTATTCTTGGTGCGAATGAGGGTCCACCCCTATTGGGCCAAGTGCTAAGCAGTGTTGGCGGCCGCGTGCCCATTTTGATTGAACTGAAAGACCAAAGCGGAACGCATACGGGTACCAATGGCAAACTAGAGGCAGCAGTCGTCAAAGAACTGGCTCAATATAAAGGCCCTGTCGCCGTAATGTCCTTTAACCCGGACCAGATTATCGTAATGCGCCGCATTGCTCCAGATGTTCCTCGGGGTATCGTCTCTGGCCCTTTCGCAGATGACAAATGGGGAATGATACCTACCGATCGGCGTAATTATTTGCGTGAAGGTGCCTTCATCGATGAGGCGGGCATTGACTTCATCAGTCATAAATTCAGTGATCTTACAGCCGATTTGGTCGCGCGCGAAAAGTCCAAAGGACGCAAAACCCTAACTTGGACAATTCGCTCTGAACAAGACGAGATCACAGCGCGTCAAATTGCCGACAACATTACATTCGAAAACTACCTGCCCTCGTCTTGACCCGCTGCATGCATGTGTCACTTCTGGGATATGGACGCAGATATAACTATTTCCGTTTTTGGATCCCTTCAGGACATAACCGAAGGGGAATGGGATGCTTGTGCCAATCCTTCAGGTAAAGTGCCTAAGGATCCTTTTACGACCTATCGTTTTTTAAAAGCATTAGAGGATAGCGGCTCTGTCGGAGAGGGTACGGGTTGGTATCCAAGATACATTCGGGCAGATCGCGACAACTTGCTTATCGGCGTTTTGCCTGCCTATGCCAAAACGCATTCGCAGGGTGAGTATATCTTCGATCATTCCTGGGCACATGCTTATGAAAATGCAGGTGGCAACTATTATCCAAAGCTACAGGTCGCAGCCCCGTTTACACCGGCCACGGGACGACGCTTTCTTGTCAAACCAGAATATGGGGAAGTCGCGAGATCGGCTTTGACCCAAGGTGCAATCAGTCTTGCTTCACAGAACAACTTCTCAAGCTTGCACATGACCTTTTGTGCCGCAGAAGAATTTAAGAACGCGCCAAAACTGAACCTTATGCAGCGGACAGGACAACAGTTTCATTGGGTGAATGACGGATATGACAGCTTCGACAGTTTTCTTGGCGCGCTGTCGTCTCGGAAAAGAAAGAACATACGAAAGGAACGTCAATCTGCTCAGTCTTTTGGGGGAACAATCCATGCCTTAACGGGTAAAGCAATAGAGCCCGAACACTGGGATGCGTTTTGGCGCTTCTACCAGGATACCGGCATGCGCAAATGGGGTAGCCCGTATCTAACACGGGCCTTTTTTGATCATGCTCAGCAGACATTGCGCGATGATATGCTGTTGGTGATGGCACAACGAGAGGGACGCTGGGTGGCCGGTGCTTTGAATTTCATAGGACGGGAGGCTCTATATGGGCGCTATTGGGGATGCTTGGAGCATCACAACGCGCTGCATTTCGAGATCTGCTATTATCAGGCAATCGATTTTGCCATCGCCAATGGGTTGGAACGGGTCGAGGCTGGCGCTCAGGGCGAACACAAATTAGCACGTGGATACATGCCCGCGCCAACCTATTCTTTGCACTGGGTGCGCGATCCCGGCTTTGCCGAAGCGATCGCCGATTACCTAAAACGCGAGCGTGCAGCGATCGATGATGAGATCGAGATTTTGACCAAGTATGGTCCTTTTAGAAAACCAAACGAGGAAGACTATGCCAGAGAAAATGACTGATGCTGCGCGTGATGCCCTGACTTCGTCGGGATGGGTCCATGATCCAGATCGCGATGCGCTGACCAAAGACTTCAAGTTCAAGAATTTTGCTGCTGCTTTTGGTTGGATGAGCGAGATGGCTATATTGGCCGAAAAAATGAACCATCATCCAGAATGGTTTAACGTCTACTCACGCGTGACGGTTACCCTTACAACACATGATATCGGCGGTTTGACGGACCTCGATGCAAAACTCGCCGCCAAAATGGACGAAGCGTTCTAAGCTCAGCGGCGAAGCCTTACGCTCAGTCATCTTGGCTGAACTGTTCGGGCTGCTATGCGATAGGCGCAGCAATACTAAAGCATGTCTAACACAGCTTCTCCGGCGCTCAAATTACACTCGCCCGGGTTTTCATCGATGTTGAGAACTCTGACTGTGCCATCCTCTACAACCATAGCATGACGTTTTGCACGACCGAAGAAACCGACAACTTCAGCCGAGAAATCAAGTCCGATCGCCTTGGTGAAACTGCCATCGGCATCTGCAAATGTTTTTATCCCGGCCAGATCAGCGCCTGTTTCTTTGGCCCAAGATTGCATCACGAACGGATCATTGACCGAAAAACAGATAATGTCGTCGACCCCTTTTGAATGCAGTGCTTCGGCCGTGC
This sequence comes from Pseudomonadota bacterium, assembly GCA_039814625.1. Lineage (GTDB taxonomy): Bacteria > Pseudomonadota > Alphaproteobacteria > Rhodobacterales > Rhodobacteraceae > Amylibacter. The sequence continues at coordinate 112,051 of JBCCAU010000007.1, forward strand.
GAATAAAACTTGGCATATGAGCTGATGTGCATGTCGACGTATAGGCACCTGGCAAACCGAACAGCACGACTTTCTTATCAGCCGTCGCTTCGGCGACCGTTACAGACCCGGGACCTTCGTCCCCGATCACCAAAAATTTGCCATCTGGCAGTTTATCTCCGACGGAAATTGACATGCATATGCCCTTTCTGAGTTGCGAACCGGTTAAATGGCCATGTAGGGTTTCTACACATTCAGACCACAGGAAAGACTATGGATCATGTGATCGTTGTGGGCGCGGGGCAAGCAGGCTCTTCTTGCGTAGTAAAATTGCGCAATTTGGGCTTTAAGGGCGCGATTACACTGATCGGCGCAGAAAACGCCCCACCCTATCAAAGACCGCCTTTGTCCAAAAAATATCTTCTTGGAGAGATGGAGCTAGAGCGCCTCTATCTTCGACCCGAAACGCTTTATGCCGAGCAGAACATCGCATTGCGCAAAGGGGCTTTGGTCACGTCAATTGACGCGAATGCCAAGACTGTCGCGCTGGATCAGGAAAAGTTGAGCTATACTGATCTTGTTCTAACAACGGGCTCGATCCCGAACCGTCTGCCCGCGGCAATCGGGGGTGATCTAGACGGTGTCTACACCGTGCGCGATTTACAAGATGTCGATGCCATGGCGCCAGAATTCGTCCAAGGACGGCGCGTTTTGATCGTAGGCGGAGGGTATATCGGGTTAGAGGCTGCGGCCGTTGCCGCCAGTAAAGGTTTACAAGTCACCGTTGTTGAAATGGCGGACCGTATTTTACAACGCGTGGCCGCCCCCCAGACTTCAGACTTCTTCCGGGATCTGCACCATCGACATGGTGTTGAGATACGTGAAGGGATCGGTCTGTCGGGGTTGACGGGGGACACCCGAGTTTGTGCTGCATCACTAAGCGATGGTTCTCAGATCGAAACAGATTTTGTGATTGTCGGCGTTGGTATCAAACCTGCAACCGCATTGGCCGAAGCCGCCGGTTTGGACATCGAAAACGGGATCAAGACCGATGCGTTGGGTCAAACATCGCAACCGCATATCTGGTCAGCTGGCGATTGCGCGAGTTTTCCTTATAGGGGCGAGCGCATTCGACTAGAAAGCGTTCCAAATGCGATAGATCAAGCCGAGGTCGTTGCCGAGAATATATTAGGCGCACAGAAAGCCTATCAGGCAAAACCTTGGTTTTGGTCTGACCAGTTTGATGTAAAGCTGCAGATTGCAGGCCTCAACACGGGTTATGACTCAGTGGTAACGCGTTCGGGCGAGGGCGCCGGCATCTCTTTTTGGTACTATAGCGGCACCAATTTACTGGCCGTCGATGCCGCAAATGATCCCCGTGCCTACATGATCGGCAAACGCTTGATTGAAAACGGGGCATCGCCCAATGCTGCCAAGATTAGCGATCCGACAGTTGAACTTAAATCGCTGTTGGAATGAGGATTATCGGAGGCAAGTTTCGTGGAACGCGACTCACGGATATCGCTCAGGGTGATGCCGTGGCGCATTTGCGACCGACCTCCGATCGTGTTCGTGAAAGTGTCTTCAATCTCTTGGTGAATGGCGGGTATGGAGATCCTTTGGCCGGCGCGCGCGTATTAGACTTATTTGCAGGAACCGGAGCTTTGGGACTAGAAGCCCTGTCGCGCGGGGCCGCCCATATTCTATTTGTTGAAACTGGTGAAAAATCCCGGGCCATTATCCGCAAGAATATTGACCTCATAAGGGCCATTGGGCCGACGAAACTGTTTCGACGGGATGCAACAGCATTGGGGCCTGTGACGGGAAAGCCTTTTGATCTGGTCTTTTTGGATCCGCCTTATGGAAATTGTTTGGGTCCTAAAGCACTCGATGCAGCCGCCCGCGGTGGATGGCTTGCCCCAAAGGCGTTGATTGTCTGGGAAGAAAACTCGGCGCAAGATCCACCAAGCGGTTTCGCGCTGTTGGATGCCCGCCGCTATGGCGATACTTGGATCACAATCCTGCGCTATGACAGCTGATTTCTCTCGCGAAGCAGGTCTGATCGCAGCCGGAAAACGGCGTGTTGTCGGAATTGACGAGGTCGGACGCGGTCCGTGGGCGGGACCTGTTGTCATCGCAGGCGTGATCTTTGACCCAGAAAATATCCCAGATAATTTGGCAGATTCAAAAAAACTGTCACCGGCAAAACGCGCCGCACTTGCCATGAAGATTAAAGCGGTCGCAGAGTTTCAGATTGTTGAGATCAGCGCCGAACAGATCGATAAAACCAACATTCTTGCGGCAACCTTGTTGGGCATGCGGCGTGTCGCTGAAGCCTTAAACCCTGATTTCGCACTGATCGACGGAAACAAAATCCCAGATGATCTGTGCTGTGCGGCCGAAGCGATTGTCAAAGGTGATGGTAAATCATCCTCAATCGCAGCTGCATCAATTGTCGCAAAGACCTATCGCGACCGCCTTATGGCGGATCTTTCACGCGACTTTCCGGGATATGGCTGGGAAAGCAATGCCGGTTACGGAACAAATGCGCATAAAATTGGGCTTCAAAATCTTGGGGTCACCCCACATCATAGACGTTCTTTCAAACCTATCCACAACATATTGTGGAAAGATTCACAAAACTGATTCCAGCTAAGTAACTGGAATCAAAAAAGAATTTGACTGCGAATCAGCTTTGACTCATACCAAGGTCAACGACGCAAAAATGCGCGACTGAGGCAGAAAATGACGAATAAACCAAATGCAACGGCAGGTTCTCTGCCCTTGGACAGTATTGTCGCGGGGGACTGCATTGGGGGAATGAAGGCGATACCTGACGCTTCAATTGACCTGATATTTGCTGACCCCCCTTATAACTTACAGTTGAAAGGTGATCTTCATCGCCCAGATAACTCCAAAGTCGACGCGGTTGACGATGCGTGGGACCAATTTGACAGTTTCCGTGCATATGATGCCTTTACGCGCGATTGGTTGGCCGAGGCAAAACGCGTCTTAAAACCCAATGGAGCGCTTTGGGTGATTGGCAGCTACCACAATATTTTCCGCGTTGGCAGCGAACTTCAAAATGCAGGCTTCTGGATTTTGAACGACGTGATTTGGCGCAAAACCAATCCAATGCCGAATTTCCGAGGCGCGCGCCTGACCAACGCACATGAAACGTTGATTTGGGCTTCCAAATCAGAAAACTCCAAACCAACCTTTAACTATGAGGCGCTCAAATCCCTCAATGACGGCGTGCAGATGCGCAGCGATTGGCTGCTTCCAATTTGCACCGGTCATGAGCGCCTCAAGGATTTCAGCGGCAGCAAAGCCCACCCAACCCAAAAACCCGAAAGCCTTTTGCACCGTGTGATTGTCGGCTCTACCAATCCAGGTGACGTGATCCTTGACCCGTTCTTTGGAACCGGCACAACGGGTGCTGTGGCTAAGAAACTGGGGCGGCATTTCATTGGGTTGGAACGCGAACATACCTACATTGAGGTGGCCGAAAAACGTCTTTCGAAGATCCGAAAGTGGGATCGCGAAAGCCTAGAGGTCAGTCAATCAAAACGCGCCGAGCCGCGCGTGCCCTTTGGTCAACTGGTCGAGCGTGGCATGTTACAGCCTGGCGAAACCCTTGTCGGACCATCTGGTAAAGCCGCCAAGATCCGTGCCGATGGCACATTGATTTCGCATGATGTGCGCGGATCCATCCACCAAGTGGGTGCTGCATTGGAAGGCGCGCCAAGTTGCAACGGTTGGACCTACTGGCATTTTAGTCGTGAAGGAAGGTCGATCCCGATCGACATCCTACGTCAACAGATCCGATCTGAAATGAAATCTTGAGGTTCATGTCCCAGCACCGCCTGCTGGGACATGCCTGACCTGCCCTCCCTTCGGGGAGGGCTTTTTTTGGCTTTCAATCCATTCATAGGTTCGTGCGATCCCTTCGTGCAAGGGCACGCTCGGCTGCCAACCCAGTTTTTCACCAATGAGGCGATTGTCTGAATTGCGACCGCGTACGCCTTCGGGTCCAGGAACGCTCCGGATGCTTACTGATTTTCCAGATAGATTGATCACGGTCTCAGCCAGCGCATTGATAGAAACCATCTTATCAGAACCGATATTTACGGGACCTTCAAAACTGGATCTCAGCAAGCGCACGGTTGCCTCAATGCAATCATCTACAAAAAGAAATGAACGGGTTTGTTTCCCATCGCCCCAGACCTCGATATGCCCTTCTGATGGGGCCTCGATGACCTTTCGACAAAGCGCCGCTGGCACTTTTTCTTTACCACCCGTCCAAGTGCCTTCAGGGCCATAGACGTTATGGTAGCGCGCAACGCAGCAACGCATGCCATAATTGCGGTTGAACGCCATATAAATCCGCTCGGAAAATAGCTTCTCCCAACCATATTCGCTGTCTGGAGCGGCAGGATAGACAGAGTCTTCGGCACAGTTTGGTCGGTCTGGATCCATTTGATTATACTCTGGATAAACGCAAGCAGATGACGCGTAAAAAAGGCGCTTCACACCGACCCGATGGCTGGCGCTCAGGACATTAAGGTTGATCTGCACGGAGTTGTGCATGACCTCTGCATCATTCTCACCTGTAAACAGGTAACCCGCACCGCCCATATCCGCTGCGAGTTGATAAACTTCATCAAAGTCTTGATCAAGAACCTGACGCACCACTCTCTGATCTCGAAGATCTCCAAGCACAAATTGATCGGCTTGTGACACGGCATGCTCATGCGCTTTTATATCGACGCCGCGCACCCAAAAACCGTCTGCTTTCAGACGTTTCACCAGATGTCCGCCGATAAATCCACCTGCACCACAAACAAGCGCAGTTTTCGTCATATAGCTCCTCCTTTCCGCACATGCCTTCTTTTGAAATGTTTAGAATTCGCGGACATCACCACGGCTGGACAAGCCAAGCACAGGCACGCGTGCCTGAAAGAAGTTCATGCTTGAACATAGACATGCAAGATATGCGGATCGTAGGATAAGACAAAATTCGCAACGTTAGAGTTGCCGTGGACAAACAATTGCGTGTTTGCCAGAAGCATCGCTTCCACGATCACATCCAACCCCAATTTGTAGGGCGGAAAACGCTCACCTTTGTTTTCGGGGTGGTTTGCGTGCATCTCACCAAATTCACTCCGTATCGCAGGGTAATCTACGACTTTGCTGCCATAGCGGTCCCGCACACGATCTATGACTGGCTGACTATCAGAGCAAACAAATATGCCCGCGTCAGGCGCGATTTTCAGAAGACGGTCTGTTTGATCAAAGTAAGGTTGAAACGGCACTTCTCCTTTTGCGCCAAATGCTTGGCGCAGCTTTGCAGCACCGCCGTCCAGACGACCAGGACCTCGAATATGCAGGCCGATCATTGTCTCTTGCCAGTTTTCGCGACAGAAACCCTCGACGAGGTCGAGAATGTAAGGTTTCGGGCGAATGTACTTGTGTACCAGTCGAGCAGCCGCAAACCGATCTCGCGGCAAAAGAAGTGGTTTGCAAACACCGTCCTGCAGTCTGGGCGTAATTATGTTGTCTCGTGTACAGGCAACAACAGTCCCCTTTGGTAAGTTTTCGGCATCCGCAAAAGGTTCAACCTCTGGAAAGCAGGGTTCGTAATAATAGGCCCACGGGTCTTCGGACCGGTTCGGATCGCGATAACAAGAAACAGACCAATCAATGAAAAAGCTATAGCCGCCATTCTCGGCGATACGTGCCTGTTCAACGACTTCGTTCACGTTGGAAAAAATGCCTGATGGACTGGGACGCAAGCGAAGGCGACGGATAGTTTTCTGTTCAGTCATAATTTTTTAAAAGCATTCAAACCAAAGATACTCAAGCTATTACTACGCTACAAAATCATCCCACATCCTGAGAACGATTTTGGTCATACAACTGAAAATGGATTGGTCCAACTGCTGCGTAGCCTTAAGATAGATAAGCAAATATAACCTTGTCTGGAAGCGCATTCAGAACTGGCACAACTGAATGGTCAGAACTCCACATTCAAAAAGTTGCACCCAGCTTAAGAGGCCGAAAAACGGACCCTAACGCGGCAAGGGATTTGTCCCCTGCTCGTAAGCGGTCCAATCGCTGATATGAGGATAGAAGCGTGCGCGCCATTTATCGACGCGTTTGTTCATATTGCGCTTCCAGACCGCGGGATAAAACGCCATCGCTGCCATTATAGGATAGCCATAGGGCAGGCGCGGAGCCTCATTGAAATCATAGGTCTGTAACAGCGGGAAACGACGATCCGGTTTGTAGTGGTGATCAGAATGACGCTGTAGATTGATCAGTAAATAATTTGTGTATTCGTAATCCGTGTTCCAGCTGTGATGTGGCTTCACATGCTCATATTTACCGTCGCCCAGATGTTCTCGCGCCAAACCATAATGCTCGATATAATTGATCAGTTCCAAATGTCCGATCGCAACAAAAGCCTGCAAAATGAACAAGACTGTGCCAACCCATCCACCCAGAACAAAGGCAAGCCCCAAAAAGGTCAGCTGCAAGCAAGCATAAAGCCAGAACGGGTTCGACAAATCAAACTTGGACTTGCCCACACGCTGTAGCTTGGCGGCTTCGGCCTGCCATGCAGAGATGAAACATTCCGGCAAAACACGCCAAAAGAAATGGTGAAACCCTTCATTGTATCGGGCCGTTACCGGATCTCGTGATGTGCCGACATAGCGATGGTGAACCAACAAATGCTCGGATCTGAAATGTCCGTATAAAACCGAGGTCATAAGAAGGTCCGCACCCCAACGCTCAACCCTGTTCTTCTGATGCATCATCTCATGGGCGAAATTGATCCCTACACCACCAGAGGCAACGCCCAGTCCGAACATTGCAAAGGCTTTTTCATACCAACTCAAATGATCTGCTTGAGCGGCATAAACGACCGTAAAAAAGATTAGCGCCAATTGCGTCGGCACCCAAAGAAGTGTGACCAGTCGATAAGCTGAAAGATCTTCACTCTCTGTCATTGGATCCATACTGGCAGTTGTTCGCCCCCGCCAATAGTCGATCACACTCGAAAACAGCCAACCGAAACCGGGTGCCAAGAGCAACCACCACCCCCCAAAGACGACACCCGCAACCATCAATGGTATGAACGCGAAGCCCACCGTAAATGGCAGCGCATTGCGTATGCTTGGTGTCAAGCCATACTCAACTTTTTCCATTCAACGCCTCCTGCGTAAGATCCCACACTTTGCGCATGACTGTCGGCATGGCCATTGGATCAAACTCATTTGATGGTGTGAAACCATCATGCTGCCCAACCTTGGCCAGCATCACGCTTAACTCAAGATGAAAATGAGTGAAACTATGTCGCGCCGTTGCGTCCAAAAGCTGCCAATCCGCTTTAAAGGGCGGGATTGGCGGCCGGGGTTGCTCGGCCCAGATGTTCCCGGGAAAACCCAACATACCACCCAACAAACCGCTATTGGGTCTGCGTTCAACATAGACAGAGCCATCGAAACCAACTGCGACAAAGACGGTGCCAAAGCGCGTGGGCTTGACCGGTTTGCGCTTTTTCTTCGGCAGTTCTCCCGCAGTGCCTGCTAAGCGCGCAGCGCAGGACCCCTTCACTGGGCATATCCCACAAACCGGAGAACGCGGTGTACATACTGTCGCGCCCAAATCCATCACGGCTTGTGCATAATCGCCGGGTCGGGTCTGCGGCGTTTTTGAAGCAGCGTAGCTGCGCAACGTCTCTTTTACATCCGGTAAAGGTGTGTGGTCATTGTGCAACCGCGCCATCACGCGTTCAACATTCCCGTCCAAAACCGTGGCCGGCCTATCAAATGCAATAGAGGCCACCGCCGCGGCCGTATAAGGACCAATACCTGGAAGTTTCAAAAGCTCTGCTTCGCATGTGGGGAAACGCCCATCCAAGTCTTCAACGACCACGCGCGCGCATTTCAATAGGTTGCGCGCGCGGGCATAATACCCAAGCCCAGCCCAAGCTGCCATAATCTGGCCGTCATCGGCCGCGGCAAGATCGAAGACACTTGGCCAGCGCATGACGAACTTTTCAAAGTAGGCCCTTACAGATGCAACGGTTGTCTGCTGCAACATAATTTCGGACAGCCAAACATGATAGGGATCTGGTCTGTCGCCTGCCAACTTGGCCGTTGGACCAACCCGCCAAGGCATTGCACGCGCATGCACATCATACCAAGACAACAGCGTTTGGGCGAAATCTTTGTGATTCAATTCAACCGCATCCAAGACCCGTTTCCCTTTGATGATCTTCTGTTTAGCATGGATACCAATGTAAGGAGATTAACATGCCTGCCCCGCGCCGAGGACACTTTACCCAAACAAGTGGCTTTCTGAAAGCTGCCATTCGCCGCGTCTCAGAAACGCGGGGGTTTGCGCAGACACGTCTTTTGACCAATTGGGAGGATATTGCGGGCCTCGATATGGCTAAGCGCGCAACGCCTGTGAAGGTCAGCTTTGCCAAGTCGGGCTTGGGTGCGACCTTGACTTTGTTGTGCAAAGGCGCGGACGCACCGATGCTGGAGATGGAGTTGCCAAAATTGAAAGAGCGGGTGAACGCAACCTATGGCTACAAAGCGATCTCTGAAATCAAACTGACGCAAACTGCGGAGATCGGTTTTGCCGAAGATCAAGCGCCATTTTTCGCCCCAAGCCGCTCTATACGAAAAGTTGATGGGGAAACCCATGCTATTATTGATAGTGTCGAGGATGAAAACTTGCAGGCTGCTCTGACACGGTTATCTGCAAACCTAACAGGTACAAACGACAAGGATGCATAAAATGACTTCGATGACACGACGCATGATGTTGGCTTCGGCAACGGCCATGACGGCTGCCCCGCTGTGGGCTCAATCAACCACCGAAGACAGCAGCACGGAAGGAGCTGCCGAAGGTATAAGCATGCGTTTCTCAGGCGATATTGTTCTTGGAAACCCGGATGCCGAAGTCACTGTCGTCGAATATGCATCTTTCACCTGTCCACATTGCCGTCGTTTTCATGAAGGGCCTTACAAGCAGTTAGAGGCCGAATATATCGACACAGGTAAAATCAAGTTCGTCTATCGTGAGGTTTTCTTTGACCCTCAAGGTCTTTGGGCTGCGATGTTGGCCCGCTGTGCAGGACAAGATCGCTATATGATGATTGCTGATATGATTTATGCTCAGCAAAGCGAATGGCCTGTTCGCGACGACCCGGGAAGAACAGCAGCAAATCTGAAAAAGATGGGACTTGTCGCAGGCATGGATGGCGAAACAGTCGATGCCTGCTTTGCGGATCGTCCATTCGCGAAATCCCTTGTTGCCACATATCAAGAGAATGCAACGGCCGATAATATCAACTCGACTCCAAGTTTTGTGATCAATGGTCGGACTTATGGCAATATGAACTATGCGGAACTGTCTGGCATTATCGACGACGCTCTCGGTTCTTAATCCCGAATGAGAAAACCGCTAGAGGGGATACGCGTCGTCGAGATGGCGCGTATTTTGGCAGGACCTTGGGCCGGGCAGGTTCTGGCAGACCTAGGTGCTGAGGTGATCAAAGTTGAAAGTCCCTCAGGTGACGATACGCGAGGTTGGGGGCCGCCCTTTATCGGAGAGAGCGACACGCGAACAGCTGCATATTACCACAGCTGCAACCGTGGCAAGAAATCGGTCATTGTCGATTTTAAAACAAAAGAAGGCCTCGCTGACCTGAAGGCTTTGATTGCCACAGCCGATGTATTCATCGAAAATTTCAAATTTGGTGGTTTGGTGAAATACGGGTTGGATTTTGACACCCTGTCATCATCGCAGCCCGAGTTGATCTATTGTTCAATCACAGGCTTTGGTCAGACAGGTCCAGATGCGCCCAAAGCGGGTTATGATTTTCTGATGCAGGGGTTATCGGGGTTGATGTCCTTCACCGGAGAGCCTGATGGCCCACCCCAGAAGGTTGGCGTTGCGATTACAGATATCGTGACTGGCCTCTATGCAACCATTGGCATTCAAGCCGCATTATCGGTGCGCAATTTGACAGGCAAGGGTCAGCATATTGATATGGCCCTTTTGGATGCCGCAACAGCTGTCACCGCAAATCAAGCAATGAATTACCTTGCAACCGGCACCGCTCCACATCGCCTTGGCAATGATCATCCAAATATCGTGCCCTACCGCGTTTTCGAAGTCGCAGATGGTTATGTTATTCTTGCGATCGGCAATGATGGACAATTTGGCAAATTCTGCGCGCTTCTGGGCTTACATGACCTTTCCAACGATGCACGTTTTGCAACCAATGAAGCCCGCGTAAGAAACCGGGCAGACGTCATTGCCGCTTTGCAGCCACCAATGTTGAAATGGATGAAAGCGGACCTGCTAGAAGCTTGTACTGCGCAATCTGTTCCGATCTCTCCGATCAATGACATGGCCGAGGTTTTTGCCAATCCCCAGCTTGTTGCGCGTGGGCTAGAGATTGCCCCCGACGGCATTCCTGGCGTCCGAGTGCCGATTGTCATGTCCGAGAGTCCTTTGGGTTCGGACAAGGCTGCGCCCTTGCTTGGGGCTGATACAGATACCGTCTTAGGCCCGCTGCGCAAACAACGCTAAAAGCGCCTTTCGCAACACCGTTTCATCGTCGAATTCCAAACGCACCGGGAAGGTCATAACCTCTAGTCGAAACTCTGGCGGCAACCGAACGGCGTCTTTCTCTGTTGTGACAAGATGGGCTCCTTTGGCCCAAGCTTCAGCCTGCATGCGTTTCAGGATCGTCAGAGTATAGGTTTGATGGTCACCAAAAGCGCGGGTTTCCAGCAATCGTGCCCCAGCAGCCTTTAGGCTGTTGAAGAATTTTTGCGGGCGTCCAATCCCCGCGAAAGCATAGGTCGGAAGGCCATCCCACTGATGCCCGGTTTCCAAAACATTCAGCACGCCAATCGCAACTGGTTTCTGGCACAGTTCAGGCCATTGCTTTGACAGAAGGCGCCATTTGTCGGCCACTTCGATTGAAATAAGTAGATCTGTGCGCGCCAACGCGGTCGACACCGGCTCTCGCAAAGGGCCAGACGGACAAACGCGCCCATTTCCAAAACCCACCTCTGCATCAACAACTGTCACCGTTAGATCGTGATACAGATTTGGGTTCTGCAAAGCGTCATCCAAAATGATGCAGTCGGCGCCCTCGGTTACAGCTTGTTGTGCACCCGAAATACGATCACGGGACACCCAGACAGGGGCAAAGGCAGATAGGAAAAGAGGCTCATCTCCGACGTCTTCTGCCTTGTCCTTCATCGGACGAACGCGATGTGGTCCTTCGATGCGTCCTCCATAACCTCTGGATACGATATGAGGCGCATGCCCGGCCTGTTGCAGAATGTCGGCAATCGCGACAGCCGTCGGCGTTTTACCGGTGCCCCCTAAATTGATATTGCCGATGGCAATGACAGGGACACCTGGCCGAACTCGGTGCCCATTGGCCAACCGACGCGCGGTCCCCTTCGCCCATAAATAAGACAAGGGCAAAAGTATTTGGGACCAAAAGCCAGGACGGGCGGGTGGATTGGTCCAAAACCTAGGCGGCCTCATCTTGGTCCACCCTTTCACCAAGAATAGCTCCAATCGATGTGACCGCCTCATCCGCCACTTGTGCACCTTCGGTACACACATCCCAGGCTGCATGCGCCAAAAGAGCGGCACGATCAGGCGCCAAGGTACTGACGACAGACCGGGCCAAGCTTTGGGCGCCTGCCACAACTTCCAGACCTTCGCGCTCGTCTAGACGCGCATAAAGATCCCTATAGCGGGACCAACGCGGTCCGGTCAGCAAAGCCGATCCCAACGAGGCCGCCGCAAAAGGGTTCCGCGATTCTGCATCACTGAGGTTCCCACCAAGATAGGTGACCGGGGCCAATCGGTACCACATGCCCAATTCACGCTCCTTGATAACAACCACATCCATCTCGCGCTGATAGTCGCTGGCGTCAGGTCGATCTGCGATAAAGAACTGTCCGCCCCGCAATCCATCAGGTCGCGCCGACGTTGTATGTAAGACCAACAAAAGTCGATGCGCCTGACGTTTGGCTTTGGCAAAGGCATCATAGACGGTGTTCAACTCTCCGGGTGGTATGTGGGCGGCCAACCATATCTGGCGATCTTTGAGGACCTTTTGCCAATCTTTGCGTTCGATTGGATAATCTTCCGGAACACCCCCACCGCTGTGGAATGCGCCGATAGCCTTTGCCTTGTCACGCCCAATCCGCAATAGCCGCAGCAATTTTTGGGTCAGACGATCTTGGCACAAGATTAGGTCAAACTTCTTAAACATGGCGCGTGTGAAGCGAGGTGTAAGGCGCCACCTCCGACGATCCAACAAGCTGAGCTTAAGGTCCAGCCAAACCAAAGGGATATGCCGCTTAGACACCTCGTGGATCATCCGAAAGTGAAGTTTTGGTGCTGCCCAGATCGCCATATCAGGTCGCCATTTGGACAAAAATCGTTCGACAACCAGACGCGTGCCAATGGGAGCATGACGATAGATAACCGTATCAGGCAAGCGCTTTTCTCGGACATGGGTTAGAAGATCGTCTTCAGAGGTCAAAAGAACCTCGCCAAAACCTGCCTCTGTGATCCTAAACAAAAAGGCTGACATACCGATTGCAGCATCTTCGGTATCGACATGAACCCATATCAGGCGACCTTTAGGACGAAAGATTTCCTCGGTAACCAGTCTTTCAGCCCTGTAGAGGCGGTCGAAACTGCCGTTTTGAAACTTGTTCTCCAACCAATTTCTATAACTCATGCCCATATAGGCGGATGAAAAAAGTTTCAGCGCATATAGGATCGACGAATTGCGCATGGCACAAGCGGGTTAACCCAGCTCCTCTGTCGGGCTTGCTGCGTTCTCTTCTTCGCGAAGACGATGCAGATGAGCAATAAAGTATCGCGCATGCGCATTATCAACTGTGCGCTGAGCCGCAGATTTCCACGCATCAAATGCGGCCTGATAGTTTGGATAAATACCGACGATATCGATCTCTTCTACATCGCGAAATTTCATAGTTGAGGGATCTTCAAGATCCCCGCCGAACACAAGATGCAACCGTTGCGCCATAACAATTTCCTTTTAGTACAGGACGTGCCTAAGCGCCTGCGACAGAAAATTCAATCATCCCCTGAGATGCCACAGAAGGTCTTTGTGGATGGAAGGATTGCCAACGACCAACCCCTTCTGCGCTGCCTGAGGTGAATTGTAGGCTGCCTGCAGTCCAAAGGAGTCTGTACAAAGCGCGCCAGCTTCTTCGGCAATAAGATCGCCTGCAGACATATCCCATTCCCAAACAGAATGAAGCGCCATAGCCGCATCAAATCGCCCTTCAGCAACAAGACAAATTCGGTAGGCAAGCGACGTTCTAAAATGTCGCTCAATCTCGGGACGATGGGTCCATAGATCAGCGTCTAAACTGCGGCCCGATGCCAAAACGCGGGCGCCTTCAAAGTCGGTCCTGCCATCGGTTTTGATCGCCTTGCCATTTTTGGTGGCGCCAAATCCCCGCGACGCTGCATAAGTAATCCCTTTTACAGGCATATGAACCACCGCGTCCTGAACTTGCCCCTTATGGACAACAGCAAGCGCGCAAGCAAAATTTACCTGGCCGGAAATAAAAGCGCGCGTTCCATCGATAGGATCAACAATAAAAATTGTATCATGTCCCAAACGCGCTGGATCATCATCTGTTTCTTCAGACAGCCATCCGTAACCTGGTCTGGCCGACAATAATATCTCATTCAGGGTTTTATCAATCAAAAGGTCAGCTTCGGTCACCGGTCCCTGACCGCCACCTTTGTCCCAAATTTCAAGTTGCGACTTGAAATAACGCTCGGCGATCGGAGTGATTGCATCTGCAGCGTCTAGCAAAAGCTCTAGATCAGACACCGGCAAGGGTTAGGCCTTCAACCAACAAGCTGGGAACAACACGGGAAAGATGCCCTCTGGCATCATTGGCAGGGATCAAGCGTGGCAAGAAATCGCGCAGATTGCCCGCAATCGTTGCTTCGTTCACAGGGCCGCCGACCTCTCCATTTTCAATCCAAAACCCTGAAATTCCGCGTGAATAGTCGCCCGTATTTGGATTGATGGTCGCACCGATCATCGAGGTTACCAGCAAACCCGTACCCATTTCTGAAATGAGCTCTGCCTTTGTTTTTTCCCCTTCGCTCAGGCGCAAGTTGCTTAACGATGGCCTAGGGGGTCCACTGACACCGCGAGCGGCATTCCCTGTAGGCGCACGTCCCAGTTTGCGTGCAGATGAAAGATCCATGACCCAATCCTGGAGAATACCATCTTGAACCCAAACCCGTTCTGCAGTGGGTAGACCTTCTGCATCAAACGGCCGAGAGCCTGCAATACGTGCGCGATGGGGCTCTTCCACCAATGAGATATTCTGCGGCAGGACCTGACCTCCCATCGCATCTTTCAACCAACTTGATCCACGCACAATGGAACTTCCATCTATCGCGGAGATCAAATGCGATATCAATGAAGACGAAATACGTTCATCAAACAAAACCGGATAAGCTCCGGTTTTTGGACGGGTCGCCCCATGACGCGCCACCGCTCGCTCTCCAGCAAGGCGACCTATTTCTTCTGCATTGGGAAGATCTGCCGCGAATACACGGCCCTCGGCGGCATAGTCACGCTCCATCGACAGGCCTTCGCCTGATATGGCCACGCAAGAGACAGAAGTGCCAGTGCGGCTGTATCCGCCAGAAAATCCATTGGTGGCAGCCAGCCAAATTTCGGTCCGAGACAGTCCCGCGGTCGCAGCCTGCGACTGGGCTACACCTGGTACGGACAGGGCGGCAGCCTCTGCTTGTTGCGCCAACTCTTCTAACTCTGCCGGCGTCAATGCATCCGCAGTATCGCTCAGCTCCAGATTCTGGGCATCGCGTAGGGCCGATAGTTGATCCTCGGTCGCAAGGCCCAAACTGGCATCTTCAGGGGCTTCGCTTGCCATCGCGACGGCCCGTTCAGCCATGGATGAGATTGCTTCAACGCTTCGCTCGGAAATCGACAAGGTTGCTTGCCTCTGGCCGACGAGAACTCGCAAACCGATATCAACGCCTTCGGAGCGATCCGCATGTTCCAAGGCGCCGTTGCGCACATCAATCGAAAGCGTCGTTCCGTCAACAACCAAAACATCAGCATCATCGGCACCCGCCTGTTTTGCCGCGTTGAGAACTTGATTTGCAAGGTCGGAAAAATTTGTCATGACTGTGTCTATATAGTGGGTGTCCAGATTGACCAGTGCTCAGCGTAGGAAAGTCGTAAGATGAAGCAACCTGCCCCCCCTTCAGATCAAATTAATCAGAAAGGCCCAACATGGACCGACTAGACGGCAAAACAGCAATCATAACGGGCGCATCGCGCGGCATCGGTGCGGCTGCGGCGCGTGAATATGTGGAAGCAGGCGCGAATGTCGTGCTGGCCGCACGCTCGGCACTTGAAATCGAAACTCTCAGCAATGAACTGGGGGCCAAGACAGCGGCCAAAACCTGCGATGTCACTGACCCAGCATCTGTTCAGAATTTGGTAGATTTTACGGTCACAACATTTGGTGGCTTAGACGTCTTGATCAACAATGCTGGAACGATCGACCCAATTTCGCGGTTGGAAGAGGTGGAAATACCGGCTTGGGACAAGCTTATCGACATCAATGTAAAAGGTGTCTTCTATGGGATACGTGCCGCGCTCCCGATCATGAAGAAACAGGGCGGTGGCACGATAATCTCCATCGGCTCTGGTGCCGCGACCTCCGCCCTCGAAGGTTGGTCCGCTTATTGCGCATCGAAAGCAGCCGTTCATCATCTTCATTCTGTGCTTCACAAAGAGGAAGGCGAATATGGCATTCGGTCCCTCTTGAACTCGCCCGGAACGGTCGCCACTGATATGCAAAAGGCGATCCGTGAAAGTGGTATCAACAAAGTCAGTCAAATTCCGTGGGAGAACCACATACCGGCCGAATGGGTAGGCAAAACTCTAGTTTGGATGGCAACGGCCGCTTCTGACGCGCATCTCGGCGGCGTTGTTGCCCTGCGCGGTGAAGAGCTGAAAGACCTCGTCACCCGTTAACGCACTCTTCGCGGATTTCCCAAAGTCCGCGAATGGAAACCCGGTGGTTTTCGTTGAATAAATTTAAGAAAACTCTGCAGATTGGGATGCGCTCGCAGTTTTTCCACTGTGTTGAATTCACGCGCCAGATCCGTTTCGGTGATCCGCGCATGGACTTCATTGTGACAAATCTGATGCAGCAAAACCTGCGCACCGTGCTTTCCGCCTTTTAGCTTTGGCACAAGGTGATGCCGCGATTGACGCGCATCCGGCGGGATCTGACGCCCACAAAGCGTGCAGATTGGGTCTTCCTGTGACAGATTTTTACTGGTTTTCATGTTAAGTTTTTATTAAACTAATCCGTAATTAGGGGTGAGGTACCGTGAGAGCTGTACGCTTCATTATATTAGCTTTGACGCTCATATTGTCGGCAAAAGTCGTCATTGCCCAATCAGGCGAGGTCAATCAAACAAGTTACATTGATGGCCTCAATTTCGTTGGGGCTGCGTTTACAGTTGAAATTCCAGATGGTTTTTCAATTCGTCCCTCTTTGCCAAGTACATCGCAAGACGGAAAATTTGACAGCGTCATTTTTGATCGCGCCGACGGGCAAGTCTCCTTCTACATTTACAGCCCGGAGTTTAGTGGTTGGCCACAAGATATCATGATGAACCCGTCTGAAGAGTCGATTCTGTCTGAAACGGGTGATGAAAGTGGAGGATATGTTCATACCTGGTGGACCATTCAAAGCCTTTCAGGTGACCATTTGCGTACCTATCACTCACGCTCTCACTTGAACGGCGGTGAGGTTGTGATCATTGGGTTTGAGCGCAGCGCAAACGTACCAATTGATGATTTTCGTGATGATTATATACGCTTCAAATCCAGCTTCAGTCGGCTTTCACCTGCAGTCAATTAAGTTTTTCAATCGTTGCAAAACCGTGATTTGGACCAATCCACTGCTCTGACTTCCAGATTGTCGATCCTTGTGTCCAAAATCGGTTTTTGAATGCGACGCCAGAACTTCGACAAACCTCTTCAACCAAAGTCGTAGTATAGCTTCGCTCGACGATTTCGATCGCCTCAGTCCCAACCGTTTCGCGCGAACAGCTGACACGCAGTTCGGTGATATTGTTTGCCGCGTTCAAATACCGATAAACGCGGTCTGCATCATTGCGGAAATCGGTTTCCAAAAGATCAAACGGGAGGCCTCGGGTGCGAATGACACGGCCACCCTGAACTGTTACCGTTTGCTTTTGTGGAGACAGGTATGTGACAGCCCCCTGCCGGACAGCAGCCCGGGTAAACACGGTTTTTGTGCCGTACTTGCTCAGTGATATTTGAACGATCTGACGATTGATCCCGTTGACCACATCGCGGGTCAGTTTCGTTTGCGCGCCTTCTTCTTGCGGCGTGTTTCTGCCGCGTGCGGCCTGAATGTTATCGCGGATCGTATTGAACCCGAAGTTCCCACGCGCACTACCCGTACCGATATTTATTCCACATCCAGAAAGCGCGACAATCAAGGGCGCAGTTATCAGAATTTTGCGTATCATCATTGCCAGAAAGTTCCCCATGTGCCGGATACAGCGTCTGTTTGATGGGATGTCACGCTTCCATACAGGTTGCCCGGAATTCCTAGCTTGGAACCACCCTCGCCGCTTGTTGACGCAATCGAAGAGCCAATAACGCGACGTGTCTGCGTACCGATGGCCCAACCCAAAGGAATAGCAATGCGGAACCCTTTTTGGAACCGTCCCGATCCAAACTCTTCTGCGGTTAAATCTGTCACGGTTGCAAACAATCCAACAACCCATCCGTTATCAAATGCCCGATCAACAGCAACAGTGGTTCCCCAATCCCCTGCGAGATAGCGTCCAGCACTGACTTCATAGTCAAAACCATTCCGCGCATCATAGTAATACGTCAGATGTCCCGTGGTGGCATCCTCATCTTCCAACTCAAAGAATGTATCTTGATCACGGCGTACAACATGGCCCACTTCAAACCCGACACCCCAGCGTTGCGCCGCAGGTTTCCAGATGATTTCGCCTGCAATGCCAGCCCATTTTGTGGCAAGCAGACCTGCACTGACAGTACCATAAAGCTGCTCACCCAATTTGGTTGTATAGGTGCCGCGCAAATTGACCAAAGTCGGTTCGAACTCGGTAAAATAGATGCTCTCATTCGGGCCCGCATTGTCTCCGCTATCGCTATCTCCATCAATTACAGGAACCCTTACTGTCGTTTGGAAACGCAGCTTTTCCGAAGTTTGGTAAGACATACTACCCGACAAACCGACATTCACATCCGGCTGATCGCCATCACTAAACAAAGTGATGTTTAGGTACGGACGAATAGACCAGCGAAAGCGCGGGAAGTCACCCGGAAACGCGGTAAAACCAGGCGGGTTAAGCGGCGCATCACCTAATTCAAAGCTACGCGCACTTTGTTGCACCCCATCAGGAGACAATTCAAACGCTTCAAATTGGGTCCGGTTGATCTTCATTGTCACCGTTTCCATGCCAGCATTGTTGATCCCGATGACAAAGGTCTCAACGCTTTCGGGCATGACGTAGGTCAGGGCACGTGCAACACGCCCAAACGTTCTTGCCGCAGCAATAGAGCGCCCGCCGGTTACATAGATGTCAACCTGTCGGCCAGTTAGTTTTATTTTGGTCACGCGGATGCCGTCTTGGGCAAGTGTTCGTCGAAGCGCATTGGCAGCAACTGTTTCGACATTTGGTCTCTCTAACCATGACAGGTCCGAACGCGCGGCCTGATCACGTGGCTGGACCGGCAAAGGTGCAGGTACAATATATCCTTGGGGGCGTGGACGCCGTGGGTTCAGAGAGGTCGCAATCCGAACACCAACTGTATCGCCATACATTTGGTAAATACCGACATTCAGGCTGAGTGGGGTTTGCCACTCCAGACCGTAATTCCAATCTGACTTCCGGTCAAAAGCCGGAGGGTTTGTCGCAATGAATGCTTCATTTTCTTGAAAGTATCGATCACTTGAGTACTCAGCCTTCAGACTGACACCTTTGATAGGCGTTTTCCATTCAACACCACCAAAAACGGCCGTATCGCCCGTAAAATATTCGTCCAACCGCAGCGAGCCGCCGCTGATATCTGGATCTGTCTGATCCTCATCGGTATCACCCAATCGCCCCCAACCGACACCAACACTCAACTTCAACTGGTCGGCAATCGTCTTGGTGGCCACAATATATTGGCCGGCCGTTTCCCCGGTGCCTAAAAAGTCGCGTAACCCGATCAAAACCGCTGGGGCATACTCTCCTTCTGGGAGAATTTGGTAATTGATATCCCAGATCCCATCATATCGAGACCCACCATCAAACCCAAACGAGCTTAACCTTTGAATGCGGTAAGTCATCGAAAGTTGTGGAAGAAACTGAAATCCCACAGCGATATTTTCGGCGTTCGCGAATTCTGAGTAGCTGATCGACAGTTCCGCATCAGGCAGCATGTCAGCCGTTGGCATTTCAATCAAACCCGCAGTGCCATAAAAGCCAATGCTTGGGTCCATATCCGCAGTGGCGGGACCTGACATTACCAATGCAGAAGCGGCCGCACCCAAAATCAACTTTTCTCGGAACATCGCTTGCCCCCCAATTTCCTATAGTGTTCTAGCGCACAGACCATGAAACGCAATTGTTGAGGCATTGATAATTCATTTTGACGTTTGGGCGACCAAGGTTCCGATGCAAAAACACCACATATTTCAGAGCAATCTATGCGATCTGTTCCAATTCAATCAAACATCCTTGGAAGTCTTTGGGATGAAGAAACAAAACAGGTTGGCCATGCGCGCCGATTTTTGGCTCTCCATCGCCAAGAACGCGCGCACCCGCAGCGGTCAGCGTATTACGCGACGCGATGATATCCTCGACCTCATAGCACATATGATGGATCCCTCCTGCGGGGTTTTTTTCCAGAAAGCCTTGTATCGGGCTGTCTTGACCCAAAGGATGCAGAAACTCGATCTTGGTGTTTGGCAGCGTTATAAAAACAACAGTAACACCATGCTCAGGTAGATCTTGCGGTCGACCTACCTCAGCGCCCAGCGCATCTTTATACTGAACGCAAGCTGCATCCAGGTCCGGCACGGCAATTGCAATATGGTTCAAGCGCCCGATCATGCGACATTCCTTCTTTGACCTTGCACCTGTGCAAGAACCGCGTTCGCGGCGTCCAAGACATTTGATCCTGGGCCAAAAATCTCAGAAACGCCAGCGTCGTATAGTTCTTGATAATCTTGTTCTGGGATAACTCCGCCCGCAACCACGATAATATGAGCCGCATCATTGGCTTCCAAATGTTTAACCACTTCCGGGATAAGCGCTTTGTGACCTGCTGCCAAAGATGACACGCCAATAACATCAACACCCAGCTTGATGGCCTTTTTCGCGATCTCCAGAGGGGTTTCAAACATATCGGACAAATCAACTGTAAAACCCATATCCGCAAAGGCCGTTGCGATCACTTTAGCGCCGCGATCATGCCCATCCTGGCCAACTTTTGCGACCAAAATATGAGGTGTGGTCGTCATCTCTGCAATCTTGGATTTTAAGGTTTCGAATTCTGGGTCACCATCATAGGCGTTTTCGTACACACCCGAAATCACCCGTGTGACAGCGGCATGCCGTTCAAATGCGCGCTCCATTGCATCCGAAATCTCACCCAATGTTGCGCGTGCGCGCGCCGCTTCGATGGCAGCTTGCAACAGATTGCCGTGCCCAGATTTGGCAACCTGTTCAAGATTGGCAATCGCGGTATCGCACGCCTCTGCATTTCTTGACTTGCGCGTTTTTTCAATTCTTGCGACCTGGGCTTTGCGAACAGCCTCATTGTCAATCTCCAAAATCTCGATCGGAGACTCGTTTTCCAATCGGAACTTGTTGACGCCCACAATTACATCTTCGCCCTTATCGACGCGAGCTTGGCGTCGGGCAGCGGCCTCTTCAATGCGCATCTTCGGAAGACCCGCTTCGACCGCCTTTGTCATCCCACCGGAGGCTTCGACCTCATGGATCAATTCCCAGGCCTTGGCCTCTAATTCATCAGTCAATGCTTCCACATAATAAGAACCGCCCAAAGGATCGACGACATCCGTCAGCCCGGCTTCATGCTGTAGGATCAACTGCGTGTTTCGTGCAATCCTTGCGGATGTCTCCGTTGGCAATGCAATAGCCTCATCGAAACTGTTGGTATGCAAAGACTGTGTTCCGCCCATGACAGCAGCCAAAGCTTCAACGGTCGTGCGGATCACATTGTTATAGGGATCTTGTTCGGTCAGGCTGACACCTGATGTCTGACAATGCGTCCGCAGCATTTTTGAACGTTCTGATTTAGCCCCTAAATCCGTCATGATTTTGGACCACATGCGCCGCGCCGCGCGCAGTTTGGCAGCCTCCATGAACATGCTCATACCAATACAAAAGAAAAAGCTTAGGCGACCTGCAAAAGCGTCAACATCCAAGCCGCGCGACTTGGCAGCGCGCACATATTCCATCCCATCGGCCAAGGTATATGCAAGTTCTTGAGCCAAAGTCGCGCCGGCCTCTTGCATGTGATAACCGGAAATCGAAATCGAGTTGAACTTCGGCATTTCTTCGGCCGTATAGGCAATAATGTCCGACACGATGCGCATTGATGGGGCTGGAGGGTAAATATAGGTGTTCCGGACCATAAACTCTTTCAGGATGTCGTTTTGCACCGTACCCGAAAGCAGCGCACGATCGACGCCTTGCTCTTCTCCAGCAACAATGAACATTGCGAGAACTGGAATGATTGCACCATTCATTGTCATTGAGACTGACATCTCAGACAAAGGAATACCGTCGAATAAGATTTTCATATCTTCGACAGAGTCGATAGCAACTCCAGCCTTTCCAACATCACCCGACACCCGAGGATGATCGCTATCGTAGCCCCGATGTGTGGCCAGATCGAAGGCAACCGACAAGCCCTTCTGTCCCGCTGCAAGGTTCCTGCGATAGAACGCATTGGACTCTTCAGCCGTTGAAAATCCTGCATATTGACGAATGGTCCAGGGCCGGCCCGTGTACATCGTGGCCTTCACACCGCGCGTAAAGGGGGCTTGGCCGGGGATATCTTGGGGGTCCTCGCCAAAGTAAATCGGCTGTACCTTTATCCCTTCAGGGGTCAAAGTCGGATCCGGTGTCTTTCCTTTGGCCTCTGCTGTGGCCATATCCATCCAGATATCGTGATGTGATTTTGTCATCTCAACCCCTCGTCTCCCAGCGTTAGGGCACTTATATCAGGGATGTGATGAGAAAGACCATGCAGTTCCTTTCCGCGATCCTTGTCGCGGCCAGCCCCGTCAGCGCAAATGGCCCGCTTTCTGAATACAAGTGGGATCAGCGACCCATTATTGTGTTTGCGGACTCTCCAAATGATCCAAACTTCATCGAGCAGATCGAGTTGCTCGAACGGGAAATAGATGCGTTGGCGGAGCGTGATGTGGTCATACTGACCGATACCGATCCCGAGGCGAAATCAGAGCTGCGGCGGGAATTGCGTCCGCGCGGATTTCAGATCGTTTTGGTTGGCAAGGATGGCGGGGTCAAACTGCGCAAAGCTAGCCCTTGGAACGTTCGGGAATTGTCGCGGGTGATCGACAAAATGCCGATGCGCCAACGCGAGCTACGCGAAGAAGGCTCCGTACGCTAAGTCTGAGCTTACGTCTCAAACTCCATGATCACCTGATCAACAGCAAGGCTTTCGCCGGCCTCTACAGGTATCTTAGAGACAATGGCCTGTCGTTCTGCCCGCAAAACATTTTCCATCTTCATAGCTTCAATAATGGCCAGCGCTTGACCCTCTTCGACCGTCTGACCTTCTTCGACCGCAATAGATACGACCAAGCCAGGCATCGGACAAAGCAACAGGTTCGACGTATCTGGCGGCAGTTTTTCGGGCATCAAATCCGCTAACGCAGCAACCTTCGATGTCAGAACTTGGACAAATCTATCGGCACCGCGCGTTCGGATACGATATCCGCCCACAACTCTGTCGATTTTCAAACGATATTTCGTTCCATCGATCATCAGGTCAATCAAACTGTCGCCAATCTTATACCCGCTGGCGACTTCGTATTGTGCGCCATCGATTGTCACGCGGTAAGACGAAGCCTCTGCGACCAGGTCCAACTCATGATTGATGCGATCCATTCGCACGACACGCTTTTCTTGTTTCTGAAGCTTGCGATGAAAAGCAGCGGGTCGTTTCTCGATCCGCTCAAACTTGCGTCGCTCAGCAATCAAAGCTGCAATTTTCATCACCCGCGCGACCACTCCCTCAGGCTCCACCCCCTGAAACCCATCTGGGTATTCATCGGCAATAAAGGCCGTTGTGATATTGCCATCCCGAAATTTGGGATGTGCCATCACAGCAGATAAGAAGGGCAGATTGTGGCCAATCCCTTCAACCTCAAAACCGTCCAAAGCATCTTCCATTGCATTGATTGCTGTGATCCGATCTGGGGCCCAGGTGCAAAGCTTCGCAATCATCGGATCATAAAACATTGAGATTTCACCACCCTCGAAAACACCTGTATCGTTTCGGGTAATTGTCTCTCCAAGTTGACCTTCCACCGGCGGGCGGTAGCGCGTCAAACGCCCGATGGACGGTAAAAAGTTCCGATAGGGGTCTTCAGCATAAAGGCGGCTTTCCATGGCCCAACCATGGATCCCAATATCACTTTGCTTCAGAGAGAGCTTCTCGCCAGAAGCAACGCGGATCATTTGTTCTACAAGATCGATGCCCGTTATCAATTCCGTAACCGGGTGTTCAACTTGCAGGCGCGTGTTCATTTCAAGGAAGTAGAAGTTGCGATCCTTGTCGACGATAAACTCAACCGTGCCTGCGCTAGTATAGCCGACAGCCTTTGACAAAGCGACGGATTGCTCCCCCATGGCTTGGCGGGTCGCTTCATCTAAAAAGGGCGATGGCGCTTCTTCAACAACTTTTTGGTTGCGGCGTTGGATCGAACACTCGCGTTCATTCAAGTAAATACAATTTCCATTCGCATCCGCCAAAACCTGAATTTCGATATGGCGTGGCTCAACCACAAATTTTTCAATGAAAATGCGATCATCCCCAAAGCTACTGGCCGCTTCCGACTTCGATCGCGCGAAGCCCTCGCGGGCTTCTTCGTCATTCCAAGCAATCCGCATACCTTTTCCGCCGCCACCTGCCGAGGCTTTGATCATCACCGGATAGCCGATCTCTTTACTGATTTTAACGGCGTGATTTGCGTCGTCGATAAGCCCCATATGGCCCGGCACAGTGGAGACGCCGGCCTCATCAGCAATCTTTTTTGATGTGATCTTATCTCCCATCGCCTCGATCGCCTTGGGTGGCGGACCAACAAAAGTGATGCCCTCTTTTGCCAAGCGTTCACAAAACTCTGCACGTTCGGACAAAAAGCCGTAGCCTGGATGCACAGCATCTGCACCCGTCACTTTGCAAGCGGCAATAATTTTATCGATGACAAGGTAAGACTCTGCGGCAGCAGGTGGTCCGATATGCACAGCTTCATCTGCCATGCGAACATGCAGCGCCTCTCTATCTGCATCCGAATAAACCGCGACCGTCGCTATTCCCATTTTTCGAGCCGTCTTGAAAACCCGACACGCAATTTCCCCACGATTAGCAACAAGAATTTTTTTGATCATCGAAGCTCTCCCTAGGTCAGCTTAAAAACCGACCGACCCAAAGAGTAAATGGAGAAATTTGAAAGGCCTGTATCGGGCTTGGTTGTATTCACTATGGCAAATCTCGTTTATTGATGAGAATGCTGCCCTAAGATTAACGTCGGGGTTCGTCTTGGCTAAAGACAAAAATCACATCCAAATACGCCCAAAAGACTTATATCGGCGGGGTCTTAAACGCTATAAATCCGCGATTTGGAGGGCGCTAAACAAGCAACGCCCATTGCCAAAGCAACCGACAATCACGTTTTTAGTGCCGCTTATTTCGAAACAGCGCAGTAAAAACTGGAACCGAACGATTGGCCTCCTTCATCTGACGATCAACTCGCTTTTAGCGCAGAATGATCCCAATTGGCAGGTCATCATAGTATGCCAAGAAAAGCCCGATTTGCCCGATGATCCAAGAGTGCATTTTCGTCGCTTTGAGAAGGACGTGTCTAGCAACCTAAGAACCGATAAATGGATGAAGCTTGCGTTGGCTTACCGCGTTTGGATACGCGAATTGCCAAAAGACGGGTACCTTTTTCCACTCGATGCAGACGACCTATTGCACCCCGATCTTGTTCGCCGAATTCTGAACAAACGACATCAAGGCGCCGTTATCTTGAAACGCGGATTCATGTTGAATGTGAAGTCAGGGGAGATGTCGCGATTGTTTGGACAAGGCCGCAACACAGGCATCGCGTTCTTTGGAACCTGTGGGTCAAGCGCGGCCATTCGTGTGTCGCCAGATCATTTTTACAAACCGACCTATGTCGCTCAATCTTATATAGATCATGGCAAACCTCAAATTCATTTTCCCCTGTTCGGATACGACATTCTGTATATGAATTTTCCGGCAGGCATCTATTGTCTAAATCATGGTGACAATATGGACTGGGACGTCAGATCTCATGGCCAAATCGCAACCATACGCAAAAATGCATTGAACCCGGGACATCGGGACAAAGTGTTACAAAGATTTGGCCTAACGCTTGAGGCCTTCATGCGCTTGACACACACCCCAAGCGAATAAGTCTGTGGCGTCTTTAAAGCGGAATATTATCATGCCGCTTGAACGGCTGAAACACCTTCTTCTTTTTCAACAGCTCAAAACTGCGCGCAATGCGGGCCCGCGTATTGTGGGGTCTGATCACCTCGTCTACGAAACCCCGCTGGGCTGCAATAAACGGGTTGGCAAAACGCTCTTCGTAGTCCTGAGTGTGCTGGGCAATCTTCTCCGGCTTGTCCAAGTCGGCACGATGCAAGATCTCCGTGGCACCTTTGGCACCCATCACGGCAATCTGTGCGCTGGGCCACGCATAATTCACGTCCGCCCGCAAATGCTTTGGCGCCATAACGCAATAAGCCCCACCATAGGCTTTTCGGGTAATCACCGTAACCAAAGGGACTGTTGCCTGTGCGTAAGCAAACAAAAGCTTTGCCCCGTGCTTGATGATCCCACCATATTCTTGCGATGTCCCCGGCAAGAACCCTGGAACATCCTCTAACGTGAGGATGGGGATGTTAAACGCATCGCAAAATCGCACGAAACGCGCACCTTTGCGGGATGCTGCAATATCCAAACAACCCGCCAGAACCATCGGCTGGTTTGCTACAACACCAATCGTTTCACCATTTATGCGAATGAAACCGACCAAAAGATTGCCCGCAAAATCCTTCTGGATTTCAAAGAACTCCGCTTCATCTGCAATCTTCAGGATAACTTCCTTCATATCATAAGGTTGGTTCGGATTCTCGGGGACGATCGTGTCCAAGCTGAATTCTTGGCGGTCCCAAGGATCGGGCGAGGCCATCTTGGGCGGCGCTTCCGAAGCCGACTGCGGCAAAAACCCAAAAAAGCGGCGCAAATCCAAAAGCGCTTCGATATCGTTTTTGTATGCGCCGTCAGCAACAGATGATTTTTTGGTATGGGTGCTTGCACCACCCAATTCTTCGGCGGTGACAATCTCATTAGTGACTGTTTTAACAACGTCAGGTCCGGTGACAAACATGTAAGAACTGTCTTCGACCATAAATATAAAATCGGTCATCGCAGGTGAGTAGACGGCCCCTCCGGCACAGGGTCCCATAATCATAGAGATCTGTGGGATTGCACCAGAGGCCTGCGCGTTGCGCCAAAACACTTCAGAATAACCGGCCAAGGAAGCAACACCCTCTTGAATGCGCGCGCCCCCTGAATCATTAAGACCAATAACCGGAACACCGTTTTGCATCGCCAAGTCCATAATCTTACAGATTTTCTCGGCATGTGTTTCGGACAAAGATCCGCCGAAAACAGTGAAATCCTGAGAATACAAATAAACCGGACGGCCGTTAATTGTCCCCCAACCCGTTACAACACCATCGCCAGAGACTTGTTGTTCAGCCATGCCGAAATCAGTACACCGATGTGTCTTATACATGTCGTATTCTTCGAACGACCCTTCATCGAGCAGAACATCGATCCGTTCTCGAGCGGTTAACTTGCCCTTACCATGTTGCGCATCAATCCGTTTTTGACCGCCGCCCAGTCGGGCCTCTTCGCGTTTGCCTTCTAAAGCTTCGATAATGGCTTGGCTCACTTTGCGCTCTCCCCCGCTGATATCACGACATCGTTTAGTCGTGGATGATGCAAAGTCGTTGGCGCGTCAACGTCTACAAGGTCAAGTTTGGCAGCCACAAAACGATACCCGGAAAGGCAACCAACAAAGCGATTGTCAGGGCATCGGCGATGAAAAACGGTGTCACACCTCGGAAAACATCCTGAACGGAAAGATCGTCTCGAACACCTGCAACTACAAAACAATTGAGGCCAATGGGCGGCGTGATCAAGCAAAATTCGGCCATTTTAACGACCAGTATGCCAAACCAAATTGCACACATCGGGCCAGACATCCCAAAAGTGCTGTCGGCCGCCGAAACAAATTCTCCGCCATTCAACGCCATGACGGCGGGATAGACGACCGGCAAGGTTAAAAGCAGCATGCCAATTGCATCCATAAACATGCCCAAGACCGCATAGGCCAACAAAATCATCACCAAGGTCATCCATGGGTTTTGCTCTAACCCGGTTATCCAATCGGAAAACGCACTCGGTAATTGGGCAAACCCCAAGAAGCGCACGTAAATCAAAACACCCCAAATGATTGTAAAGATCATCACGGTTAGTTTGGCCGTCTCAATCAAAGCATTCTTCAACTCTGGCCAACGCATTCCGCGATAAAGAGCCATGCAAAATACGATGAAGGCCCCAATGGCGCCGCCTTCGGTGGGTGTGCCCCATGCTTCATCTCCAAACGGATTGTACACAAACAAGATTATGACAGCGACGACTGCAAAAATAGGCAAGGCCGGTGGGAGTGCGGCAAACCTCTCTCGCCAAGTGAATCCACCAACAGGTGGACCAAAACTCTTGATAGCAAGCGCCATGGAAATGATCAGCAATCCATAGACACAAGCCGAAAACAATCCCGGCACAAATCCCGCCAAAAGCAACTTGCCTACATCTTGCTCGACGATAATGGCATAAATTACCAAGATCGCGCTTGGCGGTATCAGCGACGCCAGGGTGCCTCCTGCGGCCACCACACCGGCCGCAAAGCGTTTGTCATAACCAATCTTCAGCATTTCTGGGATTGCGATCCTCGCAAAGACCGCAGAGGTAGCCACGGAGGCCCCCGAGACCGCAGCAAAGCCAGCTGTTGCAAAGACAGTTGATACGGCAAGGCCTCCAGGCACCCATGCAATCCACTTTTTTGCAGCTTCAAACAGAGCCCGCGTGAGCCCCGCATAGTAGGCCAGATAGCCGATTAGAATGAATGTCGGGATCAGTGATAATACTTGGCTTGAGACTTTTGAATGCGGGACCTGTCCGGCCGTTTTGGTCGCAACGCCCAGCGCCCAACCGAAATCAGCCGGGTCCAAGCCCTTTTTTGCCCAAAAGATCCATATCAATCCAATCAGTCCGGCAAGAGCTGCGGCAAAAGCGACCCGCATACCCAGTACGACCAGAGCGAGAAGGCCACCTGTGACCCAAAGACCAATTTCAATAGGTTCCATGCGCTAGCCCTCGACCGACTTGGCTTGGTTCGCAGCCTGGGTCGCCGCATCTTCGACCAAGGGCACGGCCACAGGCCTTTTTAGATTAAAGACAAAAGCCCGACCAAAGCCCACAAGCTGTAGGCACAAACGCACACAGATCACGCTAAAAGCAACGGGTGCCAGCAGCTTGGCAGGCCAAATTGGCAAAGCAATATCCATGGAACTGTCGCGGCTCCAGAGCGGTGCAGCAAAATCAAAACTGCGCTGAAAATGCGCCCAACTGCCCCAGACAAGCAAGACCATCAATCCCAACATCAAGAGAGCGGAAACAAACTCCGCCGCCCAAAGCATACGGCCTTTCAAAGCACCAATCAGAATATCCATGCGGATATGCCCACCATCGCGCTGTGCAAAAGACACACCCATGAAGGCAATCAGTGGCATCAACTGCTCAATCCAGTCGACATATCCCGGAATGGGTTGATTAAATGTGTGACGCCCACTCACCGAAAAAAATGCAAGGAACATCAATGAAAATACAGAAAGACCACTGATCAGGGCGAGCTTATGCTCCAACCACAATAGTGCGCGATCTAATTGGCTCAGAAGACTGTCGTCTTCGAGGACATTTGAAGAACCTGCCATGATATAAAAACGGGCCGCCGCGAAGGACGGCCCTATCCCTTAATTTGTCGCAACCATGCCAGTGACTAGGTCATAAAGCTCTTGCGCTGGAAGTCCCTTGGCCGCGTTGTCGGCAATCCAAGCCTCTGCAGCAGGCCCGGCAACAGCTGATTCAAAAGCGGCAAGCTCTGCATCGCCATAAGTTACACTGACGATCCCTTTTTCTTCCAAAGTAGGTCCCCAGGCATCCATTGTCGCGCCATTATAGCTTGCGATATAGTGGTCCAGCGCCTCATCAATCGAACCCATTAAGGCTTCGCGATGTGCATCGGACAACGAAGCCAGTGCATCGGTGTTCGCAACCACCGGACAGTTAACCGTTCCTGGGTTAAGATTGGTTGTCCACCAAGATCCGGTTTCGACAGTACCAAAAGACATATGCGCGTGCGGCGCGAACGCAACAGCTTTCACTACACCGCCGTCAAGGGCTTGGCGCACTTCGGAAGCTGTCATTGATGTTGGAACCGCCTCAACGGCTTCCATTGCAGCACCAATACCACCTGTTGCCCGTACAGTCAGACCTTTAAAGTCGGCAAGCGTTTCTGGCGCATCACCAACACCGATCAGATTATATTGCGGCAGTGGCGAAGGCATTAACAACGTCGCATTCCAGCGCGCTAAGTCGGCCTGAACCGCTGGATGATTATAAACAGCTTGAGAAATCTCGCGCTCTTGTTCCAGCGTAGTGACACCTAGAAATGGCAACTCCATTACAGTGATCGAAGGGTTTTTATCGCGGTGATAACCTGCGCAGAATTGCGCCATCTCAAACGCGCCAATCGAAATGCCATCCAGATTTTCACGGTTCTTGGACAAGCCACCGTACGAGATATTCAGTGTAAACTCACCGTTTGTTTTCTCAGAGACCAACTCTGCCAGTTTTTCAACATGCTCGGTAAAAGCACGGCGTTTGCCCCAAAGGGATACATTCCACTCTGTTGCCATTGCCTCACCGGCAAAGGCCAATACGACCGCGGACATCACCGCGGGTTTCAAATAAGTCTTCATAAGATCCTCCCATAGATCAGTCGAACAACTGATACGTTCTTTCTGACACCAGACAACAGAATTGCCACAGAAGAAAATCGCGCAGTACACTCAAAACAGTCTGCGGAAATCCGCAGGGCTGGTTCAAAGAATTTTGTCCCGGTTCAAACCCAGCTTGACCATCTTCTCATTCAAAGTGCGCCGACCAATGCCAAGTGCGGCGGCTGCGTCATCCATCCGACCGTCATGCAATTTAATCGCGCGCACCAACAAAGTCTTTTCAAAGGCCGCGACGGCCCCGCGTAAAGTCTCTGGGACATCACCCAA
The DNA here is from genome assembly GCA_039814625.1 of Pseudomonadota bacterium. GTDB lineage: Bacteria > Pseudomonadota > Alphaproteobacteria > Rhodobacterales > Rhodobacteraceae > Amylibacter. The sequence goes on from JBCCAU010000007.1 coordinate 142,927, forward strand.
ATCGTCGTCTGACGACAACAAGCCCGCCATTGTCCCGTCACCCAACCGCGTAGAGAACAAGAACCGCTCTGCGATCGAACGCAACTCACGGACGTTGCCGGGCCAATCATGCGCCAGAAGGGCTGCCAGATCTTCTGAAGACAAAACAGGCGGCGGCATTTCATAAGTGCGCGCCATATTTTCCGTAAAGTGTTGAAACAGCATCGGAATATCGTCTTTGCGGTCTCGCAATGGCGGCAGCGACAATTCAAGCCGTTGAATACGGTACAGGAATTCTTCGCGCAGGCGACCGTCCTGCACCAACTTCCTAGGGTCTTCACTCAATGATGAGATAAGCCGAAACGCGACACTCTCATCACTGTCTGAACCCAAAGGTAAAAACCGTTTTTCTTCTAGCACACGAGAGAGTTTTGCCTGAACTTCCAAGGGGGCCGCATGAACCTCGTCTAAGAAAAGTGTTCCACCATTTATGGCCTTCAGCCAACCGTTGGTTTGGCCTTTACGCCCAAACATCAGGGCTTCAAACTCACCAACCGGTATTGTCGCGCAATTGATGGCCCGAAAAATCTTGTCAGAGGATTTTGACAAATCATGCAGCGCATGGGCAATCAAATCCTTGCCAGTGCCTGTTTCACCCGAAATCAAAATTGGCACATCAATATCGGCCAGTTTGATCACCCGCTCACGCAAATCTTCCGCAGCATTGGAATTGCCCAAATAAATTCGGTTCAACCCAGACAAATCTGCCAATCTGGACTTTAGTCTTTCGGTCATTTTTGACAGACGAAACTGCTCAGCGGCATGGCTTAGTGCGGTAATCAGGCGCCGCGGCTCAAACGGTTTTTCCAGAAAAGTATATGCGCCCATCTGCATTGCATCGACGGCCATCGGAATATCCCCATGGGCTGAGATCAAAATCATCGGCGGCGATGATTGGGTTGAGAGGCTTTCCAAGAGTTCAAGACCGGTTCGGCCAGGAATGCGGACATCCGATAAGATCGCATCTGGCATATGATCCAAGATCAACCCTTCGGCATGTTGGGCAGAAGAGGCCAAGATGACTTCAAATCCGGCACTGGACAACAAATCATCCAAAGACTCCCGCATCTCTTTGTCATCATCGAACACAAGGATCTTGCCTTTGGAATTCTCCTCAGCGCTCATCACGTGGCTCCATCGGTAAGATCACGGTAAAACATGCCCCTTCTGTGCCGTCATCCGCAACAATCTTACCGCCATGCTCGCGGATGATCGCATCCGAAATGGCAAGACCCAAACCCATCCCTTCCCCCGAAGCGGCGGTCGTGTGAAACGGTTCGCGCATTTGATCGATACTCTGCCCACCCAAACCAGAGCCTGTGTCCGAGATCTCGATCCGCAAACGATTGGTGTCAGACATGGTTCTGATCGAGATTTGCTTTATACTTTGATCCTGCATTGCACGTCCTGCGTTCTGGAAAATATTCACAAAGACGCGCTCCAGTCTTTCTGCGTCCACTGTGATATCAGGATCAAAGTCGAATTGCTTTTGGATGACCACCCCGTCTCTTGCAAACTCATGTGACATCAAACCAAGCGCATTTTCGAGCAGATTTGAAAGCTTGATCGGCTTCCATTCAACACGCTTCGTATTTGAAAAGAACCGCAACTGACTGGTGATATTTTCCATCCGCGATACAATACCATCAATCTTACCGATTAAACTGGATGGTGCGCTTCCTGACATTTCTGCGGCCGCGACGTGGTTGCGCATCGCCGAAATGGGTTGTCCCAATTCATGCGTGACCGATGCTGCCAATTGACCCAGAGCAGCCATTTTTGAGGATTGCTGCAATTCTGTCTGGGCTTGCTCTAGACGCGCCTGCGTCGATTGAGAAATGGCAAGTGCGCGACGAACTCTGTTTTCCCGAAACAATCCTGCAACCAAGGCCAGCGTGATCAGGGCTGCACAGAAAATCCCAGTCACCGCTAGGGCAGGCACCAGAGCTTGGCGGGCATCTACCAAAAAATGCAATGTCCAACCTTCAAAATTGATCGGCAGATTAAACAAGAAATTGTTGGTGCCTCCAAAAGCGACGCGATCGTTGCGCGGCGCCCAATCCTGAACGACCAACGGCTTATCTCCGAACTGACGTTCCTCAGCCATTTCCGCACGCCGCGCAGCGGAAATCGGTTGGATTGAAGTATACAAAGTATCCGCCGTATCAGACAGCACGATCACCCCATCCATATTCGAAACAAATGTGCGTTCCTGCGAACTTTCCAACACCGCATTCAAAGCGGTCAAATCCAGTTTGACGGCTACAACTGCAATCACTTCGCCCAAATGATAAATCGGGGCTGACAGGAAATACCCAGGTCTGGAGGTTGTGGCCCCAATAGCAAAGAACCTTCCTTCGTGACCCGCAAGCGCCAAATTGAAATAGGGACGAAACCCATAATTCTGACCGACAAAGGTTTGTGGTTGATCAAAATTCGATGCGGCCACTGTTAATCCGTTTTGATCCAACAGGTAGATCGCCTCACTTTTGGATGAACCTGCCAACTCAGCGAATTTTTGATTAACCCCGAAAAAGTAACGGGTGTCCAAAGCGGACTTCAGGTCCGGATCTCGCGCCAATAAACTCGGCAGATGTTCCAGGCGACCCAGCTCATTCTCTATGGCGTTCTTGTAGATTTGGGCACGAGAGAGCCCAGCCTCTTTCACTGAATTTTGGAAAAAAACTGTCGCCGCCCAAAAGGCAAGCGCTGTTAGAATTGCGATAATCACCAAGCTTATCCATGCCCATGGCCGGATCCGATTGGAAAAATAAGTCCCTGTGTCGGACAATCTGACATCAGCACGCAACATCCCGTCAGATTAGTGATCTAAATATTGAGGGCAATGAACATCGGCATCTTGGCGCGTTTTCGTATCTGGGTTGAAAAAACAACCAAGACGGCTTCTGTAGACTTTCAAAGACCGTTGTCGCAATGTCCTTTGACCTCTATGAGGCGGCGAACATCGAATGGGGGCTTCCTATGAAAATCGCTATGATCGGCACCGGATATGTCGGGCTCGTTTCGGGCGTGTGCTTTTCTGATTTTGGACATGAAGTGGTTTGCGTTGATAAAAACCCTGACAAGATAGCGATGCTCAACAAAGGCGAAGTGCCAATTTATGAACCCGGCCTCGATGTCATGATGCATAGAAACGTAGAGGCCGGACGACTGTCTTTTACGCTTGATCTGGCAGATGCTATGAAAGACGCAGAAGCAGTTTTTATCGCAGTTGGCACACCCACAAGACGCGGCGACGGACATGCCGACCTGACTTACGTCTATGCCGCTGCCGAGGAAATCGCAGGCCATTTGGACCATTACGCTGTCGTTGTTACAAAATCGACGGTTCCGGTCGGGACCAACCGCGAGGTACAGCGGGTGATTGGCGCAACCAACTCAGACGCGGATTTTGACGTCGCTTCAAACCCCGAGTTTTTACGCGAAGGTGCCGCGATCGAAGACTTTATGAAACCCGATCGCGTGGTCGTGGGCGTCGAAAATGATCGTGCTGCCGATGTGATGTCAGATATCTACCGGCCCTTGTACCTACGTGATTTTCCAATTGTGACCACAGATTTGGAAAGCGCAGAGATGATAAAATATGCTGCAAATGCATTTTTGGCGACCAAGATCACATTCATAAATGAGATTGCGGCACTTTGCGAAAAAGTCGGCGCTGACGTGAAACAGGTGTCAAAAGGGATCGGCCTCGACAATCGGATTGGCAACAAGTTTCTACATGCAGGCCCCGGATATGGAGGCTCCTGTTTTCCAAAAGACACCAAAGCACTGGCGCGTATTGGTCAAGAACACGCCGCACCTGTTCAGATTGTGGAAACCGTCATTGATGTAAACGAGGCGGTCAAACGCCGCATGATTGAAAAGCTAAGGGATCTCTTGGATGGCAGTTTCAACAGCAAGACGATTGTTGTTCTGGGTGTAACGTTCAAACCCAACACCGACGACATGCGAGATGCACCAAGCCTGACAATCGTACCTGCCCTTGTTGGCGGCGGCGCCAGCGTCCGTGTGATCGACCCGCAGGGACGAAAAGAAGGCGAAGAGCTGCTGCCGAATGTTGCGTGGCACGAAGACGTCTATAAAGCAGCCGAAGGTGCAGATGCCGTGATCATCTTGACCGAATGGAATGAGTTCCGCGCCCTTGATCTGTCCCGCATGGTAAGTGTCATGACCCAGCCTGTCATGGGCGATCTACGCAATATCTATGAGCCCTCTGATGTTCTTGGGGCGGGCTTCGTCCGTTACACCTCAATTGGCCGCGACTGATCTCCAGACAGCTTGTTTGATAGTTGGCGGTGGCCCGGCTGGGCTGATGGCCGCGGATACGGTATCAGCCGCAGGTCACGATGTCCTTTTGATTGATCGTATGCCAAGCTTGGGCCGAAAATTCCTTATGGCGGGAAAATCGGGCCTGAACCTGACAATGGATCAACCTTTGTCTGAGTTTCTAAAAGCCTATTCTTATTTACCGGTTCAAGTTCACAGAGCTGTTTCTGACTTTGGGCCTAAAAAGGTTCAGAAATTCGCGCGCGATCTGGGCCAAGAGGTTTTCACGGGCACTTCGCGTCGCGTCTTTCCAAAACTGATGAAAGCATCCCCCCTTTTGCGCACCTGGCTTTTGCGATTGTCAGAGCAAAACCTGCGCTTCATGACGCGCGCGCAATGGTATGGATATGAGGATGGCAGACATCGTGTCGCCGTGGATGGCATCGAACAGACGATCACGGCGCGCACTGTTATCTTTGCGATGGGTGGGGGCAGTTGGTCTCGGCTTGGATCAAACGGTGCATGGCATATCCCATTTCAAAATCTAGGGATTGAGACTATGGCATTTCATCCCTCAAATTCAGGCGTGCGGATCGATTGGTCCGACTATATGCGCGACCAGCTGGGGCAACCTTTGAAAGGGGTAAAGTTTAGCGCAGGAGGTCAACACTTAGCCGGTGAGGCTGTAATCACGGCGCGCGGTCTGGAAGGCACGGCGATTTATAATGCGACGCCTGCTTTGCGCAAAGGCGCAAGGTTACGGCTTGATCTAATGCCCAAGAAAACTGCGGCGGACCTCACAAGCTTGTTGTCTGGCATTTCATCCAAGCTCTCTCGATCAAACAAATTGCGTCGTATTGGGCTGAACGACACCGCACGAGCGCTTTTGTCCGAATGTGCTGAGTTGTCGGCAGACCCTGCGGCAATCGCACGCCAAATCAAAAAACTGGACATACCGATTACAGGTCTTGCCCCATTGGATGAAGCAATTTCCACTGCGGGCGGTCTGAAAACCGACAATTTGGATGAAACACTGATGCACCCCAAGTATCCAGGTTGGTTTTTTGCAGGTGAGATGATGAATTGGGACGCCCCTACAGGGGGATATTTGTTGACCGCCTGTTTTGCGACGGGTCACTTAGCCGGCGCTAATGCCAGCGCCTTCTTGCAATCAAAACGCTGAAAAAAGCCCTCAGCGGGCACGCGGACGCAACATCGACAATCGGATCAAGGCCCGTTCCAGGACAGCCATTTGGGGATAAGGTTTTGAGGATCGCAAAATGCGTTCCGTTTCTAAGATTATATCTAGGGCCTGCTCCAACCGATCCTGACCCCAGCCTTTGATTTGACGCAACATCCGATCTTTTCTGGGTCCGAAAACCGGCGGTCTTGCCCGCGATAACGCGGCATCAGCGCCGCCGGATGCCGAAGCCGCTGAATGCAAAACCCGAAAATGCCGACCCAAAGCAATTGAAATACTTGTCGCATTTGTGCCTTGGCTGGCCAAACGTGCCAAAAGGGTACCAACCTGTTCAGATGCGCCATCACCAACCGCAGCGATCAAATCATCAACACCGGCCTCTCTGGTTTGCGGCGCGACGGCATCGACATCTTCTTGGGATACTTCACCATCTTCATTAAGATGAAAGAGCGCCAGCTTTTGCGCAAACTGCAAGAAATCTCCTGGCTCTACGCCCATGCCAATCTCAATAACCGCCTCGCGCGCAGCAGCGCTCAGGTCCTTTACCCCATGTTCCGCAAGGGTTGCCATCAAGGATTGCGGCGAGGGAGGGTCATCATAGACAGCGATCGCCACGGCATTTCCAAGCGATTCAAAAGCTTTGCGCAGTTTTGATGTTGCCCGCAAACTGCCTGCGGTGACAACCAAACTAGCATCTCCCTCTTCCCAAATCGTCAAGGCTTCGGTGATGAGGGGGGCGTGCGCATCTGTGGCATCTTCAACAAACACAACGCGGTGACCAGGGAAAAAACCGACCGCTTTCAAAGCGTCTTGAAGCATTGCTGGATCTTTGCGCAACTCCGCGCCGCTTATCCGTGCCAAACGCATATCCGCCTCGGCGTTCTCTCCTGCGAGATTCGCAATTAAAGCTTCTCGCTTCAAGGTGACCCGCATTGCATCTTGTCCAAAGATCAACACACCACAATGCGCTTTGTCCGGCGTCTTCACGTATTGATCACCGCGTGCGCCAGACAGTTTCATTTCAGGATTGTATCCGCTTCCAAAAGCAAAACTTGATACAGGCGGCTTGCTAGGGATTGAACCAAACGTGTCCGCGCATCGCGTTCTGCAATCCGCGTTGGGAATGTATCGGATGTCGCAGAGTATCCGCTAGAGGCCCGTACCACATCCTGATCAACAACCCTTTGGTCTTCAATATCGATCAATCGGTAGGTCACAATTCCAACCAAAGTATAACGGTCCAAATCCGCATCAGATGAAATTGTCACGATCGACTCAGATATGTTTAGATCGTATTCTAACCGGAACTGCGCTTCAGCGCTGGGATCGCCAATTTGCTTCAAAAGCTCAGCGCGGAATTCGAAATCTTCGCGACTTTCTTGAACCGGCACCTCTAAATTATTCAAGAACGAGGCACCGGGGCTGCTCGGCGATAGCGCAGGTTCAAACCCGCAAGCGGCCAAAAACAGCAGAAAACCTAAAAGATATGTCTTAAACCACGACATTAATAATGCGCCCCGGCACCACGATGATTTTCTTTGGGCTACCACCATCCAAGGCCTTCTGAACAGCCGCATTTTCCAAGGCCAGTTTTTCAATCTCGTTTTTGGCTAGATCAGCGGGCACTTCAATTTCGTCCCGACGCTTACCATTGATTTGGATCGGCAAGGTCACGGTATCATCAACCAGTAAGTCAGGATTGGCCTTTGGCCATGCCGCTTCGGCAACCATACCTTTTCCGCCCATCGCCTGCCAAACCTCTTCGGCCAAATGTGGCGTCATGGGTTGCATCAGTTGTGACATAGTCAACAAGGCTTGACGTTTGGCAGCCCCATCCGCTTTTGATTTTGCGACAACATTGGTAAACTGATACAGTGCGGCCACAGATTTGTTGAAAGCAAATTCTTCGATGCCCCGGGTGACTTCATCAATGCAACGATGCGTGGCTTTCGTCAGGTCTTTTTCAAGATCGGCATTGGACTTCGTAGTTTCATCATTTTCAAGCAGTTCAGCGGTCAAACGCCAAACGCGCTGAAGATGTTTCCAAGCGGCCTCTGCTCCAGAGGCCGTCCATTCCACATCGCGCTCGGGCGGGCTGTCGGACATCACAAACCAACGGGCGGTATCCGCGCCGTATTGATCAATAATATCTTCTGGATCGACGACGTTCTTCTTGGACTTCGACATCTTGATCATCGGGCCAACATCGATCGGCTCACCCGTCTCGATCAAGACGGCACCGTTCTCGGCGAACCGCACTTCGTCCGGCGTGCGCCAAACCGGGCGCCCATCGGGACCCGGCGTCGAGTACGTCTCATGCGTGACCATGCCTTGGGTAAACAAAGCATTGAACGGCTCAATTGCTTTTTGCGGCAAATGTCCTGTGATGTTCATGGCGCGCGCAAAGAACCGAGAGTACAGAAGATGTAGGATCGCATGTTCAATGCCCCCAATATACTGATCCACATTCATCCAGTATTCGGCGTCTTCCTTTACCGTCGGCGTATCGGCCCGCGGCGCGGTAAAACGCGCAAAATACCATGACGAATCCACGAATGTATCCATCGTATCTGTCTCACGCTTGGCGGGCTTGCCACATTTTGGGCACGCCACATCGCGCCAGGTCGGATGACGGTCCAAGGGATTACCAGGCGTCTCAAAGTTGACATCCTTGGGCAGTTCGACCGGTAGATTCTCTTTTTTCTCCGGAACAATGCCGCATGTCTCACAATGGACAACAGGGATTGGACATCCCCAGTATCTTTGACGCGAAACACCCCAGTCGCGCAACCTGTACTGCGTTTTCCCCGCGCCACGACCTAGATCTGCAATCTTGTTGATCGCGGCGTCCTTTGCCGCGTCAATGGTCATGCCATTCATGAAATCTGAATTAATCATCCGACCAAGACCCACATAGGCCTCGTCGCCGACAGTGAAGTCATCTGGGTCCTGATCTTCTGGGCAGACCACAGGTGTGACCACCAGATCATATTTCCGAGCAAAATCGAGATCGCGCTGATCATGTGCGGGGCACCCAAAGATGGCCCCGGTGCCATAACCCATCAAAATGAAGTTCGCGACATAGACCGGCAACTTCCAATCGGTGTGAAACGGATGCGTCACCGTGATACCGGTGTCAAAACCCAGCTTCGGGGCTTTCTCGAGCTCTTCTTCTGAAGTTCCAGATTTGCGGCAATCTGCATTGAATGCAGCCAATTCGGTATTCTTTGCTTCCAACGCTTTAGCCAAAGGATGGTCGCACGAAATCGCCGCAAAACTGGCCCCGTAAAGTGTATCGGGCCGCGTCGTGTAAACATCCAATGCCTCAAAGCCTTCGGGCGCGCCAATTGTATCAAAACGGAATTGTAGGCCTTGTGACTTACCAATCCAATTTGCCTGCATGATCCGGACCTTTTCAGGCCAGTCATTCAGCGTTTCGATTGCCTCTAGTAACTCTTCGGAATATTCTGATATTTTGAAAAACCACTGGGTTAGTTCCTTGCGCTCAACAGCCGCACCAGAGCGCCAGCCTTTGCCATCGATAACCTGCTCGTTGGCAAGCACTGTCATATCGACCGGATCCCAGTTCACCACGGCTTCTTTGCGGTAAACCAAACCCTTTTCCATCATATCGATGAACATGGCCTGTTGTTGGCCGTAATACTCTGGATCACAGGTTGCCAGCTCTCTTGACCAATCGATGGACAAGCCCATGGGTTTGAGCTGCGTGCGCATGTCGTCAATGTTTTTATAAGTCCAATCACCCGGATGAACCTTCTTTTCCATCGCTGCGTTTTCGGCTGGCATACCGAATGCGTCCCACCCCATGGGATGCAGGACATTGAAGCCTTGCGCCGATTTGTAGCGCGCAACAACATCGCCCATGGTGTAGTTTCGCACATGCCCCATATGAATCCGTCCCGAAGGATAGGGAAACATCTCAAGCACGTAGTATTTTTCGCGCGTGTCACGCTCAGCTTTGAAAACCTGCGCATCATCCCAAGCAGCCTGCCATTTCGGCTCGACGGTTTTGGCGTTGTAGCGTTCCGTGCTCATGCTGCATGTTCCCTTAACAAAAAACGCCGGACATCAGGCCCGGCGCTTTGCAATTTCCTGTGTCAGAAGCGGCTTATAGCTCGCTATCTCGTATCCGCAACTGACGGGCCCGCGTCAGAATCGCATTTTCAACGGCGCGGGTCATTTCAGCCGAGGCTGGACCCCCCCCCGATTGCAACGATACCTTAAGGGAGCGGGCGTCTAATGCCGGGTCTTGTACCAAAACCGTGGCACTGAAAGATCGACCGCTTCCAGGTGCCGTGCCACGCCCAAATTTAATGATACCCGTGAAAGGATCGGCTGATTCAAGCGGTAAAAAGTTCAGCGTCTCTAAAGACGCCGCCCAAAGATATTTGTTCACACGGATCGTGGAATTCGATGACGGTGAGTTGAAAAGATCAAAGATGCCTTCACTATCATCGCGAAAGCGCTCATCGATATTGGCAGACTGATCTGCTGTGTTGTTAGACCCACAAGCCGCCAAAAACAAAAAAATCGATCCCAATATGATGGACGCAGCGCGTTGCATACAGATCATCTCCCAAATGTTCCGTGATGAGCTAGCCAAAGCCGACCTAAAGAGCAAGCCATGCCTCCCTTTGGCACGAAAAAAGCTTCAAAAAGGACTGTCACCAATCCGCAACAGCCAGTCTTGAATTGTAAATTGAAACTTCAGATGTCTTGACGACTTTAACTCAAGAAACGAGAGCATACCCCAAGTTCAGAAGCGTCTGAACGAAGTGCACAACAATTTTGAGTATTTAAAAGGGGAAAACTATGAAAAAGCTTCTCATCACTTCCACAGCACTTGTTGCGTCTTCAGGCGTTGCTTTTGCTGATGGCCATGCAGGTCTTGCTGTAACAGGTTACGCGGAAATGGGCCTTGCCTATTTCAGCGAGCGTCCTGAA
>JBCCAU010000014.1:0-33652 GCA_039814625.1 Pseudomonadota bacterium
ACATTGGGTGACACAGACGACGCTTTCGACAAAGCGTTGCAAGAAGTTGGCGCGCTGACATCTTTGACAGATGACCACACAACACATGCGGGTTACTCGTTCAACGGTGGCGGAAACTCATTCTCAACTTTTGCGGGTCTTGAAGGTATCGCTTCCGGTTTTGCTGGTTATGAAGAAGAGTTCGTACTGCGTTACGACTATTCTTTCGACGCTCTGACATTGTCCTTGTCAATCGAGCAAGGTGTCGACAACTCAGTAAGCGACATTGATGACACATACTCCATCGGTGTTGCATATGACGCCGATCTAGGCGGTGTTGCATTGGGTATTGGACTTGGCTACTCCGCAAATGACACCGACTTTGGTACTGGCGATGCAGAAGCATACGGTATCTCACTGGATGCGGAAATTGGTGGTATCGAAGTTGTCTTGAACTACTCGCAAACTGAAACTGGCACATTGGAAATCGACCATTATGGTATCGGTGTGACTTACACAGTGGATGCGCTGTCATTGCACGCAAACTACGGTGTGTTTGATTTGGAAACACCTGGTTCTTCCGCTGAAGTGTCCGGCTTCGGTCTGGCTGTAAACTATGATCTGGGCGGTGGTGCCGTTGTCATGTTCGGTTACGGATCTTCTGACGTATCCGAAGTTGGCTCAGATGATTACGAAACAGCTTCCTTCGGTTTAGGTCTGTCCTTCTAATCTCGCCAGAGATACTTAAGTCTAAAGGGGCGGCTTTATGCTGCCCCTTTTTTATTGCATAATGCGCCAGAGATTGATTTCGCCACGGAGATAAAAATGCAGCAAAACGCCAAACAAGACATGCAGGCGCTTTACAAATCTGCAATGGCAGATCAATCCGCCGGAGACTTTGATATGGCTGTCAAAAAATATGCGGCCATCGTGGAAGCTTTTCCAAAAGTGCCCGAGCCCTATTTCCAAGTGGGCCGTTTAGAAATGGAAAAACGAAGATATGTGAATGCGGCGGCGCATTTTGAAAAAGCCTTATCGCTGAAACCCAAAGAACCCGCCTTGTGGATGAACTATGCCCGCGCCCTTCGTTTGGCAAATGAGAAACCGCTCATTGATAGCGCACTACGAAATTTAAAAAATGTCTCTTTGCCCCAAGATACCAAGAACAAGGTCAATCAACTCTTGACCCATCGAGCACCACCGACGGTTGCATCCCGCGGAAGTGCAAACATCGAAGATTTACAAAAAAGTATCAGCTTTCTTGAAAAGCGCGAATTTGCAAAGAGCGCTGAAAACACGAAAGCAATTATCAAAAAACACAAAAACAGCGCTGTGGCCTATAATCTTTTGGGATGTGCACAAATTGAGCTGCGGCAGTACAATGAAGCAGAGCAAAGTTTCAAAAATGCATTGAAAATTTCACCGAATTATCTTGAAGCCTTGTCAAATATCGGCCGCATTCAGATCGACATGGGCCATGCACGCAAGGGCCTCGAATACACTGAAAAGGTCCGGATGATAAATCCTGACCATCTGCAAGGTATTATTCAAACAGCCCTGTTCCTAAACTATAATGATGAACCCCAGACAGCCATTCGCTTATTAAAAACGGTTATGGATAAGAAATCCACAGACAACCCAGACGCGATGATAACCATGTCTGAACTTTTATCGCGCAGCAGTGAACATGATGAAGCAATTGAATACGCCGAAGCTTTGTTCAAAACCAACAAATCGGTAAAGTCATACCTAAATATCGGTCGTGCCTATGACCAGGCCGAAAAGATTGAAAAAGCAATAAAGGTTTTAGAAGCGGGCATAAAGAAGTATCCAAAAGAAGGTATGCTGTATAACAGACTGGGCGTTGCCTATCAGTACAAGGGTGATTTTGAGCAAGGTAGAACGTATCTCTTGAAAGCAATTGAGATCGCGCCTGACAGGGGATCTTTCTACACCGCATATTTGCAATCTATAAAAATAGATGCCGAAGACCCTGTGTTCGAAATGATGTTGAACCAATGGGACCGAAAAGACTTACCTGACCCCAGTCGAGAGGCCTTTGGGTATGCCATTGCATCTGGATATGAGAAGTCCAAAGACTATAAAAAGGTGTTCCCATATCTAAACACGGCAACGGCAATCGAGCGTCGGCGCTACCCTTACCAAATTTCAACACGTCGAAACTACCAAGACCAGGTAAAACAGTTTTACGAAAGCTATGACCCGAAACTTTTTGCGGGCGACGGTGTTGAAGACTTCAAACCGATCTTTATTACCGGTTTGCCACGCTCTGGAACGACGATTACCGAAAGGATCATCTCGGCTCATAGCACCGTTATAGCAGGCGGCGAAGATGGACAAAGCCGAGCCTTCATCAACAAACTCAAAGAGGTTCCAGGCAATGAAATGGAAACCTATGCAGGATTGCGTTCGTCTGTTGTAAATCGAATTGGCGAAGTGACAAAAGAGCACTTCCAAGGGCGTTTTCCGGATGCTTCAATTGTAACCGACAAAGCCATTGGGAATTACACCGATATTGGCCTGATCAAAGCCGCCCTTCCAAACGCAAAGTTCGTCGTTTTGCGGCGTGATCCTCGCGACAACTTGCTTTCGATCTACAAAAACAGATTCACCCAAGGTACGCACTTATATGCCAATAGCCTAGAACATGTCGCGCAATACTATCATACCTATCTAGACTTCCTCGATATGTGGCGAGAAAAAGCTCCAGATGCATTCTACGAGTTGAACTACGAAAAACTAACTGAAAACCCCGAGGAAGAAACGCGCAAACTGATCGCATATTGCGATCTAGAATGGGAAGATGCGTGTTTATCCTTCCACGAAAAGGAGTCGACGGTCAGAACGCTTTCAGTTTATCAAGCGCGTCAACCAATCTATAAATCATCAGTCGCCTTGTGGGAGAACTACAAGGAAGAGCTGAAACCAATGCTCGACATCCTAGCGCAACGTGACGAATGAGCCTGGCCGACATTCAGGCGCGGGTGACTGCCGCTGAACAAGCGGCTGGACGCCTTGGTCAAACCAGTTTGATTGCGGTATCTAAAGTTCAACCAAATCCGCGTGTGGCTGCCGTATTGAAGGCCGGCCATCGTTGCTTTGGCGAAAACAAGGTTCAAGAAGCGCTTGGTAAATGGCCAGAATTTCGATCAGAGTTTGTTGGTGTAGACCTGCATCTTATTGGGCCTCTACAAACCAACAAAGTCAAAGTTGCGGTAGATTTGTTCGATGCGATACACTCTCTCGATCGTCCAAAATTGGCCTTAAAAATCGCGTCCGAAGTCCAAGCACAAGGCAAAGCTCCAGACATATTCATTCAGGTGAACACAGGCGAAGAAGAGCAGAAATCAGGCGTGATGCCCGCTGAGGCTGATGCCTTTATCGAAGAGTGTCGCGCCCTTGATCTGCCGGTCAAAGGTTTGATGGTGATCCCGCCTGTTGACGAGGAACCCGCCCTCCATTTTGCACTGCTGGCAAAAATCGCCACGCGGAATGGTTTGACGGGCTTGTCCATGGGAATGAGTGCCGACTTCGAAAGCGCGATTGCGCTTGGTGCCACGCATATCCGCGTGGGTTCCGCAATTTTCGGAGATCGAGTTTACGACTAACCCCGAACAACCACCCGATTTCGGTTGTGCCAACTTGCAAAGATCCACGCCAAATCTCGGGGATCAAAGGCGATACAGCCCTCTGTTGGATGTCGGGGTTTGCGCCAAGCATGTAAGAAAATTGCGGACCCTGCGCCCGGAACAGGGTTTGGCCAGTTGAAATCCAGAACGCCAAATGCGTCGTAAAGTGGATCCGCACGACGCAGAACCTCATGGCGATACCCAGCAGAGCCCCTTTTCTGCCACAAATTATATCCCGGATCCTTCACATCATCCGACCATATATCATTTGGGCCGATCGCCTGCTGGGGTATCACACTCGATAAGATCGCACGGTCTGGGCGCACACCAATTATACAAAGTTGGAATTCTCCGACCGGGGTCATCCCATCACCTTCACCCATCTTCACGCCGATGCCATGGCGTCCCACAGAACAGGGCAGGTTCCGACCTCTGTAACGGGCATTCCATTTTGTGACGACAAGATCCGTGGGCTTCATAAAATATGCCCGGACTTGGCGGCCTTCGTTGCCAGATAGTTGGCGTTTTCGGCGGTCTCACCGACGATCAATGGAACACGTTCGGTAACCGACACACCGCATGCCTCCATTCTTGCTATTTTTTCAGGGTTGTTGGTCATCAACCGAACCGCGTCAAAGCCCAACTTCTGCAAAAGATCTGCACCAATACGAAAATTCCGCTCGTCATCCTCAAAACCCAAACGATGATTGGCCTCGACTGTATCGAATCCCTGATCTTGCAGCGCATAAGCCCGCATTTTATTCGCAAGGCCGATCCCACGGCCTTCTTGATTGAGGTACAGAAGAAGACCACCCCCTTCATCTGCCATTTTTCGCATGGCATGGTTGAGTTGCTTACCACAGTCGCATTTCAACGAGCCAAGCAAATCACCCGTAAAACATGCTGAATGCAGACGAGCCAAAACAGGAACTGAACGGCTGGGCTGGCCAATTTCGATGACATAGTGTTCTTCGGTCCCATCAGCGGGGCGAAAAACATGAACCCGCGTGTCACGACTGACCTCTAGAGGAACTCTTGCAACGGAGACCAATGTAAAATTGGGCGTCTGATCAATCTCAGCGCGCATTGTTTCGAGATCAACAAGTGTCAAATCTGGAAAAACATCCTCGGTTTCGACCATCAGAACCGAGGGCAGCAAATGCGCTTGCTTGGCCAAGCGAATACCCAAAAGCGCTGTATCCGCACGGTCATCCCGCAAGGCCATAAACGGACCCTTTAGCGGCATTCCAAGATCAAGTTGCGGATCACTCATGGCGCGCACCCAGTTTGCACTTGCATCTTTAGGGACGTGTATACGTGATAAATCACCATCGTAAGCGGCCAGTTTCAGCCCTTCTGCACGCCATTTGGATATGCCGATCTGCACATGGCCCAAAGATCTGTACTTCGAAAGCAGCTTGTCTGTCACCAGTTCGCTGGCAGCCACCAGAACAGATGTCGTATCATGAACGACAACCGGCAGGCCGATCCGCAAATCGGATCGCATCCTCGCGAGTCTTTCACGTGGTGATAGCAAAAACGTCATCTCGGTGACACCATGTTACAAATTTAACCTCGCCACTAGGCCAAAGCGCAGCGGAGTTGAAACAAAACCCACTTGTACAACACATGGACGTGAGGGGAATTGCTGTAACATACCTCACGCGTCACATTGTGCTTCAACAACGCAATTCAACAAGGGGTGACCCCGTGAGCAACTTAAAAAAAATCCTGATGGTCGATGACGACGAAGATCTTCGCGCTGCGCTGGCCGATCAGTTGATCCTATCTGATGAATTTGATGTGTTTGAGGCGGATGACGGTGCCGCCGGCCTCGCGCGTGCAAAAGAGCAGGTTTACGACCTGATCATACTGGATGTCGGACTGCCCGATATGGATGGCCGTGAACTGTGCCGCTTGATGCGCAAACAGGGTGTCAAAAGTCCAATCATTATGCTGACCGGTCATGATACGGATGCCGATACTATTTTGGGTCTCGATGCGGGTGCCAATGACTACGTCACAAAGCCATTCAAATTCCCAGTCCTTCTTGCCCGGTTGCGCGCCCAACTGCGCCAACACGAACAATCCGAGGACGCTGTTTTTACTCTTGGGCCCTATACGTTCAAACCGGCAGCCAAACTTCTAACAGATGAAAACGAAAAGAAAATTCGTCTGACAGAAAAAGAGACGAATATTCTGAAATTCCTTTACCGTGCTCAGGACGGCGTCGTCCCTCGCGACGTCTTGTTGCACGAGGTTTGGGGATACAATGCAGGTGTCACAACCCACACCTTAGAGACCCACATTTACCGCCTCCGCCAAAAGATCGAACCGGAGCCCGGAAATGCCAGATTATTGGTGACAGAAAGCGGGGGATACCGCTTAGTCGCCTAAATTTTCCCCATGTAACGAGTGCTTTTTCATACTTCCTCCCGCCCAAGGCCTGCCGATCCTCCCCGGCAGGCCTTTTCGCAGGTGCAGTCCCGCGACACTTGGCTTAGAATGAGCAAACTGCTCAAAAAGGACACTTTATGGCCATCACGATCTGTACTTGGAATATCAATTCAGTGCGCTTGCGCGAGGGGTTGGTTTTGGATCTTTTAAACCAGAAGCGTCCCGACGTACTTTGCTTGCAGGAAAGCAAATCGCCAGTGGAAAAGATCCCAACCGAAGGGTTTGGAAAACTGGGATATCACCACATGGTTGCGCGTGGGCAAAAGGGATATAACGGGGTGGTAATCCTGTCGCGGCATCCTCTTGAAGATCTAGGGCACCGCGACTTTTGCCAAAAGGGCGATGCCAGACATGTTTCAGCGCGTTTGGAAAACGGTCTCACAATTCAGAACTTCTATATCCCAGCTGGTGGTGACGAACCGGACAGAGAGGCCAATGAAAAATTCGACCATAAACTCAGCTTTGTGACAGAGATGACAGATTGGTTCACCGCTGAACCGCCTTCAAAAACAGTGATTGTTGGTGACTTTAACATCGCCCCTTTGGAAGAAGATGTCTGGTCGCATAAGCAACTGTTGAAAGTTGTCTCCCACACCCCGATCGAAGTTGAACATCTCGATGCGATGAAAGCTTCTGCGAATTGGGTGGATACCACGCGCACAGACATGCCTAGCGGCAAAGTCTATAGTTGGTGGTCTTATCGGGCGCGCGACTGGTCAGCGGCAGATAAAGGTCGGAGATTGGACCATATCTGGGTGACGCCGGATCTCACACAAGACAATTACCGCACTGAGATCGTCCGCGCGGCGCGGGGTTGGGAAAGGCCATCGGATCACGCCCCGGTTTTTGCAACCATTAATATATAGTCGGTTTCGCTTGGTTTTTCATTCCGGCCCGCGTGCGGTCCAATGCGCAAACAAATTTCCCATAAGCGTGCCCAATCACATCGGCCAAACGGGTTGTCCAGCTTGGTTCAAACAACTACATGCGCTCCAACCAAGGAGAATTTCCGATGCTAAATATCGGTGGAACCGACACAGCGGCAACTGACCTGATCAAAGACAGTTCCGAAGCAACTTTTATGACAGATGTGGTCGAGGCCTCATCCCAGCAACCCGTCATTGTCGACTTTTGGGCACCATGGTGTGGACCTTGCAAAACTTTGGGACCGGCGATCGAAAGCGCTGTGACCAAAGCCGGAGGTAAGGTCAAACTTGTCAAGATCGACATCGACCAAAACCAGATGCTTGCGCAACAAATGCGCATTCAGTCCATTCCGGCCGTCTATGCCTTTGTGGACGGTCAACCGGTCGATGGCTTCATGGGGGCTCTTCCCCCAAGCGAGGTTGATCAGTTTGTCGAAAAAGTTGCGGCCCTGTCTGGTGAAGGCGGATCTTTGGACGAAGCTGTTGCTGCAGCAGACGAAATGTTGAACGAAGGGGCTGTCGCCGATGCCGCTCAGACCTTTGCGGCGATTGTCCAAGAGGACCCAAACCGCTCAGATGCCTATGCAGGGCTCGTTCGCTGTCATCTTGCCATGAACGATCTTGAACAAGCGCAAGGCCTTCTGGACACCGCTCCAGACGCTATTTTTGATGCCGCCGACTTGGTATCCCTCCGGGCACAATTGGACCTGAAAAAGTCGGCCAGCGCCGCCGGCGATACAGCCGAAATAGAAACGAAACTGGCCATTGATCCAAACGACCATCAGGCGCGATTTGACTTGGCTGCAGCCTTGCTTGCCGCAGATCAAACCGAGGGTGCAATCGAAGAACTCCTCGAATTGTTTCGTCGGGATCGGGAATGGAACGAAGACGCAGCGCGACAACAATTGTTCAAGATTTTCGACAGCCTCGGTGCAAAAGATCCATTAGCGCAATCGGGTCGCAGAAAACTCTCGTCTATGATCTTTGCCTAACGCAACAAGGCGCTAACTGATGTCCATGATCAGCGCAAATGACCTGCCACAGACGATCCCTTTGTTTCCTTTGCCCGGGGCACTCTTGCTGCCGCGCGCCCGTTTGCCGTTGAACATCTTTGAACCGCGGTTTCTGGCAATGATCGAAGACACGTTGAAGACCTCGCATCGTTTGATTGGAATGATTCAGCCGCGCGATGTGCCACCAGGGACCGGAAACCCGCCGTTGCACCAAATTGGCTGCGCGGGTCGTCTGACCTCTTTTACGGAAACGGATGATGGTCGCTATCTGATTACTTTGTCGGGGGTCAGCAGGTTTCGCATTTTGGCGCAGAACGAAGGATTTTCTCCGTACATTCGTGGCGATATTGAATGGGACAGTTTTCAAAACGACTTTGCAAAACGCGAAGTTGATAGCGAATTCGACCGTCCGAAGTTCTTGGCGCTTTTAAAGCGGTATTTTGAACATGCAGGTCTCACCTCGGATTGGGAAAACATGAAGGATGCCGAGGAAGAACTTCTGATCAACTCGCTCTCAATGCTTTGCCCATATACCGCCGAGGAAAAGCAAGCCCTGCTTGAAGCGCCATCCCTTCAAACCCGGCGCGAGACTTTGATGACTTTGATGGAATTTGCGCTGGCAGGGGACGATACCGAGGGATCACTTCAGTGAACGCCCCGAACATTGATCGAAAGATGCTTGAGGCGCTGATCTGTCCAGTGACGCTTACGACTTTGGAATATGATGTCGAAAATCAAGAGCTGATCAGCAAACGAGCAAAGCTAGCTTACCCGATCCAAAACGGTGTACCGATATTGCTACCGGATGAAGCTCGAAAATTAGAAGACTAGGTTAAACGGCTTGCCCGCGCATCAGTTTGGGCAAGTCACCCTTTAGACCAGCGGCTTGGCGCATAAAGCCACGTCGAAGGTTTGGCACAGCATTTACCAATCCCAAACCCACGCTGCGCGCCACGGCAAGTCCCGGGTTTGAATTGGAAAACAAACGATTCAGTTGATCTGTCGCAAGCGCGAGCGCCACAGCATCAGGGCGCCTCCAGCGTTGATAGTGGCGCAATACATCCGCCGACCCTATATCCTGGCCGCGCCTGCTTGCCGCTGCACTGACCTCAACCAATGCGGCGGTATCCCGGATACCAAGGTTCAGTCCCTGTCCGGCCAAAGGATGAATTCCATGCGCGGCATCGCCCAACAGGGCAAGACGTTCGCCTACAAATTGCCGCGCTACTGACAGGCCCAAAGGGTAAGAGTATCGTACACCCTCCAGGGCAATTTCGCCCAGATATGCGCCAATTAATGGACGCAATGCAGACAAGTAACCAGTTTCATCCATCTCCATTATTTGCGCTGCGATGGCCGTCGTCTCACTCCAAACAATCGAAGATCTGTTCCCCTGAAGTGGTAGAACCGCAAGTGGGCCTGCCGGGGCAAAGAATTGGTGTGCGACGCCCTGATGTGGTTTTTCATGGGCAATCACACAGACCAGCGCCGTCTGATCGTAATCCCATGCAACTTTGCTCAGGCCTGCGCGTTGGGCGACCTTCGATCCCCGTCCATCGGCCCCGACTAGCAGACGCGCTTCGATCACGCGGCCATCTGATAAGACCGCCGCCGCCTTGCCACCGTCTACCTCTTGGCCGATGACATTGGCGTCGGAAATCCATTCGATGCGATCCTCTTCTGCGATTGCCGCATCTAAAACAGCCCGTAGATGGACGTCCTCGACCATATGGCCCATCGGGCCTTCCTCAAGTTCAGCATGGTCAAAATGCATAAAAAATGGTGCCGCCCCCTGACCGGGGCGCCCTGTTGTTACTTTAATATCCAATATGGGCTCTGCCATCGGGCCCAGCGCATCCCAAAGGTCTAGCGCACGCAGAACATTTACCGATGTTAAAGCCAAAGCATAAGACCGTCCGTCATATCCCAAACTGCCCGCTGGCTCTTTGTCCAGAACCGCCAAGCTTAGTCCGGCTTGCGCTGCTGCTAAAGACAACAACCGCCCGTTTAAGCCGCCACCGACCACAACGATGTCATGTATTTCACTCATGCTTTGCACTATGGGTCTGCGAACAGGTTTGTCCATGGCATGGACCTGCAATAGGGTCGCAGTCAAAGGGGAAAGGACCCAGCGATGACGCTTTTGAAAATGACAGCCTGCGAAATCGGCGATGCCATAGAACAGGGGATGCTGGATCCCGTCGAGGTCACCGAAACCTATCTTGAGGCGATCGCTGCAAATCCGCGAACCGATGACATTTACACCGCCGTCACGGTTGCGCGTGCGCGCGCCTCAGCAATTGCTGCAAGGACCCGATCAAAATCTGGGCAAAGGACAGGCCGTCTGGATGGCGTACCGATGTCGTGGAAAGATTTGTTCGACAGCGCTGGCACGGCAACAGAGGCAGGCTCAGATTTGCTTAAAAATCGTATCCCCAAAGCTGATGCAACACTCTTGGATTTCGCCGAAAAAACCGGCCTTCCTTGTTTGGGCAAAACCCACATGTCTGAATTGGCCTTTTCAGGACTGGGATTGAACCCGATCACCAAGACATCCCCAAACATAAATGACCCTGATTGCGTGCCCGGCGGATCCAGTTCGGGGGCTGCAGCCTCAGTCGCGTTTGACCTTGCACCTGTTGCGATGGGATCAGACACAGGAGGCTCAATCAGAACACCATCAGCTTGGAACGATTTGGTCGGCTTCAAACCTAGACATGGAACGCTTTCAATGACTGGGGCTGTCGCACTTTGCCCGAAATTTGACACCGCCGGACCTTTGGCCCGCAGCGTCGAAGATGCCGCCGAGGTTTTCGCTCTTCTCAATCGATCAGAGCCTGTAGATCTTTTGGCCAAAGACGCCCGCATACTTAAACTGGCCGTTCTTCAAACCAGTGCCTTGGATGATCTTGATGCCGCCGTTGCAAACGGCTTTGATACTGCGTTGAGTGACTTGGCTGGGGCTGGGGTGTCATTGACTGACCTTGACCATTCTGAAACGGCGAAGGCAATGGCGCTTTCTCCGGTACTTTTCGCAACCGAGGCTTATGCCACATGGCAAACTACCATCGAGAACGCACCTGAGAAAATGTTCCCCCAAATCTTAGAGCGTTTTCGTTCAGGCGCTGCACATTCCGGTGTCGACTACGTTCAAGCTTGGCAATCCTTGCAGCGCTATCGCCAAAGCTTTAAGGCGCAATTTGCCAACTTTGATGCCGTTATCTTACCGACAGTTCCAATCATGCCGCCGAAAATTGAACGTCTAATGACCGACGCGCAGTATTACAAAAGTGCAAACCTCATGGCGTTGCGCAACACACGGATCGGCAACTTAATGGGTCTCTCTGGAATTTCTCTACCATGTCGTGAACCCTCGGTGGGGATCATGCTTTTGCACCCCCATGGTTCGAATGATGCATTGCTGTCCACAGCCGCTGTAATTGCGCCTATCTTAAAAGGTTAGCTTTTCATTTGCCGCAGGGCCATTGCATGGGTAATATATCAACAAAGGGGCGATAGACCCCGTGATTGAGGCATTATGCAAGCACCTAAGCGGTTCTCTGGACTGCCAGAATATGCGTTTCCGCGTCTTCGCGCGCTTTTGGACGGTCATGCACCGGGCGGCGAAGTGTTGCATATGTCAATCGGAGAACCAAAACACCCGATGCCGGCATTTTTGCGTGATGTCCTTACAGAGAACATCCATAGCTTTGCAAAATACCCAGCAAATAACGGAACAGAGGCGCTTTTAACCGCGATCTCAAATTGGCTTGAACATCGCTTTGAAGTTGCACTTGATCCGGACAAAAACATCATGGCGCTAAACGGAACGCGTGAAGGCCTGTTCAACGCGGTGCTCGCCAATTGTCCAGAGCAAAAGAACGCCCGACCTGCAAATGTTCTGATGCCCAACCCGTTCTATCAGGCCTATGCGGTGGGTGCGGCAGCCGCGGGCGCACAAGCGCATTTTGTGAATGCTGTCGCGGAAAACCACTTCCTGCCAGATTACGCGGGGCTTCCAGCCCCGATCCTTAAGGATACAGCCCTGCTTTTTGTGTGCTCGCCATCAAACCCTCAGGGCGCTATTGCCGACACCACCTATTATGCTGAACTTCTGCGATTGGCCGAGAAACATGATTTCCTAATCTTCGCGGATGAATGCTATTCCGAAATATACCAAGGGGACCCGCCGCCTGGCCTGCTTCAGGTTGCAACCCGTGAAGGGGCAGATCTGAACCGGGTTCTTGTGTTTCACTCACTCTCGAAGCGATCAAATATGCCAGGTCTACGTAGCGGCTTTGTCGCAGGTGGCGAGGCTTTGATCGCTCAGATGAAACAGTTACGTGCCTATTCCGGTGCACCACTTCCAGAGCCCTTGCAAGCTGTAGCCGCAGCCGCTTGGGCCGATGAGGATCACGTCGTTGAAAACCGCAATCTCTATCAACGCAAATACAAAATTGCGCAAAGCATCTTTGCAGATCAGCCCGATGTCATGATACCCCAAGCCGGATTCTTTTTATGGTTGCCGGTTGCAGATGGTCAGGACGCAGCATTGCGGCTTTGGACTCAAACCGGATTGCGGGTTTTGCCGGGCGCCTACCTCTCCCGTAGGGTCGATGATGTTGATCCGGGTGCGGCCTATATCCGGGTCGCGATGGTCGCAGATGAAAGAGATGTGCGCCAAGGACTGACAGCCTTGAAGGAATGCCTATATAAAGGAGCACATAGTGGCCTATAGTGTGTCCAATAACGAAAACGCAGATGAAACTTATGGCGGTGGTCGAGTGCAACGCATAACAGCCCAAATCATCGGGGCAATCATATTTCTGGCGGGTTGCGCCTTTGTTGTGCTTCTGGCCAGCTATTCACCCAATGACGCAAACTGGTTTGCAGCAACCGGCAACCCACCTGAAAATCTGTTGGGGTCGGTTGGCGCAGCCATTGCCGGGACACTGATCCTTTCGGTGGGATGGGCCTCATGGGCGCTGGCGATATTGCTATTGGCCTGGGGACTGCGCTTTATCTTGCTGCGTGGGAATGAAACTGCCTTCACACGGCTGATCTTTGTTCCCTTTCTTTTGCTGTTTGGCGCAGCCTTCATGGCAACTCATACCCCACCCGAGGCATGGCCCCATGGGTTTGGTCTGGGCGGCCTTTTGGGCGATGCCGCTCTTGGGTTAATGTTTGACTACTCGCCCGTGGACTTGCGCGCATCGCTTGTCCTTTTAGGACTGGGGCTCGCCACGCTCAGCTTGTTGCTTTTGCTGGTTTGTACGGGTGTTACTTTCGGCGAGTTCAGGTGGTTTTTAACCATGAGTTTTTGGTCCCTAGGAACAGTGTTCGGATTTGCCCGCAAACCCTTTGCCGGCCGAACAGGAAAAACCGAAAAACCCACCAAGGCCTCACGCCAAAGCCGACGCGAAGCAAAACGACTTGCAAAAAAAATGCCACCCGAAGTCAATAGTACAGAGACCGGTAGTACAGCCAAGGCAAAACCCTCCAGAGGCGGCGTCGACCCGTTCGAAGCACGCGTCAACCTTGGCGCAACGACAGAACCCCGCTTACAAGCAGAGCCGAAACAAACGGGCGAACTGATTTCAAAAGTCACACGTGCAAAAACTGGGTTTTCAAAATCGATTTTGAAACCAAAGAAACCCATGGGCGACGACGACAAGTCAAAAGACGCACAAGAACAACCAAAGCTGTCCAGTTTCTTAAGCCCATCACGTTGGACATCCAAATCCCAAGCCACAAAAGACGCGTCCGAAACATCCGATAGTGGCGCCGATCAGGGCGAAACTCTGTCTGCCCCAGAAAGCGAAGTCACGACACAGGCCGCAAGTGTTGAGCCCCTAAGTGAACTCACCCTTGAGGAACGGCTCAAACAACGGATCAGTCTCGCCATTCAAGAACGCGAAGAACCCGAAGACGTGAAAATTGAAGGGCAAACCGAGGGTTCTGAGAATGTAGAAGTTGCTTTTGACGATGATGCGATAGACGAACTGGATGATGACGATCGTTTTGACGAGGATCAGGATATTGAGGACGCGCCTTCACCACGTCGCGGCTTATTCTCCCGCAACGGCGACAACCTTTTCACCTCATTGGGCGGAGACGCGGACAACAAGTCCAAACGGGGCTTGATCAAAGAACCACCTCTTAGCTCAACCGGACGGCCAACAGCCGCACCACCCGTTTCCGCACCAAATGCGATTGTCGAGCATCCCAAGCCAAAAAAAGAAGCCCCTAGCAAGCAAGCACAACGAGAAGCGCAGCCTGAACTCTTCAAAGAGCCAAAGGCACAGGCCGACGCCTATGAGTTCCCACCATTGAACCTTTTGGCAACGGCCGTCAAAATTGACCGCGCATCGCTATCCGATGAAGCTTTGGCCGAGAATGCGCGCATGCTAGAAACCGTGCTAGATGATTACGGGATCAAAGGCGAGATCGTCTCGGTGCGTCCCGGTCCCGTCGTAACCATGTATGAGTTAGAGCCTGCACCTGGGCTAAAAGCCAGCCGCGTGATTGGCCTTTCAGATGATATAGCACGCTCTATGTCAGCGCTTTCAGCACGGGTTTCAACAGTGCCCGGGCGCACGGTCATCGGAATTGAATTGCCAAACGAACAGCGCGAAACGGTATACCTGCGCGAGCTTCTATCAGGACGCGACTACGGCGACGGAAAACACATGCTGCCGCTGGCTTTGGGCAAAGATATTGCAGGCAAATCGATCGTGACAGATCTGGCCAAGATGCCGCATCTGTTGATCGCAGGGACGACCGGCTCGGGCAAATCCGTGGCCATCAATACGATGATATTGTCGCTTCTTTACAAACTCTCACCCGAGGATTGCCGCTTGATCATGATCGACCCAAAGATGCTGGAGCTTTCGGTCTATGATGGCATTCCGCACTTGCTCTCGCCGGTTGTAACAGACCCCAAAAAAGCGGTTGTCGCCCTCAAATGGGTCGTAGGGGAAATGGAAGAGCGGTATCGCAAAATGTCCAAAATGGGCGTGCGCAATATCGCAGGATATAATGGCCGCGTACAAGAAGCCTTGGACAAAGGCGAAGATTTTGAGCGCACGGTTCAAACCGGGTTTGACGACGCGACCGGCGATCCGGTTTTTGAAACAGAAAGCTTTAAGCCTGAGAAACTGCCCTATATCGTGGTCATTGTCGATGAAATGGCAGACCTTATGATGGTCGCAGGCAAAGAGATTGAGGCCTGTATCCAGCGCTTGGCGCAGATGGCGCGGGCCTCGGGGATTCATTTGATCATGGCCACGCAACGCCCCTCCGTGGACGTCATAACAGGTACGATCAAGGCGAATTTCCCAACTCGTATTTCCTTCCAAGTGACGTCCAAGGTCGATAGCCGCACCATCCTTGGTGAAATGGGTGCAGAACAACTGTTGGGAATGGGTGACATGCTATATATGGCTGGGGGTGGTAAGATCACGCGCGTCCATGGGCCCTTCGCCAGCGATGAAGAGGTCGAAGAGGTGGTACAACATCTGCGGGCCTTTGGTCCGCCAGTCTATGTGAATTCTGTGGTCGAGGGCACAGATGACGACAAAGAAAGCCAAATTGATCAGGTTCTTGGACTTGGCGGGAACACCGGCAAAGAAGATGCACTTTACGACGAGGCTGTGGCCATCGTCGCCCGCGACCGCAAGGCCTCGACATCATATATTCAGAGACGCTTGTCGATCGGATACAATAAAGCGGCCCGTCTGGTCGAACAAATGGAAGAAAATGGCGTCGTCAGCGCCGCGAACCATGTGGGCAAACGCGATGTCCTGCTACCAGAGCAATAAGCGTGCGCGGCCAGCTGCCGATCTATGATCCTCACGGCCTTGTGGGTTAGCCCCATACTCATGCTCTTGTAATTTCAGCCAAAGCCCAGATGATCTGGGTACGAAGACGAGCAAATGGTAAGCGCAATGAACAGACGCAAAGTGATCACAGGACTAACCGGAGCTGTTTTGATGACTGGGGTCGGCCCAGCGCGGGCCGATATCCCGATGGAAGAGCTGAAACGCTATTTCAACACTCTGAAAACAGGCAAAGCACCATTTACTCAATTGAACAATGATGGCTCGCGCGCAGAGGGAATGTTCTATATTCGACGTCCCGGGCGTATGCGGTTTGAATATACCGGCAAGCAGAACAGCGTGATCGTCGCTGGCGACACAAAGCTGGCCATTTATGAGCGTGGGCCAGAAGATCGCCCGAAGATCTATCCGCTGAACCAGACGCCACTATGGTTACTGCTCAAACGAAATGTCGATCTGACATCAAAACGCTATGCTGTCGGCTACACGACGACGTCGAACGCGACCGTTTTGACCGTGCAGGATCCTGAGCGTCCACAATATGGGCAAATGCAGCTTGTCTTCACCGAGAATCCAACGACCCTGCGGCAATGGATTGTCACCACACAATCCGGGGAACGCACATCTGTTGTCCTTGGCCCGATTGACACCAAAGCCAAACTGTCGCGGGATTTGTTCGATGTGCCCGGCCTCTCTGGTGAAGGAGGCGGGGACAATTAACCCCCGCAGAAGCTAAGCTGTGTGTGATACAAAATAGCACGCTCTTCGACCCGACGCGCAACCGCAAGTAGCCAACCCTTGCGCTTATACGTGCCTTTCAACCAGCCCGTTTGACCATCATGGTAGGCCAAGTACTGGTTATAGGTGTCATTCAAAGGAACACTTGTCCTGCGCGTGGTCTCCGTCATGTACCAACCCATGAAGTCGACCGCGTCACCAAAGTCATTGCGCTTTGCGCGGCGATTGCCCGTCTCATCCCTGTACCAGTCCCAAGTGCCGTCCAAAGCCTGGGCATAACCATAGGCCGAAGACATCCGCCCCGCTGGGATCACTCCCAGCTTATATTGCAGCGGCGTACGCGCATTAGCGACGAACTTGCTCTCTTGATGCATCATCGCCAATAAAGTCGCTTTGGGAATCTGATATTTGCGTTCAACCCGATCAAGATCTTTGAACCAACCCCCACGTTGGGATTTTATCGAACACGCGTCATCCAAGTTGCGTGGAGGATTGTCGCGATCGCCGCCACCACCGCAAGACACCAAAAAACACAAAATCAAAAACGGAAGGAGTTTCCGGATCATAACCAGTCTGCCTCTTATATGATGCTGATCTTTGCCAGCTTTGATGTGATTTTAATGCAATTAGGCAAAAAATCAATTCCCTAGTCACACAAGAATTCGTGTGATCCATGCAGACTATTTTGCGCCTCTCAGACGAGGAACGCCAAGAGAAAAGGTAGGGTCAGAACAGACAAGATGGTCGACGTGATCACCAAGGTTGCAACTTGATCAGGCTCAGATCCGTATAATTTGGCCAACATGAATGATGTCACGGCAACAGGTGTAGACAATTGTACGATCAGCACGGATTGCGCGACCCCAGACAAACCAAAGGCGCGTGAAACCATCCATCCAATACATACCGCCATACCAATTTTCAAAATCGACAAACCTGCGGCCTTCAAAAAGAATTGTCCCGTCAAGCGCGCAAGGCTCGCGCCTAAGGTGACCAAAACCAAGGGGATCGCCATTTGCCCCACCAGTTCAAGAAATCGGGTCATCCAGTCCGGCGTGTGAATATCTGAATAAAGCAAGGCGACTCCGATCACAGTGCCCAAAAAAATTGGTTCGCTCAACAAGCGGCGAAGGGACCATTTCCCCGAGACCAATCCAATACCCACGCTAAACGACAACACCGAGGTCACCGCAAAGACGACCACTGCAAATTCTAAACCCGTCTCACCAAAAGCAAACAAGCACAAAGGAAGACCAAGATTGCCTGTGTTTCCAAAACCAAGCGGTGCCAAATAGGTGCGTATGGCCAGACCAAAAACAACGCAAAAGCCGGCAAAAACGATAAGCAAAGCTACATATCCAGCGATCGAAGCAAAGAACATTTCAGTGACCGCGGCGCTCGAAAGCTCGGATTGCATCAACACAACAACAATCAATGCAGGTACTGCCAGTTTCGTGGCAAACCGTGTCACAAATTCAACCGGAAAGTCTTGTCCCAGCCAAATCCAGCCGGCGCCCATAGCGACCACCAGAAACACTGGTGCAACAATCTGCAATATCAGAATGACGCTATCCATTGTTTAAGGCTTCCTAGACTCTTTGCATTATCGCGCCTAGATTGGGGTTAGCCAAAGGATCCTCCCAATGGAAGAAATAACAGCAAAGTTTTCAATCGGTGATGTCGTGCGCCATCGCACGCACCCGTTCCGGGGTGTCGTCTATGACATCGATCCGACATTCCAAAATAGCGAAGAATGGTATCATTCAATTCCCGAAGATCAAAGGCCGCGCAAAAACCAACCTTACTACCATCTCTTGGCCGAGAATGCGACCAGCTACTATGTGGCGTATGTCTCAGAACAGAACTTGCTTTCTGATGGACAGTCAGGTCCGGTAGAGCATCCTGATGTGCCCGAAATGTTTGGTCCGATGTCAAATGGCCGATATTCAGCGGCAGCAGCGATGAATTAAATCTGTTTAAGGCCCTTGATCACGTCGATCAGGGTCTTTGGCAGGACAGTCCGCTCATCTTCAGGAAGAGAAGCCAAAGCAGCCTCGACATCCTTGCGCAATATACCCAGAGAGTTGCGCTCGGCGTATCCTGCGCGCGCGAACTCGATTTCATCAAAACCATTGGCAAACCAATTCTGACCCGAACTTGCATCTAGGACATCACGCAAGGCATCCCAATCCAGATTCATTTCCGCCGCCCAATCATGCACCAAGCGCGTCATTGCCACGCTGGAAGTTGCAATAAGGTTGTTCAGTAACTTCACCCGCATCCCTTGCCCGAATGCACCGCAATGGAACAACTGTTGCCCCAAAGCTTCAAAAATAGAGCGGTAACGCCCAATCGCTTCGTCGCTCCCGCCCAGCATAAAAGACAACGAGGCGTTCTTTGCGGAAACGGTTGCACCAGACATCGGCGCGTCAATCAATGAAATATTCGCTGGGATACGTGCACGCAGATCATCAACATAGTCCGCAGGCAGGGTAGAGCATATGATAATGGCCTCAAGGTTTGGCGCACGCGAAAACCCTTGCGAACTAAACAAGACTTCTTCGGTCTGAGTGTCATCGCGGACAACAATCATCAACACTTCACAGTCGATTGCAAAGGCCGATTTGTCTTGTGTGACAACCGCATTTAGCCCCGCAAAATCAGCGGCCGGGCGGATGTCATAGCCAATGGCCTGAAAGCCGGAACGATTAAGATTTTCTAGCATTGGCGCACCCATGCGCCCGCAACCAGCAATTCCAATTTGCATCAATTATCTCAATATCCAAGGGCGCAGCCATCTTTGCGCGGATCACTTGCCCCTTGCAACACCCCGTTGTCAGGATCAACCCAGATCGCTTGTGCGCCGCCAATTGCCGTCGGGGGCACCACCACTTTATGCCCCATATCAGCCAAGGTTTGCTTAACCTTCGGACCAAACCCGCGTTCCATTCGCAATTCACCTGCATAGGCAAAGCTGCGCGGCGCATCGATCGCCGATTGTGGGTCCATCCCAAAATCAACGATATTCGTGACAAATCGCCCATGGCCATTGGCTTGATAGGCCCCTCCCATCACGCCAAAGGGCATTCGCATACCCTTTGCATCCGCAAGAATCGCGGGAATGATTGTGTGCATCGGTCGCTTGCCACCGGCAACCTCGTTGGGATGACCGCCAATCAAGTTAAAGCCTGATCCGCGATTATGAAACAAGATGCCGTATTTCTCCGAGGCAAGTGACGACCCGAAAGTGTTAAAAATCGAATAGATCAACGAAACCATCATGCGGTCTTTGTCGACAACTGTGATGTAAATGGTTTCTTTATGGACATTCTGCGACTGCTTATGCGCGCTTTTCATTGCCTTTTTGGGATCAATCAATACCGCCAGCTGCTGTCCTGTGATGGGATTCAGCATGTGATCCAAACGCGTCATATAATCCATATCGGCCACAAAGCGGTCGCGCGCATCATAGGCCAGTTTCACCGCTTCGGCTTCGATATGAACGCGATCTGCGCCAAACGGTTCCAATCTGGCCAAATCAAACTGCGCCAAGATATTGTTCAGCAAGATTGCCGTTGCACCATGTCCATTTGGCGGATGTTCCAGCATTCGGTAACCTTTGTACGTCCCTTCAATTGGGACGCCATATTCGGATTGAACCGCCGCAAAATCTTCCAACGTGTGACACCCGCCCAGCGCACGCAAAGACAAAACCATATCCTCGGCGATCTCACCTTCATAAAATGCTTTGGCGCCGTCTTTGGCAATCTTTTCAAGCACTTCGGCCTGTCGCGGTAAGGCAAACCGCGCACCAGTCTGAAAGGGTTCGCCATTTTGCGTATAGTCGCGCCGCGCCGCGCCGTTGAAATCAGAAATTGTGCCCATCCAGTCCGAAGCTGTACGCGGAGCGATCGGAACACCGGCTTTCATATAATGAATGGCAGGCGCCAAGACCGCATCCAAACCTTTGACCCCGTAATCTTGCGACAATCGGCAAAACGCATCGATCGCACCTGGCACCGTAACCGCAAAAGGGTGACATTCAGGCATCGTTTCGGTGTAGCCCGACGCACGCACCATATCCGCGGTCAAAGCTGCCGGCGCACGACCAGACCCGTTCAATGTCACAACTTCTTCGCAGCCCGGTTTCTTGACCAAGGCAAAGATATCCCCACCGATCCCGGTCATTTGAGGTTCACACAAACCCAGTAGAACCGCGCCCGCAATGGCAGCATCAACCGCGTTGCCGCCTGACTTCAAAACATCAATTGCAACTTGCGATGCCAAGGGTGTGGATGTCGCAACCATACCATTGTCTGCAAAAACAGCCGAGCGCCCGGGAAAATGGAAATCACGCATGTGCCCCTCCGATAGTGATCCCGCTAAGTTAGGGCTGTTGTCATCGAACGTCAAAACGCTTGCCTTTCAAAACGCCACGTTTAACATCACTTTTCATGTCAGGTGTCACTCAACTTGTAAGCAATCCGAACGCTCCGTATCCTGTGCATTTTCATCGGACCGAACTTGGTCCGATCCTTTCGGTCTATGGTCGGATGGTCGCGGCTGGCGAATGGAAGGATTACGGTATTTCCGCGCTTAAAGATGTGGCCGTGTTTTCGATCTTCCGACGCACCACGGAACATCCCATTTACCGCATCGAAAAACGCCCCAAATTGTCTGCGCGTCAAGGCATGTACGCCGTGATTGGCATGGATGGTCGTATCCTTAAACGTGGTCATGATTTGAAGGCCGTACTGCGTGTGCTAGAGCGTAAGCTTATTCGCGCGGTTGACTAACCCGACCATATCCCAAAAAATCTTCGCCCGCCGCGTTGATGCGTTTCAGCGCATCTGACAAAGGTTCGTACACCACCGACATATAAAACGCTGTCGCATGAACCAGAGTTTCAGGATCAGCGCAAATCGCGACATGGCCCGTCCAAAATGCCATATCGCCGCGTTGTGGCGTATCGATCTTTTCGCATGTCTTCCACTGATCTGCGCTATCACCGGGCAATGTTATGCCACATAAGCCAAAAGCCCGTTGTATCAGACCCGAACAATCCAATCCTCGCTCAGAGTTGCCCCCCCAAAGATAGGGCACACCTAAAAATTTTTCAGCCACGACCACAGGATCATCTGCAAGAACCGGGTTCTGCGTCAATTGAACCATCGGCACATAGCCCAGCTGACACTGTAAGTATTCGTCATTCACTTCGCCTGACAGTCCACTCGTGAAAGGCAAGTATACTGGGTGCGGCGCCTTTAGACTTGGCGTCGGGAAGGCCAGGCCACCGAAACTTCGAACCCAATACTCAGGATCTTGGGCGTCCACTGCATGGGCAGGGTCAATCCAACCACAATAGCCATCCATCGGGCGGCACACTTTAATACGGGTCTCGGAATGCTCCACGATTTCCACCCGGTCCCCAAGAAGGAATTGTCGAGCAAGTTGCCCGTGGTCCGAGCGGGTCCAGACATCTGCAAGGGGCGCACAGATCCTAGGCATATCGATCCATCAAATAGGCCAAAATCGCACGTGGCGCTTGGGCTGCACCACCAGAAACTTGCCCCCCCATTTTCTTGGGTCGCCAACCGTAGATATCAAAATGCATATAGCACGTGCTGTGTTCAACAAACCGCCGCAAAAACAACGCGGCCGTAATGGACCCGGCAAAACCACCAGATGGCGCGTTGTCCAAATCGGCGATCTGCGGTTCGATATCGGCCTCATAGGTTGGCCAAAATGGCATCCGCCATAGCGGGTCTTCGACTTGCATAGATTTGGCCTGCAAATCTGCCGCGGCAGCATCATCGTCACAGTAAAACGGCATGATGTCGGGGCCCAAAGCAACCCGTGCTGCGCCGGTAAGTGTGGCCAGTGAGATCATTAGATCAGGCTTCTCTTCATCGCCCAATGCCAAGGCATCTGCCAATACAAGACGTCCCTCGGCATCCGTGTTGTTCACTTCTACCGTTAGACCTTTGCGGCTTTTAAAGACATCTCCGGGACGAAAAGAGGGCCCGCTGATCGAATTTTCAACCGCCGGGATCAGCACCCTTAGACGCACAGGAAGGTTCAGCGCCATGATCATCTCTGCCAATCCCAGCGTGTTCGCGGCCCCTCCCATATCTTTCTTCATCAAACCCATCGAGCGGCCAGGCTTCAGGTTCAGACCACCAGTATCAAAGCAAACGCCCTTGCCTACCAAGGTCACTTTCGGAGCAGCCGGATCGCCCCAGGTAAAATCGATCAATCGCGGTGTTTCGGCTGCCGCCCGTCCCACAGTATAGATCAACGGATACTCTGCCTTCATCACATCCTGATCCGTTATAAGAGCCATCACAGCGCCATAGCCCGCCGCAAGGCGATTGGCCGCTTCGGCCAAGGCAACGGGACCCATTTCTTCGGCAGGGGTATTGATCAGATCTTGCGTCCTTCGAACCCCATTCACTTGAGTTGTCACCAAATCTGTTCGCGCATGCGTCAGAACGGCTTTTGGCGTGCCTTGTGGTTTATAGCGATCAAAACGATAAACCCCCAAATCCCAAGCCAAAGCGGCATGGTCCTTATCAAAACCCTCAGGGACCTCTGCAAACGCGAACTCAGCTTCAAACAGACGGCCAGGAACGGCTGAGAAGGCCAAAGGCTTGCGCTCATGATCGCTGGGCGTGCCCCAACCAATCAAGACAGCCTCGACTTGGCCATCAGCCCCCGGCAAGGCAAGAACTTGTCCCATTTTGCCTTCAAAACCTTGCCCCTTGGCCCAGGCAATTGCGGTTTCTGACAACCCGGCCGGCAAAGTGTCAGAACCGGATTCTGTGATAACGTGAAGTGGGATCGGCATGGCTGCTCCGTTTAGGGTATTAAGCGGTTAGCCTAATCTCCCATGTCTGGCTGTCCAGCACTATCGGCGACTGCCAAAACATATCCCAAATCCGCCTCGATTTGTCGATCGATACGGGCCAGCAAGGCGGCAATCGCAGGCACATCATCCCGCGCTTTGGCCACACGAAGATCACGTAATTGTATCGTGATCTCAAACAGACCCAGTCGCGTTGACAAACCCAGCAACGCGCGCAGCTCACTCTCTTTCCAAGGACTGCATCGCAGATGATCCAGCCTTATCGCCAGTTCCAACAGGCCCGCCTCGATGGCTGCAATATCATCGCATCCCGCTTTTACACCCAACTCGACGCGCGGCCATTGATCACGCGGGCAAAGTTCTATCACTACCATCGACAACCCTTTCGTCACCCAAAGCAAAGATTGGGCGAACAGGACTGTCATTTTCTAAAGACAATCCGCAATCTGTAGCTTATTATTATAAAAATTGCAGGACTGGTCTTTCGACATGCCAAGCTACTCAAATCTGCCTCAGACTCTGATCGACAGACATCATGATTGGCATAAGAATGAGTTCCAAAGCCAACAGGATCTCTATTCGCAACTGGTGGACGAGGGTCAGCATCCGCAATCCATGATTATTTCGTGCTGCGACAGCAGGGTGAATGTCACATCGATTTTTGAAGCTGAGGCTGGCGACTTCTTTGTGCACCGTAACATTGCCAACTTGGTGCCGCCCTATGCGCCCGGCACGAACAATCATGGGACATCAGCGGCACTTGAATACGCGGTGTGCGTTCTAGAAGTGCAACATATTATTGTCGTCGGCCATTCTCAATGCGGTGGGGTCAAGGGCTGCCATGATATGTGTAGTGGCCATGCCCCGTCGCTTGAGCAACGCAACAGTTTCGTTGGCCACTGGTTGGAGGTGCTGCGACCTGCATATGAAAAAGTCGTCTCAATGAAATCAAGCACACCCATTGAAGATCTCGAACGCGAAGGCATCCGGTTGAGCATCGAGAACTTGATGACCTTTCCCTTTGTGGCCGAGAAGCGAAACGCCAAGGTGCTGGCTCTGCATGGTCTTTGGCATGATATCAAAACCGGTCGCCTTGAAATGCTGAACCCGGCAACAGAAGGCTTCGAGATCGTTTAATGGGCGACATTCTATCCCTTGCAGGGCAAACACTGGTCTCCCCGATAATCCTATCATTCGCGTTGGGCCTCTTTGCATCGATTTCCCGGTCAGAACTTTCGATCCCCGAAGCCGTGGCCAAAGCCATGTCGATTTATCTTCTTTTTGCAATCGGATTCAAAGGTGGGGTCAGCTTAAATGAAAGCGGCATGTCGACAAGCTTGGTGCTGTCATTGGTTGCAGGTCTGATATTGTCCGCAGCCCTGCCTTTCATTGCGTTTGTTTTGCTGCAGGTCATGACCAATTTAGACCGAACCAATGCCGCAGCGGTGGCCGCGCATTATGGCTCGATCTCAATCGTTACATTTGTCACGGCGATATCGGTCTTGGATCAACAAAGTATCACATCTGAGGGTTTCATGGTGGCCGTTGCCGCAGTGATGGAAGCCCCTGCAATCCTCTCGGCGCTTTATCTGGTTTTCAAAGGATCCGGAGAAACCAAGATGGATGCCACCCTCTGGCGGGAAATCCTGCTGAACGGATCGATCGTCCTTTTGGTCGGCGCGTTCTTTATCGGCATGATCACAGGTACCGAGGGTCTGACGCAGATAGACAGCTTCATCATCGCCCCGTTCAACGGCGTGCTCTGTCTGTTCCTCTTGGACATGGGTTTGGTGGCAGGACGTGGGTTGCGCCAAGCACGCAAAATCATGGGCTTTTCGCTTGTGCTGTTCAGTTTCATCATGCCGCTTATTGGGGCCGCACTTGGGTGCGGCGTAGGGCTGGCCATCGGTCTGTCTTCAGGCGGTATTGCCTTGCTGATGACCCTTTGTGCTTCTGCATCCTACATCGCCGTTCCCGCCGCGATGCGCGTCGCCCTGCCAGAGGCGAACCCATCCATCTATCTGACCTGCTCTTTAGGTTTCACCTTCCCTTTCAACCTGACTATCGGCATCCCAGTTTACGTCGCGGTCGCAACTGCATTGGCATAACCTGATGAAAACACATCCGGCAAAACGCATTGAAATTATTATCGAAGCTCCAATGGAACGCCGTTTTCGCACAGCCCTAGAAAACGCAGATATCACGGGCTACACGATTATGCCTGTGCGCGGTGGATCTGGTCGTTCAGGCGATTGGACCCGTGAAGGTCAAGTTTCCAAAGCAGGGGGGATGATCGCCGTCGTCTGTATCATCAAAGAAGACCGTTTGAACGATTTGTTGGAAAAGGTCTTCCCCTTGGTCGAACGCCATATAGGTGTCGTGTCCATCACCGATTGCGAAGTGCTTCGCGCCGAGCGTTTTTAGAGCCCAGCACGCGGCAAACATCACTTGCGATAGGTAGAGTGACAGGTCTTGCAAGTCGCAAAAGTGGCGTCACGATCACCGGCGCGCGCGGCTGTGACCATCTCATTCAACAGCGCCTCAAATCCCGCCTGATCGGTCCAAATATTGGCAGCCGCCTTCGTCTCAACGCTGCCTTGGCCCGTTGTGTCCACGCGAAACGCAACAAGCGCTTGCGCACCTGCATCGGCCAACGCATTTAAGTCGCCGGCTTTTGCCGCAGCACCAACCTGTTTCATCAGGGCCTGACGTGCCATAATATCGTCATCAGCATTTGCAAAAGCCGCTGTGCCGACTGTCAGTGCAAGTAAAATTGCCGTCAATCTCTTCATAGGATGTCCTTTCATAGGGTTACCTAAGTCTATATGTATCAACTCTTGAAAAAATTTCATGTAAAAGGTTCTTGACGGATCAATTTGGCACCACGACGAAATCTCGAGGCCAAGCAAAGTCATAGCCAAATCGAATGATCTGGGTTTCACCTTCCTTCAAATCCAAGGTCCACTGAACAACACCTCGACGGCCTTCTATGTTGCGTTCATCTGGGCGCGGTTGCGACACTTCGGTCACCCGGAGATCATCAGATTCCGATACCGGCAAAACATCATACAGTCGCAACGGGACATCAAAGCTGGACAAGTTTACAATCTCTGTCTCGGTGCGCACTTCGCGGGAATTCGACGAAGATATGATCCCACGATCGCCCTCAGATTGAGATATGGTCCGATGTTGCACCAAAAGCGATTTCAACGCGCCCAAACCAATCTTGGCGTCATCTCCATTTGCGATCTCTGGGATGCGACCTTCGCCAATATAAGCGCCATTGTGGAAGATCGTGCTCTCTCCGGCCAATAGAACCCCGCCTCGATCATAGGTGAATTCCGTAGCCAAGGTTGCTGTCATATCCCGTGCAGCCACGGCCTCAGCGAACAAATTCACTGGCGCCTCAAAGCCATCAATTTCAACCAGAACGCCACTATTGTATCCCGAAGCCAGCGTCACTGCATCAGACAAAGTGAACTCAACCGGTTCTCCTGCACCCTGCACATTGCTAACCTCGATGGACTCAACCACAGGTTCACTGAGGGCACCAATCTCTGCTGTCGCTCCGGCGAAATCGCGCGAAGCCGAAGGTGCGAATTTGGGCAGTTCTTCTGTTAGACGTAAAATACGCTCGCGCGGTGTTTCAACTTGCGTGGGATCAAACGGATTTGCTGTCGACAATGTCACCCGCGCTGCATTCCAGTTCAGACCTGAGTTTTGCTGAATCAGGGCCTGGCGTGCGACGGCCAGCGTCCCTTCCATCCCTTCATAATCGAGATCAAGTCGATAGGTGGGTGTCCATTCTGCCTCTCTCGTAAAGCCTTCCAACCGGAGGGCCCCGGCCACGCGACGCGACGCCTCTACTGTAAGAACAAAGGTTGCAAACTCTGTCACATCATTCGGCGTTGCCTCTAATGCGGCTTGGGCAATCTCCAGTTCACGGATCAAAGCTTCCCTCGCGATATCACGACCTGCCAAACCAGCTTCCGCTCGGTTTAACTTGGCCTGCGCCTCGAAGGCTTGCACAGACATTTTGGTCACCAGGTCCAGAGTTGCATCTGGATTCAGCTCCCCTTCACTGCCAACCAATTGCCCATTTGGTCCAGCAAGGCTTTCTACCGCGCGCAACACGGTGCGCGCCGCTGCCATATCTGCCTCTAGCGCGATATCACCGAGTTCAAACTGGGCCAACGCCTGTTGGGCGGCTTCGAATGCGGCCAAGCGCGCCTGATACAAAGCACTGGTCTGGGTGGATGCCGGAACGCCATTTAGATCAGCCACCTCAAGCGAGATCAACCGAAGGCCCGCGCTGTCTGGTAGGATGACATTCGGCAAACGCTCAGAACTTTCAACGGGTTCCCGAAAAACGATCTGATGTGTGCCGCCCGGAATATCGACAAAGGCTTGGCGCGTGATCAATGCCCCTTGTGGAAATATTGTGACCCGCGAAACCGTAGTCTCAACCTGAAATTCGTCAGCCCAAATGGGACCTGCGCAAATGGCAATCGACAACGTTAAAAGAAAATGTCGCATCGGACCCTCCCACAATTTGATGCGCGAAGGTAAAACACGTTTCTTTTAAGCGGCCTAGGCTGTTTGACAAAGACGTCGCCCGTTGGCGGCTATTAACCTTTTTTTAGAATACGCCGACCTAAGAGTTCTGCGATCTGCACGGCGTTCAGGGCCGCACCTTTGCGCAAATTGTCCGAAACGCACCAAAGATTAAGACCATTGTCGATCGTACTGTCCTGACGAATGCGGCTGACATAAGTCGCAAACTCGCCGACAGATTCAATCGGGGTCGCATAGCCCCCATCCTCGCGTTTATCGACGACCAAAATGCCAGGCGCTTCGCGCAAGATGTCCCGCGCTTCGTCTTCGTCCAGGAAGTCGTCAAACTCGATATTGATCGCTTCAGAATGACCAACAAAAACCGGCACACGCACGCAAGTCGCTGTCACTTTGATCGAAGTGTCGACGATTTTCTTTGTCTCGGCGACCATCTTCCACTCTTCTTTGGTCGAGCCGTCTTCCATGAAAACATCGATATGGGGTATGACGTTGAAGGCGATTTGCTTTTGGAATTTCTGCGGCGGATATTCCTGGCCTGGCATGAACTTTGACTTCGTCTGATCCCAAAGCTCATCCATGCCTTCTTTGCCCGCACCCGATACTGACTGGTAGGTCGATACGACGACACGTTTGATCTTTGCACGATCATGTAAGGGTTTCAGCGCCACAACCATTTGCGCGGTCGAGCAATTTGGATTTGCAATGATCCGCTTCTTTGCGGCCTGTTCAATCGCGTCCGGGTTCACCTCGGGTACAATCAATGGGATCTCAGGATCATAACGATAGAGCGAGGAATTATCGATCACATAGCATCCCGCAGCGGCCGCTCTGGGACCGTACTCCTTGGTTGGGCCTGACCCGATGGCAAACAGGGCAAAATCCCAACCTGAAAAATCAAAGGTGTCGATGTCTTGTGTCTTCAGTGTCTTATCGTCAAACGTCACTTCCGTCCCGAGAGAGCGGCGGGACGCCAGCACAGCAATCTCATCCACTGGAAATTCACGTTCTGCGAGGATGTTCAACATCTCTCGCCCGACATTGCCGGTCGCTCCGGCAACGACCACACGATAACCCATCGATTTTTCCTTAAGTTTGAAGTGGCGGCGCGATAGCAGGCATCGATTTCAGGGGAAAGCGAAATCGCCTAATCTAAAATGTCAAACAGCGCGTCAAAGACGTCTTCGAACAAATCATCCAGTTCAAAGCGATGCTTATGGCGCTTCGACCTTTTCTTCTTTGGTTTTTCAGACTTGGGAGAATTGCCGAACGGCCTAGCATAACGATCCGATTTCTGGCGCTTGTGAACAGGGTCCTCGCGGCGCTTAGACATTTTGATCGGCTTCATGTTTTGCAGCGCTGCACCGCAAGCCCGGCACGTCAAAGCGTGCTTCACCCTGTCCAACCGCAAAACGCTTCGTGTCCCGCAATAACAGCAAGTAGCTATTTTCGTCAGATCGGTGGCCATGGGCCAGATATGGGGCGGATCACGCCCCACACAAGTCTATTCGCCGATCATAGGCTCGCGTTTAATTCAGCGAGGATCGCGTCACCCATTTCAGAGGTCGTCACAGGCGTTTGTCCCTCGGACTGCAACAAGTCGCCCGTGCGTATGCCTTTTGCCAAAACCTGTTCGACAGCGCGTTCCAGACGAGTTGCCTCTTCGCCTTTATCAAAAGAATACCGCAGCGCCATAGCAAAGCTAAGGATACAGGCCGACGGGTTGGCTTTGTTTTGCCCCATGATGTCCGGCGCTGAGCCATGCACAGGTTCGTAAAGCGCTTTTGGACGACCATTTTCCATTGGCGCGCCCAGAGAAGCAGAGGGCAGCATGCCCAACGATCCCGTAAGCATTGCAGCGCAATCGGAAAGAATATCACCAAAGAGGTTATCTGTCAGGATCACATCAAACTGTTTGGGGGCTTTAACCAGCTGCATCGCACCATTGTCGGCATACATGTGCGACAACGCGACTTCAGGATAGTCCTTGTGCACCTCTGACACCACCTCGCGCCACAAAACACCGCTTTCCATGACATTTGCTTTTTCCATGGAACACAGGCTTTTGTTCCGACGCATCGCCAACTCAAAGCCAGAGCGCGCGACCCGGTCGATCTCAGATTCTGTGTAACGCTGTGTGTTGATGCCGACGCGCTCATTGCCCTCTTCAAAGATGCCGCGCGGCTCGCCAAAATATGAACCAGAGGTCAATTCGCGAACAATCATGATATCCAAGCCCGATACGATGTCCTTCTTCAGTGAAGAAAAATCAGCCAAAGCGTCAAAACATTGCGCGGGTCGCAAATTGGCAAACAGGTCCATTTCCTTGCGCAGACGCAAAAGGCCACGCTCTGGCTTTACGGAAAAGTCTAGGTCATCGTATTTCGGACCGCCAACCGCACCCAACAAAACGGCATCAACCTCTTGGGCTTTGGCCATCGTATCATCATGCAAAGGCGTGCCATGGGCGTCATAGGCCGCACCGCCGACCAAATCTTCTGAAACGTCAAAGCTTAGACCGCGGTTCACTCCATACCAGTCAATGATCTTTTGAACCTCGATCATAACTTCTTGGCCGATGCCGTCGCCTGGAAGGATCAAAACTGTTGGCGTGCTCATATCATGCGTCCTTTGCAAATGCGTCGGACGGTCGCCTACAAAGCCCGCCACTGGCCGTCAAGCGACTGTCAGGACATCATGTCTTGCCGGATCATGCGTGACACTTTCAAAAGTGCTATACCCCGCATACCGCATGCCACAGGCAACCACGTAATGACCGCAATAATCCAGAACAAAGTGAAATCACTGACAAAGCTGCTGATCGGCAAGATATCCGAAAAACTCTTTAAAAATGCGGGAAGTGCATAGGGCAGTATAACGGCCATACCAAGGCTTAGTACCGCGACCTGTTTCAAACGATTTGAGGCATTCTCAGGTTGAACCGTTTGAAAGTTTGGAAGATTTGACCAAAAATGAAACAGGGTACCATTTGCCGGCCATCGTGTCCAAAAGACAAACACAGCAAACAACCCAATGGAAAAGATCGCGATAAAATAACCAAGCGACGCCATTGGAATGATCATCTCAGAGGCTTTTTGTGTAACTTCCCCCTCAAGCAAACCATGCATGATTACAGATGGGGAATACCCAAAGCCCAGCACTTTGGCGGCGGCTTCGCCCAACCACATAAAACAGCGGTTCACAGGGGTCGGCGTTACAACATTTCCACATAAGATCACAAAGGACAGCATAATAAGGATCAAGGTGAAAAACCGCCATCGATTATAGGGGTTCGCAAACCTAAATTCCAACAGCGCAGGCTGCGAAAACCCATACTCAACTAAAACAAACCCACATATGACGATGATAAAAAGACCAAAACCATCTGCGGCCGCAGCACTGACATCTGGCATTGTTGATAAAGTCATGGCCAGCAAGACGCCAACCAACAAAGCACGGATTGAGGCTCCAAACAGCCGTGATACCAATGTACCCACCATTCTTGCGACTCCGTCCATAGAGCCGACTTACAGACCTATGGCATATCGCGGGGAAGTTTGTGTTTCAACTTTTACGAGAAACTTATTGTTCTGCGGGTGACCTAGCTCACCAACCACGGGGTCGATTGGGCTGCTTTTGCCTCAAATGCCTCAATGGAACGCTCTTTTTCAAGTGTCAGTCCAATGTCATCCAAGCCGTTCAACAAGCAATGCTTTTTGAATTCATCAACCTCAAAAGAGAAAACGGTGCCATCCGTTGCACTCACGCTTTGGGCTTCTAGATCTACCGTGATGCGGGCATTTTCGCCCCGCTCAGCGTCTTCCATCAAGATATCGACGGCCTCTTTTGGCAAAACAATCGGCAGGATCCCGTTCTTAAAGCAATTGTTGTAAAAAATATCGGCAAACGACGTGGACACAACCACCTTGATGCCAAAATCTTTCAGCGCCCAAGGGGCATGTTCTCGCGAGGATCCACATCCAAAATTGTCGCCCGCAATCAAGATCTCAGCCTGACGATAAGCAGGTTTGTTCAACACGAACTCGGACAATTCATTGCCTTGCCGATCATACCGCATCTCATCGAACAGGTTCACGCCAAGGCCTGAACGCTTGATCGTTTTCAAGAACTGCTTTGGGATGATCATATCGGTATCGATGTTGACCAGCGGCATTGGGGCCGCCACACCAGAAATGTTTTCCCACTTATCCATTTGTAATCCCGTCCAAAACTCGCCTACGAAGATGCTGTATTAAGGTTGATCGGTTTTGTAAAATGCCAAAGACACATCAGGATATGGAAGCTGGTGCATTTTCTGATCAAGACTTCATGATTGATATGACACCGGATAAACCAAAGCACGCGTTTTGGGACTTCGTTCCGGAAGCGCGCGAACGTCTTGCCATTGATCGCTGCTTTTACTTTTCGCTGGTCGCCAGCCGGACTTGGCCAACGAGCGTAGAAGATGGTTTAAAAGCACTCCTAAAGGACCACAGCGTAACACAGAATGACATTATCGTTTTCGATCGATGCGGCGAGCCCGTAGCGAGGATCAAAAATTATTTTTTCCCAATCATCGCACAAATTGCAGCGAAAAACGCCGTCTCGGTCAAACGGTTCTTTACCGTTTCCCAAACCTCAGCCCTCTACGACACGCATAAGTTTACCGGCCTTTTGTCTTGGGTCCCGTATCATCACTACCTCAGACGGGTCATAGCCACTCATCATCCTCTTGAGATCGGTGAATTCGGGTTTACTGGCCTTTATGATGCACCAACGCAATTTCTGTCTTTGAACCGAAAACTAAGGCCACATCGTTGGATCCTTTTGCGCTATTTGGAAGGATCATCCCTGAACCCAAAGGTTCTACGCTCTGAACTGCAGTATGATTTATCAAACCGCCTTGGCGGAAAAGAAGAGCGTGGCGATGCGTTCACCGACGAAATCTCAGACATAATTCAAACCCATTTCCCAAGCTTCCAGGAATTTGATCTTCGACGATACTTGGACCAACCGCTTCCTTCAACTTCGCTATTGGAAGATAACGGGGATGATCTGATTGTTAATATGAACCCCGTCATGGCCATGCCAGTCAAAGCAACAAAGTCCAGCCATCTGGTCATCGTTACAGAAACCGAGTTCGAAAAAGGCTACCCCCGCGTCACGGAAAAAACCTTAAAGGTGATCCCGTATTTCCGCCCTTTCATCGTCTTTGGTCAGGCTGGCACACTTAAGTTTTTGCATGACAACGGTTTTCAAACTTTTCATCCTTTCATCGATGAAACCTATGACACGATCACTGATCCCGACCAACGAATGCGTGTGCTGATTGATGAACTGCATCGGCTTGAGAGGGTTCTTGACGACCATGACGCACGCCGAAAATTCCTCGATGGGATCAAACCCATCCTCCATCACAACGCGCATCATTTAAAACAGGCCTATCAGGACATCATGGATGAAAAGGCGATCTCGGCGCTGTTATTTGGCTTAGACGCTGCCAAAATCGAAGAAAGTGCCAATCCCGTTCGGCCCTGAAACAGGCTGCCTTTGTCGATCTTAGATCATCTCGCGTACATCTGTCAGACGCCCTGTGATCGCGGCAGCGGCCGCC
>JBCCAU010000026.1:0-1518 GCA_039814625.1 Pseudomonadota bacterium
AAGTCTCTGCTCTGGCACCGGTCGAGTATTCCCGCCTGATCATGGCGGCTCTTGCGGGCTACATTGTCTTTTCAGAAATCCCAGACCTTTGGGCCGTTGCCGGCATGATCTTGATTGCCGGGGCGAGCTTTGTTGTGCTGCGCTTTGGAGCGATTCCAGCACCGCCCATTGATCCTGACAAGGTCTGAGACGATTGCGGGAGAAAGCGCAGTCAAAATCCGCTCGCCCGAATGGTGATTTTCACAAAGGTTTGAGGTTCGAATCCCACCAGCCTGCTGGCATTCGAACCTGCATGCGACGTACCGCTATTCGATGGTGATCTCCACCCGCCGATTTTGCGCCCGTCCGCTTGGCGTGCGATCGTCGGCGATCGGTTCGCTTTCACCCTTGCCGGTCACCGAAAAGATCGGTGCGTTCGTTATGCCCTTGCGAACGAACCAGTCCTTTACCGATTGGGCGCGTCTAACTGACAGAGATTGGTTGTAACTCGCTCGCCCGGTGGAATCGGCATGCCCTTCAATGGTCACTTTGGGGTTTGCGCGTTTGTTGATCTCATAAGCAACCGCTCCAAGCCGCGAGATTGCTTCGGGTTGCAGATTGTAACGATCGAAGCCAAACAAAACATCGGCCTCCAGCCGCACTTTCTTCTTGCCACGAGGCGGTGGGGATGGTGGATCCTCATACGGGATTACTGGATAGTCCCAATTGGGTTTTATCGGCTCGTCGTGATCTGGCAGGCCGCGCTCGACTTCATCCCATTTCACGTGGATGACCCCGTCGTGAATGTCGATCCCGGCGGTCGGC
The DNA here is from genome assembly GCA_039814625.1 of Pseudomonadota bacterium. GTDB lineage: Bacteria > Pseudomonadota > Alphaproteobacteria > Rhodobacterales > Rhodobacteraceae > Amylibacter. Next base: position 805 of record JBCCAU010000026.1, read on the forward strand.
GTGCCAAAACTGTCTTCATAGCCGAAGTCAGCCGAACCGGTGATTGACTTGTAGGTCATGAGTGTTTTTGAGCCATTGGTGTAGCCATCAAGGATATTCAGAACGAAGCCCGAGGCGTTTTGACCGCTTATGCCCTGGATAGATCCAACGAAGAGTTGGGCCCTGCGCAGGTTGATGTCATGGAAGCTTGTCTGCCGTTTCGAGCGGAGCTTCTTGTAGTAGTACTTTAGGTTTTGGCTGTAAGCTGCGGGAACAACGGACAAACCTGCGCCAATGCCGTAGAACGCGATCAAGCAGGTGTCATTGGTCTCCTGGTTTCGTAATTTGTAGTGATAGAATCCTGCTGTGATCCCTTCACCGCCCGAGAAAGAGCGCACCGGCGTCATAGCCCAGCGCGAAGAAAGCTGTTTCTTCCAATCCATGTCAATATTCCAAAAAAATTTGTAAAATTTAGTGGACGGGATGTGGGATCACAGCTTCGTCAGTTCAAGGTTCGAACAGAAACAATCCTGCTAAAAACACGCGAATGTAGAAACTGTAAGCTGGGCCAGACCATGTCACAAGTTTTGGGCTGCCTCATCCTAGCTCGTGTGCACTGAGGTGCCCCTAGTTTCCTAGACGCCTGCCTCATGCATTTTCTGCTGTTTCATTTCATAGTCAACTGGCGACAGCATGCCGTTGTTGGTGTGCTTGCGTGTGGGATTGTGGAACATC
>JBCCAU010000009.1:0-96391 GCA_039814625.1 Pseudomonadota bacterium
ACGCCGACTGTCAACACGCCCAGTTCGCGGGCTGCTTGCGCAATGATAGGTGCCGCGCCCGTTCCTGTGCCGCCGCCCATGCCTGCAGTTATGAAACACATATGGCTGCCGACCAAAGCGTCTACGATGGCTTCAATACTTTCTTCCGCGGCTTCTGAACCGACGGTAGGTTTCGCACCCGCACCTAACCCTTCGGTAACTTTCTCGCCCAGTTGAAGTTTGGTACTTGCCTTGCTGTGATGCAAAGCTTGCGCATCGGTGTTTGCAACAACAAACTCGACCCCATCAAGCTCTTGTGCGATCATATTGTTCACAGCGTTTCCGCCTGCGCCGCCAACACCAAAGACCGTAATTCTAGGTTTTAAATCTGCCACTTGTGGCACTCGCAAATTCAAAGTCATGCCTTGTCCGCCTGTCTTGAGGCGCCTCTTTCGGGCGCTAGGATATTCGTTTGAGTTTAGCAAAGTGATTCGTCCCCGTCACGTAAAAACGTAACAGGCTGAATTTTCGGTGTTTTTGCAGGTTACCAATTTTCTTTGAACCACCGGAAAGCGCGTTTTATTGTCCGCGTTTGAATGCCCGCTTCGGGCAAATCGAAGTCCCAACACTCATCCTGAGGATGCGCGGAATACAGGATTAATCCCACAGCGGCTGCAAAACTTGGACCTGTAGCAGCTTGCGGCAAGCCTTGAATGCGCATTGGGCGGCCAAGACGAACTTGCTGACCCAGAATTCGGGTTGCTAAGCCGTCAATCCCCGGCAGATCACTCATCCCGCCGGTCAGCACAATCCGCTGTCCAGGCAGATAATCAAAATTCGCCTCGACAAGGCGATCACGCACATCTTCGAAAACCTCTTCTAGACGCGGGCGCATAACACCAATCAAGTCACTGCGTGAAATCTGCCTGCGATCATGATGCCAATCACCCGTATCAGAACCGATATCAATCATATCACGGTCATCTACCCCAGTTGCCATTACTCCACCATGAAGCGTCTTGATACGTTCGGCAGCACTTAATGGGATTTGTAAGCCTTTGGATATGTCGTTGCTGACCAAAGAACCTGCAAGCGGGCTGCTATCTGCATAAATCATATGTTTTTTGTAAAATACCGAGAGCGCTGTCGATCCAGCACCAAGATCTACACAAGCCGCGCCCAACTCCTGTTCATCTTCAACCAGTGCAGAGATCGCAGACGCATATGAACTTGCGACCACCCCCGCGAGCTCGAGATCACAGCGCTTCATACAAGCAACAAGATTGTGCAAAATAGACGCTCGAACCGACAAAAGATGCAAATCAACCGCCAATTTATTGCCGACCTGACCACGGGGGTCGGCGAAGCCGCTGCGGTGATCCACAGCGAAATTAACAGGCATCGCATGAAGAGGTTCCCGCCCTTCACCCAAATCCGGTAGATCGCAGGATGCCAAGGCATTTGCGATATCCTGATCTTCAATTTCTGTCGTCCCCAACTGAACCTCGCCGGAAAGGCCATAGCTACGTGGGTCGCCACCTGAAAAACACACGAAAGCATGATCGGCCACAACGCCGGCCATTTTTTGGGCCGCTTGCACAACGGTGCGCACCGCGCGTTCAGTTTCAGCCATGGCCTTGATCTCACCGTAGCGGATACCCCTCGATCGCGTGGTTGCAACACCAATCACACGGAACCGATTGTGACGCGCAACAACATGTTGCCCATCCGCTGCGTCCTCTTGCACCGAAGGATCAAACCGAATGATCATACATGCGATTTTCGATGTACCAATATCCAATACAGCGACAACCCCTCGCTGCAAGGCAGCACGACGCTTCTGGCGGATCAATCTTTGGCGTTCAAAAAGCTGCATGACTTACTCCCTTTCGGATTTCAGTTGCACTGAGGTTGAAAAGATTTCTTCGGTTTTTGATCCTTCGCCGATGCGAATGACCGGTCGATCTTCTAACCGCATGTCAACAACGGCAATCGATCGTTCAAATAGATCTTGTGTGTTCTGGAGCGCCAGTATGTGGGATACGGCACGCGCCGGTTTGTTTTGTGGCAACAGGACTACTGGTCCGTCCATTGTGACAATATCCCAGCGTCGCTCGCCCACGCGGCGCAGCGCACGAAGTCGATGTCCAATAGGACGCAACTGACGATAGAGGCGCAAGGCTTCGTCGACTTGTTGAGGCGCACCAAGGCCCACAATCAGCGGCAGCTCGGGATAGTCAGCCCTGCGATCCACATAGGCGGTCCGAACACCATCAATATCCAAAGTTTCCAGACCCGTAGGTCCGCGCCACAACAAGACAGGAGATCGTTCTTTAATTTTGATTTCGAGCACGCCACCAGATCGGAGATAGACCGAAGCTGACTTAACAGCATCGAGACGTTCAATACGGGTGCGAAACTCTGAAAGATCCAAATCAAACGAGCTGACAGGAAGGTTTAGGCCTGAAGTCAACCGGATCTGTCGGTCTACGCGCGGCGTCGCACCCTTTATTTCCATCACCTGAACAAAAAGCTCTGGACGTTGCACGATGTCCTCGCGCAGTTGCGTATAGGTTGCGGCAATATCGCGACGAAACTCTCCGTTTAGGGATAAAACGCCAACCAATGCTGTCAAAAGCAGGGTTGGTGCGCCTTTGATAATGGCCGTCCGTGCCCTTGGACGCAGCATCAGCCGGTTCCAGCGATACAGCGCGCGACTGGGTGCTGGGTCGGCTATCGGCGCTTTCGCCTTTTTAAAGACAGGCGGTTTGTTGAATTTTGCCAACCTGCCGAGACTTGCCAACATACGCTTGAACAAGCCTGTCTTTTCCTCTGAGACTTCTGGCAAAGAATCTAAAATTGGTTCCGCCTTTAAAGGCGGCTCAACACGCTTTGATGCCGTTTTTGACGCCTTGAACCAGCCAAAAAGCTTACGCTTTTTTCTGCGCAAAGGGACCACGTTTCTTGGCTTTTGCCCTGGACAAATTGCAGGTCCTATCTGTCGCATGAAGCATCCTCCACAAGCCAGCGCACCAGTTTTCCAAAGCTGATGCCGCAAAATGCGGCTTGCTCGGGTGACAAAGATGTTGGTGTCATTCCAGGCTGCGTGTTAGTTTCCAAAAGGATCAAACCATCCAATCCTTTGCTTTCATCCCAACGAAAATCTGTCCGGCTAAGCCCTTGGCAATTTAGCGCGCTATGCGCCAACAAAGCGTAGTCCATGCACATGTCAAAGACGTCCTTAGGGATGTTTGCGGGAATTTCATGGCGTGATCCGCCATCCTCGTACTTTGCTTTATAGTCATACCAACCTTCGGTGATGATATCCGTAACCGTAAGAGCTCGAGTGCCCAAAACTGACACCGTCAACTCGCGGCCCGGAACAAAGCGTTCAACCATCACAGTTTCTGGCATGCCTGCGTCCAGTTTTGGTGGACCATTGGCATCTTCATGCACCAAGTAGACGCCGACAGAAGAACCCTCGTTATAGGGCTTTACCACGTAAGGCGGCGGCAAGACGTGGTCTCTCATCACATCGGCCTTCAAGGCCAGAACACTATGCGCAATCGGCAAACCAGCTGCCTGATAGCTTTCCTTTGTCTTTTCTTTGTTCATCGCAAGAGCGGATGAAAACACACCCGAATGCGTATAGGGAATGCGCAACCATTCCAGAACACCTTGCACACAACCATCTTCACCCCAACGCCCATGTAGAGCGTTAAAAACAACTTCAGGGTCAATAGCTTGCAGGTCAGTTGCCAGCGTCGGACCTGCGTCCAACTCTGTCACTTCAAATCCTTCTTCGCGCAACGCTGTTGCCACTTCAGCAGCCGTGGAGAGCGATACATCATGCTCAGCAGACGGTCCGCCTTTCAACACTGTCACGCGGGAGATTGCCTTGCTCGACATGCCCGCCTCAAATCGCCCCTTAAGGGGTCTGCTTTATTTAAGGAGTGGTTTGCCCACCCTCTTAATCTCCCAGTTTAACGTTATCTGACTGTTTTGGAAAACCTTTTTTCGCACCAGTTCTCCCAAAGCTTCCAAATCCGCCGCTGTTGCAGATCCGGTATTGATCATAAAATTGGGATGCATCTCTGACATTTGCGCCCCACCAAGTCGTTCGCCACGCAATCCGGCTTGGTCAATCAGCTTCCAGGCCTTTAGATCCATGGGATCATCGGCTTGTCCGGTCGAAGAAAACCCGGCTGGATTCGCAAATGTAGACCCACATGAGAGGTCTTTGACCGGCTGGCTTTCAGCGCGCTTGGCCAGTTGCGTTTCCATTTTCGCACGCAGAGCATCAGGATCTGCGCTTGGAGCCTTCATCAGCACATGCGTGATCACGCAGCCATCGGGAAGGTTCGAGGCACGATAGCCAAAACCGATATCTGAATTTAGAAGCGTCTTTTGGGCGCCATTGCGCAAAATGACATCAATTTTTTCAACAAAATCAGATGTATAGTGTCCATAGCAGCCGGCATTCATCGTCACAGCCCCGCCCATTGCTCCGGGAATTGTACGCAGAAATGTCAGATCAAGGCCTTTATCTGCTGCTTTGCGGGCAACATGCGCATCGAGTGCCGCAGCGCCCGCCCGAACAAAGCCGTCTTCAAGGATTTCGATCTGATTAAAGCCACGCCCCAACTTGATCACAGCTGCTTCGAGACCACCATCTCGGATGATCAGATTGGACGCTACACCGATTGGAAAGATCGGCCCCTTATAAGCCTTTAGAAAGCTCGACAAGTCGTCTGCATCTGTAGGCTGAAAAAGATATCGTGCAGGCCCGCCGACACGCAGCCATGACAGCTTTGAGAGTTCAAAGTTCGGCGTCAATGCGCCACGCAGAGGGATATCGATGCTCATTTCTGCCCTTTTTCTTGTCCGAATAAGCCCTCGATGGACCAAGTGGAAGGGCGATTTAGGCCCGTAAGATAACTGCGGGACATCCGTGGGGTAACCGTGAGACATCCTTTGGACAGCTTGGGACATCGTCATTTGTCAAAGTTTCCGAGGGATACGCCTTTAACAAACGATACTCCGCTTTATCCGCCCAACGCTTTTGGCAAATTATTCGCCCATACACTCACCGTGCCGGCCCCCAAACAAACCAGCAGATCACCCGGTTTACAATGATCGTGAAAGAAATGGACCAAACCAGCTTCATCGTTCACAGTCGTCGCTGAACGGTGCCCATGCGCAATCAAACCCGCAACCAAATCGTCCCGAGAGGCGCCTTTGATTGGGGCTTCACCAGCGGCATAAACATCCGCAATGCCCACGATATCGGCGTCATTGAAACAGCCGCAAAAATCCTCAAACAAATCAGCCAATCTTGAATAACGATGCGGCTGATGTACGGCGACAACACGCCCTGACGTGGCTTGGCGCGCAGCGGCCAAAACAGCTGAAATCTCTACCGGGTGGTGAGCGTAATCATCGATGATCCGTACATTATTGACATCAGCAACATGGGTGAACCTTCGCTTCACACCTGCAAAATTGCCGAGTCCTTGCTTGATGGCTTCGAGATCGACACCCAAATTGCGCGCAACAGCGACGGCAGCCAAAGCATTTGAAACATTGTGGTTGCCCGGCATTGGCAATCTACAGTCCTCAACTACAAGAGCCTCAGCTTGAAGTTGTAAATCGAAATGAGCCACGCCCTGTTCAAAGCGCAAGTTGTAGGCCCGAACATCGGCCTGCTTGTTAAAGCCATAGGTTACAACGCGGCGATCATTTAGACGGCCAACCAGGTTGCGCACTTCAGGATGATCCGTGTTGCAGATCGCAACGCCGTAAAACGGAATGTTAGATGCAAATTGGTAAAACGCTTCGCGCAAAGCGTCGAACGTGCCGTAGTGTTCCATATGTTCGGGATCGATATTTGTGATCACTGCAACGGTTGCTGGCAGTTTATTGAAGGTACCGTCGCTTTCGTCAGCCTCGACCACCATCCAATCGCCTTCGCCCATCCGTGCATTCGATCCATAAGCCTGAATGATTCCACCATTGATAACCGTGGGATCAATGCCACCTGCATCCAAAAGAGCTGCGACAATCGTGGTGGTGGTCGTCTTGCCATGTGTGCCAGCAACGGCCACATTAGAGCGCAGGCGCATCAACTCTGCCAGCATTTCAGCCCGACGCACAACAGGCAAACCTTTGGCGCGCGCTGCATCCAGCTCGGCGTTGCCTGGTTTAATCGCGCTTGAGATGACGATCACCTCGGCCTCGCCCAAATTCTTGGCGCTTTGGCCAATAAAGATTGCAGCGCCCATGTCGCGCAATCGCTGTATGATCGAACTGTCTTTCAGGTCAGAGCCTTGAACGCTGTAGCCTTGGCTCAAGAGCATCTCGGCAATCCCGGACATCCCAATGCCCCCGATCCCTACGAAATGAATTGCTCCAAGCGCATTGGGAAGTTTTGTTCGGACCATTCTAATGTGCTCCTTCGGCTAATTTCTCGACCAAATCGGCAAGATCGGTCGCAGCATTCGGTCGGCCATATTGTGCGGCAATGGCCGCCATTTTCTTGGCCCGCGTTGGATTGCCCAAAATTTCCTCAATCCGTGCGGCAAGCCTTTGGGGCGTCAGTTTACGCTCAACAATCAAATGGGCGCCACCGGCCTCATAAAGGCCTTTGGCGTTGGCGTATTGATGATTTCCTGCAGCAGCGGCGTAAGGGATCAATATCGAAGGTCGGCCTATGGCCGAGATATCGGCCATGGATGATGCGCCCGACCGCGAAATCACCAAATTCGCCCGGGCCATCCGTTCGGGCACGTCGTTAAAAAACGGTGATACAACATATTTCACACCCGATGTTTCATAAATTGACCCACAGGTTTCGGCATCCTCATCGCGGGCTTGTTGTGCGACGCGCAGACGCGATCTTATCGCCTTTGGCAACAGCGCAATGGCCTGGGGCACTCGTTCTGCAAGGATGCGTGCACCCTGAGACCCGCCGATGACCAGCATCTCAAGCGGTCCCGTCTGAGGAGAACGATAAGGGGTGCCCACTTTGTCAAAAACCTGTTGGCGGATCGGGTTGCCGATATTGATGCCTCTAACACCTAAAGGCAGGTCGGTGGGCCACGTTCCACAGGCCACGTGGCCAATGCGTTTGGCCAGAAAAGTATTTACGCGACCCATGATGCCGTTTTGTTCGTGTAACAAGCGGGGAACACCGACCAGACCTGCGGCCAACATCGCCGGCAAGCTGGGATACCCACCAAATCCCACAACGATTGCTGGAGGGTCGGCGCGCAAGCCCGATCTGGCTTGGGTGATGCCGCGCAGGATTTTCAACGGCACCCTTAGTTTCGCAAGCTTGCCCCCTTGGGCAAAGGTCGCAGCTTCGATCACATCGACTTGGACTGCATGACTGAAACCGCCAGTGTACCTATGGCCTCGGGCATCGGTTGACAGTTTTACACGCCATCCTCGTTTCAACATTTCTTCAGACAGCGCCTGGGCGGGAAACATATGCCCGCCAGTACCACCCGCTGCAAGGATAAGTAAGGGTTTGTCAGTCATCGCGGCGGGCTGTGACATCCCCCAAAGCCTCTTGCAAGTCCCCTTGCGGGCGGACCCGCGTGAAGGCCAAAACACAACCGATCAAAATTCCCATCGCCAGAATGGATGAACCGCCGTAGGAGACGAACGGCAATGTCATGCCTTTGGCTGGGACCAAACGCACGGCAACGGACATATTGATCAAGGCTTGCATTCCAAAAAGGGCAATCAAGCCGATGCCCGCGATACGGATGAAGGGGTCACGCTCTTGCGTGAGGCGCAAAAGACTGCGCAGCACAATGAGCGCAAAAAGGATGATAATCAGGAAGACAAGCACCAAGCCGTATTCCTCGGCTGCAACCGCGATGATGAAATCGGTATGGGCATCGGGCAAGGACCATTTGACTGTACCTTGGCCCACACCCACGCCAAAAAACCCGCCTTCTTGGATCGCGTTCGCGGCATAGCCAAGTTGGGTGCGTGGGTCGACGTCGGGATTGAGGAACCCGTTAATGCGGTCGGCAAAATGGTCCGAGACGGAGTAGAAATACACGCCTGCAAGAACGGCAAGCCCAGCCAGCACCAATAACAAAGTCATTGCCGCCCCTGAGACAAAGAACATCACCAACCAGGCCAGCAAAATCACCGAGGCCTGGCCAAAATCTGGTTGGACAATTAGGCTGGCCATGATGCCGATCAGCAAAGCAAATGAAATCGTTCGACCTGGCGGGCCGCCTACGGAAATGCTTGCAGCCATCATCCAAGCTGTGACGATAACGAAAACAGGTTTCAAAAATTCCGATGGTTGAAGTGAGATAAAACCAAAGGAGTACCACCGCACAGCGCCTTTGCCAAAGTCCGTACCAAGCCAGGGCAGCAGGCCAACTGCGATCACAGCGCCAAGGCAACCCAAAACACCAAGCCTGCGAATTGTCTTTGGGTGCATCATCGAGACAAAAACCATCAGTCCCAAAGCTGCGACCCCAAAAACGATCTGCTTTTGAACATAGTAAAACGCACCAAGGCCGTTTTTCGATGCCAATGGCGCTGATGCTGCAAAACCCAGCAGCAAACCAATCAAACACAGCAATAGGACCGCGCCAATTGAGACGTGATCAACGGTTCGCCACCACCGGTAAACCAAAGGTTCCGCTGGCCGCGCCGCCACTGTTCCGAATGCCATATCCGTCATGGGTTCGCCTGTTTTGCTCTGAGGCCTCTGACGGGCCCTTTGTTCTATAATAGGCTTAGAATGCCCAAATAATCCAGAAAATTATGCTCTACCCATCGATCCGTTTCGACATTGCGGGCACTTCCAAACCCACACCGCTGCGCTTTTGAGACCGCATTGCGGCTACAAGGGCCACAGTTTGTGCAATCGCCTCGCCGACGGGCAAACCAGCCTCGCGAATATTGGAAATACAATTGCGCGCGCTGTCCTGCGTTCGCTCGGATGGTTCATAGGTGACATAAACACCAAGACTGTCAGCTGCGGACAAGCCAGGACGCTCTCCAAGCGCAACGATGGCGATTTCCGCATTCATGGCATTTGCGATCTGATCGCCCAAAGCTACGCGACAATGCTCGGCCAAGACAACGGGCGCGGACTTAAGGCCGAGCTCGTCCAACGCGTCCCAAAGACCTTTTACAAATGAAGGCCCATTCAAATTGGCTGCGATCGCCGACAGGCCATCACCCAGAACAAGTGCAATATCATAGCCGGCTTTGGGCAATTCTTGCACTTGACCTTTGGACAGGATGCGGCCCAGATCGGGGCGCTTGATATACGCATCCCGAGATGTTGCCGCACTGCTCACGGATCGCGTTGGAATGCCCTCATCCGTCAACTGCGATTGAATGGTTGATCGCTCGAGGTGCGAATGCACCGCCGCCTGTGCTTTGGCATGATCCAAAGCAAACCCAAGGGATTTGCGCGTCGAAAGCGCTTGCCCGCGCTGGCCAAGTTCCAAACGCGCTTGCGTGATTGCTTGAATTTTGGCGAGCGCGATGTCGACTTCATCACTCACGATGCCAATTCCAGTTTCAATGGCTTCGCCAGACTGGTAAGGTCTGCGCTTCTTGCACGGGCCGAAAACCCGCTGGCCTGCATCCAGGCTTCAAATTCCGGTGCAGGCGGTTTTCCCAATGTTTCGCGCACAAAGATTGCATCGTGATGCGACAGAGACTGGTAATTCAACATGATGTCATCGGCACCTGGAACTGTGATCACAAAAGTGACGCCAGCCGCGGCCAATGACATCAAAAGCACATCCATATCTTCCTGATCAGCAAAAGAATGGTTGGTATAGCAAATATCGACACCCATCGGCAGACCCAGCAACTTGCCGCAAAAATGATCTTCCAAGCCTGCACGAATGATTTGTTTGCCATCGGCCAAATATTCCGGCCCGATAAAACCAACCACTGTGTTCACTAAGAGCGGGTCATAGCGACGGGCAACAGCATAGGCCCGCGTTTCCATCGTTTGTAAGTCCATATTATGATGTGCCTGCGCCGATAGGGCAGCGCCCTGCCCGGTTTCGAAATACATCAGGTTTGAACCTTTTGGGGTTCGTCCCAAATGGCGAGCCATCTCATGCGCCTCGTCCAACATCTCTAGACTGACGCCAAAACCCGAGTTGGCCTTTTCACTTCCGGCCACGGATTGGAAAACCAAATCAATCGGAGCGCCTGCCTTCATGGCATCCATGGCAGTGGTGACATGACCTAAACAACAATGCTGCATGGGAATGTCATAATGAACGCGGATTGCCTCTAGCACTTCACAAATCCGGATATAGTCTGACACTGCATCAGTTGCTGGGTTTACACCAACAACTGCATCCCCTGACCCCATCAAAAGTCCATCCAAAGCCGAAAGTGCGATACCATAGCTATCATCTGTTGGGTGGTTTGGCTGGTTGCGCATAGACAGCCGGCCCGGCAAGCCCAAGGTTGTTCGGCACTTTGTAACGACCTGACACTTCAAGGCCACGGCCACCAGATCCTGCGCGCGCATCAGTTTGGAAACAGCCGCCACCATTTCTGGCGTCAGCCCCCAACAAATGCCCTGCAAGTCCAAGGGTCCGGTCTGTGGAGCTAACAGCCAATCCCTGAATTGCCCCACGGTCATATGGGCAATAGGCTCGAACCCGTTTAGGTCAAATTGATCAAAGATCAGCTCGGTGACAGCATCACCATCAACCTGCATCACATCAGACTGAAAATTCTTAAGCGGCACATCAGCCAAACACATTTGCGCCGCAATCCGTTCTACTGTTCCTGAAGCCGAAAGCCCAGCCAAGTGATCGCCTGTGCGCTCAGGACTGGCTTTGGCCAAGAGCGATTTCAGGTCAGGAAAAGCAAAGCGTGTGCTTTCAAGGTCAAATACGTATGCCATATCTGCAAAGATGCATGCCGGACATTTGCGATCAAGCTATTTAGCAAGATAAGGTGAGACCGCCTCGACAAAAGCATCCCCGCGCAGTTCAAAATTTGGATATTGGTCAAAGCTTGCAGCCGCCGGCGCCAAAAGAACTACGTCGTCTTTGCCAGCTGCGGCGATTGCAGCCTTTACGGCCGAAGGAATTGTCTGGGATATTTCATAGGGCGTATCGCCAAGCTGAGTTGCGAACTCTGCCGCGCTTTGCCCGATCAAATAGGCCCGTTGCACGCGTTTGAAGAGCGGTTTTAACCCTGCGATGCCGCCCTCTTTACCTTGTCCGCCGACAATCCAATGGACATTTTCGAAGGCCTGTAAGGCTTTTTCAGCGGCATCTATATTGGTGGCCTTGCTATCATTCACAACCAAAGCACCCGTTTCAGTGCGACCAACCACCTGACACCGGTGTGGTAGGCCGCTAAAAGTTTGCATCGCATCCGCTATTTTTGACGGCGCCAAACCCAAAGATCGGGCCACAGCGTAGGCCGCGCAAGCATTCTCATGGTTGTGTGCCCCTGGAAGGGTCTCCATGCCGCGCAAATCAACACTCGCGACCTGTCGCCCCTTACGCCATTCGCTGAGGAACCCTTTGCGCGCAAAGCAAGACCATTGCTCCCCTTGCAGTTTGCGTTCGCTTGAAATTGTAATCACTGGATCGCCCGAAGGATGCTCTTGCCGCATTTGATTGGCCAGATACCGACCCTCTATCTGATCGATACCGATGATCGCACGTTCTGGTCCGCCTTCAGAAAACAGGCGACGCTTGGCTGCGAAATACCCGCCCATACCCGCATGTCGATCGAGATGGTCGGGTGAGAGATTCATGAACACGGCAATGTCCGGAGCAAGGCTTCTGGCCAAATCAGTTTGATAAGATGACAGTTCCAACACCACGACTTCGCCATCCTCGGCCGGATCCAGATCCAAGACCCCACGACCAATATTGCCGCCCATCTGAACTGTTTTTCCGCAGAACCTCAAGATATGCGAGACCAAGGCCGTCGTGGTCGATTTTCCATTCGACCCTGTGATGCAAATGACTTTGGGCGCGACGGCGAACCGTTCCCAGCTTTCATCACCATAAGAGCGGAAGAATAGCCCAATATCATTGTCAACTACGACGCCATGGTCCCACGCCTTTTGAATGATAGGATGGGGTTGCGGGTAAAGATGGGAAATGCCAGGCGACGCTACCAGCAGGACAACATTTTGCCAGCTCTCATCCCGACTAAGATCTGCCAAATCGAACCCTTGTGCTTTGGCTTCAACGCGTCTTTTGTCATCGTCGTCCCAGCAGAGCACCTGAGCTTTGCCCGCACGCAGAGCGCGCGCAGCCGCCAAACCCGAGCGACCCATGCCCAATACGGCGACTTTGGCCTTGGCATAACCGCGAACAGGCAACATGCTAACGGACCTTCAAAGTGGCTAAGCCGACTAGGGCCAGAACGATGGCAACGATCCAAAATCGGATCACAATCGTGGGTTCGGCCCAGCCCTTTTTTTCATAATGATGGTGGAGCGGGGCCATTAGAAAAACGCGGTTCCCTGTGCGCTTATACCAAAAGACTTGAATGATGACCGAGAGGGCCTCAGCAACAAAAATGCCACCGATAATGGCCAGAACAATCTCGTGCTTGGTGCAAACAGCAATGGCGCCAAGGGCGCCGCCCAGCGCCAAAGAGCCAGTGTCACCCATAAACACTTTGGCAGGTGGGGCGTTGAACCAAAGAAAACCCAGCCCTCCACCAATCAAGGCCGAAGTAAAGACCAGAATTTCGCCCGTACCACTTACGAAATGCACGTCCAGATATTGGGTGAAATCTGTGCGTCCGACAACATAAGCAATGACACCCAGAGCGCCGCTTGCGATCATTACGGGCATTATCGCAAGCCCATCAAGGCCATCGGTCAGGTTCACGGCATTCGCCGCCCCAACAATCACGATCATCGCAAACGGGAAGAACAAAAAACCAAGGTTGATGAGTGTGTCTTTGAAGATCGGTAGGGCCAATTGGCGCGAAAGCGTGTCGTCATGCAGATAGGTCGCCCAAGCGGCCGCGATTAAGGCCAGTGCAAACCCGATGCCAAGCCGTGCCTTGCTCGAGAAACCCTTCACACTTTGTTTGCTGACTTTCAAATAGTCATCAACAAAACCGATGGCCCCAAAACCAAAGGTCACAAGCAAAATTATCCAAACATAACCATTGTCAGATCGCGCCCAAAACAACGTTGAGACCAAAAGCGAAATCAAGGTCATCAACCCGCCCATCGTGGGTGTTCCAGCTTTGGCTACAATATGACTTTGCGGGCCATCCTCACGGATTGGTTGGCCCTTTTTTTGCGCCTTTTTCAGCCATACAATCAGGCGCGGACCGATCAAAAAACACAAGACCAAAGAGGTAAAGAAAGCACCGCCTGCGCGAAAGGTGATATATGTGAAGAGATTGAAAAATCCACCATCAGCTTCCGGTCGTAGCTCACTCAAAAAATAGAGCATGAATTATCCCCTCTCAAAGGTCTTCAAATACGTGACGATCTTGCTGACCCAAATCCCTTTGGATCCCTTAATCATGACGATGTCATCGGGCAATAGCAGGTCCTTAATGCTGGATTGAGCGTCTTGGGCCGTTTCAAACCAAGTGCCACGCTGCGCGTCTGGCAAAGCATCGTGAAGTGACTTCATTCGAGGCCCAACAGTGTGCACCAGGTCCAATGCTTTGACCGCTTCGAGCTTGGCTAAACCCGCATGCAGCGCCTTTTCGTCTGCCCCAAGTTCTAACATATCGCCCAAAATGGCAATTTTACGCGTTGCGACAGAAGCAGCAAGGACGTCTAGCGCCGCTGCCATTGACGTTGGACTGGCGTTAAAGCTGTCATCAATCACTTTCAAAACGCCGCCGTTCCAAGACACATCAAACTTCGCACCTCTTCCGGTTGGACTGCCCCAGTGGCCCAGCGCCTTCATCGCTTGGGCGACATCTGCCCCAACGACCTTTACCGCGGACAACACACCAAGAGCGTTCAGTGCAAAATGCCGACCTGACGCAGCGATTGAAAACGTTTGATCCACACCAAACCAAAGAAACGTGACCTGCTGTCCATCCTTTCCCGGGATCGCACTTTTGAGAATGGGATCGGCATCTGGCGCCTCACCAAACCATATCGTCGGACGGTCCCCCAGAAGATCTTGCACGATAAAACGCGTTAGAAAATCCGCATTTACCACGGCCATTCCTTCGTCTCGCAGCCCTTCAAAGATCGTGGCCTTTTCGCGTGCGATCCCCTCGACATTTTCAAACGCTTCCAGATGAACCGGTGCGACCGTTGTAATGACGGCGACATCCAGATCAGCGAGTTTGGCCAAAGGAGCGATCTCTCCTGGGGCATTCATACCGATTTCAATAATTGCGAAATCTGCATCGATTGGCATCCGCGCCAATGTAAGTGGCACGCCCCAGTGATTGTTGAAGCTTCGCTCAGCGGCATGAACCTTGCCAGACGGCACCAAGGCGGTGCGTAGCATCTCTTTTGTGGACGTCTTTCCAACAGATCCTGTGATCCCGATCACCTGAGCTTGTGTTCGTTTGCGCGCAGCGCGAGCGAGGCGTCGCAATCCATCCAAAACATCATCGACCACCAGAAGCCGGCCCACATCAGAGACATTTTCTGGAACACGAGAGACCAGTGCGGCTGCAGCACCTTTGTCCAAAGCATCTGCTACAAAGTCATGGCCATCGCGCAAATCTATGAGAGCCACGAACAAATCACCGGGTTGGAGGCTGCGCGTGTCGATAGAAACCCCGTTGGCCGACCACTGGCCTGCGCAGCTTCCGCCCGTAGCCAACAAGGCTTCTTGTGATGTCCAAAGCGTACTCATGTGCCCAACCCATCAAGCGCCGCCACGGCGATGCTGGCCTGTTCAGCATCGTCAAAGGGATAAACATCTGTCCCGATAATCTGCCCGCGTTCATGGCCTTTTCCAGCGATCAATAAGGCGTCGCCCGAGCGCAATGCATCAACGCCTGCCAATATGGCATGTGCCCGATCACCAATTTCGGTCGCCTCAGGCGCGCCTGCCAAAACTTGTTGACGAATATCGGCAGGATCTTCGGTTCTAGGATTGTCATCAGTGACATAGACCAGATCGGCATGAACTGAAGCCGCCTTACCCATCAACGGACGTTTGCCTGGATCGCGATCGCCACCTGCACCTAGCACGACAATGATGCGGCCCATAACATGCGGGCGCAACGCCGTAAGCGCCGTTTCAACCGCATCGGGTGTATGGGCATAATCCACATAAACTGGGGCTTCGTTCGTACGCTTTGCCACCAGTTCCATCCGACCACGGACGCCCTGCAAGCGTGGCAAAATGGGTAGGCAATCGGAAAACTTCGCCCCTGACGCCAGCACAAGCCCTAAGGCCACACAGATGTTCTCTGCCTGAAATTTCCCAATCAGCGGCAAATGAACGCGTGCGCCCTTATCCTGCCAGTCCAACTGAACGTCTTGGCCAGTATCTGTGAAGCGATGGCCCGATAGCGCAAGGTCCGCCTCTGCAGATCCAACCGTTAAGACCTGCGAACCGGCGTTGCGCGCAATTTCTGCAACCTCGGGACCTTTCGGGTCCAGCAGGTTCACAACCGCAGTCGCTCCTTTGGGCAAAACGCGGGTGAAAAGGCCCATCTTGGCGTCAAAATACGCGTCAAAAGTCGTGTGATAATCAAGATGATCTTGCGAGAAATTCGTGAATCCTGCAGCTGTCAAAACCACGCCGTCCAGTCGGTTTTGAACCAATCCATGGCTTGAAGCTTCCATCGCGGCATGGGTGACACCTTGGGTTTGCAAATCACCCAAAAGCCGATGCAGGGTGATCGGTTCGGGCGTGGTATGGCCAAGCGGGGCATCAACCGCCCCCTCGACACCTGCGGTTCCGAAATTCACTGCACGCGCACCCAAACCTGTCCAAATTTGTTGGGTAAAATTGGCCACGGATGTTTTGCCATTGGTGCCCGTGACCGCGGCAATGATTTTGGGCTGGCCGGTATAGAAGCGCGACGCTGCGAGGGCCAATGCCCGCCTTGGATGGTCGGTAATGACCAGCTGAGCGCTTGATTTGGCAAGTTCGTTTTTGGCAATTTCAGCACCTTCGGGATCGGTCAAAATGGCCGTCGCGTCCATGCGCAGTGCATATTCTATGAAGCGGCCACCATGGAGATTTGTGCCTGGTAACGCTGCAAAGAGCATGCCTGGTTTCGTCATTCGACTGTCGACGCATATACCAGTAACTGCGATATCATTTGGAGCCCGAAGACCAAGCGCGCTTAGCGATTTCGGGGAATACTGAGACATGCGCGGACCTATTGGGCAGTAAGGATCAATTCGGCGATTGATGGTTTTTCTTGTTGTGGACGAAGGCCCAGCATAGGTGCAACCCGTATTATAATCTCGGAGGCAACGGGGGCTGCCGTCCAACCCGCAGTGCGTCGCGCCTCACCAATAGCGGTGATTTCCGGCTCGTCCAAAGACACGACAAGCACGTATTTTGGATCATGAAACGGGAATATCGCGGCAAAGCTTGAGATCAGTTTATCATCGAAATACCCGCCTTTTGGGTTCGGCTTTTCAGCCGAGCCGGTTTTCCCGGCCACCGCGTAGCCAGGCACCTCTGCCATGCTGGCTGTGCCTTCTGGGGCAGAAACGACGCCGCGCAACATGGTCAATAGCGCTTGGGCCGTTTGCGGGGAGTAAATCTCTTTTTGAACCACGATCTGACCGTCTTTCTTCAAAAGTGTCGGCGTGACCAACTTGCCACCATTGGCAATGGTCGCATAGGCCGATGCCATATGAATTTGCGACAGAGACATCCCATGGCCATATGAAATCGTGACCGTTTCGAGAGTTTTCCAGTTTTTCGGCCAAAGCGGTTTTGCGCGTGCAGCCTCTGGCAATTCGATACCAGTGACATCCTTAAGACCAAGATTTTCAAGCATTTGTTGCATGGCGGGTTTGCCAGCCATTAAAGCCATCCGACCCGTTCCAATATTGGAAGATTTGATGATCACTTTTTCCATAGACAATTCGGGCCCATAATCGTCGAAATCCTTGATCTCAGCCTCACCGATTTCCCAAGGACCCGTAGTGTCAATCATGGTGCTTGGGACTGCCACGCCACGCTCCAACGCCAGTCCGGCTGTAAATATCTTCATCGTTGAGCCAAATTCATAGAGGCCTTGAGCTGCACGATTGAACAATGGACTTTGCGAAGGATCGCCGCTCACAGGCGGCTTGGGACGCTTGTTTGGATCAAAATCCGGAAGGGAAGCCAGCGAGATAATTTCACCGGTCTTGGCATCCATCAATGTTGCCGATGCGCCTTTCGCGCCCATCAGCTTCATTCCCCCTTCCAGCACCCTTTCAAGCGTGGCTTGCACGCTGAGATCGAGGGACAATTCCAAAGGCGCGCCGCCGCCAGCGGGATCGCGTAGCATGTCATCAAAAGTCTTTTCAACGCCCGCGACACCCAGAATTTCGGCCGAGGTCACAGCCTGATCGCCATAGCGCGTTCCACCCAGAACATGTGAAGCCACCGATCCATTGGGATAAAGGCGCATCTCACGGGTACCAAATTGCAAGCCTGGCTCTCCGATATCATGAACAGCTTGACGTTCTTCCGGACTCATCGTGCTTTTTAGCCAAATGAATTTCTTGCGGCCGTCCAGAAAATCTTCTTTCAGTTTTGTTTCATCGAGGTCCGTAAAAATTTCAGCCAGTTTCGTGGCTGCAACTTCAGGCTCTATCATTTCCAACGGGCGTGCAAACAGCGCACGTGTCAGGAGGTTGGTCGCTAAAACATGGCCGTTTCGGTCTTGGATTTCAGCGCGTTGTGTTACCAATGTCGAATGAGAGGCCGCAGATTTGGGTTCTTGCGGCTCAGACACCGCCAAAATGGCCATGCGCCCGCCGACGGTCATAAAAGCCAGAAAAAAGACCAATTCCAAAAGAATGATCCGTGCTTCTGCTTGGCGCCGCAATTGCTTTTGTGAACGGCGATCACGGCGTTGACGGGCCGCTTTTTCAACTTGATCTGGATTTTCACCGGTCGAGCGTGCGTAAATGACGCGCGCTAAGGGACGCAATGGGATACGTGTCATGGGTAATGCCCCCCTTCTTCGCGTCGGATGGTATCTTCATTCTGGCCACCCACCCAAACGGCATCTTTTTCCGGGATTTTCGGTTGAGGGGGTTCATAGGCGTCGGGCAAATTCGCGAGTGTTCCAAAGTGGTCCGATGTCATCGGGATCAGTCGAAGTGCCTCGAAGTTCGCATCGACCAAATGGCGCAGGCGGTCGGGCCTGTTCAAATAGGCCCATTCCGCGGTCATCACTGAGATAGCCTCGCGTCGATCCGCGATCTGATAGCGCAACTCGTTCACATGTTGCAGCTCAGCTTGCGTTTTGTAGTTCTCTGAGTACGCCCAATATGCCAGCAAGGTCAGAACAGCACATCCAAGAATAAGAAACCCACCGCGCATTACGGCCTCCGTTTGCTTTGCGGCACGCCAAGTACCTTGAAATCCAATTCATGAGCCTTTCCAACCGTGCGCCGACCGATCCGAAGTTTGGCAGAGCGCGCGCGGGGATTTGCGCCGCGCTCGAGTTCATCGGGCTCAATAGCTTTGCGGGTTGCAAGTTCAAAACTGGGGGGCGCAATCGCCGCTTCTGGGGCATATCGACTGCCACCCGACTTTGTCTGACTCCGGGCATGGAAAAACCGCTTTACGATGCGATCTTCGAGCGAATGGAAGCTGACAACGACCAAAAGGCCATTTTCATGCAGCAAATGTTCTGCCTTTGAGAGGCCTAGCGCCAATTGATCCAACTCTGCATTCACGGCAATGCGCAAGGCTTGGAAACTACGTGTTGCAGGATGAGCCTGACCGGGTTTGGAACGCGGCAAGGCCCCTTCGATCGTTTCGGCCAGTTCAAGCGTGCGGGAAAAGGGTCGGGCCTCGACAATGCGCTTGGCAATACGGCGCGAGGCGCGCTCTTCACCATATAGAAACAAGATATCGGCCAGTTCATCTTCACCCGCCTGATTGACAAGATCAGCAGCCGACGGTCCAGATTGGCTCATCCGCATATCAAGTGGACCATCTTGCATGAAAGAAAACCCCCGTTCGGCTCGGTCCAACTGCATGGAAGAAACACCAATATCCAGAACAACCCCATCGACGGCATCAATGCCTTCGGCGGCTAGAAGCGTATCCATATCGCCAAAACGACCCTGTATCAGCGTGATCTTGGGATTCTCTAAGACCCAAGTTGCGTCGCGAATAGCATTTGGATCTTGGTCTATACCAATCACGCGATCCGCACCGGCATCTGCCAAGGCCCGGGAATAGCCGCCATTGCCAAAAGTGCCGTCCACCCAGATGCCCTTCACCGGGGCCAAACGCTGCAAAATAGGGTCAATAAGAACCGGGATATGTGGTTGCGCAATCATCCTTTTTCGCGTTCGTGCTGCAAAAGGGTACGGGGGTCGAAATCTTCGCCTTTCTGGGCACGATATTGCGCGTGAATGTCTGACATCCGCGATTTACGATTCGCATAAGCTGTCGGATTCCAAATCTGAAAGGTTGACCCGGCAGAGACAAATTGCGCCTCGTCCGTGACACCAACCTTGTCGCGCAAATCTTTCGACAAAATCAAACGACCTGAGTCGTCGATATTTAGATCAACGGCATTATTGGAATAGAACTCTTGCAGCAATAGCTGTTCGGGCGATCCCATGGGCATCCCATCAATTTCGACCTCCAGCATTGCCATAGCTGCAATCGTAAAGCCTTCAAGATAGCCACGGTGGTCATCACCGAAGACCAAGACGAGGTTTGGCTGCAAGCCTTCGGTCCAATCCGGGTCAGCGGCACTGATGACGCGCCGATAGGGTGCCGGAACCGACACCCTTCCCTTCGCGTCCACTTTATGGACCGAAGACCCTCTGAACCACTGCGCCATTGCGCCCGTCCCTTTGCGCCCCAAGCCGATTGAAAACGGCGGATGCGATGCTGCCACATCACGATCCGCCGTAAGTCCCTAGTCGGGAGTCCGGTTTTTGGGGCACCTTGGGGTCTGCTCTTGCCCTCTCCGGATCTTGTTTTTGCTGATGAAGGGGCGCCTGTATGAAACCTTTTTGTGGCTGCGGGGCTTTTCACCCTCTTGTCACTGAACCTCTTTCATCTGTGATTGGGTATACATGCCACTTTACCCCACACAAAGGATATTTATCCCACTAATGGGAAAATATCACTAGAACACCACAACAGATTGCGTCAGGCGCTATAAATTTACTATATATAGACAAGTATATCAGACAAACCGCTAGATATCGGGGGCAAATCGGTGGGACGCTTTCCCGTATTTTTCCGGATTTCATTCTATTCAGAGGGCTGGGGCAGAATTACGCTGAGAACATAAAAAGAACACTTGGTTTGCTCTTTCCAAAATTGATTCGAATCACCCTGACAGAAAGTAAAGCGGATGGCCTATAAGCCGGATTTTGTTCCAGAGCTCACGCCCCTTCGATGACCATTCATCTAGGCCCATGGTTGCCCATGCGCTCGTGCAACCAACCCGGACCTGCTGGGGCAGAAGCAGCCCCGGGCTTGCACCCACGCGGTCCCTATTTGGTTTTGCTTCCAGCGGGGCTTGCCATGCGGGCGCTGTTACCAGAACCCCGGTGGGCTCTTACCCCACCTTTTCACCGTGACCTATGACGTGCATGGGCCGTTTGTTTTCTGTGGCGCTTTCCCTTGGGTTTCCCCAGGCGGGCGTTACCCGCCGCCGTTGCCTCTTGAAGTCCGGACTTTCCTCGGGGATTGCCCCACGCGGTCATCCAGCCATCCGCGAAATGCCCTCTATGCAGTGGTATTCGATCTGTCAAACGAAACGCGTGCCCAATCGAATTTTGGTCCAGGATCGAATTTACGGCCCGGGGCGCAATCCTGATGACCAATGACATTTGCAGATGTGATATCCCAGCGTGCAACGATCTGTGGCAAAAGCCAGTCGAGGGCATCCATCAAAGGTGCTGAAAACGGCGAAACCCCGTCGTTATCCAGTTCGATCCCGATGGAATGTGAGTTCACATCCGTAATGCCACCCCATTCGCCAGTGCCTGCATGCCAGGCGCGCTTATCTTCATTTACCAGTTGGGTGATCGCGCCATCGCGTGCGATGACATAATGAGCCGAGACCTCAAATACAGGATCGCAAAGCCTTTCGATTGCGGCTTTGGCGCTTTGCATCGCCGTATAATGGATCACGATAATGCTGGGCATCGCATTCTCACGGCGATCCCCAAAATTTGGGCTAGGATGCCAGTTTACCACCATTTTTCGGGCTTGGCGGTAAACCCTGCTGCAGCTTCCAAAGCATAGCCGAAATTCAGAAGATCCCCCTCTTCCCACGGACGACCAATCAGTTGCAGACCCAATGGCAGACCCTGCTTGTCGACGCCTGTGGGAACCGAAATGCCTGGCAGACCTGCCATATTCACTGTCACAGTGAAGACGTCATTGAGATACATTTGAACCGGATCTACATCCGCCATCTCTCCGATACCAAAAGAGGCTGTGGGTGTAGCTGGGGTCAGAATGGCGTCAACACCGGCTGCATAAACATCCTCAAAGTCTTTCTTGATCAGCGTTCGCACGCGTTGGGCGCGACGGTAATAGGCGTCATAAAATCCAGCCGAAAGAACATAAGCTCCAATCATGACGCGCCGCTTTACCTCGTCGCCAAAGCCTTCGGCGCGGGTTTTCATATACATGTCATGAATGCCATCGCCCGCTTCAAGCGTGGCACGATGGCCATATTTCACTCCATCATAGCGAGACAGGTTTGAGGAGGCTTCGGCAGGCGCAATTACATAATAAGCGGGCAAGGCATATTTGGCATGCGGCAATGTCACATCAACAATCGACGCGCCGGCGTCCCGCAGCATATCGATACCATCCAACCAGAGCTTTTCCATCTCGTCATTTAGACCGGCGTTTTGATATTCTTTTGGGATACCAATTTTCTTGCCCTTGATGTCACCGCTCAGCGCGGCTTCAAAATCGGGCAAAGGCAAATCGGCAGAGGTGGAATCCTTAGGATCGTGACCCGCCATAGCCTTGAGCATAATCGCAGCATCGCGCACGGATTTCGTCATCGGACCTGCTTGGTCAAGCGAGCTGGCAAAGGCCACTATCCCCCAACGAGAGACACGCCCATAGGTGGGCTTCAGACCCACAATCCCGGTAAAAGCCGCAGGCTGCCGGATAGATCCACCTGTATCGGTGCCTGTCGCCGCAATACAAATATCCGAAGACACTGCACTGGCAGACCCACCGGAAGAGCCGCCAGGTGTCAAAGGCGTTGTGTCACCATTGCGACGCCATGGCGAAATTGCCGGGCCATAGGCTGAGGTTTCGTTGGACGAACCCATGGCAAATTCGTCCATATTCAGCTTCCCCAACATCACTGCCCCTTGATCCCAGAGTTGGCTGGTGACGGTGCTTTCATATTCGGGTTTGAAATCCTTTAGGATGTTCGACGCCGCTTGGGAATTCACCCCTTTGGTGCAAAACAAGTCTTTGATACCAAGCGGGACACCCGTTAAATCAGCCAAATCGCCTGCAGCAATCCGAGCATCTGCAGATTTGGCCTGTTCCATCGCAATATCGCGTGTCACGACGCTATATGCATTCAACGCGCCTGCGGCCTCTGCCTGGGTTAGGCAAGCCTCTGTCAGTTCAACGGATGTGAAGTCTTTTGCATGAAGTTTTGCACGGGCTTCTGCGATTCCAAGCGTATTCAGGGCGCTCATTATTCCACCACCTTTGGCACAGCAAAAAAACCTTCGCGCGCATCCGGCGCATTTTTCAATATTTCATCCTGTATGCCGCCTGCGGAAACTTGATCCTCGCGACGTTTAAGACGCATTGGCGTGACAGAGGTCATCGGTTCTACTCCATCTACATCTACTTCATTTAATTGCTCCATGAAGTCCAAAATGCCTGAAAGCTCTTCTGCCAATTTGGGAAGATCAGCGTCTTCAACTTTTATCCGGGCGAGATGCGCAACACGGCGCGCAGTTTCGATATCGATGGACATGGGGGGCGTTTGCTCCTGTCGTCAGGTTTCGCTTCCTTTAGCGATGCGAAAAATCAGGTGCAAGTTATCCCCGCAGGCTTTCAAAAAAATCGCGCAAGAGGGCCGCGCAGGCGGCTTCTTGGTGACCTTGGTAAATTTCCGGCTTGTGATGGGCTTGGGAATGATCGAACACACGTGGACCATGCAACACGCCACCCGATTTCGGATCGCTTGCGCCAATGTAAAGCCGTCTGATGCGCGCATGCGAGATGGCGCTGGCACACATGGGGCAAGGTTCTAGTGTGACATACATATCGCAGCCTTCTAAGCGCTCTTGTTCTAAAGCAACCATTGCGGCTTGAAGTGCTAAGAGTTCGGCATGGGCTATCGCGTTGGGCGGTGACTTGGTCCGATTGTGCGCCCGCGAGATGATTTTTCGTTTAAGCACCACAACTGCGCCGACAGGCACTTCGCCTAAGTTCGCTGCCTGCCTAGCCTCTTCCAAAGCTTCATTCATATAGGAAGTGAAGACCACAAACGACCCCTTTAAACCACTAAACCAGTTTAGTGATTTTGTGAATTAGCTCTTAAATCAATTTCAAAGGGATGTCAGCGCAGTTATGCCTGTCTTTTCTGTGCGATCTCTGTCAGCACCCCAAGCGCAGATCACCAAAAGGACTATAGCCTTGAGCGACGACTCTTCAGAACGTATTGCCAAAGTATTGGCCCGCCGCGGCGTCGCCTCGCGTCGCGAAGTTGAACGGATGATCGCGGCGGGTCGGATTACGGTGAATGGCAAACTTCTGAACACGCCTGCTGTCAAAGTCAGTGAAAGGGATCGGATCACGGTAGACGGACAAGTGATCGGCGTGGCGGAGGCATTGCGCATTTGGCGCTACAATAAACCAGCGGGTCTTGTAACAAGCGAACGCGATGAGTTAGGCCGAAAGACAATCTTCGATGCCCTGCCAGATAAGTTGCCGCGCGTTGTCACTGTTGGACGGCTGGACCTAAATTCCGAGGGGTTGCTGCTTTTGACGAATGATGGTGGAGTCAAAAGACTGCTTGAACTGCCGTCAACCGGTTGGACGCGCAAATACCGCGTGCGCGTTCACGGCACACCGCAAGACACGCAGCTTGCCCCGCTTCGCAAAGGAATCACGGTCGACGGCGAAGATTTTCTTGGCATGAATGTACAGATCGACCGACAACAAGGCGCGAATGCCTGGCTGACGGTTGCACTCAAAGAAGGTAAGAACCGCGAAATTCGCCGGGCCATGGATTATATTGGCCTACGCGTGAACCGATTGATCCGCGTCTCATATGGACCATTTCAGCTTGGAGATTTGGATAGCGGCGAGATTAAAGAGCTCAGCAATCGGGCGATCCGAGATCAATTGGGTAAAATCGTAGAATAATTTTGAACCGTTTGGGACGGCGTTGCGACCTATGGGCATCAAACACTTGCCTATGGAGCTCAAAATGAAAAAGATCATCAACCTCACCTTGGCCGCAGCAGTTTTTGCAACTTCGGCAATGGCTGACACATCCAGTTCTGCCAAAAAGGGTACTTCCTCAAAAATCATAATGACGGCAACCGGCGACAAACCGCGCGAACACATTCTTTTGGGCCGTCCCTCTGCCAAGCAATCCCGCAAAGGTGCGCTTCAGGCGGAAATCGATCCAAATGCACTGAAAGCCGACTTGCAAATCTCACCTTATTTCAACGGTAACTCGCAGCTTCCTAAAACCGGCATTTGCGGAGCTTGGAACGGTGGCAGTCAAAAGGTCAAATATCGGATCAAAAATACAGGCACAAAGACGTCCGAAGCTACGAGCACAACAATCATGTTTAAAAAGACCAATGGTTGGGACGGTGTTGTGGTTAACTTGCCAACACTCAACCCCGGTCAAAGCTGGGTAGTGCAGGCAAATGTCCCCGAATGGGCTTGGACAGGTGGAGACCATCAACATTTCCAAGCACTGGCACATGCCGATGCGTCGCAATTCGTTACTGAAACAAATGAATTCAACAACATCCTAGATGAGACATGCATCGGACCCGCAGGGTAATTGCTGCAAAGACTTGCAAAACGTTCCTTCCCCTGCTTTCAACCCCTCAACTTTCGTTGAGGGGTTTTTCTATGGCCGATCTTTTAACAATTGAAAACTTGGGCAATCTCGCTGTCCTAATTTTTCTGCAAGCTGTTTTGGGGTTTGACAACCTTTTATACATCTCGATCGAGTCGCAAAGAGCCCCGAAAGAATATCAGAAATCGGTGCGCTTCTGGGGTATTGTCATCGCCGTCGGTTTGCGGATTGTGCTTTTGTTCACAATGATTCAGTTGATTGATGCGCTGAAAGATCCCTTTTTCGTTTTTGATTACCCGGGCATCATCGAGGGCGGGGTCAACTTCTCAACCGTTGTCTTTGTCTTTGGCGGCGTTTTCATAATGTACACTGCGTTTAAGGAAATCACACATATGCTGTCGGTTCACGATCTCGAGCATGGACCCCAAGACAAGTCAGGAAAATCCGCAAGACACGTGATTTTCCTGATCGTTCTGATGAACCTCATCTTTAGCTTTGACTCGATCCTTTCGGCTCTGGCGATCACAGATGTATTTCCCGTTTTGGCAATCGCCATTTTGGCATCGGGCGCCGCGATGCTGTTGCTAGCTGATGGCGTCACCGCCTTTCTGCGAAAAAACAGAATGTATGAGGTTCTAGGCCTTTTTATCCTGCTAATTGTCGGTGTTGTCTTGCTGGGCGAAGCTGGGCCCGCGGCCGCACATGCCATGCATGATGACGGTTTGCAGATCAAAATCTTTGGGTATGATCTGCTGCCAATGTCGAAAACGACATTCTATTTCTCGGTCATTGTCTTGGTCTTGGTGGAGTTCGTACAAACGGGATATCAAAAGAAACTTGATGCCGAACGGGCCGCTGGAAGCAAAGCGCACTAGGCAGATGGGCCATTGCTGCCTATATTCTAAATGAGTTTGCATAAGGGAAATGCCTTCATGTCACAACCCACGATCAGGCGCTTTGCCTTTGTGGCGCTGATCCTTGTTCTGGCCATGACCGTCGGAACAGCCTTCGCGATGCCGTTGGGGTAAGCTGATGGCGAAAAGATACAGCGGTCCGAACAGTCCCAACGCGAGCTCTACGCCACCAAGCAATGCCTGGTCAGCAAAACGACCGTCCAAAAGCTCTTTCCGGATCAAATTGCTGCGCGCTACGGCCGTTCCAATTTTTGTGGCTGGCGCTTTAGAGATCACAACGGGCAGCCCGGCGGTCGCGATTGTTGAATGGGCTGCAGCCTTAGGGATCGGATTTGCATCTTGGTTAATAGAAGAAGGCGAAAAAGCCGAAACCGCCTATGCCGAGCGCCAAATCGCAAAACCTCCCGCAATTCCCCGAAAACTTTTCGGTTCCATTTTAATTGGTGCCGCAGTTTTTGCTGTTTTCGCAACCAACAGCGACTTTGGTCTGGCCAACCAGGCCATAGTTTCAGGTCTCGCGGCTGGGTTGGCTTTGGCGACGTTTGGATTGGATCCGATGCGTGCAAAAGGCCTTGAGGGTGAAGACAGCTTTGAGCGGGAACGTGTTGCCATCGCGATTGAAAAAGCTGAATCCTATGTCAAAGAGACTTTGGACGCGGCGAAGAGCATTAAAGACCGAAAACTACAAGCGCGGGTCGAATCGATGGCCGCCTCGGTGCGCACGATGTTTCGCGCCATTGAAGATGACCCAAGAGATTTGTCAAGTTCGCGAAAATATCTGTCCGTTTTTCTGAAAGCTGCGCGAGATGCGACGCAGAAATTTGCACACCACTATAACCGAACCAAAGATCAGGACGCACGCGCAGATTTTGAAAAGCTGCTTGGCGATCTTGAAACCAGCTTTTCCCAACGTCGCGAAACTCTGTTATTGGAAAACAGAACAGATCTTGACGTTGAAATCGAAGTATTGCGAGACCGCCTTGCGGCCTCGTCCATGATTAAAGCGCAATAAAAGGACCCTCTCCCATGGCCACAAAAGCATCAGAAGCCGCAAAAACAGTCATCAAAGAAGTCGAAGAGGTCACTTCGGTACAATTGCCCGAGCCCAAAGGCGATCTGATTGTAATGGAAGACGTAAAGCCCGACCAGAAAAAGGCCATTTTAGCGCGGATGAAAGAGATCGATATGGGCAACACCCAATCGATTATAGAGTTTGGCTCTGACGCGCAGATTGAGCTGCAAGCCATCAGCCAAGAGATGCTTTCGGGTGTGAAAAACAAAGATGTCGGACCCGCAGGTGAAAGTTTGCGCAATATGGTGACGTCGATCCGCGGCTTCTCGGTTGATGAATTGAACCCAAATCGTCGTCTTTCATGGTGGGAACGATTGATGGGCCGCGCCGCGCCTGTGGCAAAGTTCATGGCCCAGTATG
Source organism: Pseudomonadota bacterium (assembly GCA_039814625.1). Taxonomy (GTDB): domain Bacteria; phylum Pseudomonadota; class Alphaproteobacteria; order Rhodobacterales; family Rhodobacteraceae; genus Amylibacter. The sequence goes on from JBCCAU010000009.1 coordinate 27,514, forward strand.
AAGAGGTTCAAGGCCAGATCGACCACATCACCGAAGAGTTGTTGGGCCATGAGCACATTCTTCTGAAAGACATAAAATCCCTCGACAAGCTTTATGGCAAAACACTGGCCTTCTACGATGAGCTTGCGCCTATATCGCAGCTGGCGAACAAAAGATCGCAGAGCTGGACGCAAAGACCATTCCCGCGATGGAAACAAAGGTCGAAAAAGCCTCGAAGGATCAGGGGGTGATCAAAGCACAAGAGCTGCGTGATATGCGCGCGGCGCGTGATGATCTGGAGCGACGGGTCCATGACCTAAAGCTGACACGTCAAGTGACGATGCAATCTCTACCTTCGATCCGTTTGGTGCAGGAAAATGACAAGTCCCTAGTCACAAAGATCAATTCGACCTTGGTCAATACGGTACCTCTTTGGGAAACGCAGCTGGCACAGGCGGTTACAATCCACCGCTCTAGAGAAGCTGCAGAGACTGTGAAACAAGCAACGGATTTGACCAATCAATTGTTGGAGTCGAATGCGAGGAGTTTACAAGAAGCCAATCGCGAAGTGCGCGAACAGATGGAACGTGGTGTCTTTGATATTGAAAGCATCAAGAAAGCGAACGAATATCTGATCAATACCATCGAAGAGAGCTTACAAATCGCCGATGAGGGCAAAGCCCGTCGCGCAACAGCAGAGCGCGAACTGGTTCAGTTGGAGGACAACTTAAAAGAAACTTTGGCCGCCGCAAAGGCGAAGGCAAGCGTGACTTCGGACACACCGTTGAAGGAAGATGGGGCGAGTGCCTAGTATTCAAACTCGAAACCTGTTCGATGATATCCCCGTTAAATTGACAGAAGAAGTCTTTGAGGTTTTGGCCCAAGGGAAAGATGTCAAAGTCGAACGGATCGTCTCAAAAGGTCATACAAGCCCAAAGGATGGCTGGTATGATCAAGCGCAGGCCGAATGGGTTATGCTTTTAGAAGGTGCTGCGGAATTGACTTTTGAACCTGCTGAAAAGGTTCAACTGCAAAGGGGAGATCAGATTTTGATCCCGGCACATCTAAAACACAGAGTAAGCTGGACGGATCCAGATCAAGAAACGGTTTGGCTGACCGTTTTCTTTACCGAATGTGACAAGCCAAATTAGAGGGGCTTCAATGGGTATTTTTGATTTTCTGACCGGAGAATTTATCGACGTCATTCATTGGGTGGATGACACACAAGACACGATGGTCTGGCGATTTGAACGCGAAGACCACGAAATCAAATATGGCGCCAAGCTAACGGTGCGCGAAGGCCAGGCGGCGGTCTTTGTACATGAAGGACAATTGGCTGATGTTTTCACGCCCGGCCTTTATCAACTTGAAACCAACAACATGCCGATCCTGACGACTTTGAATTACTGGGATCATGGTTTTCAAAGCCCTTTCAAATCAGAAATCTACTTCATCAATACCAAACGTTTTACCGACCTAAAATGGGGTACAAAAAATCCTATCATTTGCCGGGATCCAGAGTTTGGGCCTGTCAGACTTCGCGCTTTTGGCACCTATGAGGTCCGCATTAGCGATCCGGCAAAGTTTCTAACGGAAATTGTTGGTACAGATGGCGAGTTCACAACCGATGAGATCAGTTTTCAAATCCGAAACATAATCGTCAGTCACTTCACCCAAAAAATTGCCTCTGCCAGTATTCCGGTGTTGGATATGGCGGCAAATACTTTGGAATTAGGCAAACTGGTGGCGCACATGATTTCCCCCGAACTGGAGGCCTATGGCCTGACGCTGCCACGTTTTTACATTGAGAACATCTCGTTACCGGCTGCAGTCGAAGAGGTTTTGGACAAACGCACGTCGATGGGCATTTTGGGTGATCTGAATGCCTACACGCAATATGCAACGGCCGAGGCGCTGGGCAAGGGCGGCGGCGATAACGGCTTGGCCACAGGCGTGGGCGCTGGTCTTGGCATGGCTATGGCAGGTCAAATGGCAACCCAAGGCCCGTGGGGACAGCGACCTAGTACGGTTTCTGCGCCACCACCGCCTCCGCCGTTAGAGCATACCTGGCACATTGCCGAAGACGGCCAAACGAAAGGACCGTTTTCGCGCGCAGAGATGGGGCGAATGGCAACAAGTGGCGAGCTGGGTCGTCAGACATTGGTTTGGACGCAAGGCCAAGATGGTTGGATTGAGGCCGATCGCGTGATTGAGCTTGCAACTTTGTTTACCGTGATGCCACCTCCGCCTCCACCCGGGGGCTAATGTTCAATGGACGGGGACGACCTCAATCGGTTTCCTTGTAGTACCTGTGGATCGGACCTGCGTTATGCACCCGGTACGGATCTGTTGAAATGTGACCATTGCGGTGCGGAAGAGGTGATTGTTGGTCACCGCCCCTTCAGCATCCCAGCGATGGCAGAGTTGGACTATCGCAGGGCCATTCAAGACGGTCTGTCTGATTTCGAAACAGATAAAGTAAGAACCTTTTCTTGCGAGAATTGTGGCGCCCATGTTGAATTTGATCCAGCGATGCACGCGGCGGAATGCCCCTTTTGCGCCACCCCTGTTGTGTCTGGCACTGGCGAAGAGCGGTTGATCAAGCCGCGCGCCGTCTTACCCTTTGAGCTTGATGAACGCTCTGCACGCGAGGCGATGGCAAAATGGTTGGGAAGCTTGTGGTTCGCACCAAATGGTCTTGCCGAGTATGCCCGAAAAGGGCGTAAAATGGATGGGATCTATGTGCCTTATTGGACCTTTGATGCCGAAACAAAGACGCAATATCGCGGCCAGCGCGGAACTGTCTATTATGTGACCCAGCGCATTCCTGTCATGGTGAACGGGAAGCGGACGATGCAAACCCGCAAAGTGCCTAAGGTCCGGTGGGCACGCGTCTCGGGCCGTGTTGCACGGTTCTTTGATGATGTGCTTGTCTTGGCGTCCAAATCGCTGCCTACATCATACACCAAGGCTTTGGCGCCATGGGACCTATCTTCGCTTGAGCCGTTTCAACCCGCGTTTTTGGCCGGCTTTCGCGCCGAAGCCTATACAATCACTTTAGAAGATGGCTTCGGCGAAGCGGAGGCCATCATGAACCGTATGATTGAGCGGGATGTGAAATTTGATATTGGCGGCGATCGGCAACGCATCACGGCCCTTAACACTCAGGTCGGGACTTTGACATTCAAGCACATTTTGTTGCCGATCTGGGTCGCCGCCTACAAGTATCGAGGGCAAACCTATCGTTTCGTGGTGAATGCACAAAGCGGATCAGTCAAAGGGGAACGCCCTTACTCGGCTTTCAAGATTGCGGTGGCTGTGGGACTTGGCCTTATGATCGCAACCGCAATAGGATACGGCCTTTCGGCCGCCGAGCAGTCAGGCTATGCTGTCATCCAGTAATGTTTTTTCCATTCCGCGATCATAACCCATCCCGCCGCACACCCTATGTGACCTGGGCCTTGATTGCGACAAATGTACTTGTTTTTCTTGGGACGTGGCCCCTTTTCAGCGATCCTGGCGCCTTGATGGGTTTTTTCGGCGACTGGGCCATGATCCCAAGCGAGGTCACGGGTCAGGGCGAATACCACACCATGTTGACCTCGATGTTCTTGCATGGCGGCTTCGGCCATTTGGCGGGCAATATGCTGTTTTTGTATATTTACGGCGACAATATCGAAGATGAGCTCGGGCCTTTTTGGTTCCTGCTGTTTTACCTGACCAGCGGGTTTGCGGCCGCATTTGCGCATCTTGCAACAAATTTCGGGTCCAACGTGCCAACAGTTGGAGCCTCTGGTGCGATTGCAGGTGTTATGGGCGCCTATCTTTTGATGTATCCCAAAGCCCGTGTCGATGTTTTGCTGTTTCTGGTTATATTCATTCGGGTGTTCACTGTCCCGGCTTGGCTGTTGCTGGGGTTTTGGATGGTCAGTCAGATGTTTAGCGGGTTTACCACGCCAACAGGTGGAGGTGGTGTTGCCTATTGGGCGCATATTGGGGGCTTTGTTGCCGGCATTGTCCTGATCTTTCCAATCTGGTCGGCAAAAGGAGGTCCAAATTTTTGGCGACGCACCGCGTTCCACCCCGACCATGAACCCACTTTTAGCAGCCGAACAACCAGCATACCTGTGATACGGAGACGATAATGAGCACATCAAGAAAACTGTCCTGCCATTGTGGTGCGGTCGAGCTGCGTGTTGTTTTGGCGGAACCGTTAGAGGCGTCTCGGCGATGTGATTGCAGTTTTTGTCGGCGCCGTGGCGCAATGGCCAATACGGCCGCATATCCTGACGGGCTTGAGATCGTGAACGGCTCAGATAAACTGACCAAATATCAGTTTAACACAAACACCGCAGAACACTATTTTTGCAGCATTTGCGGAATTTATACACATCATCGTCGACGTTCCGATCCGAATGAATACGGCATCAATGTCGGGGCTTTAGAAGGTGTAAACCCAGCCGATCTTGACCCCGTCCCTTGGAATGACGGCGTCAATCACCCAAGCGATCAGGTCGAATGAACGACTGTTATTGCATGGAAATCAGATGATCCACAAAAGTTGGCAGTAGCTCTTCTGCTTTGCCCAAAGTGCTTTCGTGAAATTCAGATGAGCGTGCGGAAGCCTCAAGGTTGAATTCCAAGGTCTTTGCACCGCGCATGAGCGCCTCAGTTAAGAAACCTGCCGCAGGATAAACCGCACCGCTGGTGCCGATCGAAATGAAGGTCGTCACAGTTGCCAATGCCTCCGCAATACGGTCCATATGGTACGGCACTTCGCCAAACCAAACCACATTGGGCCGCATTGCGCCAAGTTTAGAACAGCGTGGGCATTTGCTTTTGCGATCCATCGGCCCAGTCCAGAGCATTTGGGCGCCGCAAGCCTTGCACATCCCCTCTTTTAGGCTGCCATGCATATGGATCACTTCGGGACTGCCGCTGCGTTCGTGAAGATCATCAACATTTTGAGTGATCAATGTGACGCGTCCTAGAAAGCTTGTTTGCAGTTTTACGATCGCATGATGTGCCGGATTGGGCTGAACCTTTGCCAAATTGGCGCGGCGCTCATTGTAAAACGCGTGCACCAAATCAGGTTTAGCTGCGAAGCCCTGAGGTGTTGCGAGCTGCATAACATCATGGTTGCGCCAAACCCCGCCGACCCCACGAAATGTCGACAAGCCAGAGGAAGCGGACACGCCTGCCCCTGTCAAAATGACAATGTGCGCTTCCACCATTCAGATGCCAAGACACCAGCGCATGATTGCTTTTTGGGCGTGCAATCGGTTCTCAGCCTCATCGAAGACAACAGATTGGGGGCCGTCCATCACCTCGTCGGTGACCTCTTCATTGCGATGTGCGGGAAGGCAATGCATGAAAAGCGCTCCTTCGGCGGCAGATTTCATCAATTGGGCATCGACTTGATACGGTTTCAGCATGTTGTGACGACGGTCTTTTGCGTCTTTTTCGTCATGCATCGAAAGCCAAGTATCTGTGATGATGAGATCGGCCCCTTCAACGGCAGCATGCGCATCACGCTCTATACTGATTTTCGCACCCGCTTTGCGCGCGGACCCGACAATTGTATCGTCAGGATCCAACTGTTCGGGACCCGCAAAAACAAAGTCAAAACCGAAAGGCGCGGCTGCGTGCATGAAAGAGTGACAAACATTGTTGCCATCGCCAAGCCAAACAAGCTTTTTGCCTGCAATCGATCCACGATGCTCTTCATAGGTCATAATATCTGCCATGATCTGGCATGGGTGGGTCTTGTCGGTAAGGCCGTTGATCACCGGGACCGAAGCATTTGCCGCCAGTTCTTGCAAGGTTGCCTCTTCAAAGGTCCGGATCATGATCAGATCTACATAACGCGAGAGAACACGCGCCGTATCGGCCACGGATTCGCCATGGCCAAACTGCATGTCCTTGCCGGACAACACTAATGTTTGACCGCCCATCTGTCGGACGCCGACATCAAATGAAACACGTGTGCGTGTGGAGGGTTTTTCAAATATCAAAGCCACGACATGACCTTCAAGAGGCGCCTCAGCGTCGGCAGCCCCTTTAGGCTGGCCCGCGCGGTGTGACTTCATCGCTATCGCTTGATCAATCATGCTGCGCAAAGCCATGCCTTCCGTCGTGTCGATATCTAGAAAATGTGGCATCGGGGGATCCTTTCATCGGGCGAGCGTCGTCTCAAACCCAAGAAGTCTTTTTACAAGTTTTGCGCTGCAGATGTTAGGCGCGCGAGACCTTCGGAAATATCTTCGGACGAAACCGTCAAAGGCGGCAGAAGGCGGACGACATTTTGCCCTCCCGGGACTGTAAGAATTTTGGCGTCGTAACCGGCATGTACAAAAGCGGTGTTCATGGTTTTGCATTTCAAACCCAGCATTAGCCCGGCACCGCGCACTTGTTCAAAGTGCTTAGGGAATTCGGCAACCATAGCTTCCAGTCCCTGACGCAATTGACCGGCGCGCGCCGACACATTTTGCAAAAAACTTTCATCTGCGATTTCTTCCATCACCGTGGCCCCGACAGCACAAGCCAAGGGGTTTCCACCATAGGTCGAGCCATGTGAGCCTGCACTCATACCACAGGCCGCATCAGCCGTGGCCAGGCAAGCGCCCAAAGGAAACCCGCCTCCGATGCCTTTGGCAACCGCCATAATATCGGGTGAGATACCGGCCCATTCATGTGCAAATAGCTTACCGGTCCGGCCCATACCACATTGGATTTCGTCCATGATCAAAAGAATACCATGTTCATCGCAAAGCGCGCGCAATCCGCGTAGACATTGATCGGGCACGGGAATAATGCCCCCTTCGCCCTGAATGGGTTCAATAAGAATTGCTGCCGTTTTATCATTGATCGCTGCCTTCAACGCGTCGTGATCTGCAAAGGGCAAATGAACAAATCCCGGCAACAACGGACCAAAACCCTTGGTCAGTTTCTCGGCCCCGGCCGCTGAGATCATGGCCAAAGTGCGTCCATGAAAGCTGTCTGAGAAGGTTATAACCTCGTTGCGCTCCGGCATGCCTTTCTCAAAATGGAATTTGCGCGCCATTTTGACTGCGCATTCCATCGCTTCGGTCCCGGAATTTGTGAAGAAAACCGTTTCGGCAAAAGTGTTTTCAACCAAAGCATCGGCCAGCCGCTGTTGGTGAGGCACCTGATAGAGGTTTGAAGTATGCCAAAGTTTGGAAGCCTGATCCTGCAAGGTCGCAACCAGCTTTGGATGTGCGTGCCCAAGAGAAACAACCGCGATCCCGGCGCCAAAATCAAGAAAGCGCTCGCCGGCCTCGGTGATCAGCCAAGACCCTTCGCCGCGCTCAAACGCCAATGGCGCGCGGGCATAGGTGGGCATCACAGAAGGAAACGCAGACATTAGCTTACTCCGACATCGAAAAGACTCCGTATCTGCGAAGCTTTCAGGCCTGTCAATCAAGACCTGCTCTTGAGGGGGCCGATCAGGATCGCTATATAAACACCTTCAAAGACACGAGGTAGAGCATGTCCTGGACAGACGAGCGCGTTGAAACCCTAAAGAAAATGTGGGGCGAAGGAAAATCTGCCAGCCAGATTGCCAAAGAATTGGGTGGGATCACGCGCAATGCCGTAATCGGCAAAGTGCATCGTTTGGGTCTGTCTAACCGCTCTGCTCCGAAGAAAGCCGCAGCGCCGACCAAAGAAAAAGCGGCGAAGGCTGAAGCGAAAGTCCCAGTGCCAAAGAAACCCGAACCGCCGCGCCCGCATCATGTTGCCAATGCGACCTCTATTCCGCCGCGCCGGCCAATCATCACGGCAGGACAACCGCTACCGCCGCAACCCAGTACAAACGAAATTTCAGAAGTGGCTTTGGCCAACGCTGCTGAAGTCGTGAAAAAGGCTAAAAAGTTGACGTTGATGGAGCTGACAGAAAAAACCTGTAAATGGCCTGTTGGGGATCCAGCCACGGATGATTTTTGGTTTTGCGGGTTAGCAACAGAAACGGGAAAGCCGTATTGCGCGGCACATAATGCCGTTGCATTTCAGCCAATGTCGTCACGGCGAGATCGTCGGCGCTAAGACATGAAACATCGTCCACTGACATCTTTTACATCGTTTTGTTCACTTAGAACCGGTACTGTCTTCGCATGATCAAATATGCGTTGAGATGTTCTAAAGGCCATGTCTTTGAAAGTTGGTTCAAAGGCGCAGAAGCCTATAATAAGCTGCATCGCGCGGGCATGATCGCATGCTCTGTCTGTGGTGATAGCTCTGTCGAGAAGACCTTGATGGCGCCGCAAGTTTCCGCAGGTCGCAAACATGCAAAGCTAAGCCAACCTGCTAGTCGGGCTGAAAAGGCCCTGAAAGAATTGCGCGCCAAGGTTGAAGCCAATTCTGAGAATGTTGGCGTCAATTTTGCCACCGAAGCACGGGCCATGTATTATGGCGACAAACCAGAACGGGCAATTTATGGGCAGACCAAGCCAGACGAGGCAAAGTCCTTAATTGATGAAGGCGTGCCTGTGGCCCCCCTTCCGTGGAGTGATAAGCCCGCGCAATGATCGCGCCCTTGTTCCCTCTAACCCATTCGCGTAACGACCGACCGAAGTTTTAAGGAAGCGTTTATGTCTCGGCTTGTTATGAAATTCGGTGGCACCTCTGTTGCCGATTTGGATTGCATTGCCAATGCTGCGAAGAAAGTAGCGCAGGAGGCAAAAGACCATGAAGTGATTGTGATCGTCTCGGCGATGTCGGGCAAGACGAACGAATTGGTTGGGTGGGTACGCGAAACCAAAACGCTTTACGATACGGCAGAATACGATGCTGTTGTCTCCAGCGGAGAGAACGTAACTGCGGGCCTTATGGCGTTACGATTGCAGCAGATGGGCATAAATGCTCGATCTTGGCAGGGTTGGCAGGTACCGGTTTTGACCACCAATCAGCATGAAGCGGCGCGCATTGAAGAGATTCCAAATGAAAATTTCGACGCGGCTTTTTCTCAGGGCATGCGAGTCGCAGTTGTGTCCGGATTTCAAGGCCTTTCACCGGAGCGACGGATCACAACCTTGGGACGTGGCGGCTCTGACACGACAGCGGTGGCTTTTGCTGCCGCTTTTAATGCAGTACGTTGTGACATCTACACAGATGTCGATGGAATCTATACAACGGACCCGCGTGTGGCCACGCAAGCGCGGAAAAAGCGCCGCGTGTCTTTTGAAGAAATGCTGGAACTAGCCTCATTAGGTGCGAAAGTTTTGCAAACACGATCAGTCGAATTGGCCATGCGCTATAATGTCAAGCTGCGCGTGCTTTCGAGCTTCGAAGATGATATTTCGGAAGGGGTCGGTACCCTGGTCTGCGCAGAGGAGGAAATTATGGAAAGCAAAGTAGTAGAAGGTGTTGCCTATTCACGCGATGAAGCGAAGCTAACATTGATTTCTGTGGCGGACCGTCCAGGTATTGCGGCGTCAATTTTCGGAACATTGGCCGAAGGCGGCGTGAATGTGGATATGATAATTCAAAACATCTCTGATGAAGGTCGGACGGATATGACCTTTTCGACCCCTGTGGATCAGGTGGCCCGCGCGCGCGAAGTCTTGTCTATGGCTAAGGATGACGGGACATTTAACTACCGTGAATTGGTCGCAGATGATCAGGTTGCCAAAGTCTCAATTGTTGGGATTGGGATGCGCAGCCAAACGGGTGTCGCCTCTAAGATGTTCAAGGTTCTGGCCGATGAAGGTGTAAACATTCAGGTCATCGCCACATCTGAAATCAAGATCTCTGTGCTTTTGGATCGAAAGTATATGGAATTGGCGGTGCGCGCCTTGCATGATGCATTCGAGTTAGAAAAAGCAGTTTAATCGATATGATCGATTTCATGGCGGGCGATTCCCGCACTCTTCTTAAAAACCTTCGCGACACGATGGCGGAAGATGGTGATGGCCAAGAGCGTCTGAACCATATTGTGGAACTCGTCGCGAGGTCCATGAGTACAGAAGTTTGCTCGATCTATCTCAAGCGCGATGAAACGACCCTAGAGCTGTGTGCAACCGAAGGGTTGAACCCAGATGCGGTTCATAAGACCCGGATGCGTGTGGGCGAAGGTTTGGTTGGTAAAATCGCCCGTCGGGCGGAACCGATCAACGCGCCAAACGCAACTGAGAACAAGGCCTTCCGGTACATGCCGGAAACCGGAGAGGAAATTTTTACCTCATTCTTGGGCGTGCCCATTCAGCGTTTGGGTGAAATTTTGGGCGTTCTTGTGGTGCAGTCCAAGGAGCCGCGCCAATATGACAATGATGAGATTGGCGCGCTGGAAATCGTCGCCATGGTCCTCGCCGAGATGCAAGAGCTTGGCGCATTTGTGGGCGAAGGCGCTGCTTTGGCACAACCACATGCCCGCACTATGGTTTTTGATGTTACTGTTGCCCAAGAAGGCGTCGCAGAGGGGAACATCCTGCTGCATGATCCAAAGATCGTAATCACCAACCCCGTGACCGATGATCCCGAAGCCGAAAAAGCCCGTTTGGAAGACGCACTTGGTAAATTGCAATTGTCAGTAGACGATCTGTTGCACGCCAATATGGCTGGCGCCTCGGAAGAAAAGCGTGGCGTCCTTGAAGCTTACCGTATGTTTGCGCATTCTCGGGGTTGGCGCGATCGGATGATGAAGGCTATCGACAATGGCTTGGCCGCAGAGGTTGCTGTTGAAAAAGAGCAAACTGCGACACGCGCCCGTTTGTCGCGTGTACCTGACCCTTATTTACGCGACCGAATGCATGACTTCGATGATTTGTCGAACCGTCTGCTTTCGCTTCTGACCGGGCAAGGTCGCAGCGATACGGCAGTACCGAAAGGCGCAATTCTGGTCGCCCGCAATATTGGCCCGGGCGAGTTGTTGGATTACGGTAAGACCTTGGGTGGCGTCATTTTAGAACAGGGCTCGGTCGGCAGTCATGCTGCAATAATTGCCCGGGCATGGGCCATTCCAATGGTAATCCGCGCAGATGGTATCACCCGCGAGGCGCTAAACGGCGATGCAGTGATGATTGACGGCGACGATGGCTTGGTCCATTTGCGACCCGATGATGGCGTCCAAAAAGCTTTCCGCGACAAGATCGCAATGCTTGCCGATGCACAAAAACGGTATGCAGAGATACGCGAAAAGCCCGCCGAAACAAAAGACGGGACACATGTGTCATTGATGATGAATGCTGGGCTTTTGCCGGACTTACCATCGCTGAGCACTTCGGGCGCCGCAGGCGTTGGTTTGTTTCGAACAGAGCTTCAATTTCTGATGCGCAACTCTGTTCCACGCCGCACGGAACTGGCCGAGATTTACAGTCGTGTGATGACCGCCGCGGGCGACAAGCCTGTCGTGTTTCGAACGTTGGATATTGGGTCGGACAAAGTTTTACCCTTTATGAAGCAGCATCTTGATGAACCAAACCCTGCGATGGGGTGGCGCGCGATCCGCCTTGGTCTGGACAAAAAAGGTGTGATGCAGATGCAATTGCAGGCCTTTTTTAGGGCTGCACAAGGTCGGCCGATGCATATAATGTTTCCCTTTGTAGCCCAACTTCAGGAATACCGGGACGCACGCGCGATCGTTGATGACGTACTGGTGCGGGAACAGAAGCTTGGGTATTCTATCCCGTCGGATTTGAAAATAGGCGCGATGCTTGAGACACCAAGCTTAGCCTTTTCGCCAGACGTTTTTTTCGAAGAGGTTGATTTCGTGTCTATTGGCGGAAATGATCTAAAGCAGTTTTTCTATGCCGCTGATCGCGAGAATGAACGTGTCCGACGACGCTATGACACATTGAATGTCAGTTTTTTAAATCTCATCGAAATGATTGCTTCGCGCTGTGACAAGGCAGGAACCCCGGTCAGTTTTTGTGGAGAGGACGCAGGGCGCCCAATTATAGCGGCCTGTTTTGTAGCGATGGGATTGCGAAGTTTGTCAATGCGCCCCGCTTCGATCGGCCCGGTCAAAAACATGATCCGAAAAATTCACCTTTCAGAAGCGCAAGATGTGATCAATGACGCACGGAAATCCGGCGCTCAATCCGTTCGCCCAGCCATACGCGAATGGATGACTAGCCTTTAATTCGTCGCGGAAACGTCGCGAATTCGGAACCAGAAGTTCTTGTCTGCAAGTTTCAGATCATTGTTGACCTTGCTCAACTCGTCAAAATTCAAAATGACCTCTTCGATCGACGGCATATTCAAAAGTGGGGCCAAATCAGTGATCGGAGTCCGAGATACATCAAGCTGCCTTAGGTTTGGAAGACGCAATAGCGGGGCCAAATCGCGGACGTTTGTTTGTGACGTGTTGAGCACTTCCAAAGATTGCAGTGTTGTAAAGGACCAAAAATTGCTGACCGGTGAGCCTTCGAGATCAAGTTCGATCAAATTTGTAGACTGGCGTAATGGCGAGAAGTCTTGAACGTTTGTTCCGCGCAAGAAAACGCGACGCAAATTTCTAAAGCCAGATAGCCCTCGAATATCCGTCACTGGCGTTCTTGAAATATCGACAACCGTCATTCCATTAATTGCACTGATCGGGGTCAAATCTGCCACATCGGTTCCGGCAATGTTCAAGAAAGTGATCCCTGTAAGATTCCGGATCGGACGCAAATCACGAACCTGGGTGTTCTCCAAGTCCAAAACCCGCAATTCAAGCGATCTGGAAATACCATCCAGGTCGGACACGTCAGAGCCGGTTGCAATGACGCGACGCAACAATGGTGAGGCTGAAAGTGGGGTCAAATCAGAAACGTTGGTGTCTCGGATAAAGACAGACTCAAGATTCGGCTTGCCGCGCAGAATATCAAGTGAGGTGACATCGGTTCCCGACAGATCGATCCGCCGCAAGGAGGTATTAGACTGCAAGGGCGATAAGTCAGAAATGGATGTGTTGGGAACGTTCAAAACTTCTAAGCCTGACATGCCGCGAATTGGATCTAAGGTTGCGAGCGACGTATTTTCAAGCTGGAGAGAGCGCAGGGTGACCAGCTCAGCTAGGCTAGCGGGATCTTCAACCTGAGAGTCAGTCAAAATGATGTTTTGAAGACGACGCATTGGCGCAAGAATTCCCGGTTGATCAAACTTCCCGTTTAAGAAGAACAGGCTCTCTACGCCCTGAAGCTCATTCAATTGGCCTTCGAGGTCCGACAAGTTCACGTCGCGCAACTCAATCTCGGCACACGCGGTTTGCTGGCAATCAGCAATGGACGCTAAGGCGGATGCGATCGCAGTACTGCTTGTAGGCGTGTCCTGAAGCACAATTTGCGGCATCGGCGGCGGGGCAATTACGGCTGGTGCCGAAGGTGCCAAACCGGCCTGCGTTACAGGAACCAAAACGCCTGTTCCAACGCTTGGCGCGGATGGCAAAGCTGGTGCGGTTGGCAACGCAGCAATTACATTGTCTGAGCCAGAAGGAGCCGCGATACCAACATTCGGTGAGACATTGCTCGCAGACGGCGTAGGCAAAGCGGTGATCGTTGCGCCTTGCGGAAGCGGAACGGCCTGCGGCGTTGCGCCACTTGCGACGTCAGTTGCACCGGGCGCGGACAAACGCGTCATTTCCGGCGCTTCAGGTGGATTGTCTGTCTGAAACCCCCGGTCCGGCCATGTCGCGTAAATCGCATAGCCCACGGCGAGGTAGAACAAAGGTATCAAAAGCCGAAGAAATTGCGCCATGTCTTATTCATTCCCTTTTGCCGCTTTACGGCCTGCTGCCTCTGGTCATATCACGCTTTTTTAAGGTTTGAATACACCGTTTCCGCGCTTATGTCCCCAGTTACACCGGAAAAAGCGTGCGCTTTCAACTCTTTCCTCAAAACACGGTCAGGGTTTGTGGGCGGCGGAAATGCCAACTCTGGCGCGATTTCAAAGCCGAAACGAGCATAATAGGGCGCATCTCCGACAAGGATGCATCGCTCCCAACCAAGATCGACAGCTTTTTCCAAACTTTCTTGCATCAAAACAGCGCCTAGCCCCTCGCCCTGGCGCGTTGGGTGGACGGCAATCGGCCCTAACAGCAGGGATGAATATTTATCTAAACCAATTCGGATTGGCCAATATCGAATTGCACCGGCCAAAACACCAAGATTATCTCGGGCCACCATGCACAGTTCTGCTACCTTGGGGACATCAAAACGAAGTTGATATGAAGACAGCGCTTCGCGGCCCGGCGCGAAAGACAGATCGAAAAGGGCTTCGACCTCCCAGTAGTCCAGATCTGTTTCCTGCGTGATCGTGTACAAAACTCTGCCCTATTCTTGCGTGGCATTCACCACAGTTTTAAGGGGTGATAAAGCAGAGAGGTATCATGTTCTACCGTCCCAAAGATGGCCACGGCCTGAAATTCAATCCATTTAAAGCAATTGTAGCACCGCGGCCCATCGGATGGATCTCTTCCCAAGACAAAAATGGCGTGGCAAACCTTGCGCCTTATTCGTTTTTTCAAGCCTTGCAGGATACACCACCTGTGATCTGTTACGCTTCAGCCCGCCACAAACCTGGTTTTGAGACAGAGAAGGACAGCGTGGCGAACATTCGCGAAACGGAGGAATTTGGCGTCAGCATTGTCAGTTTTGATTTGCGAAATGCCATGAATGCGTCGTCGGCGACGTTGCCCAGAGAGGTTGATGAGTTTGCCGCAGCCGGGCTAAAAAAGATGGCTGGCCATGTGATCTCGGCGCCTTTGGTCGAAGATGCGCCGATCAGTATGGAATGTACATTGCGCGATATCATTGCCCTCGATGCAACTGACGTGGTGATCGGAGATATTGTCGGTGTGCATATAAAAGACACCCTTTTGGAAGATGGAATATTGGACATAACACAATATCAGCCCTTGGCGCGGATGGGCTACAAAGACTACGCTGTGATCACAGAGGTCTTTGCTCTTGAGCGGCCCAAAGCCTAGGAGAAAAGTAATGGAAACTGTGATTGGAGTGATCGGCGGCAGCGGTGTCTATGACATTGAAGGGTTGGAAAATGCAGAATGGAAAAACATCGTAGGGCCTTTCGGGACGCCCTCGGATGCTCTCTTGCACGGACACTTAAATGGGGTCCGAATGGTTTTCCTGCCCCGACATGGCCGCGGGCACACCCAGACACCGACCAGTGTAAACTATCGGGCCAACATTGATGCGATGAAGCGCGCAGGTGTAACTGACGTGATTTCTGTATCGGCATGCGGATCCTTTCGCGAAACCATGGCGCCAGGCGATTTCGTTATTGTAGATCAATTTATTGATCGGACATTTGCCCGCGAGAAGTCATTTTTTGGGCCGGGCTGTGTCGCGCATGTTTCTGTTGCCTATCCAACATGTCCACGGTTGGGTGATGCCTGCGAAAGCGCCGCAAAGAGTGCCGGAATCAATATACATCGCGGCGGCACTTATCTGGCGATGGAAGGTCCACAATTTTCAACACTCGCGGAATCGAAACTGTACCGGGAACAATGGGGATGCGATGTGATCGGCATGACCAATATGCCCGAAGCCAAACTGGCCAGAGAAGCCGAGCTTTGCTATGCTAGCGTCGCGATGGTGACGGATTACGATAGTTGGCACCCAGATCACGGTGAAGTCGATGTTACGAAGATCATTGAAACCCTTATGGGCAATTCAAGTAAGGCGAAAACCCTTGTTTCACATTTGCCTAAAATTTTGGGGGCAGAGCGACTGCCCTGTCCACATGGCTGTGATCGCGCCCTTGAATTTGCGATCATCACCCAACCCGACGCGCGGGAACCCAAACTTGTAAAAAAATTGGATGCAGTGGCAGGACGCGTGCTTTAAGCCGCGTCATCCTGCTTTGAGCCGTTCTTTTTCATAAATTCGCCGATAAAGCGGCGTATCTCGCGTGCAGCGGATGTATCAAGCTCATCACAGAGTTCAACAAAGTCGTCTCGCACCTCTTTATGGAGACGAATAATGAGCTGGCTGTCCTTCTTTTTCTTCTTCTTTTTCTTTTTCTGATCGGTCACGAACGAAAACCCTTGTATTATGAATATACAATGTATATACATTATTCATGTTGTTGCTTTTACTAGGACCCAAAATCCGAAAAAAAGCAATAAAAGTGAACCGAAAGGACAAAAAAATGAACCTTTATACTGCCAAATGCCTCTTGGTTGAGGATCGGCGGGATTGGTCCCGTCCGAAATTGCCATATCTACCCCTTTGGGCGTATTTTCGTGTCGACCAAAGCAAAAACGCCTTTAGACGCTAGGTTGCCCTAGTATCCCAGAGCGCGTAGGTCAGGCGCGGACGAAATAGGCCCGCGCCATGGCAAAAATTAAAGACTATATCAGAACGATACCGGACTTTCCGCATAAGGGTATTCTCTTTCGGGATGTGACCACCCTATTTGCAGATCCCAAAGGCCTCCGACTTGCGATTGAGAAGACAGTGGCACTTTATCAAAACGCTACTATCGACAAAGTTGTTGCGCTAGAGGCCCGCGGGTTTGTCACGGGTGGGGCCGTCGCCGCAGAATTGGGCGTTGGTTTTGTGCCTGTGCGCAAAAAAGGCAAGTTGCCTGGCAAAACGGTCGAAGAAAGTTATGCGCTGGAATATGGTGAAGCGGTGGTCGAATTGCATGATGACGCGCTACAAGCAGGAGAAAAAATCCTTCTCATTGATGATTTGATCGCAACCGGAGGCACGGCTGAGGCAGCGATCAAATTGGTTGAACGCTTAGGTGCCGAAGTCACCGATGCAAGCTTTATAGTTGATCTCCCAGATCTTAGGGGGCGCGCAAAGATAGAGGCGATGGGCATTCGAACGACTGTTTTATGTGAGTTCGAGGGTCTTTAACGGCGCCCTTCCAACATGCCCATGATCCGCGGTGTTGTACTTCTAGTCTTAAGCCCCCGATTCCGAGACGGCCTTAATCGAAAAACACACCGGGGTTCATAATTCCCTTAGGGTCCAACGCAGACTTGATCGCGCGCATCGCAGCCAGCTTTGTTGGATCCCCATATATTGCAAGATCCTCTACCTTCATTCGGCCCACGCCGTGTTCTGCAGCAACAGACCCCGAAAACTGATGCACCAGATCATGCACAACCTGTTTGATCACGGGACGTAAAATGTCGTGGGTGTCGCGGTCTTGTCCATGTTCTGGGTAAACATTATAATGCAGATTCCCATCTCCGACATGGCCAAAAGCCCCCACTCTTAACGGACCGAGGCCGCAAACAGCTGCGTCCGCTTGCGCAATGAATTCTGCGATGCTGGACACCGGAACAGAGATGTCGTGATTGCTGATCGCTCCTACCACGCGGTTAGCCAGCGGAATTGACTCTCGAACTGCCCAAAGTGCAGATCGTTGAGCCTCTGATTGGGCCAGAACCGCGTCGAGTGCTAGTTGCCGGTCCATCGCAGTTTCGAAGGCGGCTTCGAACCTTTCCTGGAGACCTGCATCGCGCCCCGCCCCAAGATCAACCAAGACCGCCCATTGTGGCAGCTCGGGGAAAGGGACATCGACGCCGTCGATGTGGTCACGCACAAAGGAAAAGCCAAGCTGGTTCATCAACTCAAAAGCTGTAATCGCATCCCCAAGTGTTGCTTGCAGATGCCCAAGCAAAGCGACTGCAGCCTGAGGGTCTGGAACAGTGATCAACGCGGTGCTCTGTTCCACTGGGCGCGGCATTAGCCGCAAGCTGGCCGCCGTAATGATACCAAGCGTGCCTTCCGAGCCGATGAGAAGATGGCGCAAGTCGAAGCCTGTGTTGTCTTTGCGCAGTTTCTTTAACCCATGAAGGATTGATCCATCAGGCAAGACAGCCTCAACGCCCAGCACGAGATCACGCGTGTTGCCATAGCGGATAACGTTTACCCCGCCGGCATTGGTGGCCAAGGTGCCACCAATTCGGCACGAGCCTTCCGATGCCAAAGAAACAGGGTAAAGCAGATCAACCTCGGACGCTGCATCTTGGACATCTGACAGGATCACTCCGGCCTCAGCCACCAGAACGGCCCCGTCCGAATCTAGTTCCCGGATGCGGTTCATCTTTTCGACTGAAAGGATGACCGAAGCTTTGCCTCTTGGGGGCTGCGTTTGCCCGCCAACCAAACCTGTTCCACCGGCATAGGGCACAATCCCGATGTTGAGGTCAGAGCAGATTCTGATTGTATCCGCAACTTGCTCGGTCGAGCGAGGTGTCAACACCAGCGTCTGAGCCGCTGTAAATCGTCCCCTCGGTTCTTCGAGGTATTTTGGTCCAGCTGGGACAACGTCACGAGGCGCCAGCGTCTTTGACAGCTGTGACGCAAGGGGAGCCATCCATTCGGGTGTGTTATCCATAAACGGGACATGGCGCTCTTGGTGCGACTTGGCAATCAGTTATCGGTAATCCACGGCTGGCTATAGAGCATAGCAGGCAGGACAAAGACCGTTGGCCGCGAGGGAAGCGTGTTTTGACTGACGATGATCGAACCTGCCTCGACATCGACGACATCGAATTCATCACGCATTCCGCTAAGAAATATTTCAAGCGAGCCACGACCCCAGTAGTGCATTGGCAAAACCACAGAAGCGCGAACACGTTTCATAATCTTAACCATCGTTGCAGTATCAAGTGACAGACCGCCATCGACATTGGCCATGACGACATCTAGCCGTCCGATCATCGCGTATTGAGCGTCGTTTGGTTCATGATGTAGATGACCAAGATGGCCGATACACAAGCCGCCTACTTCAAAGATAAATATCGAATTTCCATCGGGATCACGCCCCGTATATTCAGACCGGATATCAGTGGTCACGTTGCGGACACGCAATTCCCCAAGATCAAGATTGTGGAACGCGGGTTCACCTTGAATGCGCCATCCCCGCAATATATGCGAAACGCTGTCGGGAATATCGTTTGTGTAATGGCTGTCATGAGCGCGGTTCATCGTCACGATATCGGGGTAGACAGGATCACGGCCGATGAACCCGTTGAAATCCGTGATCGCGGAAAGCCCGCCGAAAGTTTCGATCCGAAACATTGAATGATCAATGTAACTGATCCGAACATCGTCTTTCTGTAGCTGGGTGACAGACGCTTTTTGGATAAACGGGCTATGATCGACCATTGCGATGCAATGGGCGGGCGTGTGCTCAACCTGAGCGGCCGCAGAGGCGGCAAAAAAGCCAAACAGTATAGCGAAGAAGATGCGCATCGTATTTCCTTTGCTGGATACCGACCATCTTGTTGCGATTCTTAGATTTTACCAAATGTTTAGTCGATTGCCGCCGATCGTTTGCGCCGGTCAGACCTTAAAGCCGCATACGTCACATGGTCCTGCCAGAGGCCATTGATCTCCAAATAGGCTTTGGCCACGCCTTCATACTTGAAGCCAATTTTTTCCAACAAATGCCGACTGGCCGTGTTTTCAGGCAGGCATGCGGCCTCTATGCGGCTAAGGCGTTTTTGTTCAAAGGCAAAGTGTAAGACCGCTTCAATCGCCTCGAACATATAACCCTGACGCTGGTGAGCCCGACCCAACCAATAGCCGATCTCTGCAGATTTATTGGGTCCGGTGCGGATGTTGTCTAATGTAACAGCCCCCATCAAGACATTGTCCGATCGGCGTTCGATAAAAAGCGGAACGGCTTTATTGCCTTCAAAAGACTTCGCGGCCCATTTCACTCTGTTGCGAAACGCCGATTTAGAAAAGTGGTCGTGCGCCCAAGCCGGTTCTGTAGCGGTTAACTGATCCGTGCCATCGCGACGCAAGGCAACCCATTCCAAATGGTCGTTCAGGTCAGGCAGCCGTAAAAACAACCGCGGAGAGGCCAAGACCACATCCCTCCGCCGTCCAAACATTAAGCCGCCAATTGTTGCAAAAGCGCCTCATTGTCGGGCACTGCACTGACGGGGCCGTACATGGCAGACGCGAGTTTGCCATTTTCAGCCAAAGATCTTGCGAAGCCCCGCACACCGTCCACGCTTACAGCATCAATGCGATCTACAATTTCAGTCAGATCAGGGACCTTGTTCCAGATTGAGATCATACGTGCCAAACGTTCGCATCGCGCAGATGGGCTTTCTAAGCCCATCAAAAGGCCCGCCTTGAATTGCGCGCGCGCACGGGCCACTTCGGCCTCGGACATGTCATCAGCGGCGCGCTTGACTTCGTTGATACATAGCTCGGATAGCGCACGGGCATCTTGGGCGGAGGTGCCAGCGTACAATGTCAACATTCCCGAGTCCGAGAACGCGCCCATTTGCGCGAATATGGTATAGCAAAGCCCCTGTTTTTCGCGGGCTTCTTGGAACAGGCGCGAAGACATGCCCCCACCCATGGCAATGGTGAAAATCTGTCCGGTATAGAGCAATGGATCCGTATAATTCGGACCTTCAAAGGCCAAGGTGACATGCGCTTGTTCAAGGTTTTTAATGTTGCGGACATTCCCTGAT
Source organism: Pseudomonadota bacterium (assembly GCA_039814625.1). Classification (GTDB taxonomy): domain Bacteria; phylum Pseudomonadota; class Alphaproteobacteria; order Rhodobacterales; family Rhodobacteraceae; genus Amylibacter. Next base: position 47,909 of record JBCCAU010000009.1, read on the forward strand.
GTAAACAGACCCGGTTCAGGTACTGCGATTTTGGCCTTCGTCAGATGACCAAAAGCCGCTTCAGCGAATTTGACGATCTCCTCATGATCAACACCACCAGCTGCTGCCAAAATCATATCCTGCGGTCGGTACCGATCAGCGATAAACCGTTGTAAATCCTCACGCGAGAAGCGACGAATATTCTCGGCCGGACCAAGGATACTGCGCCCGAGCGCCTGATCAGGATAGCTAACCTCTTGCAACCAATCGAAAACAATATCGTCCGGAGTATCAAAAGTTTGACCAATTTCCTGCAAGATCACACCACGTTCGACCTCAACTTCTTTTGGGTCAAAGACAGAATTCAAAACAATGTCAGACACCACATCCAGCGCAAGCGGCACATCATTTTCTAGCACGCGCGTATAATATGCGGTCATTTCGCGGCTAGTATAGGCGTTGATATACCCACCGACATCTTCGATCGCTTCGGCAATTTGCAAGGCTGACCGCGAGGTTGTCCCTTTGAAGGCCATGTGTTCTAGAAAATGCGCGATGCCGTTCTGCTCTTGTGTTTCATGGCGCGCACCCGAGCCGACCCAAACACCGACCGACGCCGATTTTAATCCATCCATATGTTCGGTGATGATCCGAAACCCGTTTGGCAATGTGTGGAGTTTCACGCTCATGCAGGGATGCCGCCTTTGATAATGTCTTCAACTTCGTCCAAACTGTTTCCCGTCTTTGTCACGCGTTCGGGCAAATCAAATAAATCCGCCATTCGCGGCGGCAAAGCCGGACGGATGCCGGTCGCGGCTTCGACAGCGTCAGGGAATTTCGCAGGATGCGCGGTGGCCAATGTGATCATTGGGATCGAGGGGTCTCCGCGCCGCTGGCCTGCGACATGCATCCCGATGGCGGTATGTGGGCACACCAATTCTGATGTTTCAGTCAGAACTGTCTTGATGGTCTGAGACGTTTGAATTTCGTCGCAACGGCCGGATGCGAACTCCGCTTGCAAACGTTCCAGCGCACCTTGTGACAAGGCATACGCCCCTTCAGTTTTCAACGCCTCCATAAGCTGAGCTACCGCGGGACCTTCGCGGTCATACAAATCAAATACCAAGCGTTCAAAGTTTGAGCTGACCTGAATATCCATTGAGGGGCTGATGCTGGGCATGACCCCTTCTTTGATATGCTTGCCCGACTGCAAAGTCCGGTGCAAAATATCGTTCTGGTTCGTCGCAATGATCAGCCGGTCAATCGGCAGGCCCATGCGCTTGGCCACGTAACCTGCAAAGATGTCTCCAAAATTGCCTGTCGGTACCGTAAAGCTTACTTTGCGGTAGGGGGCGCCTACGGCAACAGCCGATGTGAAATAGTAAACCACCTGTGCAAGCACACGCGCCCAATTGATCGAATTCACACCGGCCAGTTTTACATGATCACGGAATGCGAAATCATTAAACATATCCTTGAGAAGACCCTGACAGGTGTCAAAATCCCCTTGAACAGCCAAGGCATGTACATTCACTTCGGAAGGGGTGGTCATCTGACGGCGTTGCACCTCAGAGACGCGACCGTCTGGATACATGACGAACAAGTCCACTGCATCAAGACCTTTGAATGCCTCCATCGCTGCAGACCCTGTATCGCCCGAGGTCGCGCCGACTATGGTTACGCGATCCCCGCGCCTTTTAAGAGCAACCTCGAACATCTGACCGATAAGTTGCATAGCCACGTCTTTAAAGGCCAACGTTGGTCCGTGGAACAGCTCTAACAAGAAATCGTTCGGACCCGTTTGAACCACAGGGCAGCGGGCGGTATGGCCAAAACTAGCATAGGCTCGTTCAATGATGTCCCTGAATTCGTCATCACCAAATGTCCCGGCAATGAAAGGATGCATCACTTTAAAAGCAATCTCTTCATATCGCAGGCCAGCAAACTGCGCGATTTGACCATGGCTAAGTTGTGGCCAAATTTCAGGGACATAAAGCCCACCATCTCTGGCAAGGCCCGTCAACATCGCCTCTTCAAAACTGAGAACCGGCGCAGAGCCTCGGGTGGAAATATAACGCATTTTGCAAACTCTCCGACAGTTATGCGGTGCGACGTGTTTTCACTAAGGCATAGCCTGTCATGGCTGCCCAGACCGCCGCAAGTCCAAACCAAGTAATCGCGTATTCAAGGTGATTGTTCGGCAGATTATGGGCCACACGTTGTGGAATTGTTTCGAAATCTTGTTCGATTTCCGTGGCAACAACCAAGATTTGCTGGGTGTCTACAAAGCTTGCCATTTGAAACAGGTTTCGTGCGAAGAAAATGTTCTCATCGAAATCTGGATTCGGTGTAAATTTTGGGTCAGTTTCATTCGGCCAGTAGAGATTCCCCACTACTTTTACGGCGCCAAACCGTGTTGCGTCTTTCGCTTCCAGCGGAACAAAACCCAGATCAATCAAAATGCGTGTCCCCGGAGCGGCAGCACCGGCCACAATTTTGTAACCTGGACCAGTGTTGCGTTCCGATGTTAGCACATGGGCCTCTATCCCAAGCAGTGTCCCTTCAAACTCAACCCGCCGAAAGTTGTCTTTTGCCTTTGTTGGGTTCTTGGGTATTGCGACCGGATCTTGCGCCATACGCAAATCGATTTCGGCAAGCAGATTGGTTTTCCATTCTAGGCGCTGCATTTGCCATATGCCCAAATAAATCAAAACGGCTAAGCCGCTAAACCCTAAAATCAAGAAAAAGATGACACGCGACATGCGACACTCTCCAAATGGAAACGCAGGCCGAAAGGCCTGCGCTCTAACCAATAAAAGTTGGTCCTAGGCGCCCCAGATATAAACGGCTGCGAAAAGGAACAACCACACCACATCAACGAAATGCCAGTACCACGCGGCGGCCTCAAAGCCGATATGGCTTTCCGGTGTGAAATGTCCCCGCATAGCGCGGATTAGACAGACAAGCAGAAAAATCGTGCCGACGATCACATGGAAGCCATGGAATCCAGTCGCCATGAAGAAATTGGCACCGTAGACATTGCCTGAAAAATCAAAAGCGGCGTGTGTGTATTCATAGGCTTGGAAGAAAGTGAAAATCAGACCCAGGACAACACCCCCAACAAGACCTTGAACCAAGGCTTTGCGGTCATTTTCATGCACGAGCGCATGGTGAGCCCATGTCACGAACGCCCCCGAGCAAAGCAAAATCAACGTGTTGATCAGCGGAAGATGCCACGGATCGAAGGTTTCGATGCCTACGGGCGGCCATGCGCCATCGCCCGGTCGTGCAGCTTCTCCCGGGATATGGGGATACAAAGCATTTTTGAAGAAGGACCAAAACCAAGCGACAAAGAACATCACTTCTGATGTGATAAACAAGATCACGCCATAGCGCAGTCCGATAGAGACAACGGGCGTATGATCGCCCGAATGCGCTTCCCCGACGGTATCTGCCCACCATGCAAAAGCCACATATAGCACCAAGGACAAACCGATAAAGAATGGCCAAGGTGTATTGTTTTCAGGCAGCCACCAAACTTGGCCCCCGATATTGGGAGACACCCAAATAACAACGCCGGTTAACATAATGAATGCGCCCATTGCGGCCAAGAATGGCCAGACCGATGGGGGCAGAATGTGATAGTCGTGGTTCTTTACACCAGCCATAGCTCTCTCCTCACTATTGCGCTGTCTTTAACGGAGCGATCCCTGTCCCTGCAAGGGCCGCGTGATCTTCCGGAAGCGGTGCTTCGTGGAAAGTATAGGACAGGGTGATCGAATTGATGAATTTCGCCTCTCTGTCCTCAGTAATTTCTGGATCAATGTAATAGGTTACAGGCATTTGCACGCGTTGACCGGGTTGCAAGACCTGCATTTCGAAACAAAAGCAGTCGATCTTCGTAAAATACGCCCCTGCGGAATACGGATAGACGTTAAAACTGGCCGTGCCTGCGATCACGCGATCTGTCGGATTGTAGGCTTCGTAGAATGCCAGACCCGATTCCCCGATCCGGATTTCGGTCGTGCGCACAACCGGCTTAAAATCCCATGCAAATCCGCGATCCTTTGAGGCATCAAATCGAACATTCATTGTCTGATCCAAAACCTGAACGGATGCGTCTGCGGCAGTTTGGGTTTGGCCGCCATAGCCGGTTACGCGGCAAAACCAATCATAGAGCGGCACAGAGGCCCAAGCCAGACCACCCATAGCAACAACAACGCTTGCCGCTTTCAGAGCTGTCTTGGCATTTGCGTCCATCACTCAACGATCTCCAACTGAGGACGCAGAACGTGGTCAAACCCTTCCATGTTATGGCCTGCACGCATTTTCACCACAGTGATCGCAAAGACGAGCGCAACAAAGCTCAGCAGCGTCAAACCAACCCAAAAGTTGTTGCGGGCCTGTCTTTCTTTGATGTCCTGGTCTGACATTAGAACAGCTCCAGCCATGGCAAGGATGTCCAGTTTTGCACCACATCACCGATATAAAGTGCTGAAAACAGCACGAAGAGATAATACAGGGATTGCTTGAACAAATGACGTTCGGTCAGGAAGCTATCGCCATAAGCTTGATCTTGGGAGCGACGGGAAATCACAAAAGCGGACCAAACGAAACGCGCATTCAAAACCAAAGCCACAATCAGGTAAAACGGGCTGCCAATTTCTGTAAAGGCCAAGGACAGCGCGACAGGTGCTAGCAGAGCGGCGTAAATGAAAATCTGTCGCCGTGTCACAAGCGGTCCATGCGTGACGGTCAGCATCGGAACGTCCGCATTAGCGTAGTCGTCCTTCACAAACAGGGCCAGCGCCCAAAAATGTGGGGGCGTCCACATAAAGATAACCGCAAACATCAGGAAGCTTTCCAAGGCGAACCCACCCGTGACGACAGCCCAACCGATCATAGGGGGAAATGCCCCAGCAGCACCCCCAATCACGATATTTTGCGGGGTCAAACGCTTCAAACCCATAGAGTAAACGACAACGTAGAAAAAAATCGTAAAGGCTAGCAGAGCAGCAGCGAAGACGTTGGCAGTAAGCGCCAACATCAAGATCGACAAAACCGACAACCAGAGGCCGAGTTGCAAAGCCTCACTTGTCGTGACTTTGCCTGCTGGGATCGGGCGATCTATTGTCCGCCGCATCTTCGCGTCAATATCCGCATCCCACCACATGTTCAAAGCACCAGACGCACCTGCACCCAGCGCGATGAATAGCAATGACGCAAATCCGATAACCGGATTGATCGGGGTTGGTGCGACGAGAAGACCAATCGTTGCGGTAAAAACCACAAGCGACATCACACGCGGCTTAAGCAGCCGAAAATAATCGCTGAATTCGGCGCCGTGGACCAGCCGGGATGAACTTGTCTCTGCCATTCGATCTGCAAACGAGGTTGCCCCCGCTCCTTAAATTGGGGTGGGCAGCGCTTAGTCTTGCGCCGCAAGCTCTGTTTCGCGGGGAATGCCACCATATTCAGCAATCGCACCATCCAACCAGGCTTCATATTGTTCCTGGCTTACGGCTTTGACCGTGATCGGCATATACGCATGGTTCAATCCACAAAGCTCAGAACATTGTCCAAAATAAACGCCTTCCATACCTTTATCGACGTTAAACCAAAGTTCGGCCAAGCGCCCAGGGACCGCATCTTGCTTCACGCCAAAGGCAGGAATTGTCCAATTGTGGATCACGTCTGCACCCGTGACTTGGATCACAATGTTTTTTCCGGTCGGGACAACCACGGCAGTGTCTGTAGCAAGCAAATACTCGTCATCGGCATATCCGGCATCGGCCAATTGATCACGCTCTAACATGATACTGTCGAAGCCAAATTCGTGATCAACATATTCATGGCTCCAATACCATTGGTAACCCGTTGCCTTGATTGTAATATCGGCTTCTGGAATCTCCATCTGCTTAAACAGCAATGTCAGAGATGGCGGGATAATTGCGATCAATATCAATACAGGCACAACCGTCCATGTGATCTCAAGCACAGAGTTATGCGTGATGCGGCTGGGTGTTTTGTTCGAATGGCGGTTGTACCGCACGATAACAATCGCCAGCAAAACCATAACGAAAACGCTGATAAAGGTGATGATGTAGAGCAGGAAATTATCCATCCAAATCAGATCGCGCATCAACTCCGTTGCGGCGGGTTGGAACCCGATCGCTCGGTCGACAGGTTTCCCGATAGCTTCCAAACCCTGCGGCTCAACAGCTTGCGAAGCTGCAACTGTGCCTGTCATCAAAGCAAGCGATAGCGAAGTCAAAAATTTGTTCATAACTTTCCTGTCTCTCCTCAGGGGCGGGCAAGCTGTGTCCGCCGATATTTCTGGGATAACCATACAACGTCTTATTTCACAAGTCTGAGATTTGCGGCAAAGGGACCCATACAAAGGTTTTCACTAGATTGATTGGCTTTCTGCCGACCTTAAAATAAGTCTTGAATATAACCACGCTGATCTGCCGAAATTTGTGATACGGATCTGACAGCCTTGCAGGAGATGCTTATGTCTGACGCCCCGTTTCATCCATTGGACACCCATATCGACTTAGATCGGGCGACCTCTATCCTGCGCTCCGCTTTAGAAGGTGCAGATGACGGAGAAGTTTTCTTTGAGCGGCGGCGCTCGGAAGTTGTGACACTCGATGACGGGCGGATCCGTAATTCCAGTTATTCGGCCGATCAGGGCTTTGGTTTGCGGGCCGTCAGAGGAGAGACAACCGGGTATGCGCATTCCACCGATCTGACCGAGGCGGCTTTGACACGCGCCGCGGAGACGGCTCGGCTTGCCGTCGGACAAGGCGGGGGCGTTTTAGCGCCAGCGCCACTTGGCACAAACCAAAAGCTTTATGGCGATTTTGATCCGATCTCAGGTGCTGAATTCAAAGAGAAAATTGCCCTGTTGCGCGAACTGGATGATTATGCCCGCGCGCTAGACGCAAGCGTCGTTCAAGTGTCCGCTACGATTGCAGCCAGCCTGCAAGAAGTGGTTATTTTGCGCCCGGAAGGCGATGTCATAACGGATGTCAGACCTATGGCGCGGATGAATGTTTCAGTCACGGTCGAACGGGCGGGACGTCGCGAATCTGGCGGCTGCGGTGGCGGCGGGCGCATTGCCTTGATTGAGGTCCTGAAACCTGAAACCTGGAAAGGCAAAGTCCACGAAGCCTTACGGATTGCCAAGGTCAATTTGGATGCGGTCCCAGCACCAGCTGGCGTAATGGATGTTGTTCTTGGGCCCGGCTGGCCGGGGATATTGCTGCACGAGGCTGTCGGCCATGGGCTCGAAGGTGATTTCAATCGTAAAAACCAATCAGCATTTGCAGGTTTGATGGGGCAAAGAATTGCAGCAAGTGGCGTGACCGTTTTGGATGATGGAACAATACCCGATCGGCGAGGCTCCATTTCCGTCGACGATGAAGGCACAAAATCTGGAAAAAATGTTTTGATCGAAGACGGGATGTTGGTGGGCTACATGCAAGACCGCCAAAATGCGCGTCTGATGGATGTGCCAGCTACGGGAAATGGACGCCGTGAAAGCTATCAACATGCCCCAATGCCCCGGATGACGAACACCTATATGCTGGGGGGCGATGCTGAACCCGAAGCGATTGTCAAAGATTTAAAAGACGGAATCTATGCCGTAGGCTTTGGAGGCGGCCAAGTCGATATCACCAATGGAAAATTTGTCTTCTCCTGCACAGAGGCCTATCGCGTCAAAAACGGTGTTGTAGGCTCAACAGTTAAAGGGGCGACATTGATCGGTGACGGCGCAACAGCCTTGAAGCATGTTCAAGCGATTGGAAATGACATGTCTCTTGATCCAGGTCAGGGGAACTGCGGTAAAGCAGGCCAATGGGTGCCCGTTGGGGTTGGCCAACCGACATTGAAAATTGGCGGATTGACGGTCGGGGGCAGCGAAACAAACTGAATGCGCCCGCTAGCGCAGACGCCAATTCGAGGGGCCCGCCCCTCGCGCTCCGGGGATATTTTTGAACAGAAGAAGTTGCGAATGGTTCGCAAATGACTATCTTAGGATGATGAGACGACGACTTTTTCTACAACTTGGTGGCGCGGCCTTCATCGTGCCAAACACCCCTTTTCCAGCCCTAAAAGGCGGCGCTGCGCCTGTATCAAAAGCGGCTTTGTTTGGAAAACAGAACTATGTATGGGCCCAACATATGGCACGCGTTCATGGACGGCTGACATCGGAAATGCTGGATTGTATCGGATTGAGTAAAGACCAATCGGTTGTTTTGATTGAACGCCTTTCGAATGATAGACTTTTGGTCAGGCCAGCAAACTCAGACACGCTTTCATCCAGTCTTCCAGAAACATCAAATGGGCGCTTGACCGCAGGAATTGAACGCGCCGAGAGCGTTAATGAACCGCACGATCAAGATGTTTTGGAAGACAACAAACCCAATCTTTCTTCAAAAGCATCCAATCCCTCAACCAACACGGCTTCGGATGACGACATATGTGACCGCAATGTCGAATTGAGGCCACCCTCGGTCGACAATCCGGACAGCGCTGCTGAGACGCCACCGGAAGGCAGCGTTGAAAACTGAGCAGAAAGCAAAGAGGCGATGTAGTACTCTGCGGCTTTGGCGTCTCCCGAGTGCTTAGCCAGCCAACCAACCGCGGCTTGAACCTGCGCCAAAGTTGTGGAACACAGTGCTGTTGCTGCGAAATGAGCGTTAAGACCGTTTTCGCTTTGGACCGGGATAATCATGTTATTGTCGCCAAAGAGCGCGGCGACCAGATCAGCTTGGTCGCTTGGATAAACAGGCAGCGGGCAGCCACCCGTCTCAATAAAGGGCAGTGGGATCGTAATAGCGAACTGGGTGGCCGGAACACAGGTCCGTTCGAGCTTGGCCAACGGATAGTCGACCATGACCGAGATGATTTTGGTCTCTGCGCGGAAGTTGAGCTTTGGAATGACATCTCGCGCCACATCTGCCAGCAGGCACAAAACAACTATATCCGCCTCTGCCGCAATCTCTTCATTGGATTTGACCTCGACATCCGGAAGCTGCGCCAGCGTTTCCGCCATTTCCGCATTGCGGGGGGACACCCAGATGATGTGCCCCTCCGCGGTCAACCCACGCACCATCGATGCCGCGATAGCGCCCGTGCCGATGAAGCCTATCGATTTAGATATTTTTCTTCCTCCTCGAAATGACCGCAAGCTTCGTCACTCACTTTTTCTATCAAATCTTAGCTTAGAAAGATTGGCAGCAACAGGTCCTTCAAATTTGCTTTCGCTAGCTCACGGTTTTCTGTATCCAACCCCTTGGCTTGGGAAAGCTCGACTGCAATTGAATCCAGTACTTTTTCAGAAAGATTAGCTACTAAGAATTCTTGTTCAAATTTTTCGCGTCCAACTCTTTCAACGTAAGCTCAAATTAGTTTGACAATTAGAGGGTTAATTCCTCCATTATAAAGAAGGGTGTTGTATTTTTCCGGATAGAATTTTGCGGTTCGAAACCACCAAAGCAGTAGTCTAAGATCGTTTTCCTTTGCTTCGGTATCGACGTTCATTTTGGCACCATTACCCTCTTAACCTCGCCCCTTCAGGATCAAAAGGCGGGTTATCCAAGATATTCGCCCCATGCGGCAGGCCCAAAACGGCCACGTCTAATTCAGCACCCGGTTTGGCATAGTCGGTTTTGATGAAAGCCAAAGCGAGGGATTTCTCAACCGTGTGACCATAAGCCCCTGAAGATACGCGCCCTATCGCCAAACCGTCCTTGGTAAAAATTGGCTCGCCGCCGGACGCATCTGCGTTGCGCGATGCATCCACCTCGAGCATCACCAGTTTCTCGCGCGGGGCGTTGTCCATAAGTGCGGCATAAGCCTCTTTGCCCAAGAACTCAGCCTTTTGCATTTTCACCAATCGATCAAGGCCCACTTCCTGCGGCCAGTATTCTGGCGAATATTCCCGCCCCCAAGAGCCATACCCCTTTTCCACCCGGAGGCTGAGCAAGGAGCGCCCACCGACCGGCACAATCCTGAATTCTTCGCCCCCATCAAAAATCGCGTCATAAAGCGCTGCCTGATCGGATTCAGCCACATAGATTTCCCACCCCAGATCACCGGTGAAGCTGACGCGGATTGCGATGGCCTGAAGGCCCGCGACCTCGATCTGAGCAGAACGCATGAATTTCCAGGCTTCATTCGACAGATCGGCATCGGTCAGTTTGGACAAGAGCGCGCGCGCGTTCGGCCCAGCCACGTTGAAGCCGCACATTGCCTCGGTTCGACTTTCGAATGTCACCGTATTTGGTTTCGGCACGGCCTTGAAAAAGCGCTGGTGATAGCGTTCGGCCATGCCGGAGCCTACCATAAAGAAATCCTCGTCGCCCAGTTTGGTCACGGTGAAATCCCCCGCGATCCCACCGCGCGCACCCAAGAGCGGTGTCAGGCAGGATCGTCCCACCTCTTTGGGGACATAATTCGCGATAACCTTGTCCAGCCAGTCTGACGCACCTTCGCCCTTGACCCGGTATTTGCCGAAGTTTGAAACATCGATGACGCCGACACTTTCACGCAGTGCACGGCATTCACGGCCGACAGGTTCGAACCAATCCTGACGATCAAAGCCATAGCTTTCAGTGCCATTGCCACCAAACCACAGCGGATGCTCCCAGCCATAGTTCAGGCCAAAGACGGCGCCCATATCCTTTTGCTTTTGATAGACAGGGCGCATTCTCGCCGGACGGCCCGCTTCGCGCTCTTCATAAGGGAAATGGATTTTGAACCGATTGCGATACTGATCTGCGACCTTTTCCTTGGTGAAGTCCTTGCCCGCCCAATGCCCAAACCGCGCGAGATCCCAAGCGAACATGTCATATTCTGTCTCACCTTCGATGATCCATTGGGCCGACATCAACCCCAAACCACCAGACTGCGAAAAACCCGGAATAATGCCGTTGCAACAAAAATAGTTCGAAAGCTCTGGCACCGGACCAAAAAGGGCCGAACTGTCCGGAGACCAGATCATCGGTCCATTGATAACGCGTTTCACACCGACCTCAGCTGCGGCAGGCACACGGATCAAAGCACGTTCAATATTTTCCATAATACGATCTAGGTCATCGGCAAAAAGCTCATGTCCGAAGCCTTGCGGCGTTCCTTCTTCGGCCCAAAGGCGCAAATCCTTTTCATAGGCCCCAATGAGCAGTCCATTGCCCTCTTGGCGCATATAATATTCGCCATCCCGATCCGCGACAGAGGGCAGACGGCGGTCCATCGCCTCGATTTCGGGGATCGCATCGGTCACCAGATACTGATGCTCGGTCGGTTGCAAAGGCAATTCAAAGCCCGCGAGTTTTGCAACCTCACGGCCCCAAAGACCGCCTACATTAACGATCCAATCGGTTTTGATTGTCCCTTTTGGGGTTTCAACCACCCAAGTGCCATCTGCCTGAGGAATGGTTCCGGTGGCGGGCGTGAAACGATAAATCTCGGCCCCTAAACTCCGAGCGCCAATGGCATAGGCATTTGTTACGCCCGAAGGGTCTACATTGCCCCCCAAGGGTTCAAACATGATGCAGCGGATATCGTCATAGTTGACCAATGGATTTTTACTGGCCGCTTCCTCTCTGGTCAATTCATAGAAGTCTGTTCCAAAGATCTTGGCTTTGGCAGATTGGATGCGCAGCTGGTGTTCGCGTTGTTCGGTTTGCGCCAGATAGAGCGAACCGGGCTGAAACACACCGCAGCTTTGACCTGTTTCCTTCTCCAGCTGTTCATACAACTCCATTGTGTAATACTGTAGTTTCGAGATGTTGTTTACATCGTGCAGACCGTGCAGGTTTGCCGCCGCGTGCCATGTAGAACCCGAGGTCAGCTCATCGCGTTCCAGCATCACAACATCTGTCCAGCCGAGTTTGGCAAGATGATAAAGGATCGAACACCCGATCACCCCTCCACCGATCACCACGGCTTGTGCGTGTGTTTTCATAACAATCTCCTCAGGCCTCACGACCCCGTTTCTTTAATTCTCGACGGATGATTTCCGCCTCAGCCGCGCCTTCTTCGAGCGCGAAAACATAGGCATGAACCAAATAGAAACATCCCGCATCTTCATCGCCTGCGGCAAGCTGTTCGACCCCTTGATCCCAATAAAGCTGCATGATCTTGCGGCGGTCACCTTGCTTGAATGCCGTAAGTAAGTCGTCACTCTTCACTCGGTCGCCATCCGACCGGACTCCAGTTGGGCGGCAACCCAATCATGAAACAAATGGGTCGCGCTATCCATCGCAGGCGAGAATTTACCGCCGTCAAAGAAGTGGCCTTGGCGACCCTTTTGCATCCCTTCGACGACGAAGATGTCCTCCTCGAAAACGATTTTCCACTGCTCGGTGTTCGCGGTACGAAGTTCGGCGTAACGCTCTGATATTGCATCGGACGATGCATAGTAGAGTTCGATATGCTCAACTGTCGCGTCCTTAGCTTTCGGTTCGAGGACGATGGCAAAGACATGATCGCGGTGCACGCCAAGCAAAGTATTAGGATAGACAGTGATGTATTCGGCAGAGGTGTCCCATTTGCCCGAAAGGTCGCTGAAGTCTGGGAAAATCTGTCCCCCCTCGCCCTTCAGTTGCTGATAGACAAGGGTGCCTTGGCCCGAAAACTTTTGTGGTTCCTCAACATTGTAGTGATCTTCAAGACGAGAATAGGAATTTAGCGCAGGATGCACCCAAGGCAGGTGATAGCTTTCGCAATAGTTTTCAACTGCGAGTTTCCAGTTGGTCTTAACTTCCAATGTGAAGCTGCTGTCACTCCCGCTATGATAAATGGGTTTATCGGCAAATTCTGCCCAGCGCGCGATCAGTTCAGCATGCGCTTCTTCGAAAGGAGTCGCAGTGCCGGAGACGTTCACAAATACAACATCCATGAAAACATGAGATCGGATTTCCAAAAGTCCCAATTCATCGCGCTTAATGTCTTCATGCAGGTTCTGGCCCGGCCCGCCAACATGAGGGGTAGATCGCAACTGACCATTTAGCCCGTAGCACCATGAATGGTAAGGGCAGCGAATTGTACCACGGATATTGCCCTTTTCCTGCACCAAGATCATGCCGCGGTGACGGCATGTGTTTTGATAGACGCGCACCGCGCCGTCATTGTCGCGTAGCAACAACAAAGGCATACCCAAAAAATCAACGGGCATCGCATCGCCCGCATTCGGGATATCTTTGCCAAACCCCACACCGGACCAATTGTTGAAAAGAACTGCTTCACGTTCTTCTTCAAAAACCGTGTCAGACACGTAGTGTTCATTTGGAAGACCGCGTGCCTTGGACACGGGTTGGCGGACACATGTTAAAGACGACATTTGCAACCTCTCTCCCAACTTCGATTGCGTTTAACTTTAGCCGATATTCCGTGAATTTATATATAAAACAAGATAGTAGAAACTCATGTTTAGATGAATTAAATTCATCTGCTCAAAAGCCAGTCGCGCACGGCAGTGGCATCTTCTTGTTTGGATTGCGGAGCCTGAAGCAAAAAGAACTTGCCCGGAGCCTCTAATCCAAAATTCCCAATGGATGTAAGGGATCCATCGGCCAGAAGCGGCTTTACCAATTCTTTCCAACCCAAAACAATCCCCAAACCATCTTTCGCCAACTGAAGCGCGATCGAGTAATTGTTAACCCGGTGTTGTGATCTGATTTGGGATGTGTAGCCATGAGATGCAAACCAGTTTGGCCAACTTGTCCAATTGGTCTCTGCCGCATCAAGATGGATGAGAGGCGCCAAAGCCAAACCGGACAGGGTCAAAGGTCCGTCATAAAAACCTGGAGCGGCAAGCGGGACCAACCAGTCACCAAATAAGACTGGCGCATCCGTTTCGGGCGGTTTGATCGCATATTCTATTACCAAATCTGGCGAAAGTGGTCGTTGAAAAGGTCGATCTCGCACCTGTTGGGAGATCATAATCTTTGGATGATCTTGCCAAAACGCCGCAAGTTTAGGGGTGAGCCAAAGCGACGATACAGCGGTTGTAGCGCCAATCGAAACTGAGCGGTCTTGGCCAACCCGTCTTATTTGATCAATTTCCTGCGCGATTTCGCGAAAACTACGGGATAAAACAGCCTGCAATCGAAGTCCGTTTTGGTTGGCCGTCAAAATGCGCCCAGCGCGGTCAAACAACGAAACACCCAAATCCCGCTCTAGTGCTGCAATCTGATGGGAGATCGCTGAAGCACTGACATTAAGATTTTGACCGGCAAGCTTGAAACTACCCGTCCGAGCAGCAGCCTCAAAACTCTGTAAAGACTTTAACGAAGGCAAATCGAAACGATCGGGCATTGAAACGTCCTCGGTAAAGCACAGAACCTTACGATCTGTTGAGAAGAATTCAAGTGGATAGGTCTATTGCCCGATCGCAATTGCGACGGTGATCTGTTGTATTCTCGCTGGCTTGTTTGCATCGGAGCCGTTTGTGTTATACGCCATCCATCAAGATCAATGAATTCGATATGAGAAGGATGGGGACTATGCGTTTTAATAAAGTTTTTGCGGTATTTACGTGCTATATTATGTCACATTCGGCTTACGCACTTGATTTGGATTTTGTTGCTGATTTGGACCTTCATTCCATCGATCCTGAAACGGGCAGCGGTTTTGACGGCGACTTAGATAAAGGCGGGAGTGTGTTTGGCAAAGCTCAGCTGATTGCAATGTCTGACAAGTTTACGTTCGAACTCGAGGGGAGTTTTGTTGGCGCGATAGACGACAACAGGACCGAAACTTATGAAGAGCAGTCGGGCAACCTGTCCTTTACGACGCACTATAAGTTTGACCTTTGGAACAATCCGGCAGGCGTATTTGCGGGTTTAGCAACAGCAAAACAGGTCGAGAAAAACGCAGACGAATATGCTGAATATGCGACTGTCGGCTTTGAGTATGGTTTCATTCGGGATCGTTCCAATACCGTCCTGCAAATTGGCTACGCAGAACGGCTAGACAGTGGTGGCAACAGTGACATAATTACAAATTATGGTTTCTTTGCAGCGACATACAGTCGTGATATTCGCGAGAACACATATATCGAACTTTCCGGATATGTTTTGGAGGCGGCGCAAACTGTTCAAAACGACTATGGCTATGCAGCGAGCGCTTCTGCGGCCTTTAATTGGGCCGTTTCTGATCGATTGGCGCTTAGACTGGGGGCCGAGTACTGGGAAACGGAAGAGTATACCCCCGGAGGCAGTTCCACAAAGGGACAGTATCATGCAGGCTTTGTTGGCGTAAGATTTGCATTCGGCGATCGTTCGGTGCGCGAGGGTCGCAATCTTGTTTTGTTTGACGCACCTAACATGTTCCGCGAACAGGCTTGGGTCGGCGAAATCTGGTAAATTAAACGACGGCCGTAATCAAATCTGCGCTGTCGTGGCGAGCGGAATTCACTTTTGGGTCCACGCGGTGCATTTTATAAAAATCATCCTGAGCTGGGCGCATGATTGTCGCCGCACCAGCACCATCTTGCCCTAGCCACAGGCCATAATTCTGTGGCGAAAGGGTGATCGGCTCTCGGTGATGAATGTCTGAAATCGGTTTTGATGCTGCACATGTCACAATGGCGCATGTCACATGGCGTATGCCTTCAGGCGATGTCCAAGCCTGCCAAATCCCCGCGAAAACCAAAGGGGCGCCCGAACTGGCCGAAATAAACCAAGGTTCTTTCGGTTTGGATTTGTCGCGATACCATTCGTAAAAACCTGTTGCTGGGATCAAACAACGCCGCGATCTGACCGCTGCCCCGAAGGCAGGTTTTTCTGCGATTGTCTCTGAGCGGGCATTGATCAGGAGCGGTCCATCAGATGGCGACTTGTACCAATGAGGGATGAAGCCCCAACGCATGGTTGTCACAATTCGGCTGCCTTGGTGAAAAACACAGACGGGAACCAGCTGCGTAGGGCAGATGTTGTAGCGCGGTGTTTCAATCGCGGCCTTCAAACTGGCATCAAACCAACCGGCCACCGCATCCTGTGGAAGGGTCAAGGCAAACCGCCCACACATTAAACCACCAACATGTTCGTTAAAGACCTACACATATGTCGCTAACAATCACATAAAACGTCCATGTCCAACGTTTCGGAATATGAAAAGACCGCGAGTCCCCTTTCTTTGAGAGGGCAACTCTTAAACAAGATGATCGGTCTTCCTAAAAATTATGTCGCCCCATCAATGGAATTTCCAAAATTTTTTGTGCCTTTCCTCAGAAAAAAGTACCAAGATGCAAAGTGCATTCTGGAATATGGAAGCGGTGGATCCACAGTTCTTGCGGCATCGCAGCCGATCCTTGATCGCAAACAGCTGATTTCAATCGAAAGCGATCGCAATTGGGCTAAAAATTTACAAATCTTCATCAACTGGCGGTTTCCATTTCGAAATGTCAAAATCATACATGCTGATATCGGTCCAACCGCTGCGTGGGGATATCCGCACTCAAAAGAGTTTCGCGATATGTTTCCAAATTATCCGCGCACGCCTTGGCTCTATCAGCCAGATTTACAGCCTGATTTGGTTTTGATCGACGGGCGGTTCAGGATCGCTTGTTTTGTTGAAACACTTAAGAACCTAAAGGCGCCATGTACAATCTTGTTTGATGACTATCAAAGCCGGGAATACTATCACGTAATCGAGGATTTAGTGGTTCCAGAAAAAGTGAAAGGACGAATTGCCGTATTCAATGTGGATCCAAAGAAAATCGACCGAGAGCGTTTATATCAATTCGAAGACTACTATTACGAGACAAAGTAAATCATGCAGACCGTCTTTCATCTTGCTTACAATGTTTCAGACCTTGAGACTGCGCGGACGTTTTATGGCAACATATTGGGCTGCGAAGAGGGTCGATCGACCGACACATGGGTCGATTTCGATTTTTTTGGCCATCAAATAAGTCTTCATATTGGCACACCATTTGCGACCACGAATACCGGAAAAGTTGGCGAACATATGGTTCCTATGCCCCATCTTGGGTTGGTTTTGGCGCTCAAAGATTGGCATGCAGTGGCAGAGCGTTTGCGATCTGCAGACATTGTCTTCGATATCCCGCCACAAATCCGTTTCGAAGGCGAAACAGGTGAGCAGCACATCATGTTCTTTCGCGATCCCAGCGGAAACCCCATTGAGATGAAGGGTTTTGCAAATCTCGACGCAGTTTTCAAAAGCTGATGGAAGAAGAACGCCGCTTTTTAGCATCCCCATTATTCTACTTTTAAGTTGTCTTTGCGCTTTTTACCGTTTCACTTGCGGTCGCACCGTTTCTGAAAGCCCGTTTTTATTGCGTCAATCAAGGTCGTACATTGAACGATGCTGAACTGATCAATGCCGCTGCGCCTCGGCCTTACGGTTTGGCCCGCTCCTGTATTGAGCTTGGCTGTATCACCAGTCGGTTCGAAGTGATAAATACGAGCTATCGTGATCTCGAGGACTTCAATCAGCATAATCCCGATTGTTGTATGGTATTGCCTGAAGAAGTGACGCAAAATCGCGCGATCGATCTTGACTGCCTGATCGGGCAAGCGCGCAAATCTTGAAACTCATGTGCGGGTTGCAAGACGAGAAGACGGTAAGATCGTTTTCTTGGAGCACAAGATGAAAGCGTCGAATTGCGGTAAGTTGACATATTGAAGCACTCACGGCTTGACCCGCTGATCGGCCCAAGCCATGAGCGCCGCGATGCTGATTTACAAAATATTCAGACGCGCGGAATGGGATGCGTTGGTGGCCAATGGACAGACCAGAGGCGCCCCAATCGATATTGAGGATGGCTATATTCATTTCTCAACCGCTGAGACGGTCGAAGAAACCGCTGTCAGACATTTCCAAAAGGAAAAAAATCTGATTGTTGTGACGGTATTGGCCAAAGAATTGGGCCATCATCTTAAGTGGGAAGCCTCACGTGGAGGTATGCTTTTCCCGCATCTCTACGGAGCCTTGCGATATTCTGATGTGAAAACCTTTCACCCGCTCGTGAAAGACGAGGGTGGTTTCGTTTTTGAGGGTATTTTATGAGGTTTCTGGAACGCGCGCTCCTTCCCTTTGTGCATGGAATGGACCCAGAAAAGGCCCATAACATGACCCTTCAGGCCTTGAACTGGGGCGTGATCCCACGACCAGGGCCTTATACGAGCACCCGACTTACGACCGAAATTGCGGGTTTGAAACTTCCGAATCCAATCGGGTTGGCCGCGGGCCTAGACAAGAATGCAGAGGCGATTTACCCGCTTTTGCGGACTGGTTTTGGCTTTATAGAAGTGGGGGCTGCAACACCCAAACCCCAACCTGGCAACCCCAAACCACGCCTCTATCGATTGACCGAAGATCGCGCCGCGATAAACCGCTTCGGGTTCAACAATGATGGCATGGATGTCATCTCAGGGCGATTGCGCAATCGTGTGGACAGCGGGATAGTTGGCCTTAATCTTGGAGCCAACAAAGCCAGTCAGCATCGCACAATTGATTATGTCAAAGTGTTGGAAACCTGCGGCCCCTATGTGGATTTCGCAACAATCAACGTCTCATCTCCAAATACGGAACGCCTTAGAGAGCTACAAGGAAGAGAACCGCTCTACGGCCTTGTCAAAGGTGCGATGGAAACGCGTGACAGTTTCGAACACCCCATTCCAATCTTTTTGAAAGTCGCCCCAGATATCGACGAGCGCATGATCGAAGACGTGATCGAAGTGGCGCGTATGACAAAGATTGATGCCTTGATCTGTACGAATACAACGATCAAGCGCGCTGGTCTGAAGTCTGAACATGCAGCACAAAAAGGTGGTCTATCTGGAGCGCCCTTGTTTGATCTTTCCAACAAAGTCCTGGCTCAGTTTGCGCGCGGGGTCGGAAATGAGGTGCCTTTAATTGGTGTGGGCGGTGTTGCCTCGGGCCAGGACGCGTATACGAAAATTCGTCTCGGGGCATCGGCCGTACAATTGTATACAGCCTTGGTCTTCGAAGGGTTCAGCGTGGTCAAGAAAATCGCAAAAGATCTGGACACGCTGTTAGAGGCCGACGGGTTCGACCACGTCTCACAAGCCGTTGGGATCGATCTTTAATCCAGCCGGGCTTGGACCGGTTTCAATTGCTGACATCGCGGACAAGGCCGGGATACTTAAGTCCAAGCGTGACGCCACGCGCGGCAAAAAAGATCAATAGAGCCGCCCAAAGTCCGTTATTGCCGAACAAAGGCATCAACAGAGCCACGCTGAACGCATAAATTAGCGCAGATAAAATCATCATGTTGCGCATGTCTTTTCCGCGTGTTGCGCCAATAAAAATTCCGTCCAGCATCCAACTGGGTCCTCCGATAAAAGGCGCTGCGATCATCCAGGGCAAAAAGACCCAAGCCATCGCTCGCACATCTTCGGAAGTGGTCATCAATTGAATAAATGGCCATCCGCCAATCAAAAACACAAAGGCCACAAACGCGGCGACAGCCATACCCCAAAGACTGGTCAAATAAACGGCTCGGCTAAGACGCAATCGATCACGTGCCCCAGCAGCTTGCCCAACCAAAGACTCTGCCGCAAAGGCAAACCCGTCCAAGCCATAGGCAGAGATATGCAAAAACTGGATCAGAATTTGATTTGCTGCCAGTGTTGTATCGTCAAACCGAGAGCTTAGAAATGTAAAACTCATGAAACTTGCCATCAGAATGACCGACCGGATCATGATATCCGAATTCACCGAGACCAACCGCCGCATCTTTGAGGCTTCAAAAACGTCGGCCCAGTTCGGCCAGGGCAAGATTACGGCTTGGCGCACCAACCACAATCCAAGAAAGAGACCCAAAACCTCTGAAATGACGGTGGCAATCGCAACCCCGGGCACGCCCCATCCAAATCCAAGGACAAACAAAAAATTTAGGCCGATATTCAAACCGTTGATAAACAATTGTAGAAACAAGATGCCGTCGGTGCGCTCATGCCCCACAAGCCAACCGAAGATCGCATAGGTGCCCACAACAAATGGCGCTGACCAAATGCGGATTTGCATGTAACTTTCTGCAAGGCGGTTCACCTCATCAGACCCGCCAGACAACCAAAGCCCAGCCTGGATAAGCGGCCATTGCAATATAATCGCGGCAAACCCCATAAGGATGCCCACCCCAAGTGTTCGAAACAAAAGGCAACGCACCTCGGCCGTGTCTTCGTTACCAATCGCCTGGGCTGTCATTCCGGTCGTTCCCATACGCAAGAAACCAAACAACCAAAATACGGATGTCACCACGATGGCGCCGATACCCACAGCGCCAATCGGCGCGGCCTGGCCCATTTGACCGACAACTCCAGTATCAACGGCGCCCAAAATCGGAACAGTTGCATTGGAAATGACGACCGGCAACGCGATGCGCACAACGCGTCTGTGGCTTAGTTGTTGTGATTGCACCCTTTTTTTGCGCCTTTACGACTATGACTGAATTACGCTTCTTTCCGGTTTTGCTTAAGTTTTAGGACAGGGACAAGCGAATCGACGTCCAAAAGTGCCCTACGACGCTGGGTTCGTCCCAAGAGACGGTCGAAAACGACGATAGTTTGCAAATGCTGGGGTTGATTCTGACGCGGCGTAAATTCTAGTGTCTCCTACGGGAGGATTTTAATGCCAGACGATTTACTCACGTTGAAGGATATGTGCGAAAAGTACGATGTTACACCGCGCACCCTCCGTTATTATGAGTACATTGAATTGCTCTCGCCGCAACGCGAAGGCCGCACACGTTTTTTTGGCCCTCGCGAAGAAGCCCGACTAAAACTAATTTTAAATGGTCGTCGATTTGGGTTTCAGCTAGAACAAATTCGTCAATGGCTGGAACTCTATAAAGAAGATGACAACAACCAGGCGCAAAACAAACTTTGGGTTGAGTTGGCAACCAGCCAGGTCGCAGAGCTGAAAACGCGCCAACAAGAACTTCAGGACGTGATCGAAGAGTTGACCAAGCTCCGGGATGATTACGCAAAGAAACTTTAGGATAACGTTACGTTACCTACACGCTTCGCTACGTAAAATCACTTGCTTAACCTTTACGTTAACGTAAACTTCTCTCGATTCGGGAGATCAAACTGTGACGAATGACACATTGACCATATCAGAGATGTGCGTCCGTTTCGACGTCACACCTCGCACCTTGCGGTTCTATGAGGATAAGGAACTGCTTTCGCCTATTCGTGATGGGCAGAAACGTTTGTATACCAAGCGCGAAGTTGGCCGTATGCAGTGGATTTCACACGGCAAACGGTTTGGTTTTTCTCTCGAAGAAATTCGTGAATTGCTCGAACTTTACTATCTTGGAGATCAACAAGAGACACAGTTGCGCCGTACTTATGAGACCGGCCTGAAACATCTCGCCACACTCAAAGATAAAAAAGAAGAGCTTATAAGTTCAATTGAGGACCTAGAAACACTCCTCACTCAATGCAAAGACCAAATTGAAAACCTGCCATTGCGCGCAGCTGCAGAGTAAAAGGGAAGAGACTTATGCCAGTGTATCATGCACCAGTGAAAGATATGCAGTTCGTCTTACAGGACGTTCTGAAGGCTTCAGAGCAGTCGGTTGAAGGCTATGATGAGCTGACGGCGGATATGACATCCGCGATTTTGGAAGAGGCCGGAAAACTGGCGACCGATGTCATGGCCCCGCTGAACGCGTCTGGCGACCAAGAAGGTTGCATCCTTGAGAATGGCGTCGTGCGTCCTCCGAAAGGTTTCAAACAGGCCTTTGATCAGATGCGTGAAGGCGGTTGGACATCTTTGGATTGTGATCCTGAGTTTGGCGGCCAGGGTCTGCCATACCTGATGGCCACGGCCGTCGGCGAAAGCATGTCTGCAGCCAATCAAGCACTGATGATGTATCCTGGTCTGACACATGGTGCCTATTCGGCAATTCATGCCCACGGCACAGATGAGCAAAAAGCAAAATATCTGCCCAACATGGTGTCTTGTGAATGGACAGGGACAATGAACCTGACAGAGCCACATTGTGGTACAGATTTGGGTCTGATGCGCACCAAGGCGGTTCCACAAGATGATGGTTCTTACAAAATCTCAGGTCAGAAAATCTTCATCTCAGCTGGCGAACATGACATGGCGGGTAATATTATCCACCTGGTACTGGCAAAAATTCCAGGCGGACCCGATGGTGTAAAGGGCATATCATTGTTCATCGTGCCGAAATTCATGGTCAAAGACGATGGTTCTTTAGGTGCGCGCAACGGCGTGGCCTGCGGCAAAATCGAAGAGAAGATGGGCATTCATGGCAACGCCACCTGCGTAATGAACTATGACGACGCGACAGGCTATCTTTTGGGTGAAGAGCATAAGGGCATGCGCGCCATGTTCACTATGATGAATGAGGCGCGTTTGGGTGTTGGTCTGCAAGGGTTGGCCCAAGCAGATGCGGCCTACCAAAATGCGGTGGTCTATGCCAAAGACAGAGTACAAGGTCGTGCGGTAACAGGTACAGAGCATCCAGACAAAGCAGCAGACCCAATCATAGTGCACCCAGACGTGCGTAGAATGTTGATGAATCAAAAATCCTTCGTCGAAGGCGGACGGGCGTTCACATACTGGGGTGCGATGCTGATCGATCAGGCGCATAAAAATCAGGATGATGATGCGGATGGTTTGATCTCACTCATGACGCCGGTTCTAAAAGGCTTTCTGACAGATATCGGCTACGACATGACAGTTCAGGCCCAGCAGGTTTATGGTGGTCACGGCTATATTGAGGAATGGGGCATGTCCCAGTTCACTCGTGATGCACGTATCGCGATGATCTATGAGGGTGCCAACGGCGTGCAAGCGTTGGACCTGATTGGTCGGAAGCTGCCAAAAGATGGCGGCAAGCATCTAATGGCCTTCTTCAATATCATCAAAGAGTTTTGCGCCGAGCATAAGGAACACCCATTGGCCGCCAAATTCATTGAGCCGCTCAAGACAGCGTCAAAAGACATGCAGGCTGCCGCTCAGGAATTTATGATGAATGGGATGAAAAACCCGAACTACGCTGTCGCCGGTTCCACTGACTTCATGCATATGTTTGGCCATGTGGCTTTAGGATATATGTGGGCGCGCATGGCCTTCGTCGCTCAAGAAAAACTTGATGAAGGCACATCCGATCCTGATTTCTATGAAAACAAGATCAAGACGGGTCACTACTATATGACACGGATGTTGCCTGCGACAGGCATGCATCTGGCACGCATCCAATCCGGCGATGAACCCGTGATGGCCCTGTCTGAAGAGGCGTTTTAAACCAAACACGTTTTGAACGGGGCGCAAAAAGCGCCCCGCTCTGTCTGGGAGGGAGCGAATGACGAAACCTTTGCTGTACTGCTTTGGCGAAAGCGGAAATGCCTATCGTGCGGCGCTATGTATGACGCTGTGCGATGTCGCATATGAAAAGCGTTTCGTAGATTTCTTTAACGGTGAGGCCCGTTCGCCAGGCTATCTCTCAGAGGTCAATGCCATGGGAGAGGTGCCAGTTTTGATCAAGGACGGCAAAACCTATTCACAATCCGCCGTCATCATGGAAATCGTCTCCAAAGAAACTGGCAAGTTCGCCTCTCGAAACCGCGATGATGAACTAGAAATCATGCGTTGGACGATTTGGGACAATCAAAAGCTGTCAGGCTCTGCCGGGCCTGCACGGTTTATGAAAAACTTCCTACCCGAAAAATATCGTAATGCAGATGTGATAAAATTCCAGATTGGTCGCACGCTGGCGGCCGTTAAGGTTCTTGAACAACGTCTTGAAGGACGAGATTGGGTCGCGACAAATTATCCGACAACCGCAGATTTTTCATGCTGTTCTTACCTCTACTACCCAGAGCCGTTTGGTTTTACGCGTGAAGATTGGCCGAATATTGAGGCATGGCTTACGCGCGTTTCTGAATTGGAAGGCTGGCAGCACCCTTATGATCTTATGCAGCGCGGGTTTCCGCCGGAGGCCAAATGAACGATATCACATTGATATCGCTCATGTGTCTAGGCCTGTCCTGTGCTGTAACTTTGCGGATGGGCGCACGCGCTGCAGACCACCCGGAGTCAGATATTTTCATGGAAGTGTCCAAATTCGGCACGGCCCTGTCTTTGATCATTGTTTGGGTGGCAGTAGCAGGCATGTTTTTTGGCGGTCTTGCGATCTTGGGCCTACCTATCACACTTGGCCTTTGCGGGATTGCCCTCGCTGCGGCCTATCTCCTCCCGGTAGGACCCGATCTTGCCGGTTTGTTACATTATCAACTTTTGCTGGCCGCTGTGGCTATGATCTCTACGATTATCATGCTCACCGGCACTGTCGCTATCTATGAAGGAGCACTCCAATGACAGACGCTTATATCTATGATACCGTGCGTACCCCGCGCGGCAAAGGCCGAAAAGATGGCGCGTTGCACGAAGTGACGGCCGTCAAGCTGGCCGCAGATGTGTTGGATGAAATTGCCGTACGCAACAATTTGGAAGACACGTCTCAGATTGAAGATGTCATTTTGGGAAATGTGACGCAAGTCGGTGAACAAGGTGCCTGTTTGGCACGCTCAGCGGTGCTCTACTCCGACAAGATTGCCGAAAGCGTGCCGGGCGTTTCGGTAAACCGCTTTTGTGCCTCTGGTCTTGAAGCTGTGAACATGGCTGCAAACCAAGTGCGTGGGGGCGCGGGACATGCCTATATTGCAGGTGGCGTTGAGGCGATGTCGCGTGTTCCAATGGGATCGGATGGCGGCGCCATCGCAGCAGACCCTTATCTGGCAATGAAGTCCTATTTTGTACCGCAAGGTATTTCATCCGACATTATCGCAACAGAATATGGCTTCTCACGAGACATGTGTGATGAATATGCGGTGGAATCTCAAAAGCGTGCCGTTCGTGCACGCGCAGATGGGTCCTTCAAGAAATCAATTGCACCCGTGAAAGACCATAATGGTCTTACGATATTGGCCGAAGACGAACAAATCCGTGAAGAGACGAATATGCAGGGCCTAGGTGCGCTGAACCCATCCTTCCAAATGATGGGTGAGCAGATGCCCGGCTTTGACGCGATTGCTTTGATGAAATACCCGCATCTTGAGAAGATCAATCATGTCCATCACGCAGGCAATTCATCTGCCATTACAGATGGCGCGGGCGTTATATTGGTTGGCGACAAAGAGTTCGGTGAGCGCAATGGGCTGAAGCCACGTGCGCGCATCAAATCCACGGCGAAAATCGGGACGGATCCGACAATCATGCTGACCGGCCCGGTTCCAGTGACAGAAAAGATCCTAAAAGACTCTGGCATGGAAATCGGTGACCTGGACCTGTTCGAAGTGAACGAAGCTTTCGCTTCTGTTGTTCTGCGCTTCCAGACTTACTTCAACGTCGACATGGACATTTTGAACGTGAACGGGGGTGCAATTGCCATGGGTCATCCGCTGGGTGCAACCGGTGCGATGATCTTGGGCACGCTGCTTGATGAGTTAGAGGCGCAAGACAAGGAAACTGGTCTAGCAACACTTTGCATAGGCTCCGGCATGGGTGCCGCAACAATTATCGAACGCGTGTAGCGCTGAAATTTAGGAGAGAGAAAATGGCTGAATTTCACTATGAGTTGGACAGCGACGGCGTTGCAGTTATCACATGGGATGTGCCTGAAAAGAGCATGAATGTCTTGACTTTGCAGGGTGCTAAAGAACTTGATGCAGCTGTCAACAAAGTCCTTTCTGATGACGCCGTAAAAGGTGCAATCATCACATCTGGCAAGAAAGACTTTGCCGGTGGTATGGATCTAAATATCGTGGCCAAAATGAAAGCGGATGCAGGAGATGATCCAGCAAAAGGCGTTTTTGATGGCGTGATGAGTATCCATCATTTGTTGCGCCGCATCGAACGCGCCGGCATGGACGCAAAAACAAACAAAGGTGGCAAACCGATTGCGGCTGCACTTCCGGGCACGGCCTTGGGGATTGGCTATGAAATCCCGCTGGCGTGCCACCGGATTTTTGTAGCCGACAACGCAAAGGCGAAGATCGGTTTGCCTGAAATCCTAGTGGGCATTTTCCCGGGATCGGGTGGAACAACGCGGATCGTACGCAAGATGGATTTGATGTCGGCCGCGCCGATTTTGCTGGAAGGCAAGCTCTTTGCGCCTACCGATGCTCTGAAAAAAGGCATGATCGATGAGGTTGTTCCCGCAGATGAACTGTTGGCGCAGGCAAAAGCGTGGGTTTTGAGTGCGGGTGATGCAGACCTCGTGAAACCCTGGGATGAAAAAGGTTTTAAATTCCCAGGTGGCGGACCCTATCATCCCGCTGCCTTCATGAATTACGTGGGCGCGGCCGCAATGATCCATGGCAAAACAAAGGGCGTCTACCCTGCGGCACGCGCGGCGTTGTCAGCGGTTTATGAGGGAAATCAAGTGCCTTTTGACACGGCCATCAAAATCGAAGCACGCTGGTTTACAAAAGTTCTGATGAACCCAAGTTCTTCGGCGATGATAAACACTCTTTTCATCAACAAATCCGCCTTGGAAAAAGGTGCAAACCGTCCCGATGTCGGCAAGGACATGAAGACCAAAAAGCTGGGCGTGATCGGCGCGGGCTTCATGGGAGCAGGCATCGCGTTTGTATCTGCGAAAGTGGGTATCGAGGTTGTACTGATTGACCGCGATCAGGAAAGCGCGGATCGCGGTAAAGCTACCATCCAAGGCATTTTAGATGAAGGCATAAAGCGTAAGAAAGTCACACAAGATAGCGCTGATGCGACTTTGGCTTTGGTCACACCAACTGCCGATTTCACAAAACTTGATGGCTGTGACTTGATCGTAGAGGCCGTTTTTGAAGACATGAGTGTGAAGGCCGAGACGACACAGAAAGTCGAAGCACAGCTCGCGTCTGACGCAGTTTTTGCAACAAATACATCCACACTGCCGATTACGGATCTTGCAAAGGCGTCGCGCGATGACAGCCGGTTCATCGGTATTCATTTCTTCTCGCCAGTTCACAAAATGAACCTGGTCGAAATCATCAAAGGTCAAAACACCGGAGATGAAGCGGTGGCAAAAGCTTTGGACTTTGTGGCGCAAATCAAAAAGACGCCGATCGTTGTGAATGATGCACGCTTCTTCTATGCGAACCGTTGCATCTTGCCTTATGTCAATGAGGGCGTTCGGATGTTAGACGAAGGCATCTCACCCCATTTGATTGAGAATGTCGCCAAAGATATGGGAATGCCTTTGGGACCACTTCAATTGGCCGATGAAGTCGCGATCGATCTAAGCTATAAGATCATGATCGCCACACAAAAGGCGCTAGGTGAAGACTATCCTTTCAGCGCAGCCGACGATATCATCGAATGGCTGAATGGGTTGGAGCGTTTTGGCAAGAAAGCCAAGGCAGGTTTTTATGCCTATGACGACAAAGGGAAACGACAAGGCGTTTGGCAAGGGATCATAGACAAGTATCCATCTCGAGAAGATCAGCCCGAAATTTCTGAAGTGCGTCATCGTTTGATTATGTCTCAAGTTCTGGAGGCCGTGCGCGCATTGGACGAAAATGTTCTGATGGACATTCGCGAAGGTGATGTGGCGGCGATTCTGGGTTGGGGCTTCATGCCTTGGTCTGGCGGTCCGTTCAGCTGGTTGGATATGATCGGCGCGGATCAGGCAGTTGCCATATGTGACGAACTGACCGAAAAATTTGGAGAGCGTTTCGCAGCACCGCAGAGCTTGCGCGACATGGCAGCCAAGGGCGCAGATTTCCACAGCGGCAAAGTCTCTGGCAAAAAAGCCGCTTAAGTTAGGCCCACACAACGAATTACGGGGGGCTTTGTCCCCCGTATCTACAGATATTTAAAAGACGAAGAAAGCCGTGCAGCCTCCGCCTTTTTTCTTGCGAAAGACCTGCTGGATTGTCACATACCGCATCTGACAAAGATTGGCGGCTATGCAAACTGAACATCGCAATCGTTTTCTAGAAAAAGCCAGATCGAGTATCTCGATCATGGGCATTTTGAATTTAACCCCTGACAGCTTCTCTGACGGGGGGCGCTTCAATGGGATCGCATCGGCGCGCATGCAAGCGCGACTTATGGTCAATGAAGGGGCCGATATTCTGGATATCGGAGGAGAGTCGACCCGACCAGGTGCCACGCCGATCTCGGCAGAAGAAGAGCAAGAGCGCGTCCTTGCCCCACTGCGTGCAATCGCTGCGGAATTGAAAACGGCGATCAGTATCGACACCTATAAAGCCGAAACAGCACGGGCGGCGTGCGATGCAGGCGCCTCGATCATCAATGATGTTTGGGGACTGCAAAAAGACCCGGCCATGGCCGACACTGTGGCCGAGACCGAAGCCGGCGTGATCATCATGCACAATTGCATGGGAGAAGATGGCCAAATCCCTGATATCTTGGACCATATGTGGCGTTTTTTCGATCGTTCTTTGGATTTGGCAGACAAGGCTGGGATTCCACGAAACCATATCGTTCTGGATCCCGGCATCGGATTTGGTAAAGACCTTGAGCAAAACCTGAAAGTTTTCAACAATCTCGAACAAATGCAGCGCTATGACCTGCCTTATCTCATTGGATTGTCTCGCAAACGGTTTATCGGGGCCATTTTGGGCAAAGAGGTTGAAGATCGGTTGATCGGGACCGTCGCTTCCAATCTCTATTGCTTCGCGAAAGGCGCTACAGTCTTTCGAGTGCATGATGTAGGGCCCAATGCAGACGCCCTGAAAATTTGGGGCCAGATTGAAGAGGCGGGCTGATGGATCAGGTAAGGGTCGAAAATCTTTGCATTCACGGCTTTCATGGTGTCATGGAACAAGAACGCGAAATCGGACAGCGTTTTTACCTCGATATCGATGTCCGCGTAAACACGCGCGACTATACGCATGACGACGAATACGCGCGCGCGGTGTGCTATGCTGGCATTTGCGAGACGGCACAGACCGTCAGTGACAGCGCAAAATTCAACTTGATAGAAACTTTTGCCGACCGGGTGGCCTGTGCAATCCTTGAACGGCACGAAGCTGCGCCAGAAGTGACCGTGACAGTTCGCAAGCCATCCGCTCCGATCCCAGCAGCACTTGACACGGTTAGTGTTGTGATCACGCGGACAAGGGCCGATCTTGGTTAAGGTTGCACTGTCTTTTGGCAGCAACATTGGTGACAAATCACAACATATTCAGTCCGCATTGGATATTTTGGATGCGGTTGAAAACACGCAGTTCATAAAGCAGTCTTCATTTTATCAAACGGCTCCATGGGGCGATACAAGCCAAGACTGGTTCCTAAACGCCTGCGCAATCATCGAGACACAGCTTGCCCCTACGGAACTTCTGACGATTACGCAATCTATTGAAGCGCAACTTGGTCGCAAACATACGCGACGCTGGGGCCCGCGGGTGATCGATATTGATATTCTTGTCTACGAGGGGGTCGAGCTGCGCAGCGAACACCTAAATATTCCACATATTCAGATAGAACATCGCGCTTTCGTCTTGATCCCACTGATTGAGATCTGGCCGGATCTAATACTGTATGGCGAAAGCTTAGAAACGCATATCGAACGTCTTGAACGCACGCCAGGTGATGTAGCGATCTATAAGCCGTAGCGATCTAGAACCATTTTGGAAGGCTCCCACAATTCGATAGGATTTCCTTCAGGATCATGAATGCGTGCAAAGCGGCCGATTTCGCTGTCCCACTCATCCCTGGTTTCCACCGCAATGTCCGAAGCTTCGAGTTGCGCGCGCATTTTATCTAGATCATCGACCTTGAGATTGATCATCCAGCTGCGGTCTTGGGCGAAATAGTCGCTGTGGTCGTCAAACGGCGCTAATTCTGTTGGACCCGCAGCCTGCGACCAGGACCCAGGTTACAAGCCGATGCCAAGATGCTGATGATACCAGGCCTTTAGAGAGCTGGGGTCTTTCGCGCGGAAAAAAAAGCCGCCAATTCCCGATACTTTTTCCATGGTCATCCTCACTTTCACCACAACCCTAGGCAAATTTACTTGTTCGAGATAGTGTTCCAGAAAAGAACCCCCAAAATGGGTCAAAACAGGCATGACGGCACTGAAAGAATATGCACGATTGGAGGCGACCGGGCTTTGGCGGGCCGGTGCTCATGCCCAACGTCGCGAAGTGATCGTGAGCTTTGGTGAAGCAACATTGGTTCTGTCTGATGTAAATGAAATGCCGCTGACGCATTGGTCATTGGCTGCCGTTGATAGGATTGGACGCAGTTTACCTGCGATCTACACCATCGGCGAAATCGGCGACGAGACTTTAGAAATTGAAGACGCACTGATGGTGGATGCGATAGAGAAGATTAGACGTCCCTTGCGGCCGCATCCTTCGCATTCGGGATCCCTCCGTTTGGGTTTGTTTGCCATCAGTTTATTGCTGGCTGCGCTGGCAATTTGGGTATGGCTGCCACCAACACTTGCGAACTACACGACGCGAATTATCCCACAAAGCAAAACCCAAGAGATTGGTAACAACCTGATTGGCTATATTGAGCGCTTTACCGGACGCGAGTGCAATTCATCCGCGGGTTCTGCTGCACTGAGCCAATTGCATGAGCGCGTTTTACCAGATCGCGGGGGACGCCTGCGTGTGGCCGATCTGGGCGCGCAACCTGCCCTTCATCTGCCTGGTGATTTCATCATTCTACATATTGCTGTTCTAGAAGAGTTCTCGGGACCGGGCGTTGCATCAGGATATATTCTGCGAGAAGCACTCTACGCTGATCAGACCGACCCGATCACAGACTTTTTTGATCATGCAGGATTGCAAGCCACTATTTGGTTTTTGGCCA
Organism: Pseudomonadota bacterium; assembly: GCA_039814625.1. Taxonomy (GTDB): domain Bacteria; phylum Pseudomonadota; class Alphaproteobacteria; order Rhodobacterales; family Rhodobacteraceae; genus Amylibacter. The sequence goes on from JBCCAU010000009.1 coordinate 78,719, forward strand.
CTGGAGAGATCGCAGAAGTCCACTACGAGCGTTATGCAAGAAACAAAATCACGCAGCTGCCCGAGACACCAGAACCCGAGGCCTTGCTCGCCCGATTTGAGCAATCAGAGATACCAAGCACACCTTTTGCTTATGCCGTCGACCCAAGTGGACAAACGACAAAACTTTTGATTGATTTGGACCCGACAACCGGAACCTATCCAGATATACTTCCCGACAGTGATTGGCTGGCTTTGCAAGCAATCTGTGACACTTAGTTGTCGACCAGTTTGCCTTCTTTTAGTCGGATCACCCGGTCCATCTTTCCAGCTAAGACGAGATTATGTGTCGCGATCATCGCCGAAAGCCCGGTCTCTCGAACAAGATACATCAAGGTTTCAAACACGGCATCTGATGTCTTGGGATCCAGGTTTCCGGTCGGTTCGTCTGCCAACAGCAAACGTGGCGCATTCGCCAAAGCGCGGCACAAAGCAACCCTTTGCTGTTCTCCGCCGGATAGTTCTCCGGGGCGATGATCGCCGCGCATGTCCAAGCCGACGGTGCGCAGCAGCTGGAAGGCTCGTTCTGCGGCCTCGTCCGAAGCGAGACCATTGGCGCGCATCGGAAGAGCAATGTTCTCTATCGCCGTAAACTCGGGCAAAAGATGGTGGAACTGATAGACAAAGCCTAACATCTCTCGACGGCTTTCTGTGCGGCGACGATCGGAGGCATTGCTCATATCTTCTCCGTCTAAAATAACAGCGCCGCTGTCGGGCGTGTCAAGCAAACCCGTGATGTGCAGTAAGGTCGATTTGCCTGCACCAGATGGTGCGATCAGACCGACGATTTCACCTTCCGCGATTTCTAAGTCGCACGCGCGCAAAACATCCAACTGGTTGGGTTCGCCGCGGTTATAAGATTTGGAGACGGCCGCCAAATGAAGCAATGGATCACTCATAGCGCAGCGCCTCCACCGGGTTCATACGGGCGGCCCTGCGAGCTGGAAAAAAGGTGACGATAAAGGACAGTCCCAACGAGAGTGATACGGCCTTAAGGACATCGATGCCGCGAAGTTCTGCTGGCAAACGCGAAATAGACCGAACCTCTGGGTCCCATATGCCTCCACCCGCGACATAGTTTACCGCATCAAAAATCGGGTCGATATAGATCGCAAACAGACAACCCATAATCACGCCCGCAATTGTGCCCACAACCCCGATCAAAGAACCACAGATGAAAAAGACCCGCAGAACCGAGGCCTCTGAAAGGCCGATTGTCCGCAAAATACCAACATCACGGCCTTTGTTCTTCACCAGCATGATCAGACCAGAGATAATGTTCATCGTAGCGATCAGAACCAAGACCGATAGGATCACAAACATCACTGCATCTTCCACCTCCAAGGCCCGCAAAAACGCCCCGCTGGCATCTTTCCAGGTCCAGATCAGTGCATAGGTCCCGGCTGCGGCACCCAGTTCGAGTAAGGTTTCTTCGACGTTTTCAGGATCCAACAACATAACCTCGAACTCGTCAACGCGGCCCTCACGGTTGAAAAATGTCTGCGCTTCAGCAAGGGGCATGTAAACGCGCGATCCATCGATATCATAGCGCCCAACCTTGAATATATAGACCACCTCGTAAGTACCGATCCGAGGGGATGTGCCAAAAGGCGTTTTCAACCCATCCGGCGAAACCAATGTGATTGTGCTGCCAATACTCAGGCCCAATTCGCGGGCGAGGCCAGAGCCGATCGCGACGCCACGGTCAAAATCATCGATGGCGCCTTCCTTTTCTTCCGGTTCGACAATCAAGGGCAGGGTTTTGAGATCTGCCAAAGTCTCACCAAAGACTTGAACGCCGCGATTGCGTCCGTTTGCAGATCCCATCACCTGACTTTTGACAATCGGGGCGACGCGGGTCACGCCTTGAACCTGTGCAATATTCTTGGCGCGGGCTTCATAATCGGTGAAGCTACGTTGGATGACGCCGTCGGCATCAACATGCTGCGCGGCATAGATCGAGGCATGCGCATTGGCGCCCAAAATTGTGTTCACAAACTCGGTCCGAAAACCAGTGCGAACCGAAAGCGTGATGATCAAGGCCGCCACAGCCAAGGCAATTCCAATCAACGAAATCCAAGTCATGGCCGAAATGCCGCCCTCAGACCGCTTGGCCCGCAAATAGCGCCAAGCAATCAGGAATTCGAAACCGGAAAAGGGACGTGTCGCACTCATCAAAAGGCGCCATTCAGTCCTAGCGATGCCGCCAAAAAACCGGATTCAACAAGCCCAAAATTTTTCATTACAGGGACTTCCACGCGCATTGGATTAAAGTTCTCGGTAGATTTCAACCAAACGCTCCAGTGCTTTTTCCGGCGTCAGTTCTTCGCTGTTGCCGGACCGACGTGAGGTCAGTTCCACAACCCCATTTTTCAAGCCACGAGGGCCAACTGTAATCCGCCAAGGAACGCCGATCAAATCCATGTTTGAGAACTTCGCCCCCGCGCCTTCCTTACGGTCATCATAGAGTGGGTCCAGACCCAACATTTGAGCAGACTTGTAAAGGCTTTCGCAAGCCGCATCTGCCTGTTCATCGCCTTGTTTCAGATTGACAAGACCCACACCAAAAGGTGTAACGGCCTCTGGCCAAATGATACCGTTTTCGTCATGATTAGCCTCGATCAAAGCACCCAAAAGTCGCGACACGCCGATACCATGAGATCCCATATGCACAGGGACAGCCTTTCCTTCAGGGTCTGTGACATTGGCCTTTAAAGGCTCTGAATAGGTCGTTCCAAAATAGAAAATTTGACCCACTTCGATCCCGCGCGCGGTCATGCGCCGCTCTTCTGGAAGGGCGTTGAATTCTGCCTCGTCATGTGTCTCGTCGGTTCTTGCATAGAGAGCTGTAAACTCATCCATAATGGCCTGACATTGGGCCTTGTCGGCAAAATCCACTTCTCGCTCGCCAAGACGAATATCTGTGACTGTGCTATCATAGAACACCTCAGATTCACCGGTTTCAGCCAACACAAGGAATTCATGCGTGTAGTCGCCACCGATCGGTCCACTATCTGCACGCATCGGGATCGCTTGAAGGCCCATGCGTTCATAGGTCCGCAAGTAACTAACCAAATGGCGATTATAGGCGTGCAAAGCATCTTCTTTTGTGACGTCAAAATTATAGCCGTCTTTCATAAAGAATTCTCGACCGCGCATCACACCGAAACGAGGACGGATTTCGTCGCGGAACTTCCACTGAATCTGATAAAGGGTCAGTGGTAGGTCTTTGTAAGATTGCACATTGTTGCGAAAAACATCCGTAAACAGCTCTTCTGCGGTAGGAGAAAAAAGCATGTCGCGTTCGTGCCGATCTTTCATCCGCAGCATTTCCATCCCGAATCCGTCGTAACGCCCACTTTCTCGCCAAAGATCTGCGGATTGCAAGGTTGGCATCAACATCGCCAAATGGCCTGCTTTTGCCTGCTCCTCATGCACAATGTTTTCTAAACGACGCAGCATCTTAAAACCCATCGGCAACCAGTTGTAGATCCCCGCTGACGTTTGACGGATCATACCGGCACGCAGCATCAAGCGATGCGACACAATTTGCGCTTCGGCTGGGTTTTCTTTCAATGTGGGCAGAAAATATTGGGTCAGTCGCATGTATGTTCGGGCCTTGTTTCGGAACGGAATATGGGAAGCGCGGAGGCCTTGCAATGCACAGAAGTGATCGCATGCGCGATTGACCTTGTTTTGCCTTAAGCCCGCAAATCGGCTTTCAAGCCAAGGATCACCGCCACATCTGATAATCGTCTTTCAACCTTCTCGCCATCAAAGGCCCCTGCTTTCGAGCCGAGCTTCAAAACAAGCGCATCTCCATCCCGCGCAATGGTCACGTCATCGAGACCTTCTGCTCCTGCACTGGAGAAAAGAGCACCCAATCGCATCGCCATACCCAAGGCCCGCGCAAGTGTATTTTCCTCTTCTGCCAAAAGGCTGCTCATGGCTTGATAGGAAGGGTTGGAAAGACGCATCGCGTATCTATGCATCAAGGCAATTCCCAAAAAAACCCGATCTATGTGAGACAGACCTGCAAGATTTGCGCGCGCTGCCGTATCAAATGAAACCTCTGCCCGATAGTCGGGGTGTGCGCGCCAGTTAACATCATGAAGAAGGCAGGCTGCGTGGATGAGGCGATCTATGCGTTTTGATACGTCATCAAACATCGGACGCACCCAATCATAAAGGGCGGGTCCAAATTCCGGAAATCTGGCAGAGCGATTTGCCATTGCACCGGCTGCAGAAATCAATGGGTCTTCCGCACGCATTTTTTTTGGTAACGCTGAAAAGAGCGCGCCTTCCCGAAGACCAAAACTCGACATCAATATGCGTTTGGGTTCAAAGCTATCAAGCAACGTCAACAAAACCGAACATGCGCGCGGCAGCAGCTCATACCGATCAGCTGAGATTTTCAAATCACTCGCAACGATCGCCGTTTCCTCCTCTTCCAACAAGCGCGCGATCTCCCGAACGCCATCCCGCGACAAGTTGTAGTCGTGAATGATACTGAGGGGGTAACTTAAGCGTTCGATATCCAAACGTGCGATCGCGCGAAAAGAACCCCCCACAAGGTAGAGGTTCTTGATCTTCTTGGGATAGTTTTTGCGCAACTTTCCCAAGGACTTGGAAACCTCTTTTCCATCCCCTTTGCCAACCGAAAGAGGTGCAAAGGGCGTCGAAATGCAATCCAATGTCTCGCCTTCTTCAACCCAGGCCAATTCCATCGAGGATCCACCCATATCGCAGACAAGGCCTTTGGCATCGGGCCTGCCAGACAGCACACCCATTGCAGACAATCGTGCCTCTTCCGGGCCCGAGATTACATCGATCGAAAAACCACTTTCCTGTTCCGCACGACGACAAAATTCTATGCCATCTGCTGCGCTGCGCACGGCCGCAGTTGCAATCGCAACTGTCCTGGAGACGCCCATAGCCTCTGCCAAAGCGCGAAAGCGGCGCAAGCCCCGGATTGCGCGTTCGACACCTTCAGGGTTCAAAAATCCCGTCTCCTGAAGGTTTTGCCCCAATCGACAAGTTACCTTCTCGTTGAAGAACGCCAACGGGGATCTTGACGCACCATCATAAACGACAAACCGAACCGTGTTGGATCCAATATCGATGACGGCTATGCGACGCGGCATCAGGGTTTACGCGTCATGATCCGCGTGGGTCAGGATCGGGGCATCTTGCGAGCCCGCAGAGCCTCGGCCTGAAAGTGATGGGTTTTCCATAAAGAATTTATGACAATCAAAAAGGCCTTCGGGATTGTTGGATGTGTGTCTTCGGTACTCTCCGTTTGGTTGTAAGACCCATGAGTTTCGGGTGTCTGCCAAGTTTGCAGCCATAATCTGTTCTACAAGTTGCGCGCGCACAGTAGGGTTCTGTAACTCGACTAGTGTTTCCACCCGGCGGTTCAGATTGCGGTCCATCCAGTCCGCAGATGAGATAAACACTCGCGCGTTGGGGTTCGGCAGTTCATCGCCATTGCCAAAACAACATATTCGCGAATGCTCTAGAAAGCGCCCAACAATCGATTTGACACGAATATTCTCAGACAAGCCCGTGATACCCGGGCGCAGGCCACAAATGCCACGAATGACCAATTCGATCATGACCCCCGCTTGGCTGGCCTCGTATAGGGCATCGATAACATCTTGTTCTATCAGCGAGTTCATTTTCGCCCAGATGCGCCCCGGGCGACCATTGCGCGCATTCTCTGCCTCGTTTTTGATCATTTCCATCAATAGAGGTTTCAACGAGATCGGCGAGATCGCTAGGTTCTCCATTGCTTCGGGTTCGGCATAACCGGAGACATAATTAAAGACTTTGGTTGCACCGCGCCCCAAAGTCTTATCACAGGTGAAAAAAGAGCAGTCCGTATAAATCTTTGCGGTAATCGGATGATAGTTGCCTGTACCAAAATGTGTATAAGTGGCCAGACGATCCCCTTCACGCCGAACAACCGTCGAGACTTTGGCATGCGTTTTGAGATCAACAAAACCATACACAACATGGGCGCCGGCCCGCTCCAATTGGCGGGCCAACCGAATATTAGCGGCCTCGTCAAACCGGGCCTTGAGTTCGACCAATGCTGTCACAGACTTCCCGTTTTCGGCGGCTTCGCAAAGTGCTTCGACAATCGGGGATTGGTTTGAAGTGCGGTAAAGTGTCTGTTTGATCGCAACAACATTTGGATCGCGGGCGGCCTGCTGAACGAAAGCAACGACTGTATCAAATGTTTCATAAGGGTGATGCAAAAGCATGTCTTTGTGGCGTACGGCCGCAAAGATATCACCATCAAAGTCCTGCACGCGTTCTGGCATCCGCGGAGCGAAAGGTTTCCATTGAAGGTCGCGCCGACTGTCTAGAACCACAGTTTTCACATCCGCAACACCGATCAGGTGTTCGACCTCATCAACATCGGCTTCAGCGACTTTAACACTTTCGATTATCTCATCGCGCAACTCTTTCGGCGCATTTGCCGAGATGGTCATACCGATGACTTCTCCGCGACGCCGCCGCTTCAAAGCGGTTTCAAACTCACGAACAAGATCTTCGGCTTCTTCTTCGAAATCCAGATCGCCGTCGCGGGACAATCGGAATGTGCAATGCCCTTTAACCTCTCGGCCAGGAAAAATCTGATCGATATTGTTCAAAAGAACTTCCTCAAGCGAGATGACACGGTCGGGTTCGCCATCTTGTTTGGGTAAGGCAATGAATCGATCGATTTGGGCTGGAATTGGCAACAACGCGTTGACGGCTGGTTTTGTGTCACTTTCAGCCACTTGAAGACCCAGGCTGAGACCCCCATTGGGAATAAACGGAAATGGATGTGCCGGATCAATCGCAAGCGGGGTCAAAATCGGAAAGATATCATCCATAAAGATGCGCTTGAGATAAGCACGCATGACATCCGACAGATCATGTCGGGTCAGGATCAATATGCCTTCAGACCTTAAAGCCGTTTGAAGTTCAAACCATATGCGTTGTTGGCTGTCACGAATGTCTTTTACGGTTTCATTTATGCGGGCCAGTTGTTGAGATGGAGACAATCCATCCAGCGAGCCGCCAAAAATTCGGTTCTTATCCAACTCTTTCAAACCGGCCACCCGGACCGACATAAATTCATCGAAGTTTGATCCCGAAATTGAAAGCATGCGCACCCGTTCGAGCAAAGGCAGGCTGGGGTCTTCGGCCAGCTCCACTACTCTTCGGTTGAAAGCAAGCCATGACAATTCTCTATTAAAATATCTTGTCTCCAGCGGATCTAGAACCGACGGCGCGCGCGGCACCTCTGCGTTTAGAAAATCAGCATTCACGTCTGCCATGATCATCCTCAAGTCTTAAAGATCGCCGAGCACTTCGCCCACAAGGTGCTTGGTAACCGCTTTCTTCTTTTGAAGCGACAGGTGATCAAGTCGATCTACCAGCTTTTTTACTGTATCAAGACTGCGCTCGACCCGTGTCAGAGCATATATCGCAACATCTGGTGCGCAAACCAATTGGCGGTCGGTCATCAGTTTCAAAAAAACCGCCGACAACAAAGTGTCATCGACCGCGTTAAGCGTTACTTTGGAACTTCCATCGAGGCGCGAGATCAAATCTGGCAGTGAAAGGCCAAGAAAGGCGACGTCTTTGAGGGCCGTGATCATCACCGGCAGTTCTTGCGCCTGCAAATGGTTTAGCATCAAAAAAAGCGCATCTTCATCGACGCTCTGTGACAACCCGTCGATAGCGATCGGCCGGGCAAAGGCCTTAGGTCTCCACAGAGTTACCTCGTCAGAGGAGAGGACTTCGGCATCCAAATCCTTCGCCCAGATGGAAAGAAGATGAGTTTTACCGCTGCCGGTTTGGCCAGTCAGAACCAGCCGACCATTGGCCCAGTTTTGCCAATCAGCAACCGAACCCACCGCGAGCTGATTGGCCGGCGATACGAAATAATCTTCGCGCCCAAAGCCCGTTTCAACGGGAAGATCAAAAATGAGTTGCTTACTCATCCTCATCTGCGCTGCCAAAGCCTCGATAGAGTTTGCTGTTGCGGTAACGCTCTAAACCGAACCGAACGAAGACTCCGATGATCGCGGCAACCGGGACAGCCACCAACATTCCCGTAAATCCAAAGAGAGAGCCGAACGCTGACAATGCAAACAACAACCAAACAGGATGGAGTCCAATCGAGCTACCAACCAGGTTTGGGGTTAGGAAATTGCCTTCTGCGAACTGTCCAATAAAGAAGATGACGGCAACAATGCCAACGCGAAACGCGTATTCCGTCCAAACAACATCTGCGCCATAGAACTGAAAGAGCGCCATTCCGATGGACAATGCCCCACCGATCAATGCACCGACATAGGGAATGAACGTCAACAATCCAGCGATCAAACCGATCACCAGGCCACCATTTAAGCCCGCGACGACCAAGGCGAGGGCATAAAAAGTGCCAAGTATTGCGCAGACGGACAATTGCCCCCGGACAAACCCAGCAATGGCGGAATTCACATCTGCCGCCAGTTTTTGGATCGTCACCTGATGATCGCGCGGCAGTGCATCATCGATTTGGGTCAACATGCGATCCCAATCCATCAACAAATAGAACGAGACAATCGGTGTGATGATCAGTGCAACCACGATATTGATTGCGCCAAAAGCAGAATTGACCAATGCACCGATTATGGCCCCTGCCTGATCGCGAAGTTGTTGAATGAACTCTTGCAGCTGTTGGTTGAGCGCAGAGTTTTCATCCAAAAGTTGAGGGAACCTTCCAACCAGATAGGTGCGGGCCTGATCGATATAGCCGGGCATCAGTTCAGCCAATTCTGCGGCCTGTCCCACGACAGAGGGCACCACCAACGCTAAGATGACCAAGAAAGTGAACGCCGCAATTACCATCAACACAATTGTGGCCCAAAGACGTGTAAAGCCCACCCGCTCCAGACGATCTGCCAGCGGGTCCATGAAATAAGCAATGGCCATACCTGCAATGTAAGGAAACATGATGTCGGAGAAGAGCCAAAGAATGCCTACAAATGCGACAAGGCCAATGCCCCAATACCTGAGTTGTGTTTCGATAGGTAGGCCCATAACCATCCCCTTTGCTTTACTTGCAGTTTGCACAATCCGCGCAGACAGGCTAGCGCGGACTTATGACAAAAACACGCGTTGCAGTTGAATTTGGGATGGGCACTGCTTTGCGGTCCGAGGATCCAACTCAGGCTTGTGTCCGAGCTGTAAAAGATGCGCTTTGGCACAACTCTCTGACGGTAGCCCAGGCTTTTGGACAATCGGTGCAGGACATGATGGTGGACGTCGAACTCGCCTGCCAAGAGCCGGACCGCGTTGACATCGCGACGGTGAAAGACGTCTTCCCTTACGGACAAATTGGGGTCACGGTCATGCAGGGTGGATTGAATGTCCCGAAACGAGACGGCGGCTACACGATCGTGGCGCATGCCGCGGTGGTCGTCTCACTTGATTTGGAGACCTCATGAAACGATTGATCCTTGAATTGGGCGCCGGAAATGATCTCTATGGCATGGACTATACGAAAGCGGCAAAGCGGGCCGTGCAGGATGCGCTGCATCATTCCAGTTTAACAATGTTTAAATCCCTTGCCCTTGATAGCGCCCTCATGGAGGTCAGGGTCACAATCGGTGTCCAAGACCCAGAGCAGGTGGATCTCGGGGCTGTCGCTGCAACCCTGCCCCGTGGACAGGCGAACGTCAAAGCCGTTTTCGGCGGTCAAAATGTTGAAGATGGTGCAAATGGAACGACCCATGTGGTCGCAACCGCCGCCATAGAGGCCTATTATCCACTATAGAAAAGCTGGACCATTATGTTGAGCACGCCTGCGGCGTGCGATGTTTCTGGTGGAGGTATTTTAACCAACTCCAAATGGAATGCCCCCCACCCTGAGGCAAGGCGCGACTTTGACTTGATCAAATACCTTTGGGTGAATTTGCGCAGCCAAGAGAGGCGAAGCCCATAACGCCACAAACCTCTTAGCCTTCAAAGAGGCTTATACAAACTGTTCACGGATCAATCGCTCTTCCAAGCCATGCCCAGGATCAAACAGCAAGCGGTGGCAGACGTCTGGTGCGGTCTCAATCTCAACCCAAAGAACATTCTCGGCGTCCTTGCCATCCGCAACAGCAGAAACGGGGCGTTTTTCAGGTTCCAAAACTTCAAAACGGACCTTTGCGGTTGCCGGTAACAAGGCCCCGCGCCATCGCCGTGGGCGAAAAGCTGCCATCGCGGTTAGGGCTAGAATGTCTGCCCCGATTGGAATGATTGGACCATGAGCGGAATAGTTATATGCTGTTGATCCAGCTGGGGTGGACAACAAGGCTCCGTCGCAAACCAACTCTTCCATTCGAAGCTTGCCATCCACAAAGATACGAAGCTTTGCCGCTTGCGGACCATGGCGCAGCATCGACACTTCATTGATCGCCAAAGCTTCAACATCGGTTCCATCTTCGGTATGTGCAACCATGCGCAAGGGATGGATTTCCGCCAATTCTGCTTCATCAATCCGAGCATAGAGATCTTCATCGGCATATTGGTTCATCAGAAAGCCAATCGTGCCACGGTTCATCCCATAAACGGGTGCATTCAAATGTTCGGTTCCATGCAAAGTTTCCAGCATAAAGCCATCCCCGCCCAATGCCACAATCACATCGCAGTCTTGAATGTCAGAATTACCATATCGCCCGACCAAATCGGTTAATGCTTGCTGAGCGACCTCTGAAGGGCCAGCCAAGAACGTAAATTTCCGATCGGACATAGCATTCCTCTTTAAACTCTCGCAAACCATGCATTTCAGGCTAGATTTGGCAATGTGACGGAGGACAAAAACCTCCGCATGTCGCAAAAGACCCAGAAATTTCGTAAATTTCTTTGCTTACAACCAAGTTTCCCATAGGAAACGCGCATACCGACTCAAGGAGAATATCATGACACGCGACGCAGGCTTCTTCAGCGAAACTCTCGCCACACGCGATCCAGAGCTTTTCACCGCCACACAACAAGAGTTGGGCCGGCAAAAGGACGAAATTGAACTGATCGCTTCGGAGAATATCGTGTCAAAGGCAGTTATGGAAGCGCAAGGCGGCGTCATGACAAACAAATACGCCGAAGGCTATCCAGGACGTCGCTATTATGGCGGTTGTCAATATGTCGATGTTGCCGAAAATCTGGCCATTGAACGTGCGTGTAAACTGTTCAATTGCAGCTTTGCGAACGTACAGCCAAATTCTGGTTCGCAAGCGAACCAAGGCGTATTTTTAGCGCTTTTGAAACCGGGTGATACAATCCTAGGGATGAGTCTTGATGCAGGCGGTCACCTTACCCATGGCGCGGCACCGAACCAATCGGGAAAGTGGTTCAATGCTGTCCAATACGGCGTGCTCGAAGATGGTTTGACCATCGACTACGAGCAGATTGAGGCGCTTGCGCAAGAGCATCAGCCGAAAATGTTGATTGCCGGTGGGTCTGCGATACCGCGTCAAATCGACTTCGCGCGCATGCGCGAAATTGCCGACAAGATCGGTGCGTATTTGCTAGCGGATGTCGCCCATTTTGCGGGCCTGATCGCAACGGGTCATTACCCATCGCCGTTCCCGCACGCACATGTTGCAACAACAACCACGCACAAAACCCTGCGCGGACCTCGCGGTGGTATGATCCTGACAGATGATGAAGCATTGGCGAAGAAGTTTAATTCCGCTATTTTCCCGGGGATCCAAGGCGGACCTTTGATGCATGTCATCGCGGCAAAAGCCGTTGCCTTTGGCGAAGCGCTGCGGCCTGAATTTAAAACCTATCAGTCTCAAGTGATCAGGAACGCGCAGGCCCTAGCCGATCAATTAATTAAGGGCGGCTTGGATATCGTCACTGGCGGAACGGATTGCCATGTTATGCTGGTCGATTTGCGTCCAAAAGACGTGAAAGGTAATGCGACTGAAAAAGCTCTGGGTCGGGCGCATATTACGTGCAACAAAAACGGTATTCCTTTTGACACAGAAAAGCCCATGATCACATCCGGCATCCGCTTGGGCACGCCTGCAGGGACAACGCGCGGTTTTGGCGAAGAAGAGTTTCGCTTGATCGCTGACATGATCGTTGAAGTCGTCGATGGGCTTGCGGCGAATGGCGAGGAAGGCAACCAAGTTGTGGAAGAAGCCGTAAAAGCAAAAGTCCAAGCGCTTTGCGATCGCTTTCCAATCTATCCAGAGCTCGACCAAGCGCCTGCTATGGCTGCGGAATAAACAACAGTTTTTGGCGAATCTGAACAAACCAACTAAAGTCCTCTTACAATCATGTAAGAGGATGTCATGCGGTTAACACTTTTAGGCACAGGCTCGCCCGTGCCAATGGCCAATCGGGTCAGTTCTGGCTACGTTTTGGAAGTTGGGGACGAGGTTCTTGTATTTGATCATGGCGGTGGCGCGTACCAGAATTTTATTTGTGCCGGGTTCAAAGCCGTTGATGTAAACACAATGTTCTTTTCGCATCTTCATACAGATCATTGCCTGGATTATGCCCGCTTTGTTCATAATCGCTGGGATCAAGGTGCAGGCCTTGTTCCAGAATTAACGGTTTATGCACCACAATACATGCATCGAATGAGCGAGCTTTTGTTCATGGAGAACGGCGTATTTCACCCAGATCTGGACGGTCGCTTAAACTCCGCAGGGTCAAGAGTTGTCTATACAAACCGAGGTGGACAACTGCCCCGCAAACGCCCTGCCCCGGAGATCATCTCGATTACAGATCACCAGGTGATCGAAAGTGACAATTGGAAGGTCACCATCCGTGAAGTCTGGCACCAACCCGGTTATATAGAGCCATACGCCATACGGCTAGAATGCAATGAAGGCGTCTTCGTCTATTCTGGCGATACTGGTCCGTGTGACGGAATCGTTGAAATTGCAAAGGATGCTGATCTTCTTGTGCAGATGTGCTATTTCATCTCTGGTACATTCAATCAGGATGATGGCGATTTAACGTCGTCCGGACACTTAGAGGCTGCGCGTATCGCAGCCCAAGCCAATGTTAAAACCATGGTGACCACACATTTTACACCACAGATGGATACGTTTGGGGTGCGCGAGAAGTGCTTAGGGGAAATGGCCGACATCTTCAAAGGGCGCATCATTTGGGGTGAAGATTTGATGAAAATCAACATTGGCGAGCAAAAAATTCCTGGAGCAGGCTAAGAAGATAAACCAAGCGTGTGTGCATTGCGTCGCCTAGGTGCGTCGCTTAATGAGCGGCGGAATACATAGGATCAGGCATGAGCAAAACAGTTCGACTGGGCATCGCAGGCTTGGGCACAGTTGGTGCGGCTACAGTTAAAATCATTCAAGACAAAGCGACCCTACTAACGGGTCGGTCCGGTGCAACAATTGAAGTCGTGGCTGTGTCAGCCCGATCGCGGCAGAAAGATCGGGGTGTAGATCTATCAGGCTATGCTTGGGAAGATGACCCCGTTGCGGTTGCGCGTCGTGATGATGTCGATGTGTTTTTGGAGTTGATGGGTGGTGAGGATGGCCCAACAAAAGCCGCGATCGAAGCCGCTTTAGACAACGGGAAACATGTCGTCACGGCCAACAAGGCCTTGTTGGCCCATCACGGTCAAGCCATGGCGCAACGCGCAGAAAATGCAGATCGACAGTTGCGTTTTGAAGCCGCCGTTGCCGGTGGGATACCCGTTATAAAGGCCCTGACAGAAGGGATGGCCGCCAATGAAATCATTCGCATCCTTGGAGTGATGAACGGCTCATGCAATTATATTTTAACGCGGATGGAGGACGCCAATCTAACGTATCAGCAAGCGTTTGAAGAGGCTGATGGTCTTGGCTACCTAGAGGCGGATCCCGAGCTTGACGTCGGTGGTATCGATGCGGCCCATAAATTGTCGCTACTATCAGCTATCGGGTTTGGCGCCCGTGTAAACTACGCAGGTGTTTCGACAACCGGAATTGGGAAAGTTACGATTGAGGATATTCGTTCAGCCAGATCTTTGGGTTTTGCGATAAAACTTTTGGGTGTGGTCGAACGCTCAGGTGACGGTCTATCCCAGTTGATGGAACCTTGTTTGATCCCCGAAACGTCCCCGTTGGCCCAACTAAAGGGCGGCACGAATATGGTGATGATCGAGGGCGATGCCGTTGGTCAGATAGTGTTGCGGGGACCTGGGGCTGGCCCATCTGAAACGGCAAGCGCTGTGATGGGCGATGTGATGGATATCGCGCGGGGCATAAATATCCCTGTATTCGGACAAACAGCGAAAAGCCTGAAAGACTTGCCATCTGTCACACCAGATCGTGAAGTGGCATACTACATTCGTTGTCCTGTCAAGGACCAGCCAGGTGTGCTAGCGCAGATATCAAGTGTGCTTGCACATTCAGAAATTTCAATTGACCGTATGCGCCAACCGCAGCACGAAGATGGCACCGCAACGATACTCATCGTCACGCACCCAAAAGGACGCGACGCAATGTCAGCAGCCCTGTCTAGATTGGCTGAATTGGAGATCATGCTAGAGACGCCATTCGCCTTACCCATAATTGATGTCTGAAGACCGGGCCTTTTTCGGCGTCGAGAGATCTGTGACCGGCCGGCGGTGGATCGGACCAAATATTGAACAAGATCGCGCAGCAGAAACGCTGAGCCAAGAAATGAACTTGCCAAGACAGCTTTCGCAGGTCTTGGCGCGGCTTGGTGTCATGTCATCAGAAGTTGAGACCTATCTTGCGCCTTCGCTTAAGAAAACCATGCCGGATCCGATGTCGCTTCGGGATATGGAGGTAGCATCGACCCGACTGACACAGGCTGTTGCCAGTAAAGAGCGCATCGCCGTCTTTGCGGACTACGACGTGGATGGTGCCGCTTCGGGGGCACTCTTGATAGATTGGTTCGGCCATTTTGGTATAAAAGCCACGCATTATGTCCCGGACCGAATTGACGAAGGATATGGACCAAACGCGGCGGCCATCTCGAATTTGTCAGCCACTCATGACCTTATCATCTGCGTGGATTGCGGCACTTTAAGTCACGAAGCCCTGTCTGCTGCCAGCTGTGACGTCATCGTTTTGGATCACCATCTTGGTGGCGAAACTTTACCCAGGGCTTTGGCTGTGGTGAACCCAAATCGGCAAGACGAGGATGGCACTTTGTCTTACCTTTGCGCAGCCGGTGTGGTTTTTTTGACGCTCGTTGCTGCGAATTCCGCCTTGAAAGCCATGGACATTGAAGGACCGAACCTGCTTGAAGCGCTCGATATTGTGGCGCTTGCAACAGTTGCTGATGTTGCGCCCTTGGTTGCGTTCAATCGCACATTGGTCCGTCAAGGGCTGACGGTCATGACTGCGCGAGGACGTCTTGGACTGCGGGCTTTGGCGGATGTCGCAGGTATGCAAACCGCGCCACGCGCCTATCATCTTGGCTTTTTGCTGGGACCTCGGATCAATGCAGGAGGGCGGGTTGGTCAAGCCGATCTTGGTTTGCGCCTGCTGGCCACGCAGGACCCAAATGAAGCCGAAGCTTTGGCACTACGCCTGAATGACCTGAACGAGGAACGCCGCACTATAGAGGCCGAGGTGCAAGTTGCGGCTTTGGCGCAGGCCCACACACGAGACGTTCAAATGGCGTTGACTTGGGCTGCTGGCGAAGGATGGCATCCCGGCGTTGTCGGTATTGTCGCCTCGCGCATGAAAGAGGCTACGAACCGTCCGAGTATTGTCATTGGTTTTGATGGAGACGAAGGCAAAGGTTCAGGGCGCTCAGTGTCTGGCATAGATCTTGGTAACGCTATTGCAATTTTGACCCGCGAAGGTTTGATCCGAAAAGGTGGCGGACATAAAATGGCCGCTGGGCTTTCGTTGTCGCGCGCTCAATTGGAGCCGGCCATGGCGCGCTTGACCACACTTCTGTCAAAGCAAGGCGCTGACAAATTTGGACCGCAAGATGTAAAGCTCGATGGAATTTTGTCCCCGGTGGCAGCAACGATTGAACTGTTGGAACAAATCGAAACAGCTGGGCCCTTTGGCACCGGGGCACCTGCCCCGAGGTTCGCCGTTCCTTTTGTGAAAGTTGGATTTGCGCGCCGGGTTGGAGACACACATCTTCAGATCAGCTTTCGCGATGACAATGGCCATAAAATTGATGCGATTGCCTTTAAAGCTTTTGAAGGGCCACTTGGCCAGACTTTGGAAAACCATGACGGCGCGGTCTTTCATGTGGCAGGTCGCATCGAAATTGACGAATGGCAAGGACGACGCAAAGCAAAACTGCGATTGGAAGATGTGGCTTTGGCAAAAGACTCCTAAAGTCTTTCCAAAAACTCTGTATTCTGTTCGGCACAATTTAAGCCTTAGCCATCACTTTAAAGCCTGTGCACAATCCCATCACGGAGAGGGCAATAGAAGGTGTTCGAAAACAAGCCGGAACTTTTATGGCGGCGCTACGTCTTAGCAATTGTTCTTATTGCTTGTACCATCACGGCCTCGCATTTTTTGGCAACACGAAGTTCTGGTGACAGCGCGCGACTTGCCGCGGACGTGAACCTATCGGGCCGACAACGCATGCTTTCGCAACGGATCACTCTGTTTGCTCAAAGTTATGTAAATGCACAGGATAGGGAAGTTGCTGAAACCTATCGTAAGACACTGGTGGCTGATCTGGCTCTATTTACGGAAAGTCATCAGACACTTCGATCGCGCCCTTATCTCAGCCCACGGCACCAGACACTTTACTTTGGGACCAATGAAAACTCTGGCCTCGATAAAATGGTGATGCAATTTCAAGACTTGACGGAGGCCCTTCTTGCGTCCCGCATTGCGGGCAAAGACGAAACAACTTTGGTCAGCTTGAACGCTTTGAAAACACTGGCAACGGCGCCGCTTTTGACCCAGTTGAACGAAGCTGTTTCAGAGTTTGAGGCGATTGCAAAAAGTGTTGAGGAACAAGAGACGCGCCTGTCTCATATCATTTTTATGGTTGCATTGACGCTTTTGATCCTAGAGGCGATCTTTATATTTTGGCCTGCGCATCAAGCGATTACCGCTGCGGTGTCTGGGCTTCGACGTGAAAAAGCAGCGGCAAACTCGCACAAAGAAGCCGCCCTGGAAGCCGCTCTGATCGCGAAACAATCCTTGGCTTCCAAGACACGTTTTTTTAACATTCTAAGTCATGAGCTTCGGACACCCTTAAATGGGATTGTTGCCGGAACCGAGATACTAAAAGATAGTGATTTATTAACAGATGAAGATCGCGAAACCGTGGCGATGATCGCCGCCTCTGGCGATGATTTGACTCAGAAAATCACGCGACTGCTTGACGTTTCGGCTTCGATTGAAACGGCAGAGTTGGACAAAAATACCCCCCTAGACGAACAAGTTTTGTTCTCTAGAACCAGCTATTACGAAGTGGATGAAAACTAAATGGGAGTCAAAATTTCTTCTTGAACCCTGTCTGTGCATTTGATTAAAGGCAACCCTGCGCGGTCCCTTCGTCTATCGGTTAGGACGCCAGGTTTTCAACCTGGAAAGAGGGGTTCGATTACCCTAGGGACTGCCAATTTACTCCTTAAGTTATTGTTTTTTCTTGATTTAATGTCCAAAAGAATTTGTGG
>JBCCAU010000005.1:0-184499 GCA_039814625.1 Pseudomonadota bacterium
GCAAATTGAGAAATTTGCAAACTTAGATGACTTGGGCGACAGCAATCCGTCTGAAGAGTTGATTGAGGCTCTCAAGGACGACCTAAATACATCTCTGGCAATTACTCATCTTGAAAGACAGGTTAGTAGTTCACACGGTACGCAACTGGCCAATGATCTTATTTTTCTTGGCCTTGAAACCAAAGATACGATCTTGAAAAAGATTGCATTGAGGAAAGAAGCCAGATCATTTGTAGAACCCTTTGCTTTTGAAATTAAACGTATGAGGGATGAAGCTAAACTGCTGGAAACAAAAGAGGAAAAATCTGCAGCGTTTGCTGAGTTGGATGAACTTAAGGCCAAACTGAGTGCTGCAGGTTTTGGTGTTCAAATGGGTGCCGAAGAAGTGACAATCAAATTGGAAGCGGACTTCGACATATCCAAATTGGAGACTTTGAGATGATTCTTTCGAGTAATTGCAACAGCGCCCGCACCGCCCTCCACCATGGCGGGCGCTTCGCTTCCACCCCGTGCGCCACAGGCGCTGTATCGCTATTGCGCACCTCAGTGGCAACGAAATGACTAAAGAACGCCTTTATCTTTTCGACACGACCCTGCGCGATGGGCAACAAACCCAAGGTGTTGATTTTACGGTTCAAGACAAGACCCGGATCGCTACCGCCTTGGATGCTTTGGGCATTGATTACATCGAGGGCGGTTGGCCGGGTGCCAATCCAACGGACAATGAATTTTTTGAAGCGGTTCCCAAAATGCGGGCCACTTTCACAGCTTTTGGAATGACAAAACGGGCTGGGCGATCCGCGGCGAATGACGAGGTTCTGGCTGCGGTTATGAATGCCAATACGCCCGCGGTCTGTCTGGTGGGCAAAACCGATGATTTCCACGTTGAAACGGCGCTCGGCATCACGCTTGAGGAGAATCTCGAAAATATCACGGCTTCGATTGATCACTTGGTCTCCCAAGGTCGGGAGGCGCTTTTTGACTGCGAGCATTTTTTTGACGGGTTCAAATCCAATCGAGACTATGCTTTGTCTTGCGCCAAAGCGGCCTTCGAGGCTGGTGCCCGTTGGGTGGTTTTGTGCGATACCAACGGTGGGGCTTTGCCGTCCGAGGTGGCTAGGGCAACCTCTGCCTTGATTGCAATGGGCGTCCCTGGTGATCACATTGGGATTCATACCCACAATGATACCGAACATGCGGTCGCCAATTCGTTGGCAGCGATTGATGCAGGCGCGCGTCAAATTCAAGGCACGTTGAATGGCTTGGGCGAACGCTGTGGCAACGCGAATCTGACCACGCTGATCCCGACGCTTTTGCTAAAAGAACCCTATGCAAGCCAGTTTGAAACCGGGATCGAGGTTGCGGGGTTGGTGGATCTCACCCCATTGTCTCGGACGCTTGACGATATTTTGAATCGTGTGCCGCAAAAGCAAGCAGCCTATGTGGGTGCAAGTGCCTTTGCCCATAAGGCGGGTCTCCATGCCAGTGCGATTGTTAAAAACCCGACGACCTACGAGCATATCGATCCTGGATCGGTCGGCAATCAACGCGTCATACCGATGAGCAATCAGGCCGGGCAGTCCAATTTGCGCGAGCGTCTGAAGGATATGGGCATCGAGGTGGAGAAAGGTGACGCGCGATTGGCCGATATTTTGGACCGGGTGAAACGGGCCGAGGATCAAGGCTATGCTTATGACAGCGCGCAGGCCTCTTTTGAATTGTTGGCCCGCGGTGTTCTGGCAGAGCGTCTGCGGTTTTTTGATATCACACGCTATCGTGTCACGGTTGAACGCCGGCGCAACGCAAAAGGTCGTTTGGTTAGTTTCTCTGAGGCTGTTGTGGTGGCCCAAATTGGCCCAGATGAGATGATGAGTGTTAGTGATTCAACGGATGACTTGGGACAGGATAGTGGTCCGGTCAATGCGCTTGCCAAAGCGATCAGCAAAGATTTGGGGCCCTATCAGGCATCAATTGATGATATGAAACTGGTCGATTTTAAGGTTCGCATCACGAATGGTGGAACCGAGGCGGTGACACGTGTTATTATTGACTCCCAAGATCGCGCAGGCATGCGCTGGTCAACGGTTGGCGTATCAGCAAACATCATTGATGCCAGTTTTGAGGCTCTGATCGACGCGATCAATTGGAAACTGATCCATGATGGGATGACCGCCGCGTGAGTGTCCAAGCCTGCGCCGAAGCTGTCGCTGAAGGCGATCCTGCCCGGTTTCGTGTGGTCATGACGATGCCTGTTTCCCTGCGGGAGCGGCTGCTTCCCATATTGGCATTCAATCTCGAGGTTGCGCGGGCGCCTTATGTCACAGCTGAGCCGATGATCGCCCAGATTAGGCTTCAATGGTGGCGTGACTGCCTTGACGAGATTTACAACCACGCAAAAGTTCGGCGTCATACGGTCAGTACGCCGCTGGCTAGCGTCATACGAAATTGCAATTTGCCAAGGGCCTCGTTCGACGAGCTGATCGAGGCACGCCAAACGGATATCGAAGGTTTCGATTTCCATGATTGGGACGCACTTTGGCATTATCTTGCGAGCAGCGGTGGGGCGTTGTTGGCGATTTGCGCTGCGGCGGCCTGTATCGAAGGCGCTGCATATCGGATTGGTACTGGATTTGCCGCAGCTGCCTGGTTGCGGGCTGCGTCGGATTTGGAAAGCAGAGGTGGGCGCATTTTGCCTAATCGGGATGGCATTGGCCCATTTTGTCAAAAAGCCTTTACCCAGATGCAAGACTGTGGATCCTTGCAACCCATCTCTCGCTTTGGATATCTTGCGCCTCTTACACTTCGTCGCGCGCGCGCGCGCCCTGCGGCAATCTGGGATGGCGGTTTAGAGCCCTCGCCGTTGCGCGCGCAAGCGGCTTTCATTCGATCGCTTTGGTAGGCATCGACCGGAGCTTAAGACATGCCTTCTTCGGTGGCCTCTCGCGGTTTCTTCGTTAACCATATCAAAACTGCCCCTGCCAAGAAAAGAAACGGCACCATGGCCACATTGACGCTGATCCAACCCATCACTGGATCACCGCCGGAACAGTTCATCAATCCACCTGACGCAAGCGAAGCAATCGTGACCATGCCGAAGACAAAGAAATCGTTCATCCCTTGAACGCGACCTTTTTCAGCGTCGCTATGAGCAGTGGACAGCATCGCCGTGGCGCCGATGAATGCAAAGTTCCATCCCAAGCCCAAAAGAATCAAGCTTGCGAAGAAATGGGTCAATGTCACACCAGACACAGCCGCAATACCTGCCAGAGCCAAAAAGCCTAACCCGACTGAAATGATTGTCTTAACTCCGAACCGGTTGATCAAATACCCGGTTACAAAACTGGGTGCGAACATCGCAAGCACATGGGCCATGACAACGTCGCCTGCATTATTTTGGGTGTAGCCACATCCAACGACGGCAAGAGGCGTTGACGTCATCACAAGGTTCATCAACGCATAGGCGACCATCGCACAAACCATTGAGGTCAAAATGACAGGATCGCGCAATAAGGCGCCACGCGACCGTCCACCGGCTTTTGAAGAAGTGTCATGGATCGGGGCTTTTGAAATACGGAGGAAAAACAAAGAGATAGCACCGAAAAGGTTGAGGCCTATGGCCGCTATATATGAGCCGACAAAAGGAAAAACGGACCAATCAAAAGACAGTTTGCCAAGCTGAGGGCCAAGCACAGCAGACAAAAGACCGCCTGCAAGAACAAAGGATACAGCCCGCGGTTTGTAGTTCGCATCTGCCATATCCATGGCCGCGAAACGGAAAAAACCTTGGGCGCTCATATATATCCCTGTCAGATAAGAGCCTGCCAATAGCACCCAAAAATCTTGTAAAAACATCGCGTAGGCGCAAATGGCTGCACCAATTGCACCACCCATTGCGCCGATAAACAAACCTGGCTTGCGCCCGAACCGCTGCATAAAGTTTGATAACCATGGTGCCGTTGTCATAGACCCAAACACGATCATGGAAATCGGCATTGTTGCCAGACAAATATTGGGTGCTAACTGCTGTCCGGCAAGACCACAGATTACGAATATCAGCGGAAGTTGCGCGCCCATGATTGCTTGTGCGCAAACAAGAGCCCACACATTCCGTTTTGCGGTCGAAAATCGGCTGGATGTCATAATGGATCGCTAGGCTTGTGATCCCTGCGCGTCAATCACATGTGCAAAACTTCCGGAGTGATTTTTGTTGATCAGCCCCATCGGCGGCAGTGACGTGCCTTCAGAATCTGTTGCCGTAAACAGAGGATCACCCAACGCTTTTATGGTCGATGCATAGTGGAACTCGTGTCCATTTATCGGACCACTCCATGGCCCGCCCACTTTTGGTGAAAGCTTGCGATACCCAAGATGACGTCGGGGTTTTTCAAAACTCGTCTCAAGTCGCAAGAGGCCAGCCATTTTATGGGTTTGGCCCTTTTCATCCGTCAAAGTTTCGCCCATCACCATATATCCCCCGCACTCACCATAAACCCGGCTGGACGCCCGCAGCCCATTTAAGAAACTTGAATTTGCGGCCAGCTTTCCAGCATGCAATTCAGGGTATCCGCCGGGCAAAAACACTAAATCGGCGGGCGGGGGCGCATCATCGTTCAAAGGCGAAAAAAAGGACAACTCTGCGCCTTGAGCGTTCCAGTCATGGACAAAATGATCATAAAAGAAGTCAAAGGCTGCATCCCGTGCAATTGCGATGTGTTGTGCAGGCGGAGCAAGGCGTGGCATTTGGCCTGCAGGGCGGCGGATATCGTTTGAAAGTGAGACCAGCATATCAAGGTCAAGATGTTGTGTGACCAGGTTCAGCGCCTCTCCTATAAATTTGGACAGATCACTTTGTTCTACGGCTTGCACAAGTCCTAAATGGCGGCTTGGACGATGGAGGTTGGCTGTGTTTGGTACGGCGCCAATTACTGGGATGTTCAAAGGGGCTAGGGCATGGCAAAGCATCTGTTCATGTCTCAAAGAACTGACACGGTTCAAAATCACGCCACCGACCTTAGGGTGCTCGCGAAAACTGGCAAAACCATGGACCAGTGCGGCAATTGATTGGCTTTGCCGCGACGCATCAACGACCAGGACTGCTGGAATGCCCAAGCTTGATGCAAGATCTGCTGCTGATCCCTGTCCATTTGGGGGGGCGCCGTCAAACAGTCCCATTGCGGCCTCAACGACAAGAAGTCTTTCTGTTTGGGCAAGCCCGCGCAAACGATCTTCTGTCATGGCCCAAGCGTCTAAATTGAAACATGGCTGACCTGTCACGGCCTTATGAAAACGACCGTCTATATAGTCAGGGCCTGATTTTGCAGATGTAACATCAACCCCTTTTGCACGCAGCGCTGCAAGCAACCCGACTGTTAATGTTGTTTTGCCGGCGCCTGAATTTGGCGCCGCAATCATAAATCCCTTTGTCACGAAGCCTCAGCTGGCCGGCCGCGGCCCAAAGGGTCAAGGTTCCGTGGTGCTGCGCCACCTGCGATGTTCATCCAATCTAGAACTTGGCGCATCAAAACGACGCGACCGATACATATAATCGAGGGTGGTGACAGATGGGCCACATGGTTTGGGTCCAAGCAAGCCCGAAGGTTTGTTTCAAAAACGGACTGATCGGGGGTTGCCGCCGAGGTTACAATTGCCACAGGTTCGGCCGGATCGCGCCCTGCGGATAAAAGACGTTCAGCGATGACGGGTAAGTGCTTCATCCCCATGTAAATCATGATCACTTGCGATCCGGTTGCGATACCATGCCAGTTCAGCGCGCTTGGCGCATCTCCGCTTTGATCATGCCCGGTCACAAACGTTACGGATTGGTTTACATCTCGGTGAGTTGCTGGAATTCCAGCATAGGCCAAGCCACCGATAGCGGCCGTGATGCCCGGGATGACCCGGATTGGAATGCTGTGCTGCACAAGGGTTTGTGCCTCCTCTCCGCCGCGCCCAAAAACATAAGGATCGCCTCCTTTCAGGCGTAAGACGCGGTTCCCGGCGCGTGCGAGCTCGACCAAACGCAATGAAATGTCGCGCTGTTTTGCCGAAGGTTTCCCACCACGTTTTCCAGCATAAATCACTTTAGCCTTCGAGTTGGCCCATTCCAAAATCCGATTGTCCACAAGGGCGTCATACACAATTGTATCTGCTTGGCGCAGCGCATTGAGCGCATGAAGCGTCAAAAGGCCGGGATCTCCGGGACCGGCACCACATAGCCAGACCCATCCGGGATCAAATTCTGGCCATTCAAAAGTTGGCAACTGAGTCGTCATCGGCGTTTTATGCGCTGGGTTTTCATAAAGGGAAAGTCAGCTCGCGACCGATAAGGTCAATTGGCGTCGGGAAAATCAGTGTTTATAGGGAGGCGATGGGACGCAAAAAGACCTCTGACCTGCGCCGTGGTTGGACCACAGGGGCCTGTGCAACGGCCGCTGTGAAGGCAGGGCTTGCAATGTTGTGGGGACATTCACGTCTCAATGAGGTGGGTATCACATTGCCGCGGGGCGAGAAGCCTGTCTTCCCGATTGCTTTCTTTGATCAGGGATCAGATTGGGTCTCTGTTGGGATCACAAAAGATGCCGGAGATGATCCGGACGTTACCCATGGGGCATTGATCGTCGCGACTGTGCGATCGTCAGAAAGCGGAGTGGTTTTTAAGGCAGGCGAGGGTGTTGGCACTGTCACCAAAGAGGGATTGCCGATCGGTGTTGGAGAACCTTCGATCAACCCGGTTCCACGCGAAATGATGACGGCCGAAGTCGATCGTGCCGCCGCGCTCTATCTAAGACAACCGAATGTAGAGATCACCGTTTCTATCCCAGGGGGCGCTGAGATTGCCAAAAAAACTTGGAACGGGCGATTGGGTATTATCGGAGGATTGTCTATTTTGGGAACAACCGGGGTTGTCCGGCCTTTTTCCTGTGCAGCTTGGATAGCTTCGATCCATCGCGGTATTGATGTGGCGCGTGCCGAGCGTCTACCCCATGTTGCGGGTTGTACCGGAGCAACGTCTGAACGGATTGTGCAAAACCTTCACAATCTACCGGAAATCGCGATGTTGGACATGGGTGATTTTTTTGGTGGCATGGCGAAGTATTTGGTCAAACACCCGGTGCCCCGTGTGACAATAGGGGGTGGGATCGGTAAAATTACAAAGCTCGCACAGGGTGCTATCGATCTGCACTCCTCACGCTCTCAAGTTGACTTTCGTGACTTGCAAGAAACGGCCGAGGCACTTGGCCTTTCAGATCTGGGCGCTTGTAATACCGCTCTCGAAGCTGCTGAGCGCGGCGGTCCGTTGCTCTGTAAAGCAATTGCGGCACGCGCGCGTATGCGTGTTTTAGATTTTTTGCCAGATACAGAAGTGGACGTGATTGTTATTGACCGCGCTGGCGTTGTTTTGGGGCATGCAAAGTGAAGATTTTGGTGCTTGCTGGAACCGCAGAGGCCCGAGAGCTTTGCTCAAAATTGCAAACCCGGGGCCATGATGTTCAAGCTTCGCTTGCTGGTGAGACGCGCAAACCGCTGCCGATCGACGTACCAATGCGTATCGGTGGGTTTGGAGGTATTACGGGCTTGCAATCTTATCTTGATGACAACCAAATTGAGCTTCTGATTGACGCAACCCATCCTTTCGCTAGTCAGATGACTGCGCACGCGGCAAAAGTTGTTGTCGACAAACATATCGTATTGCAACGCCCGGCTTGGCATCCCGGAAATCAGGACAACTGGACGTTTTTGAACCATGCAAAAGAGGCAGCGGTCATTGTTCGACAAGGTCAGAAGGTTCTTTTGGCAACGGGGCGAAAAACATTGAACGAATTTGCTAGCCTGGAACATGCTTACGTTTATGCGCGGGTACTCGATAAGCCAGAAGGTCCTTATCCTTATAGTGGAGAGTACTTGTGGGGTCGTCCGCCGTTTTCCGTTGAAGATGAGATTGCACTTTTTAAGCGTCTAGCAATTGATTGGATCGTTGTGAAAAATGCAGGTGGACCGAACTCTGCTAGCAAATTGGTGGCTGCGCGTGCTTTGAACATCCCGGTTTTGATGCTCAGACGGCCAGAGTTGCCGAATGTTGAGGTTCGAAAAACGGTGCAAGAAATACTGGAATGGATTGATGAGTTTGAATGAACGCGTCATTCGCGGCGATGCTTGTATTGCCGAAGGTGCGGCTTGGTTGGCGGTACGTGAAGAACGCTTTGCCTATGCATTGGCGCGCACTGGCCCTTTGCCCCTGCGGTTGCGCGGTGATGGCTTTGTGGCTTTGCTGGATGCGATTTGCGCACAACAGATCAGCGTCGCCGCTGCTGATGCGGTTTGGCGTAAGCTTGAGCGCGCCGATCTAACCTCGGCGCAGCGTGTTGCGGGCGCTAATGAAGAAGACCTTCGTGCTTGTGGATTGTCGCGGCAAAAGACCCGGTATGCCCGCGCTTTGGCCACCAGCGGGATCGATTATGCGGCGTTGCGTGACTTGCCATCTTCAGAGGTGATCAAAGAGCTTACAAAAGTCACGGGTATTGGTCGTTGGACGGCCGAGATTTACGCAATGTTTTCGCTAGGGCGAGCAGATGTCTTTGCCGCTGGCGATCTTGCGCTTCAGGAAAGTGTCCGGATGCTATTCGAAATGGAACTGCGGCCGAAGGAAAAGGACCTTATTGCGATTTCACAGGCCTGGAGCCCGTGGAGAGGCGTTGCGGCCAGATTGCTCTGGGACTACTACCGCATCCAAAAGGGCAGAGAAGGTGTAAAGCAGTGAGTTTGGAATTTGAACAAAAAAGTCCGTTGGGAAAGACAGATCAACTGATCGTCCTTATCCATGGGTATGGGGCTGATGGCCATGATCTGATTGGGCTAGCGGACCCTTTGCAAGGGGTTTTGCCGAATGCTTTGTTTCTATCGCCTCATGCGCCGGATCCCTGTCAGGTTAATCCAATGGGACGACAATGGTTTCCGATATCCTGGTTGGATGGATCCGATCCAGTAGAAATGGAAAGAGAGTTTACAAAGAACGCGTTGCTTTTTGACAAATGGCTTAGCACTCAAATCAGTAAGGCGGCATTGCCCAGTCAAAAAGTTGCCTTGGTTGGTTTCTCTCAAGGAACGATGATTGGTCTGCAAGTGGCGCCACGGCGTGGTGACCCTTTGGGTGCCGTGGTTGGGTTTTCTGGTCGTCTTTTGGCGCCCGATGCGCTTGCCGCGGATGTGCAGACAAAACCGCCTGTTTTGCTGGTCCATGGAGACGCGGATGATGTCGTCCCTTATGATTCTATGGCACTGGCCGAAACAGGGCTGTTTTCAGCAGGTCTGAATGTAGAGACCCACACATCAAAAGGTGTAGGACATGGTATCGCCCAAGATGGCTTGGAAACGGCTGCGACTTTTTTGACGCGTTATCTACTTTGATTTAGTTTGATTTTTTTATCGCTTGTCACAATTTTGATTCAATCTGTGAATATCGGGTTCGCAACAAATCTTGGGGCTTGTAGGAAATAAGCCTCTAGATATAGTGCGAATAACAATAACGAGGGACGGGGCGTCCCGTCTCCGGTCAGAGCAGATCAGAGGGACAGGAGCCGTTCGCAATCATGAACACAACTTTTTCGGAAGAATTCGTTCATAAGCCCACCAACTTAAGGGATCACCCGGCTTTAGTGCTGAATGCTGATTTTAGACCACTGTCCTATTTCCCATTGTCGCTCTGGAGTTGGCAGGACGCAGTGAAGGCCGCGTTTTTGGATCGTGTGACAATACTGGCCGAGTATGATACCTATGTTCACTCCCCTTCGACTGCGATAAAAATTCCATCGGTCATTGTTCTTAAAGACTATGTGAAGCCTGCAAAGACGACGGCCTTTACAAGGTTCAATCTTTTCCTTCGAGATGAATTTACCTGTCAGTACTGTGGCGCAAAAGGCGAGATGACCTTTGACCACGTGATCCCGCGTGCAAGGGGCGGAAGGACGACTTGGGAAAATGTGGTTGCAAGTTGTAGTCCGTGTAACTTGCGCAAAGGAAGTAAGACCCTTCAACAAGCCGGAATGCATCTGAGGAAAACGCCGATGCAACCAAGTCCCGGGTTATTGATGAATGCAGGACGGAAGTTTCCGCCCAATTTTTTGCATGAAAGCTGGATGGACTATCTTTACTGGGATGCAGAATTGGACGCTTAGGACTCTTTTAACTCCCGCCAGATCGCAATAATCCAAATCAAACATAGCACAGCAGAAATAACGGCGTTCCAGCCTGCCATGGACAGTCCCAAAAGCGACCATGGGATTTCATCACACCGCACCATCGGCGCATTTAAAATCTGTTCGAGTAGTTCTTCTGCGCTCAAGCCAGAGATATCTCCGGATGAGCAACTGCTGGGACCTTCCCACCAGCCCTGTTCGACGCCGACATGGTAAAGGCCAATTGCCGCGGTGACGGCGGCGGATAAGGCCCCTGCGACGTAAATCAAAAGATGCGGCAGGATCAGTGCGATCATGCCAAGGGCAAAGCCCGTACCATGGGGATAGCGCTGCCAAATGCACAACTTGCATGGCGCAAGCCCGCCTGCATATTCAAACAAAAATGCACCCAAAAGCAAAAGGCCGGATCCAATTCCGGCCATAACGGCGACAGGGCGGCTCATAGAAACCTCAACAGAAAGAAACCACCAACCAGCAAAAGACAAAAGATCGTAAATAGAAGTCCCAGATATTTCTCGATAAAGGCTTTGATGGGCGCGCCAAAAAACCACAATAATGCAGCCACGACGAAGAAGCGCGCTCCGCGCGCAACGACCGACCACAGCATAAACTGTCCGAATGGCAACCCGGTCACACCGGAGGCAATTGTAATCACTTTGTACGGAAACGGTGTCATTCCAGCAATCAATACGGCCCAGTGGCCTTGTTGGTTGAATTGTTCCGCGAAGGCGTCAAACTTATCATCCTTGCCATAAAAGTCCAAAATGGGTTGTCCAATCAGATCAAAAAGTTGCGCTCCAATCAGATATCCAAAACCTCCGCCAAGGACACTGGCAAAAGTACAAATCGCGGCAATCAGCCAGGCTCTGTTCAGTGCTGCTAGAACCATCGGAATCAGAAGAATGTCTGGCGGAATTGGAAAAAACGAACTTTCGACAAAAGCTATAACAGCAAGAACCCAAAGCGCGTAAGGGCGCTCGGCCTGGTCTAGAGTCCAATCATAGAGGCGGCGTAGCATGAGCGGGCTTTGAACATGGGGTCCAAAAGGGGTCAACGGCCTTGTTTGACACGACGTCGACAAGTAGGCTGCTTTTGGAAAAGAGTGAGTATCACAAATGAAATGGCGTGGTCGTCAAAAAAGTAGCAATATCGAAGATCGCCGGCAATCCGGTCGATCTGGTGGTTTTCAGATTGGTGGCCTGGGTTTAGTGGTCTTGCTTGTCATAGGGTATTTCTTGGGCGTTGATGTTACGCCTTTGCTACAAAATGATGGGCAGTTGAGTGGTAGCAGTTCTGCCGAGATCACTCCTGAAGACGAAGCCGCAGGTGAATTTGTAGCTGTGGCCTTACGTGACACCGAAATCATGTGGGAACAGATTTTTCGTGAGGAATTGGGCCGCATATATGAACCTGCGACGCTGGTCCTTTTCAAAGGCGTGACCCAATCTCCATGCGGAACGGCCTCGGGGTCATCTGGACCATTTTACTGTCCGGCAGATCGCAAGGCTTATCTGGACACAGAGTTTTTTACAACGCTGAGCCGCGAAATGGGTGCCGGTGGGGATTTTGCCGCAGCTTACGTCGTTGCCCATGAGGTTGCTCACCATGTTCAGAATATTTTGGGCATCTTACCCAAGGTGAACCAGGTTCGCAGTCAAGTTTCGCAACGCGAAGCCAACCAGCTCTCTGTACTCGTCGAGTTGCAAGCAGATTGTTACTCGGGCATTTGGGCTCGGTTTGCACAAGATGTCTTGCGCACGGTGGAATCTGGAGATTTGGCTGAAGCCGTAAATGCGGCCAAGCAAATCGGTGATGATATCTTGCAAAGGAAAGCAGGGCGCCATCCTAATCCGCATACTTTCACGCATGGCACATCTGCGCAAAGGCAAGGTTGGTTCATTCGCGGATATGAAACGGGCCGGATTGATCAATGCGATACGTTCGCTGCCAATAGTTTGTAAACTTTTTAGGATATACCGAAAACATGTCGACTTTTCGCAATCTTGTTCAAGCTGTCACGGATGGCGTCACGCCGCCGCGTTGGCGACATATCCCATCACAAAGCTTAGCTGAATTGGCTGGCAGTATTATAGCTGCGGAAGGGTTCGACCAGGTGCGCAGCTTTGCATCGGCCTTTTGGGAGGCGTATCAAGTCGCAGATCAAACAGCCCGGATCGAGATGTTTGAATATCTTTCTTCGGAATTGGATTTGGATATTCCGCTAATCCGCGCAAAATTGGATGTGCTAGAGCATGACATGTCTTCCAAAGCCCTGCAGGAATTCGCGTCTGTTTCAGAAGCTCCCAGGCGTGAGTTGTTTCGGCGTTTGAACCAAGCGCGCAATGGAACACACTCCTTGGTGCGAATGCGACAGGATTTGAGATCGCTTTTGAAGGATAATCCAGACCTCTCTCGGGTGGATTCTGACTTGAAATTTTTGCTTCGTGCTTGGTTCAATTTGGGCGTTCTTGAGCTAAGACCCTTAAATTGGTCCAGCCCAGCCAATGTTTTAGAAAAATTGATTAAGTACGAGGCTGTGCATCAAATCGATAGTTGGGCTGCGTTGCGTCAGCGGACGGAGCCTGCCGATCGCAGATGTTTTGGTTACTTTCACCCGGCGATGCCAGATGAACCGATCATTTTTGTGCAAGTTGCTTTGGGCCCTGAAGTGCCAAATGCCATTGCCGGTATTTTAACCCATGATAGGGAAGTTTGCCCACCGGAGGATGCAAAGGTTGCGACCTTCTATTCCATATCGAATTGCCAAGATGGATTGGCCGGGATCAGCTTTGGCAACTTCCTGATCAAGCAAGTTGTGAAGTTTCTTCAGCTGGAGTTTGAAGGATTGGAAACTTTTGTCACTCTCTCTCCGATCCCAGGTCTGTCGAATTGGGCCAGTGATGTCTTTGCAAGCGATAGTTTCGCATCTGATCCTTTGGCTGTCCAACAGGCTGCCGCATACTTCTTGACGGAAATTAAGGGCAGAGGACAGGAGCCTGCCGATCCCGTTGCGCGGTTTCATCTGAGCAATGGAGCTCGAATTCACGCGGTTCATGCCGATGCGGATTTGTCAGAGAAAGGAGTCTCCCAGTCTTACGGGGCAATGGTCAATTACCTTTATGAACTGCCGGAAATCTCCAAAAATCATCATGATTTTGCAACGGATGGCCGTATTGTTCGGTCTAAGCCTGTGACGCAATTGGCAAGCGCGGCCGCGCAAAAAATTTCGCAAATTGCAGCGGAGTAATCGGTTGACCCTGTTGCTAGGGTTCCAATATAGGCTCGCTCTGTGCCCGAGTGGTGGAATGGTAGACACGATGGATTCAAAATCCATTGCCTCACGGCGTGCCGGTTCAAGTCCGGCCTCGGGTACCAATCATAGTCTTTGATCGGCCGGTTAAGAGTGAGGCCGTTCAAACCTAAACCTATCTGAAAAATTCAATCCTCTTGCGATTGTCAAAGGGTTTAAACGGATATCTTTTCATACCAAACGTTGATTGTTCGGTCCGATCATTTGTCAGTTTTTAATGGCTCTTCATGTTGCCTTGAAAATGTTTGTTCCTTCTTAACCAAATGAACTCGGAAGAAGGAATTGAGGCATGAATTTAACATACCTCTTTACGAGCTAGCTACATTGTATCTGACACTTTTACGATTGGTCTTTTTGCAGGCGCCGGAAATCAAGATGACCACGGAGATTCGTCAGAAGAGGGCCCATATAGCTATGGGGTGGTCGAAGTGATTTTCCCGCTTCTTGGAGATTTTTCATTTGTTCAAGTGGGTGTAATTGATGCTGAAGATGAATTTGATGAATCGCTCATTGATGCCACTTTTGTAAATGCCGGAGCGTCATATGATGGATTGGGAAGACAATTTACCTCATCAATTGCTTATGCGGGCGGGTCTACAGATAGTTATGGTGCAACTGTTTTTGATGTTCAAACGTCTTATTAAAGCCAGTTTCGCAAAGGCCCTTGGGATTTGGTGATTGATTTGGGCGTGGTTCCCGTGGAAAATCTAAACGATGTGGGCGATGTGTTTGGAACACTGGGTGTTGGTTTTTCACGCTCATTTGGTTCAGAACCCGCACGACGCACGCCATTGCCGTGGGTGGGCATGTGGTTGTCACATTTCGCAAACGAAATCGAGTAAAACTAAAGTTGAAAGGTGGCGTGGCTTTCATAAGCCGTCCACAGAAAGCAGTAGGTCGGCTTGGTCGAAAATTGTGTTTCAGTATTTTTTTAAGTCTTTTGTTCGGATTTAGAATGTCCGTTTCATGCAGGTTCGTCGCTCATTTTCTAAGAATTGACCATTTGACGATATTTTAAACCCGTTTTGTTCCAATTGAGCAGAGCGAAAGATGGCAGAGAAATTCTACTCTGTCTGATATATCTGCAAATCTGCTCGAGTAATGCAGTTCTCGCGAACTGTCAGAGTTACAGCCTACAGTATGGTCAAAAGCGGCATATCGGAGCAATTTTTGCAAAAGTGACTTTTCTTCTGTTGACGCATACGAAAGCAACGGTTTCAGTGTCGCGTGTGCGCGAGGAGACTTGCGCAAAATATGGGTCATGCCGCGACAGAGTTCCGCGGCGAGGTTCGCAAAAAAAGGCAGGACATTGCCAAATGCCTGGGCGACTGGGCGACAACGGAGAGGTATAAATGAAGTTTCTAAAACGTAACGGAAAAGAAGTTCCTTCTTTCCTAGTAAAGATGGGTCAGAAAATTGGCGCATCTGAGATGGATCGAAGAGAGTTTATTTCAACCGCATGTTCGTTCGGAGCAACCACAGCAGCGGCTTACGGTATCTTGGGTTTGACCGCACCGGCTGCGAAGGCAGATGGTCATGCAAAGATGGGCGGAACTGTTCGCATTGAACAAGAAGTGCGCGCGTTGAAAGAGCCACGGACTTATGACTGGTCACAGATTGCCAATTTTACACGCGGCTATCTGGAGTATCTGGTTGCATATGAAAATGACGGCTCCTTCAGTCCACAGCTACTTGAATCTTGGGATATTTCTGAAGATGCGCAAACCTACACTTTGAATGTGCGTCAAGGCGTGAAATGGAACAACGGTGATGACTTCACAGCAGAAGATGTAGCACGGGTCATTGGCGATTGGTGTGACAAAGAAGTTGAAGGCAATTCAATGGCTGGTCGTATGTCAACATTGATCGATGCTGATACGAACAAAGCCATCGAAGGTGCAATTGAGGTTGTAGACGGTTCCACAGTTCGTTTGAACCTGCCTGCACCTGACATCACATTGATCGCGGGCATGGCTGACTATCCTGCTGCCGTGTATCACCCTGAGACGTCATTGGCAGATATCTCCAATCCAATTGGTACCGGCCCTTATTTGCCTGAATCTCTTGAAGTTGGTGTCAGAGCGGTCCTTGTGCGCAACGAAAACCACACTTGGTGGAACGAAGGCAATGGCGCTTGGATGGATCGGGTCGAGTATATCGATTATGGTACGGAAGCATCGGCATGGTTGGCCGCAGCTGAGTCCGACGAAATCGACATGACCTATAACGTGTCCGGCGAATTTGTTGAATTGATCGCTGCTTCTTCAGAGCTGGAAATCTCTGAGATCACAACGGCATCGACGATCGTTATTCGTCCAAACCAAGCAGCTGAAGTAGATGGCGTGAAGCCGTATGCGGACAAACGCGTTCGTCAGGCGATCACGATGGCTGTCGACAATAGCGTTCTTTTGGAACTTGGCATCGATGGTCAAGGTAGTGTGGGTGAAAATACCCATGTTTCACCAGTCCATCCTGAGTATACAGAACTGCCTGAGCGTAAAGTGGACCCTGCAGCGGCCAAAGCTTTGATGGCCGAAGCTGGTATGGCCGATTTTGAGCATGAGTTGATCTCGATTGACGACAACTGGCGTCGTAACACGACCGATGCTGTTGCAGATCAGTTGCGTCAAGCCGGCATCAAAGTGAAGCGGACAATTTTGCCAGGTTCAACATTCTGGAATGACTGGGCGAAGTACCCATTCTCATCCACGAACTGGAACCACCGTCCTTTGGCGGTTCAGGTTTGGGCTTTGGCTTATCGTTCTGGCGAAGCATGGAACGAGTTTGCGTTCGCGAGCGAAGAGTTCGACACAATGCTGACAGAAGCTTTGGCGACGCCAGATCTGGAAGCTCGGAAAGCGATCGTTTCTAAAATGGCGATGCTGGTTCAGGACGAAGGTGTTGCAATCCAGCCTTATTGGCGGAAGCTATACCATCACCAGCGTGCGGGTCTTGAAGGTGCCGATCAGCATATTTCGTTTGAGATCCGTCCGGCAGCGATGCACTGGACGTAACAGCCCCACTTTGAGACATTTTTGGGCCCTGTCTAAGGACAGGGCCCGTTCTTTTGGGTTTTATTCAGCCGCCGCTTTGCCCGCAATACTTAGGGGCATGCGCAACTCAAAATTGGCACCCTTTTCGTTGCTTTGTTGAAGCTGGATAGATCCTCCAAGGTTGCGCATTATCTCGCGCGCAATCGCAAGCCCCAATCCGGCGCTCCCACGATCTGCGCTTTGTCCGACACGCGAAAACTTCTCAAAGATGATCCGGGCCGTATCCGGTGGGATGCCTGGGCCATTATCCTTCACGTTCAATATCACTTCACTTTGGCGAATGCGGGCCGAAATTTTGACAATCGGTGTATCCGCCGTTCCGTATTTGATTGCATTGGTTATCAAATTTATAAGAACTTGGGACAATCGATTTGGGTCCGTTACAAGGCGCATAGATTTCGGTCTTATATCCGTTAAAATTGTGATCTGACGATGCTCGGCCATTGCTGATGTGCTGTTCAGGCTGCGTGAAACGATTTCTGAGAGTTCGCTGTCTTGTATGTTTAACTTCGCCTCTCCGCTTTCCAAAAAACTGAGATCTAAAATTTCATCTAACAGGTGGGTTAACCGGACGCTTTCGTCATGGATGATTGAGGCAAAGCGCTTTTGGTCTTTTTGGGGGGTTCCACGATTGTCTCGCATGATCTCAGAAAATGAGCGGATCGAAGTCATGGGTGTGCGCAATTCATGGCTGACTTGGCTTAGGAACGCGTCTTTTTGCGAAGAGATATCCGTCAATCGCATATTCACTTCACGGAGCTTTGCTGCCGTCTCGGCCAGTTCGCGTGAGCGAATCTCAAGCTCTTGGCTGTATTCCATGATTTCGGCCGTTTCATCGGCCATCGCAAACAGGTCTTCGAAAGACAAGTCTTCTGATCCACTCACCTGCGCCAACATCGCGTGCGCAGCGGCGGCTCCTACAGTTCCGGCAAGTTCGCGTTCTAGGACGCGCATCAAGTCATCGGTATATTCTGGAAGTCCTGACTGGCGATTTTGCGTCCGTGCAAACCTCTCAAAAAGGGCAGTTGCGTCAGCTCGACCCAAGATGCGCTGTGCCAATATGAACAAGTCTTCAATGGTTGCCTCTCCGGCAGAGCGAAAGCGTGGATTGCTGTCTTGTGCATGGACCATACGAACCGCTTGTAAGCGTTCCAACGGCGTTGGATCGGTGATTAGGGAGACCACGACGAAGACTAAAAGGTTCCCTCCGATTGAAAAAACAGTCGCGTGGACAAGCGGATCTTCAATTTGCGAACCAAAGAGAGACTGCGGTCTCAACCATGTCAAATCCCAAGGACCGGTTTGAAGTGCCTGCTGCCCTAGGATGAGCTGACCTTCGAAGCTTGGCAAAAACAAGGTATATGCCCAAATGGCAAATCCTGTAAGAATGCCGGCCAACGCCCCAATGCGGGTTGCGTTGTTCCAAAATAGCCCGCCTAGAAGTGCTGGAAGAACCTGCGCCACTCCTAGAAATGCAATAAGGCCGATCGAGGCCAATGCCGCCGTGCCATCAGTCAGAGAATAATAAAGATATCCAAGCGCGAGTATGCAAACAATGCTGATGCGTCTTGCGCTCAGAAGCAAAGAGCGGACATCGTCAGACTGAGGATCACGCTCGCGGTTCGCCCGGATCCATAGAGGCAACACAATATGGTTTGACACCATCGTGGACAAGGCAATCGCGGCCACAATAACCATCGAAGTCGCAGACGAAAATCCACCCAGAAAGGCGAGGGTAGCAAGAGAAAAATTTCCGGTTTCCAGTGGCAATGTTACGACGAAGAGGTCCGGGTTGGATCCTTCGGGCAAGAAAGACAGACCGCCGATCGCAATCGGAAGCACAAAGAGTGACAGCATGAAAAGGTAGAGTGGAAAGGCCCAGCTTGCTGTGGCCAAATGTTCTTCGGCTGTGTTTTCAACAACAAGAACCTGAAACATTCGTGGCAAGCAAATGATGGCCGTTGCAGAAAGGAAGGTCAAAGTCATCCAGCGTGGCGTGATCAACGGCTCAGCTGTGGACATGCTTGCAGGTGCACGCGACAATATATCCGCAGGACCATTGGCTAGGCCCCAGACTACAAATATGCCAACAGATAAAAGAGCAACAAGTTTGACGATCGCCTCGACGGCAATTGCAGAGACCACGCCATGATGTCGTTCGTTGGCGTCGATGTTTCTTGTACCGAAAAGAATTGTGAAAAAGGCAAGGCCAACTGCGGCCCAGAAGGCTGCGGTCCCCGGCATATAGGTTTGAGTGTCTTCGGCAAAGACGCCTAGGCTGAGAGTTAAAGACTGAAGTTGAAGTGCAATGTAAGGCGTCGAACCAATCACGCACAGCAGTGTTACGATGACAGCAATGATATTGCTGTTGCCGTATCTGCTAGATATGAAGTCCGCGATAGAGGTTATGCGTTGTCGACGTCCCAAACGCACCAACCGCCTCAATACCCACCACCAAGCCAAAAATACCAAGGTTGGTCCTAGGTAGATCGTCGCAAATTCTAGGCCGTTGCGTGCCGCCGAACCTACGGCGCCATAAAAAGTCCAAGCCGTGCAGTAAACCGAAAGCGAAAGTGTGTAGACGATTGGACTGCGCAGGAACTTAGCGGATCCCGCACGGGCGCGGGCATCGGCCCAACCTGCGACAGCGAACAAAATGCCCACATAGATCAGACAGATCGTGATAAGGACATTGAAGCTGAGCATCAATCATCACCACGCATATCAGGGCGCAGCATTCGCCTCATGATAAAACTCGCAATGATCAAACCCAACCAAATCAAAAAAAGCGATACAAAGCGGCTTTTCAAACTGTCTCCACCAATTCCAAGCGAGCCGAGAAGCGGTGTGAACAAAATAATGGCCCCAAACAAAGGAATTAGCAGGGCAACTTCTTGTCGTTTGCGGGACTGTCGGGCTTTACGGGTTGCATCTTGGGAAATGACGGGCCGTTCAGTCATTCCTGCACATCTCTTTTGTGACGTCTATAATTTCGGCATTTGAGAAGGGTTTGGTCATAAAGCGCGACACCCCTGCGGTTTCGGCGGCTTCACGATCCTTGGCTTGGCCTTTGGCCGTCAACATCAGTACGGGTAGCGTTTTTAAAGCTTCTGTTGCGCGGATTTCATTCAGAATTTGAAGGCCGCTGATATCTGGCAACATATAGTCAAGGACCACAAGGTTCGGTGGTGCGTCCTGAAGCTTTTCCACAAGCCCCACACCTGTGGTAAAAGTGTCCACATCAAAACCCTCGCGCGACAAAATAAAGCTGAGCGCTTCGATGATATGAAGCTCGTCCTCAACCAGAACAATCCGTGCCGTCATTTCTCCTCCTTAATGACTGCAACTGCAGTTTAAGGTCTGCAGCCGCGACCGCAAGACTAGCCAAGAATAAAGGCGTCCCTTCGTGCAGGACATGCAGTGCGTGGGCAAATTGAGCATTGTGCCCCGACTTCGATCAAGGGCAGGCGACTGTGGTCTATGTTTGGCAGAACTGTTGGGTTTTGTGGCGTGTAAAGCATCGACAGCATCATGCGAGGTGGTAAGTCGAACTCAACTGGTCCATCAAAATGTGCCACTGAAAATGTCAAAACTTCTTCACCGCTTGGCATGACCATTCGTGCGCAAATGGGTTGGTCTGGCCGTTGAGAAGCACGGTAAATTGGCCAAAGTGGACACCCGCCTGAACGTCTGGGTAAGGCAAGTTGTGGAAGTGGTTTTCTAAACAGCACCCCTCCTGATTGATCACAGACCATCAAGCCAAACTCGGGGAACCCTTCGCTATGGGGAAGGTGGGCCAAACGCCGAAAAACCATAGGCAGCGCTGTTTTCGTTTCAGTGGCTATAGCCAAAGGGTCGAAGCCATATTTCGGCGCCAAAATTTGAATTTCGCTAGCAGAAATCTGCGTTGCTACTTTGGAGTAAAGTTCTAAGTCGCGCGTGAGCTTTGGGTCTGTGACATCAGGGATTGAAGCCCCGCTTTCAATGTTGAAATCAAAAAATGCGCGGGCTTCCCAAAAGGTCTCATTGGGCGCGCTGTCCTCGTTGCTTGCAATGCTACGCGACTGCGTTTCGAAATGCATCTGAAGCTCTTGAGCGATTTCAGAAAGGCGAACCACCTGAAACTGCAGGTTTTCCATGAACCTTTGGGCGGCATCATCAGGGACATCTTCGGACCCCGTCAGAATTTCAACCGTCGATCTGAGGGCCGTGATGTTAGACAACATCAAATGCATTGCTTCTGAAAAGAAAGGATCTCGGTTCAATTGGTCGGAAAGCGCGGTCAGCTCATCGGAATGGGCATCAATTCGGTCCTGAAGGCGTTTGATCAAACGGGCCCAACCTGGGAAACGGCCGACCAGCTCTTCGAGTTTTAGAAGTTCTGATTTTACGGCGGGCTCCGATTGAGCCGCTTCTTTTAACCGATCAAGCAACGTTTGATCAGCCCCTTCAGCGAGATCCCTCATCGGAAGCTCTAGGGCCTCTGCAAGAGCGGCCAAGGTCTTGCCTGCGATTCCCCGTCTATTGTGTTCAATCAAGTTCAAATATGAGGCTGAGATACCCACATGAGACGCTAGGGCGCTTTGTGTAAAGCCTTTTGCGCGTCTGCCCTCGCGAATTCTGGTTCCGACAAGAGTTCTCGCCATGGCTGTCCCTTTGAAATACAACGTTTTTTTACTGTAGTGTAAAAATATTTACAATATGTGCGCTGCACAAAGTGAAGTATTTACAAAAAAATACTGTAAAAACAAACATATGTTGCGATTGTTACCATTTATGCGGCATCGTGTCGGTGTTTAAGACAGGCGCACGGAAAAATTGTGTGCCATCCATGGGAGGAAATAAATGTCTGACTTTTCAACAACCCGGCGTGGGTTGCTGAAGTCCGGTGCCGTAGTTGGCGCAGGTCTTGCAGTCCCAACGCTGATTACGAGCCCAGTCGCAGCCTACACGAATGAACCAACAGGTTCTGAAGTCATGCTGGGATTTAACGTTCCTCAATCTGGTCCTTACGCGGATGAGGGCGCTGACGAACTTCGTGCATATGAACTGGCGGTTGAGCACCTCAATGGTGGCGGCGACGGCGGCATGATGAATACATTCTCTTCTAAAGCGCTTCAGGGTAACGGTATCCTAGGTAAGGAAGTGAAATATGTAACGGGCGATACGCAGACAAAGTCTGATGCGGCGCGCGCATCTGCTCGTTCCATGATCGAAAAAGACGGCGCAATCATGATCACTGGTGGTTCGTCCTCTGGTGTGGCTGTTGCCGTTCAAGCGCTTTGCCAAGAGGCTGGCGTTATCTTTATGGCTGGTCTGACGCATTCCAACGACACAACAGGTAAAGACAAGAAGGCAAACGGCTTCCGTCACTTCTTTAACTCATATATGTCCGGTGCTGCTTTGGCTCCGATCTTGGAAGCAAACTACGGTTCTGATCGTAAAGCTTACCACCTGACGGCGGACTATAACTGGGGTTACACAACAGAAGAAGCTGTTCGTACGTCCACAGAAGCGGTTGGTTGGGAAACAGTTGCAGCGGTGAAAACACCACTGACACAAACTGACTTCTCTTCATATATCGCGCCTGTTTTGCAGTCCGATGCTGACGTTTTGGTTCTGAACCACTACGGCGGTAACATGGTGAACTCGTTGACAAACGCGGTTCAGTTCGGGCTGCGTGACAAGCTGGTGAACGGTAAGAACTTCGAAATCGTTGTTCCATTGTACTCTCGCTTGATGGCACGTGGTGCTGGTGACAACGTTAAGGGCATCTTCGGTTCAACAAACTGGCACTGGTCGTTACAGGATGAAGGCACACAAGCCTTCGTTAAGTCCTTCGGTGAGAAATACGGTTTCCCACCATCACAGGCGGCACACACAACATATGTTCAAGCGATCCTTTATGCGGATGCTTGTGAGCGTGCTGGCACGTTCAATCCATGTGGTGTTGCAGAAGCTCTGGAAGGCTTTGAGTTCGATGGTATGGGCAACGGTCCAACGCTGTATCGTGCTGAAGATCACCAGTGCTTCAAAGACGTGTTGGTTGTGAAGGGTAAAGAGAACCCAACATCCGAGTTCGACCTTCTTGAAATCGTTGAAGTCACACCTGTGTCTCAAGTTACATATGATGCTTCCATCTTTGGTGGTGAGCTCGGCGCATGTAACCCAGGCGCATAAGATTTTGGTCGGGCGCCTGTCGCCCGACCTTCCCGTCCAAGCCCGTGGGAACCGGGCAAATCCCCTGAGGTAGGAAAAATGGAAGCAATCATTCTGCAGGTTTTGAATGGTCTCGACAAAGGGTCCGCTTATGCGTTGATCGCTCTAGGTTTGTCGTTGATCTTTGGAACACTCGGCGTCGTGAACTTCGCGCATGGCGCATTGTTTATGATCGGTGCCTTTTGTGCCGTTACGCTTAATCGTATTCTAAATCTGTCTTACGAAGTGATCGATGAGACGAAGACCGACTTTTTGGGCAACCCACTGAAAGTGGATGTGCCCTATGTCTTTGATTGGTTTGGAGAGGCGACAGGGGCGTCGATCATCGACTGGTCGGTGCCACTCGCGATTTTGTTTGCCATCCCAATAATGGTCTTGGTGGGTGTGATCATGGAGCGTGGTCTAATCAAGCATTTCTATAAACGACCGCATGCCGATCAGATCCTTGTGACATTTGGTCTGGCGATTGTTTTGCAAGAAATTGTCAAATTCTACTATGGAGCAAACCCAATTCCAATGTCGGCGCCCGTTGCTTTCACAGGATCATTCGATTTTGGCGCGATGCTTGGATTTGAAGCCAATCAGATCATCTATCCTTATTGGCGCATAATTTACTTCCTGTTTGCAGCCGTCGTAGTCGGGGCCGTGTTCGCATTTTTACAGTTGACCACATTTGGTATGGTCGTGCGCGCGGGCATGCAAGATCGCGAAACCGTTGGCCTTTTGGGGATCAATATTGACCGTAGATTCACCTTGATGTTTGGACTTGCAGCCGCCGTCGCTGGGTTGGCTGGCGTAATGTACACACCCATCAACCCACCAAATTATCATTGGGGTATGGATTTCCTTGTCCTGAGTTTTGTTGTGGTGGTCGTTGGTGGTATGGGCTCTCTTCCGGGCGCGGTTGCTGCGGGTTTTTTGCTTGGCATTTTGGAAAGCTTTGCGTCGATGGGTCAAGTTCTAGCGGTTGTTCCGGGCCTAAACCAGATCATCATCTATTTGGTCGCAATCATCGTTTTGTTGACAATGCCGCGTGGTCTCATGGGCCGCAAAGGCGTGATGGAGGAATAAATGCTGGGTTTAGAACAAAAAGACTTCCGTCTGCTTTTGATTGTTGCGGCGCTTGTTGCATTCGCACCGTTCATCTTAAATCCGTTCCCAGAAGGGTCGGGAATGGCTCAGTTCAACGC
The DNA here is from genome assembly GCA_039814625.1 of Pseudomonadota bacterium. Taxonomy (GTDB): domain Bacteria; phylum Pseudomonadota; class Alphaproteobacteria; order Rhodobacterales; family Rhodobacteraceae; genus Amylibacter. Next base: position 23,966 of record JBCCAU010000005.1, read on the forward strand.
AGGCTATCCTGACTTGATGCAACGCTTTGTGATTTTTGGGATTTTTGCAATTGGGTTTAACATCCTCTTTGGTCTTACAGGTTACTTGTCCTTTGGCCATGCAGCTTTCCTCGGTGTTGGATCATATGCTGCGATTTGGATGATGAAGCTACTGACTGTGAACATTATCCCGGCAATTATCATTGCCGTGATCGTTGCCGGATTGTTTAGCTTGTTGATCGGTTGGATATCGTTGCGCCGGTCGGGCATCTACTTTTCGATCCTTACACTGGCTTTTGCGATGATGTCTTATGCGCTGGCTTATTCGGTTCTGACACCGATCACTGGTGGAGAGACAGGCCTGCAATTGAACCTGAACGATCCACGGATTTTTGATCCTGCGCTTGTCGATGGAGCAACACCCAAAGCGGCATTGTTTGGTTTGGAAATGGGCACTAGCTTTGAATGGGAACTTGGCGGATGGCTGTTCACATTTAATGTGGGGTATTACATTGCTGCGCTTGCCATGATGGCTGCGTTTTACGTGTCTATTCGGATCTTCCGTTCGCCGTTTGGCATGATGTTGCGTGCTGTTAAATCGAACCAGCAACGTGTCAACTATACCGGCCTCAGCTCACGTCCATATACTTTGGCCGCTTTCGTGATCTCTGGCATGTATGCTGGCCTTGCAGGCGGTCTGATGGTGGCTATGGACACGCAGGCGGGTGCTGAGCGTATGTTCTGGACGGCATCCGGTGAGGTTGTTTTGATGACGATCTTGGGAGGCGTTGGAACGCTGATTGGGCCCGTTTTGGGCGCGGGGTTCATCAAGTATATGGAAAACATCGTCTCTAAAATTAACTCGACGATCTTGCATGACTGGTTTGCCTTCCTTCCGGACGGCATGGAGGACTTCCTTGTGAGTGTGTTCTACCCATTCGTTGGCAAAGGGTGGCATCTGACTTTGGGTGTTATGTTCATGCTTGTTGTGATCTTCTTGCCTGGTGGGTTGGTCGAAGGTGGTCAGAGAATTGGCGCTTGGATCAAGTCCAAGTTCACATCGAAAGATGTGTCGAATTCAACGCCCGGCGCTGCCGTAGAACCTGCTGAATAAGGAGAGTTTTGGATGGGAATACTAGAAGTTCAAAACGTCAACAAATCTTTTGGTGGTTTGAAGGCGTTGCACAATGTGAACCTGAATGTTGAAGAAGGCACGATCCACGCGATCATTGGACCGAATGGTGCGGGCAAATCGACGTTGCTGAACTGCTTTGTTGGCAAGCTGACGCCAGATACAGGCTCGGTCATGTTCGACAACCATTCTCTATTGGGTGTTAAACCTCATGAAATAAATCAATATGGTGTGTCGCGTGTTTTTCAAACCCCTGAGATATTTACCGATCTCTCGGTTTACGAGAACGTTATGATCCCTTGTTTTGCCAAGCGTGATGGCGCGTTCAAGGCCAATGCTTGGGCGTCCGTTTTAGGCGATGGAGAAATTCGCGATAAGACGGATCATATGTTGGAAGACATGGGATTGGCAGACAAGCGGGATATGCTGGCAAGTTCGATGTCGCGTGGTGACAAGCGACGTTTGGAAATGGCTATGTGTTTGGCACAAGACCCAAAATTGCTGCTTTTGGATGAACCTACCGCGGGCATGGCGCGCGCAGACACAAACCGAACCATCGATTTGTTGGGTGAAATCCAACAGAAGCGTCATATCACAATGTGTATTATCGAACATGATATGCATGTTGTCTTCTCGTTAGCGCAAAGGATCTCGGTTCTCGCTCAGGGCACTGTGATTGTCGAAGACGAACCGGGTAAAATTAAAGGCAACGCGAAAGTGCAAGAAGCTTATCTTGGAGGGATGCACTGATGCTCGATCAACCATACGAAAAAAATGCCAACCATGCGGCGACAGCGCCTGCTTTTTTCTCTGCTTGGAAAATGGAGGCGTATTATGGCGAAAGCTATATCGTCCAAGACGTTTCTTTCAATATTCATGAAGGTGAAATCTTGGCGCTTTTGGGTCGGAATGGTGCGGGCAAAACATCGACGCTTCGAACCATTGCTCGACTTGGTGATCCACAACTGACCCATGGAGAAATTTGGCTGGACCACAAACCCCTACATGAGATGAAGTCGCATCAGGCTGCGCAGGCTGGCATCCAACTTGTACCGGAAGATCGACGGATCATTCAGGGTTTAACAGTTGAAGAAAACCTGAAGCTTGCCCAGATTGAAGAGCCGCATGGCTGGTCCATTGAGCGGATCTACGATCTATTTCCGCGATTGGGAGAGCGCCGTACGCAAGAGGGTACAACCCTGTCCGGTGGTGAGCAGCAAATGCTTGCCATCGGTCGGGCTTTGGCGCGGGACATCAAGCTTTTGTTGTTGGATGAGCCCTATGAGGGTCTGGCACCTGTAATCGTGCAAGAGATCGAGAAAACCCTGCATCATATTCGCGAACAGGGCATCACAGCTATTATCGTGGAACAAAACGCTGTTGCGGCTTTGAATCTTGCGGATCGGGCGGTGATTTTGGACACGGGGCAAGTCGCGTTTGATGGTCTTGCAAAGGACGTTCTGGAAAACGAAGATCTTCGAAACGAGTACCTAGCCCTTTAGAGGCCTTACCAAGCCCCGGCTTCCCCCAAGCCGGGGCTTTTTTACAAAAAGACTACGGGAGCGATGTCTGATGAGCGACAAAACATATCCACCTTCTTCTGATTTTGCGGCCAATGCCCATATCGACGCGGCGAAATACAACGACATGTATGCTGCATCCATTTCGGACCCTGAAACTTTTTGGGGCGAGCATGGCAAGCGGGTTGATTGGATCAAGCCCTATACAAAAGTCAAAGATGTCTCTTATGCGCATCCTGATGTTTCAATCAAATGGTACGAAGATGGAACGTTGAATGTTGCTGCGAATTGTATTGATCGCCATTTGGCAACACGCGGTGACCAAACTGCAATTATTTGGGAGCCGGATGAGCCGAGCGATCCAGCTATGTATATCTCGTACAAGGAATTGCATGAGAAGGTCTCAAAATTCGCAAATGTACTCAAGGAATTAGGTGTAGAGAAGGGCGATCGGGTTGTGCTCTATATCCCGATGGTGCCAGAGGCCGCCTATGCCATGTTGGCCTGTGCACGTATTGGGGCGGTGCACTCAATTGTTTTTGCGGGCTTTAGTCCAGACGCCTTGGCCAACAGGATCGACGATTGTGAAGCCAAATTGGTCATTACGTCTGATGGTGCACCGCGCGGGGGTCGTGTGACCAATTTAAAAGACAATGTAAACAAGGCTTTGCTGCATGTGCATGAACGGCGGACGCCAAGTGTTTTGGTCGTGAAGCGTACAGGACAAGAAGTTGCTTGGGTTGATGGCCGTGATCATTGGCTGGACCCTTTGATGGACGCGGCGTCGGCAGAGTGTACGCCAACAGAAGTCGCAGCCGAAGATCCGTTATTTATCTTGTATACATCTGGATCTACAGGAAGACCAAAAGGTGTTTTACATACATCCGGGGGATACCTTGTCTACGCAGCAATGACCCAAGAATACACCTTCGACTATCATGATGGTGATATTTATTGGTGTACGGCAGATGTCGGTTGGGTCACTGGACATAGCTATATCGTCTATGGACCATTGGCAAATGGCGCCACAACATTGATGTTCGAAGGCGTCCCAACCTATCCAGACGCATCTCGTTTCTGGGAAGTTTGCGAAAAGCACAAAGTCAATCAATTCTATACCGCTCCGACAGCAATTCGTGCGCTGATGGGACAAGGCAAAGATCCAGTTGAAAAGTGCGATCTGTCTTCTTTGAAGGTACTTGGCACTGTCGGAGAGCCGATCAACCCAGAGGCTTGGAACTGGTACAATGATGTAGTCGGCAAAGGAAATTGCCCGATTGTTGACACATGGTGGCAGACAGAGACCGGTGGTCATTTACTTACGCCGCTTCCGGGCGCGACAACCACCAAGCCGGGATCAGCGACGACACCATTCTTTGGCATTCAACCTGTCATCCTTGAACCTACATCGGGCGCTGAGATTGACGAAACTTCCGCTGAGGGAGTGTTGTGTATAAAGGACAGTTGGCCGGGCCAGATGCGTTCCGTTTACGGCGATCATGATCGCTTCGTTCAGACCTATTTCGCAGACTATAAAGGTTACTACTTCACAGGTGATGGCTGTCGTCGAGACGAGGATGGATACTATTGGATCACGGGTCGCGTCGATGATGTGATTAATGTCTCTGGCCACCGTATGGGCACAGCCGAGGTCGAAAGTGCGCTTGTAGCGCACGAAAAAGTCGCAGAAGCGGCGGTGGTCGGTTATCCCCACGAGATCAAGGGGCAGGGCATTTATGCGTATGTCACCCTTATGCAAGGTGTCGAACCCACCGACGAATTGCGTAAAGAACTCGAAACCTGGGTGCGCTCAGAGATCGGTCCAATTGCCAAACCAGATTTGCTTCAATGGGCGCCTGGCTTGCCCAAGACGAGATCTGGTAAGATCATGCGTCGTATTCTGCGTAAGGTTGCCGAGAATGATTATGGCGCTTTAGGCGACACATCGACCTTAGCAGAGCCTGAGGTTGTGGACGAGCTGATTGAAAACCGTATGAATCGATAATCTGCGTGTTGGTTGCTGCGAATTTAGGGTTTCTCTGGAAAGATGAACCGGTCTCATCGGGCATCCGCGCGGCGATGTCTGCTGGGTATCACGGCGTCGAATTGCACTGGCGCAACGTTGAGGACCTGCCTTCGGTGCTGGCGAGTTTGGAAGAAACAGGGGGCTTTGTTGCTTCGCTAAACACAAATAAAGCGGATGGATTTGGATTGTCCGCGATTCCGGGACGCGAGGGCGCGTCGCGCGCTGCAATTGATCAATCATTGGAACTCGCGCGCAAATTGGATTGTGGAGTGGTCCATGTCACGGCCGGCGTTGCAAGCGGCGACGATGCGCGAGACGCATATGAAAGTGCTTTGCTATATGCATGTGAAACAGCTGACGATGGTACGATAATTGGAATTGAACCAATCAGTGATCAGGTTGCACCAGGTTACTATTTAAACAGTTTCGACTTGGCCGAAGAGGTCATTGATGACCTTGATCAACCAAACCTTGCCATGATTTACGATTTTTATCATGCGCATTTAATGGGGTTGGATGTGTTGGAAGGCTATAAAAAGCACTGCGAAAAAATTTGTTCCATTCAGGTTTGTGGATTGCCGTCACGCGGTGCGCCTCTCTCTTCAGAGATCGATATGATGCAGCACATTTCGGATGCAGGCTATGACGGCGTATTCGGTGCGGAGTTCCATCCAGACAATTCAGCCTGGATGGATAAGCTCTTTTAACCGAAGACGCGTGTTAGAGCGCCATCGACAGCAAAAACAATCTCATCAAGATCAGATTTGGTCGCGATCAAAGCTGGTGAAAAACACAAAGTGTTGTTGTAACCGGGCAGGGATCGATTGGTGGCCCCAATTATTACACCTTGCGCCATACAATCTTTGACAACAGCTTGAACCATCTTCTCTGGTGCGGGCGCTTTCGTTTGACGATCCGATACCAGCTCGCAACCATTGAAGAGGCCCTTGCCTCGTACATCGCCAACGACGTCGTGCTTGTCCATCAATCCTTGCAACTGTTCCATGAAATAGCTGCCCATTTTTACAGTATTGCCAAGCAGATTCTCTTCTTCCAGAATTTTCATATTCTCAATCGCGGCCGCCGGACCGCCTGCGCAACCGCCAAAAGTTGAGATGTCCCGAAAGTAGTTCATTGGGTCATCTGCATCGTCTTTGAACATGTTGAAGACGTCTTCTGTCGTCACGGTACAAGAGATCGCAGCATAGCCCGAGGCCACGCCTTTGGCCATCGTAACAAAATCAGGCTTTACGCCATAATGCTGATAGCCAAACCATGTGCCCGTACGTCCCATCCCGCACACGACCTCATCGATATGCAGCAGGACATTGTATTTTTTGCAGATTTCTTGAACCCGGTCCCAATATCCTTGTGGCGGCGTAATCACGCCTCCACCGGCCGTGACAGGTTCTAGAACCAATCCGCCTACGGTGTCTGGTCCTTCACGTAAGATCACCTCTTCTATGGCATCAGCGGCCCGCTCGCCGTAGTTTTCAACATCCCATTGCGCTCGATATTCCAGACAATGCGGAACGGACACAAAGCCAGGTGTATACGGGCCGTACTGAGCGCCTCGCTCGTCTTGCCCCCCTGAAGACAGTGCGGTGATGGTTGTGCCGTGATAATCCCGCTCACGGAACAAGATTTTATGCTTCTTGCCGCCATAGCGCTTATGCGCAATCTGGCGGATCATTTTGTACACTTTCTCATTCGCTTCTGAACCCGAGTTGGAATAGTATACACGGCTCATGCCCGGCATTTTGTCGATTAGCATTTTTGCAAAAGTTGCACCCGGAACAGAACCTGCTGCATTGGAAAAATAGTTCATTTTGACCAGCTGATCACGAACCGCATTTGCAATACGTTCGCGCCCATAGCCTACGTTTACGGTCCAAACACCACCAGAAACAGCATCGAGGTGCTCTTTTCCGGCCTGATTCCAGACACGCATACCTTTGCCTTCGACGATGATATTTGGGTCGATGGACTCAAAAGGTTTGTGGTGGATCAAATGATGCCACACATGAGCTTTGTCATTGTCGACCACTTCTTGAATGTCGTTCGCCAGCGCGTCCATGAGCCTCTCCTGAGCCTAAAATTGATTCGATTGGTCAACCTTAGGAGAGCGTTTCAAGTTTGAGAGGGGGGAAAATGAGACTTTTGAAAAATAAGCGCTGCGTTCGGGAAATGTGAAGGGTCAATTCTGTGACGTAAGTTCCAAATGGTCTTTAAATCTCAGGGCCTTAGTTCACATCAAAAGACCGCGCGCGCAAAGCTGCCATCGGTGCATGCTCGAGCGTTTTTTCATGGGTGCTGGACAACACCACATTAGGGGCTTTGCCAAAGGCATCCGCTTCGGCCCATCGGGCGGCGCAAAGGCACCAACGATCACCTGGTTTTAGACCAGGGAAGTTGAATTCAGGACGTGGTGTGGAAAGATCATTACCTCGGCTTTTCGAAAATTCTAGAAATTCTGACGTCATAACGGCACAGACTGTGTGGCAGCCACGATCCATATCATTTGTGTTGCAGCTGCCATCGCGAAAAAAGCCGGTGATTGGATCAACAGAGCAAGGCTGTAGATCCTCTCCGAGTACATTCACCGGCTTTTCCAATTCCATCAGTAGCTATATCCGTCGGCGCCGTTGATGACGTCTTGTAAAGAAGTATAGGCCCATGTGTCTTTTCCGCCAGAGGCTTCGATCAAGGTCAGTTGTTCCAACGCGGCCTCTTTCTTACCCTGTGAGAATAAACCTTGCCCATAGTAAGAGCGCGCGGTGATGTTATTTTCGTCCCCGGCAATCGCTTTTAAATAGTAGTCATCGGCCAGAACTTGATTGCCCAGTTTGCGGTTCACAAACCCATAATAGGTTAAAATGCCTGGATCGCTTTGATTTGGTGCAAGAGCCAATAGATCAAGTGCGCGATCATACTGACCAGCATAGGCAACCTCGCGCACATAGTCGTAGATTTCTTGATCGTTAAAGCTTTGGGCTGCGGGATCTACACAGACTTCGACGATGGACCCTAGTGCAGTGCTTGTATCATCTACAGGGTAGGACACCTTTTTCAGCAAGCGCTGAACCTCTACAATACGCAGGCCATTGCTGTCTTCTGAAATTGTCCCCTTTACCGCTACCTGTCCCGAGTTGCAGTCCAGTGTTGTTGCCGTTGGGGTCGGCGGTTTACTCGAGTCGTCACCGCCCTTTGCAAAAGACATATTTGCCGAAAGCACGAGGGCCGTAGTAGAAATTAAAACTGTAAGTTTCATATCAGTCTCCTGTTGATACCAGATATACGAGCTAACCGACAGTTTTATTCACAAAAAAAGCCCGCGTTGTGCGGGCTTCTTATCACTTGATTGTGAGTTTGAACTATTCGTCTTCAGAAGGCTCTGCCGTTGGGGCGACGGCCTTTGCCAAATCGTCATCGTCAGAAGCTGCTGCGCCAATGTCATCAAACAATTCTGCAATTTCGAACTCTGCTTCGGCCTCTTCTTCAGCGGCAAGCTCTTGAATGGACTTGCCGGATGCCTGAAGGTCTGCCTCTTCTTCAGACCGTGCAACGTTCAATGTGATCGTGCATTCAACTTCGGGATGCAGACGAACTGTCAACGAATGAAGACCCAGTTCTTTGATTGGCGCTGTCAGTTCAAACTGTTTTTTATCAGTTGAGAAACCGGCCTCCGTGGCAACTTCAGCGGCGTCACGCGTCGTCACAGAGCCGTATAGAGCCCCTGCATCCGATGCTGAACGAATAATAACAAAGCTTTGCCCGCCAAGTTTGTCTGCCATGCTCTCGGCTTCTGACTTGGTTTCCAAGTTCTTCGCCTCTAGCTGTGCTTTTTGCGTTTCGAAAACAGCTTTGTTTGCGTCGGTGGCAAGTAAGGCCTTCTTTTGCGGCAACAGGAAATTGCGCGCGTATCCCGGTTTTACATTCACCACTTCGCCCATTTGACCAAGCTTTGCGACACGTTCAAGTAGGATTACGTCCATGGATCAATCCCCTTACTGAACAGTGTATGGCATAAGCGCAAGGAAGCGAGCACGCTTGATTGCGCGGGCCAGCTCACGCTGCTTTTTTGCAGAAACCGCTGTGATACGGGATGGAACGATCTTGCCGCGCTCAGAAACGTAGCGCTGCAAAAGCTTTACATCTTTGTAGTCGATCTTGGGAGCGTTCTCCCCAGAAAACGGGCATGACTTGCGACGACGGAAAAAAGGTTTTTGTGCCATTAGTCACGATCCTCAATCGGTTGGCCACGTTCACGGCGGCGTTCTTCTTTTGCAGACTTCGCAATCAAAACGGCCGATGGGCCTTCTTCAAGCTTGGCCACTTTAATTGTCATGACGCGCATCACGTCATCATGCAGGCGCATCAAACGTTCCATCTCTTCGACAGCCGCATGCGGGCTGTCAGACTTAAGATAGCCGTAGTGGCCTTTGCGATTTTTGTTGATCTTGTAGGCCATTGTTTTCAGACCCCAATACTCCGATCCGACAACCTTACCGCCCTGATCGTTCAGGACGCCCGAGAAATGCTCGATCAGGCTTTCGGCTTGCGCACCAGAAAGGTCCTGACGCGCGATAAATGTATGCTCGTAGAGCGCCATTTGTTCACCATGTTCTAGCGTGCTTCAAAATGCCGATTGAACTTCCGCACCGACATACGAGAGGCAACCGCGTGAAAGTTCTTGCGGAAGAAGCGTGGCTTATACATGGGTTGCGTAAAACAGCAAGGCTTTTGGAGATGGATATGGCTTTTGTAATTTATCATAATCCTGACTGCAGCATTTCACGAAATGTGGTTCGATATGCCCAAGAAGCCCATGCTAACCCGATTGTCATCGAGTATTTGAAGGATTGGTGGACGCAAGCCCAACTGCTTGGTCTGTTCGCAGCTGCAGATGTAACACCTGTGGAAGCGTTGCGTCGTACAAGATCACCCGCCGAAGAGCTGGGGCTGTTGAATGAAACCGATCCTGAAATCCTTATAAATGCCATGGTCGAACATCCAATTCTGGTAAATCGGCCGTTTGTTTGCACCTCTAAGGGTGTGAAACTGTGCCGACCAGCCGAGACTGTGTTTGAAGTGTTGCAACTGCCTACAGGGCAAAATTTCCTCAAGGAGGATGGAGATTTAGCCTACAAAAGCTAAGCTATGGCAATTTTGTTTAAGATAAATTTGTTATTTCCTTGATCACAGGCAATCATTCATGCCCACTGGTATTAGGGGAATACATCTTAGAAGAGGGGAATTATGCGGTATCTTTTTATACCTATTGCAATTGGATCGGTTTTTTGTGTCTCGGTAGCAATGGCAGAAGGGATTGGCGGCACCTTTGCGCTGGAATATGGGGCCAGTAGCTATTCTTCTGGCTCAGGGGATATCAATGAATTTGAGCCGCGCGATCACAATTCATGGCAAGGCACCGCGTCGCTGAACTACGGCTTTTCGTCAGACTACATTCTTGGCGTTGATCTTTCGTTTGCGGATACGGACGTTCCAAACAGAACTGGCGGCGATTTTACCAATGATGGCGTTGATCGGTATTGGCAGGCATTATTGAGTGTTCAGCGGGATTTTGGAAGTAATTCACTGACTGCATTTGTTGGTCGTGGTGGCCTGCGAATGGTTGAGGGCGATCCATCTGACTCTCAAAGTGATCAAGATGCCGACTTCAATATTTATGGTGGCGGGTTTGGTCGAGAGTTTGGAAATCTTGCAGTGGGTCTATCGATTTCAAATGTGGATCCGATCGGTCAAGATGATAGTGAAGCGCTTGACGATTTTTGGCTTGGGAATATTAATGGAGAATATGTAATTCCCAATTCGGGTTTCTCAATTTTGGCGAACGTGTTTTTTGCCAACGGCCTGCAAGACTATAGCGATACCCAGTCAGAGGAAGTTGACGTTACTGGCGGCGGCTTTGAAGTTCGGTATACCCCGCAAAACACTGGCAGCTTTGGGCAGCTATCTTATTTTGTCGGCTTTGAGGCAATGGAACTTATCGAGGCCTCAGATCCGGATGACGATGTCTATCATGAACGGGTTTATTTCGGTGTCGAAATTCCATTTGGCAAAAAGAATAGATCCCGGGCTGGTAAGGTCTCTATGCCACCAAATTTAATTTGGATTCAGCAAGCCGTGATTACCGTTGATTGATTGCAAGTGGCGTTTTGGCAAAAGCTAGACGCCGTCTCGGCCTTTCTATAGCTGTTTCGCAAAAGCGGAGGGGCTAATGACAAACGCATTTTTGTTTCCTGGGCAAGGAGCCCAGACTATTGGAATGGGCCGTGATCTGGCCGAGGCATATCCTGCGGCAAAAGACGTATTTTCAACCGTTGACGATGCCTTGAATGAAAAGTTGAGTGCGCTGATTTGGGACGGTGAAATTGAAACCCTGACCCTAACACAGAATGCACAACCTGCATTGATGGCAATGTCGATGGCTGTAGTAGCTGCGTTGGAGGTCGAAGGTATTACAATTGAAGCAGCCTCTTTTGTCGCGGGTCATTCTTTAGGGGAATATTCCGCGCTTTGCGCCGCAAAGTCGCTTACCGTGTCTGACACTGCAAAGTTGCTTCGCTTGCGTGGAGAAGCCATGCAGGCGGCGGTCCCGGTTGGGGAAGGCGCTATGGCGGCGATCTTGGGCCTAGATTTCGAAGCGGTCTCATTGATTGCTCGCGAAGCTGCGCGCGGCGGACAAGTTTGTCAGGCCGCAAATGACAACGATCCGGGACAAGTGGTGATTTCTGGTACCAAAGCCGCCGTTGAACTTGCGGCAGAAATTGCCAAGGAAAGAGGAGCGAAGCGGGCCATGCTTTTGCCGGTTTCTGCACCATTCCATTGTAAATTGATGCAGCCAGCGCAGGATAAGATGCAAGAAGCGCTGTCTGATGCGACAATTTTAGATCCAATTGTGCCTGTAGTTCAGAATGTTTCCGCTCACGCGGTAAGTGATGCGGCAAGTATTCGTCAGAATTTGGTCAATCAGGTGACAGGATCGGTCCGCTGGCGCGAGAGCATCGATTGGATGGCCAGCCAAGGTGTGACGGCGACGTTTGAAATTGGAGCGGGCAAGGCTTTATCTGGAATGGTTCGGCGGATTGTAAAAGACGTCTCGGTGAATGCTGTTGGGGATGCCGCAGGCGTCGCCGCCGCAAGAGACATAATGAAAGGATAAACTATGTTTGATTTGACAGGGAAATCCGCACTCGTCACGGGGGCATCGGGCGGTATCGGCAAAGAGATTGCAAAAGCATTGCACGCACAGGGTGCGAATGTCGCGCTTTCGGGCACCCGCATTGATCCGTTGAATGCGTTGAAAGATGAACTTGGTGATCGCGCCTTTGTGACCCCTGCAAATCTATCAGACGCAGAAGCGCTCGCGGCGCTTCCCGGAAAAGCAAGCGAGTTGATGGGCAGTTTGGATATTCTCGTCAACAATGCGGGCATCACGCGTGACAACTTGTTCATGAGGATGTCTGAGGAAGACTGGTCTCAAGTGATTGACGTGAACCTGACCTCGACAATGCGTTTGATGAAAGCGGTGATGCGACCGATGATGAAGGCCCGTTGGGGACGGATCATCAATATCACTTCAATCGTCGGCGTTACCGGCAACCCCGGTCAGGTGAACTATGCGGCCTCAAAAGCGGGTATGATAGGTATGACGAAGTCATATGCCCAAGAGGTTGCAACGCGGGGAATCACTGCGAATGCCGTTGCCCCAGGCTTTATTGAAACGGCCATGACGGCAGAGCTGGGCGAGGCCGTTACGGAAAAAATGTTGGGTGCAATTCCGCAAGGAAGAATGGGAAAACCAGATGAAATTGGCGCGGCTGTGGCGTTTTTGGCCTCAGAAGAGGCGGGATATATCACTGGACAGACCATTCACGTAAATGGCGGGATGGCGATGATCTAAAAGATTTGGTGGGGTGTTTTCATTTGCCCCTTAAAATCTATGTGCTATAGGCCCGCCATCATTGGCCGGCGGCGAAAACCCAAGGGCCAGCCAGATAAAAAGAGTACCTTAAGGGCTCTACTGGGTAAAGTATCCGGGCAAATGCCCTTGAAAAGAGGAAGAAATCTATGAGCGATATCGCAGACCGCGTAAAGAAAATCGTTGTTGAGCATCTGAGCGTAGATGAGGACAAAGTTGCAGAAACTGCTTCTTTCATCGACGATCTGGGCGCGGACTCCCTCGACACTGTCGAGTTGGTTATGGCTTTCGAAGAAGAGTTCGGAATTGAAATCCCTGATGATGCCGCAGAAAACATTCAGACGTTTGGCGACGCGGTAAAATTCATCACGGACAATGCGGCTTAAATCAGACCGCATCTTTTGTTTTAAAAACGGCGCTTTTTGCGCCGTTTTTTTATGCCGAACTGGCTGGGCTGTTCAGCTTTGCTTGTCGGAAAACAACACTCGGGTTAATAAGCGAAAAAAATAAACATGGAGGATACCATGCGTCGAGTGGTTGTTACGGGTCTTGGAATGGTTTCTCCCCTTGGAATGGGGGTTGAGACAACATGGACACGTCTTATTGCAAGTGAAAATGCGGCCGCAACGATCAGTAAGTTCGATGCAGATGGTTTCGCGACAAACTATGCCTGTGAGATACCGCGCGGTGATGGAACGAACGGAAGTTTTAATCCCGACCACTTCATGGAGCCAAAAGAACAACGCAAAGTTGATGACTTTATCCTTTATGGCATTGCGGCGGCTGAAGAAGCAGTCAGAGATTCTGGTTGGGTTGCCGATACGCAGGAGAAGCAGTTTCGAACTGGTGTGATGATGGGCTCTGGTATTGGTGGGCTGTCGACGATTGCAGATACATCCATCACTTTGAATGAGCGTGGCCCGCGGCGCGTTTCCCCGTTTTTTATTCCTTCGGCTTTGATCAATTTGGCTTCTGGTCAAATTTCGATCCGCTTTGGTTTTAAAGGTCCAAACCATGCAGTGGTCACGGCCTGTTCTTCTGGCGCACATGCCATTGGGGACGCTGCACGTCTGATCATGTTGGGTGACGCGGATACAATGATTGCTGGCGGGGCGGAGAACCCCATTTGCCCGATTGGCATAGCAGGGTTTAATGCCTGCAAGGCGCTGTCGACCAAACATCGTGAGGATCCCCAAAACGCGTCCCGTCCATATGATGCGGATCGCGATGGCTTTGTCATGGGTGAAGGATCAGGGGTGGTTGTGCTTGAAGAATATGAGCAGGCCAAAGCGCGTGGAGCGAAGGTTTATGCCGAAATCAAAGGCTACGGAATGTCTGGAGATGCGTATCATATCACCGCACCATCTGAAGACGGAGATGGCGGATTCCGCTCGATGACAGCTGCATTGCGCAGCTCGGGTTTGGAGGCCTCTGATATTGACTACATCAATGCGCATGGCACCTCAACAATGGCTGATACGATTGAATTGGGCGCAGTCGAACGACTTTTGGGTGATGCAGTCGATTCTGCAACAATGTCGTCTACGAAGTCTGCGATTGGTCACCTTCTGGGTGCCGCAGGTGCCGTTGAAGCCATTTTTTGCATCCTTGCGCTGCGCGACCAAGTCGCACCGCCTACATTGAATCTGGACAACCCTGATGTTGAGACGAAGTTAGACCTCGCACCGAAAACAGCCGTTAAGCGCGAGATAAGGAACGTTTTGTCGAACAGTTTTGGGTTTGGTGGAACAAATGCGTCTCTGATTATGGGAAGCTTGGACTGATGCGTCATCTTGCAGCGAATTTTCTGACGATTTTAATCGCGGGTATGTTGGGCCTATACGCTGCGGTAGAATGGGGCCGAAAAGAATTTCAGGAACCGGGACCCAGTGCAGAAGCTTTGGTATTTACGGTTGAGCGGGGAGATCGTCTGGATCTTGTCGCAAAACGCTTAGAGGACCAGGGCGCAATAGCAAGTGCGACGATTTTTGGGCTGGGAGCGCGCTATTCCGATCAAGCAAGCGCATTGAAATTTGGAGAATACGAAATCCCAGCCGAGGCATCGATGGAAGATGTTTTGGCGCTGATCACATCCGGGCGCGGCATTGATTACCGTATCACAATCCCAGAAGGTTTTTCAACTTTCCAAGTTATAGCCCGCCTCAACGCAAACGAAGACCTCGACGGGGAAATCACGCTTAGCCCTGGCGAAGGGAAAATTGCACCTGACACTTATTCGTTTCAACGGGGGGACACACGAGACTCCGTTTTGCAGAAAATGATTGATCGCCAGAATCAAATTCTGACTGAGGAATGGGGCTTAAGAAGCGCAGACCTGCCTTACGATACGCCTGAAGAAGCACTCATTATGGCATCGATTGTTGAAAAGGAAACAGGTGTCAGTTCTGAGCGCGATGTCGTTGCGGCCGTTTTTGTGAACCGTCTGAACCGGGGGATGAAGCTGCAAACGGACCCAACCGTGATCTATGGTCTTACGCAAGGCAAAGAAAGTCTGGGGCGCGGCCTGCGGCGCAGCGAGTTGGCAAAGCGCACACCCTATAACACATACATTATTCCAGCATTGCCGCCCACGCCGATTGCCAATCCAGGCCGCGCGGCGATCAAAGCAGCCCTCAACCCCGCTGAAAGCCCATTTATCTATTTTGTAGCCGACGGCACGGGTGGACATGCATTCGCCGAGACGTTGGATCAACACAATGCGAATGTAAGAAAGTGGCGCCAAATAGAAGCTGAACGCCGCGCGGCAGCAGAGGCGGCGGCCAGCGAATAGCGACCAACAATTCAGGATTATCGTACGGTCCGTTAGGACCTGGATAAGAATTGATTGCATTTACGGGCACCCGTTAAACAGGGCGCTGAACTTATATGCAGTCGGAAAATGCGGGGAATGATCCCAGCGGCAGCGTGCAAGCCACGCGAACGCTTCTAAACATCGCGCGCGATGACTTGGTGGCGTTTTTGCAAGAACTCCGCGCTGATGACGGAATGAAAGAACGTCTTAGAGGTTATAATGATATTCTGACCTCTTTGAAAAAGGCGGCCCAGCAGTCCATCGAAGCGGAGGCGCAACTTGCAAAATTTGGATCCTCAGTTCAACCAATCGGGAACAGCAAGCTCGACTTGGAAGGGGCCAGACGGGATGTCTTGGAGCGACTGGCTCGCATTGCAAACGCACGAGACGATTGAGCACTTTCTAGACGGTCTGAGCGATCAGTCGCTTTTGGCTTTGCCCTGGATTTTTGAGATGTGGGCGCTGCCTCATCAAGTTCCTCCAACGGGCGATTGGGCGGTTTGGTTGATTATGGGTGGACGCGGCGCCGGGAAGACCAGAGCGGGATCAGAATGGGTGCGATCTTTGGTCGAGGGTGCCGTTGCAGATGCGCCCGGCCGGTATCGACGGATTGCGTTGATCGGTGAAACATATGATCAAGTCCGCGACGTTATGATCTTTGGTGAAAGTGGTATTTTGGTAACGAGCCCGCCAGATCGAAGGCCAAAGTGGATGGCCACAGAGCGAAAATTGGTATGGCCGAACGGCGCAGAGGCCTATGCCCATTCGGCAACCTCGCCAGAAGCTCTGCGTGGTCCACAATTTGACGCAGCTTGGTGCGACGAATTGGCGAAGTGGTCGGATGGACAATCGGCATGGGACAATTTGCAGTTTACTTTAAGGTTGGGCGAAAAGCCGCGACAATTGATTACAACAACACCGCGCAATGTCGCGCTCTTGCGCAACATACTTGCGCGGGATGATGTGGCGATAACCCAAGCCCCAACAGAGGCGAACAAAGCAAACCTTGCGGAAGGGTTCGTCGAAAAAGTGGTAGCAGATTATGGCGGGACCAGGTTGGGTCGACAAGAAATTGCCGGTGAGCTTCTAGATGCAATCGAAGGCAGTCTTTGGCCCGCGGAACGCTTTGACGTGATCCGAAAACCTGCGCCAGAACTTGATAGAATTGTGGTGGCCGTAGACCCTCCGGTGACAGGCCACAAAGGTTCTGATGCTTGCGGAATTGTCGTGGCCGGTATCCAAGCCTCAGAAGTCGAGATTGATCGAAAGGTTTACGTGCTTGAGGATGCGACCATAACTTCGGCCTCGCCCGATCAATGGGCAGAGTTGGTGGTCAAACTGGTCAAGCAATGGTCTGCGGACCGCGTGGTTGCTGAGGTCAATCAAGGGGGTGACTTGGTTGAGGCATTGCTACGACAAAAAGCGCCGAATTTGCCATATCGGGCCGTACGGGCCACACGCGGGAAGATCGTGCGCGCCGAACCTGTCGCTGCACTCTACGAGCAGGGCCGTGTTTGCCATTCAGGGCGTCTAGATGCGCTCGAAGATCAAATGGCCGAAATGACCCGAAACGGTTTTGTGGGCGTGGGCAGCCCGGATCGTGTGGATGCTTTGGTTTGGGCCATAACGGACCTAGTTTTGGACGAAAGGTCCTTTCCAAGGCCGCGTGTTCGCAGGGTTTAGCAATAAAGACACCAAACTGTTTGAGTGTAAAAATTACTCAGTCAGTTTGGTGCTTTGATGATCAAATTAGCCCTCGTTTGAAGTCAAACAAAGCAAGCTTCTAAAATGCCCATTTGAAAATGAACAAGTGCAGCGGGATGCGCGTGAAAAGGGTGCAACCATACGCGATATAGGACCAGTAAGGCCGAGGCAGCGCGCGCAATGCCAAGCAATTGTTAACATTTCCACTGCTTAGACACCGTCAACCAATCAGGAGACGGATCGTTGTTTCGATTTTTAAAGACAACAAATACGCAACCAGAGGTTAAGGCTTCCGCAACAGCGCCAATGATTGCATTTCAAACCCAAGGCCGCCCGGCATGGACCGCTCGAGATACGGCCTCTTTGATCCGCAATGGTTTTTTGAAAAACCCAATTTGTTTTCGAGCTGTTAAAATGATTGCGGAGGCCGCCGCCGCCGTGCCGCTCAAATTGTTTGAAGATGGCAGCCAAATGGAATCGCATCCCGTTTCGAGTTTGTTGGCTGCACCAAACCCTGAGCAATCTCGCGCGGATTTCCTTGAAACGGTCTACGGTCAAATTCTTCTGTCAGGCGATGGCTTTATCGAACGCGTAGGCTTGTCAGAACTTCATGTCTTGCGGTCCGAACGGGTGCATGTGGTGCCCGGTGCGGATGGCTGGCCCGAGGCTTATGAATATCGGGTGGGCACGCAAATTTTATGCTTCGATGCCCATAACTCACCTTCGCCCATTTTACATCTGCGCATGTTTCATCCAAGCGATGATCATTATGGACTGTCTCCTCTACAGGCGGCGGCGGGATCGCTGGATGTCCATGCCGCAGCATCTCAATGGTCAAAAGCTTTGTTGGACAATGCCGCACGACCATCAGGCGCCATCGTGTATCGTGGCGCAGATGGTATGGGCGCGCTTCCATCTGATCAATATGATCGGTTGATTTCTGAAATCGAAGCCAATCATCAAGGTGCGCGAAATGCGGGCCGCCCTATGTTGTTAGAAGGTGGCCTAGACTGGAAGCAGATGGGCTTTTCACCTTCTGACATGGAGTTCCAGAAAACCAAAGACGCTGCAGCGCGTGAGATTGCGTTGGCATTTGGTGTTCCACCTATGCTGCTGGGCCTTCCTGGTGATAACACCTACGCAAACTATGCCGAAGCCAATCGAGCGTTCTACCGCCAAACTGTTTTGCCGTTGGTATCAAAGACCGCCGAAGCCTTGGGTAGATGGTTGGGTCGGGCTTCCGGATGTCCTTTGGTCTTTCGTCCAGATCTTGATGCCGTCCCGGCGCTTGCCTCAGAGCGTGAAGCGCTTTGGCGTCGCCTTAGCACCGCCGACTTTCTGGACGACAACGAAAAGCGCGCGCTTTTGGGCTTTGGTCCAAAGGAGGGCATGTGAGCCAAGAGCGAAGCGGATCACGATACCTCTATGAGCCATTCAAAGTTACGCAAGAACGGATCGATGCCAATGAACGGGTCCAAGAAGAACGCTGGATCGCTTTGGAGCGTCGATTGGGAGATATCGAAAATGCACTTGTGCGCCTGGATCGCCGCCTTTGGCTGGCCGCAGCTGCGGTTGTCACCGTCATATTGACCGAAGCTGTGATGGCCGTTTTGGCCGCTCACGCACCTTAAAGGAGTCATCTATGTTAGAAACAAAATTCCAGAGTTTTGATCAAGCCGGGACCGAGACGCGCGGGGCTGAAATTTCCGGTTACGCGTCACTTTTTGGTCTGCCAGATCAAGGGAATGATATTGTCGCGCCGGGTGCATACGCAGCCAGTCTTGCAAGGCTTAAGGATCAGGGGCGATCGGTTAAAATGCTGTGGCAACATGATCCGCACCAGCCAATTGGTGTGTGGGACATCGTGCGCGAAGATGCGCATGGCCTCTACGTAAAGGGTCGGATTTTGACTGATTTGGATTTGGGTCACAACGTCCAAACCCTGATATCTGCAGGTGCAATTGACGGGCTTTCTATCGGATATCGAACGCTCAAGGCGGAAAGAAATGACACAGGGCGTGTTCTAAAGACGCTCGATCTTTGGGAAGTCTCGCTTGTGACTTTCCCGATGCTGCCCGAAGCGCGGGTCGCCCAATCGGATCAGGACGAGCAAGAGGCCTTTGCGCTTTTGCATGAAGCGGCGCGCGTTGCCGCAATAGATTTTTAACCAAAGGATTAAATCAGATGAAAAGCGAATTAACGGCGCAAGGCGCGCCTTTGGTCAAGGCTGCAGCCTTAGGTTTTGTAAGTGAGTTCTCGCGCTTTCAGGAGCGCCTGAAAGCAAAGATGGAAAAACAGGAAAAGAGATTAAGCATGTTGGAAAATCATAAAGCGGCTTTGGGCCGTCCGGCCCTATCCGCCGCAAACGAAGCGGGCGCACCGCACAAGAAAGCCTTCAACGCATATTTGCGGACTGGTGACGACGATGCGTTGCGTGGTGTTGCTTTGGAAGGCAAGGCATTGAACACTGCGGTCGCAGCTGAAGGTGGTTACTTGGTGGATCCGCAAACTGCAGATCATGTGGCCTCTGTGTTGCGCGCGTCTGCATCAATCCGTTCGATTGCCTCGGTTGTTCAGGTCGAGGCGTCCGCCTATGATGTGCTGGTGGATCACACGGATATAGGATCTGGCTGGGCGACAGAAACCGCATCTGTTGCTGAAACGGACACGCCAGCAATAGAACGGATATCGATCCCCCTGCATGAACTGTCTGCCTTGCCAAAAGCCTCGCAGCGTTTGTTGGACGACGTTGCATTCAACATCGAATCTTGGCTTGCAGATCGAATTGCGGACAAGTTTTCGCGTGCAGAAGCAGAAAGCTTTGTTGATGGCGACGGTGTTGATAAACCCAAAGGGTTCCTCACGTATCCGACCGTAGACGATGCGATATGGGCTTGGGGAAATCTGGGTTATATTGCGACGGGCACAGATGGCGATTTTGATGCCAATGATCCCGCAGATGTCATCGTTGACTTGGTATATTCTCTGGACGCGCAATACCGTCCAAGAGCAAACTTTGTGATGAACTCAAAAACAGCTGGCGCAGTGCGGAAGATGAAAGACAAGGACGGCCGTTTCTTATGGTCAGACGGACTTGCCGCAGCCGAGCCTGCGCGCCTTATGGGCTACCCTGTGTTGATTGCCGAGGATATGCCGGACATAGCCAGTGACGCCAATGCAATTGCCTTTGGCGACTTTGGTCGCGGATACACAATTGCCGAACGACCTGATCTGCGCATCTTGCGCGACCCTTTCAGCGCAAAACCGCATGTTCTATTTTATGCTACAAAACGTGTTGGTGGTGACGTTTCGGATTTTAAAGCGATCAAGCTTCTGAAATTCGGCGCCTCCTAAGCGCTCTTCCTTCTCTCAAACATACGTTCTGGCGATAGGCATCGCCGGACAGGGCGGGTCTGTACCCGTTGATCCTCCCCATCCGGGGCAGGTCCGTCCGCTTTCAAATTGTAATTAGGAGCCGAAGATGATCCTGACTGAGACAAGCACAATAGACGATGCTACGTTGCCGGTTGACGCCTTATCAGCGCAGTTAAGATTGGGCACAGGGTTTGCTGAAGACGGACTGCAAGACAGTGTTCTGACGTCCTATTTACGGGCAGCAATCGGTTCGGTTGAAGCGCAAACGGGGATCATATTGCTTTCGCGTGACTTTACCTGGGATGTAACCGAATTCCGAGAAGACATGCAGATCACATTGCCGCTTCGCCCAGTTAGCAAAATCAGCACTTTTGGTGTCTTTGAGGCAAGTGGCGCCGAGACGATCATTGATATCGACGGCTTTTCTTTGCGGTCAGATATCAATGGAACGATCTTAATGGGTGATCCACCCGCAATACCCAAAGGCGGTCATGCCGAGATTGAAGTCTTAGCTGGCTTTGCCGATTGGACCTCTCTTCCCTCAGATTTGTCCCATGCCGTGTTGCTATTGGCTGCCTGGTTTTATGAAAACCGCACAGGAACAGGCGGTATGCCAACTGCAGTGCGCGCCCTTTTGGCGCCCTATAGACCCCGTCGATTAGGCGGAGCGGTAACATGAGTTTCGAGTTAACACGTCGGCTCGTTTTGGAAGAACCGTCCCGCACCCCTGATGGCGCCGGTGGCTTTACCGAACTTTGGAGCAATCTCGGTTATATTTGGGCACAAATCGAGCCTATCGGTGCAGGAACTGAAGGCGTTCCCGAGGGGCTTGGGGCCCGGTTGAGAACGCGTATTACGATGCGCGCAGCCCCTGTTGGCTCATCCAGACGGCCTGTAACTGGTCAACGCTTACGTGAGGGCGCGCGGGCCTTTGAGGTGGAAGTCGTCACAGAGGCGGAGCACCCGCTCTATATATGGGTGTGGGCACGCGAAGTGACCTTGGCATGAGTGTGATTCAAGCGTTCATCTATAACAGCCTGACTACAGCGCCGGCGGTGATCGATTTGGTTGGTGATGCAGTTTACGATGCCGCGCCCCAAGGGGGGTTGCCTGATTTGGCGGTTATGATCGGCGCCGAAGAAGTGCTGGATGCATCCGACATACTGGCCTCGGCCCGTCTACATCGTGCTGAGATCGAATTGGTCGGACGGGGTGCCGGTTTCTCAACTATGAAGAACGCGGCCGATGCCATTCGAGCGTGCTTGGAAAGCGACACTGGACCTGCGGGAGACGGCGCAATCACAAGAGTTCGGTTCCACCGTGCGCAATCCCTGCGCGAAACTTCGGACGGCCTTCGCCGGATCCGAATGCGGTTCGACATCTTCTTTGACGGAATTTAAGCGGAAAGGCTTTCATTATGGTCGCACAAAACGGAAAAGACCTTTTGGTCAAAATTGACATGGATGGATCAGGCAGTTTCACCACTTTGGCTGGATTGCGTGCAACGCGGATCGCGTTTAACGCGGCTAGCGTGGATGTCACATCCTTGGAAAGCACAGGCGGATGGCGTGAACTGCTGTCTGGAGGTGGCGTCAAATCTGCCAGTGTTAGCGGGTCCGGTATCTTTCGGGATGACGATACGGATGCTCGCGCGCGTCAGATATTTTTTGACGGCGCTCTGGCCAACCTTTTGTTGATCATTCCGGATTTTGGCGAAATTCAAGGGGCATTTCAGATCACTGCGCTGGAATATGCGGGAAATTATGACGGAGAGGCCAACTATGAGCTGGCTTTGGCCTCTGCCAGTGAATTGTCCTTCACGGCTATCTAATCATGAACCCTTTTCGCGGGGAAGTCCCGCTGACCGTGAATGGACATACGCATGTGATGCGATTGACGCTTGGCGCTTTGGTTGCCGTGGAAGCAGAACGAGGACCAATCCCGGATTTGATCGAAAGGTTAGAGGCGGGCCGAGCCGAGGCCAATGATGTCTTATCCTTGCTTCATGCAGGTTTGAACGCAGGCGGATGGACGGGCGAGGTTGAAACCCTTCTGCAAGCCGAGATCGAGGGCGGCTATCTTGTAGCTGTTCAATCGGCTGCCCTGCTGTTGAAACGCGGCTTTGGTTTGGGTGAGCACAATGATTGATTGGCCAGCCCTAATCAAACTTGGACTAGGACCCCTGCGCCTGACGCCCCAGGATTTCTGGGCGCTAACACCCGCGGAATTCCTGACGGCTGCGGGCCTGAATACGGTGCAAAAAGCATTGGGACGGGATTGGTTTGAAGCGCTGAGCCGCACCTTTCCAGACACGGAGACAGAATGAACTATACAGAAGACAATATCTTGGCAATCGACTCGGCCTTGGCAGGTCTGGAAGCCCAACTTCAGATTTCAGGTGATGAAACAGGTGCGTTGACACATTCACTTGGTGGCATGTCAGCAGGGTTGTCTGCGGCCCAGGGTGCGGCTGGCAGTATGGAACGGAGCTTGTCTGGCGGCCTGAAATCCGCGATGCGGGACTTGGTGTTTCAGGGCGCCTCTTTAACTGAGGTGTTTCGAACATTGTCTGAATCGATGGTGGCTAAAACTTTCAACGCCTCCATTGATCCCCTGACGGATGCTTTCGCAGGTCTTATGACAAACAGCGTAAACTCATTGGTTGGATCGGTTTTGCCCTTTGCCAAAGGGGGTGTGATTTCCAATGGGCAAGTGACGCCTTTTGCCAAAGGCGGGGTTGTCAGCACTCCAACGACATTCCCGATGGCCAGTGGAACGGGACTTATGGGCGAAGCTGGCCCAGAGGCGATTATGCCCTTGGCCCGCGGTGCAGATGGGCGTCTTGGTGTGAGAGGTGGCGGAAACCCGGTTCAGGTCGTCATGAACATTTCAACACCTGACGCAAGCAGTTTTCAGAAATCTCGCAGCCAGGTTGCTGCCGGTCTTTCGCGTGCTTTGCAATCTGGACGGAGAAATATGTAATGAGCTTTCATGATAGTCGCTTTCCTGCATCTCTAAGTTTTGGCGCCGTCGGTGGACCTGAAATTCGAACTGAAATTGTGACATTGGCCAATGGTTTTGAGGAACGCAATTCCCCTTGGGCCGCGTCACGTCGTCGGTATGATGCTGGGGTTGCGATGCGCTCTCTTGACGATATGGCAGAAGTTATAGCGTTTTTTGAGGCGCGACGCGGGCCTCTTTATGGGTTTCGGTGGAAGGATTGGACGGATTTCAAAAGTTCCAAGCCCTCACTTGCCCCAAAGTTCACCGATCAGGAAATTGGTGTGGGTGATGACGTTCAAACGGAATTTCAGTTGAGAAAGACGTATCATTCCGGATCATTTGAGCATCCTAGATACATTCAAAAACCCGTTCAAGGCACTGTTTACATTGGAATTTCAGGTGTTCTAGTTGATGATGAGACACTTTACGAAATTGATTATGAAACCGGTTTGGTAACCCTGATAGAACCTTTGCCTGAACAGGCGGTTTTGACGGCTGGGTTTGAGTTTGACGTCCCCGTGCGCTTTGAGAATGAAGGGCTTGGCGTGGATCTTGCAAGTTTTGATGCCGGTCATATTCCCAGCATCCCAGTGGTGGAAATCCGAGTATGAGCGATCTGGGAGAACTGCAAAGAGGTGGCATCACAACGCATGCGCGCGCCTGGGATATCACGCGGCTTGATGGAACTGTTCTTGGCTTTACAGACCATGATTACGATTTGGACTTTGGTGGTCTCATATATCGAGCTTCATCGGCTCTTACGGGCGCCGAAGTTGAGGCCCATACTGGCTTAACCGCCGACAATGGCGCAGTCAGAGGCGCGCTTCAGAACGCGGCGATCAGTGAGAGAGATCTAATTAATGGTCTTTATGACAATGCCAATGTTCGAGCTTGGCTTGTCAATTGGGCGGATGTTGAACTTCGCGAGATTATCTTTTCCGGTTTTCTGGGTGAGATCGAAATTGCGGATGGCAGCTTTACGGCTGAATTGCGCAGTCACTCAGAAAAGTTGAACCAACCGCTGGGGCGGCGCTATTTACGAAACTGTGGAGCAAAATTGGGTTCTGCGGCTTGCGGCGTCGATCTAGATGCGCCTGATCACGCCGTTGATGTAACAGTCACAGCGATCTCCGCGACGCAGTTGACGGTTGAGGGCATATCGCACTTGACGGCCAATTGGTTTGACCAGGGCGTTCTTACAAGGGGGACGCAGTCATGGCGCGTGGACCGACACGAAGTTAAAGTGTCACGCCATATTTTGAACCTTCCCTTGTTGAAGCCCGGGGCTTTGGCCGCAGGAGAGCCCGTGGTGGTTACTGTTGGCTGCGACAAAACTCCCAATACATGCAAAGCGAAATTCGACAATCTGATCAATTTTCAGGGCTTTCCCTTTATTCCAGGCGAAGACAGCGCATTGGCAACGCCAAAAGCAGGCGGTGGCAACTGATGGCAAAGATACATGCAACAATGGCGCGAACATGGATTGGCACACCTTACATCCATCAAGCCTCGGCAAAAGGGCAGGGCTGCGACTGTCTTGGTTTGGTGCGAGGTGTTTGGCGCGAAGCAATCGGTGAAGAGCCTGTCAGCATTCCACCATATACACCCAGCTGGACCGAATGCACGCGCGAAGAAAAGCTATGGCAAGCTGCGATGACCTATCTTCGGCCTGTGGATATCGACTTAGGTGGACTGGGTGATGTCGTTCTATTCCGTATGAAAAGCCGATCTGTTGCAAAGCATTTGGGTATTTTGTCGGGTGCATGCGATACGCCGCGGATGGTTCATGCCTTGTCCGGGCGTTGTGTTCTAGAAGCACCGCTGACCCCGGAATGGCGCGGGCGGATCGTGGCGCAATTCGCATTTCCGTTGGAGAAACTGTAATGGCCACTCTTGTATTAGCAGCTGCCGGAGCAGCCGTAGGTGGTGCAATTGGTGGTACGGTTCTGGGCTTGTCTGCGGCTGCAATTGGTAAAGCCGTCGGGGCAACAGTTGGATCGATGATTGACCAAACTTGGATGGCTCCGACCCAGAAATTTGAAACCGGTCGGGTTGAGACATACCGCGTGCAGTCCGCAACCGAAGGCATGGCTGTGCCGCGGAACTATGGCCGTTTTCGGGTCTCGGGTCAGCTGATCTGGAGAGACACATATGTCGAACACAAAAACTCAGAGTCGCATGGCGGTAAGGGCGGCGGTTCCAGCGTCGAAACTACGGAATACACCTACACGATAAACGCCGCTTTTGCATTGGGCGAGGGTGAGGTTCTACGTGTTGGACGAATTTGGGCCGATGGCGAAGAGGTTCCACGCGACGAAATCGATATTGTTCTTCATCAAGGCACGCCAAATCAACAGCCCGATGCGACCATTTCCGCTGTCGAAGGATTGGAAAACACACCAGCTTTTCGTGGGACGGCTTATATTGTCGTGCGCGATTTCAATGTAACCAATTTTGGCAATCGTATTCCGCAATTCAACTTTGAGGTCTTTAGACAACCTCAACCTCAGCACCAGGCGGACACAGCTGCCCGCAGTCTGAAATCCGTCTGTATGATCCCTGGATCAGGTGAGTTTGTGTATGGCACAACGCCGATCGTCTATCATCAGGACACCAGTACTTTTTTGAAACGGAACAAATCCCAAGAAACAACGGCCAATTCACATGCGCGGTTCATAGGCACAGACATCGAGCTTGCCTTAGATCAGCTGGCAGCTGAAATGCCTAATGTGAACCATGTCTCATTGGTTGTTTCTTGGTTCGGTGATGATCTTAATTGTGGAACCTGCCGCGTCGCACCGCGCGTTGAAAATGCATTGAACTATACCCGCCCAGATCTCTGGTCGGTTGCTGGAAAACTCCGCCAAGATGTGCAAAGTGTCAGCGCAGTTCAGGATCGTCCTGCCTATGGCGGAACGCCTTCAGATCAGACTGTTATAGAGGCAATTCAAGCATTGAAGTCCCGCGGCTATGCCGTGACTATATATCCGTTCGTGATGATGGACATCCCACCTCAGACTGTGTCGCCAGACCCATATGGAAAGTCCTTTCAATCTGCCTATCCATGGCGCGGAGAGATTACCTCTTCTGCGGATCGCACAGACACAGCACGGGCAGATTCCATTGCGTTTTTCGGACAGGCTTCTGCGCTTGAGTTTGATGTGTCTCAAGACACGCCAAGTTTCTTAGGGACAGAGTTCACCTATTCTGCAATGGTCTTGCACTACGCCCTTTTGGCGGAAATGGCTGGTGGCGTTGACGGGTTCTTGATCGGGTCTGAACTTCGGGGTCTTACGCGTCTGCGTGATGCGACAGATGGTTTTCCAGGCGTAGACGCCCTGATTGCTTTGCTTGCCAAGTGTCGCGACGTGCTGCCTCAATCTACCGAGATTGGCTATGCCGCAGATTGGAGCGAGTATTTCGGTTTTCAACCGCATGATGGCTCAGGCGATGTGTTCTACAATATGGATGCGCTATGGGCGCAAGACGCACTCGATTTCATTGGAATTGATGCCTATTTTCCGCTTTCGGATTGGCGCGAAGGCGTCGATCATTTGGACGCGCATTGGGGCAGTCCAACAAATCCAGAATATCTTATAGCAAATATCGCAGGTGGCGAAGGGTTCGATTGGTATTATGCCAGCGATACTGATCGCGATCTGCAAATTCGCACCCCAATAACCGATGGCGCTTATGGTCAAGATTGGGTGTATCGCTACAAAGACTTGGTCAATTGGTGGTCCAAGCCTCATATCACCCGCAGTGCTGGTGAATGGGGTCTTCAAACTGCCTGGGCACCACGTTCAAAACCGATTGTGTTTACCGAAATTGGATGTCCTGCAGTGCGCTTTGGGTCGAACCAACCCAATGTTTTCCCCGATCCAAAGACGGATGCTACACAAGTTCCTTACTTCTCAGATGGAACCTATGACCCCTGGATCCAAGAGGCGCTTTTAACCAGTTGGCAGCACTATTGGTCAGATCCGCAAAACAACCCGAATTCCGATGTCTATGATGGGCAGATGGTTCGAACTCAGGCCGCTTCCGCATGGTGTTGGGATGCGCGCCCCTTCCCGGAATTCCCTGCGTTTTCAGAGGTTTGGTCCGACGGGCCGAACCATGCAACCGGGCACTGGCTGACCGGCCGCTTTCAAGGCGCGCTGATCGCTGATGTGATCGCCGAGCTTTGTGAAGATGCCGGTATAACGCACTTCGATGTCTCGGGGATCGCCGGGCGTGTTGATGGTGCACAGCATGATGGCGATGCCGCACCGCGGACTTTGATCCAGGCGTTAATGTTGTGTTTCGACATTTTGGCGGTCGACCATAAGGGGGTCTTGGTGTTCTTCCATGCCGAGGACGCAAAGCAATACGACATGTCTCCGGACTGGTTGGTTGTTCCTGAAAAGGGTCAAACGCAGACCCGCATTATCGGGCCCGAACTTGAGCGCCCGGATGCGATTGCTGTTAGATACTATGATGGGGCCGACACATATGAACCCGCTCTGGAAGGTGCGGGACGGCCGGGCGCGCATTTACCAGATGTGGCCCAAGTCCAAGACCTACCGATCGTTGGAGAAAGTTCAGATATCGCATCAGTTGCATCGCGCCTTTTATACGAAAGCGAAGCCGGTTCTCAAATCCTTCAATTTACTCTCCCGCCTTCAGACAGGGCGATTTTTGTTGGCGATGTGATCAAAGATCCAACGGGCTGTCTGTACCGCATCAACAGTTTGACCGAGGGAGAGGGCCGCATCATTGAAGCGCAGGCCATCCCCCCCCGCGCGCAACCGGTTGTCCCGGCAAAGCCAACCCCAAAAGGGCCGAATCTTTTGCCACAACCAGCACGACCTGAAGTCCTTGTTCTGGATCTGCCGCAATTGACTGAAACCGCCGACTCAAAGGCGATCTACCTGGCCGCCCAAGCCGACCCATGGGAGCGGGGGCTAGCTGTCTATCGTGGTGATGAAGACCAAGGTTACGAATTGTTGGACATCATCGACCAGCCCAGCTTAATCGGCACGATGGAAACTCCATTGGCTTTGGCGCATCCCGACCACTTCTCAGGGCAGAGCCTAGCGGTGCAGTTCAATGCAAGTGCCTTGGCATCGGTATCAGATTTGTCTTTGCTGAATGGATCGAATGCTTTTGCAATTGGAACAAGTGGCGGCGATTGGGAAGTCATTCAAGCGCAAATTGTGACTTTGCAACAGGATGGTACCACAACGCTCTCTAATCTCTTGCGCGGTCAATTGGGAACCGAGGCATTGATGCCTGCGGAATGGCCGGCGGGCACGCGTGTCGTGGCGCTCGATGAAAAGCTATTTCCTGTCACACCGCCGGGGTCTGATTGGGCGCAAGAACATACATTGCGTGTTGGCCCGACCACGCGGGCGGTTTCCGACGACAGCTATGTCGAATTCACGGTCGTACCGCATGGCGTCGGAGTCGCACCCTATGCGCCGGCACATTTGACCTACACTAGGAAGGCTTCTGGTGACATCGATATCAACTTTATCCCATGCGTCGCTGTCACGGGTGAATCTTGGTCTGGCGAAATTGCGGCGCCATACTCGGGATATCAATTGCGCATTCTTCGCGGCCAGATGGTTTTGCGAACCGTACAATTTGGTCAGACAAGTTGGATCTATACGGCAGTAAATCAGGCTACGGATGGGCTGAGCATTGGGGATGTTTTTTCAATCTCTGCATTGGGGCGCGAATACGGATACGGATTTGAAGCAAGGAGAGAATATAATGGCTGAGACGGCGAATTTGGCATTGCCCCTTGTGGCATCCGCACAGGCGCAAAAACATGTCACGGTGAATGAAGGCCTTTTGTTGATAGATGCTTTGGTGCAAGGGCAATTGTCCGGTACTGAACTGCTTGATCCTCCGATCAATCCCGTGGAAGGTGCGCTCTACACCGTTGCCGAAGGGGCAACGGACGCGTTCATAGGGCAAGGTGGTCAACTTGCATTGTTCGTCAATGAAGGATGGCGTTTTATCACTCCTCGGGACGGTTGGCGGCTTTTTGATCTCCAGCAACAAACTTATTTGCGCTGTGAATCCGGCGTTTGGTTGCCAGAGATTTCGAACACATCTGTAGCAGGCGCATCCACAAAGCTGGAGAGCGCTATATTTGATCACAGTCTTGATTTTGCATCGACGTCCAGCACTGCAGCCATCATTCCGTCCAACGCGCATGTTTTTGCTGCATCAGCCCGTGTCATTTCCGAAATCACAAGTGATACCGGTACAGGATGGCGGCTGGGCGTCAGTTCTTCTGACAATCGCTACGGATCGGGTTTGGGATTTGCCCAAGGATCCCGTGCCGAAGGACTGACTGGTACAGGCGTGACGTATTATGCGGACACGTCGCTTATGATGTCCTGTGAAGGTGGCAACTTTACGGGAGGCGAAATCCGCATCGGTCTTCACTATCTGACGATCTCTGCCCCGTTGTGATCCGCCCCATCCTATATACGGATTTGGTTGCTTTGGCGCGGGCTCACATGTGTGATCCCCAAAATCGCGATCTGGTCGGCGCTATTTGTGATCATGCGCATACCAAGGGTTGGAGTTTAGAAGATGCGTGCACTCGGTTTCCGAAAGTGGAGGGGTTCTCGTTCAATTCAAATCGGGGGCTTGCGGCATTTCTGCGTGTGGGGGCCGATGTTCTCATTTGGCGGCGTGAAAACGAGCTGCCATAACTTTTTTCAATTTGTTCTGTCACAAAATTGAATTGGCCTTTTTGCATTTCTAAGATGAAGTGTTACATCAGCGTTTAGTGGAAGGATAAATTATGGCCAATCCAGCAAAGAGAGTCAGCGTCGTTGATCCGGTCTGGTCACGTATTCAAAGCGAAGCCCAAGATTTGGCAGCAAATGAACCTTCAATGGCGGCATTGGTGCAATCAAGCGTTATTCAGCATGCGAGTTTTGAGAAGGCCCTTTCGTTTCGATTGTCTCTTAAGCTGTCATCGGGAGAGATGACTTCAGCGACGTTGCGCGATATTGTTCAGACCCTTTACACCGAAGCGCCTGAAATTTTGGATGCAGCCCGTGCAGACATTGTAGCGGTCTATGATCGGGATCCGGCTTGCCATCGTTTCATCCAACCGCTTTTGTATTTTAAAGGGTTCTTGGCGCTTCAGTCTTCGCGCATTGCGCATTGGATGTGGACACAAAACCGTAAGGACATGGCCTATTTTATTCAGATGCGCACGTCCGAGGTATTTGGCGTCGACATCCATCCCGGCGCAAAGTTGGGCCAAGGAATTATGATTGATCACGCCCATTCTATCGTCATCGGCGAAACAGCAGTGGTTGGGAACAATGTCTCTATGCTGCATTCTGTGACGCTGGGGGGCACAGGGAAATCAGATGGGGATCGTCACCCTAAAATTGGTGATGGTGTCTTGATTGGTGCCGGCGCCAAAGTTTTGGGGAATATAGATGTCGGCTATTGTTCGCGGATCGCCTCAGGATCGGTTGTCTTGAAAGAAGTGCCACCTTGCACAACAGTGGCCGGTGTGCCTGCGAAAATTGTTGGAGAGGCTGGCTGTGATCAGCCCAGCCAGACGATGGATCATTTGTTTGGGAAGTAACGAAAGACTTGGAATTTGCGTAAAAACTCCTTATATAGAAGGAAGTCAGGACAAGACCTGAAAAAGAAAGCGACTATGGCATACGGACCAGGACCTTTATTCGGTTAACTTATTTAGATTGAGGGGTTGCCCCAATCTTATATGTCATTCGCATTTTTACCTTTAGATCCAATCCTTTAGACATAGCTTTTTCGCATTGGTCTTTGATGTGGGCTACCATAGAATATTTGAATTTCGGTTTCAGCAGTTCGAAACTGGGGCGATTCAAGCTGTCGATATGCTCTTTGATCCCATTCATAAGGCCATAAAACTCAATTAGCCTTGCTATAATTGTGGGCTTCAAAATGCCCAATCGGCTCACATTATCTGAATAAACAATAGTATGTCTTGCATCTGCAATATGTGGAATTTTCGTTGTGCCTTTTTCAAGTCTTGTCTTGAGCCCATCGAGGTCGATAAAGCTTTGCAAAAATTCATCCAGCTCATTCGTGTTGAAATCAACTTCCGCATAAAGTGCTTGGACCAAATTCTTGCGTTCTCTGTAAAAGGTACTCACCTGCGTGATCAGATTGATTACCTGAGTCAAAACAAACAGAACCAAGGCCACCGCGCCGGTAAACAAAGCGGGTTCTTCAAGAAATCCCTGCCCGAAGATCTCTAAGATCGTCGTCGTCTCATTGGCCAAGGTTAAACCAGCATACTTAGCGGATTTTCCAAATAGCCTGCGATTGAAGCCAGGAAAACGGCCCCAAGCGCACCATCAATCACACGGTGATCACATGACAATGTCATAGACATAATCATCGCGGTTCCAACCGATCCGTCCGCTTGGACAACGGGTTGCTTCATGCCAGCGCCCACTGCCAAAATCGATCCATGAGGAGGATTGATCACGGCGTCAAAGTTCTCGATCCCGAACATGCCCAAATTGGAAATCGCCGTTGCGCCGCCGATATACTCATGAGGCTTTAATTTTTTATCGCGCGCGCGGCCTGCCAAATCCTTCATATCTTCCGATAGGCTTGTCAGGGCGCGACGATCGGCGTCCCGCAGCACAGGCGTAAATAACCCACCTTCTACAGCAACAGCAACTGCAACATCGGCTTCTGTAACCTTGAGGATCCGATCATTTGCCCAAACTGCGTTGCAATCTGGATTGTCGATCAATGCCTTGGCCACGGCCTTGATAATAAAATCATTCACCGACAGCTTCCGGCCGGATTCCTCAAGGCCTATATTGATCTCTTTGCGGGCCCTCATCAAAGCATCCAATTGAACTGAGCGCCGCAAGTAGAAATGTGGAATCGTCTGTTTTGCCTCTGTCAAGCGGCTGGCAATCGTTTTGCGCATGCCGTTCAAGGGGACTTCTTCGATCGTGCGATCTGCGTACATCGCTTTGACCGTTTCAGCATCAGCTGATTGCGGTACGACCGCCGCCAAAGGTGTTACTGCGCTTGGCTGAGCGTTTTCAACATCTGCTTTAACGATGCGGCCGCGCGGTCCGGAACCTTTTATGATTTTTAGGTCTAACCCTTTATCCGCGGCGATGCGACGCGCCAAAGGCGTGGCGAAAACACGCTTGCCTGTTGCTGGGGCTAAGCTTGGCATGGGTTTTTCGGTAGGTATTGCCACGGCTGGCGGCGGCGATGAGGCTTCTGGCAGCGGCGCGCTTTCAATGACTGGTTTTGGGGCAGGCAAGCCACCACCTTCGCCTACCATCCGGGCAATAGGTGTGTTTACTTTCACACCTTCTGCACCTTCGGTCACCAACAATTCTTCGATCACACCGTCATCGACGGCTTCAAATTCCATCGTCGCCTTGTCTGTTTCAATTTCGGCTAGCAGGTCACCGCTTTCGACTGTATCGCCCGGCTTGACCAACCATTTGGCCAATGTGCCTTCTTCCATTGTGGGCGAAAGGGCTGGCATCAAAATATCTGTCATAGCTCTTCCCTTACTTATACGTCACTTGATGGACAGCTTCGATCACTTCATCGGTCGTGATTAAGGCCAATTTCTCAAGATTGGCGGCATAAGGCATTGGAACGTCTTTCCCGGTGCAGTTGATGACCGGCGCATCCAAAAAATCAAACGCGTTCTGAATGATATAGGCGCTAAGATGATTACCTAAGGACCCCACTGGGAACCCTTCTTCGACCGTCACGACGCGATTGGTTTTTTGAACCGAAGCCAATATGGTTTCATAATCAATGGGGCGAAGGCTGCGCAGATCGACTATTTCGGCGCTGATCCCTTCGTCAGCCAGACGATCCGCGGCCTCTAGGGCATATTGCATGCCGATCCCAAAGCTGATGATCGTAACATCTGTGCCTTCGCGCCATATTTTTGCTTTGCCGATGGGTACGATGTGATCATCTATTTCAGGAACGGGAAAGCTCCGGCCATATAGAATTTCGTTCTCTAAAAAGATGACGGGATTGGGATCGCGGATCGCAGATTTAAGTAGACCTTTGGCATCGGCCGCAGAATACGGCATAACCACTTTCAACCCTGGGATTGCAGAATACCATGCTGCGTAATCTTGACTATGTTGTGCACCGACGCGCGCGGCGGCACCGTTTGGCCCCCGAAACACAATCGGACAACCCATCTGGCCCCCTGACATGTAAAGAGTTTTGGCAGCAGAGTTAATGATATGATCGATGGCCTGCATCGCGAAGTTGAAGGTCATAAACTCAACAATTGGTTGCAGTCCGGCAAAGGCCGCACCCACCGCGATACCCGTAAACCCATGTTCCGTAATCGGCGTATCAATGACCCTTTTGTCGCCAAATTCGTCCAGCAAACCTTGGGATACCTTATAAGCGCCCTGATATTCGGCAACTTCTTCGCCCATCAAAAAAACATCTTCGCTGCGACGCATCTCTTCGGCCATCGCATCGCGCAACGCTTCGCGGACCGTTGTGTCTTTGAAGGTAGTTCCCTCAGACAATTCTGGATCGGCGGTGACCCTCATTGAGGGTGCAACTGGCACGGCCGTTGCAACAGGTTCTGGCGTCTTGGCCTGTGCATCCGTCGACTGAGTAGGGTTGGGCGCGGTGACACCATCCTCGCCATCCATCCGCGCAATTGGTGCGTTCACTTTCACACCTTCTGTGCCTTCTGCGACCAGCAGCTCTGTAATTTTTCCTTCGTCGACGGCTTCAAATTCCATTGTCGCCTTATCGGTTTCAATCTCTGCAAGGATCTGACCGCTTTCGACCGTATCACCCACTTTGACCAACCATTTAGCAAGCGTCCCTTCTTCCATTGTCGGGGACAATGCTGGCATTAGGATATCCATTCTATGCCTCCGCCAAAATATCTGTGTAAAGCTCTGAGAGGGGCGGCTCGGGGCTTTCAGACGCAAAGTCCGCCGCTTGCGAAATCCGCGCCTTTACGGCCTTGTCTACCTCTTTCAACTCTTCTTCTGTGGCGTGTTTCCCATCAACCAACAAATCTTTGACATGATCGATCGGATCCTTTTCCGAGCGCACCTTTTGGACCTCTTCACGCGTTCTATATCGTGCAGGATCCGACATCGAGTGCCCCCGATAGCGATAGGTTTTCATTTCAAGGATATAAGGCCCTTCGCCTGCGCGGCAGCGGGCGACGGCCTTTTCACCGGCCGCCTTTACTGCCAGAACATCCATTCCATCCACGGCCTCGCCGGGGATGTTAAAGGCTGCACCTCGGGTCCAGTAATCTGGAGTGGATGAGGATCTAACCGTGCTCGTTCCCATCGCGTATTGATTGTTTTCAATTACGAAAACGACCGGCAGATGCCACAGAGCGGCCATATTGAATGTCTCATAAACTTGACCTTGGTTGGCCGCGCCATCGCCGAAATAGGTGAAGCTGACATTGTCATTGCCTCGGTACTTGTTTGCAAAAGCCAAACCTGCGCCCAAAGGGACTTGGGCTGCCACAATGCCGTGGCCACCATAGAACTCTTTTTCTTTTGAGAACATGTGCATCGAGCCGCCCTTGCCCTTGGAATAGCCACCAATCCGGCCTGTCAGCTCTGCCATGACGCCATCCGGGTTCATCCCAGCGGCCAACATATGGCCATGATCTCGATATGAGGTAATCCTTTGATCCCCGTCTTTTGCCGCGGCCTCCAACCCAACAACAACGGCTTCTTGTCCGATATAGAGGTGACAAAACCCACCAATCAGTCCCATCCCGTAAAGTTGACCCGCCTTTTCTTCGAAGCGACGGATCATCAGCATCTCTTTGTAGTAGTGCTTGAGCTCATCGGCTGAGATATTTGGCTTGGACTTCGCCATGACCTCTCCAATCATAGTTTAATGTTAAACTAATTATAGCAGGCCGTGTCGAGAAATGCATCCCAAAACTTACTTCTCATGGAAATTGACGAAAGTTCGGGCGGATTGAGGGCATATCTTTACGCCATTGTTAATAGACGGATGAATATTGTTACGGGAATACCTGCATGACCGATTAAATTTTGCGTGGAAGGTCAAATTAGAAGAGAAAGCCGAAGGACCCGCGATTAATGAATGACGATCTCATCAGGACGAATGAAGCCAAGAATTTTTCTGGCTTGTTCATCCAGCAAATCGAGGTCTAGAAAATCATCTGATAAGCGTCGCGTGCGGTTTTGCAGATCAGCGTATTCCACATCCAGCGATTGCAACTCCAAGGCCAGTTGTGCGGCTTCCGTTTGCACTTCGACCCGGCGCAAGTGACCAAAATCACCCTGGACCGCGGCAAATACGAAGTACAAGCCAAGTCCGATCATGGCAAAAACCATCATGGCCATGCCATAGGCATGGGATTTCGAAAGCATCTGTGTCATTCTCTGCCTCAAACCCTCTTTTGCGGGGCTTTAACGAATCATGCCACAGGTGATTCGCCTTGTGAATCCCCTTTCGAAAAAAAATCAGAAAATTCTTTGGTTTTAATGTTTTAGGGCGTTGAAGCGGCTGCAATTTCCGCGATCGATCTCGCGATGGTTGAATGAAAGACTTCATCGGTTTGATCTGCGCTTAACCCTTCGGTCAGTGCGCGTGAAAAACTTGCAATGATCCCACGGTTTTGAGCCAAACGAGAGTTTGCCTCCGCTTGATCATAACCACCAGACAGCGCAACCACCCGCAGAACCTTTGGATGATCAATGAGTGCAGTGTAAAAGTTGGGCTCTTCTGGCAATGTCAATTTGAGGATCACCTGTTGTCCATTAGGGAGGGTATCCACTTGGCCCAAAATTGCGTCATGCAGCATCGCTTCAATTTTGGCTTTCCCCTCTGCATTGATATCCACCTCGGGTTCGATGATCGGAACAAGACCGTGCTTCAGAATGTCTTCAGCGATAACGAATTGCTGCGCCACGCAAGAGATGATGCCGCTTTCGTTTGCGGATTTCACGACGGATCGCATTTTGGTCCCAAAGATGCCCAGATCGCGGGCGCGATTAAGCGTTTCAGAAAGGCCTGGAATTGGTTTCATTATTTGAACGCCGTGGATTTCGGCCTCCAAACCCTTATCAATTTTTAGAAAAGGAACCACACCGCGGTCTTCCCACAAGTATTGTGCCGAAGGCTTGCCTGAAATCTCGCGATCCATGGTCATCTCAAAGAGAATGGCACCAAGGACTTTGTCGCCCGTGAAGGCTGGCGCTGTTGCGATGCGCGCCCGCATCGCATGAATAAGGGCAAACATCTCTTCGTCCGAGCTATAGGACGTTTTTTCAATCCCATAAAGCTGTAGGGCTTTGGGCGTAGACCCCCCAGATTGATCCAACGCGGCAATGAAGCCGTGACCAGATTTGATTTTTTCGAGCATGGCCTGATCTGTCATTACGTCCCCGTCACTAGATGCCTTGTGGTCGATTAGACCATGAAATTGCCAAAGTCATTACCGCCAAAAGGCAATCCATTGAATGAGTTCAGCGAATTCTCTGGCAATAAAAATTATAAGTGCGCCTCCAGAGATCAAAACATCCCCCAGAATTAAGGCCACAACCAGTCCAGCGAGAATGATTGCAGCACGATTTGGAAGCATCTAAATCAGTTTTCCCATGGCAACCGCGGTGTCAGCCATACGGCATGAAAAACCCCATTCATTGTCATACCAGGCCAGAACGCGAACCAGATTTTCTCCCATAACGGAGGTCTGTAGCGCCGCAAAATTAGATGAATGAGAGTTGTGGTTGTAATCGATAGAAACCGTAGGCTCGTCACCATATTCGATTATGCCCTTCATCTCTTGACCAGCGGCACGCGCCATTGCTGAGTTCACCTCGTCAACAGAAGTTGGTCGCTCTGAAATGAAGGTTAAATCAACGGCTGAGACATTTGGCGTCGGCACCCGGATCGCCGAACCCGATAACTTTCCCGCCAATTCTGGCAAAACCTCACCGACGGCTTGGGCTGCGCCGGTGCTGGTTGGGATCATTGACATCGCAGCGGCACGAGCACGATACAGATCTTTGTGCCGACGATCATGTGTCGGTTGATCGCTTGTGTAAGCATGGATCGTTGTCATAAAGCCCTTATCCATTCCAATTGCGCTGTTCAGGACTTTTGCAACAGGGGCAAGACAATTCGTTGTGCAGGACGCGTTAGAGACAATCAGGTCTTCATCCGTTAACTCTGTGTGATTTACGCCATAAACAATTGTCTTATCGACATTTTTTGCCGGAGCAGAAATCAAAACCTTCTTAGCCCCACGTTCTAAATGGATCAGGGATCCCTCTTTTGAGTTGAATTTGCCTGAACATTCCAAAACGATATCAACATCATCCCATTCAAGTTCACGCGGTTCATAGGTCGACATTATTCGAATTGGCCCTTGTCCAACATCTAGTTTGCCGTCGTTCACCGAAATATCGCCCGAGAAGCGTCCATGGATCGAGTCATATTTCAAAAGATGCGCGTTTGTGTCCAGCGGACCTGTCGCATTTATGGCTACAACTTCGATATCCGACCGCGCCTCTTCGATAATTGCAGAGAGTGTGCAGCGCCCAATACGTCCAAACCCATTTATACCTACCCGGACTGTCATGGATGTTTCCTCCAAATTTGCGCGGTGAGTAGACCAGCCAGCGATGACTTAAAAGGCAACAGGGCGCAGATTTGACGCTGCGCCTTCAATGTTAACGATAAAAGCTTAAACGGACTTTAAAGAAGCTCTTTTGCCGCTTGAACGACAGTGTCCGCCGTAATCCCAAACTTCTCATATAGTGTTTCTGCCGGTGCCGATCCGCCAAATGATTCCATACCGATAAACGCGGCCTTTTGGTGTTTTCCGCGCTCGCCAATCAGGTATTTGTCCCAACCCAAGCGGGCCGCGGCCTCGATCCCCACGCGAACAGGTCCGCCTGGCAATACGCGTTTGCGGTATGCCTCGTCTTGGGCATCAAACAGTTCCCAACATGGCATAGACACAACGCGCGTTCCGATCCCCTTGGCTTCCAATAAGTCGCGCGCAGCCAATGCAATCGCAACCTCAGAACCGGTTGCCATTAAAATCACTTGCCGCTTGCCCACGGCGTCTTCGAGAACGTAGGCCCCTTGTGCCGTCAGGTTTTTGCCTGTGTTTTTTGCTCGCACCGTGGGTAGACTTTGGCGCGTCAAAGACAGGACCGAAGGTGTCTGGGTGGAGGTTACAGCAAGTTCCCAAGCTTCGGCGGTTTCAACGGTATCTGCGGGGCGGAAAACATTTGTGTTTGGCGTTGCACGGCTGATCGCCAAATGCTCGACCGGTTGGTGGGTCGGCCCGTCTTCGCCCAAGCCGATACTGTCATGCGTCATGACAAACACTGTTGGAATTTTCATCAATGCCGCCAAACGCATGGCTGGGCGCGCATAATCGGTAAAACACATGAACGTGCCGCCATAGGGCCTGATCCCGCCATGCAAACGCATCCCATTCATGGCTGCAGCCATCCCATGCTCGCGAATGCCGTAATTGACGTGCCGCCCTTTGCGATCTTCAGGCAGGAATGTACCCAAACCCTGCGTCATTGTATTGTTCGAACCCGTCAAATCGGCAGAACCGCCTAGCATTTCTGGCATGATCGGATTGATCACTTCCAGAGCCATTTGACTGGATTTCCGTGTTGCGACCTTTGGAAGCGTCTCGGAGACGTCCTTTTTTAGCCGTTTGATCGTGGCTGATAGCTTCTTTGACGCGTCGCCCGACATCACGCGGGTAAATTCCGCCACTTTGTTGGCCGATACGGCACCCAGCCTCGCTTCCCATTTGTCCCGTTCAGAGGCGCCTTTTGCACCAATTTGGCGCCACGCATCTAAAAGTTCGTTCGGAACCTCATAGGCGGGGTGATCCCAACCATAGGCCGCACGCATTTGTGCCAATTGATCGTCTTTAATCGCGTATCCATGGCCTGAGTTCGTGTTTTCAACGCCTTCAACACCCAAAGCGATCGTCGTTTTGCAATCGATCATCGCAGGGCGACCCGCTTTATGGGCGGCTTGAATGGCAGCATCAATGCTGTCTGGATCATGGCCGTCACACTCGAAAACCGCCCAGCCCGCCGACTTAAACCTTTGTTGTTGATCCGTGATGTCTGTGATTGAAAGGGGGCCATCGATTGAGATGTTGTTATTATCCCAAAAAACGACCAGTTTCGACAGTTTTTGGCGCCCTGCAAGGGTGATCGCTTCTTGGCTTACGCCTTCCATCAAACAACCATCCCCAGCAAAGACATAGGTGTAATGATCAACCAGTTTTTTTCCAAACCGTGCGGCCAAGGCCTCTTCTGCCATGGCAAAGCCAACGGCATTCGCTAAACCCTGACCCAAAGGACCGGTTGTCGTCTCGATCCCGTCTGCATGGCCATATTCCGGGTGTCCGGCTGTTGCCGCACCCCATTGCCTAAAATCTTTGATTTGCTGAAGCGTCATATCTTCATAGCCTGTCAGATAAAGCAGCGCATAAAGCAGCATAGAGCCATGACCGGCCGATAAAATAAACCGATCGCGATCGGGCCAATGCGGCGCAGAGGCGTCAAACTTCAAATACTTCTCAAACAAAACCGTCGCGACATCTGCCATACCGATTGGCATGCCTTGATGTCCTGAAGCTGCGGCGTGGACCGCATCGGCGGCCAAAAAACGAATAGCAGCGGCTTTTTGAAAATGCTCTGGGTGTTTGGATTTGAGTTCGTCCAGTGTCACGATTGGTTTCTCCTCGCTATGCGCATCTCCCATCGCGCATGGGCTATAAAGCGTCAAGCAGAGACATGAATGACCCGCAGGTTTGTTTTTTGTCAGAAAATGCGCTTATGTCATTGAAAAGGCGCGATTCGAGCACGCGACCATAGAAGAAGACATTTTAGAAAGGGTCGGATATGAACCCCTTTGCCGAACAGGAAGCCCGATTTGCCGAGGCCATACTTAAAATTCAAGGCAGCGCTGCGCGCGGACAAAGCGATGACAGCAATGCGGATATTACCGATCTCAAAGATGACCTTAGCGCCATGCAAGAGAAGCTGACAGCTGCAGAAGCCGCGCTTGAGGAAAAAAATCAGGAATTGACCGAACTGCGCCAACGCCTTTCGGATCAGGCCTCTGTTGTGGATGACATCGATACAGTGATTGACGGGCTGCGCGCTCAACTGGGAGAGGGCTAATGGCGGTTCATAACATTGAGATTGGCGGGCGCATCTTTGAGGTTGTTTGTCGAGAGGGCGAGGAAGATTTCCTAAATGCAGCGGCGCAGCGCCTAGACGAAGAAGCACGCGTTGTCGCGGATGCTCAGGGCAATATCGGGGGCTCCCGGATGTTGCTGATGTCTGGTTTGATGCTTGCCGATCGGATGTTGTCGGTTGAAGCGCTTTATTCAAAATTGAAAGAAGAGACCGAGCAACGTGAACTGTTGCTGGAGCGCGAGGCATCGGCCGAACCGATCTTTCCATCGGTCATCCAAGAGCCAAGCGATGAGGCAAAGGCGCTGCGGGCAGATATTGCAAAGAAAGACACTGAAATTGCGGATCTGAAGGACTTGATGGTCCAGCTCAGCGCGGATCTGTCAAAGACTGCCGAAGAGGATCGAGGACTGCGTGCGCAGATGGATGAATTGCAAGC
Source organism: Pseudomonadota bacterium (assembly GCA_039814625.1). GTDB lineage: Bacteria > Pseudomonadota > Alphaproteobacteria > Rhodobacterales > Rhodobacteraceae > Amylibacter. The sequence goes on from JBCCAU010000005.1 coordinate 65,144, forward strand.
CAAACTTCGCAGTGCCAGCACGCCAGAACCGGCAGAGCCCGCCGCGGACCCCTCTCTTGTAACCAAGCTTGAAGACGAGTTGGATCATAGACGACTACAAGTAGGTGATTTGATGGCGCGCCTGTCGACCATGCAGTCCAACATGGAAGAAGCCGAAGCCAAAAGCCAGGAACTGAAGAAAACTGTTCCTGAACCGGACCCCTATCTGGAAGCCACAATCGAGGCTGAAAAAGACGAAACTGGAGCAGAGTTGCAAGCAGCCAAAGAAGAGCTTGATGGTGTTCAAGCAGAACTATTGGACCTCAAGCAGGATCGCGACAGTCGGAGCAAAGCTGAAAGCCAAGCGCGCGATCAGTTAGAGGCTGAAATATCACAAAAATCCAATGAAATCAAAGAACTGCAAGAAGAAATTGAGAGCGCTTCAGAAATGGGAGAACGTCTTTTCGCAGCTGAGAAGACGATCGAGCGTATGATTGCGATGGCCGAAGTCACAGCCGAGGACTTGTCAAAATAAAAAGCCCCGCACAATTTGCGGGGCCGTTGCTTCACGCAAATGTGGTCCTAGCCATTCGCTTCGCGAATTTTGTTGGCAGCATCTTTATCAAATGAAACACCTTGTTGGTCGAAAAGTTGATCCAACTCTCCTGACAGCGTCATTTCTGTGATAATGTCACATCCGCCCACAAACTCTCCCTTAACATAAAGTTGTGGGATCGTTGGCCAGTCGGAGAAGTCCTTGATACCTTGTCGGATCCCTTCATCTTCTAATACATTCACATCCTTATATTCGATGCCCATATAGTTGAGCACGCCGGCAACGCGCGAGGAAAACCCGCATTGTGGCATTGTCGATGTGCCTTTCATGAACAAGACAACAGTGTTTTCGTCCACAGTCTTTTGAATTACGGTATTTGAATCGCTCATTGCAGTTCCTTTGATCTTTAGATGTGATGTCGGGCCACAGCCGCCCAAAGTCAAGATTGTCGCCTAGCTTTACGCTTTCGCTTTTGTCGTCAAGGCCAACGCATGCAGTTCACCATGAGAGCCGTCCATCTTACCTTTGAGGGACGCGTAAACCATGCGCTGCTGTTGCACGCGGTTCTTGCCAACAAATTCCTCAGCAATGACTTCGGCCGCATAGTGATTTCCATCGCCTGCGAGATCGGTAATTGTGACTTCTGCGGTGGGGAAGGCGTCTTGAATCAACGCCTTAATATCTTCTGCTTGCATTGCCATTTTATATCTCCTTTTAGGCTAGGATATAGAGCCATACAGAGACAGTTAAGACCGAAAGCGCAGTTGCTATCAGTATCGTAGAGGCTGCTGTGCCTTTCCCGCGATCATACATGCTCGCAAAGACGTACGAATTGACACCTGGTGCCATGGCCGCTGTGATAACAACGCCGCGCACTAGATCGATTGGGAGGTCAAAAACCCACACTGACAGACCGTAGGCGACCAAGGGATGCCAGACCAGACGCAGACCGGTTACCATTCCAATCTCAACCCAGCGTTCGCTCAACTCAAATTTTACAAGCACTCCGCCAAGGGCAAACAGGGCAACCGCCAGTGCTGCCCGTGACATGAACTCTAATGGGGCGACGACAAATTCGGGCAGAGGTATTTGAGTCAAGTTCACAATCACGCCCATGCAAATCCCAATCATTAAAGGGTTGGAGAACATGGCCTTCAGGATTTGCATCGCGGTTTCGACGCGGGATTTGCCCGATGCCAAAACGCTTTCCATCACGGTGATGCCAATAAAGTAACAAATCGGCGCATGAAAAGCGATTATGGTGAAGTTCCCTGCCAATGCGGCCTCTCCGAAAGCGCGTTCTGTAATGGGGAGCCCCAATAGAACCGCATTCGCAAAAGTTGCGCTGAACCCCACAGTCACAGCAGCCGGGCCTTTCCGATTGAAAAGGAAATAGGCCATCAAAGCCGAGACTGTGAAACAGGAAATCGTGCCAGCATAAAATGACAAAAGCAGTTTCCAGTTGAACAAAGTTGCAATGTCCAAACGTGCGATCGCCAAAAAAAGAAGGCAGGGGATCGCAAAGCGCTGCGCAAAGACCATAAGGGCCTCGGATCCATCCATACTGAATGCTCCGCGCCAAACGGCCAAATAACCCGCGCTAACGATCAGAAAAACGGGTAGGACAACGATTAGAAGTTCAAGCACTGATGCTCACTTCACGTCCGTCGAAAGCTGGGCTGATATGCTCTGGGGTGCGCGCCGCCAAATCCACATAGTCCAGATCAACATGTAGATTGGTTAGGATCGCTTCTTGCGGTTGAACTTTCTCAATCCAATTCAGCGAGGCTTCCAAATTGAAATGACTTGGATGGGGCGTTTCGCGCAGACAGTCGACGATCCACAAACGTAGGCCCTCAAGATGCACAAGCGAACTGTCCGGTATATCAGAGACATCGGGCATGTACGCAGTATCCCCAATCCGAAAGCCCAAAGCGCCTTGGGTCCCATGCTCTACCGGGATCGGGGTTAGGGTTATCGGCCCCCCTTTGCCCTCGATGGTCAGCGGCACATCTTCATCGATATTGTGCATTTTCAGTATGGGGGGATAGGGAGAGCCTTCGGGCGTATAAAATGCGTAACCGAAACGACCCATGATGCTGGTCTGCGTTCGTCCATCGGCATAAACTGGAAGAACAGCGCGTCGGTTGATCACGATCATCCGCAAATCATCAATACCATGAGTATGGTCTGCATGCTCATGCGTATAGACAACAGCATCCAAATCGCCACAGCCTGCGTTTAACAGTTGTTGTCGCATGTCTGGTGAGGTATCGACCAAGACATTCGTCGCACCCTCAGGGCGAACACGGCGCAAGAGGACCGAGCAACGCATCCGTACGTTTTTAGAATTGTAAGGATCGCATTTGCCCCATTGGTTGCCCAAGCGTGGGACACCTCCAGACGAACCGCATCCCAATATCGTCAATGTCAGGCTCATGCGGAACCCCATGCTGCAGCTTTGGTGAACAATCGATCAAAATTCTGCGTGGTTGCCGTGGCAAACTCTTCGAGGGTGAGACCATAAATATCTGCGCCAGTGACCGCAGTGTGACGCACATAGGTTGGTTCATTCGACTTTCCACGATAGGGCACCGGCGCCAAATAGGGACTGTCAGTTTCGACCAGCACGCGATCCAAAGGTGCATCTGCAAATATATTTCGCAACGCTACAGATTTTGGAAAGGTCGCGATCCCTGACATGGACAAGTAAAATCCAAGGTCCAATGCGGCCTTTGCTAATTCAGCGCCGCTGGAGAAACAATGCATCACACAGCTGTAGGGTCCATTGGCGTAACCTTCGCGCAGGATAGATGCTACATCTTCATCGGCACTTCTGGCATGAATAATAAGCGGCAAACCGCTTTCACGGGCAGCATCGATATGCACGCGCAAACTGCGTTTTTGTGCATCAGCGCTGTCGCTTGTATAATGGTAGTCCAGACCTGTTTCTCCGATACCGACCATTTTGGGATGAGCGCTTTCGCGCAACAAATCATCCACGCTAACAATGCCTTCCTCTGCGACATGCATCGGGTGCGTGCCGGCGGCAAAAAAGACTGGGTCATGACCCTCTGCAATCATTCGAACCGGTGCGATGTTCCGCAGTCTTGTGCAAATCGTGACCATCCGTTTGACACCATTGTTCAGCGCGCGGTCCACAACCTCGCTATGCTGTCCGTTAAATGTATCAAAATCGAGATGACAATGGCTGTCTACAATATGGAGGTCTGTGCTCATTGTCGGGCTGCTTTCTCTATCGAGAGCAGCATATCAAGGACCACTGAAGACGGGTCAAGATTGACCGCCCACCCATGCGCCGCTTTCGTTGGCAGTGTTATAGCCAATTCGGCCCATTGTCTTGCCTTGTTCACTGAGCCGGACAGAGCATTCAAGACCCGTGCCTCGCCCGGCACCAATTCCAAAAGACTGCCAGACGGCGCTGCACCTCGTTTGGCAAGGCGCGCAAGAAACAGCGCGATCAATTCGGTTGTCATTTCGTAGCGCAAACGATTTGCAGGCCCCAGACAAGCATCCGCCAGTTTGATGGCTTCACCGCGCTCCGCAGAAGTGCTGCTAAAGACATCCAAAATACTTGCATAAATCTCTAGTCCGCCGACCTCTATCAGGCGCAACGCCTGACCGACAGATCCCCCCGCCATTGCAGATAATCCTTCCATACCCGGTTTGATCGTGACGCCTTGTTGGCGCAAGGCCGCTTCCATTTCCGCAGCGGTCAAAGTGGCCAGCGGTAGGGTCAGACACCGTGAGCGGATTGTCGGCAACAAGCGCGAAGGGTGATGTGCGATCAAAAACATCGTTGTGCGTTCTGGGGGTTCTTCTAAAATCTTCAGCATAGCATTCGCAGCGGAAACATTAAGCTCATCGGCGGCATCAATGATTGCAACGCGCCAACCGCCATCCGTTGCCGCAAAATTAAAGAAACTCTTGAAGTCGCGCATATCATCGACGGTGATCTGGTTTCTCAGCTTTTTGGTTTTCTCATCCCAGCCACGCCGCGCAAGCAGCATGCGCGGTTCTGAAAGCGCAGAGACGCGGCGATTGGTCGGGCTTTGCCAATCGATATCGACCTCATCGACCTCTTCTTGCTGCGGATCCAGCAAAAGTCGCGCGACACGCCAAGCCAAAGTTGCTTTGCCGATTCCTTTAGGTCCGGCCAACATGATCGCGTGATGCAGGCGCCCGACATGCCGACTTTTTAGGATCTGCGACAATGCTGCAGCGTGCCCAAAAAGCATCTCCGTCATGCGGGGATGGGTGTAGCCTTCAACCGCATCTGCCTCTGGCAAGACTTCTGTTTCAGCCATAAATTCGGGCCTCTACAAGTGTCCAAACCCGCGCTGCAACGGCCTCCAAAGATCCATCGCCATCGATCAGATGTACTCTTTCCGCAGCTTCTGAGGCCAAAGACAAAAACCCTGCGCGCAACTTCTTTTGAAATTCCAGGCCAAAGTCTTCAAACCGATCCTCACCACTTTGACGGGCCAACCCCCGCGTCAATGCGATTTCTGGATCAACATCAATGACTAGAGTCAGGTCGGGCTCAAGCCCAATCATTTCCCGATGCAGTAAATCTACAGTGTTTCGCAGATCACCTCGCGTCGCACCTTGGTAAACACGCGTTGAATCGGCGTAACGATCACAGATCACAACTTCGTTGCGCTTTAGGGCAGGGCGAACAGTCTTTTCAACATGGTCGCGCCGGGCCGCCGTGAACAGCAAAATTTCCGTTTCTGGTGACCATCTTGTTTGATCGCCCGTAACAAGCAGATGACGTATAGCTTCTGCCCCATCAGAGCCTCCGGGTTCTCGGGTTAAATGCGTCGCATGATTACGCTCTTTAAGGCGCTCTTGCAGCAAAAGTGCCTGAGACGACTTTCCCGATCCGTCAATCCCTTCAAAAGTTATAAACACAAAATCAGGCCCGCCTAGTTTCCAGCCAGCTCGACGCCCAGATATTGCGCGCTCAGTTTTGTAGCCGATGCTTTCATACGCTTGATCAACCCACCTTCGGCCACATCGCCAGCAGCATAAAGCGGATGTCGTACCTCGCCCAGACCATCAATCGTTACCACAAGTTTTGCCAACTCATCGCCTGCGGCAATCGGCGCTGGAATAGGTCCATTATAAGTCACTTCATATTTGTTGGGTTCTATCGTCAAGACGGGAACCAAGGCGTTGATGTCCGACCCTGTCACCAGACCGACCTGGTTGTTTTGTCCCAACCAAACTTTGGCTTCGGCTAATTCTGTACCGGCCTTTATTAAGGTTTTCTGGACGAATTGCCGAAAGGCCCAATTGATGATGCGTTGGCTTTCTTGTGCGCGTGCGGCACGGCTTTCTAACCCTGAGATCACAAAAATCACACGGCGATTACCCTGAACGGCTGATCCGACAAGACCATATCCAGCTTCGCTTGTGTGTCCGGTTTTCAGACCATCGGCCCCGAGGCCCAAGCCAAGCAATGGGTTGCGATTGTCTTGGGCGATCCCTTCCCAAGTGAAGCTCTCTTCAGCGAAATAGGTGTAGTAATCTGGAAATTCAGAGATTAGGCGATCGGCCAAAAACACCAGATCCCGTGCCGACATGCGATGCTCGGGATGGGGCCAACCTGTGGCATTGGCAAATCGACTTTGGGTCATGCCCAATTGTTGCGCGCGTTTGGTCATCACGTCGGCAAAAATCTCCTCAGAGCCGGCAAGATTTTCGGCCACAACGATACAGGCATCATTGCCGGATTGTACAATGATTCCCCGGATGAGGTTCTCAACAGTCACGCTTGAACCATCGGCAAGGAACATCTTTGATCCGCCCATTTGATGTGCCTTTGTGGAGACACGAAATTCCGTGTCTAGATTCACCCGTCCATCTTTCAGTGCTTCGAAAAGCATATTCAAAGTCATCAGTTTTGACATCGAGGCCGGCGGCAAAGGCGCATCGACGTTTTTTTCATAAAGTACCATGCCGGTTGTTTGATCTACGACAAAGGCGGTGGTCCCGCTGGTCTCAAATGCGTGGAGTGTGCTGGCCAATGCCATAAAAATTGCGGTCCAAAAAAATCTCATCTCGCCCTCACAAATGCCTCGTCAAAACCAGCTTCGGTGGCCGCTTTACGCGCCGCTATCAGTTCTTCGGGTGTATCAAATGGCCCAGCAAAAATAACCCATCGCGTGTTCAAAAGGCCACGTTTTTGGGTTTTTTGAGCGTTTAATCCTGCCACTTTAAGCTGGGAAAGCGCTGTATCGGCCTCGGCTTCTGTTTTGAATGCGGCAATCTCAAGGACCGGATCTGCGGTTTGTTGAGTTGCTGCTGGTTCGACAACGGCTTCTTCCAAAGCAGAAGTGCCAGCCGTATTTCGGCGCGCAACTTCTGGAGAAGGGCCTCGCGGGGTTGGAATGGCCGTATTGAGCGGTGCGTTTGACGTCGCGCTGTCGGCATTATCATTGCTTTGCGCTCCCGTCGGATCGGCATTTGTTGTTGATCCAGAAGTCGCTTCCGTTTCGATGGGCGCCGATTGCACACGCTCGGCCTCGCGCAAGGCTACAATTTTTATTTGTGTTGGCGTTCCGGGCACAATCTCTAGGGCTTGTGCTGCGTCCGAAGACAAAATCAAACCGGGTCCGGGTGTTCCGGGTTCAATCTTGAACAATGCGGCTTCAATCACTTCACCGTTTTCCAAATTGGTCACACGTACGCGCTCCAAATCTCGCGTCTGTGTTGATGCAACCCATTGGCCGCCAAGTGCAGGTCGTCCATCCCAGATTGCAGCGCCCTCTTGATTGAAAATATCGGGTCTTTCAACTTCACCGCGCAAGATGCGCGTGGGTTGGGTCGGCGCTTGTGTATTTGCTCGGGGTTCATTGATGTTCAACCCCAAATCTTCGCATCCCATCAAAGCAAAGCTAAACCCAGCTATCACAATTGGTGTCAATAATCGGGTCATTTTGCCCTCCACTCGCATGGGACTTTTGCCCAATTGTGAACACATTAGAAGAGAATGCCGCGCGAATAAAGAACCGATGCTTCAAACGCGAATATCCGCTTGCGAGCCAACGCGGGACCGACTATCTGCGTCGAACGGCATACGCCTTTTGCGGAGAGGTGGCAGAGTGGTCGAATGCGGCGGTCTTGAAAACCGTTGAAGTGAGAGCTTCCCAGGGTTCGAATCCCTGTCTCTCCGCCAGAAAACCGAGGGCTTTATCGTTAAGCTGAGTTTGGTTGTTATTCCCTTGGAATTTCAAAAGCTTACCGCATTGATGTCTGAGCTGAGACTGTTTTACAGTCACGATTGGGCATGATGATCGTTTTAGTCTCTAGTTCACAAATCGGAGGTGCGGTCTTTTGGAAAATTGCCACACGGAATCTGTTAACAGGGAATATACAGGGAATTTGGGGAGTAAGTTGCTTTATAGCCGAGGCGAACTTCTTCAGAGAAAAACTCTAAGCAAAACCCTAAGAGTACTTCGAAAGCCTAAACAATCCCAAAGAGATTTTCTTGCTCTTTCCAATCTGTTGGAATCTTCATCCGAGAGATGGCTTTTGCTGTAAGCTCCGCAGGTTGGCGGCCTTCTAAAATAGCGCCTTGGATCTTTGGCAATAGAAACGGGAGTTGTAACCTGCTTTGAACATAGCTTTCTGCATGTTCATGTTTTTGTACGATCGCTGTTATCGAAAGACCAGCTTTCAGGTCTTCCAACCAGATTGTGGCTTTAGCCAATGTATCGATCAAGACCGGGTCGGGTTGTAAGAGTTGTGTCGGAAGAACCAGCTTTCTTTCAACCCCGCGCTTTTTTAGTTCGACGTCGAAAGTGAACTGCTTTCCAGACATCTGGAGCTGCTCGAGACAGTCCAATTGGCAGAAATGAATAGTTATTTGTTTTGGTTCTAAAATGACTTTTTCAAGGGTCGTGAGTAGTTCCTAATCTGACTTTGCGCAAAACTTTTTTTTCCATCGTTGAAAATTCTGAGCTCATCAAAGCTTAGGGTCGCGGTAGAATGAAGGTTCTCGTTAAGATCTCTTATGGCTGCAGCAATTGTGTTGAATTGGACTAGTTGAACACATTGATTAGGCCTACCAGTTTTGCAGGACCTCACATGTCAGAAAGAAAATAGTCATAAACTCTATCGGAGTGCCGATAGATATGACTATTTTATCCACTTCTGAATAACCAGTAACGGGAGCGAGAAGCAAGTATAGCCATGCACAGACAAAAGTGCAGGCAATACAACTTGGCATCAAACTTGTTAAACGAGATGGTAACTTTGGTTCCGATCAATAGGGAGCTTACAGAAATTCACCTCAATCCAATCCGCATTTCACAATCTCTTCCAACACCAGCGACATCTCGAAACCAGATCACACTTCAAAACACTACGCGATCAATCGCTTCGAAACTGATATGCAATCTGTGTATGAAATTCGCACTTGAATTGATATTAAGAGACCAGTCCGAATTCGTCTGACAGCAACGTTTCGATGCTATCGCGGCACAAAAGCACTTGGGCGCAAACGATAAACTGGCTCTCTGGTAAACCCGCAAACACCTATTGTCACAGCATCGCGAGGTGGGCTGTGAGACATTCGGATTAGTTGTAAGTTGCGTCGAGACCCTCTCGACTTTCAAAGGAAAACACAGATGAAAAAACTCATACTCTCGACGACCATCGCAGTTTTCACCGCGCTTAGCGCAACCGCTAGCTTCGCCGGCGACCAGTATATCGATGATACTGGCTTTGCTGTTTCGGGCTATGATGTTGTTGCCTATTTCGATCTGCCTCAATCCGAAGTGGGTACGCCACAAGTTGAGGCCGTTCCAGGACGTGCCGAAATTACCGCAGAGCATAACGGTGCTACCTTTGCTTTCTCGTCCGAAGAAAACCGCGACCGTTTCGTCGCTGACCCAGAAAGTTTTGCGCCGCAATACAACGGCCACTGCGCCTATGGTGTCGCCAAGGGCAGCAAAGTACCAAGCAACCCAAACCTGTGGCGCATTGTCGATGGTGAGTTGTTCTTGAACATCACCCAAAAAGTTGTGAGCTTCTGGGAAGACGACATCTCCGGCAATATCACGCTCGCAGACGGCAACTGGATCGGACTGGAGCCCCAAGACGCATCAACAAATACGATCCCAAAGTTCACTTCTCCTGCTCCTATTCAATAAGGCATGAATATTCTTTCACGGCGTGTGGCGCTGATCGGTTTCGTCGGCGCCATCCCACTTGGTTTTGTCGCATATTCTACCGCCAACCCTACACTAGACGAGACTTTGACACCGACGTCTGCCTTTGCAGCGTTACAATCCGGAGACATCGTTCTTGTAGATATTCGTCGCCCTGACGAATGGAAGCTTACAGGTATCGCCCAAGGTGCGGTTGCCATCGACATGCGGCGCGATGATTTCATCAACGCCGTGCTTGCGGCCCGCCAATCAAATTCGCAACCCATCGCTCTGATTTGCGCCCGTGGTGTGCGTTCGGCGCGCACTGCGCGCCTTTTGACCGATGCAGGTTTGACACCGATCATTGACATACCCGAAGGTATGCTTGGGTCTTTTGCTGGCCCTGGCTGGCTCAAGCAAGGACTGCCCGTGCGGGAATGGTCAGAAAACAATTAGAGAAAGCAAGGCATGATAATATTAAGAATTGCGACCCTTTCAACCGCTCTTCTGGTCGCGATTGGGTTTTCGACAAGCGCCGTTGCGTGTTCGGCCGACACAGTGTGCCCGGTGGAAGAGGGCGAATATTTCATTGCCATGCCCCAAAGCAGTACTGCCACACCGCCTGCTGTCGTATTCGTGCATGGCTTTGGCGGCAGCGGTCCGGGCGTCTTGCTTAACTCAGGCATGGTCCGCACGTTTACCGATAGGGGCTACGCAGTGATCGCACCCAATGGCTTACAACGATCTGGTGGGAATGGCGGATCATGGTCTTTTCACCCAGAGCGGGAACAACGCCGAGATGAGATCGCCTTTTTGACAGCCGTGCGCGATGACGCGGTTGCACAACATGGGATTGATCCCAACAAAATCATCCTCGCGGGATTTTCTATTGGCGGCTCAATGACCGCATATCTGGCCTGTGCCGCGCCTGGTACATTTGCAGCCTATGCGCCGCTGGGCGGTAACTTTTGGCGGCCACACCCTACGGATTGTGCAGGGCCGGTGCGAATGCTCCACACCCACGGTTGGACTGACGGGACTGTGCCTTTGGAAGGGCGTGTGCTTCGTGGTGAAGATAGTCGCGATCTTGCCGCTTTGATCCAAGGGGATGTGTTTCATGCTATGTTGATCTGGCGGGAAACCAATAAATGCTTTCAGCTAAAGCCAGATAGCTATGTGACCCAAGGGCCGTTCCTGATCCGAAAATGGACCGATTGCGCCCCGGGTAGCGCGTTGGGATTGGCACTATTTCCTGGTGGGCATATCATTCCGCAAGGTTGGGCGACACTTACGATGGATTGGTTTGAAGCTTTGTAAAAGCCGCATTATTCAGCGGCAATAGCGATGATGTCGGGTTGCTCTGGTGCAAGTACCAACGCCTTCAACCGGGCACGTTCATCGCGCGCAAGGCGAACGACACGCGGCTCGCGCAGGTTTTGCGGGCTGTCGAGGCGGAACGCCCGAAACGCCTGATCTGCAATCCGGACACCACTGAGCATCGAAAGCGGCGCGGCGAGGACAAGGCTGACTGCAATTGGCACCAGCCACAATGAAACACCCCCCAGTACGATCCCTGCGATCATCGTCACACCTATCGCCGTCTCAACAATGTGAAATCGGAAAACTTGCCGCCAACTATACTCAGTCCGGGTCCGGTTCTGCGGCACCCAAGATCGAGACCACCCAAAGACGGCATAGGTTACAGCGATAATCTGCTGTACCATCATAATCGGGGCATAGAGGATAGAACATAGGATCTCTATAAGCGCAGTGGCTGCTAGGTTGTGCCAACCGCCGTAATCCCTGCGCGTGCGGCGATGAAACCCCAAGGCGCATGTAGCAATAATCTTAGGCAGCAAAAGCATTGTGTAGATAAAGACCAGCACCAGCAAACCATCAATTGGTTGCGCGGTAGGCCAAGTAGGCTGCAAAGGGTTCCCATTGTTAAAATACGATACGGCTTGGTCGGGCATTGCTCTGATCAACGACCAGATCAGGATGACGATAAACCAAGCAGGTGACAGCAGGAACATGACTGCCCCTTGGAACAAATGAAACCGCGAAATTGGGTGGAACCCACGCGCTGTCAAAATGCGCAGATGTTGCATGTTGCCCTGGCACCATCGACGGTCACGTAACGCATAATCGATCAACGTCTGTGGGGTCTCTTCAAACGATCCACCTGCTCGGGGCAAAAAGCGAACGGCCCAGCCTGCCCGCCGCAACATACCTGCTTCGACAAAATCATGACTGAGTATAAGATCGTAGCGCCCACGATACCCACGTATATGTGGTAAACGTGCGCTGTCGGCAAAGGCGCGTATGCGGATAATCGCATTGTGCCCCCAGTAGTTTGCTTCGCTTTGCGCCCAAATCGCCAGCCCTTCGGCCAAAAGCCAACCATAAACTGCGTTCGAAAACTGTTGCATGCGACTAAAAAAGGTCTCTGGACCAATGAGATGTGGAAAGCTCTGGATCAGACCGGCTTCGGGATGCGCCGATAATTCATGGGCAAGTTGCCGGATAGCCGCCCCACTCAGTAGGCTATCGGCGTCCAAAACCAACATCGCATCATAACTGCCACCCCAGTTTTCTATCCAATCCGTCAGATTGCCGATCTTCTTGTCGGTATTCTGCCGTCGGCGGCGATAATAGATATCGAATCCCGGCAAGGCTTCAGTCTTTAGCGCCAGAAAGGCCTTACGCTCTTGCGCGGCTATTTCGGGGTCTGTGGTATCGCTGAGAACGAACAGAGTATAGCGATCTTTGCGCCGACCCTGTGCCAATTCCGTCAACATTGCCGATGCGTTGCCGAAAACCTCCCATGCGACTTCGTTATAGATTGGCATCACAAGGGCGATGTCCTGCGGACCGCCGCGTCCGCGTGTGTGGCGGGCAAAGCGGGGGTAAAGCACGCGTGCGGCCAAGCCCAAGACAACCGTACTGACCGACAAAGACACCCAGAAAAATGTCAGCGCGATCAGGGCGACAACCAGCATTTCCAAATTCGTAAAGCCACCACGTGACAGCCAGTTCGCAATCGCAAAGGTCAGTAGCGCCGTCATCAAGAGCGCAGGGCCGAATGCTGCTAGTCGCCTCATGCGATCCTTGCGTGTAATTGTAGGCGGATTTGTTTGCCGTGACGGAGCGATGTTGAAATCCTGCTCTCGCATCGCAAGCAGTGACCGATCTGGCATCTTGATAAACGGCCAATAGGTCATGGTGTCCACCGATAAAGCCAAACTTCGCTCAGCGGAACATCGTCAAGACGCAGTTGCGCGCGAAACTCAATCAAGTCCTCATCACCGGGGATAAACTTAAATGCCAGACGCGCACCGCCGGTTTCTGGGTTACGCTGCAAAATACCACCATCAACCGTACCGGCGCTGGACCGGATCAAACGCTCGACACTATCTAGGTCCTTTGGCAGCTCAGGACCGTCTTCAAAATCGATTGCGACGATGATACCGTTTTCAAATGCATCGCCGATACGCGTGTTAAGCACGCGCAGACCCGTACCAAAGGCACTGTCATCGCCCCAGATCAGCCGATAGGTCATTTTGTGTTCTTGGCCCGCAGAAAACCCAGTGTCGGGGCGCCAATAAGCGACGATGTTGTCGTAGATTTCATTGTCCGTCGGAATCTCAATCAGGGTTACAGCGCCTGGCCCCCAACCTTCGCCGGGTTCAACCCACAGCCCGGGGCGGCGATGATAAAGTGCAAACAGATCGACAAAGTCACCAAACTCTCTCGCACGTTGCATTAAGCCAAAACCTTTTGGGTTTTGATCGCGAAACGCCGAAATTTGGAGTTTTTTCGGGTTGGCCAATGGCCGCCAGATAGTCTCTCCGGCACCATTTTCGATTAGCAACCCATCGCTGTCATGCACTGCGGGGCGAAAATCAGAGAACCGATCACGGTTCGTTTCATCAAACTGAAACATCGACGTTAGCGGGCCAATCCCTACATGGCTCATGGTGACACGCGCAAAAAGGGTGGCCTCCACCTCCATGATCAACGGTTGGCCGGGGGTGATGGTGAACTTGTAAGCGCCCGAACAGCTTGGGCTGTCCATCAAAGCATGTAGTACGAACGTCTTGCTTTTTGCTTCCGGGCGTTCGATCCAAAAAGCGCGAAACTCTGGGAATTCTTCGCCGCTAGGCTCAGCCGTATCAATTGCCAGTCCACGTGCTGAAATGCCGTAAACATCGCCGGTGCCGATGGCACGGAAATAAGACGCGCCTTGAAAGACGGCGAATTCCGTATGAATGCCGGGGGTTTCCAGTTCCGCACGCAACCGCACGCCGGAATATCCCAGTGTGTCATCGATCGGCAGCTCTGGGAACTTGTCGGTCTTATCAAAAACCGCCAGGTCAAATTTAACGGGGTACGCGCTTTTGCCATCGACAACCGCAATATCAACGGGGTGCGGATAATAAAGGCCAGGTGCAAAGACATCGACTTTCAGTGGTGTATTGACGACGTCCTGCCAAAGAGCATTGCGGCCATCAAACCAGATGGACACGTAATCTTCGTAGTCCATCTCTGTCCATGCCGCTGGAATACGTGCCACTTTGGAATAGGGCTTTGCAACCAAAGCCCGCGCTTTTTCAAGTACCGAGGTTGGATCAAATGGCGTGGCTTCACCCAATTGCAAACCCGGCTCGCCTGCTGGCGTGCTTTGCCCAGCCAAGGGGCTTGCCGCCAAGGCCATCAGGCCTGTTAAAACGTCTCTTCTAAGCATTTGATCAGGCTCTCTTTTTCCACGGCTGCGTCTTGAACCATCCAACGCCGTAAGCCATTGCGATGATGGCCGCAAAACCCAGCGCATTCACCCATGCCATTGTCAGGTAAGATCGACCCATTTGGTCAAGCAAAACGCCCAGCAACAGGGCGAGAAACATTGATGTAATGAAAACAGCCAATGATTGCTGTCCAACCTTCATTATGGCCGCAAGGGTATAGGACCAAAGCACCGAAAAAAAACGGCTGCTGCCGCTTGGCATGATATTTGCACCTTTCGCGCCGACCAGCGTCCAAGCGATGTAGGCCGTTGCGAGGAAATGCACATAACGCAGCACGCCAAATTCTGTTTTTGCGATCAAGAAATGCAGGTCACGGCGAACTTCAATCAAGACCTCAAATTCGCGGTAAATACGGAAATAGGCGAAAGGAAGAAAGACCAAGACGATAACAACTGCACCCCAAAACAAACGCTTGTCTAAAGGTGGCGCAGGAATCCAGCCAGACATTAGGGCAAAGCCTGTGAAAAAGACCAACTGCCAACCCAGCGGGTTGAAGAACCAATGTCGATCGGACCAAGGTTCAGCCGAAAAATTCCAGCCTAACACATTAGCGCTAAGCCATAACAAAATCGACGCTAAAACCATTAGACCGACATGGACGTTTGCAAGCACAACCATCAACGGAATCAGCGCAAGGATCACCAGATACATTGGTAAAATGTCAAAGTAGTTGGGCACATACGTCAGGGTCAAAAGCCCCGGCAGGTTTTCTTGCGGCCGGTTATAGAAAGGATACAGGTTTAATTGTCCTACGTAATCACGACCGTCGGGAAAAACTTGCGTCATCAACACCATTGTGGATGCCGTTGCAATAAAAAGCGCGATATGCGCCCAATAGACCTGCCATGTCCGAAACGCGACGCGGGCCGTGCCCATCGCAAGGCCTTGATCGCGGAAAATTGTCCCAAAGGCGATGGCTGACGCCATCCCGGAACAAAACACAAAGGTTTCGGTGGCATCAGAAAACCCAAAGCGGGCAGGGATCCAAAGTGTCAGCCAGTTGTTAGGGATATGGGCAATCAAGATTATGAACATCGCGATGCCACGAAAGAAATCCAAACGTGGGTCGCGCACGCGCGCCGCTGTTGCGGCGGTCGCGCTTATGTCCGAGCTTGTGGTCGCTGACATAGGGTCGGCAAGTGTCATCTAAAACAACCTATATTGCATCATTCAGCCGCAACTATCGCCTGCTTAGCTTGAGCGTCGCGGATCACTTGCAAACGTGATTCCGCAAAGGTATCGACTGCACCCTTTCGCTGTGCAACACGCTGTTCAATCAATGCTTTGGCCGCATCAAGAGAGCCTGAACGTACACCTGCCTCGATCGTCAAGCGTGCAAACACATCACGTTGTGCATGGCTGCCCCCCATCGACTGAAGACGTGGGTGCGCTGCATGCAAGTGAGCGAACGCAGTATCATAACGGCCATCGGAAAAAGCTGATAATCCTTGGGTTACGCCCACGCCGGGATCGCGCATAACCTTTGCGACTTCGTTATTGGAATCTGCGTCCGTTGCAATTCGTGCGGTCATACGAATAGTCGCTTCGGAGCGGTTATCGCCCACAAGTGCCATCATGTAGTGCAGATCAGCAAAGGTCAGGCAGCCATCATCAGTCCGGGTTTCCGCTAAGTCAGCCAATTCATTCCATCGGTTGCCGACATTTATGCCTTCCAACTCCAGTCGCATCAATAGCGAGCTGGCATTGGAAAAGTCGCGATAGTCATCGGTTTTATCGTTGCGGATCTTTGTGTCGTAAAGTGCAAGCACCTGATCGATTTCCCCTTGATCAAGATGCAGCAAAGCTTTGTGCCACCAGACGTGGAACCGGAAATTGTTGCAATGACCCCATGCGTTAAGGTTGTCATCGATCAACGCGATCCCTTTTGAGGGCTGGTGAGTCATGTCATAGACATGGGTCACAGCATGCAGACCCCACGCATCATCACCGGCGTATTCCAAGCCTTCCAGGCCAATGTGCTCTGCCTCTGAGTAGCTGCCGGTTTCTTCCATAGCAAATGCAAGACACCCGAGCGCATAACCGCGCAAGGCGTGATCTTTATCATGAGCGTCAATCACGGCTTCGATCGAGTGGCGCATCCCAATTTGGTCGCCAATTATGAAACGAATACCATGCGATAATTTCATGCTGATTGTATCTGAAGGATTAATCAGCAGCGCGTCTTCCATACGCCCAATTGCGTGGCTAGGTTTGCCCGCCAGCCAGTTTTTTAATGCGTCACACCAAAGATGTTCACGACGTGTCGCGCCGCCAGCCTTTAGCGCTTTTTGGGCTGTTTGACTGGCCTCTTTTGCAACAAGATAAAGCTCGCGGCGTCCGAGCATCAGCGCTGACAAGCCTTTGAGTGCATGTGCCATAGCAAATTCTGGGGCCAAATCCAGTAACTTGCCCAAATGAACTGGCGCGCTCTGGCCATGCGAAAGAACGCCAAGGATAACACCATTCCATTCGGCAAGAGCCGCAAGATTGGTCAGGCTGACTTCACTGTTTGCGATATCAATCAACATTTCCGAATACCCTGTTCGTTCCGCTATTGGCACTCTAGAAAAATAACAGTTGAGATACACATCACATGGCTATCAGCGCACCAGAATGTGATTGCGAGTCACGAAAGCGTGTCATCCGCATTACGCGCTGAATGTCGCCTAAGTCCGCTCAAGACTTCTACAATCCCATCCGTGTCTGCACCAAAACGAGGCGGAGCGCGTCTGACTTCGACTGGCGTCTTCGAGAATTTAAGCGGATTGCCCAGCAATTGAACGCTGCCAGCGACTGTTTGCGGATGTGGAACATCCAAAACAGCCCCGCGATGTTGCGCCTGAGGACTTTGCAAAGCCTGCCCAACCGTGTGAATCGGCCCTGCCGGTACGCCAGCATCCTGTAAAACTTTAAGGATTGTTTCGCTGCTGCGCATTTCGAGTGTTTGAGAAACGGCCGCATTGACGGCTATGCGATTTGTGACCCTGTCGGGGTTTGTCGCAAATTCTGGGGCGTCCGCAAGTTCTGGGCGTTCCATTGCATTACAAAACGCACGGAACTGATTATCATTTCCCACCGCTAGAATAATATGGCCATCCCGCGTAGCAAAGACATCATAAGGGACGATGTTGGGGTGTGCATTGCCACGGCGGATAGGCTCTTGGCCTGAGGCCAGAAAATTTGTGCCTTCATTCACCAACCACGCCATTTGACTGTCTACCAATGCCAGATCTATGTGCTGACCTTCGCCTGTTGTGTCCCGGTGGCGCAAAGCAGCCAATATTCCGATGGTTGCATACATGCCGCACATCACATCAGCGATCCCAACCCCAACTTTCATCGGTAGCCCGTCCGGATCACCTGTCAGTGACATGATGCCGCCAAAGCCTTGCGCCATCAGGTCGTATCCTGCCCGGTCACGCTCTGGCCCGGTTTGACCAAACCCGGATATCGAACAATACACCAACTCGGGCCGATCGGCACAAAGTGTGGCGTAATCCAAGCCGTATTTCACCAATCCATCCGGTTTGTAGTTTTCAACGATCACGTCAGCGTCGGCCACAAGTGACTGCACCAGCGCACGCCCGGCCTCCGTCTTCAGATCAGCCGCGACAGAGTATTTGTTGCGATTGGCCGCCATGAAATAAGCGCTTAGATCACTGTTGCCATCGAGCGTTTGTGCATAGGGTGGCCCCCAGCTGCGTGTATCATCGCCGCCAGTTATGGGGTTTTCGATCTTTATGATCGTAGCACCCATATCGCCCAACAGCTGTGTGGCCGTTGGCCCGGCCAAAATTCGCGATAGGTCTAAAACCAGCAGCCCGTCCAGTGCACCAGCCATTCTAAAACGCGCCATCATAGGATTTGCGGTCAATTTCAGCCGCAATCAGCGTGAACGTATCAGCTACCTGTGCGGCCTCTAGGGCTATGCGTAGCTCATCTTGCGACGTCACCCGATGCCCCTGTCCACCAAAGGCGCGCGCGATGGCAGCATAGTCAAACTGATTGAACTCTACACCCGCATTCGGCAAATCCCGCTTGCGCTGCTTGAGTTCGATTAGCGCCAATGAGGCATCTACAAACACCACGAAAATTGTCTTCAATCCCATCTCGTAAGCGGTCGCCAACTCGCCAACCACCATCAACAGGCCTGCGTCACCAGAGAACGACACGACAGCACGATCGCGCTCAACAATCTGCGCACCGATGGCCAGCGGCACAGCACAACCCATTGTACAGAACCCCGATGATTGGGTCAGCGCACGTGGGAATTCACATTTCCACATTTGCGACAGCAAAATACGATGCGCGCCACTATCTGCGGTGGCCAGCATATCATTAGGCAAAACATCCTGACAGGTGGTGATCACTTGCGCCGGACCCCAGCAATCAGGTTGTGGGAATGCAGCGTTCAGTGCGCTTTTCACGGTGGCAAACTGACCTTCTGACCAAACACCTGCAAGGGCCACATCAGGCAACAATGCTTGCACGGTCGCGGCACAATCGCCGATCATGTTCAGTGTGGATTGGTGCATATAGTGATGGTTCGGCGCAGCGGTGATATCAATGACCATCTGGTTGGTTGGGTCCCAAGGATTTTGCCAACCCGCTCGCATCTCAACTGGGTCATAGCCAATGGCCAAAATCACATCAGCCTTTGCGACCATTGGCAACAAAATTCCGTCAGCCTTTGGCGACAGACCGGCACCGCCCAGCGACAATGCGTGACTTTCGGGTAAAAGCCCTTTGGCTTTATAGGTTGTGATCACAGGGGCATTTAGGGTTTCCGCAGCCGTCTGAATGGCAGCAGCAGCCCCTTGCCCTACTGCATCAAGACCAGCAATTATCAACGGACGCTTAGCGCCTGCCAGGGCGTCGCGTGCACGGTCCAGATCTGGACCTGCCGGAACAGCAGTGCTGGCCGCAGCGCGCAAAACGCCTCTCCCCAAAGCGGGCGCATCAGCCACAGAGATAGGCACATCAATATGCACAGGACCGGGGCGGCCTTCGGTTGCGACCGCAATTGCTTTGTCGATAATCACGTGGCTTGCTGCAACATTAAGCGTAAAGGTTTCTTTGGTGATGGGGCGAAAAACTCGGGGTTGGTCCAGTACTTGGTGGGTATAGATCTGCGCCTGATCCGCATCGACGCAACCGGTCAAAATAATCAGCGGCACTCTGTCTTCATGGGCATTTTCAATCGCGTTGATGCCATTCAGGGCTCCAGGGCCGACTGTCGCCAACACAATGCCAGGCGCTCCCGTGCGGTGATAAGTGGCTTCCGCCATAAACCCGGCAGCATTTTCATGCTTACACAAAACAAACGTAATACCCGCAGCTTCCAAGGCATTCATCAAGGTCAGAACTTCGCCTCCTGGCATTCCAAATGCCCACCTGCATCCGGCGTCATAAAGACGTTGGGCGACGACATCAGCTGCGCGCATCATGGAACTCCACTTGGTTCAAAATCTCTGGGTTGATGCGGCATCGGCCTGAAAGAGGCAATTCAAGAACGCGTCATTGTTTATAGTGGTCCTTGGTATGCGGTGGCTATTAGGTTGGATCGGCGCCCAATAGATCTTGGAGTTGCGCCCCAAACCAACCACTTGGAATGAAATGACCGCCGGGGTGTAAATCAAGAATAGTGCGCTTGCCTTCTGCACAGTTGGTCCAATCATGTCGTTGAAACACGATGGCATCTGATGCGGCCCACTGGGTGACGTTGTGATCCAAGACGCAGCCAAACTGCGACCGCCATAGTGCCACCGAATAAAGTAAATCATCACCCGGCCCAATTGGAAGATCCATCACCGTATCAGATAGACCGTGCACATGGCGTACCTCGTTGGGACCCTGCGGGCAGACCTCTGTCTGATGCAACGTTCCGGCGACCGACAACAAAGCGGCGATCCCGTTCCCGCTATTGCAAGCATAACGCCATGCCATTGCGGATCCAAACGAATAACCAGATACATAGATGTGGTCCCGGTTAATGGGATAGCGCGCTGCAACATCCTCTAAAACTAGATTGGCAAATGCGACATCTGCGCTCTGGTTTGACCGAAAATCCCATGTCCGGTTAAGGCCGGTCGGGGCCACCAGTAACACGCCACGCCTGCGGGTTTCACCAGAAATGCGCGAATGGAAGACTGGTACGGCACCGGTCCGGCTCCACCCATGGAAATGCAGCATGACAGGTAAAGAGGACACACCGTCCCATCCATCAGGTTCTTTGACGTGATAGGTACGGTCCTCCAACTTACAAGGCGTGTCGCTTCCGTGACAAGGTTGGCCAGGAAGGACCGAATAAGGTAGCGTTTGTTGCGCGTGCAACGGCCCTGCAAGGCAGAAAAAAATAAAGAGTCTAAAGAGCATGAGCCATCGTTGCTCAACTCGCAACGAGTGTCACTTCACATGTTCGTATGAAGCCTGCGCAAGCTTGCTGTCCCGATTTTTCTAAGTGACAAATTGTTCGACGTCACCGCCAATGGTGGCAAAATCAAAAACGGTACCATGCTCGCTCATTTAGATAGCTGCTTTAACCACTTGCGCTGCGTTGCAAGGGCCCTGTCAGATGAACTCGTTTCATAACCCAACCTTCCAAATTGAGTATTTCAAAACTAGTTCAGAAATCATCAAGCTCGCGGTTATATGCTACGTCCGTTTTCCGCTCAACCTACGGCAGGTCGAAGACATCCTTCATGAACGCGGCATAGATGTTTTTGATGAAACCATTCGGTTGTGCTGGAACAGATTGGGCCAACCTTTGGAAAGGGCTTGAAGGGCAGGGCAGTGAAAACAGGTCCACCGTCCAGATGCTCCGGAGTCAAACACTCTGATATTGGCGCGAAACCGCCATATGAGAACACCTTTTGACCTAGATTTTAAAAACGGGTTTGAAACCGCCTAAGAGCACCGTTTTATGGGTTAATGTAGCCAGCGCTTTCAATTCTAGGCGATTTGTTTGATCGCTCCAAGACCTTATGCATGTCTTTTCTGGCGCGTGATCCACGCTTTGCTTTTGAAGCCGTCAAAACAAATCATTCCGCTTAGTTAACGGTAATGGGCAATAACGACCTGTATTAAACTTCAACTCCTAACAAGGATAAGGACTAAAATTCAAAAGCAACTTTTGCATGTAAACCGAACTGTAGCGCATTTTCCGATATGTTGGTTTGGCCCCCAAGCGACAGGTTTGCCCGATCATTTCGCAGAACTTCGACACCGGCCGCCAAATCCAGATAATACCTATCAAACGCGGCGCGGGTTTTAAAATCGCTGATACCGTCTGGACCCGCGACAAAAGACGTCGTCAGTTCATGATCATTATTGGCAAAATAGGTAATGCCCGCACTCGCATAGGGGTGCAACATCTCGCCTGGAGCAGTTTCTATCTTTCGGCCGATCTCTAGTTTTGGAGCGATTACAAAATAGCCGTCACTGCCGTCTGAAACGGCCAAATTTGCGGCCTCGCCGTCAGTTTCAGTGAGGCCTGATCGGTCAAGATAGGTGTACATGACATCAAGCGACGGACGGGCATAGAAAGTGTCAGACTGTGCCTCATAAGCTATGCGCAGCTGTCCCGTCAGCGTCGTTACATCATGGGTTGACGTGGCCTCGTCCGCAAAGTCGCCAATGTTTACACTGCGCTCTGTATCGTATTCTGCAAAACCGCCTGAGACTGCAGCGGCAAAAAGCCAGGGCCCTTCTTGATATTTAAGCGAGACGCCAGCCAAAAGTCGATTGCTATCGGTGTTTGCGCCGCTGTCGGTGGTCAGTCCGGCCTGCTCAACTTCAACCCCAAAACTGGCATACCAATTCGATGCCAGCTCAAACTGAACACCGGCGGAAAAACGTCCATAAGTGTTGCTGTAACCAGTATTTTCAAACGTATCTTGAGCGTTCAAAGCGCCACCGCTTGCCCTAAACCATGTGCATTGGCCTTCCTCGGTGACGGTGGCACCCGTACCATCGACGGAACATGAGAACAGGCTGTTGGAAAAATCCTGCGCTGCAAACAAAGACACTGTTTCACTATAAAGGTAAATCTCAGGCAAAAGTTGGTCGAGCGCCGCAGCGTAGCTAGCCAGATCGGTCGTGTCATTCAAAAGTGCTAAAGATAACGGCTCTAAATCACCTATGCCAGCACCCAACGCGTCATCTAAGTAGTTGCCGAGGTTCGTCTGGTTGCGGTTCAATTCGTTGGTAGAGGCGCTAAAATCGATTTCGTAGCTTAGCACAACATCATTGGCGTTGGGGAAATCAAGGCTTGCCTGCAAGGCCGGGTTGGCGATCAACCCCAGACCAAGATCGGTTGCACCGCCGTTCGCGGTAAAGATGGTCTCTTGTTGCGGCCCTGTTGTCAGGCTTTCAACCTGAACGCGCACGTTACCGTCTAATGCGGCGGTTCCCGAAACACTTATCACATCAGAGCTGCCAACATCGATCAACAATTCGCCTGTCGCGGATTGTACAAAGTTGCCTGTGATTGTTGTGTTCGCGATAGCGTCGGACCCGCCAGGCGATAAAACCCCGTCATTCGTAAAGAAATTACCAGCACCTAGATCAATCGTCTCGCCCGCGTGAAAGACCGCACCGGCCATGTTGTTGAACGCATTTGCCCCGCCGCCCAAATCAATCGCACCATCTGTGAGCGTGCTCAACGTGCCAAAATTGTTGATTGTGGTGTCAGCGCCGGCATCGTTCACGGCTATTCCAGCAAGCGACGAAAAAACAACGTCGCCCATGGTGTTGATCGTGTTAGTACCAACGCCAGCTCCACCAAAACTATCGCTCAAATTGATTGCGGCCCCGGTGCCACTACCCCCTGAGACAATACTATCAGCGATGTTGACCGTATTCAGGCCAGGGGCTTCATTTGAAATCTCGATACCATTGGAATTCAGACCCGTCGCTGTTAGATCGCCGATGGAGGTGATCATGATATCGCCATCTCCACTGATATCTGAAAATATCGCGCTGGACCCATCACCACTGGTTGTAATGTTCCCGGTAGTGTCAATCGTGATCGGTCCGTTTCCAGACAATACGGCATCAATGCCAGCCGCATCATTTGCAAAAGTCGTGATCGCGCCCTTATTGGTAATTGCGATTTCTCCATCACCAAAAACAGACACATCGATCCCAACACCTTCTTCGGATGTGATATCCCCAGCGCTAGTAATATTTACCGCACTCGCAGCGCCCGCTGGGGCGAGGGCAGACACATTAATGTTAATGCCATCAGAACTGGCGGAGATTGCACCATTGTTCGTAATGCTGACCTCTCCGTCTTTTAGGACGAAGATATCAATACCACCGCCATCTTCAGACGTGATACTTCCAGTAGTTGAGATGTCTACAGTGCCGCTCCCTAACAACTCGACTTCTAGCCCCTCATCAAATGCTTGGATCGCACCCTGATTCATGATTGTGATGTCTGCATCTCTCGAAATGTCAGCTCTTATGCCTCTGCCGTCCTCCGAAATGATATTCCCGATATTGTTTACTTCTATGGAGCTCGTGTCACCCACCGCGGAGACATTGAATTGTTCGACGTCGATCCCTGTATCGTCAGCTACAATGTCACCATTGTTTGTAATTGTGGCGTCCCCACCACCCGTAAAGGTGACATCAACACCAAGACCAGTTTCGGAGGTTATGTCGCCAGTGTTCGTAATATCTATCGTGCCGTTAGCCACGGATGCATCAATCCCGTCACCACTTGACGAGATATCACCGTTGTTAACAAGGCTGAGATCGCCATCGTCATCGACTTCAACATCAATACCAATATTGACGCCGCCCTGTGTGGTGATGTCACCAGACGATTCTAGTGTTAAAATTCCGTTATCAGCGATCAAAACATCGATCGCATCTGCGTTTGTTGTGTTGATACCAAAGGGTGTGGCATCAATCGTAAGTGTCACGTCGCCACTGCCAGCGATATTAACATCGACGCCCTGAACACCGTCTTCCGGTGCAATCGCCGTGGTAAGGTTTTGGATCGTAAGATCGATAAGCGGCGGTCCATCCGCATCGATACCTTGCGAAAGATCCCCGTCACAAACTGCAGCGCCACCTTCTACGGTACATTGCGATGGAACGGTCCCTGGTAGGTTAAGGATCTCTTGGGCTTGCACCTCTTGCGACGTCAGCAACCCTGCGACCAATCCAATAGCTGTGGATGACAGCAACAATGAAAGCTGACCTTCAATGCGCCTAGAAGAAAAACAGATTGGTTTGTTAGTGATCATCTTTAGAAGCCCCTTCTTCCAAGTGAAATTTGTGCTCTACTGGTAAAATAAGGCCCCAATTATCCGGCGATTTCTGCTGTTCAGTTCGGGGAACATTTCATCAATTTCCAAACTGCCAAACCAAACCAACTTGGACGGTATGAGTTTCATAGTTAGTAGATATTGCTTCGTTATCCGCTGGCTCTGTCTCAAACACTTCGTCACCTTGCGAGAACGCATCCAAAACCGCACGGTAGCGATAGCCGATATCAATCAGTAGATCATCGCGGATGGGCGTGCGAAGCCCGAACCCGGCTTGCAAGGCGAGTGCAGGACTATAATTGGAACTATAGGTGAGAGTACGGTTGGGACTAGAAATGTCACTGTCATACTCAAGGTCCGTATTGACCAGAGCCATGCCAATACCGCCGCCAACATAAGGTTGGAGTTTGCCAATCTCAAAATCTGCCCAGTAGTTGGTCATCAACGAAAATTGCCGCACATTTCCATCAAGCGAGGCTGTTGGCTGGTTCGCCGCATTTTGCGGTACTTCATCACCGTTGAGATTTGTTGCAATAAACTCGATCTCTGCCCGGACACCCTTTGTTAGTTGCTGACCGTAGGCCAAGCTGATTGAAGTCACTCTGTCAAAATCGTACGGACGCGGCGGTTGATCGTAGGTTTCTCCAACGACATTGAAGCCATATCCCAACGCCAAACTGATATACGCATTATTATCGGAAGTTGATGGAGACTGGGCCAACTCCTGTTTTCCAAATGCATAGGTCGCGCCAAATTGCACCGCTTGACTATGCACCGAGATCCTTGAGTTCTCAGCTCTGCCTGGGCTTTCACCATCCCCTAAGCCGACGCCAAACGCGCCACGCAAACGGTAGCCCAAGTCGAACGTTAGGTTAGGTGATGCATCAAACCGCAGTCCAAACCCAAATTGCCCAGCAAACACTGTCGATGAGCCATCATACGAAGTAGTATTGCCACCAGCGCTGAGTCTATAATCATCAACATCGAAGTCCACAAAAGCCAAACCAAGACCACCTCCTGTATAGAAAGTGATTGGCCCTTGTTCAAAATCCTGCCACAGATTCGCAAGCAGGAAGGTTTGATCGAAAAGACCATCATACAACAGATCGGCTTCAGAAGAATCCGGATTTACTGACCTTTCGGCCTCTGAAGCAACAAATCCAAGTTCAAATTCAGCGCGCAAGCTTGGTGCAATCGGCGCTCCGAGTAGCAAACCATAACTTAACTGTGAATCCGGAAAGATAGACTCTGCGCCGGCACCTGCGTCCAGCCCCAAGATCGTGTCTGGCGTCCATGCGTTGCCAATATATCCACCAATGTAGAATGGACCTGACAACGTATTCTGTTGTGAATTCGCTTCGCTTGGGTCGCCAAATTGGTAAGATAACCCGACTGAGAACTGATGGGCGTTGTAATTTCCCAAACCAAACTGCTTTGTATCATCAAACGTAGTTGATGCCACTTCTTCGTTTCTGACACTCATTACAGACAAAAACCTGTAGCCGAGGTCGAACTTCAAACGCTCACCAGCAGGGAAACGCAATCCTGCACCAACCATTGCGATTGGAGATATGTCATCGGTCTCAAAGGCTTCTGGCCCGAACGTTGTGTCGATACGTCTATAGTCCCCTTGCGTCCAAGCAACGCCAGCACCAAACCCGAAATACGGTGTAGCGGACCCAATGTTTGGCAAATCCCGCCAAATGCTTGCCATAAGCGCTAGTGTTTCTGCATCGCCTACCAAGATGTTTGGCGTATCATCATCGAGTGCACGGTTTGTATCAAATTTGAGTGCCTCTAAAGAAAGTTCACCACGAAAGCCGGACCCAAGGCTGGTGCCGATGAAAATACCCCCAGAGAAAGAGTTATCGTATTCGTGAATGTAACTGTCGCTCTCCATGTCGTGGTTTGAATCGACAGGCGAAAGGCCACCGATCCGGACACCAAAGTAGACGTCATCAGCTATTGCAGCATTCAGCGGGAATGTAATTGCGATTGAAGAGATTAGAAAAAGGCGGAGGTTTCGCATAGGATCATCAACTTGTTTGATCTGAAAAGGTATGCACCGTACGGCACTTACGCAGCTTTAACGAGCGGGAGGCGCCGATAAAATACCTTCAAAATCTCAAATTTGTTGGCCTTACGTCTCAACGATTGGTATTGATGTCTTAACGTCTCAAAACCATTATCTAGGCGTCTTTCGCGATTTCACAGTAGAGGCGTAATTTACCGGTGCTTCTTGAACCGGCTGGAACTGCTATGAATGCGTTGGACGAACAGCGACCAGATCAATAGCGTCGGAAACGGCTAAGCCATTGTTGTGTCATGCGCATTTGATCCGATGGCGCCCCGGATCCTTGTTCCGCACTGCTTGCCAAGCATTGTGAGGGCGACATCTTGAAACGTTCGCGAAAGGCGCGGTTGAAGCTTTTCGAGTTATCAAAATGCCAGCGTCTGGCGACCGCAGCAACTTGGCCGTGGCGCGGTTCCGCCAATGAAAGCTCGAAAAAGCTTCGGTCCAGTCGTCGGTCACGGATGTAGCGCGCTACACCGCCGTCTTGTTCAAAATGACGATAAAGCGTGGCTCTCGACACATTGAAAACCCTTACAAGCTTATCAACATTGAGATCCCAGTCATATAAATTTGCAGCGATATAGTCTTGCAAGAGCAGGGTTAAAGGCAAATCCTTGTCGTCAACAGGACCGTCCGCTTCCTTTTTGCCCAACATAAGTTGCCGCACTAAACCAACGAAGGAATCTGCAATTTGCGCTGTGTCTTGATTGCTAACATCCTCTTGTGTGTTGAGCAATTCGTTGTGAGCGGCGTCCAACAAACGACCTTTTGGCGTATTGAGATCAATAGATGTAAAAGCAGGTTCCGCCCCACGTTCATACCCAAGCAAGGCATGAGGAATGCAAACACCTCGGCTTAGACTGCGTTCTTTGAGCGACACATAGTGTTGAGACATATCGATGAGGTGAAGCCGCGAAGGACGAACCGTGAAGCCGGAATCGCCAACCTCTACATCGCCACCGCCTTCGTAGAACCTTTCAAACAACAGATATTCGTGATCGTATTGTTTGTTTTTGGACGGATCGTGAACCAACATTTCAGATGGGGTGGCCACTTCTGCCAAGTACAGACCATTCACCTCGCTAACTTCAATATCGACACCGGCCGTCTCAACCGGCTCACGCGGATAGACTTCGTAGAAAGGTGACGCCATCTCACGCCATTGTTCTAGATCGAGACGCATGCCTTACGCCCTATAGTCTTTTGCCGAGTTAGACTAGCGCACTCTTTGCCATTTATTGCCACGGCAAATTGGTCCTCGACAGCCGAAGACTTCGAGATCACCATTCTGATAGGTCATTTTAGATTTGTACGTCTTTTTGCTTTCTGGATCCCAAATCAAGCCTTCAAAATATTCACCATTTCCGGCATCATTTAAGCCGGCAAGCATTTGTTCGCCGAGGTGTTCGTATGTTGGTGCTGGATTGCCTTGGCTATCAAACGCAGTCATTATGGTTCCGCAAATAGACTGGCCACAACTTGTAACTTCAACATGCAAAATACCACCTGATTTTCTATGTTGGGTTTGCCAAAGACCCGTTGGGCCTTCAGCATATGCAAAGGTCGGTAGACAAAACGCAACAACAATTGGACTATTTTTTTAAGCATTTGTTTACCCTAGAATTGAACCAAGTGTCATTGCTAAACTAAGATCTCCATCAATTTTAACACTGCCAGTCATGTACGCAGTGGAGGGATTTACAGAACCATGTTCCATACCTTGGAAATTCTCTGCACTGGCAGTGACCGTCAAGTCGCTGTCTTCATCACTGACGCGCGCACCTTCAGCATCGACAACAAAGCAGCCCTCATCTTCGATAACAAACTTTACCGTTTTGTTTAGCTCTCCGCCCTCTAGCTTTGCGTTCATTTCGGCGACGGCCTTTGTTGCAATTTCACTCATTTGTTTCTCTTCCTTCAGAGATTGCTGTTTTGGGTCGCCCAAGACCGCCAAACGTCTTTCGCCAATGATAAAATGTGGGTGAAGAAATCCCTGCTTGACGGCACGCGCTCGAAACATCCAGCCCGTCATGCAAATGCACATCAATCTCTCGTAAAATCCTCAGCGCATCTTCATCCGAATGCCGCTTTCGTGCCATACCTCAAAACGCCCGTTTCTAATAAACAATGGCACAGTTCTAGGGGGCTAAGACACGACGCTTGCCAAAAGAAGGGTTGGGAAGCCGCCTCTTGGTGACAGACAATGCGAGACCATTCATGGGATTGCAGGCGCAGTATTTATCGCTAAACACTCTCGTCACCCAAACTGCGCTTGTTGAAATCTCCTAGTCCCGGTCGCCCTTCAGCTATTTGTGAGTGTCAAAGTCGTCAAAAGTGGAAGAGATCGCATTCGTGATGCCGAGCACAATCAAAAAGAGACCAAATGGGGCTGTTGTCAGAGCCTGTGGTCGATCCGAGGAGGCCCCTTGTTCAGTGGTGACCAATATAGGCTGAAAAGATGCCGAACGTACCGACCAGAACAAGGCTCAGTGCCCAAACGATATCAAGGTTGAACCAGCTTCTTGAGATGAACTGCAGACCGAACCAGAAATAGACAAACAACGCAATTATCGCTCCAGCAAACGTCATGGCGACAGTGTGCGCTGCCGCCACAAGGAAAGCTGAAATGATGTCATTGGACATAAGCGACTGTGCCGCCGCGTGACCTGTTCCGGAAATACCACCGGGCTCTAGCAAACCACAAATTCCCAGATAAATAGGCACCAGCATCAAACCCGCACCATGGGCCGTTGCTGCCAGAAAAGACCAAAGCGCCAGTTTGGTTGGATGAACCCGCGCAAGGATTTTAGGATGCTTTCGGTTGATTAGTAAGTACACACCCATCGCGATGACCAAAAAGCCTGCACCAATGCGGAGTTCGGTCTCTCGAGCAACCAAGAAGGTTATCATCGAAAATGGCAACAGAATTACAATCATTGCAAGGAAGTGACCGAAGGCCAGCATAGCTAGGGCTTTTGGGATGGCGCTTTTCTTCCGTTCCATCAAGGCAGCAGAAACGGCCAGCGGCCAACCCATTCCGGGATTGATCCCATGGTATATTCCAGAAAGAATGACGGCCCACCAAAGGGCCGTCAAACTCATATCATTCAACATTTGCTACGCAGACGGATAGCAGAAACTGTCTGTTGAACAATCGCCGCCTTCAAGACGGATCTGATGTGCGCGCATATTTTCCGGGAAGTCGATATAGAAATCGGGATCAAGGTGGAACCCGTTCTCGTCGTTATGCGCCATCACCATCTGACCGCCTTCTTGATGCGGATAAAATTGATTATCCCAAGTAGAGTACAACGAGTTGGTCCAATAGATGCGTTTACCATCACGGCTGACCTCGACCATCTGCGGCCCGTAGATGAACTCTTTGCCATTGGGATGTTTGGCTTCGCGTGCGACGCCGCCCAATTCGACCTTTCCTGCCAACACTGGATTCATTGGGTCCGACACATCGTATTGATGCATTTCACCCAAGCCCCAACACGCAACGTAAAGATATTTGTCATCAAGACTAAGGTCTATATCGGTGACCAAAGGCGGAACTGCACCAAACCCTTTAAGAAGCTCGGGCAAGTTTTCGGCATCTTCGGGGCGCGGATCAATGGTAATGACTTTCTTGGCCTGCCAAGTCCCATCGTCATCACGCCACCAAGTAAAAATTGCACCTTGCAGGTTGGTTGTATCGACCACAACACCACAGAACCCATAAGACTTTGTTGGATCATGGGCCGGGCGAACTTCCAAGGCCATCTGATAATTTTCACCAAAATCGATCGTCTGCACGTTCTTGCGCGCGCGCAAGTCCCAAAAATGAATGGAGTGGCCGTACTTGTTGGACAGCAAATCTTCTGGAACGACACCGTTCTCAAATTGTGGTGGCAAGCCCCACTCGGAACTGACCATGTAGTCCTGTGGCAAGTTCCACCAGAAATCATAGTGCTTGTCCTGTGGGCCACGATCCATCTCATACTTGCCGAGGATCTCAAATGTTTCGCAATCCATAATGAAAATGCCAGGAGGCCCGTCCGTGCCGTCTTCGCCGCCGCCGCCCAAGGTTGACACATAAATGCCTTCTGGACCGCAATGAATTGTATGTGGACGTGAATAGCCCGTTTTCGCGAGCAGTTCTTCTGGTTCGATGATTTTGTGAATCTTTGCTTCCAATGGCTCTTTTACATCAAAGATATAGATCCGAGATGACTTGATCCCCGGAACAATCAAATATCGGCGCTCTAGGAAAGCATGACCCGATAGAGGTGACAGAGATGACGAGCAGGCGTTCCACCCAAAATGGTGAAACTCATCCCCTGTTGTTTCTGTCATTACCGTGTGAACGATTTGCCCATAGGTCTTAGAACCTTCGCGCAAATCTATTACGGCTAGGCCGTCATGTTGCGATGGGTCCTTGCCCAGCATGATCGTGAACGCAAAGTTCTCGACCGGAGCTTCCATGGCCAATCTTGGCGACGCATGAAACGTCGGGTCTGGTCTTAAGTTCATTATTTGTTCCTCCCAAGTTTTATATCGCTAAAGCTCCTCCTCCTAGGAGCCGTCGAATTGCAGCTGGCGGAAACGTCATTTCTTTACACTTCGCCAACATTGCACAGTTGTCCCACGGCGCTGATCTTGACGGAACAATCCTTCAGCTGCTCACCGATTTTCTGTCTGCATTTGCATCCAAAGCATCGCACAAATCCAACCGCGCTGACATGTGAGGCGATCAAGATACATTTGGACAGGTGCTATGGGACATATTTGTAAAGTTTGAGAACGATTTGCCAAAGATCAAGTAAAATCTTTTTGGACGAGGTATAGAGACGCGGACCGCCGTTGCGGTACAAGCTGGCAAACCGCTCAAATTATGGGTTTTACGATTGAAGATATTATGGCCTCACAGACCATATCGGTTTTCGATGACGGATCGCACTGCAATCCATCTCGACATGGGATGCGCGAAATTTGTGAACCACACCGTTCTTCGCAAGATCGCCCTTGCCAAATTGCGCGGGGACAAACTGTTCAATACAATATGCGACAGAGGCCCGCCACGGACCCAAAAAGTTGGTTGCGCTGCCTGCAAAATATCGGCCGATCTTCTATTTTTTGCAAAAACCAATCTCACCGCATATTGATTGCTTGGAAAATAACATTCTTAAAAAGGATATTGTCTGGCGCCTGTTGGATCAAAAGCTATACTCTGCCCAAACGCGCGGAGGCGTCTATGTGCGGCATTGTCGGCCTGTTCCTGAAAGACAAATCACTAGAGCCCGATTTGGGTCATATGTTAACTGAAATGCTGGTCACAATGTCAGATCGTGGTCCTGACAGCGCGGGCATTGCGATTTATCGGGGCGCAGATGATGGACGCGCCAAGGTCACAGTACAATCGGCGGACCCAGAAAACGATTTCAGAGGATTGGACAAAACACCTGGTTTGGATGCTCAAATCCTAGACACACACGCAATTCTTTCTGCGCAGGGTACAGAGGCAGATACTTTGTGGGAACGCATTCGTTTGGATTATCCAAATTTGCGGATCATGTCGCGCGGTGAAGCAATTGAAATATTCAAAGAGGTGGGCATGCCACAAACGGTGGCAGATCGCTTTGATATTCCAAATTTGTCTGGCAGCCACGGCATCGGCCACACCCGCATGGCCACGGAAAGCGCTGTCACCACGCTGGGAGCGCACCCTTTTTCGACTGGAGCCGATCAATGCCTTGTCCATAATGGATCGCTATCCAATCACAATCGGCTGCGCCGACAGCTTGCCCGTCAAGGGGTTAAGGTCGAAACTGAAAATGATACCGAAGTGGCCGCCGCCTATCTGACATACCGCATGAGCATCGGTGATGATTTGGGCCAAGCCCTAAAGGCGGGTCTCGATGATCTTGATGGATTTTACACCTTTGTTGTGGGAACCAAAGACGGGTTTGGCGTGTTGCGCGATCCGATTGCATGCAAGCCGGCTGTGTTGGCAGAAACCGATCAGTTTGTGGCTTTTGGGTCCGAATATCGCGCGCTGGTAAACCTACCCGGTATCGAAGCGGCTCGTGTCTGGGAACCTGAACCTGCAACCGTTTACTTTTGGAAACACTGATGCAAACACTTGACCTGGAAACACAAAGTCTGCGGGATGTGAATGCCACTTTGCAGGCGCCATCGGAAAACACCAATCAAACGGCCTGGGAGATTGCTAACCCCAAGGGCGCACATGCCATTGCTTGCGGGTTGGACGCAGACATCGAAGTCAAAGTCAAAGGTTCCACCGGATACTATTGTGGTGGGATGAACAAACGGGCCACGATCCATGTCGAAGGCTCGGTGGGGCCGGGGTCGTGTGAAAACATGATGTCTGGCAAAGTCGTCATTGAAGGCGATGCTAGCCAATATGCAGGGGCTACAGGCCATGGGGGATTGTTGGTCGTCAAAGGAAATGCCGCGAGCCGTTGTGGCATCTCGATGAAAGGGATCAACATCGTCGTACATGGCAATATTGGTCATATGAGCGCGTTTATGGCTCAATCTGGCACTTTGGTTGTGTGCGGGGATGCCGGCGACGCACTTGGTGACAGCATATATGAAGCACAGTTGTTTGTACGCGGCTCGGTTTCGTCCCTTGGTGCAGATTGCATAGAAAAAGAGATGCGTCCCGAACATCTTGAAACACTTTCTACGCTGTTGGCAGAGGCTGGCTGCGATGCCAAACCGTCCGAATTCAGACGCTATGGTTCTGCAAGGCATCTTTACCATTTTGATATCGACAATGCAGGGGCCTATTGATGGACCAGACACCCAAAACCCATCCAGTCACATCTTGGACCTTTGACGATTACACCAGATCGTACATCCGTCGCGCAGCCGCTACAGGTATCTATGACATTCGGGGCGGTGGCTCCAAACGGCGCGTGCCCCATTTTGATGACCTCCTGTTCTTAGGCGCTTCGATGTCGCGCTATCCTTTAGAAGGGTACCGCGAAAAATGCGGAACGAATGTTAAGTTGGGCACACGATTTGCTCAGAACCCAATTGAATTGGACATTCCTGTGACCATTGCCGGCATGAGCTTTGGCGCCTTGTCGGGTCAAGCGAAAGAGGCTTTGGGACGCGGCGCATCGGCAGCCGGCACATCAACCACGACCGGTGATGGCGGCATGACGCCGGAAGAACGCGGTCATTCCGACAAGTTGGTCTACCAGTATCTACCCTCGCGATACGGCATGAACCCAGATGATCTGCGCAAGGCCGATGCGATTGAAATTGTCGTGGGCCAAGGTGCAAAACCCGGCGGCGGGGGTATGTTATTGGGTCAAAAAATAAACGATCGTGTGGCCGGGATGCGCAATCTGCCCGCTGGGATCGATCAACGTTCGGCCTGCCGCCATCCGGATTGGACAGGCCCCGATGACCTTGAAATTAAAATTCTTGAATTGCGCGAAATTACCGGTTGGAAAGTCCCGATCTTTATTAAGATCGGCGGCGCGCGACCCTATTTCGACACAACGTTGGCAATCAAGGCTGGTGCGGATGTTGTTGTCTTGGATGGTATGCAAGGTGGTACCGCAGCGACGCAAGATGTGTTTATTGAACATGTGGGACAACCGACACTCGCCTGCATCAGACCTGCCGTGCAAGCCCTGCAAGATTTGGATATGCACCGCAAGGTGCAGCTGGTCATTTCAGGGGGCATTCGCACGGGCGCCGATGTGGCCAAAGCTTTGGCACTTGGGGCAGATGCAGTGTCTATTGGGTCTGCGGCTTTGATTGCGCTTGGCGACAATGATCCTGCTTATGAAGAAGAGTATCAAAAGCTGGGAACCACCGCAGGCGCCTATGATGACTGGCACGAAGGTAATGATCCCGCCGGAATCACAACGCAAGATCCCGCGCTCGCCGCGCGTCTTGATCCCGTAAAAGCGGGTCGCCGACTTGCCAATTATTTGGGCGTTTTGACGTTAGAGGCGCAAACAATCGCGCGTGCGAACGGCAAAAGCCATGTTTTGAATTTAGAACCCGAGGACCTTTGTGCTTTAACCATCGAAGCTGCTGCCATGGCAGGAGTGCCATTGGCGGGTACAAACTGGATACCGGGACAACG
The DNA here is from genome assembly GCA_039814625.1 of Pseudomonadota bacterium. Lineage (GTDB taxonomy): Bacteria > Pseudomonadota > Alphaproteobacteria > Rhodobacterales > Rhodobacteraceae > Amylibacter. The sequence goes on from JBCCAU010000005.1 coordinate 100,127, forward strand.
AGAGGGAGAATTCTAATGACGGACCTTGCGAAATGGGCCTCAGAGCGGGGCGTAAAATTCTTTCTCTGTAACTTTACAGACTTGTTCGGCGTTCAGCGCGCAAAACTGGTCCCGGCAGAGGCAATCGCGGGCGCCCAGACAGGTGGTGCAGGCTTTGCTGGATTTGCCGCTTGGCTTGATATGACGCCTGCGCATCCAGATATGTTGGTCATGCCTGATGCCGACAGCGCAATCCAATTGCCTTGGAAGCCCGAACTGGCCTGGGTGGCCGGCGATCCTTGGATGGACGGTAAACCGGTTGATCAGGCCCCGCGACTGGTTCTGAAAGAGCTGATCAAAAAGGCCGAAGCGCAGGGCGTAGTGATGCAATCTGGCGTTGAACCCGAGTTCCATCTGATCAATGCGGACGGATCTGACATCTCAGATGATCGCGATACACAAGAGAAGCCGTGCTATGATCAATCGGCACTGATGCGCCGATATGAGGTCATTGCTGAGATTTGCTCAACCATGATCGAACTGGGCTGGGGTCCGTACCAAAACGATCACGAAGACGCGAACGGCCAGTTTGAAATCAACTGGGATTTTGGTCCCTGTTTAAAGACTGCAGATCAACACGCCTTTTTCAAATTTATGGTCAAGGAAATCGCGGAAAAACACGGTTACCGCGCGACCTTTATGCCAAAACCGTTCTCCAATTTAACTGGAAATGGGTGCCATGTGCATCATTCCCTCTGGTCGCTGGATGGCAAAACATGTGTCTTCGATGGCGATGATGACATGGGTTTGTCCCAAATCGCTTACCATTTCTTGGGCGGGCTTATGGCCCATGGTCAAGCGATCTGTGCGATCACCAATCCGACTGTCAACAGCTATAAGCGCATTAATGCCCCGGCGACCCTTTCGGGGGCGACATGGGCCCCGCAATCCGTGACCTTTGGTGGAAACAACCGCACGCATATGGTGCGCATTCCCGATGGGGGACGCTTTGAATTGCGTCTCGCGGATGGTGCGGCAAACCCGTATTTGCTCCAAGCGGTGTTGCTGGCCGCAGGTCTAGACGGGATCGAACGCAAGCTTGATCCGGGCAAGCGCCTTGATATCGACATGTATACAGAAGGGCATAAAGCGCGTGGTGCCAAGAAACTGCCGTTGAATTTGCTTGATGCCATTCGAGAGTTTAAACGCGACAAATATCTCAACGACGTTCTGGGTCGTGAATTCTCGACGGCTTATGTGAAACTGCGAACGCGCGAGTGGAACCAATATTGTCACCATCTGACGCAATGGGAACGGGATACGACGCTGGATTGTTAGGATGGGCAATCGTGACCGGGTTTTGAGTTGCTTTCTGAGATGTGTGGTCATCCCTTGGAAGCCTTCATGATGCGCTTATATCGTATTTGGGTATTTGGTGGTGATTGATGGACCAAAGCGAACGGCTTGCTGCCGATATGGCTGTCTCAAAACTAAGGCCCAAAAACGCTTATGGTTGCGCCCTCCAAATCCAAACCGGCTACACCTTGTTTGAGACAGAGCGCGCTTCGATCGCCTCCGCGATCATATCTCGCAGGGACGAGTTTGCGACAGGACGCGCGGCGGCACGAAAGGCCCTGTCTGCGCTAGGTTTTGGCGAACCGCCAATTCCGCGCGCCGCAGATCGCAGACCGATTTGGCCCGCAGGTGTCGTTGGAACGATTTCCCATTCGGGTGGTATTGCAAGCGCGCTTGTTGCCAAACAGTCAGAATATGCGGGGATTGGACTGGATATTGAAACAGCGCAGCCTTTGAAACCTAACCTGCATCAGCGAGTTTTGACGCCCAGTGAAAGACACATCCTATCGACATCCGCTCAAGCATCTGGCGTACCGCGCTGCATGCTGAACTTTGTGGTCAAAGAAGCGTTCTATAAAGCCGTTTACCCGATCTCGCGCAAGTATTTCGGATTTCAAGAGGTCAGTACGATCATCAAAGACGATGGAACATGGAGCGCAGACTTTGATCCACCGGCGATTGGTCTTGCGGCAAATCTAGAGGTCAAAAATGCGAAATGGTGGGCCTCGTCAAAATACCTGATTGCTGTTGCCGCAATCGTTCGCTCTACCGAATAAGTGGAATCAGCCCGTCGACGATTTGCTGGGCAATCTCCGGCTGACGCAAGCCACCATGAGGCCCATCAATTTCGATGATGTTCAACGCGCCAGATACGGCATCGCGCCACTTTTGGATTTCTTCCTTTGTCAAACGACCTTCTCGGGCAACAAATAATGTTGCCTGATCAACAGAAATTGGTTCTCGTGACAATTTAGCCAGTTCCGCGCGCAGCCGCAGCCTTAGGTAGGTCTTGTTTCGGACTTTGTGTTTTTTGCCGCGAATTTCGCGCGAGAAATCCAATGCGGCTCCAGCCAGATAGGACAGAAAAGGAGGGTAAGCCGCAGGATCAAATTGCGGATCAGAGTCGATTAAAACTAAAGAATGAACCGCATGCCCGCGCTTCCGAATTTCCTTTGCAGTTTCGAAGGCATAGGCGCCAGCCAGAGAGTTTCCCATCACGTTGATCGGCTTGCTACCAATATCAGCCAGGATCATGTCTGCTGCGTCTTTGGCGATCTCATGAAGTGACATCGGACGTTCCCAGCGGTTCGACAACAAACGGCGAAAACTTAAACCTTTGATTTGGGCATGCGGCGCCAAAATTTTTCCAACCGCTAGATAGTCGGATAGGTGACCATTCATCGGAGGCAAACCATAAAAAGCCGTGTCCGCGTTTGATTGATTGATGGACACTAATCTCAAGTCGTCATCGATATCCGAATGATCGGCGACAACTTGGGCCAAGGATTGGGCCGTCGCGCCATCGCGATATAATTGCTCGATCGGAACGCTTGCACCGAACTGTTTTTCCAGTCTTTTGGTAAGCGCCATTGCCAAAAGCGATGTCCCACCAAGATCAAAGAAATCATCTCTTTCACCGATTGCATCCTGACCCAAAACATCTGCCATTGTTTTGCGCACAGCTTTCTCCAACTTGGATGAAACAGGTTTGTTTGACGGCACCAAAACTGTCTTGCCCGGCGCATCTGCAATGTCATTGTGTTTTGCTGCGCCAAAGCGTGACATCGTAGCAAGGACCTCGTCTCCGATACGGTCTGCGAGTGGCGGAACAGCATGTCCCAGATCATGCTGAACAATCGAGGCGGTTTGACATCGCGCAGGAATTTCCAACAGCTCCTCAAAGCTGCTCATCTCATCGAAACGCGAAATCAAATGAAGACTTGCGCTTTTTACTATCCAGTCTTGCGCCCGCACCGCCTTTGGCAAGCGGCTGATTGGATTGGATGCAATATTGAGGTAAAACTTAAGCTCTGGCCGTTGTGCCGCCACATAGGCTGCTAAAAGGCCACCATCACACATCCCACCAATGGCATCAAAGGGTCCTTGGTGGTCCAATGCCTCGTTTATGACCGCGATACTTTGATGAAACATATCGATCTGCGTGCAGCCCCAGCTTCGATATTCCGGTTTTGAATAGAAGCCAGCTGCAACCGCTGCTGGATGAAATTCCGGCTTCGGCGGACTAAGATGAGGCGCATCCAGAAATTCAAAAGTTACCATTTGGGCCAATTTGTCGGTCCAACGGGTGGCTTGCAAACTCAATGTCATCAAATCTGCATCGGCAGCTTCGCCATGCAAAAACAACATCCGAAGCGGTTCAGACGCCACCGATGGCGCTGGCCGATAATCCGCCGTTTGTACAGGGGCCGATGGTACAAGGGCATCGGCTCCGAGGTCCTGTAGCAGCTGGTCATATAACGCCTGTGGTGTCGGATTGTCCGCGGCAACCCACGCTGGCAGTGCACTGCCAAAATGCGCATTCAAAACGGTTGCCAGTTCAACAGCGGCCAAGGAATTGACCCCCAAATCATCTAATTTTGTGTTCGGGTTCAGTGTGCCATCCAGGCCAACAAATTCACCAATAACCTCTGCGACAGCTTCCAATGAGATGGCTTTTTGACCTTGCGCCGTACCGATTGCCCGATCTGCCAACGTGAACTCGGACAAAAGTTCGGGGGTGCCATTTTCGTTCAAAAGTTTGAAGCTCTGAAACTGTCCCAGCTGAGCGACAGGGAGTGTTGTTTGCATCGATTTAGAAAACACCGCGCGTTGCTTCTTCCCAGTGCTTGAGACCGGCAAGTCCGGCATCAAAATCAGAGTCTTAGGCGCCATAGAACTTGGTAGCTTGTTTGCAGCCCATTCGGTTAAAGCGCCCAAATCGATTTTTGCATCAATTGGGGCGACCGCCAGGGCGACATCCTCTCCTAATTCGGCATGCGCGCGTGCAAAGGCCATGATCTGTGGGCGCTTTGTGGCCTCTGCGATTTCTGGATAAGAATTGATTAAAGCCTCAATCTCGGCGGGTGCGATGGTCTCGCCACCACGGTTGATGGCGTCCTTGATCCGACCTGTGACAAAAAGCCAGCCAGACCCGTCCTCGGCCAAATAGCCTAAGTCACCGGTGCGAAAGAAACCCCGCGGCGTAAACGCGTCAGTGCGATCCACGAGGTCACCTTCATATCCTTCCAATACGGTCGCGCCCTTGACTGTAATCTCTCCAACGATGCCAGCGTCAAGAACAAGATGATCCGAGTTATCGGGATCTATAATTTCGACGGCCACATTCGGCATCACGCCGCCGACGCTGTTTTCACGCTCCAAGCGATACCCAACCGGAGGGGCCGCGATCGGCATTGCTTCAGTCATACCATAAGTCGGCAGGATCGTGACCTCTGGGCCAAAAAACGCCGAAAGCTTACATGCAAGCTGATGTGGCAACTCCGCGCCGGCATTTCGTAACGCGCGAAGATGTGGCCAATTCCTGTCCTTTTTTAATTCAGGATGGACCGCGGCGTATTCCAACAACATTTCCCACATGGCAGGCACAAGATAACACCAAGTGATCCCTTGGTTGCCTTGGATGTCTTCAAAAAACCGTTTTGGATCAAAGGCCTTGTGGAACTGTATAGGTGTAGCGGACAGCGCTGGCGCAATCAAATTACACGATATGCCACCGACATGATGCAAAGGTAGCATCGAAAGCCCGCGGTCTTTGGAGTTCAATTCCAAAGATTGTGCAATCATAGCGCCTGCGCGTAACAGTCGACCCAGACTATAGGAGACGGTCTTAGGTTGCCCCGTCGAACCCGATGTCCGCAGTAAAAGTACAGGATCTTCGGGTTTCGCGTGTGTCTTTTGGACCTTCAACCCGTCTAGTTGTGGCTGTGCAAAACCATTTTGGTCGCGCGTCAGTTCAATCACCTTTAAGTCCGCTTTTGTTTCTGCCAACTCGCGCGCGCGATCTGCCTCAGGCGTGTCGGCCAGAACGACAATTGACTGGACGCCTAAAGCCTCCACATGCATTTCGAGCATGGCTTCAGGCACATCGGGTCCCAGGGGCACCGCCACATATCGATTAATTGTGGCCAAAAGAAGTGCTGCCGCCGATGTTCCATTTTCAACCGAGATGGCGACACGATCTTCAAATTGGACATCATAGCCGGACAGGTCAAAGTCCTTGATATAGCGACGCAACATCTCAAATGAGATGCCGTCCTCCAGTGACCAAAGCGTCATCGCGGCGTCTGGAAGGATGTCCAGCAACCCCAATCCCTGTTTAAGCTGGCTGTCGACCATTTCATAGGTCGCTTGCGCCGGTGCCTGAGAACGATACTCCGGGTATCCGCACCCATCTGGATCAAGCCAATGTTCCCAAAGCAATCCGTTCGCCCATTCGGTGTAGAAGGAGCGGGGCTGCAACATATGCGGAAAAGTTGTGATTTCGCCCATCAGGGGGCCATGCGTTTGGTCTGCATACCAATCAAGACGAACAAATATTCCCATTTCAGCGCCAAGCCGTTTTGAATGATCCAAAATCGCCTGCAAACATGATGGGCGTCTAGCATCAGCCATGTCCTGTTGCGTACAAACAAGTGCGCCATGGGTTCGCCAGCATGTCGTTGGATCCCAGGCCGGTTGTTCGGTCAGCTTGAAGTTTTCATCAAGGAAGGCGACCCAAGTATGGCCATCCGCTTTGAAGTGCAGTTGGATCCAAAGAAGACGGTCGCCGATCATGAATATCTTGTAATCGGTCGGCGTCGTAAAGCCGTTCTCATCGATCACAAGGTCTTCGATCAGAAAGGATGAAAAGTTAAAGGGAAAGACATTGCCCTCGTGTACACAATAGCCACGTTCGGCCATGTCCGCCAGCTCGCCACTGGTTTTGGCAACATCAAATTGTGCCCCATTGCGGGTCATGTCGCGCCCATCACGCACAACAGTCACGCCAAACGAATGACCCGCACCTACGGGTTTGATGGCAAAACTGGCTGGCAAATCTGGTGCAACTTTAGCGAGGTTATTCTCTAAACCGGTTTTGGGAAGTACGTGCAAAATTTTGGGCAGCGGCAAGCCATGCTTTTCTAAAAAATCCCGCTCAAGCAATTTGTCGAGCTGTGTGAAAGGAAAAGGGTTCGCCGCAGTGCCGACAAACCGGTTATGTTCATCGCGAACCAACTCAAACTTGTCGTTGTGCAGATACCAGCGCTGTTGGCGGGCGATTAGTTTTTCATAGACAAACGGGGTACCCGAAAACGGCGTCGTGACGCGCGCGGCACCGCGTTTGACTTGTGCGGATGCAAATTTTGCACGCGCCACGACCAGCTCAACCATCTCCATTGGATTGAGATCGCCCAACTGTTCAATCGGGTGACCAATCAATGCGCGCAAAGTTTTTGTCAGGCAAAACAGCGCAACAGAGGCTAGATCGCGATCCTCGGAAAAAGCACTGAACCGGATGGATGCGTTCTCTTGCGAAACGGCATCCCCTGCAATTTCGTTTTGTTGGTCTGAGGCCGGCAGTTTGGCGCGCATCAACATGCCCCAGCGCGTGGTTTGAACACGTCGCACGGAATGTTCGCGAATATCGAGGTCCGCGCTTTCGCTGTCGTCACGCGGGGCTGCTCGTACTATGTTGATATGCGCGATACGTTCAAAAAGGTCCGTCCAAGACAATGCGCCAGGAACATCTGGTTGCAACCATGCGCCTCGCGGCGCGTCAGCGGCAAATTGCGAGGCTTCGCTTAAGGCTTTGCGCGTCCGTCGGCATAGATCTTGCAGGGACTCGTTCTTGTCCAAACGAAGGGCCACCGGTATCGACGTGTCGAAACATCCCACCATTTTGCGCAAGGCTGGGTTTTGTTCGCGATTTGAAACCACATGGCACAACAAAGCGTCTTCTTCTTCAGCCAGCACCTTCTTGTCATCGGTCAAGCGTGACATCAGCAGCCCAAACAACGCATGCAGCAAGATAGGTAAGGTTGTCTCAAGTTGAAGGGCAATGGCCTCTAAGGCCTGACTTTCTGCAGGGCGAAGATTGGCCGTCATCGGCAAATCGCCCAGTTCAAGGTCTTCGGCATCCACCAGCGATGGTTTGGGACGCGTCGCCTTAAGGTCTGTATTTGAAAGTAAGTGTGCTAAGTTTTTTGGGGCCTCTGATGTGCTGACATTGGCGCTTTGCCATGTGGCGAAATCTCCGAAATCAGTAGCCGAACTTTGCGCTTCGAGTTGCGCGGAAACAAGTGCCTCTATCTGACTTCGCAAGTTGTGCATGCTGATCCGGTCAGAGAAGACATGGTGCATCGTGATGCACATAAAATGCCGGCCCTCAGATGTTTTGGCCGCCAGAACCAAGGCCCGGGTCGAAGGTGCAAACGGTGTATATTCTTCACCCTCGAAGGCTTCAAACAGGCGCATTGCCTGTTTTTCTGTGTCAGGGGCCGGGCGCAACTCAACTGGAATTTCGAAATTTGGCAGCGCTCTTTGAACGATTTCTCCTGCATCATCCGTCTCAAGAATTAGACGCATCGCTTCGTTTTGATCGCAAAGATCTTGGGTGATTGCCGGTAGTCTGTTTGCGGAACAGACCTGCGCTGGCAGCGAGATGCAAAGGCTAATATTGCCCCAGGTCCCCCATCCGGCTCTTTCCAGTTCAGTCCAAAGCTGTTGTGGACCTGTCAGAGGAAACTGTGCCGCTGGGTCTGTGCGCCGCGTAAGCTCAGCGCTGCCAGACGCGATTGGAAGCAACTGTTTTGCCAAAGCATTGACCGATATGTCATCCAAAAGGCTTTCATAAGGGACGCTGTATCCATGGTCTTGCAAGGCCTCGAGCAAATCAGCCGCACTAAGCGAATCCAACCCTTGGGCCACCAATGGTCGCGCAGGGTCAATCTCCATATCAAGAAGACCTGCGGACACGTCTTGTAGCAATTTTCCCGGAGAACCTCCGACGATTTGCTCATTCATATGGCACCCCACCACCGATGCACCGATCCTACTGTTCACAGAATCGGAATGCAGAGAAAGTTATCACATTTGCTATTCGAAAATAAAAACGGGTTTCTGATCCCGTGACGCGACAAAATTCCCTTTCAGTATTAAATTATAGGGAATTGGCATAAGAATCCAGCTCCCTTGTCTGAGCTGAGGCCCCCAGAATTCTAAAACTATCGTCAGTTCAGTTCCTTTTGGCTTTCGAATCTTTAACGACAATCGGCCCCAAACCATCGTCTTAGCTTCTGCGCCGTAAAGCCGGACACAAGGCTTGGACATTCCAAACGATCCTCGCTACGTTGATGTGGCAAACGTCATTCAGTGGACCCATTATGATCAGAACTTTTCTTCTCACCACCGTTCTTGCGCTTACCCCAACTTTTTCCTTTGCCGATGAGGCCGTGAAACTCGTAAAATTAATTGAGGTGGCATCTCCAAACTCAGATGAAACCCGGCGGTTTTTTGGTCGCGTCGTTGCCAAGGAAACGGTAGACTTGGCGTTCCAAGTGGGCGGACAAATTGTTGAGTTTCCGGCTATAGAAGGGGAGTTCATCGAAGAAGGAGACCTGATTGCCAAGCTCGACCTAGAGCCATTTGAACTGGCGCTCCAAGAGGCCGCTTCAAATCAGGAACTTGCAGATCGCCGTTTGGAACGATTTGAACGTTTGCGTGGCGGGGCGATCTCTGATGTTGAGATTGAAGACGCTCAAACCGAGTCTGATCTAGCTGCCATTGCTGTGCGCTCGGCTGAACGCAGCTTACGCCAGGCAACACTCCAATCGCCGTTTACAGCCTTGATTGCCGAACGTCAGGTTGCAAATTTTGAAACGATTGGGGCAGGGACATCGATTGTCCGCATCCATAACATGTCGGAAATCCGGATCGAAATCGACGTCCCAGAAATTCTATTTCAGACGGCAGGCTCTGATCCTGATGTCGATTTGGTGGCTCAATTTCCAATAAGTGATGAACGCTACGATCTGGAAGTTCGCGAGTTCAATGCCGAAACCTCTGAGATAGGCCAAACCTTTGCGATCACTTTGGGCATGGAGGCGCCTACGGATGTTGTTATACTGCCGGGCTCTTCGGCAGAGGTCTATGCAACAATCGCAGACGTGAACACCTTACCTGAAATTCCGATTTCGTCCATTGTTTCGACGAATGACGGTGTCTCAAGCGTCTTTGTCTTTACCCCTGAAGACGCCGATCAGGGTACGATTGAATTGATCGAGATAGAGATTGAACCTAGTCCGACAGGAGCTGTGCGTGTCACATCTGGTTTGGATGTTGGTCAAGAAATTGTGGCCACAGGTGGTGGCACTTTGAAGTCTGGACAAAAGGTGCGCCGTTTCACCGGATTCACCAATTAAGGTCGCATCATGAACATTGCCCGTTTTTCGATTGAGAACCCGCTTTACACTTGGATCATAATTTTAGCTTGCTTGTTTGGTGGATATTGGGGATTTAATTCTCTTGGCCGATTGGAAGATCCAGCTTTCACGATCAAAACCGCGGCGATCGTCACACAATATGCCGGTGCATCTGCCGAAGAAGTCGCTCGTGAGATCAGTGAACCGATTGAATCCCAGATCCAAAAAATGGGCCAAATCGATGAGATACGATCGACCAACGAACCTGGTATCTCTGTGATCGAAGTCGATGTAAAAGATCAAATTTTGGCAGATGGACTTCCGCAAGTCTGGACAGAGCTTAGAAATAAGGTCGCCGCGACGCGCCTGCCAGATGGCGCAAGCGTGCCCTTTGTGAATGATGATTTTGGCGATGTCTTTGGACTTTTTTACGCGGTATCGGCACCAGGGTTTGACAATAAAGAAATTTACGACCTCTCGTCCTTCCTGCGATTGGAAATGCTGGCTGTCGATGGTGTTGCGGATGTCGCCCTTGAAGGCGTCCCAGAAGAAGTGATCTATGTCGAGCCCGATTTGGTGGTCAGTGCAAATTTGGGTGTCTCGCCTGCGTCGATTGCTAATGCTTTGGCCACTTCAGATTCAGTCGAGGATGCAGGCTCGCTGCAGTCTCTGGAAGGCCGCACTTTGATCCAACGCCCGGATGGCGATGACAGCGTGTCCGAAATTGCAGCCCTTACAGTTGGTGTTCAAGGTGAGTTGATCAACTTAATCGATCTGGCTTCGGTTTACCGCGACCGCGAACAAAATCCTGATCTCTATATCCGACATAACGGTCACGAGGCCTTCACGCTTGCTGTGGCAGGGATCAGCTCTGAGAACATTGTCGATATCGGGAACCGGGTCGATGCACGCTTGGCAGAATTGGATGCGTTGATCCCTGCCGGGATTACGATAGAGCCGATTTACCAGCAACATGTTGTTGTCGATGACTCTGTGAATTCCTTTCTTGTCAACTTGGCCATGTCGGTCAGCATCGTGGTCTTGGTTTTGGCCCTCTTTATGGGGTGGCGGGCGGCCGTGGTCGTCGGCTCTACATTGTTGTTCACTGTTGTTGGGACACTTCTCTTCATGGCGATTTTCTCGATTGAGATGGAGCGGATTTCTTTGGGCGCCTTAATCATCGCGATGGGGATGTTGGTCGACAACGCAATTGTTGTCGCCGAAGGCATGCAAAACGCGATGAAGAGGGGCAAAAATTCGAAAGATGCCGCGGATGAGGCCGCAGCAAAGACGCAGATCCCACTTTTGGGCGCTACGGTGATCGGTATCATGGCATTTGCCGGGATTGGTCTTAGTCAGGATTCCACCGGTGAGTTCATGTTCTCGCTCTTCGCCGTGATCGGGATTTCGCTTGTTTTGTCTTGGGTCCTTGCGATCACAGCAACACCGCTCCTTGGGCATTACTTGTTTGTTCAGGCAAAAGGAGAGAAGCAGGATGCCTATGGTGGACCCATTTTCCGCATGTACAGCAATTTTCTTCGTCGTTGTTTGGACTTGCGATGGATCGTTGTGCCAGCTTTGATCGTTGTGACTGTTGCTTGCTACGCACTCTTTGGTCAGGTCAAACAGCAATTTTTTCCCGACAGTAATACCCCATTGTTCTTTGTGAACTACAAACTCGACCAGGGTGCTTCGATCGAAGAGACATCACGCGATCTGGCGATCCTTGAGAATTGGCTTCTCGATCGAGAGGAAGTCGTCGCAACCACTGCGTTTGTCGGTGATGGCGCTTCGCGATTTATGCTGACATATCAATCTGATGACGCCAATCCCAGCTATGGCCATATCATTGTAAGAACAGAAACCATTGAACCGATTGCAGCGCTTATCAATAGTTTGATTGCGTTTGGCAACGCGGCCACGCCGCAGGCTGAAATCAGGGCAGAACGTCTAGCGTTCGGTCCCGGTGGTGGCGCCGATATTGCAGCGCGCTTTGCCGGACCGGACCCCGCTGTATTGCGTGATCTGGCAGATGAAGCCATTGCGCGGATGAAATCGGCATCAGACAACATCGTTTCGCCCCGTATCGACTGGCGCGAACAAGAGCAGGTCCTACGTCCTATCTATGCAGATGATAGGGCCCAAGAGGCTGGGATCGCACGCAGCGACATCTCACAGGTTTTGCAATTCGCGACTGATGGTTTGATGGCTGGCGTTTTCCGAGAGGGTGATCGTCAGATATCGATCCTTTTGCGCGCGCCTCAAGATGATCCAATTGCTTTGATGGACCATGTCGTCTTCTCGTCGACCACCAACAGCTTTGTTCCTATGGAGCAGGTGATTGATGGGCTTCGGTTTGAAACGCAAAATACGCTAATGCTGCGTGAAGATCGTGTCTTTACAATCAACGCCGAGGCCAATGTCCCAACGAACTTTACCGCCGGAGAGGTCCAGGCTGAAGTTACCGCAATTATTGAAGAGATGGATATTCCACCGGGGTATACCTTTTCCTGGGGAGGAGAGTTGCAGAGTTCGGCCGAAGCGAATGAAAGCCTTGCAAAGCAACTGCCGTTTAGCATCATTGTAATGGTCTTGATTTCTGTTCTTTTGTTCAACGCGCTTCGCCAACCTCTCATCATTTGGCTTCTGGTTCCAATGTCTGTAAATGGCGTCAGTTTGGGACTGGTCGGCACAGGCTTTCCGTTTACTTTCACCGCACTTCTAGGGCTGCTTTCTCTGTCAGGTATGTTGATCAAAAATGGTATCGTTCTAGTCGAAGAGATCGATATAACACGGCGTGATCACCCGTCCAAACCACTGAGTGATGCAATCGTAGAGGCTTCGACTTCGCGTTTACGTCCAGTTGTTTTGGCAGCCGCGACCACCATTTTGGGAATGATTCCGCTGTTAACCGATGCTTTCTTTCAGTCCATGGCGGTTACAATCATGGGCGGACTGGCCTTTGCGTCTATCCTAACCCTGATCGCAGCGCCGGTTTTCTACTTCTTGTTTTTCAATGTGCGGGGCAAACATTCGGTATCTGTGGAACCCGTCCCGGCGTGATCCACGGTTTGTGGCGGACCCGTAAGGTCCTGCCCAACGTTGCTGCAATGCGGCCATGACGCTGTGCGCATAAATCAAATGGTTTGATCGTTGCGATGCGGTTGGTTTAAAATAAAGTCAACGCGACGCTCTGCCCGGTCGTAGCAGATTTTTGTGCCGCCAATCCCATGCGAACAGCCCAAGCCCCGTCATCCAGACTGACTTCAACCGGTCCTAGCCCGGCCACCACATCGCGAAATTTCTGGTGCTGATAGTACGTGGCCCCATTATGGTCACCGGCCCCCAGTATCGCATGATCGACCGGCACCTCTATGACAATCGGTCCTTTGGGATGGCGCGGAGAGGTGATCAATTTTGGCGTTGGTGCCGGACCCAGTTTATCGGGCCAAAACCGTGCGGGCCCTGGGACTAAGGCTTCAAGCTTGCCCTTATGTCCGACGGCATGAACCTTTTCTTGATAGGGCTCTCCTTCTGCAAACATCGAAAGTTCCAACATCGCGCGCGCGCCATTGGCAAAGTCGCATATAACATAACCGCAATCCCATATATCAGCCGAACGGCCGTCATACCGTTCGGTCAAATGGTTCACCTCCTGTCCGGCGCTGGCCATCACGCGTACCGGATCAGAGTTCAAAATATGCCGCATCAGATCAAAGAAATGGCAACATTTCTCGACAAAGGTGCCACCAGTTTGCGCATTAAACCTGTTCCAATTGTTGATTTTCGGCAGGAAGGGAAATCGATGCTCGACAATGCTCAACAATTTCACGCCGCCGGTGCTTTCTGATACCTGTTCTATGAACCGGGCAATGGGCGGCATGTATCGGTACTCCATAGCGACCCAAATCGGCGCTTTATAAGTGTTTTTGATTTGGGCAATCCGGTGGCTATCGTTTTGATCGGTGTATAGCGGCTTTTCACACAGGATCGGTAGGTCAACTCTCTGTGTAATCGCCTCGAGCTGTTCGACATGCAAATAATTTGGCGAAGTGATCACAAGCGCATCTAAAGGTTTATGCGCCAGAAGTGCCTCCAGGCTGCTTGCCATCACGGCGTCTGGGGCATTCTTTGCGGCGGACGCAGCCATAGACGCGTTTGGCTCATAAATAACGGAGACCTGAGTATCCTCCAGCAACCGAATATTTGCGATATGTTCGTGGCCCATCATGCCGCATCCGATCAGGCCATAGTGGAGTGTCATGCAAGGTTCCCCAAGGTTGCGTTTGAAATTCAGGCTTGTCACGGGATAGCAGGAGAAAAACAAGGAAGAACGTTATGACAATTGTGCCTGTGACGTCACGCGATCTTGATGCTGCAGAGATCAGCTGGTTCTCAGCTCTATGTTCCGATGATTATAAATATTTGGGCATTCCTGATGGGGCTTTGCGCTCCAGCTGGAAACATTGTTCTGAAATTGTTGCACGGGCTGAAGGAAACGGGTTTCGAAACATCCTTTGCCCAAGTTCCTATCAGGTGGGTCAAGACACTCTCAGTTTTGTCGCTGGGTGCGCCCCAATGACGAAGAATATTAATATGTTAGCAGCTGTAAGATGTGGTGAAATGCAACCTATTATGCTGGCCCGCACGATCGCTACGCTAGATCACATGTTGGAAGGTCGTTTGACGATCAATATCATCTCGTCTGATTTTCCCGGCCAAAAAGAAGATAGCGCCTATCGCTATCAGCGCTCCAAAGAGGTGGTCGAGATCCTGCGGCAAGCCTGGACACAAGATGAGATCAATTATGATGGCCAAATCTATCAGTTTCAGGGCCTGACAACAGATCCCGCGAAACCATATCAGCAAAATGGCGGACCGTTGATGTATTTTGGTGGCTATTCCCCAGCGGCGGTCGATCTTTGTGCGCAATTCTGTGACGTTTATCTGATGTGGCCGGAACCGCGCGAGGATTTGACCGCGCGCATGAAAACCGTTGCCGCTAAGGCATCTGAATATGGACGCACGCTCGATTACGGTTTGCGGATTCATATGATTGTTCGCGACACCGAACAGGAGGCGCGTGAATACGCACAAGACCTTGTCAGCCAGCTGAAGGATGAGCAGGGCAGCGCAATTCGTGAACGCGCGCTCGATAGTGGGTCATTGGGCGTTGCCCATCAGTCGCGCAATCGGGATCTGGCCGATATGGAGGGTTTCATCGAACCGCATATGTGGACGGGCGTGGGGCGCGCGCGATCTGGTTGCGGTGCAGCACTGGTTGGATCTGCCGATCAAATCCTCTCGGAAATAGAAAAGTATCAGAAAATGGGTATTCGCGCTTTCATATTCTCAGGCTATCCGCACCTTGATGAATGCGATTTTTTTGGAAAACTGGTCATGCCAGAGCTGAAAACTTGTAGCTTGCCACATGTTTACGGGCGGGTTCCTGCCACGATGCCAGCGACACCTCTGGGCCTTGGGGAGCGTAGATAATGGAACGTATTACAATTGCCGATGATCTGGAGTTTAGCCAGATCGTTTATGGGATGTGGCGCTTAGGCGATGACGAAGACACATCGTCGGCGCATGTCCAAGCAAAGATCGAAGCCTGCCTTGCGCAGGGGATTACCACAATGGATCAGGCTGATATTTATGGCGGCTACATGGCTGAAGAAGTTTTTGGAAATGCCCTGCGTGCGGCGCCACAGCTTCGCGATCAAATCGAAATTGTAACCAAGTGCGATATCGTGATGGATGTGGGGCGTTATGCGGGTGCGCCTGTAAAATATTATGACACAAGCGCTGCGCATATCCGAGGATCCGTCGAACAGTCTCTAAAGCTGATGAGTATCGAACAGATAGACACTTTGTTGATCCATCGACCTGATCCGTTGATGGATGCCTGCGAAACCGGTGCTGTACTGGATCAGCTGGTCGCATCTGGAAAAGTGCGCAGTGTTGGCGTTTCTAATTTCGATCTTCATGATTGGACGCTTTTGCAATCCTCTATGACTAACCCACTGGTCACGAACCAAATCGAAGTTTCAGTTTTGCACAACAGCGCATTTACCAATGGGCGGCTGGCCTATCTGCAAGAGCGCGGAGTACCCGTTATGGCTTGGTCCCCTTTGGCAGGGGGCGCCTTGTTCGAAGATACACCGCAGGTATTTTCCCTTCGCACAAAGCTCCAGGAGGTTGCGACGCGGCTGAGCGTCGACGAAACAGCAATTGCGATTGCCTGGCTTTTTGCCCATCCTGCGCGCATTATGCCGGTGATGGGGACAAACAATATTGATCGCATCAAGAAACTGTCGGATGCGATAGATATCAAAATCGATCGCGTCACTTGGTTTGAAATTTACGAGGCCGCTTTGGGCCATGAGGTCCCTTAATGGATGAAAAAGAGTTCAAATCGGCTTTGTCAGCATTTGCAACTGGTGTGGCCGTCGTGACGGCGAATGGCCAAGATGGTCCGGTCGGCATTACAATCAACAGTTTTGCCAGCCTGTCGCTTGATCCGCCTTTGGTGCTATGGTCTATCGATAAGGCATCTCGAAGATGTCAGGCATATTGCGATGCCCAGTTTTCAGCGATTCATTTTCTCGCTGCCGATCAGAGGGACACCGCCAAGAATTTTACCAAAACCGGTGTCGAACTTAACGATGCCGCAGTGAACGCGCAGAAGGTTCCGATTGTTGAAAACTGCCTCACTCGACTTGACTGCGAAAGTCATGCGGTTCTTGAAGGCGGAGATCACTTTATCCTTATCTCACGCGTGCTTAATGCCGAGGTCGGGCAGGGCACCCCGCTTTTGTTTTACAAAGCAGCGTTTAAAGAGTTAGGCGCATAGTCGGACACGCGCGGCAGTGTCTTTGATACTGAACAACTCAACCTGCGCCTAGAGTAGGTCGCACCGCGAGACGAAGACTTATCGCATATTGATCGTCAGAGTGCGCCCAGGGCGGTTCGAATCACAGCCATACGCCGCGCCGCAAAAGAAGGTAAAATACTCGGAGGATTTGCATCAGCGATCCCTTGTAAACCTTCAACATACCAGTTTCGAGCGGCCTTTTCGTCTTTGATCGGGCCAAAGCCCTCCCGCAGGTGATGTCCAATCAGTTCCCCGAATTCATCGGCGCCAGACCCCACAAGAACCAACAGCCCTGACAAGGCCATCGAGGCATTGTCCGTGCGATACCCCTCAGCTGCACAAATTCGACCATAACCACTTGCAGCCTGGATTTCACCAATACCCAAAGCCGAATTGATCTCCGCGGCGCTTGCAGCAGCCCGGCGTGGGGTCAAGGCATCAAGGCTTGATCGGATCTCAGACATCTGCGTGTTGATCTGTTTGCAAGCCGCACTCAATGCGGCTTCCGATGCCCCGGAACTGGCTTGCACGGCGCTTCCCATAGACATCACAAAAGGCCGCGCCTCGCAGAAAATCTCACTGAGGGCTTGGTCTGCGTCGCTCATATTTTCTGCTGCGATTGGCCCGCCATTCAGGCCCGTCGTCAAAGCAACGATGTCACACCGTTCTAACATCGAGGCCGAAGCCGGTTCCTCGCGGAACTGGAGGGATGGCAAAAGGGTCGTCTGGTCAGACGTGCCTGCACTTGCGGAAGATTGCCCGTTCGCCGGAGGCGCAACAGCCGCTTGTCTGAAGCGATCTGCATAGCTTGGGTCTTTGTAAGCTTTCAGATAGCCCAAAGGTCCCTCTTTCGCGAGGACTTCTGGGAATTTGCCAGAGCCCCCGGATGAAAAAGCCAGATGCCCATCAACCAAGAGATCATATTCTTCTTGGGTTAAGTTCCCTGTTTTGGGCCAACCAAACGTTTCTTGAAAGCTTTTAACGGCCTCGCGTGTTTGTGTGCCGACATCCCCATCGACAAACCCAGCGTTGAAGCCAAAGACGTTCAATGCTTCTTGGACCTTACGGACATTCCGGCTGTGGTTCGGGCTCAATGTCACCACATTTCCGTTACAAACAAAGCAGGCTGAATTGTATTCATCCATGAAAACGACAGAGTAACGTCCATTTCGCACTTCGATCAGAAAACGCCGTTGATCGGAGCCTGAGTCTGTTCGGCCGGCGCGATTATTTGGTATCGGTGAGAAATTATAGCGGACATGCGCATAAAAACCACCGCCTGCGTCAGGACCGATCATCATTCTGTTGACAGAGCCCATGCGAAAAATACCGGCCCATTCCCCACGCGAATGGTAGTATTGTTTGATCAGCGTGACCAATTCGTTGTTCGACAATTGCGGTAAGAAGGGCTTGTAGTTGCTATAGGCTTGGGCGGCATCGCCGCGAGCAATCGTAAAAATGGTCAAAACCACGGCGATCCATTTGAATATTGGCAATTGCATTTGTCACCCCCTTCATCTGTCAGAACTATGACGTCACATCTGATTGCTGAAAAGGGGTTGTATGGCAAACATGCCAAATTGCGGCACCCAATGCGCACTGACACGGTAATCGCCATCCCATTTTTCGCTATCCTGATAAGTGGTCAGAACAAGATCAGCGTAAGCTTCTGCAATGTCGGGGCGCTTGGTGGGCGCACGCTCATACATGTCCCATAAACCCCATGCACGGCTAAAGTTCAGGCCATATTCATGCGCGCCTTTGGGGTGCTTGATTGGCCTGGGCAATCCGTTGATCTTAACAAAATCCGAAACCCATTGGTCGTACGCTTCTGGCCCGAGCACGCGTCCAGCCAACATCGCCCAGTTCGTACACACCGCCATGAATGATCCAGAGGCCAGCTGATAGTCGCATTCCGGCTTACCCCGCGAAATATAGACCCGGCGAATGATGGTTGTGATACGCTCGAGTGCTTGGGTTTTGTTGAAGTGTTCTGCATAGTCAAACAAATTGATCAGCGCCCAAGTGCTGCTGCCATATGAGGTTGAAAAAGGTTTAAAATCCTGTGTCGTATAATATGTCAGCATGTCGTCAAAAATTAGATCCGTGCGACGCGCAAACGCCGCATCCGTCCAAGCTTGGTCTCCTTCGATCGCCAATCGCAACAGCCAAGCCCGCCCATAGGGAAACTCGAACTTGGGCCTTGTCATTAGAAACGCCATCTCGGCGTCAAATGCTTCAAGTGAAAACCGGCGTTGAGGCCCCAAACCGGCGTTGGACAAGGCAAACAGGGCCCAATTCCCATGAACAGAAGAATGCCAGTCGATGCATCCGTGAAACAAAATGTGGTTGGTATCGACGCGCCCAACGCATTTTTTGATGACCTCAGAAAAATCATTGGCGACACGATCCTTGGAAGTGACGAGGGCATCGAGTTTTGGGGAAAGCTCGTTTGCCAAACTGTCTTGTGCATTGGCCAAAAGAAAAACCAAACATATCAGGACAATCCGCATCGCAACCTCCGGTGATGGTGTCATCCTATAGGTGACAGTATGGACCGTTTCAAAACAAGGGAAATTGTTGGTTCTAGGAGGTCGTGCTTAGGCAAGAATGTCCCAATTTTTTTATGCGTGCCCCAAGTACGCTTCAAAGCAGTTGCGTTCGCGCGGGATTTGCAATCCACGCTTGCATTGCAGCGTGTTATAAAATAACAAACTGATCCATCAAGAAGAGGACTTCGATGCAAAAAAAAGGCGAGATTATGCAGGCCAACGTGCTTGAATCTTTGGCAAAGACGGACCGCCCAATGACGGCCTATGATATTCTTGCCGCGTTGAAGGTTCACAATGCCAAGCTGGCACCGCCGACAATTTATCGTGCATTATCTGCTCTCACGGAACAAGGTAAAGTCCACCGTATCGAATCCCTGAACGCCTATGTTGCATGTCAGTGCGACGGGCACGAAGACATAGCCGTAATTGCTATCTGTGACGATTGTGGATCTGTCGATGAACAGTACTTACCAGAGGTTATCGACCGTCTTGGGCAAGCATCGGAAAAAGTGGGTTTCACACCAAAACGCCATGTGATCGAACTTCACGGATCTTGTGCCTCATGCGAAGAGGTTTCAAATTGAGGCGCTCAGATTTGACTTTGATGGGTGTTTTTCCGCGTTTGTTGATTGCGGGACTTTTAATTGCGTTGATCTGGAGTGGCGTTTTTTGGGCGCTCTCACCATCTTGGGGTGGATGATATGAGCGCGATTGAATTTGATACCGTCACTTTGGGCTATGATAATATTGCGGCCATTCGGAACCTTAGCGCAACCATATTGCAAGGTAGTTTGACTGCCATTGTTGGTCCCAACGGTGCAGGTAAATCAACATTGCTGCGGGGAATAGAAGGGGAGATTGTACCGCTGTCAGGTCGTATCCAATGTCAATCCACTCCCATGCACAACATCGCCTATCTTCCACAAGCGAACACAATTGATCGGTCTTTTCCAATCTCGGTTGAGGAGTTTGTTGCCATGGGCCTTTGGCAATCGATCGGTGCGTTCGGCGGTGTGTCGAAATATGATCGCCACCAAGTGTCTGATGCAATCCATGCCGTCGGCCTTAATGGCTTGGAAAGACGGCAGATTTCCAGACTATCTGGCGGCCAGATGCAGCGTGTGTTGTTTGCGCGTCTTTTGTTACAAGACGCTAGTTTGGTGCTCTTGGATGAACCTTTTACAGCCATCGACGCCAAGACCACTGCGGATCTGCTGATAATTGTAAAACGGTGGCACGAAGAAGGACGAACAGTGGTGGCTGTCCTTCACGATCATGATCTTGTCCGTGAGCACTTTCCGACAACTTTGATGATCGCGCGCGATTTGGTCGAGCATGGCAAAACCGCAGACGTCATGACGGCCGAGAATTTTATGCGCGCGCGACAAATGTGCGAAGCGTGCGACAGTCCCCCGGAAGCATGCGATCACAAAGGAATTGTTGCGGCATGATTTGGGATTTTTTGATCGCCCCATTCGCCGAGTTTGGGTTCATGCGCCGTGCGCTCATTGGCTCGCTTGCGATCTGTATAGGCTCAGTGCCGGTTGGGGTATTTCTGTTGTTGCGCCGTATGAGTTTGACGGGTGATGCTATGGCCCATGCCATATTGCCCGGTGCCGCGATTGGTTTTTTGATCTCGGGCTTGTCCGTTATGGCTATGACGATTGGCGGCATTCTTGCTGGGTTGTTGGTCGCATTGCTTGCCGGACTGGTGACGCGGGGCACCGCTTTGAAGGAAGATGCCAGCCTGGCGGCTTTTTATCTTATTTCCTTGGCCTTTGGCGTCAGTTTGATTGCTATGAATGGCAGTACGGTGGACGTTTTCCATGTACTATTTGGATCTGTACTGGCCTTGAACACGGCAGCACTGGTACTTTTGGCGACGATCTCGTCTATGACACTAGTGGCGTTGGCTATTTTTTATCGCCCTTTGGCGCTAGAATGTGTTGATCCCGGCTTCTTGCGATCCGTCAGCGGCTTTAGCGCCTATACCCATTTTGCCTTTCTGGCACTTGTGGTTTTAAACCTTGTTGCGGGCTTTCAGGCACTTGGCACCTTGATGTCAGTGGGCATTATGATCGTACCGGCTGCCGCGGCCAGACTTTGGTCCACTGCAATCACAGGTATGATTTTGACGGCAGTAATCTTTGCTTTTGCATCCTGCATCGCTGGGCTTTTGCTGTCCTTCCATGTGTCTGTGCCTACGGGTCCTGCGATCATTATTTCGGCCGGGGCGATTTATGTCGTCTCTGTCGTTTTTGGCTCCGAAGGGGGGCTGATTTCGTCTCGTTTTCTCCAACCACAACAGAGTTAGTCCAATGAAAAAACTACTTGCATCTACAATCTTGGCCGTCGTGCCTACGACCGCTTTTGCTGCTGACAAAATCAATGTTGTCACCAGTTTCTCAATCCTGAATGACATCACCGCAAATATTGGTGGGGATCTGATCACGCTAAACACAATCGTGCCTGCCGGGGCCGATGCCCATGTCTTTCAACCCACACCGGAAACAGCGAGACTAGTTGCTGGAGCAGATTTGCTTTTGATGAATGGGATTGGTTTTGAAGGCTGGATGGAACGTCTCGAAGAGGCCTCTGGCTTTGAGGGAACTTCAATCGTTGTGACCTCGGCCGTTGATGTCCTTGAAAATGAGGAAGAGCATGAAGGGCATGGCGATGATGACCATGATGACCATGCCGATCATGATGACCATGCCGATCATGATGACCATGCCGATCATGATGACCATGATGACCATGATGATCATGAAGAGGAAACGGCTGCCAAAGACGATGACCATGATCATGACCATGCGGAAGAAACCGCCGCAAAAGATCATGACGATCATGGGGATGATCATGCAGGCCATGATCATGGCGCGTTTGATCCCCACGCTTGGCAGGATGTAGATAATGTTATCCTTTACGCCGAAGCGGTTGCAGCCGGTCTCGCGGCTGCAGACCCAAGCAATGCCGCTGCCTATGAGGCCAATTTAGCGACCTATCGCACCCAGCTTGCAGCCCTGGATACCGAGATTATGGAAATCCTTTCGGTGATCCCAGAGGGAGACCGCACAGTGATCACGTCACATGATGCATTTGGGTATTTTGCCGCAGCCTATGACCTGGACTTTGATGCCCCACAAGGCATGAGCACCGAGGTTGAACCTTCTGCAAAAGATATCGCTGAACTGATCGAGGAAATCCGCGAAGAGAATATTCGCGCGGTGTTTGTCGAAAATATCACAAACCCACAATTCATCGAACAGATTGCGGCTGAGACCGACGCGGTTGTGGGGGGCAGCTTGTATTCAGATGCTTTGACACCTGCGGGCGGTCCGGCCTCAACTTATATTGATATGATGCGTCACAATGCGACGACTTTGGCCACTGCCTTGTCTGGAACCAATTGATATCATTGGCCCTTAGCCTCTTGGTTGAGACGGCGAAGGGTCTCTGTCAAATTTTGGCCCAAGCGCTCTGGCATAGGTATGGATTGTTGGGTCAACATGCGCACAAGTTGGATAACCCCATCGCGGGTGTCCAACGCTTTGGCCGCAATCGATCGATGATAGGCAAGGCCATCTGCATGCAATGAACCCAAAATGGGATCGGATTTCAGATCGGCCAATGCATCCTTTAGGCTCGGTAGATTGCGTTGGATGCTCAACTCGGTATTCCCGTTGAAATTCCGGTCTATCCAATAACCCAGATCAATCGGTTTTGTGGCAACATTGGGAAGCCCACGCTGCGATTTTGAAAAAAAGCCATGAGCAGAGCGGAGCGAATAGTGATTGATACAGGCCTGAGACTGACCTGAATAGGGGCCTAGCAAAACCATACCTTGTGCCACAAAAGCTTTGGGTAAGCGTATGCCTTGGCCATTTATCCAATGCGCCCGATCCAGTAGACTTGCCTGCGGTTTCTTCGGGCGATGAACGCCAAGTTTTCCAAATGTGCCATCATTCTTAAAAAGGGTCTTTACCAGACTCGCGGTCCATGGTGCGCTGAACGCTTCGGGCGCACATCGGGTAAATTGGGCGATGGTCGGCTGGTCGTCCAATGTCACCACCCCGCCATTTCCAAAAAGCCGCCAAGGCAATGCAAACCCAGTTGCCTCTGGATGAGTGTTCACCAAATCTGAAACGTGACCATCACCCAGTTTGATGTTTAGAAACTCATCGCAATCATGGACGAATATCCACTCGGCAGCTTTGGTCCATGGGTCTTGGGCTGCTAGATCCAATGCGGTCCATTGCACACCTTTCTTTTCATAGTTCTTATTGCGCAGATGCCGAACCAGTCCAATCTCTGAAAGCCGATCCAACATCGCATCGGTGCCGTCACTGCAATCGTTTGAGATCACCAGAAACTGCGAAATCCCGATCATCTTGTGGTAAGCGATCCATTCCAACAAATATGGCGCTTCATTGCGCATAGATGTGACCGATAGGATATTCATCGCCTGCATGGACCTGTTCTGCTCTTGTAAGTTTCGTGGCAACTTGCCATCACCAAAGCCAGTAAAAAGCGCCAAACAAGCCGAATTTTTGGCAATTCGGGTTAAAAAAGCGCTCTGGAGGGATTATGACGCGTCGAACTGTAGCATCACTTTGGATTGGCGAACGCCTTCACTACCTAAACCAACTGTGTCTCAAAAGCCATGTCGATGCAGGTCACCCAACCCTTCTTTTTTGTACAGATGACGTTCAAAATGCACCTGAGGGGGTCGAGATACGTCCAGCCTCTGAGATCATGGAAATTGATATGGAATTGGTTCAGGCGACGTCCGCCTCGTTCCTATCCAATGTTTTCCGTTATAAGATGATACGTGAGATTGGCGCGATTTGGGTCGATTGCGACGCGTTATGTTGGAAGCCTTTTCCGGATGATCAAGAATTTATATTTGGGCGACATGGGATGATTGGGGCGCTCAATTGTGGTGTTGTCGGCTTGCCGCAGCAGTGCAAGCTGATGGATGACCTCCTCGATTACTATGATAATTTACCGGATTATCCGGCCTGGTGGAACAAGGGCACGCGCAAAAAATATGATCGGCAGGACAAGAAAATGTCACATGCGGCCCGTATCTATAAGGCAGAACGGACCGCCTTTGGTCCCCAAGCCTTTACACATTTTGCGAAAGAAACCGGGGATTACGACCACGCAAGCTCGAATGATGTGCTCTATCCTGTTCCTTTTCAGCTGAACGATATCTTTTATGATCCATTTGGCCACGTCGAAGGGCATTTTACTGAGAATACGATTTCTGTGCATTTATACACAAATGGAACAAAACCTTATTGGGAACGGAATGCCCCGATTGAGGGGTCATTTGCATATCGAATGTGTGAAAAGCATGGCATCGATCCATCTCAGGCTTTGAAATAGTTTCGGGGCCATGGCCACGGATTTTAAAGCGCTCAAGCCCAAAAGCCCGCATGGCATGATCCTTGCGGTCTCGATGATGAAGGACGAGGCCCCCTATCTGCTTGAATGGTACGCTCATCATCTTGCCGTGGGGTTCACGGATATTCTTGTCTATACGAATGATTGCTCTGACGGCACGGTAGAGATGCTGCAGCGACTAGAAGAGTTGGGACTTGGTTATCATCGTTACAACATCATTGCGGATGGGGTTAAACCGCAGCCGTCGGCGATCCGTTATGCACAAGATGAAAACATCGTGGCACGATCTGATTGGATGTGCCTGTTCGATGCGGATGAATTTTTGTCGATCAATCACCCAAAGGGGACAATCTCGGAAATGCTCGACGATGCGGGCGACGCTAATGGCATTGTTATTACTTGGCGCATATTTGGGTCGGGAAATGTGCTGGATTGGTCAGATGATCCGGTCACAGAACAATATCTCTATGCCGCTCCGGCCACTTGGAACAAAGGCTGGGGCGTTAAAACATTGTTTAAATTTGACCCTGAATATTGGCGCTTGGGCATTCACCGCCCTAAAATTAAATCCAAACATTTGAAAACAGGCTTTCCCGAGACGGTGCATTGGTTGAACGGTTCTGGTCGTCCGATGGAAGACTATTTTAAGTTTCGGGGTTGGCGCTCTATCCGACGCACTGTGGGCTATGATTGGGCCCAGATGAACCATTATGCGGTGAAAAGTGTGGATGCTTATGCGATCCGAAAGCTGCGGGGGAACGTGAACAATAAAAAGGACAAATACAACGCAGACTATTGGTCACTTCAGGACCGAAATGAGGTGAAAGATATCGCGATCCTAAAACACTCTGAAAAAAGGGCTGAAATTATGGCGGCTCTGTTAACGGATCCTGTTCTTAAAACCTATCACGAGGCCGCTTTGGCGCGCGTCCATCATCGTCTGGGAGAGATCAAACAAACCCCTGAATACAAAGCGTTGAAAGCCGAACTGGTTAAAGCTTCATTGAAACCAATTACCCAAGTGGTCGCCGAACCCCCTCAGAAACGCGACCCTAACAAGATTGCAGATTTGATGTCCCAAGTGGAAAAGGCAAACTCTGCGCGTCCCAAGCAAGAACGAAGAACCGCGCCGGGTATGGGTTTTATGGATATTGAAGATGGGGCGGATGGCTATGTGCCTGAGGTGCTGGACCGGTCACTTGATATTCCGATGGAATGGGTTGCAAATCATGATGTCTTACTGCCCGGAGATGCGCGGGTCTTTGGGTCCCAAGCTTTAGATTTGCTCATTCAAGGGAAGTTTGATCGTTCAACGGCCCGCTCATTGTCAAAGCTGACGCAGGATGACCTGCGTTTTCTGGATATCAGTACCGGCGTGGGTTTTTTGCCTATCTTGGCCAAGATGCGGGCTCCGGGGGCCGCCGTCATGGGGGTAGATGATCGGGCACATCTGTTGAGTGTGGGTTCCGAAGTTGTCGCGAAGAATGGTCTTGATCCAAACGAGGTTCCCTTATCCCCTTTGAGTGTTCTTGAACAAACAGAACTGTCACAGCCTGTCTTGGATCTTATCAAATACTTTGCCCCCAATCTTATTCGAATTGCGGTGCAGGGGGGAAGCGCAAAGCTACTGGATCAACTTCGCGCCTATCGAACGTCACGTATCTTTATATCCGCAAGGTTGTCAGACACCGATGACGCGTCTGTATCAGCGCGCAAAATTGCATCCCGCACACGCACCATGCCGCCCTTGGCGAGTTTGTTTTTGTCTTCTATCGACGAACCACAGAACTAATCTGCTGCAAGACCACCATCCCATAATCACTGTTCTTATGGTGATTGTCGTTCTCTAAACCGAATTTTTGGTCTGTAAAAATGCCACGCGTTACGGTTGTGGGGTCTTGTTTGATAAACGTAATGCCATCTGCGGCCACCCGTTCGGCAAATGTGGCCCACATCTTGTCTAAGAATGGGGTCGATGCTCTTACGTCAAACCCATAGGGAACATCTTGCCCAACATTTGTGGGCAATGAAATCGGGCTCCAGTAAATATCAGCCTTTTTATAACCAGCCATCGTACAAGCATATTGATAAGGTCTATGGCCGCAGAACCGTTCATACAAACACGCGGCCGCATAATCACTTGTGATGGGAGCCGGTTTTTGGGAGATGGCCGCCGCCAGTTCAAAGAGCAGGGAATTAGGATCCACGCGTGCGCCAACAAAGACAATGGATTGATAGTCATCGACATGCAAAAATCTGCGACCAGCGCTGTTGGTGTTTGCAAAAGATTGGGCCGCACCTTCATCATCGGGTCGAAGGGCGCCATCTTTAAAATGTACTCTTCTAAACTTCTTCGCAGCATTGACCCAAAAATCAATCTCGATCGTATTGTCCATCCGCCGAAAATTGCGGATGGATTTTCGCAAAGCGGCGGCATGGCTGTCGCCAAAAATACAAACGGATCGTGTCATTTTGCAGTTTCAGGTCCGAACGCTGCCAGTATTTCCTCTTCACAGACAATATCTTGATCGGCGGTTTGGTCTGGTTCGAAGTGTGTGGCAGTTTCTATATTTGGCACTGGGCCGACATATTGATGACGTCGTGCAT
The DNA here is from genome assembly GCA_039814625.1 of Pseudomonadota bacterium. Classification (GTDB taxonomy): domain Bacteria; phylum Pseudomonadota; class Alphaproteobacteria; order Rhodobacterales; family Rhodobacteraceae; genus Amylibacter. The sequence goes on from JBCCAU010000005.1 coordinate 127,324, forward strand.
AGCTTTTGAAGAAGTGTTTCATCACAAAAGACACGCCCTCCTCTAAAACAGATCTTTTGTTTGCGGCAAAGAACCGCCCTTCATAGGCCGGTGCGGTAACGATTTCGTAGCTGGGAAAGTAATCGACATGTTGCCATCGCTGCGATGCATCACCGGCCACAGCACGCAAAACAGACTTACTGTAGGTAGTGGCAACCAAGACATGTTGACCAGATGCCGTCGCCGTCAATGGAACAGGGGACACCGTCAGGATAATTTTTAAATCCGGATTGATGTCTTTCAACAACCGGATGACGAAATCCAAGTCTTCGGAAATCATCGTGTAGTTTTGATTTACAAAGTGATGATCTTGCGGGTTGAAATGGCCGGCAATCGTTCCGGGACACGCGGCATATTCAAAATCTGATTTCGCGTTGACCCAACACTCCGTCAAACCCAACGTAAAGACAAATATATCAGCCTCGGCAAATGCGCGTTTCATGGCGCTTTTGGTCACAAGACGCGCATCCACGAGCTCTGAGGTTTTTGAAAAGCCCTCTGGTTCTATGTTGGGTCGAAGAGGATCGAAAAAACGCCCGTTCTTTTCCCATATTTCTTCGGGCAAGGTTTCGTCGACCAAGGCCCATGACAGCCATTGGCGCAGCATACGAAACGTGTACACATTGCCTACTCTGAAAGAGAACAACCCATATCCATATTCGCGTTTGGTTTGTTCAGGCCCTGGGACAGGCTCTGCATCTTTCCATTGGAATGCATTGCGTTGCAATGCGCGACCAATATGTTGGGCAAAACAAGAGCCTAAGGTCAGAATTGTTTGGCGTTTTGTCAGGGGAAACTTGGGAATGTGTAGGGCCGCCAAGTTGTTCAGACCAGGTTCTGCAACACCGCTGCGCCAAAATGCGTTGGCTTTTAACTTTTCATAGGGGTTTTGTGTCACGAAGTGGCCTCTTTGGATGAAAATTGGCTCTGGGCCTTTGCCTGCTTCGTGGAGGGACATCCTGTAATCTCCACAAAACTCACACCGCTTTGCACAATCACTTTTCCATCGCGCTCCGAAAATTCTGGTAGTTTCGGCCAACTGGAAAAATCATAGATATGCCCACGCTCCCACCGTGCGATCCGCGTGACGCCGCCATATTCAAACTCAAACCGAGAGGCGCCGCGCCCGGGATTGATCTCATTAACACCGATACCACAACGAAAGACATCGTCACCCGCCCCGCTAAAAACGCGGTTTTGTCCTGGTCCAGTTTCGATGATACTTGCGCCATCGCCATCCGTGATCAGATCATTTCCCAACCCCCCAATCAATAGGTTGGAACCACCACGACCATGGATTTCATCATTTCCCGGGCCCCCGTCCAACAGGTCATTTCCAGCACCACCAGAAAGGTAGTCGTTGCCAGCCCCGCCGTAGAAAAAGTGCTTTGCGTTGGCCAAAGTTGCCATTGCGATCAATCGGTCATTGCCGTCACCGCCATGAAACGTGCTGCCGGCATATTTCGGACCGATCATCACATCATCTTTGGCAGAGCCTTTGACATTCACATTCACGCGCTCTGAAGTTTCAAATTCTATTGGGCTGTCTGGATGGGCGACGATGCGCAAAATCTTCGATTTTCCAGGATTGTCTTCTTTGCGCGATACAACCGTCGCGATGCGGATTGTTTCGACATTTGCTGGACAATGCAAAACATAATCATCGGGGCCTGCCATATACCACAAGGTGTCGTGCCCGCCATCTTCGGTTTCATGGATCTTCTCGGCGTCCTTGCCATAGGCCCAATAATTATTATCAGCGCCGCCGCCTGACAGGACCACCGATCCATCCACGGCCATCATTGCGTTCATTCCGGTCGCCGGCGTCTCCAGCCCGGTCAAGTCGAGGCCTAATTCAGCGGCAGATTTAACCAGTTCGGATCGAAGAAAGTCGATTGGAGCACTCTCGACCAAATTTGTCGTCTCGCCGGGATCTGCCTCAATGTCATAGACATGCTCTTCGCCATTGGGATAGCGGAAATAACGGTATTGTTCATAGCCTTCGACCGAAGGCCGCACGGATAAGGTGCCAAAAACAGAGGTCAAAGGGGATTTGCTACGGTCAAATTCTCCGAAGCTTTCATCGATCAAGGGCAGTAGGCTTTGACCGCTGGTCCAATCCGTGCGGGGCGGCAATCCTGCCAGCTGCATAATTGTTTTTGGGTAATTGTGAAGCGAGACAGGCAAGGAAACCTCATGACCTTCCATGTCTGCGTGCCAAATGCCCAAAGGGATATGGGCGGCGCTGTCCCATTGGCTCATTTTGTGGAAGCTGTCATGGTTGCCCAGATTAAACCCGTTATCAGACAGAAAGATGACGGTTGTGTTTTGGCCAAAGGCACTGTCGTACAATGCGTCCAAGAACCGGCCAATTTCATGATCCACATGGGAAATCGCTGCAAAATAGGCGCGCACAACCTGTCGCCAGCCCTCATCTCCAGCCTTTTCAGGCGTCCAGTTCCCATTGGCAATATAGGCGGCCTCATAGACGGCAAATCCTGGCTGTGGGCCATGATAGTCTTCTTCGGCCGCAATGCTAGGCCATACGATCTCTTTGGGATCATACAATTGGTAAAATCGGTCCGGACAATCAAGGTTGTAATGTGGATGTTTGAAGCCGAGCTGGATCAAATGCCGACGGTTTGGGTCGGCCTCACCCAGGTAGTCGATCGCGTTTTGCGAAACCATATGGTCGTAAAACTTATGATCTTGGGAACCGTCATCATTGGGATGATTAACCCCTTTGATGCCCGGCCCGCGTCCAAGGTAATCGTGTTCGCCCATGCGGTTTCCGGTATCATAGCATCGCCGTTCATCATGAAACAGCATGCGGCGGTATTCTTCGGGCATGGGGCGGTAATTGCTGTCAACTTTGCCGGTCGTAAAGGTCCGGAAACCTGCACGCCTCAGATCATAGGTCCATGACCTTTCAGGCGGGAAAACATCGCGCCAAAAACGGTTCAAATCGACCAGACCGGTGCGAAACGGAGAGAGGCCGGTTGCCAATTCGGCCCGGCAGGGCGCGCAAAGGGGCACGGTCGCATAGGCGTTGGTAAATCGCGTGCCTGTCGCCATAAAGCGGTCCAGATTTGGTGTTTGTATCCGCAGTCCAAATGTATCGCGCCACGTAAACACATCGATCATATCGTCGACCCAAATGGCTACAATATTCCCGTCTTTCACGCTCTGCGCTGTGAAAGCCATATCATGCACTCCACTGGATGTAGCGGTCCAAAGCAAAGCTTGCCTTGCGCTCAATGTCGGTGGCGCCTTCGTGAAGCGCAAGGCCTGGAAAGGCGAAAACCTCATGGACCACCGACGCGCCAAGTGTTTTAAGCAGCCCTCCGCGATGGGACCGACATCCAACAAACAGATCAGCAGGTCCGCGCAATCCGGGCACCCGGCCCAAAACGACTTTTGGCTTTTGGCCGAAGACATGCAGGCCAACAGACCCGGCCGTGCGGGACAAAATTACGGCCCTTTTATTTGGGCCTGCTTGGATTGGCACATCAATTTCAAACTGGTTTTCATCGTCTTTGGCCCGCAACATACCCTCGCCCTCACTGATGAAGGCATAGTTCCGTCCGCGTTGATCATTCACCGTAAGCAAGGTTTTTGCCGCATCGTCTGGGCTGTCATAAACCACGGCAATCGAGAACCGCTCAGCGCGGTCTATGCCACCTTCCAGCCAAAGCCCGCAATGAAGTCCTTCTGTAAAAACAACTCCGCCGCTCCCAGGCTTAAGGTTCCCTTCATTGGGTTCGACCGGTGTCAATTTTGCATCATTGGTCAGACCCCGGATTGCGCCAACTGCCCCATCCTCAAGGTCCAGCATGGTCTTATCTGCCGAAAACCAGTGACCGCCGATATCCTGCGTCAGCTCAAACAAAGCCGCCAAAGGGCCTTCGGTGGTTGCAGCCCAAGGCAAAGGGGCGTCAGTTTTGATCATCAATGTACCTCCAAAATCGCAGGCAAAGCCCATCTTCCTAGATCACCATGCAAGGGGTTTGGTGTCCAATCGTCGCGTAACTGGCCCTTGCGTGGGCCCGCTGCTTTGGGGTCACAGGCATAATAGAGGATCGCTTCACCTGTCAGCGTGCGCGATGTCAGTGTCACCAAGAGGGCTTTAGGATCGTCAGGATCGATTTCAACAGACTTAATTTTCTTCTCTTTGCCGGCCGACATTACGGAAAACCCATGTGTTTCCGCGACAGTGTCATCCAGAACCAGCTTGCCATCGACAACGCATGTCACACGGATCACAGATCCCTCACGCTCGGCCAAATGCAATCGCGGGACGATCCATTTTCCGTCGCGTTCATAGCTTTGCAAGGCACAAGCACTCATCTTGCCCAGTCGCTCCATCTCTAAATTGCCCAGGCGACCATATGCATCGCGATCAACATCGTGCGATGCGCAACTTGTGATCAATCGATGATCGCCGGTGTCCCAGCTCAGCGTCCATTGCGCTTTGATCAAATCGTGGTTGATAGCCCCATCAATCCCGCATTCAAACTCGGTCAAAAATACGGGCTGATCAAAACCCAATTTCATAAGTTCAGCGGTCAAATGATCCATCAATCGGATCATACCGGACTGATAGGCTGCGGCCGTGATCTCGGCCATCTCCAATGCAAAGCTCAACCGAACACATAGCAGTTTGACTTTTTGATCCAAACGTAGACCTGCATCACGCAAGTTGCGCGCTGCAATAAGAAGGTTCTTGACCGCAGGCCCTTCGATCAAGGCGTCAAAACTGGCAGAGTTGTCACACTCATAGCGGGTCAAAAACAAGGGCAGGGGTGCAAAGGCCTTCATGCGCGTTTCGAGCAAGGTTTCGGCCAAAGTGGCGTCCTGCGTGACCTCGACCAAATGTTGCAATTGATCGGTCAAGGGTGGGGCTTCTGTCCCGCCATGGCCCACGGCGCCTGCTTCGTCCTTCGGGGCCAAAACGTGAAACGGATAGTGGCACTCCCTTTGGATTGCCAATGCCCCGCGTGGCCCGCCCAACCCCAAAATTCCCCAAATGGGTTCATGAGTTTGCGCAACAACATCGCCCCCTTCGATGTGAACACGATATGCGCGCGCGCCTTGGCGACCCGGCAGTCGCGCCTGAAAGGTGATCCATTCCCCGTCCAGATGCGCGGCCCAATGATCGATATCCTTTAAGGCTTTGGACAATGCGTCATTCAGGGCCTGACCGCTTGGTGCGTCCAAGCCTTTGAGACGCAAAGCAATATCACGAACCACACGATCCGATAGCGTCATCACAAGACCTGTGTCGTCAAAAGCGATCGCCGATCCAGCCTCAGCCTCAATGATCGTGTTTTCTTGGGATTTTTTGTCACTCATGCCCATTAGCCCTCAATTGAAGTCTATAATCGCATGGCGTAATGGAAGTGCAATGGCGAACTCTGGTCGGCAGAGCGATGAGAGCGGGGAATATGAATATTGGGCTCAAGGGTAGAGGCAAAGATGCAGCCGAAGAAGCTGCCTTACCGCCTAAGCTTGACTTGGATCAAGTCGACCCACAGCAAGCGTGGCGCGTGATAGATCAGGGTGCGCGCCTTTGGTTCGAGCCCGGCGCCAAGACACTGATCATCAGTTTTGACAATCTTGCAACTTTGGATACGCATCATCCGCGCTATCCTTGGCTTTACAAACAACTAAAGCAGGAAGGCTATGCCCTTTTGGGTGTGCAATCTGACGCAAAGAACTGGTTTCGACTAACCCCAGTACCTGATCTTTTGCGCGCTCTGACTTCGCATGGGTTTTTCGATAATTTCGATCGAATTGTCATGATTGGGGCCTCAATGGGCGGCTTTGGAGCGCTTGCCTTCGCACCACTGGTGCCGGGCGCCGATGTCCTTTGTTTTTCGCCACAAACATCCATGTCCAAGCAGATTTGTCCCTTTGAGGCGCGTTTCCCCTATGCGGTGCGCAACTCTGACTGGACAAAAATGCCCTATTTGGATGCCGCTTCAGCGACGCCTTATATTCCTAAGGTTGCCGTGTTTTATGACCCTTTTGTTCTTGAAGATAAATTGCATGCAGAGCGCCTTCAGGGGAAAAATGTTCGTCATATGCGTGTGCCACACTTTTCGCATGAAGCAATCCGAATGGTAATGAAAACGGGTGCGCTCTCAAAGGTCATTCGCTCTTTTGTTCAAACCGCCGATTTTGATGCCACGGTTTTTGTCGCGTTGCGCAATCGGCGGCTCCAGCGCAAATGGTGTCGACAGATGATATCCGATTTGCAAACGCGAGACCGCGTTCTATTAACGCTTTGGGCCGCCGAAAATATGTTGCAACGTGAAAACTATCTGTTTGCAGCGCAAGCAAAATCTGCGGCGCTTGAAAGGCTGATGTGATGAGAGTGTCTCTCACCCTGTTTTTTATCGTGGAGCCGCCAAACTACCAATACATGGCGTGTTATCTTGCGGCCTCTTTGCGCAACAACTTACCTGATGATGTGGAGTTAGTCGGGTATTGTCCGGATCATCACTACAGCCAGCTGGACAAGGATGCGGTTGAAACTTTGCGTCGATTGCGTGTTGATTTGCGGACCTTCAAAGCGGAAAACCGTTTTGAACCGGCCTATCCTCATGGCAACAAAATCCTTGCCGCCTTAGAGCCGAGGGGCACCCTAAACTCGGGTTTTATGGATTCAGATATCCTAATGCTCAAGGATACCGACCCCAAAGACTGGATTAAGCGCGGTTATGTCTCTGCTTCGGTTGCAGCTTCGATGTATTGGGCCAAACAAAATATCTGGAAGGACCTCTATGACCTTTTCGACATGGATGTTCCTGAAGAGCGCGTTATGTTAATGCGTGACAAGCGTTTCCCCCGTGTGCCTTATTACTCATCTGGTTTTGTTGTATTTCCCGAACGTGCCACAAAAACGCGCCCTAGATTTGCCGATATCTGGATGGAAACTGCGCAAAAAATAGATGGCGATCCAAGGATCCAGAACAAACGGCCCTATTTGGATCAAATGTCTTTGCCCATCGCGATCAAACGAGCTGGGCTCAAATGGAACGAATTGCCAGAAAAGCACCATTACATCCTCGGAGGTTCTTTACGCGGGGAGCCTTTTCCAAAGGATCAGGATATTCACACGGTCCATTATCGAAAATGGGATGTATTGAAAGAGGCGGGGCTTGCCCGCCACGGCTACCAAGGTTTGATCAGGCAAACCGGTACGCGTCGCGTTAGCAACATCTTCAATTATGACGCGACAACTCGAAAGCCCATATCGGATGACATCCAGACGGGCCGGACAGATTCGGACCCCAAGGAAGTCCCAAAAGCGGCCGTTCGATTGGGGGCTGACGCATCCAAAGCAGGCGGGGCCGCAATCACAATGGTCTACCAAGACTATGTCTTTTTGAAGCGCTGGTTGGGTTATTACGGTGCGCAATTTGGGCGCGAAAACCTATACATTCTCAATCACGGGGATGACGCGGGGGTGCGCGAACTTGCGCAAGGCGCCAACCTGATCCCTGTGCCACGCCCCGAGGACAAAAGTCGATTTGACAATCGCAGATGGGCTGCGCTGTCCAGCTATGCAAATGGCTTAACTTTCTACTACAACTGGATCATATGCGGCGATGTCGATGAGCTTGTGATTGTGCATCCTGACAAAAAACTAGCCCTAATCGAATACTTGAATGCCAAACTTGATCTGCCCAATGCCCCTAAGGTCATATCGCCTTTTGCAATTGAAATTGTGCACACACCAGCGCTCGAAGCAGATGCCCTAGAAGAGGATGCGCCAATCCTCGCCTTGCGCCGCAATTTTCGGATCAACACCAATTACGCTAAGCCTTGTATCACACGCAGGCCAGTGCAGTTCTCGAAAGGGGGGCACGGGTGCAATATCGAAGATGTAACGCTCGACCCTGATCTGTTTCTTCTTCATTTGCGCTATTTTGATGACGCCTTGTCTCGGGCGCGCCTTTTGTCCCGCAAATCTTGGATAGAAGATAAGAACGGCCCCCTCGAAGGGTCAGAGCGCTCAAAACAAAGCTGGGATGCTGGCGTTGAAAGCTTTGACAACCTGAGCAAACGAACACCTGTTGCCGTGCAATCCGAATTTCCAGAGATCGTGGACATGATGGTCAAAGGACGGATGCGCGCCAGCACGGGTAATTGGTTCTGGAAGAATTATCGGAGCAAAGACCTTTACCGCTTGCCAGATAGTTTTGCGGATATCGTGTGATCAAACCAGGTCGCGAAAGCGATCTGGAAGCTGGTATTGCTCTTTTGGACGCCCGCCACCCATATAGGTTAAACGTCCTTTCTTGATCGGGTGGCTCAGCATTCTTTCTCTAAATTCGGGGTGATCAACAGTCGTCGCAACGGGATGACGTTTGGACAAGGCGTCAAACGTCTTGGCCGCTGAGTTCCAACCCCATTTCGAGGCTTTTAACCTGGCTTGCTCTTCTTCCGATTTGCCAGACAGGCGGCGTTGCAAGCCCTTATCCAAACGGGCCATGCACATGTCATAATCCACAAAACGCATATGGATGTTATAGAGATGAGGGTCGATCACCAGTTTGCGCTGGGTTCCAGCGTGCCCGCCAGCCGAAAAGGTTATAGGTTGGGAAAGGACACAAGGCTTTGCATAATTCGAATTCAATCGATACACACCGCGCTTGGCTAGTATTTTCTCGCCGTCAACAATAGGGCTTGGTTCCAGCTCTGGCACATGGACCATCTCAAGCGCAAAGCAGATCAGTGCAGGAACGCGGTCCGCGCCATCTTTTGTCATCAGGTAGTCGCAAAGATTTTCCGATACATCTGGATCCACAATGACAAATTCGTCCACGTCACCGCAAATCACCCAGTTGTAAAACTGCGTCAGCGCCGATCCATGGTTGGACAATATGTTCCAACGTCTTTGGTTCACGGCCTTCTTTGTCTCATCATAAGGTAAATTGATGACATTCACATCGCGGGCAATATCCGCCACCTCAGGCAAGCCGCCGTGATTGATTACATATATCTGATTGGCCGGAAGATATTGCCGATAATATGCGATCCAACGCTCTAGAAAAAAATCTTCGCCCCTGACCATGGTCATGGCTGCGACGGTCCCTTTTGCGCTATCCATGGTATCCTGCCAAATTCACCAATTGTTTTTATCGTCCCGGATTTGTTACACCGCTTAGAAAATCGCGTCGAGACATCTATGAGCCCAATCCCAAAACGCCTTAGCCATATTTGGATCGGGCCGTTGAATCCTCCGCTGGAATGGATGAACTCGTGGCGGGATAAACACCCTGATTGGGATTATGTACTTTACGACAATGCGTTCTTGCAAAGTTTCCCATTTAAAAACCGCTCTCTTATCAACGAGTACTTTGCTCGCGGCGAATATGCGGGTTGTGCGGATCTTATACGCTATGAGGTATTGTTGAAATTTGGGGGATGGGTGGCCGAGGCCGATTCCGTATGCCTCAATCCAGTCGATGAACTTTTGACCGAAGACAAGGTCTATGGCTCATACGACAAAATAGATCTCGATCACAGCTGGTTGGGCATTTCACCTTTTTTTGCAGCGGCTCCAGGAAATCCGCTGATCAAAGATCTGGTTGATCGGTGCAGCGCCTATACCCCGTACCACCTCAAAGCCCCGGCCAATACCGTTGGAAACCGGTTCTTGCAGACTTGGTTGACCAAAGAGCGTCGAAAGCAAACAGTCTTGTTTCCCAGTTATATGTTCATCCCTTGGAACAAGAACCATCCCGGATCGCGGTATGAAGGGCCAGAAAAAGTCTATGCCGATCAAAAATGGGGTACGGCCACCGGCGCTTATAATAAGGGCGAGTCTGGTATGCTGCCGTTGGGGTCCGTCGAAATTGCGCAGCGACGCAAGAAGCTGTTGGATGATCTCAGTGCACCTGTCCTAGAAGCAAAACCTGTGGCCAAGTGGAGCGGGGTACTCAAGGGACTCAAGCAAGATATGTTTTATCGTCGGTCGGAAGAGGATTTGCAGAATGTTTTGCAACAAACTGCGACCGAAAAAGATGGCAAATTACAGCTGACGGGGCTTCTAAAATATTCAAACAATCCTCGAAAGCCGTTGTCGGATGCTTCAATGAATGCACCGCGCCACGCGCTTATGGCCGACCTGGCGGATCAATTGTGTGATGCCCAAAAAATATTCATCTCAGATGCAAGCTATGGCTTTGCCACACTCATCGCGCTTTTTGCATCACCGGATGCGCAAATCACCATTGCTTCGACAGTGCTGCAAAGTGAAAATAAGGACAAAACAAAAACCGCCATAGAGACTTATTTCGCCGAGCAGTTTCCGGATCGTGTCACATTGATGCCCAAAAAAGAGGTTCAATCGCGTGGGTTTCGAAAAGGAAAAACGCCGTTTGATTTGCTGGTGTTAAACGGCCCCAATGAATTGGGCATGCTGCGGGGTTTGCAGTATCGCTTTGCTTCACCGATGCGCATTGTATTGGCCTCCCCGGATATCAATGGAAGTGCTAATTTCGTGCGCCAACACCGCGTGAACGGGATGTATCGCAGATCTTACTTTCACCAAAGTTACCGACAACGGGCCGGGGCTGTTCACCACTTCGAAGTGGTTGCGCCCGTCAGTTAAAAAGCGTTGGAAGGGATGCACTTTGAAGATCACGAAGCGCGCGCACCGGTACATTCGCGCTATTGATTGACAACGCCTCGCCCTCAAACTGACCTAAATATTGGATGGGCAAAGCCTTGGCTTTGGCCAATTCGGTCAAACCGGCCTGCGAACTTGCATCAATAACCAACAAATATCGACCTTGATCTTCGCCAAATAGGCTCTCGATGTCGAAACCGTTCAGCGCGATACCAACATTTCCGGCAACACAAATTTCAGCCAGCGCAAGGGCTAGGCCACCATCTCCGATATCATGTGCAGCTAAAAGCCAACCTTCACGATGCGCCAGTCTTACAAATTCACCAGCTGTGCGTTCAGCGATCAGATCGACCTTTGGGGCGTCGCCATCCTCGCGATCAAAACACTCTTTGAGAAAGGCCGATTGACCCAAATGCGTCCCTTGACCCCCGATTTGGATCAAATATGCGCCGTCCACCGCGCTATAACCCAAAGGATCGATGCCAGATTCCAGCAATCCAACACCGCCGATCGTGGGGGTGGGTAAAATCGCCTGACCGTCCGTTTCATTATAGAGGCTCACATTGCCTGAAACGATTGGCATATCCAAAGCCGCACAAGCCGCACCGATACCTTTGATACATCCCACCAATTGGCCCATGATTTCTGGCTTTTCTGGATTTCCAAAGTTCAAATTGTCGGTTGCTGCCAACGGCTTTGCTCCTGTTGCGCACAGGTTTCGGTACGCTTCGGCCACGGCCTGCTTTCCACCTTCAACCGGGTTTGCCCTGCAATAGCGTGGAGTAACATCGCTGGTGAAGGCCAAGGCTTTCTCGGTGCCATGGACCCGGACAACACCAGCGTCTGATCCTGGTGTCACCAGCGTGTCGGCCATCACCGAGCTGTCATATTGTTCGTAAACCCAAGCACGGCTTGCATAATTTGGCGCAGCGATCAGAATTTTCAGCGCATCAATCGGATCGATATGCGGAACGTCCTCCAAAGGGGCAGGGATCGGCGTTTCCACCCAGGGACGATCATATTCTGGCGCTGTTCCAGATAGGGCTTTTAGCGGTAGGTCCGCTTTGACCTGGCCATTGAACATAACCAAAAAGCGGTCTTCGGCGATGGTTTCCCCGACGATGGCAAAATCAAGATCCCATTTGTCAAAGACGGCCTTTGCAGCGGCTTCTTTCTCAGGACGCAAAACCATCAACATTCGTTCTTGGGATTCGGACAGCATCATCTCATAGGCTGTCATTTGGTCTTCGCGCACAGGCACCCGTTCCAGGTCCAGACGCACACCAAGATTGCCTTTATCTCCCATTTCGACAGCCGAGCATGTCAGACCGGCGGCGCCCATATCCTGTATGGAAATGACGGCCCCCGTTGCCATCAGTTCCAACGTGGCTTCCATCAGACGTTTTTCGGTGAACGGATCGCCAACTTGTACCGTCGGCCGCTTTTCTTCGATTGTGTCGTCAAACTCGGCAGAGGCCATCGTGGCCCCACCAACCCCGTCCCGTCCAGTTTTTGCGCCCAGATACACTACGGGCATCCCAACGCCAGAGGCCGCAGAGTAAAAAATCTGATCCGTCTCAGCCAAGCCCGCCGCGAAGGCATTGACCAAACAATTGCCGTTATAGGCTTTATCAAAGCGCAGCTCTCCACCTACGGTGGGTACGCCGAAACAATTGCCATACCCCCCGATCCCGGCCACTACGCCGTTGACCAATGATTTGGTCTTGGGATGGTCGACCTGACCAAAAGACAAAGCATTCATAGCTGCAATGGGCCGCGCGCCCATCGTGAAGACGTCGCGCAAAATGCCACCTACACCCGTAGCCGCACCCTGATAAGGTTCGATATAAGACGGGTGGTTGTGGCTCTCCATTTTGAAAATCACGGCCTGTCCGTCACCGATGTCAACCACACCAGCATTCTCTCCTGGCCCACAAATCACTTGGGGACCATCGGTGGGCAATGTGCGCAACCATTTTTTCGATGATTTATAAGAGCAATGCTCGTTCCACATCGCCGAGAATATCCCAAGTTCGGTATAGTTGGGTTCGCGGTTCAAGAGCCGGATAACCTGTTGGTACTCATCTGGTTTTAGGCCATGGGCTTCTACAATTTCTGCGGTAATTTCTGGCTCGGACATAGGCGCTCGCGTCTCAATTTCTGGGCTTTTAGGCGAGCATGGAGTGAAGGAAAACCCCGCACTTGGTATTCCTGATCGAAATCGCGGCATAAAAAAAGGCCGGGTCATACCCGGCCTAAAGTCCAACAGGGAGGTGATGAAGAGGTAAGGTCTGCTCACCAATCTTCTTCAAAGATCCAGCTATGCCTATTACCGCGTCGTATCAACGCGTATGTGCATGCAATTTGAGCATACCCGTTAACTGTTAGGCGCAAATCTAAAAATCCGAGGCCAGCCCACTGCGATACATCTTGATCTCTTCCAAAACAAAATCCCGAAACGCTTGGACACGCTTGGAATGGCGCAACTCCTCGGGATAGGCTAAGAATACGGGGATCTCTTTGCTTTCTTCTTCGGGTACAACCCGAACCAGTTCCGGCACCTCCGATGAGACGTAATCGGGCAAAACCCCGATACCCACCCCATGTCGTGCAGCCTGAAGGACACCAAAGTAGTTGTTCACCGTCAAATGGGTCGAATGGTCAGCCGATAAAAGCGGTTTCAACCAGGCCACACTTTCATTCACTTGCCGCGTTGTGAGACTTTGTGAGATCAACCGATGATTTGCGATCTCTTCAAGGTTTTGGGGTGTACCCATTTCGTCCAAATAGGTTTGCGTTGCATAGAGCCGCATATTCACCTTCATGAGACGTCTGCGTACCAAATCCACCTGGCTGGGCTCTTTCATGCGGATGGCCATATCGGCCTCACGCATTGGCAAATCCAAGACACGCTCTTCCAACAAAAGGTCGATCTTCAGCTCTGGGTATTTTTGATAGAGCCGACCAATCCGCGGGGCCAACCACAAGGTTCCAAACCCTGTCGTTGTCGTAACGCGAAGTTCGCCAAAGACACCTTCTTCTGAATCGCGTATTCGCGCTTCTGCGGCCTCCAAACTTCCGGCCATGTCGCGGGTGGCTCCAAACAGAAGCTCCCCTTGTTCTGTTAAGATCAAGCCGCGCGCATGACGATGAAACAAGGTTGCATTCAGTGATTCTTCCAATCCGCGTATTTGACGGGAAACGGCCGATTGAGAGAGATGCAATCGATCCCCTGCATGGGTCAAACTGCCAGCATCTGCGACGGCATGAAATATTCTAAGCTTGTCCCAATCCATTTAATGCCCCCGGAAGAAGTGATTTAGCTATGCACATTACGAATAGCTTAAGATTTTTCGATAACAAAGACGCAATGCCCACCGATTTGGACTTGCGAGATGATTTTATGCCCCTGTTCCGCGCAAAAATGTGGCACGTCTAGGACGGCAGCTGGATCATCGGTCATAATTTTGAACAAATCTCCTGTTACACACGCTTCTAGCCTTTTGCGCAGTTTCAAAACCGGAAGAGGGCACAAAAGGCCTCTGGCATCCAGTTCAGCGGCAAGATTCTGATCATCTGGGGAAACCTTGTTGTCCATATCTCGAACTCCTGGCTATAGAGCACCATAATGTCGCCCACGCAGAACCACATAAAGACAAGACGGGTGTTTTACATCCCCGGCTTTGATCCCATGCCGCCACGTCGGTATCGCGAGCTATATAGACGGGAAGGGGCGCGTCAGGCAGAAATTTCGGGATATCACTTGCAACAAGGTCCGAGAGCCACGAAAGGCACGTTTGGCTGGACGGTTTCATCAGAAATTGAAGGTCAAAAGACCAATACAATTTTCGAATGCTTGATCTGGTCTGATATTGTCAAAGCCTCAATGAAGCCCACGCTCTGGAATATATATGCCCGCGCGATGGTCAATTATGGATATTATCTGACGTCTGGCGCCCTTTTGCGCTTGTTGCGCATTCGCATCGGGCCGGCCATAGCTGCGCTCTACCCGCCATTCACAGTTTTGATGCAGATCCTTTTTTCGTTTGGTTTGGCCCTCATTGTAGGTATGTTTTTGCAGCCGTTCCTTGGATTGGGTCTTTCCGGTCTTGCCGGTTTGTTCCTCTTTTTGCTCGGTCTCCATCTGTTCCGCTACACAGACGGCAAAATTTATGCCCATTACTTAATGCTGGATTACAGTTATTTTGGCGCGCATCGCGGACGTGTTCCGCCCGAGCTTTCGGTGCGCTTGGATGAATTTGCCGACCGGGTTGCGAAAATCGCGCGCGAAGACCCCGATGAAATCCTTTTGATTGGACATTCGTCTGGTGCCCAACTGGCGATACAGGTTTTGGCCCGACTGATCCGCAACGGCCTGACGCGATCTTCAAAAATTGATCTTCTAACACTGGGTCATGCCATTCCGATGGCGTCTTTTTTACCTCATGGACAAGAGTTTCGACGCGACATGCAGCTGGTTTCTCAAGAGAAATCAATCACTTGGGCCGATGTAACGGCCCCAGGTGATGGCGCCTGTTTTGCTTTGGCCGACCCTGTGGCAATCTCGGGGCTGTCGGCGCCGGATCAAATTCATCCCAAAGTCGTGTCCGCCGCATATTCCAAAACGTTAAAGCCAGAGAATTGGAAAAGGTTGAAACTGCGTCTGTTTAAAGCCCATTTTCAGTATCTTTGTGCCTTCGACTATCCCGATCAATACGACTATTTTGCCATCACATCTGGACCAGTCTCATTCCGAACCCGCGTCGAAGAATGGCGCGAGAGCCCGGGCAAGATTACAAAAAATGTGAATGCATATACCGATGTCTGATCGGTTCACACCGCCAAAGCCGCGCACAAGACCCGAAGGGATTAGCCGGATTGCCCATATCCGGCGGTTCAAGACGGATCTTTTTGCCAGTCAGCCTGAACGTCTCTTCCGGGCTTGGATGGCGGAATTCAAACTGCCCTTTTTTCGCAGCTTCTTTGTCAATCAACCTGATATTATTGAAGAAATTCTGAAAAGGCGTCCGGACAATTTTCCGAAATCCCGCATTATTGGCGGGGCCTTGCATGCCCTTTTGGGTCGCTCTGTATTTGTGACCAATGGCGCGATTTGGAAACGTCAACGCCGCATCATCGATCCGAGTTTTGAAGGCGGGCGGCTGCATCGCAGTTTTGACGCCATGATCCGGGCTGGGCAGCAGGCTGTTCGTGAATTTGCTCCAATGGCAGATGGCCGCGCCGTTGAAATCGAAGAGCCTGCCTCACGTCTTGCCGCAGACATTATCTTTCGCACGTTGTTTTCCATACCCATCACGTCAGATATCGCCGATCAAACTTACAAAGCGTTCCATGCCTATCAGCGCACGCAGCCCCTTATGAATTTGGGAAGCTTTGTTAGGTCCCCTTGGGTGATTAAGGTGCTGCAAAAGCCGGCAACAAAGCACCATGGGGCCGAGTTGCGCCGTCTGTTGATGCGTTTGACGGACCAAAGGGCCCTTGAAATTCAGCAAGGCTCCGCACCTGATGATCTTGCAACCAAGATAATGACGACAAAAGACCCGGAAACGGGTGATGTTTTCGATACAGATGAGATGGTTGATCAGGTTGCAATTTTCTTCCTTGCTGGACATGAGACATCAGCATCTGCGCTTGCCTGGAGTCTTTACCTAGTTGCAAAAACGCCTGAAGTTCAAGAAAAAATAGCTAAAGAAACCAGGTCTTTAGGGGACATTTCTGATCTAAAGTTCCGGGACTTGTCCAAGCTTCCCTTCACCCGAGATGTCTTCAGAGAGGCGTTGCGCCTGTATCCCCCTGTCCCAATGATGGTACGGGAGGCCGGCCAGCCTGAGTTTTTTCGCAACCGTCGCGTTCCAAAAGGGTCTCAAATGGTGGTTTCCCCGTTCCACATCCAACGTCATGAACGTATTTGGACAGACCCCCATGTCTTTGACCCCGCCCGATGGCAGCGGGATGAGACCAAAATTGCGGCGCGCGCGGCCTATCTGCCCTTTTCCACAGGCCCGCGGGTTTGCACCGGGGCAGGCTTTGCCATGGCCGAAGGGGTTGCCATGTTGGCCTGTCTTCTTGGGGCTTACGAATTTAAACCTGTTGCCGGACGCGAACCCCAACCCGTCGCGCATCTGACTTTGCGCTCCGAGGCTGGCATTTATCTCTCTTTTACGCCCCGATAATGGTTTAGAACAAACACTCTGATCGCACTGGCGAGTCCTGAGATTTCTCCACGCTCTGCATCAATTGCACTTGATAACGCATTGATACCTATGCCTTTTTCTTTTGCAATATCGCAAAAAGCATCCCAGAATTCGTCTTCCAATGAAACTGATGTTCGATGCCCTTTCAACGTCAGAGAGTGTTTTTTGGGTCGCTCATTCATCGCTTCTTCTGTCGTAAAATATCCCCGCTGGAGGCTTGCGCACCCTCAAGCTTCTCATCCCGGTTGTTTCGGTCCAATCATGTCATTGGGTTGCACAACCGCATCAAAGCGCGCTTCGGTCACAAATCCTAAATTCACCGCTTCTTCCTTCAGGGTTGTTCGATTTTTATGGGCGGTTTTTGCCACTTTTGTTGCGTTGTCATAACCTATTTCAGGCGCCAGAGCCGTCACAAGCATGAGGCTTTCCCACATCAATTTTGATATCCGGTCCTCATCGGCTTGGATGCCGGTCACGCAATTATCGGTAAAGGCAACACTGGCATCGCCCAGCAATTGCATCGATTGCAAAACATTATAGGCCATCATCGGTTTATACACATTCAACTCAAAATGACCTTGTGAGCCCGCAAAGCCGACCGCGGCATCATTTCCCATGACATGTGCACAAACCTGGGTCAGGGCTTCACATTGCGTTGGGTTCACCTTGCCAGGCATGATCGAGGATCCCGGTTCGTTTTCAGGCAACATTAACTCGCCAAGACCACAGCGCGGACCGGACCCTAAAAGTCTGATATCATTAGCAATTTTAAAGAGACTGGCTGCGACAGTTTTCAGCGCGCCGGACATTTCGACCAGTGCATCATGGGCGGCCAAGGCTTCAAACTTGTTGGGTGCGGTCACAAAGGGCAAATCGGTAATTTGCGCCATATTGGCGGCCACTTCTTCATCCCAACCCGCAACCGTGTTCAAACCGGTGCCCACGGCCGTCCCGCCTTGAGCCAAGGCGTAAATGTTGGGCAAACTAGCCTCGATGCGTTTGATCCCTTGTTCCACTTGATAGGCATATCCGCCAAACTCTTGTCCTAATGTCAGCGGAGTTGCATCTTGCGTATGTGTCCGCCCGATTTTGATGATATCCTTGAAAGCATCTGCTTTTGCCGCCAAGGCCTGTTGTAGCTTGCGAAGCCCCGGTAAAGTTACATCGCGCGCGATCATCGCCACTGCAATATGCATGGCAGTGGGAAATGTGTCGTTTGATGACTGCCCCATATTGCAATGATCATTGGGATGCACGGGGGTTTTAGATCCCATCTCACCGCCCAAAATCTCAATCGCGCGGTTTGAAATTACTTCATTCGCGTTCATATTCGATTGCGTGCCTGAGCCGGTTTGCCAGACCACCAAGGGAAAATGATCATCCAATTGACCTTCGACAACTTCTGAGGCCGCTTGGATCATCGCATCGGCCAACGCAGCCGGCAATTTGCCACTTTCTTTGTTGGCTTGCGCACAAGCTTGCTTGATCACGCCCAGCGCGCGAACAATCGCGATAGGTTGCTTTTCCCATCCAATTGGGAAATTCAGAATGCTGCGCTGCGTCTGCGCACCCCAGTATTTGTCTCCAGGCACGTCCAATGGGCCAAAGCTGTCGGTTTCTATGCGCGTCTTCATCATAGGCTCTCCTCCGATTGGCGCTTTCATAGGGCCAGATCCTGTGATTGCCAATTCCTGTTAGCGATCGCGCTTTCTAAACTGATCCAGCGAAACAACCTCGGCCTCTTTGGGTCCCTCATCGTCTTCAGGTTCCACATCTGTGGCCATCGGCGCTTCGTTTAGCACCTCGTCAATTTCTTCGGTTTCGCTAACAAAACTCAGACCAAAATCCACGGAAGGGTCCACGAAACTGTTGATCGCGTCAAAAGGGATAACAAGATCTTCCGTATTGTCGCCAAAATTCAGGGTCACCGAAAATCGGTCCGGCAAGATAGTCAGGTTGTCAAACCAATTCTGAAGAACGATCGTCATCTCTTCGGGGTATTTTTCACGCAACCAATCGGCCAACACCACACCCGCTTTAGGTGTTTGGAAAGAAATATAGAAATGATGGTTTCCGGGCAAACCCGTGTCCGCAATATCTTCCAAAACCTCACGCATCAGACCTTTCATCGCGCGCATCATTTTGGCGGAGTAATCAATCGTCTTAGGCATCGTCATAACCCCTTCATGGATCTTTATGAGCGGATCAACCAAGAAACGAAAGCCCGAAACGAAAAAAGCGCGGCCAGCTGGCCACGCCGCCTATCAATTGGTGCAGGCTCTATAAGGCCAGTTGGTAACTTTCCGGAACATATTCAAATCCATCGCCACGTGTCGCAACATATCCGACAGCAGGGAAGGGCATATGATAGCCGATCATGGGTATTTTATCAGCCGCCAACATGCCCAGAACGCGGCGCCGTGCCGTAGCTGCGGCTGCTTTATCGGCATCAAAACGCACTTCCCAATCGGGATGGGCCAGCGACCAAACATAATGGTTTGCTAAATCTGCTGCCAAGTAAACCGACTGTCCATTGCTTTCGATCATGTACCCCATATGGCCGGGCGTATGACCAAACTGATCCATCGCTGTAATGCCTGAAAGGGGCGCATCGCCTGGGGCGACAAAACGCATCTTCTCGACCATTGGGGTCACCAGAGAGGTAACCATATCGCCAACACGGTTGCCTGCGTCCATCGCGCTCCAGAAATCATACTCAATCTGGCCTGCTACATATCGCGCATTCGGAAAGGTTGGCGCGCCACCATTCATCAATCCACCGATATGGTCTGGATGCATATGGGTCAGAATGACCACATCCACCTGGTCGGCCGTATAGCCCGCTGCCGTGAGCGCCGGTAAGATCGATGGGCCGGTTTCCCCGCCCAAACCGGCGTCAAACAACACCAATTCCGAACCTGTATTGACCAGCGTGGGCGCAAACCCGATCCCAAATTTTTCAGACGATAGGAAATTCTCTTCATTTATCGCTGCAAATTCCGCAGGTTCCACATTCATCGCAAATGTGCCCTGGGGCTCGTCGCGCACGCCAAAGCCAGCCGCCAAAGTTGTGACTTCAAAATCTCCCAATACAAAGCGGGAGTGGATTGCGGTGCTAGCACCCAACATCGGGGCGGATGCAAAAGCCGCCGAACTCGTCGCTGTTGCGGCCGATGCCGCCATAAATTTTCGACGCGTAAGTTTCAGAGATAGTGACATGTTTGACCTCGCTATATGCTTGTTTTGACTTGAACTAGCGCGACAATCTGTCCGGCAAGACATACTGCATCACCAAAGCGTATCTTTGCCTATGGCCAAGGCAAAGCTGTCGAGAGAAGTGCAGGTATAAAAAGTGCCGAGCATTCGGAATGACTGCCTCGCCCGGTAGCGGTCAAAACGACTGCGGACGGCGGCGATGCGGACTAAGCGGACATCGAAACTGCCCAGAGTTATGTCCGGAATGAATGCCAAAAGCGTTACATCGGCACCTTAGAATGGACCACACTATGGCGTCCTCAACACTTGGTCGTCGATATTTTTCGCAGCGAAGTCATAAAAAGCATTTACCCGTGCACTGCGCCTAACGTCTGGATGCGCCAAGAGCCATAGGTGCCAATTGGCGCTGTCGTCTGGGTCATGGATGCGTACCAGGTGCTTGTGTTTCTCTCCGAGATAACAAGGCATCGCAGCAATGCCGAAGCCAGCGCTCACCAGTTCAAACACACTCATCATGGTATTAAGCACTGAGGACTTGGCTCGTTGGTGTTTGCATCGAAGAGTGAGTTTGCTCATCGGGGATTGGTTCAAATCGTCGCCGAGTAAAACCCAATGATAGGCCTCGGGGTCTTTATCTTGGACGGCCCGCCAGTAGTCCTCATGGGCATAAGTTGCAAACGACAGTTTTGTCAGGTCGCGTCCAACCCAGTGTTCGGGGGGGGGCATTGGTCGGTCTGATCGCGATATCCGCGTTCCGTTGCATGAGGTCGAGCGTCTGCACATCTGACATTAACCGCAGTTCGATATCTGGGTGCATTTGTTGGAACTGCGCAAAGAGAGACGAAAGACAATGCAGAAGCGAGTCCGTTGTTGTGACAGTTAGCGGGCCTTCTAAGCGCAAATCCTGTCCGTCCAGTTCACGCTCAATCTCGTCCATACCAGCGCACAACTGGATGCCGTGTTCATAGAAACGTTCCCCTGCCGGGGTCATCACGTATCCTCGTGCAAGGCGTTCAAAAAGGCGAACGCCTAGGCGTTTCTCCACCGCTTCGATGCGTCGGAAAACTGTTGAATGGTTCACTCCGAGCACTCTAGCTGCACCCGCAAGGCTACCAACCTCACAGACGGACAAGAGGTAAGGCATATCGGCCCATTCAAGGTTTTGGTTCACTCGAGACTTCTGTGCTTTCACGCAAAGCTCACTTGCCAATTTTTATAATTTACTTGCCTGATTACACGCATATCTTGATCCAAAGCAACAGTATGGAGCTGAAAATGCGCACTCCCCTCAACTTTCCAACACGCACTGGGCCAGCGCCGAAGACGCTTGGACAACTTCCTCATTCTCAACTGACCCAGCACGGGCCGGACGAGATCATCGACAAACTGCACGCGTGGTGCTTTGCGCTGCCAAACATCAACAACGAAGCCAGCGGCATTTCAGTTCCCGGATCGCGTGCTCTGATTTTGCAGGATGGAGTGCCGGGCAATCAGGCCGCCTTCATGATCGGACGAGAGTTTGCCCACATCCATCCGAAACCCGACAACGGCAGCATGCACCTTGTCTTACCTGCCGAGAATGTGGCTGAGATCAAGAGCGCGGGATGGGGCGAAGACCACTATCTAGTGACACAGGGGCAGTGGCCTACTGGTCTGGTGATGATTTTCTCACCGCGTGATGAAGACGAATTGACAGTTGTGAAACAGATCGTCGCTCGATCTTACGAGTTTGCGACCGGTAAACAGATGTTGGAGTGATAAGCCGACATTCGTCCAAAGTGCTGCATCCGCGACTTTGGGCTCTTAGTAGCCGTTAGTATTTATGTGTTTTAATATGAAAGTGTAAGCTTCTGTTGCCCAAGTGTATGCGCAGCATGCACGTTGAACTCGGTAAGCGTTGCACAGCAATGCTAAGAGAGCCAGAGTTTATGTCGTGGAAAAGTGCAGGCTTCTGTTGCCAGGCGCCTGCGAACCCCGCCTAGTGCTGCAAGGCGCTAGGACTTAAAGTTTCAGTATTTTTAGCTGCTTACGCTGCCAAAGCTACTGGAGCACGATTGTCATTTGCAATTGTACATTTTGTGCCGATAACGGTAGCGACCTGCCGAAACAAAGCTAACCCCTTTAGACGTCCGTCGATCCTATTTCGGCCCCATCAGAAGAACAGGGACCTGTCCTTGTGGTGGAGCCGCCGGGTACCGCCCCCGGGTCCGATCCGCTTATTACGAGCGCGTTTATGTTCATAGTTCTTGCGAACATCACAGATGTAAGCGCTTATATCGCATTTGTGAAGGCCTCTCGTCCTAAGTGCACAATGGTAACGGCCGCCAGCAGCGCCAACGGTACAAATAAGAACGAAATATCTGTTTGTGTGTGCAGCGCGCGACCCAGAATTGGAAAAAACCATGCCATGGCGAGAACCACATTTTGCCCCGGCACGGGATTATATCGACTGGCTTTGTGCAAAAACCACATGCCGATCGCAGCCACGGGAAGGTCATATTGAAATGCATAGGGCGAAATCATCACACTGCCGATTAGGAATACTGCAATGCGAAGATCGCTTGAGACGCGATCGACCCGAAAAGCGATCCAACAGGCTGCGATTGCAATCAACGCAATGGGTATCTGTAAGCTTAGAGAGGCCGTTTGACCCAATCCCATGCTACGAACAAAGGCATAGGCGGAATGCTGCATCCGCAATAATTGCTCTCCTTTGATGGCCGATGCGACCGTATTCACATTTCCAAGGAAGGCTTCAAGATAGGCCAAACCGGTCAGCCAAATCGAAAAAACCAGAAAGGCCGAACCGAAAAAGGCCGCCAGTCCAAAGGCCCGCCACCGACCCAATGCGATCAAAACTACAGGCATCAACACCCCAAAATGCGGCTTTGCTAGTAAAAGGGTGCAAGCCAGAACAATCATCCAATCCTTGCGATGCAGCACGCCATAAATGAACAAACATAATGCACCAGCCACTAAGGTGCCGTTTTGCCCACCCACAAAGTTCAAATAGGCCGCCGGGCACAGCAACACAGCGATTGCATTGGTCCATCCGCCGGGGATCATGAGCCGGACGCACAACACCCAAACTGCGGTCGTAAGGGCCACAAATACAATCAGCGCGGCTGATGGTGTCAAATATCCCAACGGATACAAAAGTGTCACCCAGGTCGGCGGATAGTGCCAGTAAAGCTTACCGGGCAGTTTCCCGGCCAAATCCTGCAACGGATCAAAACGCTCAATGTCAAAGGCCCATTCAGCATTTCCGGCCACCGCCAATTTGGCCGCTGCCCAAAAGCTGCTGAAGTCAAAACCAAAGACATATCCCCCGTTCCACTGAACAAAGATTGTCTTCCACATCACAAAGCTTGCGACCATCACAAATGGCAGCAAGCCGCAAACGGCCATCACCTTGGCACGGTCCTCAGAAAACTCGGCATCCAACCATTCTAAAAAGGCGCGCATCGCTAGCCTCCCTTGTCGCGCCATAGAGCATCACGACCAAGATATGTCACCACGGAAAAAATTACCGTCAGTAATACAAACCACGCCCCGATCTTTGACAGTGAAACCAGCTCACCTGCGGATTGCCCCGAATAGGTCCAGGTCCCGCTCATGGTGCCCACATTCTCGGCCACCCATAAGAGCAACGCGGCAAAGCCCAGTGCCACAGGCACCGGAAGCCAGGATCCCGATGGCGATTGCACCCGAGCCCGGTGATACAAGAGCCCTGCCCAAAGGATCAAAACAGGCCGTCCCCAAAACGGCAGCGCCAGAAAATACGCCCCATAAAGGACAATCCCGCCCAGCGCAGCCCAACCCCAATGCGGCAAATGCAATACCTGTAAACCCTTTAGGCGTAACGCGCGGATCACATAGCTGGCCACAGAGGCATACATGAATCCAACAAAAAGTGGCTTAGCCCCCAGCATCAGTGTCCCATCATCTGCATACGCCCATGCGCCAATCCCGGTCTTTTGCAACTCCAACCCGATCCCGAGTGCGAAAACAAAAACCATCGGTACGGCGTCAAAGCCCCGGTTAACGCCCAGCATGAACACCAACAACACTAGCGCAACACCCACCCCAAAAAGCGCATCATTGCGTGCCAGCGCCCAATCTTCTTGCCAAATCGCCGCACTGCCAGCGATAGCCACCAAAAAAGCGATCCCAAACCAGGCTGCGCAGATCTGCCACCAAATCTGGTCCAACCCCCACGAGATCCAGCTTATTTTGCGCTTGGACAAAGCCATCCCACCACATATAGTAAAGTCAATTCAACCAATAGAGACAGAAAATGCCATTAACGCCCGAGCAGCAAGCCGAAATTGACGAACTCCGCCAAGACAGCCAACCCACGCTGCGCGCCGTCTCGCCGGGCATGGAGGGCCACCTTTATAAGGCGCATGAGGTGCTTGACCACGGGATCATCCGCGTCATCGACTATATGGGCAATGACGCTGCGATCACTCAGGCCGCCCGCGTGTCCTACGGCAAAGGCACCAAAGCCGTCCAAAACGACGAAGGGCTGATCCGCTATCTGATGCGCCACTGGCATTCCACGCCATTTGAGATGTGCGAGGTTAAATTCCACATCAAACTGCCCGTCTTCGTGGCCCGCCAATGGATCCGCCACCGCACCGCGAACGTCAACGAATACTCGGCCCGCTATTCCATCCTGGACCGCGAATTCTACATCCCCGCACCCGACCATCTGAACGCGCAATCAGTGGTCAATAATCAGGGCAGGGGGGCGCTGTTACAAGGCGATGAAGCCGCGCGCGTGCTTGAGATTTTGAAAGAGGATTCAACCCGCGCTTACGACAATTACGAGGCGATGATCAGCCAAGACGGCCAAGCGGGTCTGGCCCGCGAACTGGCCCGCATGAACCTGCCCGCCAATGTCTACACCCAATGGTATTGGAAAGTGGACCTGCACAATCTTTTCCACTTCCTGCGCCTGCGTGCGGACGCCCATGCGCAATATGAAATTAGGGTTTATGCAGAGGCGATGTGCCAGATCGTGCAAGACTGGGTGCCCGCGGCGTACAAAGCGTTTGAGGATTACCGACTAGGCGGCGCGCATCTGTCCCAACGGGGGCTAGAGGCCGTGCAAAAAATGCTGAAAGGCGAGGAAGTGACCCAAGAGAGTTCCGGCATGAGCGCGGGTGAGTGGCGGGATTTTATGGGGGTTGTTGGCTAAAACTAACCTTAAGTGGCGCTGGAAGTGACAGTTAAAGTACTGATTTCGTTACCTTTTAATTTGATGTCAAATTGCAAATTGGTGGTACTGTATAACTTTAAGAGAATTTAAACTGAGGGATTAAGATGAAATTTTTCAAACAATTTTCGGCTGGCGTCATAGGCTTATTGTCCATTACGAGCCCGGTTTTGTCTCAGAACTGTGATTCGTTGCTATCCCACGGCATTACAAACGTAAGAATTGCCAAGTCTTCAGCGGGAGCGATAGCTACAAAATTTTTTAATCACTGTCACAAGGATTTTAGCGCCGAGACTAATGAAACACTAGCTTCGATCAGCGTAGAAGTTCTGGGATATGGAAGTGGCGACGGAAGCTTTAGCAGATCGCAATCTCAGCGTGATTTAACGGAATGGTGTAAAACAAACAAAAGCTTCGCTGAATCTAATAGCGAATTGTATGAAGAATCTCGAACGATTTACGGTCAGGCAGTCACTGCGTGGGACAATTGTAATAAACTTGCCGCTAGGGGAGTGAAAGTAGACGTAAGAATTCTTCCCAACAACAAAGTTATCGATATAGGGCTGCGTCGAGAAGGAGCCGGCGGAAATGTTGAATATCTGGGAACATCTGTAGACAACTTCACGTGTACCGAACGAACTCCGACTGGAAATACAGCTACTGAACAATCGCCTATTTTAATTACCGGTGACACTATCAATATATCTTGTGTGCGAGCTGCCGAGGCCCTTGTGACTAGGGGAACAGGAGATTACCAAGTGTTGGAGTGGGGGCGAGTTACTGTTCATACCGCCGAAGGACCATTTCAGTTCTATTTTGAGCAAGAAGAAACACCCACGCTGCCTACCGCTGCAGCTGCTAAACTTAAATCAGAGCTTAGCCAGACTAATGCTGAATTAGAGGCTTTGAAATTGTCGTTTTCAGACACAGTAGTCGCCTTCGCCTCAAATACCTGTCCAATTGGCTGGAGAGAGTATCCTCAGGCCTATGGGCGTGTGGTCCGAGGTATCGATCGTAGCGGAGCAAACATTGACTCCGAGGGTGAGAGACAGCCAGGAAGCACTCAGGAAGATGCCCTGCAAGCGCACAGTCACTCCGCGAGATACCACAACTCCAATACGACAGGCAGTCGTCCGCACCCGAATATGGAGTTCCCGCAGGACCAAGGAAACAAAGCAATTAAAACCGGTGGACCGCTCGAAGCGCGAGTAAATAGTCTTGAGACACGGGTGAAAAATGTGGCTCTGTTGTATTGTATTCGTGAATGAGTGATTCTCCTTGGGCGAGCAAGCAAACGTAGGTTGAGTGCGACCCCCCCCGAACTCACGGATCCACGAACCTGACCGCGTTAGCGCAGCGAGCACAAAGCGGCATGTTCGAGCGCCTACACACCGGCAGGGTTTGGCGTGGCCAAGTCCCGAGAGACGCCCGTCGTCGCGCCGAAGGTGCGCCTTTGGCGCAACGGGCGGGGCGCTTTGCTCCGCACGCGCTTTTTAACCGCCTACGGTCGGTCGCATTTATATATATTCTGAAAGAATTACCTCAGGTCCAGTGGACCTGAGGATTTGGCTATGCCCAATTTATATTTAAGGCATAAGTGGTTTTTCCGGCATCAGCGACAATAGTGAGCTCTAAACCTGTCGCTCCTAAGCAAATTGCAACTAGGAAAGACGCTGAGACAAACGCTAAGGCTAGCGCGAGGAAAAATTGTGTGAGCTTCATTTTATGCTCCGTTGGGTTTCATACACTCCTCATTGGGAAGTAATAACCACCTAAGGCATGCGGTTAGCGCCTTTATGACAGATTTGTAACAAAATCATGACAACGTCATATTTTTGAAATTTTTGCATAAGTAGACTGGGTGCCAAGCCAGCACATTCTAACCTAACCGAAACCCCTTTGAACGCATTCTGTTTCCGATTATATCTCCGATATGGAACGACGCATGACCAAAGAAGATCAAGAGCTTGCCGACGATAAAATGCGGGCTGAGATTGCAAATCTGATCGCGCAAACGTCCAAGCTGAATGCCGAAACAGCCAAGATTTCGCGGGAGCGTTTTGTAATCCCGTTCACTGTGTTCGGCGGCATTATGATCGCGACCGCAACGGCGATCATTCAGTTTTTCCAGTAAAGGAGTTTGGTGGGTACCAACCCACCAAACTCAACCGGAAATAAATCTTGCAAACGCAAATACGCTTACCAATGTGATCAACCCGATGGCGGCCGCCGTCAATGCGGACTTCCACTCATTTGGTTCATCCTTCGACAGCGTGTCTTCCAGCACATACCCGTCCGCAAGAAACCCGATCTTGGTTTTCATGGACCGCAACAGCGCATCTTTGGGGCAATGAAAGGCGAAATCCGCGTCCCGCCTACTGCCATGATCCACCAACCAGATCATGATCTTGATCCAGCCCTGCCGCGAGCTCGGCTCGGCCTTCACCTCCACCCCACCGGGTTCCCCGCGTAGATACATGGATGCCGTCCCGCTGCGTTCGACATCATGGTAAAAATCCCGAATTTCGAAACGGGGATCAAAGACCATTGAAAACGCATAGACCTCGGTTCCCTGTTCGATTTCTACGATCAGCTCGGCCCAACCAACCTCTGTGTCGGTGACATAGAAATCGACGGTCTCTGACCAATGGATTTTGTGAAAATCGGTCCTAATTGTCTTTGTCATTCTAAGTCCGATTGAATTCTATACGCGTCTATTGGATACTATCCAATCATAGTCTCATCGCAAAGGGACGCTCATTGACCGAATTCTGTTTCTGGTTTGACCAGCTACCCGGTCTCATCTCGTCCAAGCTTCCTTTGCCAAAGGATAATATCCCTCACTCGCTCACGCGGCTCAGCAAGGGTAGGGACGACCCCAATCCGTTAAGATGTCAGACAGTCGCCTTCAATCTCGCGCCAGAACGGGTTGTTCAGTGCCATTTCACAGCGCGCCCGAAAGGCGCGACCGTCCACCCTAAGGCATAGGACCTGACCCAGTTCGACCCGGTCGCCTTGGCTGTCGGTACAATAACACTCTATCTCTTTTGCCACGGGCGGCCCCGCATGAAGGGACACCGCAATGGTCAGCGCAGCTGCGCCAGTCAAAAATCTCTTCATGAAGGCAGCGTAAACCGCAACTTGCGTGATCTCCAAATGAAAATTTCGGTTCGGACAATCCGTACCACGCATGTCTCACGGATGTCACACGCCGATCTCACAGCACATTTTGCCCAATTGGGTGACGCAGATCACGGAAAAACCTGTGGGTATGGTGCATCTTGAGGGTGAAAAAAGCGTGCATGGGGGCGCAGAGATGACACAAAGTGTTGTAAATTCTGAGATGTTTCAAGACAAGATCAACCGGCTTTTGATCTCTATTCGGACACGGCCAGAGGGGACGGATGCGTTGATTTCTTCCATGAAATCAGACACTAAGCTTCTTTTGATGGCGATCTCCGATCGGTTAGACGCCGATAGAATTGCTGATTTGGCGCCATATGAGGCATGGAGCGATCAGATGATCTGCACGCTGGACTATGCCCATACCCTGTCGCGGATCGGACAGGCCGCCCAGCAACAAAATACATTGGATTTTTTGGCGGGTGCATGGGTTCAGTTGGCCAAAAATGCCAAACCGCTCGCAGATGGTTTTGTAATCTTACACGGCCTCTCAATCGGGGCGAAATCATCGGGTTGGGGTACGGGTTTTGCAGCAAAGATGTCGGCGGTGTGGAATTTCATTGAGGCTTTTCAAATTCTTAATCAAGCACAGTTTCGTATGATCGAGTTTCAAACAGTGGCATTCGGTGATGCGACTGCGCTAACAGCTGCGCTCCAGGGCCGATATCCAAACGACATTCCAACAAACGGCGCATTGAAGGCTGCACTTTTAATGCAATCTGAAAGACTTGCGACCGCCCAAATCGCTTTTGATCGACACAGTCAAGAGATTGAAAAACAACAGAAAAACCTTGAACTTGCGGCGAAGGATCAGGTTGCAAATCCAAATTTAACACCCGGTATGCGCCGCGAGCGTCCAGGCGATCGCCTTTAAGGCAAATCGACAAGGACATCTGCGCCTAGTCCATGAACCGAGTCCCTTGGCCGAATGATAACCTGCGTTAGGCCTTCGGGTCGGGCAATAGTTAAAGATCTTGTAAAGGGCTGCTCATTCACATGCGGGTGGGCAAGCACGCGGTAACCCAATTCGGTGCCATCCAAGGTATAAACTCCCCAACCATCTGCATAGTGATCCCAGCCTTCATCGGCATGAAGAACTGTCACATCGAAACGGATCTGATTATCACGCTGAGTTGCAATCACTTCTGTGATCTGCGGCGCCCCGGCAGACACGGAAGAAGCGATAAAAAGGCTTAGGAAAACAATAGGTTTCATGATCTGCATCCATGTTTAAGGCAAAGAACCGTAAAACCGCTTGCCTTGCAAGATTTCAGGTCTTTTAACGCCCTCACGCCTGCGTGCATGGGGTTTGAACAGATTAAGAGGGGGAAATTATGGATTTAGTCAGCGTGGCGCTGCCAATCAGCTTGGGGATTATCATGCTGTCATTGGGGCTAGGACTTACACTGCAGGACTTCAAACGAGTTGTGGAACGCCCTGTTGCATTTCTGATTGGTGCAGTACATCAAGTTGTTTTGCTTCCGCTTGTGGCCTTTCTTGTGGCCAGCCTCTTTGGATTAACAGGGGTCATTGCAGTTGGTTTTATGATTCTGGCTTTTTGTCCCGGCGGGGTGACAACCAACATGTTGGCAAAACTGGCAAATGGAGATGTCGCACTCTCGGTCTCGCTGACAGCTGTCATTTCACTCACGTCTGTCGTGACCGTACCAATTTTTCTGGCCTGGGCCGTGGGTCACTTTATGGGGTCGTCGGCACCGGAAGTAGATATTCTGGGTGTCGCAATCAGTATGTTTGTTATCACGGTTGTACCGATCGTTCTTGGCGTTACGGCGCGACATTTTGCATCTAATGCGGCATCAAAAGTTGAACCAATTTTAGACGTGGTCGCAAAAGTTCTATTTGTCGTGATCGTCATAGCTGCAATTGTAGCAAATTGGGACTTAGTTTTAGAGCATATGACAAGTTTGGGGCCTGCATTGGTGGTTCTATGCATGCTTTTGCTTTTGCTTGGTTTGATTATCCCAAGAGCTTTAGGCCGCAATTGGCATGAGGCCAAAACTATCTCTGTGGAAACCGGTTTGCAGAACGCCACCTTGGGTTTGGCAGTTGCGGCTATTTTGGCTGGAGGAACCACTGAAGGTATTTCAGAGTATGGAATACCATCGGGGGTATATGGCATCTTGATGTATGTGATTGGTGTCCCGTTGGCGCTTATGATCCGGAATCGCAGCTGAATGAGATAGATGAGGCAACTACCGGCATCGCCAAAAGCACTTTATAGAATAAGCAATGAAAGGCCCAACCCAAGTGTCAAAGCTGCCAATGAAATAATTGTGGTTTCAACCATCACGTAGTTCCTTAACATTACTCTGTTAAGTATGTTTAAGGTTTGGATTGCCGTTTGCCTGTGCTCTATCTCACGCATTTTTGAAGAATGATAGATTTTGACTGCAGCAATCCACACTCAAATCGCAGCTAAAATGATACACAAAGTATATACATTTTGAATAATAACCGTGGTCTTGTTTGTGAGGCAGGAAGTATCGCCCTATACATGTGTGGGAATACACAAACATGCCGACGAAAATTACGTTTTGAAATTGGCCGAGATGAAAGCTGCGCTAAGCCTTCGAAATATGCCGGAAATTCCAGCATCTTCCATTTCACAACAGCGACACTCGTTGGTTGCAACCCAACCAGAGGACAGTAAGTCTAAAATTTAAACAGCCGGCAACAGGTCGCACCAAAATGGCCTGATGCCGGAGAAAACGAGTCTTCAACCCTCTATAGCTAAATCAATCGCATGTTCTTTACCATTGCGACCAACTTCCAATTCGTAAGTGATCTTTTGGTTGTCTGCGAGCGATTTTAGGCCTGCGGCTTGTACTGCGGTAATATGGACAAAAATATCCGCGCCTCCAGCATCTGGCAGAATAAAGCCATATCCTTTTGTCTCATTAAACCATTTAACGGTGCCTGTCGGCATAGTCGTATTCCTTTCAAGTGGCATCCGGCCTGATACAGACCGTATTCGGTCATTGCGTTTCGCCCACAACCGTCACACTCTCACCGAGCGTAGCGAGCAAACTAAACACTTCGTTGATGTTGGTATGATAACCTCCAAAAGCAAGTATTTGGGGATATTCTTGCAGAAAAGTGATGGATAAAATTAATGATAGAAGTTCTTGGGCTCAAAAATTGCGACAAATGCCGAAAAGCGGTGAAATCTTTGGCAGAGTTAGATCAAAATGTTGTTCTAAGAGACATTCGCGATGACCCTATAGATGAAACGGCCTTCCAACTGTTATTTGATCTTTTTTCTGACGAACTGTTAAATACACGTTCTACCACTTGGCGCACGCTATCCCCAGACCTGCGTTCGCAGCCAGCACTCGGTTTGTTGCAAAGCCACCCCGTTTTGATGAAAAGACCGATCATTCGGGCGCCGAACAAAGTCACACTGGGTTGGAACCAAAATGTTAAGGCGCAATGGGGTCTCTAAGATCCAGAAAGTTTAAATGTTTGCGATGTTTTGTGTAGCTTAAGATTCGCTCTTCTTTCGGACCAATACAGATCGAAGATCGTGTAGTGCGAGCAGCATTTCCTCTGAAATTGCCGCGATATCGTCCGGCTCTGTTTGCGTTTGGAGTGTATGAGTCATCGTTTTTATGTCATCCAGAAATCGGTTTAAATCGTCTGACTGACGTTTGTTCAGCTCAGCCTTGCGACTTATAATCCATTCTTGGATAGCATCGGCCTCTTCCAGCGAGATTACTTGATCCCCTTGAGCCCGAAATTCACCTTTTTTGATGGCGATCGTCCCGATGGAGACCAACTCAAGGCGACGGGATTTGTTTTCAGTGTCAACGCGAAAAACAGCGGCGCCATTTTCACGTGTTCGAAAGTAGAGGCGGCCATGCATGTTAGATCGCTTTCAATTGAGCGCAAAAATCTTTCACCCGGTCTGTCGCTGCAATTAAGTTGGCATCAGATGTGGCGTAACTCAACCTAACATGTCCGGGAAATCCAAACGCCGAACCATGAACAAGTGCGACATTGGCTTCGCTTAACAAGGCCATAGAAAAATCTTCATCTGTCTTAAGGATAGTTCCCTTCTGCGACATTTTATTTAAGCAACCAGCAATAGAAGGAAACACATAAAATGCACCTGAGGGCTTCGAGCAGGTCACGCCTTCACAACGATTTAACGCGTCCACAACCATATCTCGGCGTTTTTCAAACACTGGACGGGAGAGGGAAATGTAATCCTGCGGCCCTATCAGCGCTTCAGCAGCGGCAGCTTGCGAAATAGAAGATGGATTAGAGGTGCTTTGGGACTGCACGGTCTTCATGGCTTTTATGATCTCTCTTGGTCCGCCAGCATATCCGAGACGCCAACCCGTCATTGCATAGGCCTTTGATACACCGTTTACGGTTAAAATGCGGGGTGCAAGGTCAGGCGCAACGGCTGCAAGCGTCGTAAAGTCCCCGTCATAAATCAAATGTTCATACATATCATCACATAGGATCCAGACATTTGGGTACTGTCTTAAAATAGTTGCAAGAGCCGTAAGCTGATCTCGGTTCAAAACAGCTCCGGAAGGGTTCCCCGGGGAGTTGATCATCAACCATTTTGTATTTTTCGTGATTGCAGCTGCAAGGCTTTGGGGTGCGATTGCAAAATTGTCTTTAGCCTGCGTGTGCAAAATAACGGGTGTTCCACCGCACAAGGTCACCATATCAGGATACGACACCCAATAGGGCGTCGGAACAATGACCTCGTCACCCGGATCGAGGGTTGCCATCAAGGCGTTAAAAATCACTTGTTTGCCGCCCGTTGAGGCAATTACTTGGTCTCTCGTAAAAGAAAGTTCATTTTCACGGAGAAACTTTTCGATAATGGCGTCTTTAAGTTCTGGCGTACCATCTGGCGCGGTATATTTTGTCTCCCCGGCATCGATTGCTGCTTTAGCCGCTACTTT
Organism: Pseudomonadota bacterium; assembly: GCA_039814625.1. Classification (GTDB taxonomy): domain Bacteria; phylum Pseudomonadota; class Alphaproteobacteria; order Rhodobacterales; family Rhodobacteraceae; genus Amylibacter. The sequence continues at coordinate 160,783 of JBCCAU010000005.1, forward strand.
GATATTTTCTGGTGTGTCGAAATCAGGTTCCCCGGCGCTTAAAGCGATGACATCATGGCCTTGGGCGCGAAGTTCGGCTGCTTTGGTCGAAATAGCAATTGTTTGAGAGGGTTTTAGAAACGAAAGCTTTTTAGCAAGTATGTTCATTATGCCCTCTTGTTTTTCGGTCCTGGCCCGTCATACGCAGTTTCGGTAAATCCACAAGTCGGGGGCGAGAAGGCAATGCAAGATATACGTCTCAAAAAGATAAAAATCAGATGTTGGCGTCGTGGAACAAAAGAAATGGATTTGGTTCTGGGTCGGTATGCCGATGCCAATCTGACCAGTATGTCGAGCCATGAGTTAGATCACTTCGAAGATTTGTTGGCCGAGGAAGATGTCAATATCATGTCATGGATCAATCAACAGATAGACACGCCACTGCAGTTCAAAGTTCTGGTCGATCGCCTTCGAGCCTATGCCATAGCAAACCCGCTTTAAGAGAAGTTCTCAATTTGTTTACGTTTTGACGATAATCCTGCCTTGATGACAAAAAGATTGAGGCGAGAATGAGCATGCATTTCGGCGCAGACGTAAGCACACCAGAGAAAAACCAACTTAGGTACAAACGGGGCTATCTTGAAACCCTTGCACTGATCGAGCGTTTGCATCGACTTTTGTTGGATGTGATCAAAGATGATTTTGAACGGGCCGGCGCCTCAGATGTTAATGCTGTTCAGGCGTTGCTTCTTTATAATATTGGCGACAGTGAATTGACGGCAGGGGAATTGCGTTCAAAAGGCTATTACCAAGGTTCTAACGTCTCATATAATCTTAAGAAAATGGTCGAACTGGGTTATATCAACCATGAGAGATGTGTTATGGATAGACGGGCAGTACGTATAAAATTGACAACCCAAGGCAAAGATATTCAAAGTAAGGTTGCAGCCCTTTTTGAGCGTCATATCGATAAAATTGCAAGTATTCCTCTCTACTCTACCGATGAAGTCGCCTCTCAAACAGACATGCTGCGAAGACTGGAACGTTTTTGGTCTGATCAAATAAGGTTCATATACTAGAATAAGCTGCTGATTTTTCGGCGGATTTATACGGATGTTACAATCTAGGGCTGTTGCAGATTGTAATAATGTGTTACGAATTATCCACAGGCTTGCGGGAGATGGGCCTGAGGGTATCGACGATGGCAGAAAATGTATCATCTGAGCTAGAACTGGTCGGTCTAATGGATGGGTTTCCATTGGGTGATGTTCTGCGCGGAGAACGTGCAACTCGTAACAAATCCCTTGAAGATGTTCAAAACGAACTGCGGATCAAGGCGCACTACATTGATGCGATAGAAAATCTGGACACAAGTGTATTTGAAACAGCCGGTTTTGTTTCAGGTTACATTCGGTCCTATGCACGATACTTAAATTTGGATCCTGAAGACGTGTTTGCCCGTTTTTGCGACGAAGCCGATTTTGAACCGCCGTTGCGTTTTACGGCAGCCAATACCAACAAAGCCAAACCCGAAGGTTTGGCCGGAACGGCGTTTGCAGGCCATAGCAACTTGGAAAAGGAACGGTGGTGGGAACGGATATCGCTTGCGGGTATCGGCTCTTTGGTCGTGCTGATCATGCTTTTAGGCGGTGTTGGTTACGCGGGTTATTCGATCTTCGTTGAAGTTCAAAAAGTGCGTTGGGCACCCTTGCCAGAAGCCCCCGCTATTGCGGATGCCGGGCCCGCAGCAGCAGAGAAACCGTCCTTTGAATTGGGGTTGGAAACTGTGCAGGCGTCTTTGCCAACAGCTAAGGACACTCTGGTACCGCTATCAAATTTTTATAGACCCCAATTGCTGGATACACCGGTTTTGGTGCCCCGTGATGGCCCTATCTCGCAGATTGACTTAGTTTCAATCACGACAGGAGGCCTTGTGAACCAATCCTTAGACGAAGCAGAGCAGGTGGCTCCTCAAGTTACGGCGGCTGTGGCCAGCGGTGTTGAGGTTTTTGCCGCAGGTGAAGCCTGGATATCCGTGGTGAGTCCCACGCAAGGGACCCTTTTTGAAAAAATTCTTGCGGAAAATACGCGCTACCGTGTTCCAATTGATGTGACAGACGCGGTTTTGCGCGCAGGAAATTCAGGTTCAGTTTTCTTGATTGTTGATGGTCAGGCTTATGGGCCTGTAGGTTCCGGAACACGCGTTGCCAAAAATGTCGTTCTGGAAAGCACCGCAATTTCGGGAGCATTCCCAGTCAGCGTGAACCCAACTGGGTATGATCCGCAGGTTGAACCTGTAAATCTGGCGCATTCGGACCAGTAAGTCCTTGTCGGCTTCAGTTGTGTAAATTAAACTGGACACAACTCAGTTGGGAGGCACCGAAGTTGGAAAATCAAATACGTCCTTGGCGTAATATTTACCGACGCGAAAGCCGCCAAATTATGGTCGGATCTGTACCTGTTGGCGGTGACGCTCCGATTTCTGTCCAAACAATGACAAACACTTTAACAACCGATGTTGCGGCTACGGTCGCTCAAATCAATGCTTGTTCAGAGGCCGGAGCTGATATTGTTCGCGTTTCTGTTCCTGATATTGAATCGAGCAAAGCTCTTAAGCAGATCATTCAGCAGGTCAGTGTGCCCATCGTGGCCGATATTCACTTCCACTACAAACGCGGAATCGAAGCGGCAGAAGCCGGTGCGGCTTGTTTGCGCATTAACCCAGGCAATATCGGAAGCGCAGCTCGTGTCAATGAAGTGATCAAGGCGGCACGAGATCATGGATGTTCCATCCGTATCGGTGTAAATGCAGGTTCCTTGGAAAAACATCTGTTGGAAAAATACGGGGAACCCTGTCCCGACGCGATGATTGAAAGTGGTTTGGACCATATCAAAATCCTGCAAGACAACGATTTTCATGATTTCAAGATTTCTTGTAAGGCCTCTGATGTGTTTATGGCTGCAGCGGCTTATCAAGGTTTAGCAGATGCAACAGACGCTCCAATCCATCTTGGGATTACCGAAGCCGGCGGTCTGACATCTGGAACCATAAAATCGGCTATAGGTTTGGGTAACCTTCTTTGGTTGGGGATCGGCGACACATTGCGGGTCAGCTTGTCTGCTGATCCGGTTCAAGAGGTCAAAGTTGGATTTGAAATTTTAAAATCGCTTGGCCTACGTCATCGTGGCGTCAATATTATTTCATGCCCTAGTTGTGCACGGCAAGGTTTTGATGTCATCAAAACCGTAGAAACGCTTGAACAGCGTCTTGAGCATATCAAAACGCCAATGTCTTTGTCGATTATTGGTTGCGTTGTGAATGGCCCCGGCGAAGCCTTGATGACCGATGTAGGTTTCACAGGCGGTGGCGCCGGCAGCGGCATGGTTTATGTTGCCGGTAAGCAGGATCACAAGTTGGACAACGACAAAATGGTCGATCATATTGTTGAATTAGTAGAGGCTCGCGCCTCTGATCTCGAAACGACCAGAAAAACAACCGAGGCCGCGGAATAATGAAGATTGGTCTGGTGATACTTGCAGGTTTTGCAGGTCTAATCGCAGCCTCGCTGATATGGGTTCGCGTTGCGCCAACGAAGCCAGAGAACTGGCACAAAGACCCCGATGAAGTATCGAAAATCATCGGACCAAGGGTATACCTTCTGAGCACTTCGTCTGTAGCCCATGGCGAACCATTTGACACATCGCTAGGCCCCAACGAAGCACTCAAATATTTTGAAAATGTAACTGCGTCTGAAGATCGTGTAGTGATCGTGGCCGGTTCTAGTGAAGAAGGTATGGTTACCCTAATGCAACGCAGCGCACGTGTTGGGTTTCCGGATTTTGTGACAGTCAAAGCCGTGGCGACTTCCGAAGGGTCGCGGATCTCAATCTATTCTCGCTCGCGTTTTGGTCATCGGGATTTTGGCGTCAACAAAGCTCGTGTAACGCAATGGTTGCGTGCCTTACAAAAGAAATAGAGAATCTCTTTCGGCTTGACCAAAATCTGGCCGCGCGCGATCGGAAAGCATGATACCAGACGAAAAACTCTATTCTATCACCGCGCATTTTGAATTTCTTGAACAGAAAATGGCGACGGGCGATCTTGGCGATCAATTCGCGAAAATCTCGAAAGAGTATTCAGATCTAAAACCGATTGTGGATGCTATATTGATTTATCAAGGCATGCTGGCCGATCAGGTCGAAGCCGAGATCATGTTGGGTGATCCAGAGTTGAAAGAACTGGGTGAGCAGGAACTGCAGCGGATCAGATCGGAACTTCCTGAAGCAGAGCATGAATTAAAAGTTGCGCTAATTCCTAAAGACGAGGCAGATGATAAGCCCGTAATTTTGGAAATTCGAGCCGGTACAGGTGGGGACGAAGCCGCTTTGTTTGCGGGTGATCTTTTACGGATGTACCAACGCTATTCTGAAGCAAATGGATTGAAACTGACAGTGATGGAGGCTGCGGACACCGAACTGGGTGGATATCGAGAAGTTGTGGCATCGATCAAGGGAGATCGAGTCTTTGAGAAGTTGAAGTTCGAATCAGGTGTCCATCGTGTTCAGCGCGTTCCGACGACCGAAAGTGGAGGGCGCGTGCACACATCTGCGGCAACAGTTGCAGTTCTACCTGAGGCCGAGGATGTTGATATTGATATTCCAACCACAGACATTCGGATTGATACAATGCGAGCCTCTGGCGCAGGTGGGCAACATGTTAATACTACAGATTCAGCAGTACGGATCACTCATATTCCGACTGGTATCGTGGTTACGAGTTCGGAAAAATCTCAACATCAAAACCGTGCCATTGCAATGCAAGTGCTGAAAACGCGGCTCTATGATTTACAACGTCAGCAAGCCGCAGAGGCGAGGGCTGCCGACCGCAAAGAACAAATTGGCAGTGGAGATCGATCCGAACGTATACGGACTTACAATTTCCCTCAAGGACGTCTTACAGATCATCGGATAAATCTAACGTTGTATCGATTGGATCAGGTCATTGATGGTGATTTGGATGAAATCATTGAGGCGCTACGAGCTGATGATCAGGCCGCAAAGCTTGCGGACCTTAATCTGTCATGAATGAAGATGCCATTGACGCAGCGGCCATGCGATTAAAGCATAAGGGTGGGCTGAGGGACGCGTCAAAACTTTGGGACGCAGCCGATGGTGAATTTCAGCGTTTTGAGGCGCTTGTCGCTGAACGTTCCAAGGGTCGGCCTATCTCGCAACTGATAGGATACAGGGACTTTTGGAAGGATCGTTTTACTGTCACTTCAGACGTTTTGGACCCGCGGCCCGAGACAGAGCACTTGGTTGAAGAAGTGCTAAAGCAAGCTGGAGCGACCAAAATTTTAGAACTTGGAACGGGCAGCGGTTGTATCGCACTTTCCTTGGCGCGGGACTTGCCGGATACGGCAATCACAGCGGTTGATATTTCGTACGACGCTTTGGCCGTTGCAAAATCAAATTCAAGAGCGCTTGGTCTTACTAAGCGCGTGGACTGGATACAAAGTGATTGGTTCAGCCGTGTCAAAGGACGTTTCGACATTATCGTTTCAAATCCGCCTTATATTGCAGAAGGCGATTTTGCAGACCTGTCTGAAGAGGTCAGAGATTTTGAACCAAAAATTGCGTTAGCCGCAGGCGAAGATGGCTTGGAAGCCTATCGATCAATTTTAACAAAAGCCTCAGAGTACCTAAGCGGTCACGGACGCATTTACTTCGAGCATGGGTTCTCTCAAGCTAAGCAGCTTAGAGCACTTGCGTCAGCGATGGGTTTTGAACGGATATCTTTGGTTCAAGATCTTTCCGGACATGATAGGGTTTCGATTTATCAAAAGAAGCTTTAGGGTTGAAGCCCTCCAATTGGACCTGTAAGGACTGTTCAAGGTATAAGCTTTTCGCTTAACCGATGACCCACCATAGGTGACACCACTTTCATGAGATCTTCTAATAAGTCGCGTTCGCGCAATAAAAACAATAATCGCCGCAACAACGTGGGAAACGTTGTAAACCGCGTATTTGACTCGTCTGGACCCGAGGGAAAAGTCCGTGGGACACCACAGCAGATCATTGAAAAGTACTCTGCGCTTGCGCGAGATGCGCAATTGTCCGGAGATCGCATCAATGCGGAAAACTTTGCACAACATTCAGAGCATTATCTTCGTCTCTTGACTGAAGCACAAAAAGAGGTGGCAGAAAGACAGCGCGCGCAAGAAGCGCAGCGCGCTCAACAAAACCAAAATAAGTCGGAAGATCAATCTGATGCCGACACAGTTGAAGTGCCAAAATCAAATCAACAAGACACTATTCACCCAAACGAAGCAAAGGCGGATCCCTTAACTGCTGATGATGATACAAGCCGTGAAGGAAGTGGCCTGGTTGAAACACCAGAAAGCGCGTCAGAAGACGCCCCAAAAGCGGAAGATCCGATCTCCTAATTATAGAAGATTGGACAATCGACAAAACTCTTCGACAGTTAGGGTCTCGGCCCGCCTTGTTGGTGTGATACCAGCGTGCTCTAGGACAGTTTCGATATTTGGATGAACACTCTTTAAGCTAGCCCGCAGCATTTTTCGTCTTTGTCCGAATGCAGCTGACGTGAGCGCTTGCAGCCTATTGGCGTCTGCCTTGAATTTTGGCTTGTCCAACAGATCCAGTCTTACAACAGCCGAATGAATTTTAGGTGGAGGTGAAAAGGCCTGCGGTGGCAATGTCATAACAATTCGGCAGTCAGCACGCCATTGGCACAATACTGCAAGACGGCCATAGGCCTTTGTTCCAGGTTGCGCTGTGATGCGTTCTGCAACTTCCTTTTGAAACATCAGGACAAGCCTGTTCCAAGACGGAGGCCAAGTGTTCGGAGTCATCCAACGGATCAACAACTCAGTACCAATATTGTAAGGAAGATTGCTAACAATAACTTCAGGTGCCTGGGCAAGCTCTTCGAAATCAATCTTTAGGGCGTCATAAGACAAGATGCCAAGTTGATTTGGGTATCGTTGTTGGATTTCTTGCAAAGCAACGAGGCACCTTTCATCCCGTTCAATTGCGATCAATGAATTCGCGCCCTCGAACAACAATCCTCGAGTCAAACCACCGGGACCAGGCCCTATTTCCAGAACGCACTTGTCCGTCAAATCTCCAGCTTGTCTAGCGATTTTTGAGGTTAGGTTTAGATCTAGTAAAAAGTTTTGACCCAAAGATTTTTTTGCGCGCAAATCATATTTTCTGATGACTTCACTCAGTGGTGGCAAGCTGTCATCCATTCTTAGTAGCCAGAACTGATGCCAGTTTGAGAGCGGATGTGAAGCTGGCTGCGTTCGCAAGTCCCTTGCCAGCAATATCGAAGGCTGTGCCATGATCTGGTGAAGTGCGAATGAAGGGGAGACCAAGCGTAACATTGACCCCTTCATCAAAATCCAGCGCTTTTACGGGGATAAGGGCTTGATCATGGTACATGCATATAGCGGCATCATAAGTCTTGCGTCTTGCGGCATGAAACAAGGTGTCAGCGGGCCACGGTCCAGTCACATTGATTCCAGACTTAAATGTTCTGTCGATGGTCTTAGCGATCCAGTCAATCTCTTCTGTTCCAATCTTCCCATCTTCACCCGCATGTGGGTTGAGTCCTGCAACAACAATCCGAGGGTTTGAAATGTCGAACAATTCCCGTAACCCGCTAGCTGTTACTCGAATCGTTTCTGCTAGATCGGCGCTTGAAAGAGCAGAGGGGACTTCGCTTAGTGGAATATGAATGGTTGCAGGAACCGTCTTCAGTTGAGGCCCAGCAATCATCATCACGGGTTTTGGTATGCCACTACGATCTGCGAGCAGTTCTGTATGACCTGAAAATGCGAATGCAGCGCCTTCTTTCAAGACGGCTTTATTGATCGGTGCTGTAACCAAAGCCGTCCCTTTATGGTGCAAACAATGGGAAATGGCACTGTCTAGCACCGCGATAATATGCCGAGCATGGTCTGGATTGAAAACGCCAGGTTCGCGTTCTCTTGTAAAGGGATGGTGCCATATACTTACAGAATCTTGCATCGTTCTGGCGTCATCAGGATCGTTCACAACTTCAAAAGATGTCTTGATATTTATCTCAGCGGCCGTTTTTTCAAAGTGTCTGACATCACCGACAACCAACATATTTTCCGTGTAGTTCTTTAGTGACTTCAGAATGATTTCAGGCCCAATGCCATTGGGATCGCCACAGGTAATGAGCGTTTTAGCCATTAAAACCGGGTTATTGTTGCGTTACCAATCAATTCCTGCAGGTAGGCTTCGCCAAAGCTCTCTACACGTTGTGATCCCAAAATGTTCCGTAATCTCGCTCGTGCATCATCTTGCAATCCACGCTCGCGGCCGCAGACCATAACAATTTCCCGACTGGTGTCATTGGCGACAAAGACGCGTGCTTCGTTCAGATCCAGGCTTGCGATGCGCGTTCGATCTGCAGAAACTACGCGGGACTCAGGATTTTCAACCAAGACATATAAATCGCTGCGCAATCCATTTGCGGATGCCCGTAAATCATTGCATGTATCTACATCCTTCAGCAAATCTGCGGCTGCGGCAGCAGTCACGCCAGTGGTCTCTGTACCCAACGGGACTTTCATGTATTCTACGATTGTTGCGCTCCGGTTGGCGTTGTTTGTACGGGTGCCGCGCAGTTGAAACAACGCAATTGCATTGCCAACTTCGACTGGCTGGCTGATTGTTCCAACGCCACCAAGAATGAGCGGACCTACAATTTCTTCGGACACAGCTGCAATTGGAGCCCAGTCTACCACACCTCCGTCAAGCGCGGTGGCGCCGTCGGAATACTGTGCTGCAATAATATTAAATGGCGCACCATCAAACAATTCTTGACGCAGTCGTCCCGCAAGTTCTAGCGCGCCTTGCTCCCCACGATCCGGTATGCCGATAACGATTTCCGCCAATTGCAATTCCAGATCATTCGCATTCGAAGTTCCCAGTGCAATAGATGCATCAACCTCGGCGTCTGAAAGAGTGCCACGGAACCCAAATCTTGCACCAACAACCTCGCGCCATTGTAGACCTGCTACGATGAAATCTTCGTAGCTTTCAGGAAAAACACCTTCCCGATCGAGTAGCTCCAGAAGTTCTTCGGTTGTTAAGCCGCCGCGTTGGGAAAATTCTGCTGCGCCACTTAGGTATTGATCCTGGTTGATCGAAATCCCAATTTCTTGCGCTGCAGTTTTTTTAAGTCGATCTTCAATCAACTGTTCTTCTGCCAAGCGGGTTAAGTTTCCAGTAGCGCCAAAGATTTGCAACAAACGACGTCGTTGCTCTAGCTCATGTGCTGTAATCACTTGATCATTGACTTCGATGGCGATGTCGTAGGGGTTCGCAAAGGCGCCACCACCGATCCCAAAGCAAACGAAAATCCCAATAGTAATGTTACGTTTCATTTGTGCTAGCAACTCTGCGCCCTCCGCTCGTCGGATGTATCCCCTCCAAAGCCCAACAATTCAATAGTTAGACCGAACTCACGCTCTGTTGCCACACCCGTTCCGGTCGCATAATCGAACAGAAAGCCAAAATCGAGAGCGATACACTCATTTTGGTATTTTGCCCCAAAAAATTGCTCAATCGGGGTATTGGCCTCGAAATCTTGTCGAATATCTGCCGTCAATCTCCAATTTCTTGAAGCTTGGTATCCGATTAGCAGGCCAGCCTGATTTTGTGTCTCATTGGATCCTATGACTACGTCGTCTTCTAAGAAAATATATTCCAGAGCAAGGTTCCAATTCTTTGCTGTATAGGCAAGTTGCGTTTCAAACTTCGAAATTTCAAAGTTGCGCCCGACCAATGTCCTATTAGTTACAGCCAGGTTTTCGCGGTAATTAAATGTCAAAGCGATCACAGTGTCAGAGTATTTTCCACTTAACCCAGATGCGAAAGCAGCACTGAATTGGTCAGAAGTTTCAGCGCGGAATACTTGACCCAAAGTCAGCCCAAAGCGCCAATCATTCGGATCCTGGTATAAGTAAGACACGCCAATATTTGCGCGCGGGCCAAGCTCAACTGCATCGAAACCCGGGAATCGGTTAAGGGAGAATAGGTTGCTATCTTCAAACTCAAGTTGAACGGAGTCCTCATTTGGCACGGTATCTTGTGTATCCTCGGCCCATATGAATTGGGCGACAGGTTGCAAGAGACTGCGTCCTCCGTTTTGGTGAGTCTTTGTTAAAGGATATCTGAATGTTGCAGCCAAGGTTGGAGCAATGAAGCTGTATCGTCCATCTTCAATGACTGGACTGTTTTCTGTGTCGTATACCGAACCATCAAGCCGCGCCTCTATCATTGTTTCAACACCGGTTTTGGTTACGAAGCTGCGTCCAATTTGCAGGCGTCCGCCGGCGCGCAAAGTCGTTTGATCCGTGTCTCTTAACAATGAAAGTGTTTGTAAGTCCGCACGATAAGACCAGCTAGAGACATTTCCGATCTGCGTGAAATAAATTTCAGGGAAAACGAATGGGATTTCTGAGCTGTCGTCGTCTTCTCGCAATGATTGTGTAAACGAAGCTGAAGTCTCAAAATACCGAGAAGCAGTGGTTTTTGAAATGGTTGCAAAACTGTTCAAACGGTCTTCATCTCCAAAACCATAGTCTTGACGAAAATCATCATCTGACGACGCAATCCCAAAAAAACTGAGCTTAAAATCACGTTTTAAGTCGAACTGTCCAACGACACTTCCGAAACTCCGAAAATCTTTATTGGAAAGCGGGTCAATCAAGGCAATCGCACCATCGGCCACAATGACGCCATTCTTATAAAGTTTGCGATACTCACCTTCCAGGATAAAGGTCTGAGCCGTCGAGAAGAAGGGCAGAAGGGTCGCGTCGCTATGGTCGTTTATGACATAATAGTAGGGTGTCGTGACACCAAACCCGACCGTGTTGGTCGTTTTGAATTGAGGAATAAGAAAACCTGATGCTCGTGCCACGCCGGGCTCAGGTGTTGAAAGGCGCGGCGCATAAAAGACCGGTATTCCCAAAAACTCAAATACGGCATGTTCGAAATACAATCGATTTTGCTCCGGGTTGCGGTCAATAGATAAAGCTCGAATTTGCCAGAACGGTACGGGGTTTGCGGCACAGACTTCACAACTTGTTGCGATGGAATTTGACAATGTGGCGGATCCGTCGTCGCGTGTAACAAGTTGATCTGACAATATGCGGAATTGTTTTGTAATTTGGAAGGTCACATCTTGGAAGTCACCACTGTCTAAGTCGTCGGCAACAACGGCTTTGGATGAACTGAGTACTTCTCCGGTGTCACTGGTATATACAAGACCGTTTGGGAACGACAGAATGCCCGTCGTTTGATCGTAACGAACAATGGGCGTTTCGATTTTATCACCTTCATATTCTACGCTGACGTCACCCGAGGCCGTGATCACCGTTCCATCACTTGAGACATCAATCCGATCAGCCAACAAAACGACTTGTTGCTGCGCAATGGATATACTCGCACAGATGATCGCAGTAGCGACGCCGATCCATATTCGACCTAGCCATCTTCGTGTCGCAGCAACCATGCGAGTGCTCCCAAAAACGCAGCAAATGGAGGCGAAAGGGTTGCCACGACGATCGGCAATTCCCCAGCTTCACCAAATGTTTGTGAAGTTCTCTGAAAGAAAAACAAGAAAAATCCAAGCGAAACCGCGCCAATGACCGCCACACCCGCGCTGCCTAAGCGACTGGATTGAAGCGTAAACATGGCCCCAATCAAGAACATTGCCAAGTAAAATACCGGTGTTGTGGCCTGCGCTAAGAAATGTATTCGATGTTCCAAACTGGATGTACCAGCCTGTTCTAAGGCTGCGATTGTCGCCGGCATATCCCATAGAAAAAGCGTCTTCGGTGCGGGCTGTCCTTCGATGATTTGTTGTGCAGTCAAATTGGTAGACAGCCGAAGTACACCGCGAGTTTCAGCATTAAGTTCGGGATTGTTCAAAAGTGCTTCAAAGGACCAGACTTTGACGGATGTTAAGATCAGTTCTTCATTTGAAATAAACCCAAGTGGGGCCTCTAAGCGACGTACTAGTCGCCCGGTATCATCAAACTGAAAAACAGTAAGATTGTTTAATCTTGATCCGTTTTGGCCGCTGCTTTCGGCGTTTATGACAGTTACAAAATCATCGTTGGACTCGCGCAACCAAAGACCGGTATCAGTAACTTGTAATCGACTTTCGATATCATTTGAAAAGCTCGCTTTTGCAGCGGCAAACTGATTTTGCATGCGTGCTGAATAAGGCCCTAAGGATAAAATCACGATCACTGCCGAGACCAGCACGATGAAAGCAGGGGCAATCAATGTTGTAATCATTGGTCGTCCAATAGCGCGCGCGATTACAAATTCGCTGTTTTTTGCCATTCCAAGACAAAAAACCATACTTGAAATCAAGATGATCAAAGGAAATACGGTCACGATAATATCTGGCACGCGGAGTGAAGATAACCAAATTGCATCAAGCGGTCCGATACGCTCATCTCTTACTGCGCCCAGGACATCTAGAGTATCAATCAACAACACGAGCGCAAAAACAACGCCAAGAACGACCGCAAAAGCACTCAGGAAACGGCGCATCAAATAAAGGTCAAAGCTCATGCAGATGTCTTCCTTCGGGATCCGGATGCCGAAGTGATCACAAGTCCAAGTATCAGAAGCATCAAAACCAAGACCGGTACATACATAACCGGCCCCGGCAAAACCTCATTGTTGACCAGACGCGTCATGTTTCCCCGCGCAGCCTCGATAAAAATGAATACACCTGAAGCGAGAACGAGATTAAGTGTGTAACCTTGGCGCTTAAAGCCACTGACCAACAACGCCAAAGCTCCAAAAATTGGCGTCAGAAAAGCGAAAATAGCCAAGGAAACCCTTTGATGAACTTCTCCCCATTCTTTTTCAGCGCTAAAGTCTGAAGATCCGCTTATCAATTCAATTGATCCAAGTTCCCGCACCGTCAATCTTCTGGTTTCATTATTTTCCTGCAAGTCTGAAAGGTTGTAAGATAAGCTCTCAAACTTCAGCGTAGAAAGTTTTCCCGTCTCGGTGTTGAGCACTTGGTTGGTTCCGTTCAACAGCAAAAGCCGAAGTTCGCCGTCACTGTTTAAAAACTGACCCGTTTCAGAGAAATAGGTCTGCCTTTGGCCTCCGTTTGATCTATCATCGATAAAAACATCACCCAATCCACCCTCTTCGTTTGTTGTGCCAAAATAGACGGTAACGTCATCGCTTGGTGACAGAAAACGTGCTTCTTGGGACAGTTGCGCAGCCAAGGCGCTCCGCATTTCGGCTCGCGTGTCTCCGATAATTTTAGTCGACCAGGGCGTAACCAAGTTGGTCAGAACCATAAGAAGCAAGAAGCAGATAAAACCAAACACGGCGAATGGCATGACGTTTCGAAGTGGACTTTGACCCGCTGTCATCATCACCACAAGTTCGGAGTTTGAATATAAGCTGTTGGCCAAGTAGAGTGCGGCTGCGAAGCCAGCAACTGCAACAATCAGTTGAAGCGACTGAGGTAATAGAAGCATTGCAAATGCCAGAAAAGTCCCACCTGATTGGCCGTTCTCTACGACGAACGAAATAATGCGCAACGCTGAGTTAAGCCAAAAGAGAGCTGCAAAAACGACCGTAAAAAACATAAACGGGCCAATCAGTTGGCGCAAAATGTAACGATCAAGTATGTGCATTAGTTTTTCCTTCACATCTTGATAGACCAGCTTGATCTTAGGGAACAGTGCCTATGGTAGAGTCTGAAAAATCGCGCTACGTCATCCCAAACAAAGGCTAAAGGAGCTTTGAATGCCGCTAACACCTCAATTTGCCGAAATCGATCTGAATGCGATCGCATCCTTTAAAGGCACGGTTATTGTGTTTTCGCGGGCTTCGCGAACAGATCGCGCGATGCGCAAAATCAACACGCTTACACGCGGGCAATTGGATCGGCTGGTTGCATCATCAGGATTTGAGAAAGCACCGGATGGATCGGTCCATAAATTGGCCTTTCCAACCAATCTCATTGCAGAGAGTGTTCTGTTGGTTAAGCTGGGTGAAAAACCGAGTGAAACAGAGTTACGTAAAGCGGGCGCAACTGCTGCAGCAATGGCAGGGTCAAACCAACTTCATGTTTTGCTTCCAAATGAAAAGGCCGTTGCGTCTTTTGTGCAAGGGCTAGCCTTACGTGACTACAAATTCACCGCGCATAAATCTGAGAAACCCGATCCTTCTGAAGGGTTGATGGTTTATGCCAATGAAACCTCTGCAATCGAAGCCGAACTGATAGAATTGATGGCCGAAGTGGAAGGCGTACATTTCACACGAGATCTTGTCATGGAGCCGGCGAATGTACTGGATACGGTTGAGTTTGCAAACCGACTGATCGAAATGGAGTCGCTAGGACTTAAAGTGTCTGTGCTGGAAGAAAGTGATATGGAAAAGCTTGGCATGGGTTCTTTGCTTGGAGTTGGTCAAGGTTCGGATTGTCCTTCTAAAATTGTCGTGATGGAGCACAAAGGCGGCGGTGATGAAAAGCCCTTAGCTTTGGTTGGTAAGGGCGTTGTTTTCGATACTGGCGGTATCAGCCTAAAACCCGCAGGTGGCATGGAAGATATGACCATGGATATGGGCGGCGCAGGCGTCGTGTCGGGCGTGATGAAAGCGTTGGCTTTGCGGCAGGCCAAGGCTAATGTCGTTGGTCTTGTAGGCTTGGTTGAAAATATGCCTGATGCACGGGCCCAACGTCCCGGAGACGTGGTTACATCCATGAAGGGAGACACCATTGAGGTTATCAATACGGATGCGGAAGGCCGTTTGGTTTTGGCAGATGTCCTTTGGTATGCTCAAGAAACATATAAGCCGACCGGAGTGATCGATTTAGCTACCCTTACAGGTGCAATTATTATTGGTCTGGGGCATGAAAATGCAGGCGTGTTTTCTAACGATGACGTCTTTTCTGAAACATTCTTAAAGGCGGCCAAAGATAGTGATGAAGGTGCATGGCGCATGCCACTTGGCCAAGCGTATGATGACCAGTTAAAGTCGGCTGTTGCTGACATGAAAAATGTTGGCGGTCGGGCGGCGGGTTCGATCACAGCGGCGCAATTCTTACAACGGTTCATACAAGAGGGGACGCCTTGGATCCATTTGGATATCGCTGGCGTTGCTTCGGTTAAGACAGCCACGCCTTACGCTCCCAAAGGGGCAACCGGTTGGGGCGTGCGCGCTCTGAACCGGATGATCGCCGATAATTACGAAATTTAATGGAGGTCCATTTCTATCAGTTGCAAAACAGCGCTCTGGCTAAAGTCACTCATGATTTGGCGGCGCGTTGTTTGCAACACGGATGGCAGGTCAATGTCGTAGCTCCAAATGCGGTTGATCAAATGGATGGTGCGCTTTGGGCTGTTGAAGAGTGCGGTTTTTTTCCACATGGGGTCGCCGGAGCGCCGTATGCCGATCAACAAACCGTACTGATCTCAAACGCACCCGATCACTCTAACAACCCAGATGCCCTCATCCTGACGGGTCTAAGTGAATTAAAAACCGAGGACTTAAACGGTTACCAACGTGTATCCGTGGTGTTTGATGGCAACAACCTTGATGAGTTGCAAAATGCACGGTCTATATGGAAAAACTTGGTAGGCGGCGACACGATCGCAAAATACTGGTCTCAAGAAAATGGGTCTTGGAAAATGAAAGCGTCTAGCGACGCAGAATAAGACGATCACCCGCAATGGTAATTTCACTAAACCTCTCCAAATAGGTCATGCCAAGTAGTGAATTTTCAAGTTGACCTTCATTTACAAAAGCGCGAATGCGGCGGTCTTCGACACCTCCAAACAACATGCTGTCCAAAGTAATTCGAGCGGTACGCACAACCCCATTCGCAGTCGAAGCCTCTGACCCAAAAACCAGATCATCTAAATTATATCCAATACGGTTTGCATCGTCCTTGTTTAGGACGATCGAGGTCGCACCGGTATCCACCAAAAACTCTAGTGGTTGGCCATTTACAATAATTTCGGCGTGAAAATGCCCGTCGAGATGGCGGCGCAACTCAATTCGACCGTCTTCCATCGTCAAAGTTCGGGCAGGGTAGAGCAAGGATTGCAGGTATTCCCATTGCCCATAAGCCAGCACGCCGCCTAAAAAAATCATAAACCAGACGGCTGCAGCACGGGCCGTCTCAGACATTTTCTTGTTGTCATAGATCAAGTATGAACCCAACAAAACCGCAAACAAAAGACCAAGATATACAAGTCGCGCATAATCGTCGGCACTCATGCTTTTGTCCTTTCCATGGCTTCTGCTGCCTCTGCCCAAAGTTCTTCTGCGCGAACCAAGCCATCAATAATTTCCGCGCGTTTCTTTTGAAGTGAAGTTAGCCGGTCTGAGTTGCCGGGTAAGTACAGGTCCTTATCTGCCAAAAGCGTATCGATCTTGCTTTGCATATCTTCTATTTTTTGAACACGATCTTCGGCTTTTAGTAACGCCTCCGAGAGTTGTGTTATTTCTTGTTTAGCTGGCTTTGTTTTTAGTGACTTTTTTGCATTTTTTCCCAAGTTGCGATGGTTTAGGGTTGCAGCCCTGTAATCTTCGACATCGCCGTCAAACAGATTGACCGATCCATCTTTGACGATCCAAATTGTATCTGCGACTGCGTTGACCAACCATGGATCATGGCTGACCAATATAACCGCTCCGTTATAGTCCACCAAAGCCTCGACCAAGGCATCGCGGCTTTCAATGTCTAAATGGTTTGTCGGCTCGTCTAGAATAAGAAGCTGGGGGGCATCCAAAGTTGCCAAAACAAATGAAAGGCGGGCTTTTTGTCCACCCGACAAGTTTTTTGTTTTCACCTCGGCAATGTCAACGCCTATACCGCCTGTTGCTAGAATTGAGCGCAGTTGTTTTGGTGGCTTTTGGGGATACACAGTCTGTAAATGCTCAAGCGGGGTATGATCTGCCTCCAGCATATCCAATTGATGTTGAGCAAAATATCCAATCTGAAGTTTTCGGGCTTTGGTTAGGGTTCCCGTCAGCGTGGGAAGTTCTTCAACCAAGAGCTTTGCAAATGTAGACTTTCCTTGCCCGTTGGAGCCAAGCAAAGCAATACGATCATCTTGATCGATCCGTTGCGATACGTTCTGCAAAACTTGCGTTTCACCATATCCCGTCGATACGCCATCAAGCGCAATCAAGGGAGAGTTTAAGGTTTTCGGTTCAGGGAAGGAAAAGGTGCTGACCGCGCTGTCCCGGTCAACATGGATTGGTCCCAGTTTTTCGATCATTCTTAACCGCGATTGGGCCTGTTTGGCTTTTGATGCTTTGTAACGGAAGCGATCAACATAGGATTGCATATGGGCGCGCCGCGCTTCTTGCTTGGCTAAACTTGCTTGCGCCTGTTCTATATGAGCGGTTCTTGTGGCAGCGAATTTGTCATAGTTACCTGTGTAAAGGTGTAGCTTTCGGTCATTTAAATGAAGGATGTGTTTGACAGATCTATTTAAAAGTTCCCGGTCATGGGAAATGACAATGACTGTATGGGGGTAATTGGCAAGATATGATTCCAGCCAAACAGTCCCTTCGAAATCCAGATAATTTGTCGGTTCGTCGAGCAACAACAAATCTGGGGCAGAAAACAACACAGCCGCCAAGGCCACACGCATACGCCATCCACCCGAAAATTCAGAGCATGAACGCATTTGAGCATCGCGATCAAAGCCAAGACCCGATAGGATCCGTGCAGCCCGTGCTTCGGCGGAATATGCATCGATATCTGAAAGACGGATGTGAATGTCCGCGATTCTGGTGTCATCTGCAACTTCAAGTTCAGCCATTAAAGCTGTGCGCTCAACATCTGCGGCCAAAACAGTATCAAGCAAAGAGATATCAGACGATGGGACTTCTTGCGAAACACCGCCAATGCGGGCTTTCAGAGGTACGGATATGCGCCCACCAGAGGAGGTGTATTGCCCTTCAATCAGCTTGAATAAGGTTGTCTTTCCGGTCCCGTTTCGACCCACCAGACCAATCTTGTATCCGGCCGGGATGCGTGCGGAAGCGCCCTCAAAAAGGGGTTTACCTTCAATTGCAAATGAGAGGTCGTCAATTACCAACATACGAGATGGTTGGACCATTCGAGATGCGCTTTTCAAGCGGGAACTTCCATGTTACGCGGCCCGCGATTTCATTCGCGTTCGCGCGCAACAACACAAAGGACAGTTATGATGGCCCTCGAACGTACTTTTTCTATCATCAAGCCAGATGCAACCAAGCGGAACTTAACGGGCGCAATCAACGCCAAATTTGAAGAGGCAGGTCTGCGGATCGTGGCCCAAAAACGCATACACCTCTCTCAAAAGCAAGCAGGTGTCTTTTACGCCGTTCACAAAGAACGCCCTTTTTACGACGAGTTGTGTGAATTCATGGCGTCAGAGCCTATCGTCGTACAAGTTCTTGAAGGCGAGGGTGCAATCGCAAAGAACCGTGAAGTGATGGGCGCGACAAATCCAGCCGAAGCGGCTGATGGTACAATTCGCAAAGAGTATGCTTTATCGATTGGTGAAAATTCAGTCCATGGGTCCGATGCGCCTGAAACGGCCGCGGATGAAATTGCTTATTTCTTTTCAGGGCTTGAATTGGTCGGCTAACGTTTAACTACGCCCAAAGCATCTAAGGCCGTTTCAATTTCGGAGCGGCCTTTTTCATTTGGGCTCAGGCGGGCTTTTATGGCGTCAAAACGTTTACGCAATTGCGCCTTTTCAGGGCCGTGACAATCATTCCAAGGACGTCCTTGCAGCCCCATGACCATGGCATAATATGCGACGAAATGAGGTCTGGTTCCTGCTTGCAAAACCCGAAAGTATGCCTGGTCAGGTCCGAGGCGTCGCAATTCTTCTTCGGAATGAATGCCAGCTTTATCATAACTTTCGTTGCTTGATGGCCCTAGATTGCGAATACCGGATACGGGTCTAGCCATCTAAGTACTGGCGCAAAGTTCTTGGGAAAAGTTTATGTTCTTCGGACAAGACCCGCGCCGCCAAAGTTCTTGCTGTATCCTCTTTTAGGATTGGAACCTTTGCTTGGGCCAAAATGGGCCCATCATCCA
Organism: Pseudomonadota bacterium; assembly: GCA_039814625.1. GTDB lineage: Bacteria > Pseudomonadota > Alphaproteobacteria > Rhodobacterales > Rhodobacteraceae > Amylibacter. Next base: position 179,921 of record JBCCAU010000005.1, read on the forward strand.
GCTCGGCGGTTACCAAATGAACGCTGCATCCCGCTTCAGTGTCTCCAGCATCAATTGCGCGTTGATGCGTGTTCAATCCCTTATATTTTGGAAGAAGTGATGGATGGATGTTCAATATCCGATCCTTCCATTTGTCGACAAACCAAGCATCTAAAATCTGCATAAAACCCGCAAGGCAAATGAAATTGATTCTTTGTTCCACCAAGGCAACATGGATTTCCTCCTGAAACCCATCTCCTTTTGGGAAAGCTTGGTGCGGAATTACTTCGGTTGGTACGCCAAGTTGTTGTGCTTTGATAACACCGGGGACCAAAGCTTTGTTTGAAATGACCAAGCTGGGTTCAGCATAGCCCCGATCTTGCATGTCTTTGATGAGTGCGACCATGTTGGACCCACCCCCAGATATAAGGATGGCGATTTTCGGCGCTAATTCAGGGTTCCGTTGTAGGCGACGCATCCGCTGTCTCCGATATAACCAAGGTCAACACATGTTTGATCTTCGATGCTCAAAGCTGATTTCACTTTTTCGGCGTCTTCCGCCGTACAAATTACGATCATACCGATCCCACAATTGAACGTTTTCAAGGCTTCCTCTTGGGCCAGTCCGCCATTTTCTATCAACCAGTCGAAAATTGGCAGAGATGGGATTGCTGCAAGGTTTATCTCAGCGCCCAGACCATCAGGCAAAGCTCTGGGAAGGTTTTCAGTAAGCCCACCGCCTGTGATATGCGCTAATCCTTTGACGCTACCTGTTTTCAAGGCAGCAATAATAGGGCGCACATAAATTTCCGTCGGGGTTAGCAATACTTCACCAAAAGTACCGCCGAACGGTGTTTGGTCTGTCCAGGTGTAGCCGCTTAAATCCATGATTTTTCGTACCAGCGAGAATCCATTCGAGTGGACCCCCGATGACGGAAGACCGATCAAAACATCACCTGATACGATATTGTTTGGCAAATGTGTCCCACGTTCCAATGCGCCAACGGCAAAGCCCGCAAGATCAAAGTCTCCTTCTGCGTACATGCCAGGCATTTCCGCGGTTTCGCCACCGATTAGAGCTGTATGCGCACGTCTGCATCCTTCTGCGATGCCATCAACTACGGATTTTCCGTGGGCTACATCCAGTTTTCCAGTCGCGAAATAGTCTAAAAAAAATAAAGGTTCCGCGCCCTGACAAATTAAATCATTGACGCACATGGCAACCAGATCAATCCCAACCGTATCAAATTTGCGCGTTTCAATTGCGATTTTTAATTTCGTACCAACTCCATCGGTTGCTGAAACGAGAACAGGATCTTCAAACCCAGCTGCTTTAAGATCAAACATCGCTCCGAAACCACCAAGTCCATCCATCACACCGGGGCGTCCTGTTGAAGTCGCTGCGGGTTTGATCGCATCGACCAGTGCATTCCCGGCGTCGATATCGACGCCTGCATCTGCATAGGTCAAACCGTTTTTCGACATGTTTTCTCCACTATTTTTTATGCCCTTACATGGGTCATTCCACGTTGAAAACCGTTGATGCTTGACGGGCCGAATTGGCACCTCTACCCAGAGCGCCGGCGGGCCTGTAGCTCAATTGGTTAGAGCAGAGCGCTCATAACGCTTTTGTTGGGGGTTCAAGTCCCTCCAGGCCTACCACCAGAACCTATCTGGTTAGTGGCAGACTGATCCGCACCATCAACCCCCCCAATTCGCGGCTTTCTTCGAGTGCCAAATGTCCGCCATGAGCTTTTACAATGTCATGTGTGATCGCCAAGCCGAGCCCAACGCCAGCACCTTTGTTTTGATTCCGGCTTTCATCAAGTCGTACGAAGGCATTTAGCGCGTTGTTGCGGTCATCGTCGATTATACCTGGACCATTGTCTTCAAAAGTTACGGATAGCTGGCCGCCGATCACCTCGGCACTGATCCGCACACTTGAACCATATTTCGATGCATTTTCTAAGATGTTTTCAAATGCACGTCGTATAGCGGTTGGCCTCCAGTAAAGTTTCAGGTCCAAAGCGGTTTTGTCAAACAAAGATATGGGAAAGTCTGGATGGCTTCGGTTCATCCGTTCTTTTACATCGGACAAAACTTGTGATGGTGAGACGGATGACCAGCTCTCATCCTGATCTTCGCCGGCAAAACTAAGAAATTCGCCTATAATCGCCTCCATATCGGCAATGTCATTTAGCAAGGCCTCAGTATCTTCTTTGTCACCCAGCATGGAGATGCCGAGTTTTAGACGCGTAAGCGGGGTTCTAAGATCATGACTGACGCCCGAAAGCATCAGTGTTCTTTGGTCGATATGGCGTTCGATGCGCTTTCGCATTCCCAAGAATGCAGCGGCCGCACTTCGAACTTCGGTTGCGCCGCGAGGGCGCAGATTGATAGAGCGCCCTTGACCAAACGCTTCCGCTGCATCGGCCAATTTACGAATGGGTGTGATTTGGTTCCTTAGAAAGAAAACAGCGACACCTGTTAGAAGTATCGAAGTAAAGACCATAATCAATGGCAGTTGGTGGGGGTTACGTGCAGATACAAATCTCCTTGAAAAGGTAAGCTCCATCAACCGACCGTCTCTTTCGACCCATAAAGTCACATCATAAGGCGAAAGCGATTCCAAAGAGATTGCTTGATACCCCTCTACCAAGGAAGATAAATTTCGCTCAACATAGATGGCAGTCAAATCAAAGAATTGTCGTTCATTCTTCATGTCCGCGGAGAAAATACTGACTTCACGTATCGAGAGACCCAAGTCGTCGGCTTTGTTTTGTAAGGCAATAAGGTCTTGTTGTTCGGCACTTGAGAAGTCACGTGTCATCTGATTGATAACGCGTGAGAAGTTTTGTGACATGATTGAGGTCATCTCATTGAATATGCGGTCGGCAAAAATACCGCCTACGGTAAACTGAATCAGTAGAATCGGTAGAACTAAAATCAGCAGCGCGCGCCCAAATAAGCTGCGCGGCAAATAGCGTCTTATTGCCAAAGAAATCATCGTTTGTGCCTATTCCTGAGTTGCATTTACGGCAAGTGCGCAAATTGATCAAAACGCTATGGACGGCTTAGAGTTGCTATGCTAGCTGCCGCGAACGTTACTGGTCCGGCGTAGCTCAGTGGTAGAGCAGTTGACTGTTAATCAATTGGTCGTAGGTTCGAACCCTACCGCCGGAGCCATTCCTCCAAAGACGGTGAATTTTTCGTGAGAGATTAAATCTGTCTGGAGACTTGCGGGTGTTGATTACAAATACTGAAGAGCTTGAAAGGTTCTGTGAATCCGCAGCAATGCAGGATTACGTGACTGTAGATACGGAATTTTTGAGGGAACGGACCTATTTCTCAAAGCTGTGTCTTGTTCAAATTGGGTACCCGGGTCTTTCCAATGATCAGATTGCATTGATCGATCCTTTGGCCAAGGGGATATCTTTACTTCCATTAAAAAAATTGTTTGAAAACAAGGAAGTTACCAAAGTTTTTCATGCCGCTCGCCAAGACTTAGAAATATTTTGGCATGATCTAAATGTCTTTCCAGAACCATTTTTTGACACACAGATTGCGGCTATGGTTTGTGGATTTGGTGATCAGGTTGGATACGAAACTCTGGTTCGTCGTGTTGCAAAAGGACAGATGGATAAATCGTCTCGATTCACGGACTGGTCGCAACGCCCTTTGTCTCGAAAACAACTCGATTACGCGGCAAATGACGTCACCTACTTGCGCGAAATCTATGAAAAACTTTGCGAACAAATCACGCAAGACGATCGCATGACTTGGGTCCAAGAAGAGATGGAGACGCTGCTCAATCCTGCCCTTTATGACATTTCACCTCAAAAGGCTTGGCAACGTGTACGCCTGCGCAACACAACAGGAAGAAGTCTACTCGCTGTCATGAAATTGGCTGAGTTTCGGGAGCGGTACGCTCAGACGAAAAATATCCCCAGAGCGCGAGTTTACAAAGATGATGCGCTCATTGAATTGGCATCGACGCGTCCATTGTCCCAAACGGAGTTAGGAAAGTCGCGTTTATTAAACCGAGAAGCGCGCAACGGAGATATTGCCAGTGGTATTTTAAAAGCTGTAGAGGATACGGTGGCTGTTTCAAATGAGGACCTTCCGAAAATTCCCAAGCCAAAGGTTGCCCAATCGGGTCACGAAGCAGCGGCAGATCTGCTTCGGGTACTTTTGAAAGCTGTCTCAGAGCGTGAAAAAGTGGCCTCAAAACTAATTGCGACGGCTGCGGATTTAGAGGCAATCGCAAGGGGTGACGCAGATGTTTTAGCCCTGCGGGGGTGGCGGAAGGCCGTTTTTGGCGATGCGGCACTCAAGATTTTAAGCGGGGACACAGCCCTTCGCGTTAAAAAGGGTCGCGTGGAACTCATTGAACTTATCGACTGATTGTGCGGTTATTGTCTGCGCCGTAAACGCGGATACCCACGGCTTCGGCAAGTTTGGCATTGGAAACAAATCGTGCTGCTGTCAAAACCTGATTTCTTCGCGGCGGATTAAGTTCTTGAGTGATATCATATCGCAACTCGTAACTTATGTATCCTTCGGCGTCTGGGAAGCCGTTGTTCAATGGTCGTAGGGATAC
>JBCCAU010000018.1:0-2771 GCA_039814625.1 Pseudomonadota bacterium
AGTTAACCCAAACATTAAAGGCGCCATTTCGCATCGGCCAGCCGAACATTTTAACGAAAACAATGAATGTGATCACCGTAATCAAAGACACCGAATATGAGAGTCCCGCCGCCACACGAACAGAATTCGTCAGCTGCTCTGTCGCATCAGGAGGCATCATCAAAACGATGAGCCGCACTGGCGAGAATGGAAAATCAAGGGTGTTGCCCATAAACTGACCAATGAAAGACAGCATGCTGGACAACGTGTTAGGGCTGGTCTGTCCACGCGCAATTAGCGAAAGCATCATCACAACGATAAACACCGCGATGAATTTGAGGCGGTTGTAAGGTGCTGCAAAACGAAATTCGACAAAACTCGGATACCTGCCGAAGTACTCGATGAACGTAAGCAAAGAGAACAGCAAAGCTATCACAACCACAATTTGAGCGGTGTCAGCAGCTACCCATGGCAGCATCAAAGCCGGAGTCGCAATAAGTAGAGCGACAAGGAAGGCTCGTACGAACGAACCACAGATTTGTGAAACCACTGCCCGGTTCCCTTCCAACTGGCCTGACCCGGTCCTATGCCGCGTCATTATTCCAATCTTTGCCGCCATTTGTGACAGCTCGCCTCATTTTTGCCAAAGTTTTGCCTTTTTTGCCGTTCTGGCTCAAGACGCAGTACTACTAGACTTTTAATTTTCGGCGAAATGATGGTGGCTGTGGTGCGGGAATGCATCAAATTTAAAGCAGAATTGAGGCAAGCCTTGGTACGGCTACAACATGTAGTGGTTCTCACGCAATTAGGCCGCAATTATTAAGCTGAAAGCTGCACAAACTGTTTTCATTTTCTGAATAACAAACGCCCCGCGATGACACGAAATTCATTGCTGTTTATTAGCACAGCTCGCGGATATCGGTCAGCCGTCCGGTAACAGCCGCAGCTGCCGCCATCGCCGGGCTCATAAGGTGCGTACGGCTCTTATAGCCTTGACGCCCCTCGAAATTACGGTTCGATGTAGAAGCACAGCGTTCAAACTCTGATAGTTGATCTGGGTTCATACCTAAACACATGGAACAGCCCGCCAACCGCCATTCAAATCCAGCAGAGCGAAATACATCTGCGATGCCCTCTTTTTCCGCCTGCAATCGCACCAGACCGGAGCCAGGCACGACCATTGCGCGCAAACCTTCCTTTATTTTTTTACCGCGCAAAACGTCTGCAGCTGCGCGTAGATCTTCGATCCGGCCATTGGTACAAGATCCGATAAAGACAGCATCGATCTCGATATCGCGCAAACGCGTGCCCGGCTTAAGCCCCATGTAGTCCAAAGAGCGGGCCGCGGCCTCAACCTTACCGCCCTCAAAGTCCTCGGGTGCTGGCACATGATCGGTGATCGGCAAGACGTCTTCGGGGCTGGTTCCCCAGGTCACGACCGGTGCGATATCATCCGCGTTGATAGTGACTATTTTGTCCCAATGCGCATCCTCGTCAGAAAAGAGGGTTTTCCAATACGCGACCGCTTTATCCCAAGCTTCGCCCTTGGGTGAGTGACGGCGGTTAAAGACATATTCGAACGTGGTTTCGTCAGGCGCGATCAATCCTGCCCGCGCTCCCGCCTCAATGGCCATGTTACAAACCGTCATCCGGCCTTCCATGGACAGCGAGCGGATCGCCTCACCACAATATTCAATCACATAGCCAGTGCCGCCCGCCGTCCCGGTTTTGCCAATAACGGACAAGGTAATGTCTTTGGCTGTCACGCCAGGCGCGAGTTTGCCTGTGATTTCTACCTTCATGTTCTTGGATTTCTTCTGGATCAGCGTCTGCGTAGCAAGCACATGTTCAACCTCCGATGTCCCGATGCCATGAGCAAGCGCTCCAAACGCACCATGCGTCGCGGTATGGCTATCACCGCAAACGATCGTCAAACCGGGCAAGGTCCAGCCTTGTTCAGGCCCGATTATGTGAACAATACCCTGCCGCACATCATTCATGTCGTAATAATGGGGCAGCGCGAAGTCGGCGACGTTCTTGTGCAAAGCATCAACCTGAATACGGCTTTCTTCGTTTCGGATACCTTTCATACGGTCGCGCGTGGTGGGAACGTTATGATCCGGCACCGCTATGGTCTTTTCCGGCGCACGCACCGGGCGTCCGGCCATGCGTAGCCCCTCAAAGGCCTGCGGACTTGTCACCTCATGGACAAAGTGGCGGTCGATATAGACCACGCAGGTGCCATCAGCGGCCTGATCGACCACATGAGTATCCCAAATTTTGTCATATAAGGTTTTTGATGACATCGGGTCTTTGCCTAAATGTCTGGAGTGTTTGCGAAAAAAACGTTCGGGAGCGGCCGCGCCTTTAAAGGCTTGCTAATATCGCACCTGTGGTTGCCCCGAAGAAACGCCAAGGCAAAAATGCCTGATCCGCTATCTCAAATGACCGTGTCATACTTTGCAAATAGGCGCAAAAACCCAATCAGACAAGAAAAACCACCTGCCATCACTTATTTGTGGTGAAACTGTTGTGCCTTTACCGGACGCGATTTGTCACGACCGATTGGGTGTAGAAAACACGGGAACGGTTATTGCTTTTTGACGAAGGCTCCAACACTCGCAAAATCATGCAACGCGTTGGCCTTAAACCCTCCATGCGTGACCGCCTTTATAGCGGTCCAGCAGAAAGTCCATGAAGACTCGGACTTTGACGGAGACGACGTTTGACTTTGGATAGACCAGCCAGAGCGCCGATTGTGCCTTGGCCTGCCAATCCGGCAGAACATGGAT
>JBCCAU010000003.1:0-348789 GCA_039814625.1 Pseudomonadota bacterium
GTACCGTGTGAACTACTAACCTGTCTTTCAAGATGAGTAATTGCCAGAGATGTATTTAGGTCGTCCTTGAGAGCCTCAATCAACTCTTCAGACGGATTGCTGTCGCCCAAGTCATCTAAGTTTGCAAATTTCTCAATTTGCGAAATATACACGTCGTTTAACTTGTCAGCGAAAACTGCAGCTTTTTCGTCGGTCCAATCCATTGGCTTCGAGTAGTGAGTATTCAAGAAAGCAAACCTGATTACTGGTCCCGGTATGCCGCGTTCCAATAAATCCCGCACGGTAAAGAAATTGCCTAAGCTTTTGGACATCTTCTTCCCCTCGACCTGAAGCATCTCATTATGTATCCAAATCTGCGCAAAACTGTCAGAACCGCAGCAGGCTTTCGATTGCGCAATCTCATTCTCATGATGCGGGAATTGAAGGTCTAGTCCCCCGCCATGGATGTCAAACTTGTCCCCCAAAATGTCCCGCGCCATGGCGGAGCATTCGATATGCCATCCCGGGCGGCCGTATCCCCACGGGCTTTCCCAACCCGGTGCATCCCCATCTGACGGTTTCCAAAGGACGAAATCCATCGGGTTTTCTTTGTAAGGTGCGACCTCCACCCGCGCGCCTGCGATCATGTCATCAACAGACCGGCCCGACAGCGCGCCATAGCCCTCGTATTTGTCGACCCGGAACAGGACGTGACCTTCGGCTGCATAGGCAAGCCCCTTCGCCTCTAGCTCTGCAATCATCGCAATCATCTGCGCAATGTATTCTGTCGCACGCGGCATATGGTTGGGCTGCAATACGCCCAGCGCGCCCATATCCTCGTGGAACCAGGCAATCGTCTCATCCGTGATTTCGCGAATGGGGCGACCTGTTTCAACGGCCTTTGCATTGATCTTGTCATCAACGTCCGTGAAATTACGAACATACGTGACGTTATCGGCCTCGTATTCGTACCGCAGCAATCGGTAGAGCACATCGAACACGACCACCGGACGTGCATTCCCCAGATGCGCCCGGTCATAAACCGTCGGCCCACAGACATACATCGAGGGCTGTCCCTTCTTCAAAGGCGTGAAATCCACCTCCGCTCGTGTAGCCGAATTATAAAGCCGAATGGTCATAGGCCTCTCCCTTGGCGCGGGCGGCTATCACTTAGTTTGAGTTTAGAAAAGAGAAGACCAGCCCGCAGAAATGTTCAGCAGGTAATAATGCAACCAATAATGATGCATGTTCTGGTCATGGGGGGTGGATAGGCCAGTTCGTAACAGGAAACCAGCCTTTTCTCTTGCGCATGCGCCGCCCCTCGTGATCCGTGAAGAAAACGGAGTCGTGGACATGCCCATTCTTTCAAACCGCGTTTCGAACATTGTTGGCGAAGGCTCTGATGGTTGGGACATCCTCTATCGGGCGCGCAACCTCGAGGACCAAGGCATCGAGATCATAAATCTCACAATCGGAGAGCATGATATCGGAACCAACGAACTAATTTTAGATGAAATGCACCGCGCGGCAAAATCGGGCAAAACGGGGTATGCCCCGGTACCTGGATCGCATGAATTGCGTGATTGTATTGCAGATCGGGTTACACAGCGCACAGGTGTACCAACAACGCGTGACCAAGTGCTTGTTACTGCGGGCGGTCAAGCGGCGCTGTTTGCCTCGCATTCTGCTGCACTAGATCCCGGAGATGCCGCGGCCTATATCACACCTGGTTACGCAACTTATGAAGGGACGATCCGGGCACTAGCTTGCAAAACAATCCAACTGGCGGCGCGCTCGCGTAACAATTTCCAACCCACACCCGAAGATTTGGGACCTGCCAAACCTGCAAAATCACTTTTGATTTGTACACCCTGCAATCCAACAGGAACCGTTTACGCGCGCGACACCGTCGAGGCGATTTGCGACTTTGCAAAACAAAACGATAAATGGGTCATCTCGGACGAGGTTTATGACACCCAACTTTGGGAAGGGGATCACGTCAGTCCTCGCATGATCAATGATATGGTTGATCGCACCATGATCATTGGATCATTGTCCAAAAGCCACGCTATGACGGGCTCACGCGTCGGATGGTTGATCGCACCTCAGAACGTGGTTGAAAAGTTGATCGATCAGTCCACGGTTACAACCTATGGTCTGCCGGGATACATCCAGGCAGCTGCGCTTTTTGCACTTGGCTTGGGCGACGCCTTTGAGGCCAAAGTGGCGGACCCTTTCAGACGACGTCGTGACATAGCGGAACGGATGTTTAGCAATGATCCAAATCTGCGTATGATCCCTTCAAACGGAGCGATGTATACAATGCTTGATATCCGAAACACCGGCCTCTCGGGCGATGACTTTGCCGCCAAACTTTTGGATGAACACCGCATCGCCGTTATGCCCGGTGAAAGTTTTGGTGCCGCTGCGGCGGGTCATTTAAGGATTGCTTTAACAACAGAGGACGCAAAGATGGTCGCAGCTTTTGAGACCATCAAGTCTGTCGCTGAAGAGTTGACCTCTTGATCAGAATACTTGCTCTTTTGTTTGCACTTACCGCGCCGTTGAATGCGCAAGAATTTGAGCCGCTTGAATATCAAAGCACTTATATAAATGATTATGCTAACATTATTGCACCAGATGACAAAGACCGAATTACCCAAAGTTTGAAAGATCTTTACACAGAAAAAGGGGTCGAGTTCACTGTTCTGACAATTGACAGAAAATCTCGGTACTCATCCGAAGCCAATCTGGAACGCTTTGCCACCGATCTTTTCAATAAATGGGGCATCGGGAACGCTGATCGCAATGATGGTGTATTGCTGCTGGTCATCCCAGAGGATCGCGAAGTGCGCATAGAATTGGGTGCTGGATATGATATCGTTTACGACGGGCGTATGTTGCGGGTGATTGATGTGACCCTTCTTCCAGCCTTTCGGGCTGGTAATTTTTCGGAAGGGATCGAACAGGGCGTGACAGAGATCATCGATCGGTTGGATGTAGCATGGCAGGACACCGAAGCGCTTGTGCCGACAAACAACATAGGGTTCGACAGGCTTGTTCCCTATGTGATGGCCGCGCTTTTTGGTGGCTTTTTTCTATTTGCTCTACTCAAAAACACTGTCGCTGACGCTTTATATCGTCGTCAACCTTGCCCGAATTGCGGCGCGCGCGGGACCTTGCGCCGAACCCGCACGGTGATGCGGCAACCCACTTATTCGTCCACGGGGCTGCGGCGCATCCGCCAGTATTGTACCAGCTGTGGTTGGAACGAAGAAAGTGATCAATCGATTTCGCGCCGCACAAAGTCGGGATCTTCCAGCGGCAGTTTTGGCGGCGGGCGATCCTCTGGCGGGGGCGCATCGGGACGATGGTAAGATGAAAGGATCAGATCTTGAGACCATTTATTAAACTTGCTTTGATCGTTTGTATTTTCTGCAGCAGCTTTTCTGCAGTGGCACAAGACACCGAAATAGAACTAGATCAGTATATCCTTGATGACGCCAAAATCATTGACAGTGAACGTCTGGCAAATCTGAACCGCAACCTTCCGATTTTTCGACAACATGGCCGGGTCATTGCTGTCCATACGGTTCCCGACTTCGATCCGGGCTCCGCAGAAATGACTCTTCAAGCCTACGCAGATGACATGCTCGCAGGTTGGATCGATCAAGACCCGAACCATGGCAGAACGGTTCTCTTTGTGGTCAGCCCGGATCAACAGGATTTCGCAATCACCATTGGAACCACGCTTGACCCAGACATTTATGGCCCACGCATCGCAAGCGTACTCGAGGGGTTTTCCTCAACGGCCTTTGAACCCCAAAACGTATCCTCAACGATTGGCACGGCCGTCAGCCAAATCAATGCCCGTCTCTTGCCCAATTGGGAACCTGATAAATTTAGCGCCCCTTCTGGCTATACGCTTGGTTTTGGACCTTTCGCCGTCGCGGCGTTGATACTTGTCGCGATCGCCGGGGTGATGTGGAACCGGATCGCAAACTTCTTTTTGAAATACATCCCTTGCCCGCAATGCGGCAATCGCACGCTGACCCGGACCGAAGCCACACTCCGCGAGGCAACCTATTCCATGTCCGGAGAAAAGTTAATTTCAACCCGCTGCTCAAGCTGCGGATATGAAAAGACGCGAAAGAAGCATATCCGGGCCGGGCGAAACGCAAATGATGGACATAGCGGGTTCCGATAACGGCTTTCAAAAAACGACACAGATGTCGTAAAATATCTCGCTTCATTGAAGCCAATGCGTCATGCTTGTTCCATGTATAATTGTGCTTCAAAACGAAGACTGACACGCCTAACCATTGGCGCCTTGCGCGGTCGTGCAGCCCGAGGCTCACCCTTCTTTTCCTGAACTAACCTTTTAAAAAACGACCAGGAAAGACTTAAATATGAGCACAACCACAGCACGCCGGTCCGGCGGTCGCGCCGCTAGACAAGCCCTTCGCGCAGCCCCTTTGGCCGAGGATATTCGCCCAGTTCGCGCCGGTATGGAAGGCGGTTACTACAAACCGCTCAGCCAAGCAGGTGTCGAACGCATCCATCAAGCAGCCCTTGATGCACTTGAACAGATTGGCATTAGCCAAGCCCCCCAAACTGGCATTGATGTAATGACCAAAGATGGCGCGATCTTAGGAGACGATGGTCGTCTGCGATTTCCGCGCGCATTGGTTGAAGATATGCTGGCAAAAGCGGCCAAAGAAGTCACGCTTTTCTCGAGAGATGGAAAAAACGATCTCGAACTTTGGGGCGACCGCGTCCACTATGGTACAGCCGGTGCCGCAGTGCATGTCGTCGATGTTGAAAACAATGAATATCGTGACAGCACGCTTCAAGATCTTTTCGATGCAGCGCGCATTTGTGATCGGTTAGACAATATTCATTTTGTCCAACGCCCAATGGTTGCGCGCGATATCGAGAACAACTTAGAAATGGATTACAATACGGTATTTGCCTGTTGTTCCGGCACAACCAAACACGTCGGAACCAGCTTCACAGAGCCTTCTCATATGAACGACTGCCTTGAGATGGCCTATATGATCGCTGGCGGGGAAGACGCATTCCGAGCGCGTCCTTTCATATCAAATTCAAACTGTTTTGTTGTCCCCCCAATGAAGTTCGCAACTGAATCCTGCGAGGTTATGGAGGCTTGTATCCGAGGTGGAATGCCTGTCCTTCTGCTTTCTGCGGGTCAGGCAGGCGCCACCGCCCCTGCCCCGATTGCAGGCGCTATCGTACAGGCCGTCGCGGAATGTTTGGCAGGCGTGGTATATATAAACGCCATTCAACCTGGAGCCCCAGCCGTTTTCGGAACGTGGCCCTTCGTATCTGACCTTCGTACGGGCGCCATGTCCGGCGGTTCGGGTGAACAAGCCTTGCTCACGGCAGGTTGTGCGCAGATGCACAAGTTTTATGGCCTGCCTGGTGGCGCAGCTGCGGGTATTGCCGACGCAAAGATGCCGGACATGCAAGCCGGTTATGAACAAGCAACCTCGAATGTCATGGCAGGATTGGCAGGGCTCAATATGGTTTATGAAGCGGCCGGGATGCATGCCTCGTTGTTGGGCTTTTGTTTGGAATCACTTATCATCGGTGACGATATGCTTGGCCAATCTCTGCGTTGTGTTCGTGGTATCGACGTAACCGAAGATACAGTTTCCATCGAAACAATGCGGCGAACCTGCCTTGAAGGGCCCGGGCACTATCTTGGGTCCGATCAAACCCTCAGCCTGATGCAAACTGAGTACATCTACCCCCGGTTAGGGGATCGTTCATCTCCGAAAGAGTGGAATGAAAATGGCAAACCTGTGCTTCTTGAAAAAGCAATATCAACAAAGAAAGAAATCCTTTCACAAGGTTCAGCAGCTGCGCTAAATGCTATCACAGACGCCGCGATCCGCGAGCGTTTTAAAATCTACTTGAGAGGATAGAATGCGTTTTGCTTTGGCGATACTGACGATTTTTGTTGCGACACCGACTTTTGCTGCGGAAGGACAGTCCGGATTGATGTCGGGGCTTCTTCATCCCGTTCTTGGCTTTGATCACCTGCTGGCAATGATCGGTGTGGGTCTTTTATCGGTTCAAATCGGTCATAAACATATTTGGACTTTGCCGGTATGTTTTGTCCTTTTCTTGATGCTAGGTGGCATTCTTGGTCTGGCTGGAATTCCTTTGCCTCAAGTAGAAGGTGTTATCGCCGCTTCGGTTTTTGTCCTTGGATTGGCTATCGCCAGCAGCGGCATTATCGGGGCTTACATTGCATATCCGATCGTTGCGATTTTCGCGATTTTTCATGGTCATGCCCACGGGATGGAGGTTCCAACTTTAGACAACCCGACAGGCTATGTGATCGGGTTTATGGTTGCATCCGCCGTATTGCATCTGATCGGCGTTGGATTTGGCTATTTGTTCAAAACCGAAAATCTCCGTGCGCAACTGGGTTCAGGAATGGCCGGCATTGGCCTTTACATGCTGTTATTGACCTACGCGATTGTCTAGGGCAAAATTTCACAAGATAGAATTTGGGCCGATCGATCGGCCCTTTTTTGTTAATCCGAAAGCGTTCCCCACTCGACATAGATTCGTCCAATTGGCCCAAAATCAAACCCAAAAGCATAGTACTTATCGGGCGAAAAAGGTTCATCTATAGTGATTTGACGGGTTGGCGGTCGAAGGATTGTAAGGCCGTTTCCTCTGACACTCAGAAACTGAATAACAGATCGCGTTTGATTGCCGAATACCGAAACGGTCTTGTGCATCACGCTGAGACCATAATTTGTTTCGACATTTCGAAGAACGGCCTCGGCACGACGATTGTTGAAAACTTCTACTCCAACGGCCGTTTTATTGGGATCCAGAGCGTCAGGACCAACCGACATTATCGTAATTTCGACACCGTTTTCTCCATGCCCTGTATCCCCGAAAGATTGGCACCCAAGACTGATCAGTCCTACAGAACTCAACCCTCGTAAAACGTTGCGACGCAGCATGCCGTCCTCCTTATTTAAGAGATCACATGGGCTTCAAATGTAGAATTGTCCACCAATCCTTACGCGACAAAACGGTTTTGGCAATCAAGCAAATATAAAGTCGTCTTCACTCCAGTAATCAGTTGGGATCGGCGTTTGATCTTCGGTCCATATACGAACGGTTTCTCCGCCACCTTTGATGATCGTCACATTTCCGCTTAAAGTGATTTCGAGGTCAGAAAACGCATAAATTCCACCTATTTGGCTAAGATCAATCAGATCAATGTTTTGTTCAAAGTCTAAGATAAGATCGCGTCGGCCATCATCGACAAATCGAAAGATGTCAGTCCCCGCACCCCCTGTCATGTAATCCTTTCCAGCACCATCAACCAAAATATCGTCGCCGCCTTCTCCGAAGAGATGATCGGAATTTCGTTTGCCATCGATCACGTTATTTCCGCCGTCGCCAACCAGACTTGTATCATGGCGGTTGGTTCCGATGATCGGAGCATCAATGTCAGACATATCAATTTCAAACAGGCTGATGCCATTTTCGCCTTCGGACGCTACGGCAAGCGTTATCATTTCGCCCGCAATGAAGACATCTAGATCTGATATATTTGTCAGCGCTGTGTCAAAATCATCGATCAGAGTTTCGTGCGAAAACAGTGTCCCGCCCGGCAGAACTTCAAAGAGGGTAAAACCATCATCGCTACCAGCTGCAATCACAAAGGCACGCCCATTGAGATCAAAACCCACAAGTTCGGTGACATTTTGAAAGCGCGTGGTTCCGGAGTCCAAAATATGGTCCGTCTCAAACAAGTTTGCCCCAGATCCGATCTCATAAACGGTTAAGCTATTAGAGCCCGAAGCCGCAACCACAAGAAATTTCAGAGCACCCGTATCCACAACAGTCATTGCGGAAATTGTATCAAACCCTGAGCCGTCTCCCGGCTCAATTTGCGCCTTAAAAACAAGGTTTCCCAGACCTCCCACCTTGAAAACTGCGATCCCGTCATCAAAACCGGAGGCCGCAACCACATACGCTTTGCCTTTTTGATAGTAAGACGCAATCGCCGAGACATCGCCAAGTGGCAGTGTTTCATCGTCAGCGAATGTAGCCTTCTCAACCATTGAACCGTTTTCTTGGACTTCCAATCTATGAACACCATCACCTGTCGAATTCGCATAGAAAATAAGAGAACTGCCTTTGTGCGTTACCACCTCGCCCACTGTAATTTGATGCGCATTGGTTACGGGCGCCCCTTCAAATAGGTCAGTTTGCGGTGTTTCTATCCCGTCTCCGCTAAGGTTAAGAAGTGTTGCCCCATCATCAGCGCGACCAAATGGAATTATAGCGGCACCCATGGTTGTATCTTCAAACACTTGAAAGTCCGCCATATAGGCAGTGCCTGAAGTCGGGCTATCGTCCATCGTATCAACCAAATTTGCCGTATCCGCTGACAAACTATAAAGGGACATCGCCCCGGTCGCCGCCCCACCGACAACCATATGCAGCTCTCCATCTATCAAGATCAGGTCCACACCGCAGACGCCTAAAAGGGCGTCGTCATCGCCTGAAAAAACGCTGTGCTTTTCTGTGACTGTGGGCATTTTGGCTCCTTCACTTTGCATGCGAAGGTCCAAAAATTCTCTAAATAACTTCCCTGGCGATCGAGAGTTGTCAGGGAGAAGTCGATTAAAATATGCTAAGAAATTTAGGCGTTCATGGCCAATTCCCGGTTAACTAAAAGGTAATCTGACCCTTGGAACAAAACTTTAACATGATCAAACACGTTCAGTTTTAACTTAAGTGTTGAACAAAAAGTGCAATACATCGCCATCTTTCACTTGATATCCCTTACCTTCAGCGCGCAGCTTGCCGGCCTCTTTGGCAGGCTGTTCACCACCCAACTCAACATAGTCTTTATAGGCAATTGTCTCCGCACGGATAAACCCGCGCTCAAAATCACTATGAATTACACCTGCGGCTTGCGGCGCACTTACCCCTTTTGGGATGGTCCATGCACGGCTCTCTTTGGGACCGGCTGTGAAGTAGGTATGTAACTCCAACAGTTCATAGCCCGCACGTATCATTCTGCTGAGGCCAGCCTCTTGCAACCCCAATCCGTCCAGGAATTCCGCCGCCTCGTCCTCTTCAAGCTGAGAAATTTCTTCTTCTATTGCTGCGGAAATCACAACATGGGCAGCGCCTTGCTCAGCAGCCATTTCGGCGACCTTGTCTGAATGGGCATTTCCATTGCCTGCGCTTTCTTCTTCAACATTGCAGACATACATAATTTTTTTCGAAGACAGAAGTTGAAGCATTTCCCATGATTTACGTTGATCGTCTGAGATTTCGACCGTGCGCGCAGGTTTCCCTTGTTCAAGGGCGCCTTGTGCGGCATCCAAAAGTGCCATCGCCTCAATAGCCTCTTTGTCGCCTCCTTTGATTTTTCGAACTAAATTTGCCTTACGTTTTTCGATGCTTTCCAGATCTGCCAGCATCAACTCGGTTTCAATCACGTCCGCATCTGCTATCGGATCAACCCGTCCGTCGACATGTGTAATATCATCATCTTCGAAGCACCTAAGCACATGAGCAATTGCATCGCATTCACGAATATTTGCTAAGAATTGGTTACCAAGCCCTTCACCTTTCGACGCGCCCTTAACAAGACCTGCGATATCAACGAACGTCATGCGTGCAGGAATAATATTTGCAGAACCCGCAATCTTTGCCAATTTGTAAAGTCTGGGATCAGGTACAGAAACCTCACCTACGTTCGGTTCAATCGTGCAGAATGGAAAATTTGCAGCCTGGGCCGCGGCCGTCTTTGTCAACGCGTTGAATAAAGTCGATTTGCCCACATTTGGCAGGCCAACAATGCCAGTCTTGAATCCCATTACACACGTCCTTTACTTTCGAGCGGCAGCTATATCTTGTAGCTTGCTCCTGCAAGACATGGAGACCGAGCTATCGGCTTTAAACCGCACTTTCGACGCTTTTGACTGAGGAGCAAATTCTCACGATGGACCTGGCGATCGCGTTTTATGGTCACTTTTTGTCGCTGTGACAGCCAAATTTGGCATAGGTTTGACGATCAATAAAAAGACCTAAGAAATCCGCATTGAACTTTCCGCCGTGATCCCTCAGATCAGGGCGACTTTGAGGGAGCGCGGATCATGAGCCGGATCAATTACACTTTTGCCAAAATGAAATCCGAAGGCCGGAAAGCCTTTGTGTCCTATATTATGGCCGGCGACCCAGATATTGCAACGTCACAAGCGGTGATGAACGGATTGCCGGACGCTGGAGTTGATATCATTGAGTTGGGCTTGCCCTTTACCGACCCAATGGCTGATGGCCCAACCATTCAGCTAGCGGGCCAACGCGCTCTGGACCACGGAATGAGTTTGGAAAAGACACTTCAAATGGCGCGTAATTTCAGAGCCGCAAACTCAACCACACCGATTGTGTTGATGGGGTACTACAATCCGATCTATTCGATGGGTGTAAATACATTCATCGCCGCAGCGAAAGACGCTGGCATTGACGGATTGATTGTGGTCGACCTCCCACCCGAGGAAGATGCGGAACTGTGTATTCCAGCGAATGATGCGGGTTTAAATTTTATTCGCCTCGCCACACCGACAACTGATGACAAACGTCTTCCTGCGGTTTTGCAGAATACATCCGGTTTTATCTACTATGTTGCCATCACGGGCATTACGGGCGCAGGTTCAGCCTCGGCAGAAAATGTAGCTAAAGAAGTGACGCGCATCAAAAATCAGACTGAGCTTCCTGTTTGTGTAGGCTTTGGGATAAAGACACCAGAAAACGCTCAAGAAATGGCAGCGGTAGCTGACGGCGCAGTCGTTGGCTCTTCCATAGTTGAAAAATTGGCAGATGGTGAAAGTGTCCAAGATGTTCTGGCCTTTGTGAAGACACTCGCGGACGGGGCACATTCCGCCTAGTCGATAGGTTTATCGGTCAAAACCAACCGCACCCAAGCGCCCTCAATCGTTTCGTGATGAGATGTTTCAAACACCGAGGCATCGGCGCGCACACCATCTTTCAAACCTGACCAACGCTTGAGCGCAAGACTGTTGCCCAGCGTGCTACGTGTCGCCTGAAGGGTATCCAGCCATGGCATAACCAAGGTTTCAGCTTGATCTGCGCTCATGTTGTCAACCAAGATGCCGCAATGCTTATCATAAGTATCTGCCCCAGAAATGATCACCAAAACGTGCTGGTTGGAACTTTTAAGAATGTGAAAACGACCGTTCCACCTTTCTGTGACAAACCCAAGTTTGAGGATTTCAGCTTCCGCTTGTTCGTTGTTCGGCATAAACTCACCACAAATTTTTGCAACCTTGGCGGCCTTTGAAAAATCTTCCGCTGTCGCCGCCTGATTTTCGGCTAAGACCAGTTGATCTTGAGTGAACAGCACTGCGGCCAAAGCAATTGCCAAACAAAATTTAAACCATCTTCTCATGGGAAACCTGAACCACGCTCTGAGCCGGCTCACAACACAAAATAAATTGAAGCTCTGGCTTTCATTTGTCAAAACCATTGGTGAAGAGGAGAACAATCATGCCCGTAATCACTGAGATCGCAGATCTTTACGATCTTTACAAACGACGTGTCCCAAAGATGTTTCACGACTACTGTGAAACGGGCAGCTGGACAGAGCAAACTTTCCGCGAAAACACGAATGATTTTCAGGACATACGCTTGCGTCAAAAGGTGGCCGTTAACATGTCAGACCGCTCGACCCAATCTAAGATGATTGGCCAGGACGTATCGATGCCGGTTGCATTGGCACCGGTTGGAATGACAGGAATGATGCGCGCCGATGGCGAGATCAAAGCGGCCCGCGCGGCTGAGAAGTTTGGCGTTCCTTTCACGTTGACCACCATGTCGATTTGTTCAATCGAAGAAGTAGCCGCTGCGACAACCAAGCCGTTTTGGTTTCAGCTTTATGTCATGCGGGATCGTGGCTTTGTTAAAAACCTCTTGGACCGTGCAAAAGCGGCCGGATGTTCTGCCCTTGTCTTAACGCTTGATCTTCAGTTGCTGGGTCAACGTCATAAAGACTTGAAAAATGGCCTTACGGCCCCACCCAAGCCCACAATCAGCAACATCTTGAACTTGATGACCAAATGGAAATGGGGCCTCGAGATGCTCAGCGTCGACCGCACGCCTTTTCGAAATATCAACGGCCATGCTACGGGTGTAACCGACGCAAGCAGCCTTGGCGATTGGACGCATGAGCAATTCGATTTGACGCTCACTTGGGATGATATCGACTGGATCAAAGAGTATTGGGGCGGCAAGTTGATCATTAAAGGGATTTTAGATCCCGAGGATGCGCAAAGATGTGTCGATTTTGGTGCCGACGCTTTGATCGTATCAAATCATGGCGGGCGGCAATTGGACGGAGCGCTTTCTTCTATTCGGATGCTGCCAAGCATTGTTGACGCCGTTGGCGACAAAATTGAGATCCATTTGGACAGCGGCATTCGTTCGGGCCAAGATGTGTTAAAGGCTTTGGCTTTGGGCGCAAAAGGCTGCTTTATCGGACGCTCCTATATCTATGGATTGGGTGCATTGGGTGAAGACGGCGTTACCACCGCTCTCGAAATCATACATAAAGAATTAGATATGACGATGGCCTTATGCGGCAGGCGAAAAGTCACTGATCTAAACCGCGATAATTTGTTGGTCCCCGAAGGTTTTGAAGGGCGTTGGCAGTAAAAGTTCGAAAATGATTATCAGTCATAAATACAAATTCATATTCGTAAAAACGGCAAAAACAGCGGGTACGTCAATCGAAGTTGAACTCAACAAAATTCTGGGCGCTGAGGATGTTGCGACCCCAATCTTTCCGTCCGAAAAGAGCCATTTAGCCCAAAATTATTCATATACTGATCCCGAAACGGGCGACGAAAAGTTGTTTAGAAACCATCAATCAGCCCGAGAAATAAAAAAGATCGTTGGTACGGGTGTATTCCAAAGTTACTTTAAGTTTTGCGTAGACAGAGAACCCGTCGACAAATGCATAAGTCACTTTTCGATGTTTCTAAATAGCCCAAACCATCAAGTCTCTGATTTTCCTAAAACTTGGGACGACTATGTGAAAAAAGGACGATTCCCATTGGGCGTGGCGGCCTATACGTGCAGCCAAGGAATGCAGTTGGTAGATAGAATACTCAAGTATGAGAACTTATCTGAGGAACTCTTTGAAGTATCGCGCATGCTTGGTTTTCAGTTCGACGGGTTGCATGCAAAAGCGAAGGCTGGTTTTCGTGAAAATGTCACCGTTACACCCGAACAAAGGCATTTGATCTACAAAAAGTTCAAACATACAGCAAAGTTCACAGGCTACACGCTGTCTTAGAACACAGATTCTATCTTGCACTCAAAAAAGGCGCCCCCTATACGCCCAGCACTTGGCCCGACACCCTTGGAGGCGGGCTTCATTCTTATATTGGAGAAACATCATGGCTGGTCAAATTCCAGATCTAAATGCCACGGTGCGCGCGGGGACAGGCAAGGGGGCCGCTCGTCAATCACGCCGTGAGGGTCTCGTACCCGGTGTCGTATATGGTGGTGGGGAAGACCCAATCGCAATCGACGTTAAATTCAACGAACTTTTTAAACGTTTGAAAGAGGGCAAATTCTTATCGACCTTGTTCAACCTAAAGGTTGATGGTCAAGAAGATGTGCGTGTCATCTGTCGTGGCGTTCAACGCGACATCGTTAAAGACCTACCAACGCATATCGATTTGATGCGCCTGCGTCGAACGTCACGGATCAACCTCTTTATCCCTGTAGATTTCGTCAATCAGGACACCTGCCCTGGGATCAAACGTGGAGGCGTTTTGACCGTGATCCGCCCCGAGGTCGAACTTAAAGTAACGGCTGGCGATATTCCTGAAAGCATAACAGTGGACCTTGAAGGTCTTCAAGTCGGGGACACGATAAACATTTCTGATATCAGCTTGCCCGAGGGCACACGCCCAATGATCACAGACCGCGACTTTGTGATTGCAAACATCACCGCACCTTCCAGCCTGCAATCATCAGACAATGCCGAAAGTGGTGAAGAGGAAGAAGAGAGCGAAGCCGAGGTCGAAGAGAGTTAAGCAAATCAAGACCGAACTAAACTTCTGTACAAAAGCCCGGGTTTTGCTCGGGCTTTTTTATTTTGGGAAAGCAATCAGAAACGAGACTGGGTTTGCAGAGTTCAGTTGGATTGACCCACCATGGGCCTTCAGCAGGGACGCAACAATTGATAGGCCCATGCCTGTGCCGCCAGCCTCTCGTTGTGTTGTGAAAAACGGTTCAAATACTTTCAATTGGTTTCCATCAGAAATCGGTGATCCATCATTTTCAACACGAATAAAGGCATCACCTTTTGATGCAAAGGACGTGACCCAAAGCGTTTTTGCGCCGTGCATTTGAGCGTTTTTGAACAGATGACCCAGTACCAAAAGAATACCAGTCTCAGATATTGGTATGTCTGCCTTTTCGTCATCCAATATAAGTTCTAGGGATCCCGCCAGTTCCTTAAGCTCCTCAAGGATACTACTTGTCCGACAAACCCCAATATATCGCGCCTCCCGTGCAGCTGCGACGTCCCGCAAAGCGTTCAACTGAAGTTCAATTTGAGAGGTTGCATGATCAATTTGAGAAATCAAAATCAGATCATCAGTCATCGCAACGCGACTGTCCTCCAGTAACTCGATTGAGGCGCGCAATACGGACACGGGCGTCTTCAATTCATGTGTAACATGGTCTGTATAGGCGCGAACTGTGGCTTCTCGGTTCTGAAGGGCAGTGGCCATTTCGATCACCTGCGATCCCATTCTAAACATTTCTTGTGTTCCGAATTGTTCGGGGCGCTCTGCATTGTTTTGATCGCGAACGGCATCTGAATAAGCCGTCAGCATAGCCAAGGGACGCAGCAAAAGGCGCAACATAAGTAGCCACAATATCAGTGTCGCAACACCAATGACACTCCCGACAACAACAGCAGCGTTCTTGAAACCAATGTCTTCCCCAAGATATCGAAACACGACCAACCCAGTCAGAGACGCGGCCAAAGTCCCGGCCAAGGCCCCACCGGTCACCAACCACAAAGATGGTCGCCATTTTATCATTTCGGATCAAACCGACGCAAACGCACACCCATGCCATGGACAGTCTCGATCATGTCGGGGGCGCCGGCCTCGGCCAGTTTTGCTCGCAGATTGCGCAAGTGACTGTCAACTGTCCGACTGGAGACATCGCTTCCTGCGCCCCAAATTTCGTTTGCAAGATGATGTCGCGCTATCGTTTTGCTGGAGCGCCGCATCAAAACGCTGAGAAGGTTAAACTCTGTAAGTGTTAGCGGCAAATCGGTCCTACCAACTTCGCATCGTTTCGCCCCTGTATCCAATACAATGTCTCCGTGGGTTAGGTTTTCCCGGACCACAATCCCTGCTGCGCGCTTCAGGATCGCATTGATGCGCGCGACCAGTTCTCGTGGGCTAAAAGGCTTGGTGACATAGTCGTCAGCGCCAATTTCCAGTCCAACAACACGGTCAATTTCGTCATCGCGTGCCGTCAAAAACAACACCGGTATGTCCGAATTTTTGCGCAACCGCCTACACATTTCAAACCCATCCATTTCGGGAAGTCCGACATCCAGAACAATCAAATCTGGTCGATCCCGCTCTGCTGCAATCAAACCCTGACGCCCATCCGACGCGCTTCGAACGTCAAATCCTGCCCGCTCAAGTGCGATCATCAGTGTTTGCCGCAAACCTGGATCATCATCTACAACCAAAATACGCATATCATTCCCCTCGTGCTACAAAAGCTAAGTCGCAGACCAATCTGCACAAAAGCCCTTGGAAATTGCGCAGATTTTCATGAGGGGCTAAATCGTTCAAAACACACAAGTTCTCCACGCGAACCTTCTGAGATATACTCAAAGCCCGCATTGGATAGTTCTGTAAAAATCTTTGCAAAACCCCTTCGGTCATACCGCGCGGGATGGGTTTCCAAAATGATCTTGGTGACACCCTTTGGAACGCCGGCCTCAAACGCACGCAAATCAGCACCTTCGATATCGATCACCATCAACGTTGCACCTGAACCATATGGCAAATCCTGTATCGACAGAACGTCCCGAGACGGTCCCGGCACGTGATTCAGATCAGAGAGGTGATTGGACCAAGGCGCACCAGATGTCTTGAATGCGTTGGTTTTGCCAGATCGATGCGATATCACACAGTCTAAAAGGCGTGGCGGTTTCAACTCATTCAGCTGAAAGTTGCGTTCTATAACCTTGTGGAGACGCTCGTCGGATTCAATACATAGAACGTTGCCAACTCCGATCTGTGGTGCAGCCAAGATCGCAGTGACACCAAGACACGAACCAATATCAATGACATGATCGACAGAGCTACTATGTCCACGAATCGCAAGCGCTTCGCCAACCAAATCTGCGGGAAAGGCAACAATCACACCATTGCAGACGTGAAACACCAGATCCGGTGCATCGCAATCTATCTGTCCGCCTGCGGCCAGATACTCTTGCAACGCCGCCCTCAGGGCAGCTTCTTGTATCTCGTTGGGAACCTTCAGTACAACATCCCTTCTTTTTCCTTTGCTGCTATGGCAGATGCCATGTGAATAAGCTTGGATTGCGAAAAATGAAACTCTTTGTCGGTCTGGGGAACCCTGGTTCGAAATACAGTCAGAACCGTCACAATATCGGCTTTATGGCGATAGACAGTATCGCTCAAAAAAACGGCTTTTCAAATTGGCGGTCCAAATTCCAAGGCCTGATATCAGAAGGCCAATTGGACAACGCGAAGACTTTGCTCTTGAAGCCACAGACTTTTATGAATTTATCAGGTCAAAGTGTAGGCGAGGCCATCCGATTTCACAAAATTGATCCCTTGGATGTTTACGTCTTTCATGATGAGCTTGACCTCGCACCATCGAAGATGAAGGTAAAGCTGGGGGGCGGGCATGCAGGCCATAACGGATTGCGATCCATCCATTCTCATATTGGACAAAATTATCACCGCATTCGATTAGGCATTGGTCATCCTGGTCATAAGGACGCGGTCCCATCTTACGTTCTGAAAGACTTCGCAAAATCCGATCAGGAGTGGTTAGACCATTTGATATCTGGTATTGGCGATGCCGCTGCGCTCCTGACCAATGGATCAAATGATAAATTCATGAACAGAGTCGCCTTAAACACAAATCCACCGCAATCTTCGAAAGATCCACCCAAACGAAATCAAAGGCAAACACCATCTGATGAAGGTGCTCCACAGCCTGATGAAGAAGGTCGCTCTGCGCTTCAGAAACTTGTCGATAAATTCCGCTAATTTAGAATCGTTCTAAATCCTTGACGCGCCCTGAAGGAAGCCGCATCTTGGGAACAAAGAAAGGACTCTTCATATGTTCATTCAAACCGAACCAACGCCAAATCCGGCAACCCTTAAATTCCTGCCGGGTCAGGCTGTTATGCCGACAGGAACCGCGGATTTTCCAAGTATGGACACCGCCAGCAAAAGCCCTCTGGCATCGCGGGTTTTCAAAGTAGACGGCGTGCGCGGCGTGTTTTTTGGCCCAGATTTTGTCACAGTGACCAAAAATGATAACATCGAATGGGACCACATCAAGCCGCCAATCCTATCCGCAATCATGGAGCATTACCAATCCGGAGCGCCCGTTGTTGAAGGCGAGGATACATCGGGTGGCCATGCCGAGCATGACGGCGCAGACGCCGAAATTGTAAGCCAGATCAAAGAGCTTCTGGACACGCGTGTCCGACCCGCGGTGGCCCAAGATGGCGGCGATATCACATTTCATGGCTTTGAGCGTGGGGTGGTCTACTTGCACATGCAGGGTGCTTGTGCGGGATGCCCGTCATCCACAATCACGCTGAAGATGGGGATCGAGAACCTCCTCCGCCACTATATTCCTGAAGTTACAGAGGTGCGCCCAATCGGTGCCTGAAGCCATTCTATCCTTTGACACATCGGCCGCGCATTGCGCGGTCGGTTTGCTTTGGGATGGCGCCATTGTCTTTGGTGAAACGCGCCCGATGACAAAGGGTCAGGCCGAGACCTTGTTCGGCATGATCGATCAAGCGATTGGAGATCGCCCAAAAACACACCTCCAGAAAATCGCAGTTGGTATTGGCCCCGGTAATTTTACGGGCACAAGGATTGCAGTTTCGGCGGCACGGGGTCTCGCGCTTTCCTTGGGTATACCTGCCATTGGGATTTCCAATTTTGACCTTCTATACGCTCCTGAAGACGTACCAAAGGGACATCACACACGCGCCCTACCCGCACCAAAAGATCAAATTTACGTGCAAAACTATGATGGACCAACGGCACTGGGCCCTCCGCATTTGGAAGCGGGTGCAGAAACCCAACACCCGGTTGATGTTCCAAAGCGATTGATAGCTTATGCCAAACTGCGTTCATTCCAACAGCGGCCTGCCCCGCTCTATGTGCGCCCCGCAGATGCCGCACTGCCTTCAGAGGCACCAATCACACTTCTGCCATGACACCTGCAGAGATGGCCGCCTTGCACCGACAAGTCTTTACAACCCCACGCCCATGGTCCGAATTAGAGTTTGCAACGCTTATGGAAGCACCCAGCACAATCATCGAGACTGCTCAACACGGATTCGCAATGGCGCGACAGGTTGCCGATGAAGCCGAACTTCTGACGATCACAGTCGATCCCAAATGCCAAAGAACGGGTTTTGGTCGCGTTTTGATGCAAGGCCTGCTGGACCAGCTCACCAGTACAAGGACGGTGTTTTTGGAAGTCTCAGAAACCAACCTTAACGCTATCGCCTTTTACAAAGCGATAGGCTTTCAGCACAGCGGCACGCGCAAAAACTATTATCGCGCCCCTGAAGGCAGAAAAATCAACGCTCTCATATTTTCAAAGCAGCTGTGACTTGGACTTTGAATAATTACTTTGGGGTAAACGCGCGTTCAGCGCAGAGGTGCAAAGCCCCTAAAGGTCTGCAATTAAGTGCGCCCCTCAAACGAGGCCTAGTTTCCATGGCATAGGCCCAAATATGCTCAGAAAATTTCAACCGCGCCCTACAAAGGGCATGTCGCGTGCCATCACTGTCATTGACAGGACATTTGCATCCAAAGGCAAGGACGCCATATGCAAGACGGCATCCGCGGCATGTTTTACATCCATCACGGCTTCCGGCACGAAATCGCCATTTGGTTGCAAAGCACCTGCCCTTAGCGGTGCCGCAAGATCCGTCAGCGCATTGCCAATATCGATCTGACCGCAAGCAATGTTGAACGCGCGACCGTCCAGCGCGATCGTACGTGTAAGACCCGTGATTGCGTGTTTGGTAGCGGTGTAGCAAACTGCTCCGGGCCGCGGTGCATGTGCTGAAATCGATCCATTATTGATGATCCTTCCACCTTGTGGGTCCTGTCGACGCATCACACCAAAGGCTGCGCGTGCGCAAATAAAAGACCCCGTCAAATTCACCTCGACGACACGGCGCCATTCCGCAATGGGTACCTCGTCAATGGTTTGAGCCGATAATCCCGTACCTGCATTGTTGAACAGCATGTCCACACGTCCAAAGCGTGCGACAATCGCATTGAAAGCGAGATCAACAGCGACCTCATCTGATACATCGCAGGCGAGGCAAATGGTATGATCACTGCTGTTGGCAACCGCTTCCAAACGATCCAACCGACGCCCCAACAAAGCCACGGACCACCCCGCATTCATCAGGAGCTGTGTGGTCGCCGCCCCAATACCACTTCCTGCACCTGTTACGACTGCCACTGCCATCTTGCCCTCCCGCAATTTGCCTGCGAAGCTGCTTTCACCTACTGAAAGACACCGATTATGACCAGAGCACCCAATCCCAAATATCAACCGATCTCCGGTCAGACCCTTCCAAGATTTGCAGGTGTTCCAAGTTTCATGCGTTTACCCGCGTTATCACTTGATCATGCCGATATTGACGAAATAGACATTGGGTTGATTGGTGTACCTTGGGATGCAGGTACAACCAATCGGCCAGGCCCGCGGCATGGACCGCGGCAGTTGCGCGATTATTCTACAATGATCCGTTCGGTAAACCCGGCTTCAGGCATCAATCCGTTTGCATTAACGAATTGCGCGGATCTGGGTGATGTCGGTGCAAACCCGGCCGATCTTCAGGATGCAATGCGTCAGATCACCGAATTTTACACCGAAGTGCAACGCCGCGCGATCGCACCAATGACCGTTGGCGGTGATCACCTTGTGTCCCTTCCAGTTTTGCGCGGTTTGGCCAAAGACGCGCCTTTGGGCATGATCCATTTTGACGCTCATACCGATCTTTTTGACAGCTATTTTGGCGGGTTCAAATACACGCATGGAACGCCTTTCCGGCGCGCAATCGAAGAGGGTCTACTGGATCCGAAACGCATGATCCAAATCGGTATTCGGGGGACTATGTATGACGGGGAGGACATCGAATGGGGTCGTGCCAATGGCGTTACTATCATCCCAATCGAAGAGTTTTTTGCAAGGGGCGTCGAAGACGTCATGGCTCAGGCTCGTGATCTGGTCAAAGATCTTCCGACCTATTGCTCGTTCGATATCGACTTTATTGATCCGTCTTTCGCTCCGGGAACGGGCACACCCGAAGTCGGCGGCCCCAACAGTTACCAAGCACAGCAGGTTGTCCGGCTTTTGAAAGGTGTAAATTTGATTGGTGCGGACTTGGTCGAGGTGTCGCCGCCCTTTGACCCCAGCGGCGGCACAGCTTGGCTTGGTATTTCAATGATTTTTGAACTGTTATGTGTGTTATCCGAAGCTGTCTCCAATCGCCAAGCCCCGTCTTGAACTAAAAACACGAGAAGTCTAAGGCCACAAGAAATTGAGAGGGCAGCAATGGATACCATAACTCTGACAACAGAGATGATGGTCGTCCTTGGCCTTCTTGGACTGACAATTTTTTTGTTTGTATCCGAAATCGTCCGTGTCGATATCGCAGCGATCGCAGTGATGATATTGATCGGCACCCTTAGCTATATACCCGGTCTCGAGAACCTTGCAGATATCAACAACTTGTTTGACGGGTTTGCCTCGAATGCTGTGATCTCAATCATTGCGGTGATGATTATTGGCGCTGGCCTCGACAAAACGGGCCTGATGTCAAAGCTTGCCGCTTCGATTTTAAAATACGGCGGGACCACGGAAAAACGCATCATTCCAATTGTCTCTAGTACTGTTGGCGTCGTCTCAAGCTTCATGCAAAATGTGGGTGCCGCCGCCCTGTTCTTGCCTGTCGTCTCTCGAATTTCGGCGCGCACTGAAATCCCAATGAGCCGTATGCTTATGCCAATGGGCTTCTGTGCGATTTTGGGCGGCACAATCACAATGGTGGGATCTTCGCCCCTGATCTTATTGAACGACTTAATCGTTGCCACAAACAAAGACCTGCCTGCGGACGCGCAGATGGAACCCTTTTCACTCTTTTCGGTCACGCCCATAGGCTTGGCCTTGGTCCTGACGGGAATTCTTTATTTTGTGATTGCGGGGCGATTTGTTTTGCCAGCCGTTGCAGAGAAGGATAGCGCCACATCCGCCCAATCCATGCGTGAATATTTGAAACGCATTTATGGGTTAGAGGCCGATATCTTCGAAGTCGATGTACCCAAAGGATCAATCCTGCTGGGTGAAACAATCTTCGACTTACAAGATGCACACCACCTTTATGTTATTGGCACGTACCACAATGGGCGGCGCTGGATTGGACCGCCCTCTGACACGGAAATCACACCCCCCTGCCGCTTAGCGATTCTAGGCAATAAAAGTGTCATTACGGACATGGTAGAAGACTACGGCCTTAAAATCAGACCAAAGCTCGAAGTTTTTTCCGAAGAGTTTGTACCCAGCCGCGCCGGTGTGGCTGAAATCGTTATTCCACCAGATTCGGTTTTGATTGGGAAAGCCGCGCGCGAAGTCCGTTTGCGAAAATCATTTGGCCTGTCCCTTTTGGCAATTCATCGATCGGAAGACACTTACAGCCATATGGAAACCGAAGACCACAAAGCGACGCGCATTTCTTCAATGCCTTTGAAGGTCGGTGACACATTGGTCGTGCAAACCCAATGGGAGGCGCTCACCCGATTAAAACAAGACAAGAATTTCGTGATCGTTACCTCGGATTTCCCTCAGGAAGAGGTTCGTCCCCAAAAAGTTGCCTGGGCAGTATTGTTCTTCTCTATCGCTTTGGGCCTTATCTTATTCACCGATCTTCGCTTGTCGCTTGCCCTGCTGATCGGTGCAGTCGGTATGATCGTCTCAAACGTGCTGTCCGTCGATGAAGCCTATGAAGCTGTTGGGTGGAACACCGTTTTTCTTTTGGCCTCGCTCATTCCCTTAGGTACCGCGGTGCAATCGACCGGTACTGCGGAGTGGATTGCCCAGGGCATTTTAACCATTTTAGATGGTTGGCCCATTTGGGCCCTTCAAGCGGGAATTGCAATCTTGGCCACTGGTTTCACTTTGGTTATGTCGAATGTTGGCGCAACGGTGTTATTGGTGCCTCTGGCTGTTTCTATTGCTGTTGCTGCCGGCGCAAACCCAGCCGTCTTTGCTCTTACAGTTGCGATTTCAACCTCGAACTCATTTTTGATCCCAACACATCAGGTGAATGCGCTGATCATGGGACCCGCAGGTTATCGCGTTTCAGACTTCATGCGTGCCGGGGGCGTTATGACTATCTTGTTCTTGGTAATATCACTGGTGATGATCAATCTGATCTTCTGACTCCAAGATCAATTCCGGCCGCGCGATACCGCGTAAATCGTCGGTGTTCAAAGGCTGACTTGGCTTTTGTAATCGATACTGTGTGACCCAATGTAAACGCTCTTCGGCGCGGGTTATAGCGACATAGGCTAGCCGCTTCCAAACTGGCATCCCTGCTTCACTTCGGCCCGAACGCGCAGCTGCATAAAGGTCGGGACCGAAAACTTGAACGTCGGACCATTGACTGCCTTGCGCCTTATGAATGGTGCATGCCGCGCCATGAACAAAAGCCGCGCCCATACGCGCGGCATTTGGAATAAACGGCTCTTCTTCATCTGGCATTTCAATCTTGATGATCGTCGCAGCGGAGACTGTAGGATCCGGCGCACCCAACACATGTAATCGCGAAAAGCCAGGTTTGCGACCTGCCCCTAGATAAATCACCTGAGCGCCCTTTATCAGGCCACGAGCCTCTAGGTCGACCCGTTTGCTCCGATGCTTCATGGGCAGCTCTAAACCATCGCAGATCAGGGGCTCGCCGCTCGCAAACTCATCAACACCTAAGTTATGTGCTGTCCGAAAAGCATGGATCAGTCGAATGCGCGTGGCATTGCGCCAAACCAAAACAGGAGAACGCGCCATAAGATCACATGAGACGCGTTCAGTATAGATTACCCGGTTGTCTTGGGCGGCACGCTCTTGGACCATTCGTTCAAAGCGTGAGAAATCGATATCCGGATCAGCCAAAGCATGCGCTAAATCAAGGATTGGATTGTCCGCCTCTTGTCGGTGGATGCGCGCCAAGAAATGCTGATGACGTCTTTCGACCTTGTCAAAAACCATTTCGCCAGATTGGCCGACAGGTGACAATTGCGCCGGATCTCCAAACAGTATCAGTACCGAAAACACCTCTTGCAAATCTTCCAATTGTCGATCGTCCAACATCGAAGCCTCGTCAACAAAGCCGATATCAAGCGGGTCCTCGCGACGCTTCCAACCTGTGATGAAATCAGAGCCACGCAATCCTGCAGCCGCCAATGCGCCAGGGATGGACTTGTGTGTCTTGTAAAACACTTCAGCGCGATCCAAGGCTGCGTCCGTGATCCCTTCAATTTTTGGTCGCTTACCGCGTCCTGCCAACCATTCGGCGATATTTTCATAATCAGGATCATAGACCGGTCGATAAAGAATACGGTGTATTGTCGTGGCAGCAACCCCACGACGGCGCAAGACACTGGCCGCCTTGTTCGTGGGTGCAAGAATGGCAAGTGAGCGATGTTGTTTCGCCCCGCCGTCATAGTCTCCTGATACAATTTCAACGCCAGCATCTTCCAAAGCGTTGGCCAGATCTGCCAAAAGCAAAGTTTTGCCCGATCCTGCTTTCCCGATCACAGCCATAAGTTGCTCTCGCGCGTTAGTATCGGGCAAGACCGTGCCATTGTCCAAGTCGACGCCTGCGCGTTTCAGTGCTTCGCTCAATGCGTCAAAGGCTTGGGCTTGATCATCGGAGTACTGCATGAGAACCTTAAAGAAACCGTTCCCTTCCTTAGCCTCCGATAAGGGCTAATTGAAGATCGGATTGTACCCCAATGCGCGTTTGACCCAGTGCTTGGCCACCCGCGGTTTTAGACCCGCACGCCTAGCCAAACCCGCTTGTATTAAGTGGTCAAAATGCCAAGCACCCAAAACAATCGAACCCGTTGGATCACTTGCCGATTGAAGAACTTCTGGTTCCCAGCCCAAACGGCGATAAATCCGCAAAGTGTGCTTGTAGACCACGCCCAATGAAGCTTCCAAACCTTGCGCCAATCCCAGAGATTGGCCTGCAAGCAAAACCCTGACCGCGCCATCTTGGTTAGAGTTTGGGGCCACGCAAAACCGGGTACTCTCCCAAATATCATTTGCAGGCAGAGGTACATCAAAACGATCCGAAAAAACTTCCTGAAGCATGGTGGCTCCAAGGCTTGGGCGCAGTCGCATAGATGCCGCGTGTCGCCCATTTATATCAGTGGCCACAATGTAAACCGCACCGGCATCATCATATTGGTCGATCTCGAGACCAGCAAAGGTGACACCAATGTCCCAGTTCAAACGCGAAACGAACTGCGCCGCGCGATCCTTAAACATGGTTTCGGCAAGCTTGGGTCGTGCAATCAGCTCTGAATGTCGAAGAATGTGAAACATTGGCATCCCTTTTTCGGAACGCGGCATCACTTAAATATTGCTATTTTCTAAACCAACCGGGCGCTGTTTAAAACGAAATCATTCCCAGCTTCAAAGCCCGCGCGACCGCATGGGTGGTGTTTTGTGCATTCAGTTTACGTCTTGCTGCGTCTACATAGACCCGCAAAGTGTGCTCTGAAATTTTCAACTTTTCTGCAACATGCGCGCGATTCATGCCCTTCGAAAGGAACAGCAAGACATCCTTTTCACGCGGAGACAGAACTTTGTAACCTAGGTCTGGCGTTTGGACGATTGTCCGTGTGGCCTCATGCATATATTGACCGACAAGCATCAAATAAGGCGCAAACTCTGTCCTTTGCGTTGACCAAGATCTATCGCGTGCGTTTGAGGACATTGTTACCATTGCAAACTCGCCCAAAGGGCCGCGGATTGGCAGCGCCACACCTTGAGTTCCAACCCCGGCAGCAACCGCATCTGAACGAAACGCCTGAGACTGCCGACCTGCCCACGAGACAGACTTCCAATCATAGAGCCCAAATCGCGTGAATGCGGCGCCGACGATCGGATCAATATGATAGAGTTTATTTTCCTCGTAATGTTTGGCCCATTCGGATCCATAAGTTGCCAAAGCATAGGGTCGTTTCGATTGATCACTTGAGAAATAGACCGCATGCTCAACATCAAAAGTTTCGCGCATTTCAGACACACGATCATATACCGAATCAAGGGCTGAAACCCGATCAATTCGCTCGATAAGGTCTTCGACCCTTTGTGCCAGTAAACTGCCCTTCATGCCCCATCAGCCTTGCATGGTCCCTACGCACCATCACATGAAAAGCCTTTTTCAAATTCCCCTCAACTTCGTCCAACTCGTTATCGCGAGCATAGCGACGTAAGTCCTGAAGCACCTCAATCATCCAGTCATGGCACATAACCACTCTCTCCACAGATGGTTAACAGCTCGTAAATAAAAGCATGCAAGCAGGTTAACTTGATAAAGCTTTGTTCATAAACTCGCTATTTTAGGGGAGGGTCAGTTCAGCCTAACCAAGCTTCAAACGCGGTATGATTTGCTTTTTACGCGAAACAATTCCCGGAAGAACCACCATATCGCCTGAAACCTCTGCGCCAAAGGACGCTTTTGCAAGTCCGGACACCAAATCATTTGGTACCATGAGAGTTGCTTCTTCATTCAAAATATCAACAACAAAAAGTAAAACCTGATCAACGCCGTCTTCTGCAGCGACATCGACCATGGTGTCCATCAAGCTATCTTTTCGATCTAGAACAATCTTTGGTGCTGTCGTTTCAAGCACCGATACGCGAAACTTTGTTCCATCAACTCCATATTCTTTTGAATCCATGCGCAGCAACGCGGCATCTGAGAAGGCGGAAACATCTGACTTTGCTTCAAACATTAGAGACGCATATGATGCTAGATCCAAACCCAAATCCGCGGCCAATTTGACCGCCAGTGTTTTATCAACGTCTGTCGTAGTGGGCGATCGGAACTCAAGGGTGTCGGACAATACACAAGACAAAATCAAACCTTTGATGCCGTCCGGGGCAGTTGTCAGATCATCTCCGATGATGTCGGCCATAATCGTCGCGGTCGAAGCAACGGGGCGCATCGTTATTTCAATCGGTTCTTTCGTCTCCAAACCGCCAACCAGTTTGTGATGGTCAATGATCTGTTGAACTGAGGCTTCATTGATACCTTCCGGAAGCTCAGCGGGATTGTTTGTGTCGACGACTACAACCGTGTCACTTTCAGATACCGTTTCCAAAACTGTCGGCGTTTCATATCCCCAACGCTTTAGAACAAACGCGGCTTCAGTATTTGGTGCACCCAAGACATAAGGTTTTGCCTCTTGTCCCTGCGTTCCTAGATACCAGGACCATATAATGGCCGATCCGGTTGCGTCTGTATCTGGCGCTTTATGGCCAAAAACCTTAATCATGGGATAACTCTTCCTTTGGCATGAAATCGCGCGCGTTATAGCAGGCGCGATGGCCGTGTCAGCCGGAATCAGCTGCCTTCACTTGCTTTATTGGTAAACGTCAGAAGATTGGTCAATTGATCGATAGAGACAGTCAGCCGTCCACATTCCTGATTGGCCTTACGGCAGAAATCATACGATCCCATATCCAAATTAAGCGCCATTTTTGGTCTTAGTTCATCTTGCAACTGAACTGCAGCATCGTAAAGCGTCAGTCGGCTTGGGGATTGCCAAACGCCGAACCCCCCGTCATGCGTCACATAAAAGATACGTCTGTAGAAAACAGGCGCGTTTACCAGTTGGCGCAAGTCTAGCACACCATTCGAAATCAACAAATGCGATTGCATCATCGATGCACCGTGTTCGGCAACGAGATCCAGCAGCTCAAACGCTTGGTCATGATCTTTTATATTAAAAAGTTCATTCGCGAACTCTACCCGGCGTGCATTGAACATTTGCGGCTGACCATCATTGCCCAAAATCAAAACGCCGTCCCAATCTTGCAAACGCCGACTTTTGACCTCGCCAGACATGACAGCTAGACCCTCAACCCCCAGCCGGTCGCCACTGCTATAAGTTCCCGTTACAACAAGGTAGTTCTTTGTCTTCGAAAGCTCTGACGGTTCAATCAATTGGACATGTAGTGGCGACGCGCAATTTGAAATTAACACCGAAGCAACCTTCGGGCAGGTCGTGTCTGCCAACCCAATGCCGGCCCAGAAGAAAAACAATATCAAAGATACAAGGCGCATGGCTTGCATACAACTGTCGCGCGAGTCGCCTGTCAACTTAACTTTGAATAGATCAAAATCTTGACTGCGTTTTAGAGCGTACGCTCAACCATCATTTTCTTGATTTCCGCAATCGCCTTCGCGGGGTTCAAACCTTTGGGACAAGTTTTAGTACAGTTCATAATAGTATGGCAACGATACAACTTGAACGGATCCTGCAATTCGTCCAAACGCTGGCCCGTTGCTTCATCTCGGCTGTCGATGATCCAGCGATACGCATGCAACAATGCCGCCGGTCCAAGATAACGATCGCCATTCCACCAGTAAGACGGGCAAGACGTTGAACAGCTTGCGCACATGACACATTCATAAAGACCATCAAGTTTCTTCCTGTCTTCGATAGACTGGCGCCACTCTTTTTGTGGACGGTTTGTCTTGGTCTCAAGCCAGGGCATGATCGAGGCATGTTGCGCGTAGAAATGCGTGAGATCTGGGATCAAATCCTTGACAACAGGCATATGTGGCAAAGGATAGATTTTCACATCACCTCGGATTTGATCCAGCCCATAAATGCAAGCCAATGTATTGATACCATCAATGTTCATCGCACAAGACCCGCAGATGCCTTCGCGGCAAGAGCGCCGGAAAGTCAAAGTCGGATCAATCTCATTTTTGATTTTGATCAGCGCATCCAAAACCATCGGACCGCACGCATCCATATCTACATGATAAGTATCAACCCTTGGGTTTTCCCCAACATCTGGGTCCCAGCGATAGATCCGAAATGCACGAACATTCGTTGTGCCTTCCGGCTTTGGCCAGACCTTTCCTGCAGTCATACGGGAGTTTTTCGGGAGTGCGAGTTCTACCATCGGACCTATCTCTTCTCTTCACGACTTGGATAACCCAACATGATCAAGGGTGAAAGAGTAAAGCGCCCGTCACTTTGACGCGCTTGGCAAGGCTTTTATTAGTCCAGCAGTGAACGCAATCAGCACCAGAAAATGTGGTAGAATATCACCCCAATAGACCAAAGAGTCGCTTAGGAAATTTAAGGATGCAAATCCTGCAAGGGCCCCCGCGACTGCAAATCCAACAAGACCTTTTTGCACCCATCCATAGACAAGCAGGCCGATAATTGGAGCAAGACCTATCAACATACCAAACAGGCCACCATGAACAAGCCAAGACAAATACTGATTGTGAATATGCGCATTTGGATAGGACAGTGTTCCCTCGTGCACAGGCCCTATTCCAAACCATAAGTCATTGCGTACCGCGTCCCAAGCCAGCCCCCAAAGTTCAAAACGACGCGCTGTCGAATTGCTGACCTCTGGATTTGTCGCATCTGAAAGCCGCTGCAAACGCTGGATAAGGCCGCAGTCCAATAACTCAGTCATCAAGACGGCTAAACCGCCGACAACCGTTAGCAAACCGAGAACAAAGATCATATTCAGGACCCTTTTCCCTGGAACGAACAACGCGACTAAAACATTTGTCACCGCAAAACACAGTATCGCCATGCGCGAGCCCGTGATCAAAATTAAGAAGAAGACACTCAACGCTAATACAATAAAGGCCTTTGGGCGATCATTTTCAGACCACAAAAGACTGGCGAAACCAACACTGCAAACAATCGCAAAAAGAAACGCGAACACATTTGCATTGAAAGTGAGTAAGCCGCTTCGGCAGGCATAGACGCGTTGGTCGACAACCCAAAATCCCAAGACATAGACGAGAACCGCAATTGTCAGGGCATAACCCAAAATCTGAAGGAAGTATTTTTTGTGGTAAGCCCAGATGTCTTCCATCTGTTGAAACTGCAAAAGAGCTAGCAACGAAACTGAACCAAATATCAGCCATTCTCCGGGCGCTTCAACACCACGAGGCCGGAAAATATGCACATTATCATAGGGTTGATGATGAACTGTAGACATCAACGCGAAGTACAAACACATCAACCCGACCGTCCCACCTAGCCAAAGCAGACTTGTGTCCAATTTTCGTATGTCATCGCGCAGCGTTGACAAACGCAAGATGAAGCTTGCAATCAAAACCAATGCAACAATCGGCGCAATGCGATGACCCAAGAAAGTCGCGGCCATAACCAAGACGTAGAGGGAACGATCCAAAAGACCCGTTTCCAAGAGACGTGATCTTAACGCGTCCAACATTTGACCTAAAAGCCGATACCGATCCGGACTTTACTATTGCCTTCAATCAAAACACAGTTTCCGTCTTCATCAAGAACCCCATTATTGCCAGAGGCATCAAATACAACTGCACCGCCCGTGCGTAGCCCCCCGGTTCCAACGCCAACACCAACGCTTACCGTCGGATCGACCGGCACTCGGCAATTTGGCTCGGGCTTAGGATCTGTTTCTGTCGGAGCGCAAGACATCAACAAGGCCGCAATAAATATGATAGAAAAACCACGCAGCATCAGTCTTCTTTCAACGAAGCGGACACAGTAGACCCACGGGCCAAGAACGCGATGGCACGCTCTTGCTGCTTTAGGGTTAGACTGTTCCAGATTGCAATATCTTCTGGCAGCAGCGGGTATTGGACCGGCAAAGGCAGTTTGCCAGGCTCAGCCTCTGGATCAATCGCAAGGTTATCAATTGGAATGCTTTGACCTTGAATGCGCGCGTTCAAACGCGCTTCGATACATTCTTCAATCGCTGCTTTTTCAGCAGCACTTAAGTTTCGAGATTGTTGTATAACAACGTCTACACCGTTCGGCTTCACAGTTTGTTTTAATGTAAAACCACTCTCCTCTACCCCTACAATTTCGACGCAGCGATCAATCTCGTCCTGAGTGGCGAATTCCGACGTGCAGCCAAACAGGCCAGCGGCAGCCAAAAGCAATATGTAAAACGTCGTTCTTCTCATACTCTCAACCGTCAGACCGTCTTTTGATTTTTTGATAACGAAGAAATTCCATAAAAAAAACCGT
Organism: Pseudomonadota bacterium; assembly: GCA_039814625.1. Taxonomy (GTDB): domain Bacteria; phylum Pseudomonadota; class Alphaproteobacteria; order Rhodobacterales; family Rhodobacteraceae; genus Amylibacter. The sequence goes on from JBCCAU010000003.1 coordinate 30,657, forward strand.
TTTCACTAGGACTTGCTGTTCGTTGTCTAAATCACTCGTGCTTTGGCCCGCCAAACGGGAACACTCAGTCTTCATCGCGAAGCAATAAATTTTCCATTTCCGTTCTTTTTTCGCAACGGCCAAACAAAAAACAGTTCGGTAGCAAAAAGAAACCATGCTGCTTTTGAAACAGGAAAAGTTTTCCGGAAATGATTGAACTTGGAAAATATCCCTATCTAACAAACTAAGGTTATTCGATCAGCGTCAATCGAACGGATTATATCTTTCGATACTAGAAATCTCCAAGCTAGCGCTCATTCAAAACAGGCTCACACCGCCAACTTGGTCTTGCAACCAAGATATAACATCGTCGTTCTGAGCGCCGGGGATGCCAAGAAACTTGATGCGGCGACGCGATCCGTCCGTGGACGTTAATAAACCCGCGCTTTCGGAGCGATCTTTTTGAGGTCGATGCCGCCTTCATTGTGACCCGTGAGAGGATTAAGATGTACATCGCGGTAGCTAAGCTGAACGGCAGGTCCATTCACCCGCGCCAAAGAATGCACGCGCCAAGTCTCATCATTGCGATCGGGATAGTCCTCATGGGCATGTGCGCCGCGGCTTTCTTTGCGGGCCTCGGCGCTGGCAACCGTCGCCATCGCATTTGGCATCAAATTACCCAGTTCGAGTGTCTCCATCAGATCGGAGTTCCAAATCATTGAGCGATCCGTAACCTTTAGATCATCCATTTTACCAGCGATCCCCTCCATTTTAGCCAAACCCTCGGCTAAAGTCTTATCGGTCCGGAACACAGCTGCGTCTTCTTGCATGGTCTTTTGCATCTCAAGACGCAGATCAGCAGTCGCTATGGCCCCTTCAGCGTGGCGCGTTTTATCAAATCGATCCATCGCCTCTTCGACCGAGCGTTCGTTCAAATCTTCATTCTTTGAGTTTGGATCAACAAATTGACCCGCCCGGATAGCTGACGCCCGTCCGAAAACAACCAAATCAATCAAAGAGTTTGACCCCAACCTGTTTGCCCCATGAACAGAAGCACAACCCGCCTCTCCAATCGCCATAAGACCGGGCAAAATACGATCATGATCATCGGCCGTAGGGTCCAAAACCTCACCCCAGTAATTCGTTGGGATGCCGCCCATATTATAATGAACCGTAGGAAGAACGGGAATTGGGTCCTTGTTCACGTCAACACCCGCAAAAATCTTTGCCGATTCCGAAATACCGGGCAAACGCTCTTCCAAGGTTTCAGGCGGCAAGTGATTGAGGTGCAAATGGATATGATCGCCATCCTTACCAACACCACGACCCTCACGGATCTCCATTGTCATACATCGAGAGACAACATCACGCGACGCCAAATCTTTGTAAGTCGGCGCATAACGTTCCATGAACCGCTCGCCTTCGGAATTCGTCAAATATCCGCCTTCGCCCCGCGCGCCTTCCGTGATCAGACACCCAGACCCGTAGATCCCTGTTGGGTGGAACTGAACAAACTCCATATCTTGCAAGGCCAATCCCTGACGCGCAACCATACCACCACCGTCGCCCGTGCAAGTATGCGCAGATGTTGCACTGAAATAGGCCCGGCCATATCCGCCGGTTGCCAGAACGACCAATTTTGCATTGAAGCGGTGCATTGTGCCATCATCCAACTTCCAAGCGATCAAGCCCTGACAGCGACCATCATCGGTCATGATCAGATCTGTTGCAAAATACTCGATATAAAACTCGGCATTGTTTTTCAGCGATTGACCGTAAAGCGTGTGCAAAATCGCATGGCCAGTGCGGTCGGCCGCAGCACAAGTGCGTTGAACAGGTGGACCCTCGCCAAACTGCGTTGTGTGACCACCAAAGGGACGTTGATAAATTTTACCTTCTTCGGTGCGCGAGAATGGAACACCGTAATGCTCGAGTTCATAGACCGCTTTAGGGGCTTCGCGTGCCAGATATTCCATCGCATCTGTGTCACCCAACCAATCCGATCCTTTGACCGTGTCATACATATGCCACTGCCAATTATCAGGTCCCATATTGGACAACGATGCCGCAATGCCGCCTTGAGCGGCAACCGTGTGTGAGCGCGTTGGAAAAACCTTGGAGACACAAGCCGTGCGCAATCCCTGCTCTGCCATGCCCAACGTCGCACGTAAACCAGAGCCGCCAGCCCCAACAACTACAACATCATACTCGTGATCGATGAACTCATAAGCCGTCATATTTTACGCTCCGAATGCGATTTTCGCGACCGCGAAGATCGCGGCCAAGCCCAGCGCCCAAACGCCAAGTGTATTTTTCAAAAGGGCAAAAGTCCGAAGACCTTTGCCATGGATGTAGTCTTCTATAATGACCTGATTGCCTTCGGCGAGGTGACGCGTTGTCACGAGGATGAAAAGGATCACCAAAATCGCCTTAACCGGATTTTGAAACGCTGTGCGAACCTCTGCAAATTCTGCCCCGAACAGTGGCCCTACGACCCAAAGAAACGCAAGCGTCAAGGGAATTAAAGCCACAGATGTCAACCGTGCAGACCACCAATGCTCTACCCCTTCTTTGGCAGACCCAAGCCCAAGCACACGACCATAGTCAGTTTTAAAGCTCATATTTCGTGTCCCTTCACAAAACCAATAACAGTGTCAGCGCACTCAAAACAAAACTGGACCCAATGATGATCCACCCAGAAGCTTGTACGAAACTAAGGTCAAAACCCACGCCCGCATCCCAAATCAGATGTCGGATCCCAGCGCAAAAATGATACCAAAGTGCCCAAAGTGAAGCGACAAGCACCGCCGTTCCGACGAAGCTGGTTAAAATCCCATCCATTACGGCGAATGCTTCTGGAGACCACGCTGCTGCAAGCAACCACGCCACCAACAATGTAAAAGTTACATTCAAACCCACCCCGGTCACCCGATTTAAAATGGATGTGATCGAATTCAACTGAGGGCGATACACCTGTAAATGCGGTGACAACGGGCGATTACCCCGGTTCACGTCTGCCATTGGAAATCTCCGGTCTTCTCTTCTCGTTGATCTCTAAGGCAACAGTGTCCGTAGGGCCACCCCAATTGGTGGCCTTTTGGTCCATAACAAATTTGTATGCAACGGTATGCTCTTTGAAACACCGGCGGAAAACGTATTTTGGATCGTATCAAAAAAGGTGTTTGTTTGATCTGGAGTTCACTACATGTCCCAACCCCTTCTTTGCCTTGCATCTATTCTTGCCATCGCAACGACGGCAAACGCAAAGCCATATCAAACCTGTATCGCTCAAAAACCTGCCTTCGCGTTTAAGGTCCCAAAGAAGAAAACAGGATTTGAACTGATCGACTTTTGGAACCGCCAAGTTTGGGCAACCACAGATTGGACAAAAGAAGAATTCGAAAACTTGGATTTGCCTTTGTCCTACGCACTTTGGCGCAAGAATGACCCGCGCACACCACTGACAAGTGCTGGTGAATTTCTTCGTTCTCCGGGCTGTGAGATTGGTGAATATTCCTATCGCACAGCTTTCGATCGCACGTTCCTTCAGGTTGTTCGGTTGCAAAAACCAGTGAACTTTTCAGACAAGAACGCAAAACTTCAAGGCGTCAAACTCGAGAAATACCACCGCATCACCTACGAGGCGGGCATTCCGATCAGACTGCTGGTTTCCCCAGAAAACGAAACCTATATCGCTGTGGCAAAGTCGGCAACCTTAACAGACGCTCCGTCGCCGCTACCACAAGGGTGGAAATACCGGGACCTATCGCTGTCCGAGGACTTGGTGGTAGAGCTGTTTGGTGACATCACGGTGCTGCGGACAAAGTCCGAAGTGTCTTACCAAGGTCCAATTGAAATATCGTTCTAGTCAGCCCGTCAACTGATCGACCCAAACGGATTGACCCCAAGAAAGGCGTGAAGTCCGATCATGGTAGCATAGACGAAGATCGTGATGCCCAATAGTACAAAATCCCGCACAATTGGCCCGGGAGCGGGGCGCTCCCAAGGACGAGTCGCAGCATTCACAACAAAAATTTGGCTAAGCGCCCAAAGCCCCAAAGTACCAAACAGAACAACACTTGCCAAATCGCCGTTAGCCAACAAATGCGCGACGGACCAAACGATAACAGACATTAACATCGGATGTCGAAACCAGGCCTTTATACGGCCTTTTGAGTGCCCTGCACCCAACAGACCTACCGCAACAAACATCAAAACCCAATTGATGGGGATGCCCCACTCTGGTGGCGCATAAACCGATACAAAATTCGTATTCCGGTATCCCAGTACAATCAGAACGAGACCTAGGATGATCGTCACGGCTGAAATACTTTTTGCCGAAGGACCGGTACGTTCATACATTCCGGTCAAAATGCGCTTCCAGAGGTGTCCAACCACAAAAACTGCCAACCCAACGAAAAGCAACGGTATTAAAGTTCCCCATTCTTTCGCAGCAGATCTAAAGCGGCGGTGACATGTAACTCTTCTATCAATTCCCCATCCAGTTGCACAGCGTTTCCATCCCCGGCTTCAAAGGCAGAAATGACCCGTTTAGCCCGCAAGATTTCAGCCTCCAAAGTGCCGAAAATTTGGTTTGCCGGTTCAATTTGCGAAGGATGGATCAGAGTCTTGCCGTTAAACCCCAACAACTTGCCCTGCTGCGCTTCTGCCGTAAAACCCACTTCATCGCGAAAGTTGTTAAACACGCCATCAAAAACCCATTTTCGATGGGCACGGGCCGCTGCAACACTAGCGCCAATAGAATAAAGCAGTGCCGATCGGTTTACATCCTCACCAGCTCCAAGCGACACTCTAAGATCATTGGGACCCAAAATAAGGGCCATCACTCTTTTATGTGCTGCTAACTTGCCAACATTTGCTACGCCCATCGCCGTCTCAATCATCAACCAGACTGGCAAGTTCAAATCCGCTACTAACGTATCAATCTGATGTGGATGCTCTGCTTTTGGCAAAACGACGGCATCTGGCTGGATCTCTCTCGCGAGTGCAATGTCGGCACAATACTCGACACTATCTGACGCATTAATCCGCAGTGCTGCAATTTGGTTCTTACCAAAGCCGTTTTCAAATGCATCACGTGCTGCGCTGCGCGCGTCAGATTTGTTCACATGACCAACGGCGTCTTCCAAATCAACGATAACAGCATCACAGTGCAAATTCCGCAATTTCTTCAAAGCACGCGCATTGCTTGCCGGACAAAATAGAACTGATCGCATGCTGTTCCTCCGCGCGATGGATCAACAGGTTATTAACCTTTCAGATGAGCTATTTGAAATATAACTCACAAAGGCCCCTATTATGAAGATCATAATTCGCAGTGTTTTTTCGGCTCTCATATTTGCCGCTGGGACTGAATTCTCTTTGGCGAACCAGCCCTCCTGTGGGCCGAGAGCCGCCCTCATCAAAACCCTCACCCAACGATATTCTGAAACGCTACAAAGCTCCGGTGTAGATGCTTCGGCCAATCAGATTGAAATTTATGCAAATGTCACAAACGGCAGTTGGTCTTTAGTCGTGACATCCAATGATGGCGTATCTTGCCTCTTGGCTTCAGGTCAAAATTTTCAGCAATCGAAACTCACCTGACAATTGTATAGACGGAACCCAATCATTTGTTAGATAGACGTTAAAAAATAAGGCGGCTTCATGTCTAAAATCGGGTTTGTTCTGGCTGTCACGGGACAATCTAGCGATATGATTTTCAATATGGCCTGTAAAACCGCAATGGGATTGAAGGCATGCATGCCTGACATTCCGGTTCACTTATTCTCTTCGGAAGAGATCGCACATCCCAGCATCGACAAGGTTCATGCGTTGGAAAATCCCAACACACGTCGGCCGAAAATAGAGGCTTTGATCCGATCAGAATTCGATCGTACCGTCTATCTCGACAATGACATTCATGCTATGTCCGACTTTTCTGAGATTTTTGAAACATTGCGGTCCTTCGACTTTGCAATTCATCCCAATGGTCTGGCAAACACGCTCGATTCACCTAAGAGTTTTTGGGGGAAATCACCTTACGCGACATACAATTCAGGCGTTTTCGGGGTCAGCCGATCGCAGCATGCAATGGAAATCTTAAACCAGTGGAGAGACCGGTTTGAAGCCAAAAAATGGTCGGTTGATCAACCTGTTCTCAATGCTTTGCTGCACCGTGACTATCCTTCGAAGGTTGCAAACCTTCCCAAGACACACAACTTTATGGTGCGAAAAACCCCAACGCGCGAAAGACTCTACCTGCCGATGTATAGTCCTTTGCTTTCGCCCCCCAAAGTTTTTCACCTTTCGGGAATTACGCTTATCAAAGACCTCCATGCTACTCTCAGGGATCGGTCAAAACCCTTTGAATTCGGACATAAGTTGACTCAAGAAAGTCGTCTAAGATTTAACCTTTACAAGGATTTGAAAGCTAAGAGCGCGGGAAAAAGACGCGAGGAATTAGAGACATATCTTAAATACTGGCCACGTCCTGTACGCAAAATGTACATCCACCACATTACACGGGTCTTTCCATAACGTGTCTTGCCTTTCCATCATCGGATCATTAGCCCGCCGCACAAACCGATTATCTTAGGAGAGATGCATGGCACGCGCGAAAATCGCCCTTATCGGGGCAGGACAAATTGGCGGAACACTGGCCCATCTGGCTGCTTTGAAAGAGTTGGGCGACGTTGTTTTGTTCGACATCGCAGAAGGAACACCTCAAGGCAAAGCCCTGGACATTGCGGAGGCTGGACCGGTCGACAAGTATGATGCCGATTTGAAGGGCACCACAGATTACGCAGATATCGCTGGTGCAGATGTCTGCATCGTCACCGCAGGTGTTCCTCGCAAACCTGGTATGAGCCGCGACGACCTGTTGGGGATCAACCTAAAGGTCATGAAATCTGTGGGTGAAGGGATCCGTGACAACGCTCCGAATGCTTTCGTCATATGTATTACGAACCCGCTCGACGCGATGGTCTGGGCGCTTCAAAAGTTCTCTGGCCTGCCTGCAAACAAAGTCTGTGGCATGGCAGGTGTCTTGGATTCAGCCCGGTTCCGTCATTTCTTGTGCGAAGAGTTCAATGTCTCTGTGAAAGATGTAACTGCATTCGTCCTCGGCGGACACGGCGATACAATGGTGCCTTTAACTCGCTATTCCACTGTTGCGGGCATTCCTTTGCCGGATCTGGTTGAAATGGGTTGGACAAGTCAGGATAAGTTAGACGCCATCGTCCAACGCACACGCGACGGCGGCGCCGAAATTGTAGGATTGCTCAAAACAGGTTCGGCGTTCTATGCCCCCGCAGCATCGGCGATTGAAATGGCAGAAGCATATCTTAAAGATCAAAAGCGGCTACTGCCTTGCGCGGCGGCACTTTCTGGCGAGTACGGCCTGAAGGATATGTATGTCGGCGTCCCAACGGTTATCGGTTCAGACGGGATTGAAAAAGTCGTCGAAATCAAACTCAACAATGATGAAAAAGCCATGTTTGATAACTCAGTTGACGCGGTCAAAGGCCTTATGGAGGCCTGTGCTGGCATTGATGACAGCCTGACATAAACCAAAAAGGGATCACCCGATGCAGGTGATCCCATATCTTTTTTGGGTTCAGGTAATTTAGAAGTCTTAAAAGTTGTAGCTTACACCAATATTCAACGCATTCGTTATGATGTTCGTGTCGACACTGCCGCCCCCATCGAGATCGACATCCACTTCCTGATAACTAAAACGATATTCCCCAAACAAACCCCAGCGCTCATTCATGTCAAAATGAGCACCCAAAGCAACAGCTCCAGCAAGCCCGCCATATTGCAAACCCTCCGTCGCTTCAGCGTCCGGTGCTGTCTGAACTTCGACATAAGGGATCGAAACGCCCAGCCCGCCGTTCACATATGGTGTAAAATTGCCCCAAGCATTCGGCCAACGGTACCGCACTGATGCGATAATCGAATTCAATCCATCCGTGAACTCAAACTCAGAAAAACCCGTTTCATCCAAAGTCTCATCATCTGCATAAACTTTTGCATGCGTAAATTCGATCGCATAACCCAGATTTTCATTGCGCCACCAAGTCGCGCGAATGCCGTAATATGGCGGCATTTCAAAGCTACGACCATCCCAACCTGCGTTAAAACTGTCCTCGATCAAAGAGGACCCCGAATTGTCAAAAATATCGACATCAGAATGCGGCGCCGTTTGAAAACCCGTATAAATGGCAATTTCGACTGCGTTCGCAGAACCCGCGATCAGCATCGCCGCGCAAGCTGGACCCAAAACCCGTTTCATTGCATCTCTCCAAATAACATTTCACTGATTGTACCACGCGATATTATGACCGACAATCAAACTCGGCGCGTTCACAAAGGTTTGCAATTCACAGCACTATTTTTTGTGATCACAAAAAAAACTATGTGATCACAAAATGCATGAATGACCGATTTTTGCTTGAATAAAGGACAGAATCCCGCTTTGCGTTTTTGAGCAGGAATGAGAGAGCCTGCAATCACCAAGAGGGTCCACAATGAATATCCATGAATATCAGGCCAAAGCCTTGTTGCGCGCGGCCGGCGCGCCTGTATCTGACGGACGCGTTGTTCTTTCCGCAGACGAAGCCGAAGCAAAAGCCGCTGAGATGTCAGGACCATTATGGGTGGTCAAAGCGCAAATTCATGCAGGTGGTCGCGGAAAAGGTTCCTTCAAAGAGGATGATGCCGGCGAAAAGGGTGGCGTCAGGCTTGCAAAGTCGGCAGCTGAGGCTGCATCCGAAGCAAAGGCTATGCTGGGCAATACATTGGTGACCCATCAAACCGGACCTGCGGGCAAGCAAGTGAATCGGATTTACATTGAAGATGGCTCTGACATTTCGACTGAGCTTTATTTGGCGTTTCTAGTCGACCGTGTGTCATCGCGCATTTCGATTGTGGCTTCTACAGAGGGCGGAATGGACATTGAGGAAGTTGCCGCCAAAACTCCAGAAAAAATTCACACGATCACAGTAGACCCCGCAACCGACTTACAACCATATCATGGCCGCCTTGTAGCCGCGGCCCTTGGTCTGACTGAGAAAGATCAGGTCAAACAATGCGGTAAGTTGATGAATACATTGTACAGTCTTTTTGTAACCAAAGACGCCGAAATGCTTGAGATCAACCCTTTGATCGTCACAACCGAAGGTGATCTAAAATGCCTCGACTGTAAGATGGGATTTGACGGCAACGCGTCCTATCGAAATCCAGACATAACGGAGCTGCGCGATGAAACCGAAGAAGACTCCAAAGAACTCGAGGCTTCAAAATATGACCTGAACTATATCGCTTTGGACGGCGAAATTGGATGTATGGTGAATGGCGCAGGGCTAGCGATGGCCACAATGGACATCATAAAGCTTTACGGATCTGAACCGGCAAACTTTCTTGATGTTGGTGGTGGTGCGACCACAGAGAAAGTCACTGAAGCTTTCAAAATTATCACATCCGACCCGAACGTGAAAGGTATTTTGGTCAATATTTTTGGCGGCATCATGCGCTGCGATGTCATAGCAGAGGGCGTGATCGCCGCGGTAAAGGAAGTCGGGCTTCAAGTGCCGTTGGTTGTGCGCCTCGAGGGCACCAATGTCGAACTGGGCAAACAGATTTTGAACCAAAGCGATGTCGACGTGATTGCCGCTGATGATCTTGCCGATGCAGCAGAAAAAATCGTTCAAGCCGTCAAAGGGTGACACAAAAAAATACATATTTCTGCGGACTTGTCGTGTTTGCCTTAGCGGTCATGGCATGTGACGATATTCAAGCAAAAGACTTGGCCTCAACGGATCCCGCAACTGCCTTTGCCGCAGGGGTAGATTTTTGTCTAAGTGACCATAAAGTTACCAGAAGCGTTTCCAGAACAATGATCGAATTGGGTTACGAAACAACCGAATGGGGCAGTTTGGTCGAGTACTGGAATGGCACGCAACTGATCTACATCAGCAACGACCATTTTTGTGACGTGCAAACGATCGGTCTGTCCACCGAAGATGCCGTAAAAATCGTCAAGAATACACTTTCACAAACCGATATCCTTCCCCTGAACACAGAGATTGACGCACCAGGCTGCCTTCAATTGTGGAACGATAGTTTCGACATCATTGTTCAATCGGCAGGCCAAGATCCGATCTGCGGCCCAATCGAAGATGCAAGTTTTCGCATCAATTATGGCGAGGGAATACTGTGAACCGCTGCGCGATTTCCCTTCTTGCCACAATCGGCGCATTGATGACGGGCTGTGTAAAAACAGGCATCGTCGGCTCCGATGCAGTTGTGTCCGGTCCAACCGCTGCGCGGATTTTCAATGAGGCCTGCGCCTCAAGCGCACCGACTTTCTCTGGATTTCTCGGGCATGCAACAGATGGGACTTATCTACGCGATGCGGACACTGATTTATACAAACACCAAAAATTTGATCTAAGTCTGCAATTATCCGAAGGTCGCACCACCGAAGTTTGCACCATGAGATTTCGTTCAGGAGAAGAGGCTGTGACCCTTGCCCTCTTCATATCGGGTACAGCGATTGGCACAGGCCCTTTGGATCTTAACACCGAAACAGGTGAGGCCACGCGAACCCTTGCGCCAAATGTGGAGTTCCGCTTTCAACCTGCATCCACAGAGTCAGGTTTGCATATCGCGCAAATCGAAGTGGGGGTCAGATGAGGCGTTTCAACTTTACCGTCCTAACCTCCATGTTACTGCTTACAGCATGTGAAACAGTGCCGCTTGTTGATCCCGAGATACAGACCCAGACGATCGCGGATGTGAACCGTCTCTATGAGCAGGCTTGCGTTCAGAATGTAGGCAAGCTGGTCAATGCAGCTCAGGTGTTCAATACTTCAGGTTTCGACAATGTCGAACGGTCAGGCTCGGCCACATTCTATTTCAACGATGATGATAGCCTCGTTGCCGCCTTGGTTCCCTTTAGCGTAACCGAAAGCGTGGGCGGTGAACGTCAGGCTAAAACGTCGGGCGTACAATGTTCGGTTGGCAGCCCGATTTATCGCGTTGACGCTGGACGCACGCTACTCCGCAGCATGATCGAAAAATACATCCCAGAAGGGTTTTATCAGCGCGTGCCGAACCCACAAGGAAGAGACCTGATCGCATTCGCCATCAACCCCGATCTCTATGGCAAAGAAATGACTTGGGATACTTTCATTGAAGTTATCGTGGCCGATGATGCAAACCGGATGGAAATCCTGAAAGACAACCCCGATGCCCCAATCTTTGCGTTTATCGCAGGGGTTAGCATCACTGAAATCACCCGAACCGAAGAGTAACCGGAGAGAGATATGTCAGTCCTCGTGAATAAAAACACCAAAGTCATCTGCCAAGGCTTCACTGGCAGCCAAGGCACCTTCCATTCTGAACAAGCCATAGCATACGGCACAAAAATGGTTGGCGGTGTCACACCCGGCAAAGGCGGGCAGATGCATTTGGACCTGCCTGTTTTCAACTCTGTACATGAGGCCAAAGCCAAGACAGAGGCGACCGCCTCTGTAATATATGTCCCTCCACCATTTGCAGCCGACTCAATTTTAGAAGCGATCGATGCCGAAATGGAACTGATCGTGTGTATTACCGAGGGCATCCCGGTGCTAGATATGATGACAGTAAAGCGCGCGCTAGAAAGCTCTAAATCCCGACTGATCGGCCCAAATTGCCCTGGTGTAATCACACCCGACGAATGCAAAATTGGTATTATGCCTGGGCATATCCACAAAAAAGGCTCGGTTGGTGTTGTCTCGCGTTCCGGCACATTGACTTATGAAGCCGTAGGACAAACCACTGCAATCGGTTTGGGACAATCGACATGTATTGGAATCGGCGGCGACCCAATCAAAGGCACTGAACATATTGATGCACTCGATTTGCTTCTTGATGATGATGAAACTCAGGCGATCATCATGATCGGAGAGATCGGAGGCTCGGCCGAGGAAGATGCCGCGCAATTCTTGATCGAAGAGGCTAAGAAAGGCCGAAAGAAACCCACAGCGGGCTTTATCGCAGGTCGCACAGCGCCTCCAGGACGCCGCATGGGCCACGCCGGTGCAATTGTGGCAGGCGGCAAAGGCGGTGCAGAAGACAAGATCGAAGCGATGCGCAGTGCAGGTATCATCGTCGCTGACAGTCCCGCAGGTTTGGGCACGGCCGTAGTTGAAGCCATCGGTTAAGATTCTTGAAAAACGCATTCAATCACTTGGGCGCGTATAACAAAGGAGGGGCAGTGAACCCGATTGAAGCCATAATCACCTGTTTCCGCAAATATGCGGTTTTTTCGGGACGTGCGACCCGGCCTGAATTCTGGTGGTTTACGCTGTTCATGATTGGACTTTTGATCCTTTTTGCCCTGGTCGACGGCGTCTTTGGCTTGATTACTATGGTTGGCGCTTATGAACTGTATCCGTTGACGGAAGTTTTTGGACTGGTCACGACACTTCCTTTCCTTGCCGTTACGGCACGCCGGTTGCACGATATCGGATCTGCGTCTCGATCCTTTATTATTGTCATGGCGGTGGTGGTCGGCGCCCTCTATCTGTTCACGGCCTATGAGATGATCACGGATCATTACGTCTCCGAAAGTCTCGCATACACAATCATTGCATCTGTTTCGCTGGCAGTTTTGATCACGATTTTGTGGATGGCCCGCAAACCAAGCCAAAGCGAAGACAAAGCATTGGCATCTGGATCCAATGAAAGCGTGCCGTCATGATGGAACGGGTGCTCACCGGAATTTTTTACTCTTTTGCAGTTGTTGATAAGCGTGCGCAAAGAAGTTTTGCCGTCAACTCAAATAAGATTGGTCATACCAAAGCCTTCCGGGGTGAAAACTCTTCAGTACCAAGCAAATGTGCCGGAAAAACTTACCGTTCCAAGGAACCAGCTGCACTCAGTTCTTTAACGATTTTTTTGAAACACTTTTGCCTCGGGGGGGATATTGGACTTATGGCTAGAGACTATCCAGGATATGATGGAACACGGCAAATTGGCCGATCTGAATTTCCAAGACTAAGACCAATCAACTTTTGGGTCCGGCATATCGCTGTCATCTTAGGCCTTGCAGGCTTGGCCTATCTAAACTCGGAAACGATCGGCGCGCTAACCAAGATCTCACTGGAAGATTTGCACTACATTATCCGTCTTCTCGCGACGATCTCTTACTCATTGGTCGCAAGCTACTTTACGGTTCACTTCGTGCTCTCAATTTTCACCCGTACTGTGGACACAGGTGTACCGCTCTTGCCTGTGGTCGTCTGGTTGATCATTTGCCTTGGGCTTGTTGGGGCGTTCATGGTTCTACAAGATGGGAACGCAATTTCCGCGGTTGAACCCAGACACTTCCTGCTGCTCGTTCCCTTCGTACTGATTTACGCGATCATGATTTTGCCCAGCAATGTGATTGGCACGTCCAAGAAAGACACATCATCTTCACCCTTCAGCGAAACCGAAACATAGGATAGGGACCATGACCGACCAACCATCAAATGATCAGTTCCACGGCACCTCCTTTCTGCAAGGTCACAACGCCGAATATGTAGAAAAACTGGCGGCGCGCTACGCACAGGATCCAAGCGCAGTTGATGCGACATGGGCAGAGTACTTTCGCGCGCTGCAAATGCCGGCTGATCAAGCAAACACAGCCGCATCTGGCCCGTCTTGGGCGCGCAAAGACTGGCCACCGGTTCCCAATGATGAGTTAACGGCAGCCCTCGACGGCCAATGGGCTTTGGATGAAGAGGCGGCAGCGCTAAAGATCGATAAAGTTGCCAAAGACAAAGGGGTAACGCTGGATGCTGACGCCATTCGGCGCGCTGTGCTCGATTCAATCCGCGCGCTGATGATCATTCGCGCTTATAGGATCCGTGGCCATCTGGCCGCAGACTTGGACCCGTTGGGGTTGGCCAAACATGACCATCAACCAGAGCTCGAACCAGGGTTTTATGGTTTCAGTGACAGCGACATGGATCGCCCGATTTTTTTGGACAAGGTGCTTGGGCTTGAAATGGCCTCAATGCGCCAGATCGTTGACATACTACGCAAGACTTACTGTGGCACGTTTGCGCTTCAATACATGCACATCTCAGATCCCGAACAAGCCGCATGGTTGAAAGAACGGATCGAGGGTTATGGAAAAGAGGTTACCTTCACGCAAAAAGGACGCCGCGCCATTTTGAACAAGATGGTTGAGGCAGAGGGTTTCGAAAAGTTCTGTCAGATCAAATACACCGGCACCAAACGTTTTGGTCTTGATGGCGGTGAAGCACTGATTCCAGCGATGGAACAGATCATCAAACGCGGTGGTGCGTTGGGCGTAAAAGACATTGTCGTCGGCATGCCCCATCGCGGGCGCCTAAATGTTCTGTCGAATGTTATGGGCAAACCTTATCGCGCGATCTTCCACGAGTTTTTTGGCGGATCATACAAACCAGATGATGTCGAAGGTTCAGGCGACGTTAAGTATCACCTTGGCGCTTCTTCGGATCGTGAGTTTGATGGCAACACGGTTCACCTTTCGCTGACTGCAAACCCATCGCATCTTGAGGCGGTAAATCCTGTTGTATTGGGCAAAGTTCGCGCCAAAGGTGACCAAAAGGGCGGTGATCGCCAATCTGTAATGCCAATTTTGCTGCATGGAGATGCAGCCTTTGCTGGCCAAGGGGTCGTGGCAGAATGTTTCGGCCTTTCAGGCCTAAAAGGCCACCGAACTGGTGGGACAATCCATATCGTCGTAAACAACCAAATCGGCTTTACCACGTCACCCCATGACAGCCGTTCCTCTCCCTACCCGACAGACATTTCTTTGATGGTTGAGGCTCCTATTTTCCATGTGAATGGCGATGATCCAGAGGCTGTGGTCCACGCCGCACGCGTTGCAACAGAATACCGCCAAAAATTTGGCAAAGACGCGATCATCGACATTTTCTGTTATCGCCGCTTTGGCCACAACGAAGGCGACGAACCAATGTTCACACAGCCTTTGATGTACAAGACGATAAAAAAGCAGAAAACATCGCTTGCGCTTTACACCGAGCGCCTTGTCAAAGATGGCCTTATCCCCGAGGGCGAAGTCGAAGACATGAAAGCGGCCTTTCAAGCGCGCCTTAATGAAGAATTTGAGGCTGGACGCGCCTACAAACCAAATGAGGCCGACTGGTTGGATGGCCGCTGGTCCCATTTAGAGCCAACAGACCCCGAATATCAGCGTGGAAAAACAGCAATTACCAAGACACGCTTGAAAGAGATTGGCAAAGCGCTGACAAGTTTACCTGCGGGTTTCAATGCCCATAAGACAATTCAACGGATCCTCGACAACAAAGCACAAATGTTCAAAACGGGCGAAGGTTTCGACTGGTCTACGGCCGAGGCCCTCGCCTTTGGTTCGCTCCAGCTTGAGGGCTTCCCAGTCCGCTTGTCAGGGCAAGACTGCACGCGGGGTACATTCTCTCAACGGCACTCCGGCCTGCGCGATCAAGAGACAAATGAGATGCATTACCCACTCAACAACATCGCGGAGAAACAAGCTCGATACGAAGTGATTGACTCGATGCTCTCGGAATATGCGGTCCTAGGATATGAGTATGGTTATTCGCTTGCCGAACCAAACGCGCTTACGCTTTGGGAGGCACAGTTTGGTGATTTCGCAAATGGTGCGCAAATCATGTTTGATCAGTTTATCAGCTCATCGGAATCCAAGTGGTTGCGGATGTCGGGCCTTGTTTGCCTGCTTCCGCACGGGATGGAAGGCCAAGGCCCTGAGCATAGTTCAGCTCGGCCGGAACGCTTTTTGCAAATGTGCGCCGAAGACAATTGGATCATCGCAAATTGTACCACTCCGGCTAACTATTTCCATATTTTGCGCCGTCAACTTCACCGGAGTTACCGCAAACCTTTGATCATGATGACGCCAAAATCCTTGTTGCGACACAAACTGGCTGTCAGCAAAGCAGAGGATTTTACCGAACAAGCATCATTTCACCGCTGCCTTTGGGACGACGCCGAAACAGGTCAAGAATCTACATTGGCCAAAGACAAAGACATCAGGCGCGTGGTTCTGTGCACCGGTAAAGTTTACTATGACCTTTTGGAAGAACGCGAAGCTCGCGGCATCAAGGATGTCTACCTCTTGCGCGTCGAACAATTGTATCCAATTCCTCAAGAGGCCTTGGTTGCTGAATTGCGGCGCTTCCCCAAAGCTGAATTTGTTTGGTGCCAAGAAGAGCCCGTAAACCAAGGGTATTGGTCTTTTATCAGTCCGCATATCGAACAGCTTCTGTCCGAGTTGGGTGCTAAAAACCCGCGTCCAAAATATGTAGGCCGCAAAGCCGCCGCCGCACCGGCAACCGGGCAGGCCAGCCGTCACAAAATGGAACAAGAAGCGCTTGTGGATGATGCGCTGACCCTGAAAGGATAAATTATGACTGAAGTTCGCGTCCCAACCCTTGGTGAATCCGTCACAGAAGCAACCGTCGCCACGTGGTTCAAGAAACCCGGCGATGCCGTGTCCGCCGACGAGGTTCTGGTGGAACTGGAAACCGACAAAGTCACAGTCGAAGTCAATGCCCCGGTTGCCGGAACTCTTTCTGAAATTGTTGCCGGTGATGGAACCACAGTCGAGGTCAATGCCCTTTTGGCCAACATCGCAGAAGGCGATGCGGCAACGCCGCCAAGCAAAGGAAGTCCGGCCCCTGCAAAAGCTCCTGCGGATGGCGGCGGCACTGTCGATATCATGGTACCGGCTTTGGGCGAAAGCGTGGCTGAAGCGACAATCGGCACATGGCTGAAAAAACCAGGTGACATCGTAAGCGCAGATGAGGTTTTAGTCGAGCTGGAAACCGATAAAGTCAGCGTAGAGGTCACATCCCCCGCTGACGGCACGTTGGAAGATATTATGGCCAAAGACGGCGAAACCGTCGCAGCCGGAACCAAGCTGGCGGTGATGATTTCTGGGGGTGCGGGATCGAACCCTGCGCCTACAACTGCTTCTGCTTCGCCAAAAGCCGCCAGCGCAGCATCTAAAGGTGGGGTCAAGAACGCCCCTTCCGCAGAAAAACTTATGGCTGAGAATGCCATCTCGGCCGAGGGCGTAACAGGAACCGGCCGCGATGGACGCATCATGAAAGACGATGTCCAGCGCGCCATTTCTGCGTCCGCGGCTGCACCTTCTGCAACACCGCAGCCTGCCGCCACGATGCGGGCACCGAGCTCTGCCGGTGATGCGGTTCGTGAAGAACGTGTGAAGATGACACGCCTTCGCCAGACCATCGCGCGTCGCTTGAAGGACGCTCAAAACACGGCGGCCATGTTGACCACATATAATGAGGTCGACATGTCTGAGGTCATGGCGCTTCGCAGCGAGTACAAGGAGATTTTCCTCAAAAAACACGGTGTCAAACTGGGCTTTATGTCCTTTTTCACCAAGGCTTGCTGCCACGCGCTGTTGGAAGTGCCCGAGGTGAATGCCGAAATTGATGGCGATGAAATTGTCTATAAAAACTTCGTCCATATGGGCGTGGCCGTGGGCACACCCACAGGCCTTGTTGTTCCTGTGGTGCGCGATGCCGATAAGATGGGCTTTGCCAGCATCGAGAAATCGATCAATGAAATGGGCGCCAAGGCGCGTGATGGCAAATTGTCGATGTCGGATATGCAGGGCGGCACCTTCACGATTTCCAATGGCGGAGTTTACGGATCGCTGATGTCCTCACCCATTCTGAACCCACCGCAATCGGGTATTCTGGGTATGCACAAAATTCAGGAGCGTCCAATGGTCGTGAACGGAGAAATCGTGATCAGACCCATGATGTATCTGGCTTTGTCTTATGACCACCGGATCGTGGATGGCAAAGGCGCTGTGACCTTCCTTGTGCGCGTGAAAGAAGCGCTGGAGGATCCGCGCCGGTTGTTGATGGATTTGTAAGCAACGAACAAGGTTTTGACGAGGAGGCCTGCAAAACGTGGTTATGGACCCCAGCCAAAACTCCGTTTTTTTATCAATTAAGGAGGCGCAATACTGAAATGACTCATCACGCCTCTCCCATTGAAAAAGACATTAAACTTAATAGGCACGGTAAGTGCTTTTGCCCGGTTTGTGGTCACCGTCTAAGGTGGTATCTGGCAAGACTAACTGTGCCGAACCCAATAAGTAGTTTTCGGATACTTCACAGTTTGATTTGTCGAAACTGCCAATCAGAAATTCGTTTTGATTATGCGGACATAAGACAGGTCATTACCCTGTGTTTTATGTCCATGCCGCTTATCCTTCTTCCCGTAAGTGCGGAATTTATACCTGGATTGGTGGGAGATTTATTTCTTGTCGTTTGTCTAATTGGGATAATGATCGGGATTCCATATTTTTACTTCTTTGGCTTAAGTCTAGAAGGTGAAATCTTAAAAGAGAAAGGCAAAGTGGCGCAGTGACCGCCTCTTTCGACCATATCGCCTTCACCTGCCATTCCCGCGCGATTTGCGAGGCATACAAATGCTAGAGCGCCTTTTCCAAAACTGGGCCTATGCCACGCCGCCCCTCGCGCTTTTGCTGCTGGGCCTATACCCTTTCATCGGAGGGGAGATTGCGCTCCCGCTCTACCTCGCATTGCCGGTCTACATGATCCATCAGTATGAAGAGCACGATAACAACCGTTTTGCAGACTTCCTCAACGGGATGATGGGGCCGGAAAAGACAGGCCTCAGCGCGGCCAATGTCTGGGTCATCAATGTCATCTTTGTCTGGTTCTTCTTGCTGGGTGTTTTCCACGCGGCGCATTTTGCACCTGAATGGGGCGTGATCGCTGCCTATCTGTTAGCAATCAATGGGTTTGTTCATGTGGCCTGGGCGGTGATGTTCAAGCGGTACAATCCGGGGCTATGGACCTCGATCCTGTTGTTCATGCCGCTGGCAGTCTGGATTTACATCGACATACCAGCCTCGCTCACCACACATGCCGTCTCGGCCATGATCGTAATTGTGCTGCATGCAGCGATCATGCTCCTTGCGCGGCGGCCTGCATAGATGACCGCATCCCTTGATCATATTGCCTTTACTTGCCATTCCCGCGCCTCTGGGATCGCGGCGTTTACAGCGGCCACAGGCATCACCCTTCCCCAATCCGGTACGCATCCCGATATGGGAACACATAACGCGCTCAGTGCACTTGGCCCCGATACTTTCTTGGAACTCATCACAATCGACCCGGCGGGCCAAAAACCCGCACGCCCTCGATGGTTCGGCCTCGATGATCTGCCCATGGACTACCCGCTAACCCCTCATGCGGTCATTCTGCGATCCGATGATCTGGCAGGTGACCTCCGGAAGGGATCAGAACTTGGGCTTGACCTTGGCACACCAATGTCCCTTTCTCGTGGGAACCTGACTTGGAAGTTTGCAGTGCGCGATGACGGTAAAATCCACCAAAACGGCACAGCGCCGCTCTTGATGCAATGGGACGCAATTGACCCACATCCAGCTGCAAACATGACGGATCACGGTCTGCGGCTCAAATCGATTTCGGTCACAACACCAGAACCCGAAAAACTGTCACAGCTCTGCGCCGCGCTCGGATGGTCCGATTTAACGGTCCTTAAAGGCGCGCCAAGCTGGACTTTTACATTAGACATCAATGGAAAAGAGGTTGCGCTATGACACCTGAGCTCAAAGTCCTCGCGCTTGCAGCTATTCTGCAATACATACAATTTCTATTGATGGGCATCCCATTGAACATTCAATTGGGCGTTCAGGCCACAGCCGGGCCTCGCGATGGCGGCCTTAAAGTCATGGGCGTCGCAGGACGCCTTTACCGCGCCTTCAACAATCACTTCGAGGCGCTGATCCTTTTTACAATTGCCGTTGTTGTTGTCACACTTTCAGACCAATCCACGCCTTACACGGCAGCCTGCGCTTGGGCCTATCTGATCTCTCGGATTTTATATATCCCTGCCTATATCAGCGGAATTCCCTTCCTGCGCACGGCGGTCTTTACGGTCGGTTTTGGGGCAACACTTGCCATGATCCTGTCTGTCCTCATTTGAATTTGAACCAAGAAAGGTCTTTCCATGCCACAATATGATGTCATCGTTATCGGCGCCGGCCCCGGCGGATATGTTTGTGCAATCCGTTGTGCACAGTTGGGCCTAAAGACAGCTTGTGTTGAAAGTCGCGACACTTTGGGAGGCACTTGTTTGAACATTGGGTGTATTCCTTCGAAAGCCTTGTTGCACGCCTCCCATATGCTGCACGAAGCTGAACATAACTTTGCTGATATGGGACTGAAGGGCAAAAGCCCATCGGTGGATTGGACAAAGATGCAGGAATACAAAGCGAAAACGGTTGGATCAAACACATCCGGAATCGAATTTCTGTTCAAGAAGAACAAGATTGACTGGTTAAAAGGTTGGGGGAAACTAAAATCTGCGACCGAAGTAGAAGTGGCTGGAGATGTTCATACCGCAACGCATATCGTCATTGCGACAGGATCCGAACCTTCGACCCTTCCAAATGTTGATGTGAACGAAGAAACAGTCGTCACGTCCACTGGCGCGCTGAGCCTAAAGAAAGTTCCACGCAGTTTGACCATTATCGGTGCTGGCGTGATCGGGCTTGAGCTTGGATCGGTCTATGCACGCCTTGGTACCACTGTAACAGTGGTTGAATATCTGGATCATATCACACCTGGTTTGGACGCAGAAATCGGCAAAGCCTTCAAGAAGATGCTCGAAAAACAGGGGATCCAATTCATTCTCAACGCTGCAGTTCAAAGCGTTGAAACTTTCAAAACAAAATCAAAGACAACCTATCTGCCACGCGATGGCGAAGAGGCCGTGACATTAGACTCAGATGTTGTGTTGGTGGCCACGGGTCGTCGTCCCTTCGTAGACAATCTAGGGTTCTCAGATATAGGTGGAGCGGTTTCTGATCGCGGACAAATCAAGACAGATGACCAATGGCGCACAAATATTGCTGGCATCTATGCAATCGGAGATGTGATCGCGGGCCCAATGCTGGCCCACAAAGCCGAGGATGAGGGTATGGCCGTCGCCGAAGTGATTGCGGGTCAACATGGCCATGTAAATTATAACGTTATCCCAGGTGTAATCTACACGACGCCTGAAGTGGCAAACGTGGGTCTGACCGAAGAGCAATGCAAAGAGCAAGGCATCGACTATAAGATCGGCAAATTCCCTTTCATGGGCAACGCGCGCGCGAAGGCAATGTTTCTGGGAGATGGATTTGTCAAAATGATCGCCGATGCAAGTACTGATCGCATTCTGGGCTGCCATGTGATCGGGCCATCTGCCGGTGATTTAATCCATGAGGTATGCGTCGCGATGGAGTTTGGGGCGTCAGCGCAAGACCTGGCCCTGACCTGTCACGCGCATCCCACCGTTAGCGAGGCCATGCGTGAGGCCGCTCTGGCTTTGGGCGATGGTGCGATACATGCTTAACAAATAAAGACCCGTTGGCTTTAAAGGGGAGAGAGGCCAACGGGTCCAATTTCAGGTCCTTCGGGGAGAGTGGACCCAGAAAAAAGTGAGCTTTGGAGGGGACTAAAGCTCATCTCGTTATAATGGTGATACGCAGCGTCGCTTTAAACCGATCACTTATAGCAAATAAATTTTTTCACGAAGTTGTGAGAACGCGCAATCCCGAAGTCACATCAGCCCGTATCGATAGCCTTAAGCCAGGTTCATCACCTGCTTTTAGGGCCGCCAGCGCATTTGTATGGTTTAACGCAGCACTCGGACGTCGTAATTTGCTGTACATTTCTGCCATTGTTGGACCCAGTTGAAGCCAAACGGTTTCGATTAAGGCCAACATCGCGGGTGCTTGGGCACGCAGGTATAGCGTCCGATGGAACTCAAGGTTCGCGCGGATATAGGTTGAAGGATCATCGCTGCGGACGGCCTGATCGACCGCTGCGTTGATCGCTTCTAAACGATCAATCAGGGCCGTGTGCGCGCGCGGCAAAGCCCGACTAGCAATTTCAGGTTCTATGAGCGCACGGATCGCAGCCAGCTCTTCGATACGATCAATTGATAAACGCGGGGTGGCCACGCGACCCGTATTCGACACACGCAGCGCGCCTTCGGTCGATAAACGTCGCACCGCTTCGCGCGCTGGTGTTATTGATGTTTTGTGGGTTTCGGCCAATTGCCGCAAAGTGATTGGGCGCCCTGGCGCGATAAGCCCATGCATGATGTCACCACGCAATTTTCGGTAAAGCCGTTCATGAGCCGGCGTTAAGGTTTGCTCTTCTTGGCTCATATTGGAACCTGTTGCAGGCGAAACCCGTTCGATTTCAACCATCTGCGATGGGTCGGATAATCGGGCATTAAGTCGCCCACCAATGCCCAAAACTGCGCTGAATGGTTCATTTCCCGCAAGTGACAGACCTCATGAGCCACAACATAGTCGCATATCACTTCAGGTGCCATAACTAGCCGAAAAGAGAACATCAAATCCCGCCGCGACGTGCACGACCCCCATCGAGATACTGTGTCACGGAATGTGATGCGACCGAAACGCTCTCCCAATTGGGCCGCATAGAAATCAACTTTGGGAACCAAAACCTCTCGGGCGAGTGTTTTGTAAAAGGCCTTTAATTTGGGCTTTAGCGACGCATGATCCGCCTTCACGAACAAAGTGTCGCCAACAAGCCCCGGTGCATTCTTCAACGCAGGTTGCAACCCAACATCGCGGCCTAGAACTGGTATTCGAGCGTTAAAATCTAACCTGCGGTTTGTTTCGATTTTGCTTAACGAGCGACGAAGCCACGCTTCTTTAGATTTGGCAAAGTCCAATCCGCCATCCAGATTGCCAGTTTTAGGGATGGTCAAAATGGTTGAACCGTCGCGCGGCGAGATCCGCAGACCATAGCGGCGCGCGGTTGCCGAGTATCGAATTTCAAGTTCGATCGGAGGGGTTCCTATCGAAACAGATTGTGCCGTCATTCTTGCCCTTTCCCCGCAATCAACAGTTTGTCCAAAGCCCCTTTGACAAGCGGGCCAACCGATGCCATATGCCCGCTCTACCCGATGATTTTCAACCAAATGGGACAATCAATGGCCAAAGAGGAATGGGGCACAAAGCGTGTGTGTCCAACCACAGGTAAACGGTTCTACGATCTTAACAAAGATCCTATCGTAAGCCCATATACCGGTGACGAGTATGAACTGTCCTTCTTCACGCAGGACAAATCTAAAACGTCTATGACCGACAAGGCGGACAAGGCTTCCGTGAAAGCTGAGGCCGAGGAAGAGCTCAGCGATGACGTCGATGTATTGGATGATGACGATACCGCAGATGTGGATGTAGATAGCGAACTTCTTGAAGAAGACGATGACGATACCGTATCATTGGACGAGATCGCCGATATGCCCGAGGGCGACGACGACGAGGGTTAATACCCTTGATGACACAGGGCTGCTCGCTTAGACCAGCCGCAAAAGGGGCCTTAGCTCAGCTGGGAGAGCGCTTCGCTGGCAGCGAAGAGGTCAGGGGTTCGATCCCCCTAGGCTCCACCAATAAAATCAATAACTTAGCATTATATCAACGAAGGGTGCGCAGGTTTATTGAACTTAACCCTCCTCTATCTTGAATCAACTGTTCGGGTGGACATCCTTCGGGAACCACTTTGATCCAACTGTGGATCGGGGCAATGACATATCGCATTTTCCCTTAAGCCCGGTCTGACTTTGTGCCGTTCAGCGTGCGAGTGCTCCTCAGCCTCTTGGGCTGTGTATTTTCCGGGTGACAATGGGGCAAACACGCCTTGCTGCCATGTTTTAATGTCATTCATTAGAGGCCTCCTTCTTGATTGCACGGCTTTCAATTTCAATCTGCTTATCCAAGATGGTGATTGCTCGATCAGCAAGGTGTGCCAAACCATTCATGTTGGTTTGCTTTTCTTCTTGCCACGCCTTCCGGCGCTTTTCAGCCGCTGTCACTTTGCGTCTCCTTTGTGATGTAGTGGCGAGCCATCCACATCTCCACCTTGCCGAGTTCCACTATTGCGGCTTCCCTTGCGGCGTTCGTTGCGCTTTCAGGACCCTTCGGAGAATTTATGATCGCGTCCCAAATTTCAGCCTCCCGAACCAACTCTGCCAATGTCATCTCTCGATAGTTATTCACCTTGGGCCTCCCTATTGCCTAGGGCCTCACGCGCTAATTTCTTAAAGTGAAATTCGTTCGGCGTTTGCCCAGCGAAGTGAGATGGCGTGTCAGCAATAATCTGAAGCGCCTCTCTAAGTTTTTTCATTTCATCTTGCGATACGAGATCAGCCACCGCGCGCAGCCTCCAATGCCTTCAGTCTTATAAATGTTGAAACGCCCACCCCCATTGCAGAGGCGGATTGTTCAAGCTCTTCATATTCATCTTGAGACATCATCACTGGGACGCGCTTATCTCTCAGCGGTTTCCCTAGGTCTTCATTTTTGGGTCGCGACACTATTCTATCCATAAATTTTATATGCACGCCTAAAGCGTTTAATGCAACCTTAAAATATACTTTTTATGCACATAAAATGGTTGACCGATGGTTCTCTAGGGATTAGAAAAAAGACAATAGAAATGTAGACGATAAAAGAAATAAAGGACCGTTATGCAAATTGAATCAATAACTTTCGATGGCGTTCAGGTTGATTGTAAAGATATGGGAATCACGATCTATGAGCCAGATGCTCAAGGCAGGTTTATAATACTGACGTCAGACGAGGCCCACGCAATGTTTTTCGCTATGGGCAAATTGGGCTTCAGCCTTGAGGGCTACACTGATCCCGAAATTTCTACACAAACACAATCATAAGGACCGTATAGATGGACGGAAACACTGATCCAAAGCAAATAGTATGCACTGGAGACGAAGGTTCTGACGTTTGGAATTGCGCTTTTGGTACTTGGTCAGCCGATGAGTTCGGCATTGATAGTGACGAGCCGGTCGGTGACGGAGAGCGGCTATATGTACGTAAAGACTTGTATGATGCCGCTTTAAGGCGAGCTGAAAACGCAGAACGTCGCGAAGCGCAAACTCACAACATTGCACGCAATCTTTGCCCTGTGGCAGCGGTTTCCTTGAACGGTGCGGTGAGCCGAGCAGATGGAAAAACTTTTGCAGAATGCTTTCGCGTTACGTTCAATGGCAAAAAAGAGATTGCTCCGGACATTGCTGACGCTCTGGCGAACCTAATTAACAAGGCGTTGGGCCAGTTTAACGACCTGAACAGACCAACATCATAAAGGACACCCAAAGATGCGTTTCACAAATGAGCATAGCTCCAAGCTGAAAAGCTACTTAAGCGCCATCACGATTCCTTCGGGTTTGGGAACCAAGGAAGCTGCGTGTTCGATTGCTGCAATTAACTTGGCAATATCAGGCGAGC
This sequence comes from Pseudomonadota bacterium, assembly GCA_039814625.1. GTDB lineage: Bacteria > Pseudomonadota > Alphaproteobacteria > Rhodobacterales > Rhodobacteraceae > Amylibacter. The sequence goes on from JBCCAU010000003.1 coordinate 56,047, forward strand.
TTTCGGATAAAGTCCCCGACTGCATGAGTTTAGCATTGGGCAAAGCTACAATTGTACTGCAAGACAGTATGCCCAGTGAAATGCGAAATAGCCCGAGATACAAAGAGCTTCTCCCTCAAATGGCTGGTACTGGACGCGATTACGAAGGCGAACGGGCGAACGTCTTACTAGATTGGATGTGGGGGGTGGTTCTGCCGTCTTTGCAAAACCTTGCCGACCAAAATGGGTTAGGCGCAGAATGGGAAAAAATGTGCAAAGAGCGCAGCCAAGCTGCTGCTGATGATGCTCGTGCTGCTGCTCGTGCTGCTGGTGCTGCTTATGCTGATGCTGCTGGTGCTGCTTATGCTGATGCTCGTGATGCTGCTGGTGCTGCTTATGCTGCTGCTCGTGCTGCTGCTTATGCTGCTTATGCTGCTGCTGATGCTGCTGAGGCTGCTGCTGATGCTTATACTGCTGCTGATGCTGCTGATGCTGCTTATGCTGCTCGTGCTGCTGCTTATGCTGCTGATAAAGGCTTCTGGGAAAAGATTGACCCCATTGGAGTGCTAGAGAGAGCAACATTTTTAAGTCAACAATGAGGATCGGATCATGGAATTTGAATTGCTGAAAAATTTTTGGAATTCCTAAAAAATCTGTAGTCAACCAATATGCTGTTTTTGATGGCCGTTTTGATAATCGCTACATTGAAGCCAGCCACATATCGTAAGGGGCACTATGAATCGTAGAAAATTTCTCGCAACCTCTCTTGCAGCACCGCTGTCGGTGCCTAAAGCAAGTCTAGAACTTACAAACACACTTATAAGGCCTACGATGAGATATTGGACCCCGATTGTGCGTATGGATGCAGAAACAAGACTGTTTTACAATGCATGGAAGATGATCAGCACGCCATCAGGCAGTTGGCCGTCAAGGTATCGAATCGCAAGATCAAGAACAAGGCCAGCGACAACGCTGATCTGAAAACACAAGCCGTGACTCCAAGTAAAAAAAGAACCGCCCCCAAGGGCGGATTCAAAGTCAATCAATGTTTGTCGTGCGCAAGCTTTCTACGCAAAAAGAATTGCCCGAGTTCTTGCGTTAGCGTTTGTTCCTTCAAACGTACGTATTACGAGACAACGAAAACCGCGCATTTGAAAGTTAAGCGCCAGCAATGCCATAGAGCTTAAACTTTGATCTTTGGTCCGCATTCGAACCCTCGAACGTGCCGCCATCACATTCAATTCTCAGCGTATTAAAACTAATCGTCCTATCCTGGTAGCCTGAGAACGTTTCTTGGCCGTTGTTAATGCGATCTACGCCGTTGTTACTCAAATCTAAAGTTGTGTTCCCCCGCATTGTGTTGAAAATTCCAGTTACGGTATCCGTGCCATCAGACTTACTTGGATTGTCTATATGAGCGGTCAATATGTAAGAATTAGCAGATCCAGAGGCTTGGGTGTTTGAACTTCCCAAAGTATAAAAGGTAGTGCCGTCTCCAATGAGGACATTAACTGATGCGTTTGCCGAAACTTGCATAAAACAATTCAAATAGATCAAATCATACTGAGATATATCAGCGGTAAAAGTGACAGTTGCCGTGTCTGTGGTTGGCTGCAGTACCTCTAAAAGCGTAGAGCCTGAATTAAATGGGGCGTACCTAGCATCACCTTTTTCCCTTGTTACGAACGAATACGGCTCCGTTAAACTGGTCCCCGGTCCGTCTAGTAGCGCCGCATTGGAAATCGTCCCATCATCATCGTAGCTCAACCGTAGTGTATTGTTTCCGAGTTGCGTGAATTGAATTGAATCTGTATCATTACTAAAAAGAAGTTTTGTAAAAATCGTGCCGTCAATAGTGATCCTTGGCGCAGTTACATCATTTAAAATAACCTGATTTCCGGCTCCGCTGTCTTTTCTGACAAAGTTTGATGTGTCAAAACCTGTCGCCACTTCTATGGCGCCAGAATTGATACGGTATTGAACTGTTCCCATTGAAAAAAGAGCGCCCTCTTCAATGTAAAGCAAAGCTTGGGATCGAGCCTCCGGAGTGTCTGCCGTAAATATAGGACCGCGAGAAACGGCCTGCAAGCTAGTACCTGTCAGATCATAAACAACTAGGCTATCTTCGGTATATGTTTGGTCCGCAACTATGTCCCAAAGCATTCCGCCCACGGACACGGTGTCCCCAGCAGAGATATCCGTACCTGCATAAGAAACCAGTTCTGCTATTGTCCCGAAATCTGTATGGACATTATTCCAAAGATTTCTAACAATCGTTTTGTCTGGTGACACATTTGTACTATACGCCGCCAGTGCTGCGTCTGCCTTACTCATGGTAAATTCTCCTAAGTTTAGGTGTTTGAGGCTAGGACGCTTGTTAGCGTCGAGTATTCGCTGAACGTTCCGGAAGGCCCCTCAAACGCGACCCTAACGTCATAAGAGGCTCCATCCGTTAGCCCGCCGATTTCTTCAGAGGTTGTTTGCGCAGTAAGCGTTCGACTTTCATAGGTCGAGCTTGTTGAAGGCTTGTATTCAACGACTGGGTTTAAAGACGAGTAGGGCTGCAAATCCCAAGAAACCAGTATGCCGGCACCCCCGTTTACAGGCGCGCCAACGGCTGAAAGTCCGGTAGGGATTGGCAAGTCCTCTTCATCATCAGGTAGAACTGGAAGGGGCTTCTGTCCCTCCTCCGAGAGGTCCCATTGGTCATATGATGGGTCTAGTATGGAAAATGTTATATCAACATAAGACAGACTGTCCGGACGATCTATAGCACCTCCGGAGAAGCTTATGTCTTCAATCCGCGCCGGACCCGAATAGTTTATACCCGCAAATTCATAGTCGAGGTTAACATTTAACCACCGTTCTCCTAAGGCCTGCAAACCGTGGAGATTTGTTCGCAAAACCCCTTTATATATTGGGTTGTCTGAAATTATCCGACGCTTAGAAAGGCGTCTTGCTTGGTGGTGGGATGGCACCATTCTAAGACTAAAATCATCGCGAACTATTTCGTGCCCGTATCGTGTTACAAGGCTATCTTGAACCCATGGATCAATTGTTTCTGTCACGTAGTCCAAGTCTTCATCAGTATAGTCAGATTTCAGTGTGGTATAGGCGTCCAAGGCGGAGGGGCCATTTGATATTTGAACCGAAATTATATGCTTACTATCAATCGTAAAGGTGGGGTCTATGTTGCCGCCGGCCCGAATACCCCACTCACCTTCAGTTGTGATAAAAATCTCTCCATCGCAAGTGTTCGCCATTGCTTGAAGGTTCGCCTGATGGTCGTCTGTCAGGCTATAAGTGCCTCCAATGCGGTATCTGACATCACTGCCATTCGCTGTTGGGAAAACTTCATCGCATACGTCTGCGGCGATAGAGAAAAGCGTGTCATCAACCCCAAGAGACGATAGTTCGTCTGAGTTTATAATATAGTCTCGTATGATCAATACAGGGTTTTCAGTCCAAGACGTAAGAGAAGTTCTAGGGTCAAAGACTTCTATTCCCTGTGTTAAGGAGTTGTACCGTACAGTTCTATCAGGGAAGACCTTATTAAATCTTTTTAGTGATGGCGCTTCATGAATAAGGAGTGCTGTGGCCAGGCCGTCGAGGCGATGCGTTTCGTCCCAGTCAGGGAAGTCCGCTTCCAGCTCATCATAATTTGTCGATGGCACTTCGCCATCTCTGTGAAGTATTTGAAGAAATATATTCCCCTCATCATTTTCATATTTATCGGGGTCAGTGATAATACCTGAGCTATTCAGGGTTACCTCTCGACCGTCTACGTAGTGTTTTTCGCGTGAAGTTATTTGACGGTGACCCTGGACAAGAAGAATATAAAGTTTGTCGCTGGTCTGGCGAATAGTAACCTTAGCTCCGCCGACTTTTGCGCGACCCACAATCACAAGCCTCGGTGAAACGGATTCCTGAAAGTTCGCCTGTTGATCGCTGGCCCTAATACCACCGATATCAGGCGTTAAAGCTGCCGTTACCGCAAGCGAAACTCCGGCGCTCAAGAGAGAACCGGCAATCGTTAAGCCCGCAGAAGTCGCGACGGTTATACCGAAGATAGAGACTGTACTCCCAAGACTTGCCGCAGGGCTGAGAAGGACTATCGCCGCTTGTGCCATGTGTGATTTTCCTCACTTGAGTTTGCATTAAAATTTGTTAGCTGAAGCACATGAAAAAAATTATTATCATAACTATCACACTGTTCCTTGCGGGCGTTGCGAACGCGTCAGATTTTAAGTTAGCTGATTTTCGAATTTTGAAAGCTGACAAGTTTGCGGACGAGCATGGGATGCATTTCATCTCTTATGAGCACAAAACAGAACCCGGAATACGGCTTATCGCTCTGAACACATTGAAACTGGCAAATCTTAAAGTATTTAAGAAGCTATACCCGGGCGAGGAACTGGCTGAGTTTGAGCTTCCGACAGAACACTACGAAGCGGCGGCGAGGTACCATGCTGCGAGCATGGGGTGCGCTGTATCCGGAAACTTAGAAGAATTTCTAAAAAGAAGGTTCACCTATTCTATTTCATGTTGAGTTTTTCTATCCTCGATAGACCACCCTCTTAAGAAGCCCTCAAAGGGGATAATCAAAAGGCCACAATCCCCCTTTAAGGCAAGTTTGTCTCCGTTTCGTATTCCGCATAAATTTACCCCGTTGATTTGTGCAACCCCGACATCGTCACCTAAAGGGAAGTCTACCATGACAGACTCGCAAAGACCCTCCAACCCGCCTGATTTTCTCAGGATTCTAAAAGCACCTAGCTTGGTCGTGTAGCTCCCACGATAATTACTTGCGGGGTCAAATCCCGTTAACTCCTCAATGTAGCGCGAGACCCAAAGAGCACAGTCGTTCTTACCCCACTCAAATGGCTCGGACATTGCGCGGTTCCAAAAGTCTAGGCTGGTGGCCATACAACTGTCACTCCTAGTGATAGCTCTTTGACGCGATCAAGACCTTCATCATCAGAATATCTGGCTTTTTGGTCAGTATCCGTAAGAAGCCCATAACTTGACCTGTTCTTATAACTTAGCGGTCCCTCAGCTGTGACCGATAAAACCGCAGTTCCATCAGGAGATAACGTTGACGAAACACTATCCATAAAACCAGTATGTAAGAAATGTGTTGGCCCGACTGGAGCGTCCGTATCAAAATCTAAAATCTGCATGTACTGGGACAATGACCTGCCGCGATATTCAGATTCTTGAGAAACTAATTTGTTTCCGAATACAGAATCAGGCAAGGAAAGTGTGTACGTGCGTTTTGAGGCGGCTAAACTCGCTCCTGTCATAAAATCCTCATAAGAAATTATGGAAGAGTTGGCTGGCTCCCAATATTGCCCTGTCAAATCGGTAATTCCTGTGTTTCTACAGGCGAGATGGTATGTTTGGCTTGTAAACTCGATTTTGAATAATACGGTCAACGCAACTTGCTCGGCATCCAAATAACCCGCATAGGGTGAAAAGGTCATCGCTCCAAAACCTCCTCAAAATCAATTCCTATTTCTCCTGTCATTTTGCCGTGAAAGACCCTCGGTTGCCCCGACGTATCGCTTGAAAGCCGGACTCTAATAAGAGGATCAGAAAAGTTCAAAGCATCGCCCAGCTGAATCTCTTCTCTTAAAGGTGGTACAATCTCAGCAGTGCTACCGTTAAGACTTATGACTTCATGCAGGTAATTATTGGGTGTAGAGAAGCGCATTCCGACCTCATAGACGCCTTCGGACAGTAAAATCGTTGACGAACCAACAGCTGATAGTGAGGCGCTGGTTGGCGGCGTGAAAGGTGGTATTAGAAAACCTGTTCCATCAGAGAAACAGGTGCCATCCGAGAAGGGCAACCCATAGATACCGTTAATATCCGGGCCGCAAAGACTGGCTAAATCATAGCCCTGAAATTTCAACCAATCCTCATAAGATGAATTTGTAAAACTAAAACCAAAAGGATCACATAAGCACAAATCAAAGACCCCGCTTGCTCCTGCAAGAGAAGACATGAACGCTCGGTATTTGAGTAAGTCTTTGTTAAATATCCGATTGAGCGTTAAGGACCCCCGCCAATACCTATTCTCGGTCCTTGTTGTTTGCTTGAATCCTCCAAGCCCCCGCCCACCGGTGAATGTCGTCGGAGGGCATGATATCGTGTGTGATTTTATAGAAAATTCTGCGCAATCCAACAGTGGAACGGTCATTATGCTCTCCGCTGTGCTTCGGCTACCGATGCCGGAACATTTCTATTATTCTGTCTAACAACGGCGGCGGCGACTCCGGCGCTCTCCGCCTGCACTCTCTGAGTAAACAACGGTCCTTCTTCGGTGCGAATGTCGATTGTGACGTTACCGCCAGATTGATTGCCGCGAATGGGTGTGACGTTTGCGGGACCAGTTACGATTTCAGGTCCCGCCTCGCCGACCACCCCAAACTGTCCGCGCGGTATCTGGCCGCCATTAGCGAAGAAACCCGCAAAAAGGCTCGAAACACCGCCTCCGAGACTGTTTAAAACACCACCTCCGCCTCCCAGAGGACCCGACCCGAAAAGCGCTGCTTGCAAGGCCGCTTTCGCTATATCTATAGCGAGATCTTTTAGCACCCCAGAAAGCTTTTCACCGCTTATTGCAGCATCCAAAAGGCCGTCTTGAAAGCTTTCGAAAGATGAATTAAAAAATTCGCTTTGCTTTTGAGCTTGCTCATACTGTTTCTCTAGGTTGGCGACCGCTTGAGCCTGCCGACTGATTTCTTCTGAAAGCGTTTCGCTACTCCCATTGTAGCTTTTATTAAGATCAAGCCCTTGGCGCCTAGCCTCATTTAAAAGTTCTTGCTGTACTTGTAATTTGCGAAGCTCAGAACCTTCTATTCCAATCCGCGCGATCAGTTGGTCGGTTTTGGCGAAAAGGTCATTAGTCTCCGAGGGGGAAGAGGTGCTTGTCCCGCCCCCCGATACTTTGGGCGATTTAGACGCGTCGAACTGTTCGCCTAAAAGCTGCTCGTTTGCCTTTAGGAGTTTTTGGACTTGAGAATCACTCAAGTTCTGACTCAAGCCCGACCTAAAGGCTTCCTGTCCACGCTTGATAAACTTTTCCCGCTCTCCAAGGGCGTCAAAAGCTCTTTTGTCTTCTATCTCTTGAAGTTTTGCTATTTCTTCAACGGCGGCTTTTTCACGCTGCGACCCCAGGTCCCTAGCACGCTCGTAATCATCCTGATTATCAGCTCGCTCTTTTTCTTTTGAGATCAGTGACTCTAACAATATGCGGTTTTTTTCTAGCCGTTCCTCGACCAGTGCACGCTCACCCTTTCGAAAATTTGGACCATCGCCTAGTAACTGGGCGGTGTCTTGGTCAACACTGTCCTGTAGATCGGCAATCCGAGCCGCAGTTCCCCTGAGATTTAGGCGGTCCAGTTTATCTGCTATGCCGTCAATCACACCTGCTAAAATGCGAGAAGCGCCTGTGGTCTCGTTGATCTTAGCAAGAAACACATTGAACCCATTCGCCATTCGCACGGAAGCGCGCTGGATAGTTGGGGGCAGAGTCTCAAACTTTCTGTTTGCGTCGTCAGCGCCCCCTAAAAGAGCGTCGAAAACTTGTTTTGAGGTCAGCTCTCCAGCGGCGCCCATGTCCTTAAGCTGGCCAATACCGACGCCCAGTCCGTCCGCGATAGCCTTAGCGACGAGAGGAATGTTCTCCATCACGGAGCGCAATTCGTCCCCGTTTAGAACCCCTTTAGCAAGGGATTGTGCGAGCTGTTGCGCGCCTGACGCAAGCTCCTGTTGCGTTCCGCCACCAACCGCACCTAACTGCAAGATCGTCTGCGTTAAGGTTTCGACATCTTGCGTGGTAGCTCCTATTTCTTGCGCAGCTAGGGTGTATCTTGAGAACGCACCTGCTACGGTGTCGATGCCAGTGCCGGTTTCTTGAGCAACCTGAACAATGGCCGCCAATGAGAATTCGGCGCGTTCTGCGCTCCCCGTTATGGCCTGAATTCTCTTTTCTACTAAAAAAAGGCGCTCGCCCTGCTTTGCAGCAGAAACCGCCGCTACACCTATGCCCGCCAAGGCGGCTGCGGCAATACCTGCGGGACCAGGGATCGCTCTTAAAGGCCCCCCTATTCCCGCTGTTAATTCGCGGCCTAACCTAGAAAAGTTGCGATTGACCTTTTTCAGTCTACTGTTCGTGTTTTTTTCAAAACCCGCAATCTGTTTATTCAGGCGCTTTACGGCGTTGTTAAGGCTTCGCGTTTGCGCCTCTATGCGGACGACGAGTTTTTCTTCTTGTGTCGGCATTCTTTGGCCCTTTAAAATCGGTTATCTGCACAGTTTCTCCAACGCCCAATTCACGCATTCGCTCTTCAGACATAGGTTTCGGTTTCTTTTTACCCCCGTTGTATTCTTCGTGGGCTTCGGCAAACGCGCCAAGCTCACGCAAGGATATTCGAGGTAGCAAGTCGAAAACGCCGAGCTTCCACGAAAGCTTGACGATGTCTTTTTCGTCGAGTTTTAAGAGGTCTCCACCTCGGACTCCCCCGGCTCTTCGGGGTAGCCGTAAAGCGCGTTTGCGAGAACCGCCAAAGCGATAACTGAAAGTTCCGCTAGGCCTTTGCTTAGGGCCGTTTCTTCGACAAGCTGTTGCGCCTCGATGCGCGAAAACTTATCGCCCTCAAGGCCAAGCGCCAACGTCGAAACAACGTCTTGGACACGCCAACTGCCCTGTTGAAGCCGTTGAAAGATAAGCCCGACTCCGTCAACCCCGCCGCACCGATCTTGTAAGGCTAGGAGATCTTTGACGGATAGGGCGAACTCATGCTCACCCCCCGCCCATTTTAAAACCTGCGACTGCATTATGAGGCTTTAGTTACCGTGATGCCGCCAGAGAATTGCAGCGAAATGTTTTCCGTCTGCGGGTTGCCCTCAACGTTGCCAACGTTATCGAGTGTCAAAGTTTCCATGAGTGCGAGACCATCGATCATGGAAACTTGTCCGGTGGTTGCATTTGGGTATAGCAAACGAAGATTCAATTGGCCCTCGTTGATGTTGCGTGAAGCCCAATCAATCATTTGAACGTGTTGCGCTGCGCTCCATGTGGCGTCGATAGACATTGTCACGTCTTGCGCGCCGTAGTTCTTGACTTTCTGAACCGATGCGGACCAGTCGTCACAGTCGCCGACGTCAAAAGAGATAATGTCGTTACTAATTTCGAAACTTGCGCTTGTTACGCCACAAGCGTTTGTGTAAGTACCGGCGGCGCCTACAGGATCAAATTCGACCTGCACGACAATATCACCGCGCGTACCTGTTACGGGTAGAGCCATGTTGTTTGTCCTTCTAAGGAAAAAGCCGACGCCTCTCGGCGGGGCGGTAGGTTAATCGGCGGTTGCCGGGTTATCCCGCTTGCGGGAACTCTTGACCTCTTCGGCTGCGCCAGCTTCTATCGCCGCTTTACAGACGCGAGAGGGAAAATGCTTGATAACGCCCATTTCGGGCGTCATGGTGTAGGAGTGTTTTTCTCCTTTGGCGATGTACGTGTATTTTTTCAGGGCACGAATACGCATTAGCGTTCCTCCACAATCGTTTTGATATTCACGATGCCGTGCGTCGTCACCCCGTCTGGATCGGTTAGATACCTAATTGAATCAACGCGGACGTCGCCGATTGAATTGTCATTCAAAGACAGGTCTGCATAGTGCAAAGCTCGCTTAATCGCATCAGTTATGCGCTTACACTCGACTTGCCCGAACTCACGGGAAAAAACGTCAAGCTGCACCGTATGCTCGCTGTAAACAAAACAACTTGCATCCAACGGGGTTTCGTCGGTCGCGCCGATCTGGATGTATGGCATAGGCGCGTCTTTCGGAATCCGATCGTATACAGCGCCCGAAACTAAAGCGTTTACGGCGGCATCGGCCTTCAAGGTTTGGACCAAGAGACCTTGCAATTCTAGACTTGGGCTTGTCATTTAAACGCAATCCTTATCGCTTTAGAAAAGGCCCGAGAAATGCGGCTCCTAATCCGAGTGCGGCGCAGCCGATACGCCACAAAGAAGAATGGGTTTGCAGGCATGTTCTTGGTGCCAAACTCTTGGTTGAAAGCGTTTTGAAACAACTTGCCGTTGCGGCCCTTGACTCGGGTCCGCTCGTTACCTGCCGTAACGAGTGCCGTGAAAGCAGCTTTTCGGATCCAGCGCCAGCGGATGCTATCACGCAAGTAGCCCTCGTCTTTCGGCACGAAACCGCGCGCAGTTTGAACCATTTCAGTCGCCCCGGTCGCGGTGGCTTTGCGAACTTCTTTCTGCACCGACTTAGGCAGCCTCGAAAGCTTCCTTTGCAAACGCTTCGACCCACTAACCATCGGCTACGCCCGCCTCGCACAGAATTTCATAGTAAAGACGGTTCTTGCTCGGCTCTACCGCACGGACGTTGTAAGTCTCGCCCGATCTTGCGTCAGTAATGCGCCAATCTGGGCAGATTTCGTGAGCGACCGCGCTTTGGCGCACAGTAACGATAATTGGCTGCCGCCCCTCCAAGCGTCCCGCTATGACCTTTTCTCCGCCCCGCAGAAATTGCCGGTCCCCGCGCACGGTGAACTGATCAACCCAACCGGTCAGCGTGTTCCCGTAGCCGTCATCTGCTTGGGGGTCACGCTTTGCAAATGTGTATTTTTGGTGGAGACTTTTAGCCATAGGCAAAAACTCTGTGCGGCGCTATTAGCTGCTTGACGCCAAACGACAATGCGTAGCGCTCCGCCATTGTATTTTCGGCGCGCTCCTCATACATACCCGCCGCAATAAGTATGGCCGCCGTCGTAAGGCTCGCGGGTACGTTCCCCGCCCCTAGACCCGCCGTAAAAACCACGGTGACAGATTCAACGTCTGTAGGTGTGGTTTCCAGAGTCAACACATCATCGACAATACTGTAATCAACAACAGAAATAGTCGCTCCTAGACTGTCTTCGTAAGTCACGGAACTAATCGCGGCGTTTGGGTAATTCTCAAAGCACAGATTAAAGTCTGTACCGGTGAAGGTGAACTCTGTCGTACGAAACACGGTTCCGCAAACGCGCTCAAGATAGTCTTCTGCGGCGTCAATATAGCTTTGGATGATGGTATCGTCGTCTGTGAATTCGACAACCATGTGTAACTTAGCTGTCGCTAGATCGATGAAAACGCCGATAGGTGATCCAGATTGATTTATCGCCATGATATCCTCGCGCGGAAAAGGCGGGGCCGCTAAGCCCCGCTGACTTATTAAGAAGTGGTGAACGCGCCAGAAACGATACCTGTTGGGTAACGGACCTCTAAACCAAGACGCTCTTCCAGGAGAATTGTAACTTCGTTTGTAATGAAGTTATCCTCGTTCTCTGTGGAGCGGCGCACCTCAATGCCTTTGCGCTGGTGTACAAGAACGTTGCCTTGCAACGCGCCGACCATGAAGGAACCTTGTGCAAAGCCTTTTGTCGAAACAAGAGGCAAACCCCAAGCGGTTGAACCCGTAAACGCAGGGTGCAAATACTTGCCGTCGCCGTCTTTTTCGAGTTGCAAGCCCGCAACGTCCAAGTGGTTCATGACAATCGCAGAGGGCATAAGATCCGCATCCTCGATCTGCGCGATAGCAACTCGAAGGTCGTCCATCTTTGCGCCCGCTGCCGGTGTGAAGCCCGGAACTGTCGCGTTAGAGTACGCAGTAAAGTTGCCCGTGTTCAAAAGACCGTCAAGTTGTGTTGCGGAGTCATTACCCGTCAAAAGCTGTTGCTCTTCCACAAGACGCAAGCCGTAAAGGCCGCGCTCACGGATATAGCCCTCCATCATATCGACGTCGTCTAGTGCCTCTTCCGTAACTTGGAAGAAATGCGCCAGCTTCTTGATGTTGCCTTGCTTTGGTTCAAACGTCACGTCGGACTTTGGCTTCGCGTCGCCTTCCTCAACAACCGCCGCGTTATTCGTAAACGACGCTTCCTGGCGATAAATAAACGAACCAGCGTTTGTTGTAATCGTTGGCAACAAATCCCGCAGATACAGACGTTGGTTGATAGGCGGTGCCATACCACGGTCAAGTGTGCGTGTCAGAGTGTTGATTGTGAATCCCGCGCCGCCGGACGCCGTCGTGATGTCTTTGAACTCCATACGCTTGCCGGAACGCAAGTTTGGCAAGAAGTCTTTAGACTCGGCGATTTGCTGAGAAACCGACTTAGACTCGCGGTCCAAACGGGCGGATTTCTTTTGCAATTCTGTGATCGCGTCGCCCATTTTTGTCATCGTCTCGCGCTCTTCTTCCAAACGCGTTGTGATGTCTGTGATGTCTTCGCCGTTGTTGGATTTTTCTTCCAAAACTTTCAGCTTTTCGGACATTGCCGCCTGAGACGACTTTAGCTCTTTTAAATGCCCGTTTAGGGCGTCGTGCGAATCGTCGAGCGCACGTTTCGTTTCCATATCTAATGGCATAATAGTTCTCCATCTAAGGGATTGTGGCCTGTCTCTCGACGGTCACAGTAAGGGGCGATTTAGCCCCAAGTTTTGCTGCGAATATGTTTCGCAATTTCGGAGTCAGCGTCGCGCTCTTCCCCTTCTTCGCCGGCGTCACGCTCGGCAGCCAAAGACACCAATCTCTTGGCCTCTTTAGAATTTGATCTCGTGTGTTTTTTCAAAACGTCTTCAAGGTAGCGTTTGGACTCCACCGGGCTCTGAATCCAATCAGTGCAACCGGTTGACTTAACGTATTCGACAACGGTTTTCGGGTTCGCGGGCATGTTAACAAGTGAAACCTCGAAGAGCTCAATTTTTTCTAGGAACCGAGCGTCGTCACCGTCACTCGACTCGACTACCACGTATCCGATAGAAAAACTGTCCAGCATTCCGGCTTTGACTTCTTCGTAAGTATCTCGACCGCGCTGCGTTTTCATAAGTATCTGGCCCTCAATATACAGGCCTTTAGCGTCTTCGAAAATGTTTGTGATAGTTCCGACTCGCTTTTCGACATCGTGGTCTGCCAACAACCTTACCGGGCGTCCAGACGCTAAACTTTCCGCAAAAGCACCCTTAACAACTACGTCGCCGACATCGTCCTTTATGCTGAAAACAGAAGCGTAACCCCCTATTTTACCCTCTTCAGTCACTGTATCCGCGTCGATGCGGGCGAATTTTGTCTCTAACATTATTACCCCCTAGGATTTAGAACTAACGGTAGCGCTTGATCCGTCGCTATATTCGATTCTTAGGTCTTGCTCGCGCTCGTCGGCTAAGCGTTTTGTCTGCACAGCACTCTTTTCGAGAGCGGTCGCTTGTCGCTCGGCGGCGACCAAGGTCTTTTCAGCTATCGTAATCATCGCAGCCGCAGTGGACGTGTTCTTATCTAGAGCCTGCACCCAAACTTGAATGCCCTGCAAAAACTCGGGCGGGAATTGCGTGCCAGACTCTGTCATTTTATCGATGGCGTCTGTAATGGCGTTTTGCTTGCTTAAAACGGTCAAGGTCTTACTAAGCGCAAGAAGACTGTCGTGGATTGTATCAGTAAGAGCGACGACGGGAGCAGTGTCGAGGTTTACCGAGGGCTTCAGGACGTTTATTGGTTCAGAACTTTTGGCCGTATAACCGCCTCGGTAGCCTTTTTCATGACCTATGGCTTCGCCCTGCTCAAAACCTTCTTTAAAAGCTTTGTCCCGAGCCTTTTTCTCGGTGGCTGCAATGAGATTTTTTACACGCTCTGATTCAGTGGCCATCAATTTAGTTCCGCTTCCGCTGCCATAATCGCCTCTTCTGCCGCGTTATTGAAGCCACCGTCATCCCCGACCGGATTACGCCCGTCGATGTTCCGCGCTTCGTCCCTTGTGAGCCAAGGTTGGTTGCCGCCAGCGCCAAGAGCTCTGGACAAGTATTCTGCACGATCTTTCGGCGACATTTTGAAAAGTTGCGTTTCATCAAAGTCGATGATCTGGTCGTCGTCTAATAGTGAAAACGCAATAGCTTGTTCCCAACGGGACAACCAAGGGGAAAGCGTAAAAGACAAATGGAAGTCCATCACGTCTTGAACTCGCGTTAAAGACTGCCCCGCGCCGTCGTGCATCATCATAAGAGGGTGAACGCCAAAGACGCGCGCGACCTCTTCAATAACAAAGCGCCGCGTTTCAAGCGTCTGGTTTTCCGCTGCCGTGGCCATTAACTGCTGGAACTTCGCACCAGCGTCCAAAATAGCCGTGCCAGGAAGTTTCCCGCTTAGGCTTTTGATCGTGTTGTCTGCGATTTCAGGTGAGATTGCATCTGGAAAACTAATAATGCCTGCCGTGCCCTTTGTGTCCGCGTCTTCGAGTTGGCGGTCTTGAAGCTGCACCGCAAGACCGAATAGCTCTTCCATTTCGTGTGAAATATCCAAACCTTCAATGCAGCCGTAACGCGGGTTTGAAACCTCGATAAAGTCGGTGCGCGGCGCACGATCAAATCTCACAATCCCGTCAATTACGCCGCTGTAAAAAACTTCGCCCGTGTCATAGTCGCGCGCTGCCGTCACCGCGCCGTCCGTAATCGGGTGCAACGCCTTAATGCGGTCTTTTCGAAACGGATCCCGTTCAATATAAGCCCTGCCAACACCTTCAAAAACCGCGTGCATTGTTACCGTTTCAAAAAACTCGACCGCAGTCATGTAATTATTCGGCTTACGCAAAAGCATTCGCGCCAAAGGTGAGTCCACCCTTGCGCGCTCAACCAATCCGTTGTCTAATTCTTTTACAGTCTTAATGACTGCGGGCATGCGCGCCACGTCTTGCGCAATTAGCATGCCGGCGCGCAGCGATGCCGCTACACGTAAAGGTTTCTCAGAGCGGGTGAAATCGCGGTTGATGATATACTGATCGTAGAAGCGATTTCCGCTCAAATCGGTGTTTGACTTGCGTTCGTAACCCAACGCAGACACCATCTTGTTCAAGATTTTCATGTGAAGCGAACCCCGCTAGTCGCCAAGTAAGATCGGGCGACGGTTTTTTCTTGTTTTGATGCCCCCACAGCCATGGCTATAGAGACCATGCCGTCGATCCGGCCTCGACTTCGTTTTTTATCGAACGCTTGGTTTCCAGTGCCATCCATAGTTAGAATGGTGTTTGACGCGCAAACCGTCGTGAGTTTATTGTCTTCGATGACAATGTCACCTGCCAATATCTTGTCGGAAAGCCGCCCAATAGAGTGCGGCATACATAGCTGACGGTCTTCGAACGCAATCCGCGCGCCCTGCGCGTGCGTAACGATTTTTAAACCAGTGCCGGGTGCTTCCGTCGGACCTTTATACCGCCAAACCGCAAAGCCGATGTTTTCGCAAGCCCCGATGAACTGCGATAATAGCGCCGGATCTACCGTCAAGCTGTCCACATCATGCGCCGCGCAGAACTCCGCGACCTCTTGCGCAACAAAGGTGTAGTCGATGACCTCTTTGTCGTGGATGTTAAGATATCCTTGCGTCTCGAAAGCGCGATACGGAACCCTGTCTTCCGCAGTCCGGCGCTCAATGCCCTCTGCGGTCGTCCAATACTTAGTTTTTACGCTTAAACGGTCGCTTTCATCCCGAAAACACGCCGAAAGAGCGGTCAAGTCGTTTTTTTGCGACAAATCCAGTGCGAGGAAGCACTTTTGGCCCGAAACGTCGCCAATTTCGCCGAGACTCGCCCGCCATTTGTCCTCGTCTATCCAAAAACCCGACGAACCTACCGGTCGCCCGAAAAACAAACGTTCTGTCGCTAAGCGTTCACTCGCCATATGTTTCGAAGACTGCACGCGCTTGCGGACATTTTCGATGGGATAAGTAACCCCAAGGGCCGGAAGTGCTTTAATCCAACAACTTTCGTCGTTGAACGGGTCGTCGGAGTCATCCACGCGCGCAATAAAGCTAAACGCCGTGTCGTCTTCGATCAAGCCCGTTGCTACGCGTTGATAAAACTCCGAATAATCTGTCCCGACTTGCTGATCGATAGCCGGTGTATTTGTGCCGAGGACCATAAGCGGGTCACCCGACATTTTGTCAATCGCCGCCTGCCAAAGCTGAATTGCTTTGTCGGTTTTCATTTCGTGTATCTCGTCGCACGCGACGTAAATCGGTTTTGGGCCAGAAATGGCATCGCTTGACGCAACGGGCAAAAACTTAGAGCCGCTCGCTGGGTGTTCAATCTTCCAAGCGTTATCGCCAACGCCTCGAATGATGGAATGACCTAAACTTTCGAGCGTTGCTCCGCCCTTGCCAGGTATCGGTGCCCTGCACAAAGCAACTGCGTCGCTAAACAATATTTTCGCTTGATCCCGATCATTTGCTATCGCGTAAGCTTCGGCGCGGTTGATGCCGCTGAAATGCGTAATATAAACGCCGATTGCGCCCATCAAAGGCGACTTAGCCTGTCCTTTTCCGATCTCGATCCAAGCCTTGCGAAACCGCCGCGTTCTATCATCCTTGCGCCGCCAGCCGAAAAGCGAACCGACGACAAAAACCATCCAATCCAAAAGAACGAACGGCTCTCCGACTTTTGCGCCAGCCGTAACCGTAAACATTGCCGGAAAAAAATTGATAGCGTCGTTCGCGGCGGCTAAATCCCAAACGACACCGTCTTTACGCCTTAGATCGTCCAAGTGTCTTTGGCAGGACGCCCGAACAAAAACCCCCGCCACGATGTCACCTTTGACGACACGCTTTGCATATTCAGTGGTCGGGTCTTTGTGCTCGAATAAAGTAGTCGTCCGCCGCTGTTTTTTTCGCGTCATTCTTTTGTTCTTTCAAAGAGAACCCTGCGGCTTTGGGCGTTATCAAGAGCTGTTCTTCGAACTTCAGGATCCGGTCGTTTAGTTTTTCACAAGCCGACCAATTAAAGTTAAAAACGTCGCCACCATTAGGGCCTACTTTAACTGGTCCTTCGGTGGCCGCTATCAGGTAGAGAACTTCATACTCAGCGTATGATCGAGCGTACCGATCCGCAATGGCAACCCGTCGAGCTGAAAGAAAATCATTTTCTATAAGGTGTTCAATTGTCTCTTGCCAAGTTTGAGTCGCAACTTCGGCTTTAACGGCGTCTTCTTGAAATATCTGTGCGTAGCGGGGCTGTCTTGGTTTGTTCATTCAGCCTCTCTAAACCAATCTTGGGCTAAAAACTTTCTCCTGTCTGATATGTCCCTCGACAAAATAGTTTCCAAAGTAGGGACTATTGAAACCGTTTCCGCTGTGAGAATGCTTTCCCAGAAATAAACATCTGATTTCTTTGGCGCGCTATTTATGAAATACGCAACACCTGTGGACTTTCTCGATAACGCTTGTAGCTGAAGGTTTCTTTCAATTAGGGCTTCCGCCAAAAACTCTGGGCCTGCGTCATGCCCAAAAACTCCACATACTTTTTCAAAACACTCATCTAAATCGATAATGGCATCAAAATCCGTAGCAGCTTCAGCGCAGTACGTGGATTTTCCGCCTCCAGCAGGACCTCGAACAAGAAAAACCTTACAGAGCGGCGCAGGAAGCCAATCGGGATAAAAATCAGAAGAATAGCGCACCGTGTCAAACATATTTACTGCCTTTGTTTCCGCAGGGTAGACAATAAAGCACCCGTACCCCGTTTTTAAAACTGCTTTCAGTGTACTCGTACTTTGGGAGCGGGTCTGGGGCTTAGAGGGGGTTCTTTAAAATCGTAGGGGGCCTAAATTGTTTCGGTATTGGAAACAGTCAAGCCTTGCTGTTCCATGGGTGGTTTGGGTCTATTGGGCGACCATCTTCATCTGCGCCGGCGATGTAACCGCGATGCGTGTACCTTTGAATGTCTTTATCGTGGCACTCTTTGCATACAGCAATGAGATTGAATGGGTCAAAGAACAAGGTCTTGTCGCCTTTGTGGTCTCTCTTGTGGTGTACGGCTGGACCGTTGTGTTGCCTGTGAGTACCGACTAGCAGCTTTCCGCAGCTGATCCACTGGCACGTGTAGTTGTCGCGATTCAATATCTGAGCGCGCAAGGCCTTCCATTGTGGCGTGTTGTATAAGTGTCTGTATTGTTCCGCCGCTGCGCTGCGTCTCACAAGCGCCCCTTTCGCCTAAGTATTAACAATGTTTCTCTCGACCTCTGGGATACCATGGGCCGAAGTACTTGCTCCGTGTCTGGCAAAATCCGCACGTTAAACCGAGACCTTTTGGGTGTGCCGACTCTGGGCTCCCCTTGCGTTTCAATAAAACCCCAAGCGCTTCCCCAAGCGGAAGCCCAAGACTTACCCCATGAGCTAGCCATTAGGCAGGCCCGAACGGATCGGCCTCTGTACCTGCCCCGTCAACAACAACACCATTTACCGAAACTAGGTTGCTGTCTGTCGTTTCTGTGAGTGTTCTGGATGCGGTCGCCCAAACAGCCGCAGCTATAGTTGCCGCCGTAACGTTTTCATTTCCGATTGCCAGAACAATCGCATCAATCAACTGTTGGCCATCGCCTTCGTTTAGAAGCGCTGCTTCAATTTCTGCCGTCGTTGGGACCGCTGCGGTTACGTCCGCTGAAGAAAGATTATTAAGAGCAGATATTGCGTTGAGAATGGATGTTTGCTGAGAAGCAGTCGCATCGCCCGCTGATGTAACGGCGCCGTCCGTACCCCGCATGTCTGTGTTGTCCGTTGTTGTATCAACCAGCGTTACGCGGGCCACAGTGTCACTTGTCGGATCAAAGGTAGAGAAGCCAGTCGCCGTCGCTCGTTCGCCCTTAGTGGACTGCAAGTCGTCCGTGTCTTCGAGAACGCTATCGACTACCGTGTCAATAACATTGAGGGTAACCTCTGCAGATCCATCCCAGTGGATAATCCCGCCGCCTTCTTTCAAATCCGAAGAGGTGAACCGAACATAATAAATTCCAGCCGCCGCTGCTGGCATATCACCAACATATCTGCCAATGCTATTCCCATCAGTGCAAGATATACCCGTGCCAATCGCTGCACCCGTTGCCGCAAAGACTTCCGCAGTAATAGTTAATCCCGTTGTGCCAGTTGGGTCGATGTAGACCAATTCATTTGCCATCTATGCCACCGCCCAAGTTTCTACGTTTGAAGCGTCAATCTCACGCCTTACAAAAACCCCATCTGCACGCTCTCTAATCTCAGCGGCTATGGATTGCGGCGTAATCCCAAGTGACAGTGTTTCGTCTTGCTGGTTGATGATCCCTGTCGTTGTTGTTCCGTTTTGCGATCTAATCGAAGGCAAAAGGTTTTGATTGTTGTTCTGAAGGACTACCGTAATAGGAACATCTGCTATTATTAGCCCTGGATTAAGTTGCCCCACCAATGTGACAGCCCCGTTTACCGTTTCATTTGCCACCATTCCGGCGGCTGGATGGTTTTGATCTTCCTGAGTTGTTACAGTAACACCATTCCTCGTTAGCGGAACTGTGTATTCTAGGTCTAAACTATCGGTTGTCGTATTATAGGAATATACGCGCGCCGTCCCTGCGAATGGACTTGCGATAGCAACCCCAGATGCGCTGCCATCCCCTGTATCATCAATAAAGAGCGGTTGGGCGACAACTTGAGACATGGCGGAAACAGGCATTAAAGGCGTTGCCTCTCCTCCCTGTCCATCTGCACCAGAAAAAGCAGATATTAGCCCAACGGCCTTTAATCTCGTTGCCCCGTCTGGCTCATAATCAGCGTCACTTGCCCCAGTTCCAATTGGCGGAGCCGCATCGAAATCAACAGGGCTACCTGGGCTTACCCCCAAACCATTGTTTAAAGAACCCTCTACGCCGTCGCGCGTCCACCAATTTACAATTGTGTTATTAAAAGGTGCGCTAACGAAACCGGAACGAGGCCAAGTAATGCCATCGTTCGTTAACGGCATTACTACCTTGGAATCTCTGAAAGAATTACTACTCGTCACCCCGTCTTCATTACTTTGACCCGCAACAACGCACCCCATTATCCGATTAGTGGAGTTAACAATATACTCGACGTTACCGTCAGTCTCTAACACGCCCAGTTCCCATGGCTCTAAGTTAATTCCCGTTTGACCTTGGACGACGCTACCATCGCCAAAAGTCAGTTCAATGGCGCTACTAAGGGGTCCGTTAATTACATAAATAAAACCTCTGTCTTGGCCGTCTATTTGGAACTCGTTGCTGTCTCGAAAGGCAAAAATGAACGTAGATGTAAATGAGAGACCAAAAGACAGAAGAGGCATAGGACTCTCCTGCGTTCCATCTAAAGCTTCACAAAAGCCATAGAAACCTTGCGTACTCGTAATTATGGCGCCGATAGCCAGACCCGTAAAACAGATCGGCTCGCCAAAATTCATAAACTCTCGATGAAGAACGTTGCCGCTATTAAAATCTGCACCAGAAGCGTAAACCTCTACAACATTCCCCGCTCCAAGAGAGATACCCTGAACCTTACCTGTCGTAGTGAAACCAACAGCAAGAACGGTTAGCCCAGGTTGCCCCGCATCTGCTAAAAGCTGTTGCTGAAGGCCAAGTGTCGATCCCGCAGCGATAGAGGCGACTTCGGTAGCATTAAGGGCTTTAGTTTGGCCAGCTGCGAACATCAGATAAAACCCTTTACATTCAGCGGTTTACCGTAGAGATTATAGCTTCAAGCTTTCGTATGCGATCCTCATGGTCATTCAGATCAACCTGATAGCCATTCACAATTGTCTTTAGTTCAGCCAAATCCACCTGGATTGAAGTGTATGCAGCTAGACCGCCAAGGATCATTGCCAGAATTGTTAAAACATGCCCTAGATTTACTGACGGATCAAATTTCATGAATCCAAGTTCCCCATTACAAATTGATTGTGAAGAACCTCTAGTGCCGCTTCTACCTTTGTTAAAACTAACATAGCGCCATCATCCTTAATTGCACTTTGCGCCAATGCGATAATTTCGAGAACCAATGGATCTTCTGTAAGACCAATGAACTCGATTGTATCAATCACCACATCCGCCCCAATATTCCAAAAGTTCGCCTTTGATGTTGTGCGTCAAAACCTGCCGTGCAGTACCCTCGGTCAGTGCGTCGTGGCGAGAAATGCAAATCGGATCAAAGCCCGGATTAGTCACGGGTCCACTTATCTGCGAGCACGCGCTTAACGCCGTCAGCATCAAGGCTGCCAACATGATGGATTGCCTCATCTGTTTTTTCCTTAGCGTTTTCTATTGCCGCTTCGCGTGCCTCTTCGGTACGCTTTCGTTCCTTGAGAACGCCCCTGCGCTTTTGGGTCTTACCGTATGCAAGAATTGCGAAAACCGCACCAGCTATAGAGAAAATCTTGCCCCGCCAGCCTGTAAGAAGGCTAAGCATCGAGACGCTTCATTCTAGATTCTTCCGCCTCAATATCAGCGGCCTCATACCATGCGCTCATTCTGAGATCAAATTTAGCCTGGTCTAAGACATTCTGGAGACATTTAATCCCATCATCACGTAGAGATTCGTAGGGATCATCAATGTCAATTTCTAATTTCAGAATGCGGCTCGGCAAAGTCACAGCTCTACTCCTGTTGTTGTTACTGATCTTAGGTAAACGTTAGCCGCGTAAGACAGCGTGGCCGCTGCAAAGATGTACTCAGCCGGAATGCTCATAGCGTCCGCATATTCCAGAAAGATGCCAAGAAAGCCCACAACGCCCGTAGCGATGTTGAACCACATGGTTTTAGACTCATACCATCTCTTCATCCGAAAAACCTCCGAAGCCATTTCGGCGCTTTGCTTTGCTTCTTCCAAGAACCAGAGGCCGCTCTACCCATTGCCTGCCTAACTTGGACACGCAAATACCCCCCTGCCGCCCCCGGCGTTAATTCAACACCGCCCGGAAGCCATGGCATATAGTTAATATCCCACTTTACCTTGCCTCGACCGAACCGAGGGCGAACCTCGGAATGCATCACGCAATCATCCGCACTTAAACCGTATACCTCACAAAGGTGCGCAGCCTCTTTTATGGCCGCCGCAAATTGCCCTTTCTTGATTGGGTATTTACCGTAAGGGCCGCCCTCCTTCGCACCAAACATTCCGCAAAGACCAACGCCAATGCTGTCGGTGTTTAATCCGCCTGTGTGACGCGCGTATGTTCCACGCTTAACTGATGCTGGGCTGTTCGCCTCTGGCGGTAAATCACCATCATGAACATTCCCATCACCATCAATTAAAAAGTGGTACGCTTTAAGTTCCGCTGCGTTCGGGGTGTAACTCCCGCCCGTCCAATGGAATACGATGCGTTTCATCTTCACACTCTTTCTGAATTAGAATAGCTAGCGAAGCGATGGCCATGAACCCACCGACCCTGACACGCAGCGGGTTTTAAAATGCTGCGCAACATCCTTCGCTAATCGTTTAGACTCTCATACGGCCATCATCGCCTCATGCACCACTAGTCGTTTTTAGGCGCGAAAGCGCATTGCATTTGGCCTATGCCTGTGAGCGTTTGCTCATATTACAGGTTTAGGAACGGGCAGTGGGAACATGTTATTTCCCACTGCCGCTCAATGCCGCGACGTTAACGGGTAGCACCCCTCGTCGCACGTAAGAAAGATGTCAGAACAGACCACATCGTCGTCCGCGCGGCTTTTGCATTCCGCAATTCGTCTTCACACTCTTTCAGGATTCCGGCGTAAGCCATTAAGTCTATGTAGTTGTCGTCCTTGCCTGGACTTGTTCTCATCCGCGCCATTTTGGTCGCTATGTGGACCTTCACAATATCCGCAGCCGTCAGGCTGTGGCCTGTCATTGCATTGAAAATGCAAGCTATTGTGCAGTGGTTTTCGTAAGGGTCACCGTAGTCTCGGTTACGATCGCCGCTAGTTAATTCAATTGCTTCCTGAAGAAGCTCTACTCGCTTACTCATTAAATCTCTGACAGGTTTTGTAGTCCGTTAATCATCGCTGATGCCTGCCTTGCGGACTTGAAGGCCGTTGCCTTACTCTCATCAAATTCCGCGTCAGGGTCGCAAACCATCCAATGCGCCCGGCCCCGTATCTTAATTTCGCCAGAACTCTTTGAAATCCGGCGGGCATACTTGTCAGCAAATTTGTAGCCACCAGAAGCCACACCAACCGCGCTCATGCCCCGCTCCGGCATTGAATGGTCTATCACTCCATCGCAGTGTAGATGACCGTCCATGTATAAATCTGCGGGTTGCCCCTCCATCATTTCGCGAAGGTGGCCCTGCAACTTATGGAACCAAGAGGAACCCTTGCTCAACTTGTGAGACAGAACCGCCTTGAAGAGGTCTGACCTTCCGCACTTCACTTGGAAGTTGCAAACCCAATAATCCTTAATCACACTCTTAGGCAGCTTATCTTTAATCCAAGAGTCCAGATAAGGATTCATTTCCTCGTGATTTCCGTCAACCCATACGTCAGGCTTGAAAATATCAATGTAATGCTCAGCCCGCGTCAATGCATTAGGCATCGTGCAGGTCTGGTGCGCCCATTGCTGGGCCAGTCTCCCCGCCATGGGCCAGTTATTCAAGAGGTCCCCCCCATGACACATAATCGCATCTAGATCATGCGAGGCCCTAATATCTTCGCTCAAAAGGTTTAGCGCCGAGCCGTCATCGTCTACATGAGGATCCGTGCAATGGAAAATAACAAAGGGGCCAGACGGCCTTCTTATTGTTTGCCACTGTGATGCAAGCGAAGTCCCAATTTTAAACTCAAACGCCCTGACATGACTGTCCCAAGCTTCTTCTTTTGAAATCTCGAAATCTGCTAAATCATACCCTAGCTGCGATAACGCTCGGTCTGGTATTTTTTTACTTGGGCTTTTCGAGTAGTTATTTTGAAGGGTCGTGTAAGGAATCCCGGATTTGCGAACAGCCTCTCTTATTTTTCCTCCGCACCTGTCGACTAACTCTTGATAATTCATATCAGCCCGCCTGATTTAGCTCCTGAAAGCCCGTCCCTGTTTGAAGAACGCAAACACGACCATCAGGCGCATGAATGAGCAACGTCCAACTCCCAGATTCGCTTGCCGTGACTTCAACAAGGTTTCCCATTCGGTCTACCATCTCAACAATCGGAACCTCCCGATAGTCCTGCATGAGTTTGAGAATAAGCTGTGTGCGATCACCGCAATGCAAGTCTTGGGCATAACCCATAGCCCCTAAAAAGAGGCTGGTAACGTGGCCTAACATGATGTGGCCTTTCTGTTTTCGGGATTTGGTACGATTTCGCTAGCAAGCCGCGACACAAACGGTCACACCAAGCCGCTGTCATTATCCATTTAGCATGGATTCGCGAACTAATCAAGAACATCTTGCAAACTTTTCGTGATTTTCTTGAGATTTTTTATAAACAGACCCGTATCAGCCCATTCGCCCCAGTTATCCGGCTGCAATGTGATGATTTTTAAGAAATCAATTGCATGAGGACCAAGTTTTCGTCTTACCAGATCATCAATCAGCTTATGGCGATCCTTTATTGCAGCTTCTATGTTGGCAATCTGGTTCTCTGTGAGTTGTTCTTTCGGCTTGGCCTCTGGATCTGCCCATTTTTCTTCATGCAGGATGTCAAAGGCAGCGGTTTTAGCGTAAACGCGCTTCCCAAGCCTGCGCCAGTTTCGATTATAGGCCCGGTCTATCTCTTTGCAGGCCGTGAATAGTTCTTGGTATTCATCACCAATCTCTTGAGTGTGGTTGTAAATGATAACAGCATAAACCGCTTCAAAGTCCTCCCTTCTAGCAAAGCGCAAGTTGGCCTCTGTCGGCCAAAGCCCAAGCTGTCTGCATCTTTGCTGAAGAGTCGGCTCCATCTCATGAATCTCTTCTGGCCGCTCTAGCTTTCGCTTTCTGCGTCCCTTGTGCTTATGGGCGGCGGGCTTCTTTAGCTTGACGACCATCAATCACCATCCGTTCCCATGCTCACATGGTCTGCTTGTATCTTTGCGTTAAAGTGATCGATTAGAATTGAGCGTTCGGACAGTGCCTTGTGGATTTCATGCAAAAAAGGCATTTCCTCTTCTTTCGATACTTTGAAGCGCTTACCTTTTTCTGCATCCTGAATAAGGCGCTCTATTATTGGGAATGGTCCGTCTGAGATCATATCGCAGCCTCCGAATTCAAAAAAAGGATTATCATGCTACAGTTTCTCCACGACCGTCTTTGGGCCGTCCTTGCGTTTTACAACCTCGATTTTCACTGACCCACCTTTTTCGAGAAATTCACAATTCTTCAAAAGTCTCTCCTCAAGTGAGCTGTCAGGATCGCCGCGAAAAATTACAATTCTATCCCCCTTTTTAGCTTTCAATATGAAGTCCTCGCAGGATGCCCATGCCTGAGTAATCATCTCTGCACTTGGCGCTTTTAGTTGTCTTTCATTTTGGCGCATGTTTTGAACCCCCGAGCCTCCGAAGACCCCACAAAATACTTGTGTGATCCCTGCCAAAGATTTCCCCTATCTCTTGATAGCTGTACCCATGATCTCGGAAAATTTTCCAAGCAGCCCAACGCTTATAAACAACTCTTCGTTTCCTATTTTGTTCAGTAAGCGCTACCCAAGAAAGTCCAGTTAATGAGATTGCATCGTAAGCAATGCCTTGGCTTTCGGCATCTAGTTCAGAAAGTTTTTTCATATCACTATCCCCGCTAATCTGCATTGTTCCAAAGTAACTAGATCTTGAGAGATCATATCTCTGGCTTTGGCCGCCGATATTTGGGTCACGACCCAAGGGCGACGGTCAATAATACATTCAGCCAGCATCCGGGCCGCAGATCCGCCGTCATCAGTGGATCTTTGGGATTGCTTAGTGAAAGGTTCATCCTCCCAACGCCGAGCGTTCAGGAATGAGGCTGGATGCAACGGAGATGCAGTAGGATTTTCCTTGCGCCACCAATCAAACCAACCCAAACACTTTTCGCAAGCCTCGCCTTTCTGTTGAGGCGTCAACTTTTTCCAAGCCTTCTCAGCACTGACCTTTGCCACCTTGTTCGGCCAATTCTCCCAAAAATCAGAGAAAGAAGCGCGCGCTTGCGCGTTTACTGGTTCTATTAGTGGTTCCCTTACAGGGTTAGTGTCCAGATTCTGGACACGGCTTTCATTCAAATCTGGACACGGCTTTTGGTCAAATCTGGACACGGCTTCCGTGTCTAAATTCTGGACACGGCTTTCATTATCTCGGTCCATTTCAGGCTCAAACCCCAATATGTAGCGTGTGGATTTTTGCTGTTTTGTCTGCTTATCAAACCTCTTTTGACGGCGAATTAGCCCAAGCTCTTCAAGTTTTTTGAGGTGTGTATTGATACTTGAGCGGGACATTTCACAGGCTTCAGCCAGCGTTTCTTGCTTCGGAAAACAACCAAAATCTGGGTTGTATCGATCACAAAGGTGCCAAAGAACAATTTTAGTAGCTGCGTTTAAGCCTCTCTGCTTTATCGCCCAGTTGGTTGCATAATGACTCATGAAATCTGCCCTCTGAAATCTAAAATTGGAACAAGATCACCTTGGTCAATCATGGCTATGAGCGCTTCAGCGTCAGCCACAGAGGCCACGCACGTCACTTGACCCCGGCAGGTTTCAAAGAAGGTTTGCTGGCCTTTTGTCAGCTTAGCTTTGGCATCTGATTTTACCTCAACGAGATAATTGATACCGCCCCGCATCACTAAGAGATCAACTGGCAAGTCTAATCTGTGAACCTCGAATCCGGCGCCAACAAATGTTGCTATGATTTTATTTTCATTGGCGTCACGGCGCTTTGCATGTCGATTAAGAGACACGATAGTCTATCCTCCCCAATGCCTGTTTTAGTATCTGGCGAACGTTCTTAGTTCCATCGGACTTGGGGGCCTTACATGGGCATTCCTCAAGCGCTACACGCAGACCGTGAACCTCGGATAAGGGTAGCCGGATTACGGCATAATCACCCTCTTTCGTTACAGATCCGCCAATCATGGGAACCTCCCAATAAATTCAGTGGGCGCCTCATGGTTATCGAATAAATACCAAGCGCAGTTATCTTTGCCTTTGGTTTTCGATCCACGTATCCACTTCACACGACCAATTGCGACTACTGTGTGGCAAAACTTCATCATTGGTGATGACTGGAGAGTGAACATCCAGTCTGCGTCAAAAAGCAACCAAGTAGGTCGCATGACGCGGAAGTGCTCGATCATATCATGTAAAACAGGCTCTGATTTAATGCGCGTCCATGGCGGATTGGTTATGATGCAATCAACATCGCTGGGGATATCAGACTCGCAAACGTCCAGCGCATCAACTCGATAAACTCCCTCTATGGGCGTATATACATTTTCTGATTTGTCTGTCGCTATTACGCACTCAGCATGATCAGCTAGAAGCTCAACTAATGCCAATCGACCCGCGCAAGGCTCCCAGTATTTAACGCCTTTTGCAATGTGTGGAAGCAAAGTGTCTCTACAAACCGGGTCAAAGGTTTCGTAGAAATCTGACTTCCGGCGCTCAAAGTTGCTTCTTTTCCCCAAGGCTCAATTCTCCAACCTAGTGTACTCACCGAAATACATCTTTGCCGCGTCATGATATGCACGGCGCGCCTCGGAAAGCGTTTCATAGCAACCAAGATGATGCCTCTTACCAAGAATTGAGATTTGGGCGGGCCACCGACCGTCATGGTGTTTATGAACGCCCATAACTTGTGTAGAGTTGTCGATATGAGCCAACCCATTTGCCGCGTTTTGGGACCTAGACGCCGCGCGTAAATTTTGCGGTCGGTTGTCGTCACGGATTCCGTTTATATGATCTATCAAGTCAGGGGGTTGCTCTTTACGGGAGTCTATCCAGACAAGCTGGTGCTCACTGTAGCTTACCCCCTTAAACCCAGCCCATCTGTATCCATTGCTGCCAAGACAGCCTACGCGATCACCTGACTTTATCCTGTTTGAAGTCGGTACGGTCCAGACTAGCCCAAGTCCATTCAGTCGCATATGCGACAACAAGCAATCGGCAGTCGGAAAGGTGAGCTTACCCATCAGAAACACAGCTCCCCATTCTGAAATCTGGGATCAGTGCCGTGCATAGCGATGATGTAAGACTCTATATTGAGGAAAAAGTTGGCGGATTTGCGGGTGGCGTCCGCCGCGCCAGTATCAGAGGTGAGTAAACTGGACCCCTGAATTTCGCATAGGTGAGCCGCCCTGTAAGGGGCGTTACCATGCCCTTCACCCGTCCTCTGCGGAACGGTGTGACTAAAAAGAGCGGCTCGCCAATACGTCATTTGGAAACCCCTACATGTTGGAAACAATACGAATGCATGCAACAACGCCCATAACCGCTGCGAAAACGGAAGCGATAGCGGCAATCAGACCAAGCGGCGGTGTCATGACGACACCTCGTTGGAGAGGCTAAAAAACCTCATGATTTCGCTCGCATTTTTTTCAGGCGAGCGGTCGCGCTATCTCGGATCAATTGCCCCGAAACCCCTAAGTGCGTGCCGATGAAGATTTGGAATAGCAACCAAGCCCTATGGATTTGATTCATTGGTTTACTCCAAGGAATTTTTGTGCAGACTTTGGCAACAAGGAAAACGCAAGACCTACTGCAAAACCGCTCGGTGAGTGCGTTCCGTTCCCGTAAAACCATTTCTCAGCTGTAGATAAGCTGACTCCGAAAAACTCCTGGACCTCTGCGGCGCTTTCAAAGTTTTCCTGAATGAAGACTTGCCAGTCACGCGCGAGACGCACCCGGTATCCGTAAGAGTTTACGGAAACCTGGCTATTCTTTTGGGAACGGGCGTCACTATATCGACGATATGATGAAGAAACCAAACCACTCACAGCGAACGCTCCAAATTAGTGCTTGCGGAAGGGTTCTCAGCAACCCAGTCCTTAAAGCGCTCATATGTACTCAAGGAACAGGACCGCCCTTTCCTTAGGTTCGTATACAGTTTGGAGTTTCCAACCGCATATTTGCAAAGAGTTGCTTCAGCCAAACCACGTTTTGCCGCTTCAACCTCAATTAATTTCGTGAGAGATTTTGATGTCATGTAATACGATAGGGGACAATTCTCCCCTTTTGTCAAGGGACAATTGTCGCCTTTTGAAAAAAGGCTTTGGGGATTATAATCCCCACATGAAAAAATTTCGAGAACTTCTACTCGACAAGCTAGATAAAGACGGGACTTCGCTAAAGTCCGTAGCGGATGGTTCTGGCGTATCTTACGAGCAACTAAAAAAGCTCAAACAGGGTGTAAGCGTCTCAACAAATGTTGATGACGCATTTAAAATAGCAAAGTTTCTGAAATTAAACCTTCATGACTTTATATCCCGGCAAGACCCTTCCGCTAATCTAGATGAAGAAGAGAAAGACCTAGCCGATTTAGTGCGGCTTCTAAAGTCTTTATATCCTGAGACGAGAGGCGTTCTTCGCCCGTTAGTAGAAGCTCAACTTGCTGCGCAGGAGACGGAAGCTCAGCGGCGCGTTCAAGAATAGACAGTAAGTTTTTGATTTCCATTGTTGTTTTCTAAAGCTTTTAAAATTAATGTGGGAATGAAAGCACTGTATTGTCACAATTGAGACTTAGGTAGGTTCCTTTTTACGAACCTTCACTCAAGACCTCTTCAGCAACTTTTCGGCTCTGATTGGACAATTGAATTTGGAAGGACATTTTTTACCAAAAATTCTTGAGCATGTTGACTACTATATGTTCGCTACAAACTTTAAGGGAAGGCACCCGACAAAGTTTCGAAACAATACCCCATTTAGTTTTAAAACTTCATATGTTTTTCGTGCGATGCACAGGAAAGACCCAGTCACGGCTGACGTCAGAAAACGAAGTGGCTGGACGGCTTGGTCTAAAAACTATGACATAAGAACTGAAGCATTTAAACACTGTAGACGGCATGGATTGGACCCCAAAAGAGGCTTTACCTATTTTTACAAGAATGATGGTGTACCATCTCTGTGCAGTATAATTTTAAAAAAAGAGCGGGATTTTTACGATTTAAAGACCGATCTCACACTTTTAATTGACGGTTATTCGAAATCGCTTTTCTCGCAGGACCTTAAAGATCTCAACCTATCGGAGACCCAGTTACATATTTTAATGCGCATTGGATATGGTTATCAGGAGAAACAGATCGCCCATGATTTACGGGTTTCAATCAAAACTATTCAGAACCACAAACGAAACATAAAAGAAAGACTAGGTGTCAACACATTTAACCAAGTCATTATCGAAGCAACGAAGGCGGGTATTTACGACTAGCGCCTTGTATATTTTCGGCTTTCGAATTGCCGAGCCTGATTTTTCCGAAATTGACCCCGACTCCACCCTTGTCTCATTCTATCGTGTAAGAAAGGCAGTCTTTATTGATGGGCTAAAGTGGAACCTGGATCATAAAAATGGACTTGAGATAGATCAATTTGACAACGAACAGGCTTATTACTCGTTGGTATTAAGGCGGAACCAAATCGCAATGGCGGCACGGGGCCACAAGATCAACACCGAGGACCCTGACTCAGCTCTGATCCAATACCTTTTTTTAGATTACCCTGAACTTGAAACTCCGATTTCTTCAAATGATTGGGATGTTACACGCCTCTGCATAAATCCCTCACTAAAACTTAACGGCCTTTCAAAGGCGATTGGCTTTATTGCGCTCTTCTTCCTACAGAAAACCAAAGCTCGATCATTGGAGTGCCAAAGAATGATTGCCGTCTCACACCCCAAAATTTCTAAGCACTTTTCACGGATTGGAATCAAAACCAATCAGATTAGCCAAACGGTCACCATTCGAGAAACGGGTTCAAAAATGGCAGTTTTCGAGTTTCCACTTTAGGGGATTTTTTTCCCCTTTTATGCTTGACGGGGATAATTTTCCCCTTTATCTCTGACTCAACAAAGCGAGGAAGACATGAACATTCAAGCTGACAATTTTAATAAAGGGTCCGAGGAACTTGTTTGCAGCACAGCAAGCTTGCTTAACAGGTCAGAGGCCCCCGGAAGCCGAGCATTATCCGCTGCAATCATTGCTGACATGAACCGAATTGAGGAAAAGTTCGGCACAGCTTGGGATAGTAGACAGCGTCTTTTTATAAGTCTTGCAGTTGATTTATTTACGGAAGCCTACGGATCGGGCGAGACATTAGATCTCATTAAGGGCTTGGCGTACCTGAATAACAAAACGGACGAAGAGTGTTTGTTATTTGCATACGAGCTGCACGATTACGCTGAACGGCTTGAAGAACATGAAGACTAATTTCGGAAAACCGCGAAGGGATTACAATGACCCTCCCTCTTCCTCCAAGGGTCAACAAGAAGCTGTCCCGCGCGGCGAACCCCTACAGGGAATTTCCTCCCTTTTTGTCCCTGTGGGGGACCTAATCGAAGATGATGGATTTATAACAGTCTATCCCAAGTTGAAGGAATGGAAAGGACCGTCATGAAGGACAACCGATTAAAGCCCGCGACCTTAAAGTTTGATTGCAACGATAGTGACCTTAACTTGGAGTTCATTCCGTTCAACCGCGAATACCCTGATTTTTGCAAGATCAAGCAAGGCGACAATGATATTTGGATTACCCCAGATGACATTCCGGCAATGATCGAGGGCCTTGAATGGCTCTATGAACAACGCAACTAAAAGGACCCAAAGATGCGTTTCACAAATGAGCAGAGATCCAAACTGAAAAGCTACTTAAGCGCCATCACGATTCCTTCAGGTTTGGGAACCAAGGAAGCTGCGTGTTCGATTGCTGCAATTAACTTGGCAATATCAGGCGAGCTTTCGGATAAAGTCCCCGACTGCATGAGTTTAGCATTGGGCAGAGCTACAATTGTACTGCAAGACAGTATGCCCAGTGAAATGCGAAATAGCCCGAGATACAAAGAACTTCTCCCTCAAATGGCTGGTACTGGACGCGATTACGAAGACGAACGGGCGAACGTCTTACTAGATTGGATGTGGGGGGTGGTTCTGCCGTCTTTGCAAGACTTTGCCGACCAAAATGGGTTCGGCGCAGAATGGAGAAAAATGTGCAAAGAGCGCAGCCAAGCTGCTGCTTCTCATGCTGCTGCTGATGCTGCTGATGCTGCTGCTCGTGCTGCTTATGCTGCTGCTGATGCTTATGCTTATGCTGCTCGTGCTGCTGCTTATGCTGTTGCTGCTGCTGCTGCTCGTGCTGCTGCTTATGCTGGTGCTGCTGCTGATGCTGCTGAGGCTGCTGCTCGTGCTGCTGCTGCTGCTTATGCTGCTGCTTATGCTTATGCTGATGCTGCTGATGCTGCTGAGGCTGCTTCTTTTGATAAAGGCTTCTGGGAAAAGATTGACCCCATTGGAGTGCTAGAGAGAGCAACATTTTTAAGTCAACAATGAGGACCCAATCAATGAAAGACTTTATTGAATGGATATTTATGAATGATAGCGGCTGGATCGTAATTCCTGCGATACTCCTAACCGCAGTTCTTATCGTAGTAATTTTCTTGATTTCGATGTGGTTGCTCTTGATTGGGGTATATTGGCCGCACCTTATGGCTTTATGCGCTTTGGTGTTCTGGCTCTACTCTGAATACTTGCGAGACAAGTCAGATGAATAACACCTTTCTCAGCATAGCTTTTCAGTCTGCGCCCACAGCATGGGATTTCTTCGGAACACTTCTGACATGGGCTGTAGTGGCAATCATCATCATTACCATAGTGGAGAATTCGAGATGAAAGGAATTGACTATCCGGCGGAGCGTTGGCGCACACAGAAAGCTTTTCAAGAAATGGCTGTTCTGACTGTCGCAGTAGATGCTGGTGGAAATTATTTGATGAGTTCCCAAGCGGGAAAGCAGGGGGTGAAGGTTAATCCAATTAGCGTGGGTCAAGGTTTCCGTCCGTCCACGTCACTCCCTGCAATTTTGAAAGGTGTATCATGAACTGGAAAGAAATACAGTCAGAACTAGAAAAGAAGCTAAACCCTAAACATGTGGTTAAGCCAACCTCGAACTATGGGCCAAAAGGTGACTACATAGAGGGCTGGCATGCAATTGCAGAAGCCAACCGCATTTTTGGCTTTGGTGGCTGGTCTTATTCCATTCATGGCTTGGACCAATGCTCTTTGATTGAAGCGAATGACAAGCAGGGCAAACTACAGTGGCAAGCGGCTTATACGTGCGTTGTGACTCTAGAGGTCGGTGAAGTTGTTCGGCAAGATGTAGGTTTTGGGTCTGGGTTCGCCTCCAAACAAGGTGATGCCATTGAGGGCGCAACAAAAGAAGCTGTAACGGACGCTCTGAAGCGATGCCTGCGTACCTTTGGTAATCAGTTTGGCTTAGCCCTCTATGACAAATCCCGCGCTAATGTGGGTGTTGATATGGACCCTTGGGCAAAGACGATTGTTGATGAATTGTCTCCAAGCGCAACCGATAGGGAAAAGGCGCAAGCAATCTCTACGGCCCTTATCGACCAATGGGGCCGCAAGCCTTCACACGGTCAGCTTTCAAGTGAATGGGACCGCCGCGCAAACATCATTTCACACCTTCAATCTACCAATCCCGACCTACACGAAAAGGTCGTGGATGGATACCACACTAGACTTCATGAAATAGAGGAGGCCGCATAATGTCAGGCAGTCTAAACAAGGTAATGCTATTGGGGAATTTAGGGCGCGATCCCGAAGTCCGCACATTTCAGAACGGCGGCAAGGTGGTTAACTTCACTATCGCTACCTCTGAACGCTGGAAGGATAAAGCCAGTGGCGAACAGAGAGAGCGCACCCAATGGCATCAAATAGCGATCTTTAATGAGGGCGTCGCTCGGATTGCCGAACAGTACCTCAAGAAAGGTTCAAAGGTTTTTGTCGAAGGTCAGCTAGAAACCCGTAAATGGCAGGACCAAAGCGGACAGGATCGCTACACAACTGAAGTTGTTTTGCGGCCATACGCGGGCAGTCTAACGCTATTGGATGGTCGCGGAGATCGCGGGCAATCAGGCGGCGATAGCTACGGCGGTTCTGCTGAAGGCTATAGCAACCCGGCCCAAAACGGCCCCGATGACTTGGATGACGAAATTCCTTTTTGAGAGTGCGCAGGGATACTCTTCTCGGTCCCTAGTGAGGCACGGCGGCCCTGCCAAGAACGCGAAAACCCGCCAAACTTAGAAAGGTGATACAATGGACAAAATGCAACTAATTAAAGCGCTACTCTGCGAGGATAGTGAGAGCAAAACCTCAACTTCATCAGGTGGCATTTTTTCGAGCGCAATAGGAAAATACGCCATTATTCGAAGTCGCAATGAGGGCATAAACGCAGGAACCATTAAGGCTGCCGATGAGACGGGTGTTGTCCTCTCAAATGCGCGTCGAATCTGGTATCACAAGCCAGCGATCAAAACAGAAAGCTGGTATGAGGGTGTGGCAAATCACGGACTCTCCTCAGATAGCAAGGTTTCTGGCACTGTTGAAGAAAAGATAATTGTTGAGGATTACTCAATAACGGTTTGCAGAGACGTGGCGAAGCAGTCGATTGAGTCAGCGGTTCCTCATGCTCAAAATTAAAGAGATTTATAAGGCCACAATTGGCTCTAGCTCTGGCTCTGGCTCTGTCTATGGCTCTGGCTCTGGCGATGGCTCTGGCGATGGCTCTGGCTCTAGCTCTGGCTATGGCTCTGGCTATGGCCCTGGCTTTGGCTCTGGCGATGGCTCTGGCGAGTAGCTCTCATGGATATGTTCAAAGAAATAGAGAAGTGGCGTCACCTCACAAAAGATTGGCTGGAAAAGAAAAAGCAGGCCGAACTTTTGGGTGAAACCAAGAACGACTATCTAGCAGAGCTTATATCCCAACAGGATGGCAAAACTCACGCTGAGAAAGAGCGCATGGCGCGAACCTCAAAAGAATGGAAAACTCTCCAAGAGGGCCGTTTGCACGCCGAGCATGAGGAGCGCTGCGCCCTGTTTCGTCGCAAAGATGCTGAAATGGTTATCAATGCTATCGGGGATGCTAATGCTTCCATGCGGAAAGAGATGCGAATGGGTGGGTCAGTGACGTGAACGTCATACTTCCCAAGTCCTCCAACTATCGCGGTACAGACCTGGAAAAGCAGGTTTATTCTTTTCACCATGAATTTGGGTCTTGCTGTTTAACGGGATTTACACGCTTTGAATTAGCCCATGTCTCAGGAGTGGAGGACGGCAAAGGGACGGGTCGAAAGGGCCCCCTCCATCTCATTCTCCCTCTTAGAAAAGAATTGCACATGATTGAGGAGATGGGGCGTAATTGGTTCTGGCGCACTGTTGGTATTGATTACGGAGAAGGGGGTCGCAAGGATTATGCGCGCATTCTCTACGACTGCATCGAGGCTCGTGAGGTGATCCAATATAAGAATGTCTTGTACGACATTCAGTCGAAGGCAAATCGAACATTCATCATTGATTGTCTGAAAATGAGTACAACGGAACTAGAGGAGAAATGGAAATGACTAATTTCGACCTAACAAACCCCGACAAGTTGCCTTTTGGCGAGTGGCCGCGAGAGGCACAGGAAGCGGCAATTATATCGGCTCATCTTGACAATGATGAATGGGAATTGATGTGTCATGGTACGTACTGGTCTCACTGCGGGGCTGCTTGTCTCAATGAATTCTCTGTCTACCGCCTCAAACCCCAATCCCATCAGCTAGATATACCTATAAAGTTATGGCGCATGTTCCCACTAGCAAAAAGCGCTCGACTACTTTCTGGAGGGTCCCTCCACATTAAATTTGATGGGGAGAACGGAAGTTTTGTTGCGGGTATTGTGGCGTCAGATTTCGGCATCTCAACGGAAGGCATAGACCCGTGCAAGAGCCTGACAAAAAGGCCGGAGGGATTGTGATGATCGATGCACCTGAACGCATATGGATTGACGACTATCCTTTCGAGAACAACTGGAATCCAGGGCATCATGAAGTTGGTGAGGATTTTTGTCTTGGAAATTACATCCGCGCAGACCTTATTCCCCAATGGAGGCCGATAGAGGAGGCACCGAAGGATGGTTCTTGGTTTATGGGATGGGACCCAGACCAGGAAAACGAATTCCCTGCCGCGTGCGCCCTACCAATGCAATGGTCTCATGAAGACAAGCAATTTGTGCGATGGTATGCCTCTGGAGGTGGCTGGGAAAACGTAAACCCGACCCACTTTATGCCCCTACCCCAAGGGCCAGAAGTATGACCCCCACTGCCCTAAAGCCAAAGACACTCGCAGAACGATGGGACTGCACAGCGCAACACATACGCAATCTGTGCGACAATGGCGAATTACCTTGCTTTAGGCTTGGGACTGAATACCGTATCCCACTAAAGGAAGTGGAGGATATTGAATCGTGCAACTCAGAATCCAACGATACAAAGGCGGATATGCAGTTGTATGGAACGAGGATGGAAGGCGAAAGCGGTATAAGCTTAGTGCATACACTAGAGCGGAAGCAGAGGTAGAGGCCCCAGTTGTATACAGAAGACACAAGGCGGGGTCTTCTGACGAAACGATATCATTTCTGTGGGGTGAATATATTGACTTCCTCGGTTCTCGACCGAACGCCAAAACGCTTTCATATACTGGTAAGCCAATCCTCGCCCATTTTGGAAAACTATCACCCTCTGAAATCTTACCAGAACATTCCCGCGCCTATATCGCCAAAAGACGCAACGAAGGCCGTAAAGATGGCACAATTCACACAGAACTCGGCCACCTTCGGAACTGCCTCAACCACCACGTCAAATATAGACGGATACCCTACGCCCCATACATTGAGAGACCCTCAAAACCAAAGCCTAAAGAAGACTATCTAGACCCCGAGCAAGTACAGCTCATCATCTCTTCAAGCGTTACGCCCCACATAACACTCTCGCTTCATTTACTATGGGCGACCGCAGCCAGGATAGGTGCTGTGCTGGATCTGAAATGGGAGCAGGTAGACTTTGAATCCGGCCAGATCAATCTGCGCTCAGAAGGCTCAGAAACGCGCAAGGGGCGCGCTATTGTCCCAATGACCAACACGTTACGCGCTGCCCTACAGACAGCTTATATGGGTCGCCAGACGCCCCATGTGATTGAGTACGGCTCTAAGCGGGTCAAATCGATTAAGAGAGGCATACAAGCCGTACGGCGCGAGTCAGGGATAAAGTTTAACCTGCACATGCTAAGGCACTCTGCGGCTGTCCATATGGTCAAGAATGGAATATCCCTTGAGAAGGTCGGTCAATACCTTGGCCACTCTAATCCAAAAGTGACCTATGACGTTTATGCTCGGTTCGCACCAGATCACATGAGAGACGCGGCAAACGTTCTTGAGCTGGGAGACTTCGTTAAATCAACGAAGCGCCCGGAGGTTTAACGAACCTAAATCAATTGGTTTTGAGGGTTTGTATTGGCTGAATGGGTTGTTTGTATTTGCTGTGTTTGCAAAACGTACTTTGATTGTTCACGCCCCGCTTTTCTGGCAGCGAAGAGGTCAGGGGTTCGATCCCCCTAGGCTCCACCAAATCACTGAAATTTTTACTCAAACACAAAACTGCAGTCAGCTTTGTTTGCTGATTGCAGCTTGTTTTTCTGAGTCTTAAAAGATGAAATTGCTTTCGTCTAATGTATCAGACTCGACAGATTTCAAGAACAACCGATCCCCATCGCTGGCCCCTGGCAGACCTGCAAGATCAATCTCCGTGGCCCAACCATGATCTGTAATCAATGCTGTCAGGTCCTCATAGGTGATGCCATATTCTGACAGATCGATAAGATCCTTCTCGGTATCAAAATCATGAATCATGTCCTTACCAGATCCCGCAGAAAGCACGAAAGTATCAGTCGAGTTGTCCGAAGACCATTGACCGCCCCAAACGTGATCATTTCCTTCGCCCATATGGATCGTATCGGCCCCGGAACCGCCAACAATTTTGTCATTTCCTGCGCCGCCACTTACGATATCATCTCCGCTGCCGCCTAAGACGGTATCTATCCCAGCACCACCATCAACCGTATCATTGCCAAGGCCACCATCGACATAGTCATCGCCCTCACCACCCGCAGCAAGGTCGTCTCCTTCACCGCCAAACACCTTGTCATTGCCTTCTTCACCGTCAATTGTGTCGTTGTCTTTGCCACCAAAGACCTCGTCATCGCCTTGACCTCCGAAGATTGTGTCATCACCTTCACCGCCTCGAAGCGAGTCATTGCCACCTTCGGCAGGTGTGACCGTAATATTTTTCAATAGAACGTCGGCGCTTGCATCGACATCAGCAAACGGATCATTGGCCCGTGTGTCCATAGCGCCATCATTTGCACCTGTGGTTTGCGCATCGGCCATCAACTCCGCAACGGCATATGAGCCGTCTTCGCTGATATCAATTTTATAGATGCCGCCGCTGACATCGGTAGAGGTCGACATATCGTGGTCACCCTTGTTCAACCCGGCATAAAGATTGCCTGAGCCATCCATGAAGACAGCTCCATAAGCTCCTTTAACCATGCCATTTAACAGAGCATCGTTCATAATCGAGTCGGTGATTGGAATTTCCGTGAAAACCGGCTCACCGCCGGTCTCGACCTGGCTGAGATCAATTTTCAGAACAGTTCCCTCTCCGCCTTGTTTGCTGGGCGCAACCACGCCGTAAAACTCCTGCGTTTCGGGATTATAAGCCACATCATACAGGCGATCAGTTGATATATCAGCGGGGAAATGGAAAGTTTCAATCTGCGGATTTCCGTCTGCATCCAGTTTGTCGACATCGATTTTCGTCACGCGGTTGGTAGACGTATGGAATGTCCATAGATTGCCTTCACCGTCAAAATCGCCAACATAGTCACCGTAATGGCCATCGCCCACGCGGTAAATCTCGCCATTTGCATCCATCATCACAATGTCTGGAACAGCAACAGGGTTGCCCAACGTGTCCACGCCTTGCGTTTTTGCGATCCCATAGATTAGATCGTTTTCAATGTTCAAACCAATCGCGTTAATCTTAATGCCCGTGGGATCACCGGCGTCTTGATAGGTCGAGGTTTCGGTATCAAAAACTTTCAGTTGACCGTCTATTACCTGGAAGAGTTTAGCTTGCCCCGGGGCAAATGCATCAACCGTGATCTCACCTTCGCCCAGATCGATTGATGTCTCATATTTAAAAATCGCACCACTGGTATCGATATTGGACCCGGAATCGCCTTCATATTCAGCTGTGCGAATGGTCAGTCCGGTTTCACCACCTGTTCCAGACACCTCATAGCTTTTGGTTTGGAAGACACCAGATTCCACTTCGACTTTGTCGATCACCACCCCATCCCAAAGGATTTCGACCGCACCTTGGGTTGCACCAGCGGCTAGGTTCGCGGCCACATCCACGGTAATTGTGTATGTCCCTTGGGCATCCGTCTGTAGTGTTTGATGCATCTCTGTGTGACCCGTTTCCGCGTTTTCCACAACATTCCAATCTGTATCATCATATTGCGCGACAGACAGACCAACATCGGTCGTGGTTGTTACGAGATTCTCTACCGGAGACAAATCCCCGTAAACAATGTCATCACCCTTGCCAGCGTTTATAATATCAGCACCGAGGCCTCCTGATCCAAAATCATCTCCGTCTTCAAGATTGATCAAGTCATCATCCGCGCCTCCAAAGGCTTCGTCATCTCCAGTTCCTGCATTGATGATATCCTGGCCGGCTTCACCAAAGAGCTTATCATTCCCACCATTGCCCAACAGGACATCATCACCCTCTCCGCCATTGATCACATCGTCAAAAGACTTCGCCTTGCCGATCGCGCTGACCTTTGACGCGTCATAAACCCATTTTCCGTCGACCAATGACCATTCATTGCCAACTGTGTCCCCGGCGGCTAAATCGTTCCCGGCACCTGCATTGATCGTGTCGCTGCCTTCGTGACCATTGATTTTGTCCACGATTCCATCAGCGCCCCCAATCACGTTCCCATCTGAATCCTCGAACCCAACACCCATCGTATCGTCAGCATTGGACCCGTCCACCTGATCAGGATCCACTTTTACAGGCTCAAGAATTTCCATGTTTTCAAAGTAAACAACGATCCCATCATCATTGGAAACATAACCGCTTTTTAGATCCCCTTCGGTTGATGTGATCGTGATTTCATGATCCTGATTGTACTGAAGCGTATCTATGCCGTCGCCACCGACAAGTGTCTGACCTGTGGTCAAACCCACATGACCGTGTGTTTCCCGATTTGCGTCAAGCTGTGTTTCATTTGTTTGCGGCATAGCCCACTCCTCTAAGGTCGAGAACGCCAAACCGGTTCAAGAAACGGTTAAGCGCCCGAGTTTCATTGGCCGCTTTCTAGAAAGCAGGAATGCGGCAACGCCATTTGTCTTTCGCGAAATGGTTAACGACGGGCTTTGAGCAAGCGGGTGAACGACTAAAGTTTATCGCTAATTCATCATGTTAGAAGGAATCAGTCTGTGCCTAATGGGGCCAAGGCAGCAGACCTTCTTGCAAGGCGCCTTTGTGTATAGAGGGCCGCGATCGCCAAGAGAATCCCTGACACAGTTGCAATCATTCCGGCAGCACTCACGGCGTTTTGGGCACCCAGCCAAAGCGGGCCATAGCCTGCCAGCACATATCCCAAGATCGCCGAAAGCGTTGCAAAAACCAGCGATAGACGAACCTGACCCGCCAAATTATCACAGAGCAACCGGGCCGCCGCCGGTGGACAAATAAACATCGCAATAACGATGATCGAGCCAACCGCATCAAAGGCTGCAACGGCCGCAATTGCTGCCGTCACAACAAGCCCAACACCGATCGGTCCAGTTGGCAGACCAATCGACTGTGCGAAATTGTCATCGAAAGTCGAGATCTTCAACCAACGCCAGAAAACAAGTGTCAGCGTCACAATCATCAAACAGACGAAGAACATCCGCGGAAGTTCCTCTGGCAGAGCGGACAAAGCCACAGGATCGTACAGCGATCCAAGGCCCTCTGCCTGAAACCAAATCAAGCTTTCCAAATTGCCCATCAAAGCATGCTCCACGTCCAGATGGACATTCGACGTGTCTGAACGCTCCAGCAGCAAAACACCTCCTGCAAACAGCGTCGTGAAAACCACGCCCATTGCAGCGCCAGCCTCAATCCGGCCATAGCGCTTGATCGCTTCGATCAAGAGAACAGAGAACAGCGCTGCCGCCGCAGCACCCAGCAGCATTGGAACAGCAGAGATAACACCCGAAATCAGAAAAGCGACAACAATACCTGGCAGCACCACATGGCTAATCGCGTCGCCAATCAACGCTTGCTTGCGCAGGATCAAAAAATTACCTGGTAAAGCACATGCGATACCTGCCAAGACACCGATCATTATCGGTGGTAAAGAGAATTGAATAAACTCTATCATTGGTTTGCAACTTCCGTTGGCGCTGCAATTTGGGCGTCAAACTCGGCTATTTCATCTGGCGTAAAGACTTCTTCGATTGCTGTCAGCCCATCATATCGCCCCGCCGTAGAGCTGTCCTGATGGACCTTGCGCGCAACCTCCCAACGTCGTTCATCCCATGCAATTCGTGCGGCCAGGGCTTTGCCTTCCGACGTCGCTACGCCATCGGCTCGGATCAAACCTGCATGGCCCAAGACACGAAGTGTGAACCCATCATGGATCGGCTCCTGCCGGGCCAGTGACAATAGGCCTTGGCGCAAATGCACCCGGCGCTGAAACTGAATGCGTCGTGTAAACACGGCAACCAAACCGCGCGCAGGGGCCAAAAGTAGAGATATCACAAACAACGCCGCAGCCGTCAAAACGATGATCGGCCCCGTCGGCAAAGCCGGCGCTGAGGCCGAGATAGCAGCCCCAAGATAGGCTGAGACCGCACCCAGTATACCAGCAATCCAAACAACATTTTCACTGCGATTTGTCCACAAGCGCGCCGTCACCGGGGGAATAATCAACATGGCTACAATCAGAATCAGTCCTACGACCTTTAACCCAATCACGGTCACCGCCATCACAAGACCCATAATCAAAAGATCGATCCGGCGTGTATTATATCCGTTGGCGGCCGCAAACTCGGCGTCAAACGCCACTAGGGACATGGGCCGGCGAAACGTCCAAGTCAACGCAACGACGCCTGCCCCCATAACAGCCAATAATACGGCGTCATTGAAAAGCATCCCCGCTGTGGATCCTAACAAAAAGTCTTCCAAACCGGCTTGGCGGCCAGATTGCATGTTTTGGATCACAGTCAACAAAACAACGCCGAAACCAAAAAAAACTGACAACACAGCACCGATTGCAGCATCCTCTGCCAAACGCGTGTTGCGCGTGATCCAATCCACCGCCAGTAGACCAATCCACGCGGTTACAGCAGAACCGAACAACAACCCAACAAGACTGCGCCCTTGCCCACCGAGAAGCACCATCACAATGAAGGCAATCGCAATCCCGGGCAAAGTCGCATGAGCGACAGCATCGGAGACCAAGGCGCGTTTTCGAAGGAACAAATAGCTTCCGGCACAGCCCGCGGCAAAACCAAGTAAAGCGGACGCAATACCGACAAGCGCTGCATTATATCCCGCTTGCAAAAGCAGGGCATTGACGAAAGCCGTCATAAAGTGCCGGTTAGATCAAGCTCACGTAGATGCGTCACAGCCAATCGGCCTCCATAGGCGCTCGATAAGTTTTCACTCGTGAAGTGTGTCTCGACCGGACCCTCAGCCACTTTGCGGATATTGATCATGAAAACATGATCAAAATAGTCCTGAACAGTGGTCAAATCATGATGCACTGCAATGACTGTTCGGCCTTGGGCATTTAATGACTTTAAGACTCCAATAATCGCCCTTTCGGTTGCGGCATCCACCCCAGAAAACGGCTCATCCAAAAGATAGAGATCAGCATCCTGGGCCAAAGCGCGCGCCAAGAAAACACGTTGCTGCTGTCCACCAGAAAGCTGACCAATTTGGCGATCTGCAAATCCGTCCATGCCCACACGCTCTAGACAGGCAATCGCCTTGGTCTTTTCAGAACCACGCAGACGGCCAAACAACCCAGTTTGATAGTAACGCCCCATCAAAACAACATCGAGCGCCGTCGTCGGAAAGTCCCAGTCGACGCTCGCGCGCTGTGGTACATAGGCAATGCGCCCACGCGCTTGGTTAACCGAAGAATTAAAAACTCTCACTTCGCCTGATAGGCTTGGAACAACGCCCAACACCGCTTTGAGAAGCGTAGACTTGCCAGCACCATTTGGACCAATGATCGCCGACATCGAACCGACTGGAAAAACCGCATCAACAGAAAATACTGCGGGCTTTTCGCCATAAGATACCGTCATACCCGAAATGCTAAGTGCGCCATCTTCAAAAGATGATTTTGGAACGTTCAAGCCGTCGCGTGTGGCCA
Organism: Pseudomonadota bacterium; assembly: GCA_039814625.1. Classification (GTDB taxonomy): domain Bacteria; phylum Pseudomonadota; class Alphaproteobacteria; order Rhodobacterales; family Rhodobacteraceae; genus Amylibacter. The sequence goes on from JBCCAU010000003.1 coordinate 99,281, forward strand.
GTGTCAGATCTGCCGGTGTCATCAGTTCAACTTACCCTGCATGCCCTGGTCCGGAACGGTTCCGCCTAAGGCCTCGGCGATCACGGTGGCATTGTGGTCTATCATGCCGACATAGGTGCCTTCATAAGTTCCAGCCTCGCCCATCGCATCAGAGTATAGCTCTCCTCCAATTTCAACAATGTGGCCTTGTGCTGCTGCCCCTTCAATCAACGCTTTTATGTTCCGATCCGAGACCGAGCTTTCAACAAAGACCGCGCGGACATCACGCTCAACCAGCATATCGACCAAAGTGCCGATACGGGCCAGTCCGGCCTCTGACTCCGTAGAGATGCCTTGAATTCCCACAACATCAAAGCCAAACGCCGCACCAAAATAGTTAAACGCATCGTGAGCTGTGATCAGCACGCGGGCTTGTTCCGGCACAGACGCCAAAACGGTCGTCTTGTAATTCCCTAAGGCTGCAATTTCTTCCAAGTAGGTTTTTGCATTTGCTGCAATTTCGGCCTCGGCTTCGGGGATTGTCGCAATCAGGGCGTCGCGAATATTCTCAACCACAAAGGTCCAACGCGCAGGATCCATCCAAAGATGCGGATCAAATTGATTGGTATAATCATCATGCGCCACCAACACATCTTCGGGCAAACCTTCGGCCACGGCCACGACTCGCGTTTGACCCGCAAGATCGGTTAAAAAATCTTGCATCTGGGCTTCTAGGAACAGCCCGTTCCAAAGAACAAGGTCGGCACGCGCCATCGCAACAATATCACTGCGGGTCTGACGATAAGCATGTGGATCCACACCCGGTCCCATAAGCGATTTCAGGTCAACTTGGTCGCCTGCAATCTCTATCACCGCGTCCGCAATCATGCCCGTGGTTGCCACCACTTTGACAGTATCCGCGGAAGCCACACTCACACCAAAAATCGCGGTGAAAAGAACTACGAAAGCCGAACGGAATTTATGCATTTGTCTCAAACCTGTTTGGTCGCCTAAACTAATGATATTGATAGCCATTCGCAAAAGTCAATGATATTGCGAATTATTCGCAATTAAATTTTCTGCATTTTTTTGCTGGCGCTGAAACAGTGAGCATCGCAAAGACGCGATCATGACACTTGAAGATCTTATAGACCAAAAAGGCCAAAGGATCGCGATCAGCGCTTGGCGACGCATCAGTGATGCCGATGTTGATCAGTTTTCAGAACTTACCCAAGACTTTCAGTTTGCCCATCACGACCGAGAGCGCGATCCTGCAGACACGCCCTATGGAATGCGCATCATTCATGGCTTCTTTTTGTTGTCCTTGATCGCAGGACATTTTAAAGATCATGTTCCGCAGATCCTGTCTCATAGGGGTGTTATAAACTATGGGTTAGAGAAGGTCCGATTCATCCATCCCGTTCGCGCAGGTTCCGATCTGCGCTCAGAAATCGTGCTGCAGGACGTTCAGATCAAACCGGAAAACCGTGCCCTGCTCCATTTGGATTTCACGCTTGAAATAAAAGACGTTTCAAAACCTGCGCTGCGTGCCGTTTGGTTGGCGATGCTGGTCCCAAGTTAGACTTTATTTTGGAGGTACCAAGCATAAGTGCGCTTCAAGCCTTCGGTCAAACCCACTTTGGCCTTCCAACCCATCCGTTCCAATCGAGATACGTCCATCAACTTGCGCGGTGTACCATCAGGCTTAGAGGCGTCAAAGACGACATCACCATCAAAGCCGGTAACCTTTGCCATCGTATGGGCCAATTCGGCGATCGTGACATCAACACCCGTGCCAACATTAAGATGACTTAACATCGGCTGAGTTTCTGCTTCGTACACCGCTTTTGACAAATTGATGACATGCAAACATGCCTCAGCCAAATCATCTACGAACAAGAATTCGCGCATCGGACGTCCGGTACCCCAAACTGTCACGATTGCATCCCCCGCTTTCGCCGCAGCATGAAACCGCCCCATCATGCCTGGGATGACATGACTTTTCTCTGGATCAAAATTATCAAAAAAACCATACAGGTTTGTAGGCATCACCGATCGGTAGTCTCGCCCATACTGCCGTGCATAACTTTCGCAAAGTTTGATACCTGCAATCTTTGCAACTGCGTAGGGTTCATTTGTTTGTTCAAGGACGCCTGTCAGGAGCGAGGTCTCTGCCATTGGTTGATCGGCAAATTTCGGGTAGATACAAGACGAACCTAAAAACAAAAGATTTTGGATATCTGCGCGATGTGACCCTTCGATGAGGTTCGCCTCAATCATCAAGTTGTCATAAATAAATTCTGCGGGAAAATCGCGGTTGGCCAATATTCCACCAACTTTCGCAGCGGCAACAACAACCGCATCAGGGCGCTTTTCCTTCAGATAGGCAGAAACCGCTTTGCCATCTCTTAAATCAACGACCTCTCGGCCGGCCGTCAAAACCTCTATATCAGGATGTGTCCGGGCCAACGCCCGACAAATCGCACGACCAACCATACCCCGATGGCCAGCCACAAAAACACTTAAGATATCCTTGCCCAGCATCATTCACCCAATGATCGGACAGCCATACCATGATCGCGCAACAAAGCATGACGTTTTGCTTCTTCATAATCCGCGTCTACCATTGTTTTGCAAAGCGCGCGGGGCGTGTACTCAGGAACCCAACCCAATTCTTCTTTGGCCCGCTTTGCATCCCCCAAAAGCGTTTCAACCTCGGCCGGACGGAAATAGCGCTCACTGACGCGAATAACCGTTTGTCCCACTTCGATCCCAGGGGCTTTGCTTTCGTCAAAAGATTGAACAATACCCACCTCTTCCACGCCCTCACCTTTGAAGGCCAGCTCAATACCAAGGTCCTCCGCCGCCCATTTTGTGAAATTACGAACGGATACCTGCTCACCTGTGGCGATAACATAGTCTTTGGCTTGATCTTGCTGAAGCATCAACCACTGCATACGAACATAGTCCTGCGCATGCCCCCAATCCCGCTTCGCATTCAAATTTCCAAGGTACAAACAACTATCCAATCCCAAAGCGATATGCGACAGGGCTCGCGTGATCTTTCGTGTGACAAAGGTTTCCCCACGACGCGGACTTTCATGGTTGAACAAAATGCCGTTGCACGCATACATGCCATAAGACTCGCGATAATTTACCGTGATCCAATAGGCATAAAGCTTGGCAACCGCATAGGGCGAACGCGGATAAAACGGCGTGAGTTCGGTCTGCGGAACTTGCTGCACCAATCCGTAAAGCTCTGAACTGGAAGCTTGATAGAACCGGGTTTTTTTGTCCAAACCTAAGAACCGGATACCCTCCAAAAGACGAAGAGCGCCCAATCCTACAACATCGCCTGTATACTCTGGCATCTCGAAACTGACCGCAACATGGCTTTGCGCGCCCAGATTATACACTTCATCAGGTTCAATCTCACCCAGAATACGGGTCAGACCAGACCCGTCTGCAAGATCGCCATAGTGCAAATGAAATCGGGAACTCCTATCGAATGGGTCGCTGTAAATGTGATCGATGCGATCTGTGTTGAACGAAGATGATCGCCGTTTGATCCCGTGAACTTCGTAACCCTTCTCTAACAAAAACTCTGCCAAGTATGATCCGTCTTGCCCGGTCACCCCTGTAATCAATGCAACTTTGGTCATAAATGACTCCTTGAACAGGCTTCTCTTTCAAACAGAGTCGCGGAAGTTTCAAGAAACGATTTGGGAACTTCAGTGGCGCGGTTGACGGGGCTCGAACCCGCGACCTCCGGCGTGACAGGCCGGCACTCTAACCAACTGAGCTACAACCGCACACTGAGTGGACAGGCTCTAAGCTTAGCGGTTCAACTCGTCAAGCCAGATCGCAGATGCCAGAAATATTTTTTGCCTTAGAATCTGACCCTGCTACAGCAGAATATCTTAAAGCCATATCTTTGGGTTTTATATGTTTCCTCAGTGGCAACTGCTTTTAGCAATGACGCAATTCAACGCAAAGCTGGCGCGCAGTCTCAACCATCGCGAGCCTAATTTAAGGTCTGTTTAAGTCGCTTGATTGTCCAAATGCGTATAGCCAGACTCTGCAATCAGGTATTGCGGAATCTGCATATTCGCCTCGTCTGCGACAAGAACAAGGGCCTGTACAGGGTTTACCGATTGCGCTTCGACCCGTTGGTTCACCAAAAACGCGGTTAGCGCTCCATTTGTACCCGGTCCGGCCACGCCATTGATGTCACCAGCGTAATAGCCCAATTGTGTTAAACCTTGTTGAAGCATTGTAATTTCATCACTGCGCAACCCACGATTGGGTGCAACCATTACCTGACCGGAGGCAGAATTTGTCAAAGAAGCGTACTGTCCACCGCTCAATTGACCTGTCGAAGCGTCGCCAATTGAGGCTTGATACTGCGCGATACCGCGGCGGCTGTTTGATCCTAAAACGCCGTCAACATCGCCCACATAGAAGCCCAATGCATTGAGCGACTCTTGGATTTGAACCCGCTCACGTTCGGAATATTGGTCGTTTAGTTGCGGTGCGGAGTAAGCCGCAGATGATCCACTTCGGGTGGCTTTTGCACGTTTTTTGTCATTGTTCTTATGAAGTTGATCCACCACGACCGCGCCGATTGCGCCACCGATCAATAGATCTTTCAAATCCGCACTGGCCGGTCCAGCCAACATTGTCAAAGCTGCCAAACTCGATATCAAAACATTTGTTCTATTCGCCATTGATTTGTCCCTCCTGATAGGATCTTCTTTCTTAACAGTCATCTTTCCTAAACGGCTGAAAAAATCAAGGTTTGGAGCCCGAAACTCAGAATTCGGCATGTTTTTGATTGGAGAAAACACTAAATAAAACTGCCTTTACGGCAGGGGTATATGATCCTGATTGTCCATCGGCGGCAATTTGAACCGACCATGTGCCCAATCTCCCGCGCGCCACGCTTCTTTGGCTGCCTCGATTTTTTCTTGCGATGAAGCCACAAAATTCCACCAGATATAACGCTCTTCATTAAAGGTCGCCCCACCAAGCAGCATCAATCTGGCCCCGTCGCCGTTAGCCTCTATCGTAATGGCGTCACCCGGCCGAAACACCAGCATTGAACCTTTATCATAATCAAGACCGGCAATCTTGACCCCACCATCCAATATATAAATCCCGCGATCTTCGTGATTATCTGGCAGAGGGATCTTTGCACCTGCCTTCAGCAGCGCGTCCGCGTAGAACATCTCAGAATAGACCGGGACTGGGGCCGTTTGACCATAAGCGGACCCTAAAATCAGTCGAACCTCCTTCCCCTCACCTTCCAAGAGGGGCAAATCGGACTTAGCAGAGTGATGAAATAAAGCATCGCATTCTTCTTCTTCCTTGGGCAGCGCAATCCATGTCTGAATTCCCGACAGTTTCATTCCCTGCTCTTTTCGCTCACCATCCACCCGTTCGGAATGGGTGATCCCGTTTCCAGCAACCATCCAATTTACAGCGCCCGGCTCGATCCAAGCATCTGTCCCAAGTGAATCGCGATGATGCATCGCGCCATCATACAAGTATGTTACCGTACCAAGACCAATATGCGGGTGCGGACGCACATCCAGCCCCTGCCCTTGTAACAACTCGGCGGGGCCCATTTGATCAAAAAAGATGAAAGGACCAACCATTTGCCGTTTGGGTGCAGGCAGCGCGCGGCGGACTTCAAAATTTCCGATGTCGCGCGCACGCGGGACAATTAAAGTATCTACGGCGTCAACTTGATCGCCAATTGGGACATGCGGATCTAAACAGGGGTTCCAACTCATAATCTATCTCCTTTGTTGCCCAGTTTATAACTGAAAAAGAGACTGAAAATAATAAGGCTGCAGAAAACAGTTTGTTTCCCGCAGCCCCTTGATGGAGAACCCTCAGAGATGACCGAATAGATGCGCAATATACCCCCACGCGCCTGATCGTTCGGCTCAACAATTCTCAACCGTTTTTATTACAAAATTGTTACGATTCTCAATAATTTTTACGATTAACGTCGCAACTGCGTCGCAACGTTAACTTTCGGCCGATCTAAAGAGAATTTGGTGGGTGATAAGAGACTCGAACTCCTGACATCTTCGGTGTAAACGAAGCGCTCTACCAACTGAGCTAATCACCCGCCGAGGCTTGCTTTTAGCCAAGCTAAAAGACCTGCGCAAGCGTGTTGTGTAGAACGAAATACAAGATATTTTTTCATGACACCGGAACCGAACCTTTTGCGATCAAAGAAAGGCCACCCCGATCGAAGGTGGCCCATAGTATCGCCAAATTACAGGTGATCAGTGCGCCAAGGCTCCGGCAGAACCATCGTCCTTGGCCATGCTTGCAGCAGCAGCTTCTTCTGCGGCCTCATCCCATTCAATAGCCTCCGGTTCACCGACCAAAGCGTGTTTCAAAACTTCCGAAACATGTGTCACAGGAATGATTTCCAGTCCTGCTTTGACATTTTCCGGAAGTTCCGCGAGGTCCTTCTCGTTTTCTTCCGGAATCAAAACCGTTTTGATGCCACCCCGAAGTGCTGCCAGAAGTTTTTCTTTCAAACCACCAATTGCCAAAGCGTTGCCACGCAAGGTTACTTCACCTGTCATCGCAATATCCTTGCGGACCGGGATCTGCGTTAGAACAGACACAATGGATGTCACCATGGCCAAACCAGCAGAAGGGCCGTCCTTCGGCGTTGCCCCTTCAGGCACGTGAACATGGATATCCCATTTCTCAAACTGGGGTGGTTTTACACCCAATTGTGGCGAAATTGACCGCACATATGAACTGGCAGCATCAATAGACTCCTTCATGACATCGCCCAGCTTACCTGTTGTTTTCATCCGTCCCTTGCCAGGCAGGCGCAGCGCTTCAATCGACAGCAACTCGCCGCCCACAGACGTATAGGCAAGCCCCGTCACAACGCCGACCTGATCTTCTTTTTCGGCCAAGCCATATCGGAACTTCTTGACGCCGAGGAAATCATCGAGATTATCTTGCGTGACCGTTACACTCTCCGTCTGTTTTTTTACAATAGATGTCAGTGCCTTACGCGCCACTTTTGCAATCTCGCGCTCAAGGTTACGAACGCCTGCTTCCCGCGTATAGGTCCGGATCATCTCTTGCAAAGCCCCATCGCTCAGGTCAAACTCTTTGGCTTTCAAGCCATGATTTTTGACCTGCTTTTTGATCAGGTGACGTTTTGCGATTTCCGCCTTCTCATCTTCGGTATAGCCGGCAAGTGGGATGATTTCCATTCGATCCAAAAGCGGCCCTGGCATATTATAGCTGTTGGACGTTGTCAGGAACATCACGTCCGAGAGGTCATATTCGACTTCCAGATAATGGTCGACAAAAGTCGCGTTCTGTTCTGGATCAAGAACCTCCAGCATTGCAGAAGATGGATCGCCGCGAAAATCTTGGCCCATCTTATCGATTTCATCCAGCAAGATCAGCGGATTAGACGTTTTCGCCTTCTTCATGGCCTGAATGATCTTACCCGGCATAGAACCGATATAGGTCCGGCGGTGACCCCGAATTTCAGATTCATCCCGCACCCCGCCCAACGAAATGCGAATAAACTCGCGGCCAGTTGCCTTGGCGACCGATTTGCCCAAAGATGTTTTGCCCACGCCCGGAGGGCCGACAAGACACATGATCGGGCCCTTCAACTTGGACGAACGATGTTGGACCGCAAGATACTCGACGATCCGCTCTTTGACCTTGTCCAAACCATAATGATCTGTGTCCAGAACGGTCTGCGCCTTTCCCAGATCTTTCTTCACGCGGGACTTCTTGTTCCACGGGATCGACAAGATCCAATCTAGATAGTTTCGAACGACCGTCGCCTCGGCGGACATTGGCGACATCTGCTTAAGTTTCTTGAGTTCCGCATCGACCTTTTCACGCGCCTCTTTGGACAGTTTCGTGTCTTCGATCCTGTCTTCTAACTCTTGGATCTCAGCCTGGCCATCATCACCATCGCCCAGCTCTTTCTGGATCGCCTTCATCTGTTCATTCAGATAGTATTCGCGCTGCGTGCGCTCCATCTGGTTTTTCACGCGCGACTTAATCTTTTTCTCGACTTTCAAAACGGATAGTTCGCCTTGCATCAAGCCGAAGATTTTCTCTAACCGTTCAGCAAGATCAGTCACCTCAAGCAATTCCTGCTTTTGATCCACAGTGATACCCAAATGGCCGCCCACAATATCCGCTAGTTTTTCGGGATCATCGCTTTCACTTGCGGCTTCCTGCGCCTCATCGGGCACATTGTTGTTCATCCGTGCATAGCGTTCAAATTCTTTAGAGACGGTTCGTGACAAGGCCTCAACCGCTTCGCTATCGCCAACCGACGTCGGCATCAAATCTGCAGACGCTTCGAAAAACAAATCATTTGCGACAAATTCACGGATCTTCACCCGCTCTTTGCCTTCGACCAGAACTTTCACAGTGCCATCGGGCAGTTTCAGAAGTTGCAGCACACTTGCAAGAACGCCAACGCGATAAATACCATCGCTTGTTGGATCATCCTCAGCAGCGTCGATCTGGCTTGCCAACAATATTTGTTTGTCTTGGTCCATCACCGCCTCAAGCGCGTGAACAGATTTCTCCCGACCGACAAACAAGGGCACAATCATATGTGGAAATACCACAATGTCGCGCAAGGGCAGAACGGGATAAGATTGCTTCTCCGACATAAGAGATCCTCTCATTAGCAAGGGACTGTTTCACCCCGACTTTGCGGCAGTGACGGGCCCCTCCTGTTTAGGGAAAACGCCGAGACTCAGCGCCATTAGGGGTAAGTTAAGGTTCCTAAAAGGTTCCGCAAGGGGCGAAGCAGAAATGTGGATAAGTTAAGTTGGAATCGGGAAAGGAATATCGACAAGCCGACCTGTAACATCGCCACTGCTTCGTTTTGCGATCACTTGGTCACCTACAGAGACGCCAATTGAGACCAAACCATATCCGATCACTTTCTGAAGCCGATAGGACCACGCTTTATGGGTCATTGCACCAATCCGTTTGCCATTTATCTCTAGCGGTGCGCGCGCGCTTTGATCCTCGCGCTCTTCTGGCAGATCTAGGACAACACCAAGTTGATGGCGCTTCACACCCTCCGCCTTGATTTTTCGAAGCGCTTTAACCCCGATCACATCATTGGCGACATCTAAGTCAATGAATCGCCCCATGCGGACTTCAAAAGGGTTGGTGTCTTCATCCGTATCAATACCCCAATTTAAAAGACCACTTTCTGTGCGCTCGGCCGGATTGGGATAGCCTGGTCCGATACCAAAGGGTTGCCCGGCCTCTTTCACAATTCGCCAAAGATGATCGGCTTTTGCTCCATCCATTAGGAACAACTCAAAGCCACCTTGTTTAGACCAACCTGCGCGCACTACCATGACGGGGATGCCTTCTATTTCGGCCGGTTTGAACCAAAAATACTTCAGCTCGCGCACCCAATCTCCAAAGATTGACGCAACGACATCTTCGGCTTTGGGACCTTGAACTGCCATCGGCGAAACATCCGGTTCAGAGACTTTGACATCAAAACCGCGTTCACCTGCCACACAGTTTGCCCAGAACCAAATGTCTGAATTTCCAATTGAGAGCCAATAGCAATCATCGGCGATCTTCATGGCAATCGGATCATTCAGCAAAATCCCCTGATGATCACAGACGGCAACATATTTTCCCTGCCCTATGACCTGAGAAGACAAGTCGCGGACACAGAGTTTTTGCACCAGTTCCGTAGCATCAGGTCCTTTGATTTGCACCTGACGTTGCACTGCGACGTCCCACATCGACACCGCATTTAACAGCCGCCAGTATTCGGCTTCATGGTCACCATATCCACGCGGGATCAGCATCCGGTTATAAGTAACAAATGACTCCGCTCCCTCCGCAATGGTCGAGGCGTGGTAGGGCGATTTACGTAAACGGCCCGCTGGCAGAATTTGCGGCATTTTGCGATCTGGGTTCATTCGTTAAATGATAAATGTAGTACGGTCAAAATGATAGGATTCGTGCGCCCACAGATAAAAAATTTTCAGTCAAACAGATTCAGATATATCCCCGTGCTGTCAAAAGAGGGAAACAAGTATGCGCGTATTTCTGAAAGCTTTTAAAAAGCGTCTAGCGGCATCATTTGCGCACCACACCGAAACCGGCAAACTGCCAGAAGAAATATTTTATCGGTGTCTTCGCAAGAACTGCGTCAAGATCGGTCAGTATAGCCCGCAGTTTTTTTGACCCTCCAAAGGCAGACACGATATTGAAAAAACCAAACCAATCGCTTTCTTGAACGTCGTATTTTGATTTCAGCAAGCGTAGGTCTGCAAACGTAAAGGGACGTTCATCGATTGTGCGCGCGTTTGGTGTCAAATAGCGATACAGTTGGAACAACGGATTTGTGCCCAAAGGTTCCCTAAACACCAGAACGCCTTTCGGTGTCAAAACACGCTGGATTTCAGTAAGGGCGACATCAAGATCCAAATGATGAAGTAATGAATTGACGATGACGACGTCGAATTCCGCATCCCCAAATGGCAATATGTGCGCATCGGTACAGTGGAATTCCGCATTTTCAATATTTCTCGAACGCGCCACGAAGATCGCTTCGTCCGACAGATCCACCCCAACAAAGCGCTTGGCTGAAGCCGCATATAAAACTGCGTCTTCTCCAGAAGAGCATCCCACTTCAAGCGCTTTTAGGCCGCGAATACGTGCAAGACTGCGATCGAAATGTGCTTTTGTTGGTAGGTCTACGGCCCAATAAAATCGAGATTGCGATTTTCTGGGGCTGCCATCGGTGACCTTTTGGTTTTCGAAAGCGCGTTCTTGGTCGATGTCGATGTTTCGCATTCAAAAATTTCCCATAATTCATCCATCCTCGTTAGCATAGAGTGGTTCAATATCTCCAGCCTGACGCTGTGCATGAAACGCTTCGACAAACCGTTGAAGAGCACCTCTGGCAATGGCCTCTCTTAAACCCTGCATCAATTCCTGATAGTAATGCAGGTTGTGCCAAGTCAGCAGCATCGAGCCGATAATCTCATCTGACTTGATCACATGATGCAAGTAGGCTCGGCTGTAATTTCGGCACGCAGGACAGGTGCAAGCTTCATCTAAAGGACGAGGGTCATCTTTGTGACGCGCATTGCGCAAATTGACGACACCGCCTCGCGTGAACGCCTGTCCCGTGCGCCCGGAACGCGATGGCAACACACAATCAAACATGTCAATGCCACGTTGAACGGCCCCCACAATATCGTCTGGTTTGCCAACACCCATCAAATAGCGGGGTTTATCATCCGGCAACTGACGCGGAGCGTAGTCTAAGACATCAAACATCAGCGACTGCCCCTCGCCTACCGCAAGGCCACCAACCGCGTAACCATCAAAATCAATAGCTTTCAATGCGTTTGCACTTTCCGCGCGAAGGTCTTCAAAGGTGGAACCTTGTTGTATTCCAAACAATGCATAGCCGGGGCGATCTCCAAACGCATCGCGTGAGCGCTGCGCCCACCGCATCGACAATTCCATACTCTCTCTTGCCTGTTCAAACTTCGCCGGAAAAGGTGTGCATTCATCAAAGGCCATCACGATATCAGAACCCAACAGCCTTTGTACTTCCATTGAGCGCTCTGGGGTCAAATTAAACTCTGAACCATCAATGTGGCTTCGGAAGTTCACTCCTTCTTCCGTAAGCTTGCGCAGTTTCGAAAGGCTCATAACCTGAAACCCACCACTATCCGTTAAAATGGGCCGGTCCCAGTTCATAAACCGGTGCAATCCACCCAGATTCGCAATACGTTCGGCCCCAGGCCGCAACATCAAATGATAAGTGTTTCCCAGCAGAACGTCTGCCCCCGTTTGGCGCACGCTTTCGGGCATCATGGCTTTAACCGTTGCCGCGGTACCAACCGGCATAAAGGCCGGTGTTCTGATCTCTCCCTTCGGGGTTGAGATGGCACCAGCCCTTGCAGCACCATCGGTCGCTGAAATGTGAAATTGGAAACGATTTGACACGTCGGGGCCCTCTAGACGGCTCATCGGCCATTCCCTATATAAACACTCAACAATATTGAAGGGCCTCAGCGTGGGGTCAGACAAGAAAGAGTACTTATGACTGAAGCATTGGTCGAAGGCACGCCACTGATCAAACCGAGCACGACCGATCATCCCCTCTATGATGCGGTGGCTGAGGCCTGTCGAACGGTTCATGATCCAGAAATCCCCGTGAACATTTTTGACCTTGGTCTGATATACACGATCGAGCTGAACGAGGATGGCGTGGCTGACATCACCATGAGCTTGACAGCCCCAGGCTGCCCCGTGGCGGGAGAAATGCCCGGATGGGTGCAAACCGCCGTCGAACTGGTCCCCGGCGTTCAAGCCGCCAATGTCGCTTTGGTCTGGGAACCGCAATGGGGCATGGACATGATGTCGGATGAAGCGCGCTTGGAATTGGGGTTCATGTAATGTTTGGTATTCCAGGACAAAATGCCGTTTCGCTTACGCCTAAAGCGGTGGAACAAATTCGCAAGTTGATGGATCAAGGCGCAAAACAAGGTTTGCGTCTGGGGGTCAAAAAGGGTGGTTGTGCGGGCATGGAGTACACCATGGACTATGTCGACAAAATCGACCCGCATGATGAAGTCATCGAACAAGATGGCGCAAGGGTGATGATCGCACCGATGGCGCAAATGTTTCTTTTCGGAACTGAGATCGACTACGAGGTATCGTTGCTCGAGGCCGGGTTCAAATTCAAAAATCCCAATGTTGTTGATGCTTGCGGATGCGGTGAATCCATTAAGTTCGCAGAACAATAATAAACTTCAGTGAAGCTGAAATTGCCTTTGTCTTTGATATATTTTTTCTGGGCAATTGGAACAATCTAAACACCGCGAAAGAATGGGATGTAGGGTGACACCCAATTCGCTTTTGACAACCCAGAACAAGCCGTCAACAAAGGCGCAGGGTCTTTTCAGCGATTTAACTTGCTTTGTGCAAATGCAGATAAGTCTCATCATAGCGTTTCTGCAGATGATCGATGGCCGGGATCACGTCGCCTGTGTTTTTGGGTGCGACATTTGTATCGTGGTTGGGATTAAAAAAGAGCGGAACCGATATGCGTTCATGCGATGACCCTACAACGCGGTGCGGTGTCGCTTTGACTTGCCCCTCCGTCCAATACTCTAACATCTCACCAAAATTGATCACAAACGACCCGGGCGCTGCCGAAACTGGAACCCAGCCCCCATTCCGATGCTGCACTTCTAGTCCAGGTGATCCGTCCGTGGCCAACAGGGTCAAACACCCATAATCCGTATGCGTTGCGATCCCAAAGTCCTTGTCCCCCGCCCATTCTGGGCGTTCGGGATAGTAATTTCCTCGCAACAAGGCCATTGGATGCGAAAACTGATCTCGAAAATACCTTTCGTCGTGACCAATCGCACCTGCAATCGCGCAAAGCAGATCAAGCGAAAAACTTGTGCTTTCAGCATAATAGGCTTTCACAGCATCAGAGAACCCGCTTGGCTGATCTGGCCAAAGGTTGGGCCCATAGGCAGACAAGCCCAAAGACGCTGTGGGATTCTTGTCTGACGCCGTTGATCCACAATCAAAAACCTGCTTGTAATCTGGATTGGCATTTGGGTCGACTTGTTCAGAACCAGAGGCGCCCCAACCCCGATTTGATCCGGTTTTGGCCATATCATAAGGTGCCTTTGAAGCCTCAGGCAATTTGAAAAATTGGCGATAGTGTTCGATCAGGTCTGACACCGTTTTTGCCGCTATTGGCGTATTTTCGACAACCATGAAACCAATGCCCGTCGTTGCCTCTGCGACGTGCTTTGTCATTTGTTGATGCGCTGGTTCAGATTTATCCAGCAATGCCGCTGCATTAATGATTGGGATCATAGTGATCTCCTGTTGCTCAAGGATTATATGGTATTTTTGCGAACCATTCGCAAGGTTTCCAAGCTCAAAAAGCCCTGCTATCCTTTTGAAGTATTTTAAAAAAGGACACTCCAATGGCCCGAAAACTTGCCGCCGGAAATTGGAAAATGAACGGCTTGGACGCAGACATTGACGGCTTTGCGACCCTTCCGGACACGGAAACAGAGCTTTTGATTTGTCCGCCCTCCACAATGATCCCATCTCTTCGGAGCCAGCTTCCAGAACATATCGCGATTGGCGGACAGGATTGCCATTCAGAAACCACAGGGGCTTATACCGGCGATATCTCAGCCCAGATGCTGCGTATAGCCGGGGCCAGCCATGTGATTGTTGGCCATTCTGAACGTCGAGAAGCGCATGGCGAAACAGATCAACAAGTGGCCCTGAAAGCAAAAGCGGCTTGGGATGCGGGATTAACATCGATCATCTGCATCGGAGAAACGCTCGAAGACCGTACCGAGGGTCAAACCCTTGACGTCATTGGCACGGCTCTTGCAGCATCAGTGCCAGAAGGGGCCACAAATGAAACTACAATCATTGCCTATGAACCTATATGGGCCATTGGCACAGGGCGAACGCCAACCCTAGCGCAAATCGGTGAAGTGCATTCCGCCATTCAAGACATTCTCTCTGAGCGTTTTGGCGCCGCATTTCGTCTGCTCTATGGCGGCTCGATGAAACCAGAAAACGCATCAGCAATCACGTCTATTGACAATGTCCATGGCGGTTTGATCGGTGGTGCATCGCTGAAGGTCGCTGATTTTCAAGCGATTGTAGATGCCATCACCTGACCCAACAGTAATCCCCACCTGTCTTTTCGTAATGCACAACCAAACGTCGTAATGCGATCCGCAAAACAACTTTGCCTGATCGTGCTGACCATCCCATACGACGCTCAGCAGTTTCCAAACCCTCCCCCATACAACAACAGCGCAAAGCAATGTCACCAAGGTCTGGCCCCAAATCCATCAAAGCCGTGACAATTCGGGAATGCGCGTTCAAGATAGGTTCTGCTGTAGATTTGGCATAGCAATAATCAACCAGTTCGACCAAGGAACCGACGGGATGATCCTCAAACCCCGCCATGCGAAAATCTTCAGATAGAATATCGGCAGCTTTTAAGTGATCCGGGCCTAAGAATGGTTTTCCGTCGGGTCCCTTTTTGCGTGCCAGATTGCGCACAGGGCTTTCTTTGAGAACATCAATCTCGCCGGCTTTTTGAAAGGTTATATTCTCCTTTAGTTCCGCAGGCGTCATCGTCGCACCCGATTGTGTCGCGCGGTAAAGCGTTATGGTACCTTTGCGCACAGGTTCGATATAACCCATATCCGTCAGATCGCGGACATGAATGCGCTCGACACTCAATTTATGTTCTGCTTTAGCGCCTTCTCGTCGAACAATGACGGCCTTTGGCAACCCTTTGTTAACTGCCAAGTAGGTATCCCGCTCTCTAAGCGCCTGCATCACAGGAACAAGGCGTGACGGTAATGGCATTAGAGCAGGAAGCGCAAAATCTCCGACCTTAATCTGGGTCATAGTTCATCCTTCAAAATAACTTGGGTCCAAGGCTTGTGCCATGTCCGGGCTAAAAACAGTCTATGGTTAACCGTGATTTACCATTGATAATGTTCGGTTAATTCGCCGCGCGCTCAGGCAATATTCCCCTAAAATCGCGTTAATAAAGTGAAGGCATCTCATTTTAAGGATGCTATTATGCCCATTTCTCTTTCAATATTCCAAGAAACGCGCCCAAAACTTTTGATCCGGGCTGCCCGGTTGGCGCAACGCAAATACAATCGCAAGCGGATGCTCAGCCGCTGGTTGATGTGTGAAGCAAACCTTGCAGCAACCGAGGCAATCGTTGACTTTGCCGAAATGGAGGCAGAAATGAATGCACTTCGGCTGAACCAAAGCTTCGACTATAGGGTAACTGACCATATAGAGCTGTTGGCAGCCGTCCTTTACGAAGCCACCCTTATGAATTCAGATCATCCAAAAGCATCTGGTTCCGAAGATTTGCGCTCGGCGATGTAAGCTTGCAAAGCTTCATCGACACCCGGGTCAATCGCGGGTTGCTGATAGGTTGCCAGTAATTTCGTAACCCTTTCGGCAGCCAACTTTTGGGTGTCCTTACTGCCATCTTCAAACCAGGTTTCAAACGGGCGATAATCCAGCAGATTGGACCGCCAGAAACTAGATTTGAAATGTGCTTGGGTGTGCGCAGAGCCCAAATAATGGCCGCCAGGCCCGACTTCCCGGATGGCGTCCATGGCTTGTCCACTTTCAGACAGATCAATACCTTCAGCAATCGAATGCAGAATACCCAGCTGATCGGCATCCATGACGAATTTTTCCAAGGATGTGACCAAACCGCCTTCCAGCCAACCCGCCGAATGCAGCATAAAATTCACACCCCCCAGCAAAGCGGCGTTTAAAGTGTTCGCCGTCTCATAAGCGGCCTGCGCATCAGGTAACTTTGATCCGCATAGCGCACCTCCAGAGCGGAAAGGCAAATTCATCCTGCGCGCCAGCTGACCGGCGCCATAAAGAATTTTAGAGGCTTCTGGCGTTCCAAAAGTTGGCGCTCCGGAGTTCATATCAATCGACGTCACAAAAGCACCGAAAATAGCAGGCGCGCCAGGGCGGATCAATTGGTTGTAAGCAATCCCGGCTAAGACTTCGGCCAATATCTGCGTCAGAGTTCCCGCCACAGAGACCGGCGCCATGGCACCACCCACAATGAAAGGGCTTACGATACAAGCTTGATTATTTTGCGCATAAACCTCCATTGCGCCCATCATTATATCGTCGAATGTCATCGGAGAATTGATGTTGATCAACGAGGTCATGACAGTTTTGTCATGCAAGGACTCGCCAAAGAGAATTTCCGACATTTTGAACGAATCTGCCGCCCGCTCAGGCGCTGTAACGGAGCCCATATAGGGCTTGTCGCTCAACGTCATATGCGCGTACAGCATGTCCAAATGGCGTTTGTTCACCGCAATATCGGTGGGCTCGACGACCGTTCCGCCGGAATGGTGCATCCACTTCGACATATAGATCAATTTCACCATCTTATTGAAGTCTTCCATGGTCGCATATCGGCGACCACCTTCGACATCACGGACAAAAGGCGGACCATAAACTGGTGCTAGGACCATCGACTTACCGCCGATTTTAACACTTTTTTCTGGGTTTCGGGCATGTTGAATGTATTCAGAGGGTGCCGTCGCACAAAGCTTGCGGGCCAAACCTTTGGGAATACGCACGCGTTGGGCCTCCCGATCAACATCCGCTCCGGCCTCGGCCCAACGATCTAAAGCCTTTGGATTGTCCACAAAATTTACGCCGACCTCTTCCAAAATGGTCTCGGCATTCGCCTCAATTACTTCCAAGGCCTCTTCCGTCAGAACCTCAAAATTGGGAATATTTCGTTCAATGTATTGTGCCGTCTCAATAACTACCGCTGTCCGCTCGGCACGCCGTGCCGCGCCGCCGCCACCGCGCGCCCGTCGTTTCGGTGCAGTTTCTAGCTCTGACATCTGAGATACTCCAAATTTCGAAAAACCGTAGCAAGGTCATATAGACCTCTTCGCCGATCCGCCCCCCCTTGCCGCCGTTTTTGAAGCGAAAGCGACATCCTGCCGTTAGATTCTCTTACGACATGTGGTTGTCCACGGCTGCGGGCTTGCGTAAAGCCCCGTCATGCAAACTCACCAACGCCTTCTTATCATCGATTTCGGCAGCCAAGTCACACAGTTGATTGCGCGCCGCCTGAGAGAACTCAATGTTTATTGCGAAATCCATCCATTCAACAATGTGACAAGCGCCTTTCTGAAAGAATTTAACCCCAAGGCGGTCATCTTCTCGGGCGGACCAGCATCCGTTACAGAAGCGGGCAGTCCCCGCCCCCCGATGGACGTTTTTGATATGGGCGTGCCGATTCTCGGCATCTGTTATGGCCAGCAGGTCATGATGGAATGTTTGGGCGGTAAGGTTGAAAGCGGCGATGGCACGGCCGAGTTCGGGCGCGCTTATGTCGCGCCGCAAAATGAACTGGATCTTTTGGACGGCTGGTTTGCAGACGGTGACGAACAGGTCTGGATGAGCCATGGCGACCATGTCAGCAAAATCGCCCCTGGCTTTGAAGTCTTCGGCACCTCCCCCAATGCGCCTTTTGCCATAACGGCAGACACAGCACGGCATTTCTATGCGGTGCAGTTTCATCCCGAAGTGCACCACACCCCAAGGGGCGCAGAACTTTATGGCAATTTTTTGAAGATCGCAGGGTTCAGCGGCGACTGGACCATGGGCGCCTATAAGGACCAAGCCATCGAAGCGATCCGGGCCCAAGTCGGCGATGCCAAGGTTATTTGTGGCCTGTCAGGCGGGGTCGACAGCTCGGTCACGGCCGTCTTGATCCACGAGGCGATCGGCGACCAACTGACTTGCGTTTACGTCGATCACGGCTTCATGCGCCAAGGCGAAAGCGATGAGGTGGTCTCGATGTTCCGTGATCAGTACAATATCCCGCTGATCCATGCTGATGAATCCGAATTGTTTTTGGGTGAATTGGACGGACAAGACGACCCCGAAACGAAACGCAAGACCATCGGCAAACTCTTTATCGATGTCTTCGAAAAACATGCCAAACCGCTGGGCGCGAAGTTTCTGGCACAAGGCACGCTCTATCCAGATGTGATTGAAAGCGTTAGCTTTTCTGGAGGGCCTTCTGTGACGATCAAATCACACCACAATGTCGGTGGCTTGCCGGAAAAAATGGACATGGCATTGGTCGAACCTTTGCGCGAATTGTTTAAAGATGAAGTGCGCGCATTGGGTCGCGAACTGGGTCTGCCTGAAACATTTGTTGGTCGTCATCCCTTCCCCGGGCCCGGTCTTGCAATCCGGTGTCCCGGGAAGATCACGCGTGAAAAGATCGAGATTTTGCGCCGCGCCGACGCCGTTTACATCGACCAAATTCGCAAGCATTGCCTATATGATGAGATTTGGCAGGCCTATGCGGCCATCCTGCCGGTGCGCACCGTTGGCGTGATGGGCGATGGCAGAACCTATGACTATGCGTGCGCTTTACGAGCGGTTACATCCGTGGATGGCATGACGGCCGACTATTTTCCGTTTTCGCATGAGTTCTTAGGCGAAACAGCCACACGCATGATCAATGAGGTCAAAGGCATCAACAGGGTGACCTATGACATCACTTCCAAACCCCCAGGCACAATTGAATGGGAGTGACGCGTGTGATGTATCATCAAACGCATGCCTAAACGGGGTCGAATCGTGACCACTTTTTTTGAGAGAGTACTGCGCAGTCTAGCGTCCAAGATGATGCGACCTTTCGGCTTCAAGATCATTGAGACAGAAAGGCTAGAGGCTCTGCAATCTGAAATCAAGCTGCTTGAAGGCGAGATCGCGTCAAAAAATGATCCCCAAAGTGCCATTAGAGAGGCGCGGCTGCGTCGAGTTGAACAGAGAAAAGTCGACTTCATTTTTGGAATTTCCCCTGAATTTGGCACGGAAATTCTAACATATTTTCCTAATTCTTACGCGCAGTTATATCAGGATCTCTTTGTTCTCAGTGAAACTGGCTTCAAAAAAGACGGATACTTTGTCGAATTCGGGGCCACAAATGGAATATCTTTGTCGAATACATACCTTTTGGAAGGAGAGTTCGGTTGGTCCGGAATCCTCGCAGAACCCGCCCGCCCTTGGCATGACGCGCTGCAATCAAACCGATCCGCAAAAGTGGATTTCAGATGCGTTTGGCGTGAAACAGGAGAAATGCTTGAATTTTCTGAATCTGATGTCGGAGAATATTCTACCTTGGGCGCTTTCGCACATTTGGAGCGACATACCAAAAACAGAATTGTCGCGAACAGATATGATGTGCCGACGGTTTCGCTGTTAGACCTTCTGAAAGACCACAACGCACCAAGGCTGATTGACTACTTGTCGATCGACACCGAAGGAAGTGAGCTTGAAATTCTGAAGGCTTTTGATTTCGACGCCTATGATATTCGGATCATAACTGTTGAACACAACCATACTCCTGACCGGAAACACATATACAAACTTTTAACAGCGAAAGGTTTTGTCCGAAAATATGAAAAACTGTCCAAGTTCGATGATTGGTACGTTAAGCCTTGAGAATCGAAATCTCTAAAGATCGGAAAAGGATATGATCTTTGAGAAGGAAAAAGTGATCTTTGTACATCATCCCAAAACTGGTGGAAATTCCATTCAGGATGCACTCAGGTCACTTACGGGTGATAGAATTGTGGCGCGAAAAAAGCTTCAGGATGGCCAAGAACGCTTTAATGTTGAGAACAGAAGCTATGAAAGACTTCAAAAACACTCTCCTTTGCAGGCTTATCGCACTTCCTTAGGGCCAAGCTTTTTTGCGTATAAGGTTTTCATCACCATACGGAACCCATTTGATCGTTTGGTCAGCTATTACTTTTCGCCTCATAGAGGTGAGGTGCAATTTAACGCGAGCGACTTTAAGGAGGTTGTTCATAGCGTACCCACTTTGGATCACTTTATTCGGATCAAACAACCAGAAACGCATAAATTTGAAGTTTATTCCGATCTAACATTCATGAAGTTTGAAAACTTAGAAGATGACTTCGCAAAGCTTTGTGAAGCGCTCAAGGTTGATGGTATCGATTTGCCGCACCGAAACGCATCACGCAGACCTCAGTACCAGGAGTGTTATGATCAAGAGCTAAAACAGTGGGTCCAAGACACTCATAAATTTGAGATTTCGCTCGGAAATTATCACTTCTAACGCAACGCCAGCCATATCAAAAAAAGCACAAACAGTGTTTTGTTGTTCAGAGAAAGATCGGTTGGAATGACCGAAAACACTACCAAACGCGATCACATGGACTGGCTATGAAACGCATTCAGTGACAAAGCTGTTCTTCGGAAAAGGTACGCCAAAATGTTAAAGCGTTTAACTGAAAATGGTTTTGTGCGAGAGCCTAGACCAAAATCCACGTTCGATGATTGATAGGTGACGCGTTGAAAATCCAAAAGCACATTCGCCAACTGATCTACGACCATGCCCCTTATTGGCCAAGGTTTGACCGCCTTGTTCATACATTGCGCTTTATGCAAACGACAGGTGCCGCGCCGTCGACGAAAAAATCGGTGCGTGACAAAATTTTCCGCAAACTGACAAATGGAACTTTGGGCGATCCTATCATCTCAGCAACGACAGATCGAAGTTTTGCAAAGCTGGCCATTTCAGGGATGATCGGCCGGGATGTCGGCCTGCCGACCGATGCGATCTTGCGCAGCGAAGCAGAGGTCGCGGAATTTGATTTCCAAGCCCATCACTGGGTGCGCACAACACATGCCCATGTCCTGCCCATTCAGATTGCTGCACATAAGACCGTGCCAAAAGATCAGATTGAAAGCTGGTTAACGCTCAATTATTATCGCCTGTTTAGAGAGGCAAATTATAAGCATCTAAAACCCGGTATCCTTGTGGAACCCTTTGTTAGGAACGCTCAAATCCCTTTGGAGGTTAGGGCGCTGTGTTTTGATGGTCAGGTTTCACTGCTGCACACTTTCGACGGTCGTGAAGGCCTGCCCTATGCACCACGGCGATACTACACACCAGATTGGCAGGTGTTGGATTTTTCAGTTTGGGATCCCGCGGACGAAAAGGACTATGACAAGCCTGCCAATATCCAAGCATTTTTGGACGATTGCGCAAAGGTGGCGCAACATTTCGAAATCATTGGCCTCGAGGCGTTGTTTTACCCAGACGGGTCCTACTATTTCATTGGTCTGTCTCATTGTCCGGATGGCGGCTTGCATAAAGTCCACCCGGCATCGAAACAGCAAGAATATAATGACCGGTTCTTGCGTTTGCCGCCCTATGGCGACACGCCATTAGATTAGCGCAATCCACGACCAAGGCGTTCGGCCGACAACTCTCCCACAGAGCACTTTAGCGGGTCTTTAAACCTCTGCCCGTTTTGAAACCACTCATTTGCGGCCTCCATACCGATGGATACAGCAGGACCGGCAGAGATCGGTCCTCGACCCCAATGGGGTTCGGTAAAGGGTTCACGATCATAAAGGGATAGCAAACCGGTCCTCTTCAATCCGGCTTTGGCGTAATACACACCGGCCAGACAATGCACTTGCCGCTCAACCAGACCGCGCAGCTGTTTTTCTTCATCCGGTCGCTGTCGGATCTGGGATAAGGCAAGATCTGCAATCCCATGGCGGACTTGCGCTGCATGGCCAAACATATGAGCCAGCGCATAAGGCGCTTGCGGTGCGTCCCAAAACATCGCGGCAATATAAACCGTGTTGTTGCGCGTGCAGTAAACAATGGATTGGTTTGCCGGTTTACGCGCACCACAATGTGCCGCAATGTCAGAGACTTCCTCAATCTGTGGCATCTCGGTGAACAAGGACCGCGCAGCCTTGTCCACTTTGCGAACATCGTCTGCAAAACCGACTGCACCCAAAAGCAACAGCACTGCATTCAAAACAAACTTTAACATCATTCCTGACTTTTATTCCTGCGATGTCTCGGTCAAAACATGCCGGAAGGAGACATTACGTTGCAACGCATACTTTCAATTCTGTTTTTCTGCATCTTGGGTTCCACCGCCCATGCCGTCCCTTTGCTCTGCAATGGGCAAACGCCTTTTTGGTCTCTAACACTCGATGAAAACGCCCAAACTGCAGACTTAGACTGGATTGGCGAAATCGATATCAAAGCGGACATTGCACTCACGGCATTGGCTTTGGGCGATGCAGAAATCAAAGCTCATTCCCTGACCCAGCTTTCTCAAGGATTTACAGCAATTGCATTGGTTGCACCACAGAATTGCTCTTTGAAGGATCAAACTGAAGGTACGCATCGCATCGAACTGCTTACCCAATCGGGCAATGAAGCCGTCCTCCTGACGGGATGTTGTTCTGAGTTCCCACAATGAGAGATCACACCAAAGCTGCGCTGTTTGTAATAGGTGCAATGCTGTCTTTTACCATCATGGCCGTGATGGGGCGTGAGGTTGGCCAAGATCTACAAACCTTTGAAATCATGACCTATCGATCGGTGATAGGCATTGTCTTGGTGGTTGGCATCGCGGTGTTGTCTGGGACTTTGAACCAGATCACCGCCCAGCGCTTTGGCCTACATTTACTCCGAAACATATTTCATTTCACCGGGCAAAACCTCTGGTTTTATGCCGTTCTCTTTATTCCCCTCTCACAACTTTTTGCTTTTGAGTTTGCGACGCCCATCTGGCTTGCGATCCTCGCACCAATTTTCTTGGGAGAACGCGTAACGTCATTGAGGGTAATTGGAATCGTCTTGGGTTTCGTTGGTATCTTGATCGTCGCACGCCCAGATCTAAGCACGATCAACCTCGCAACCTTAGCAGCCTTCGGCTGTGCGATCTTCTTTGCCGCCACATCCATCACCACGAAATTGCTGACGCGAACCGAAAGCTTGACCTGCATTCTGTTCTGGCTGGTTGTCCTTCAGTTGATCTTGGGCATTGCAGCCTCGATGTGGGACGGCAAGATCACATGGCCCGAACCCAATCACTGGCCTTATCTTACTGTTATTGGGATCGCGGGGCTAAGCGCGCATTTCTGCCTGACCCGTGCTCTTGGTCTGGCGGACGCGACCTTCGTCGCCCCGTTGGAGTTTTTGCGCCTGCCCTTGATCGCTGTCATCGGTTACGTCCTGTATGCAGAGCCACTTTTGTGGTCGGTCGGAATCGGCGCTTTGCTGGTCCTTGCAGGAAACTACCTCAATATTATCGCTCAAAGCCGGGCCACACCGACCAAACCAGTGACCTCCTGATATTTCCCTTGGCAGAAAAACACTTTACAGGGTGCTGCATGTTTCACATCGCAAAAAATTGGGCGGAGGCGCCAGAAAAAAGGATCATGCTCTTTGGCATGTCAGGATTGGGGAAATCCTATATTTCTTCGATGCTACGCGCCTCGACAAAATGGTACCATTACTCTGTCGATTATCGGATCGGCACGCATTACATGGGAGAGCATATTGTAGATCTCTGCAAGCAAGAGGCCATGCGCAGCCCTCTTCTGGCCGATCTCTTGCGCTCGAATTCGATTTATCTTGGCTCCAATATCACATTCGATAACCTTTCCCCTCTATCGACTTATTTGGGCAAACCTGGAGACCCTGCAAAGGGCGGGATTCCGTTCAAAGAGTATTTGCGGCGTCAACGCATTCATCGTGACGCCGAAATGGGTGCCATGTTGGACACAGAGTACTTTATCGAACGCTCCAAGCGCATTTATGGTTATCAAAATTTTGTCTGCGACACGTCGGGATCTCTGGTCGAAGTCGTCGATCCTTCAGATGTCAATGATCCCATCATGTTGGCCTTGTCAAAAGTCATCCTCCCAGTTTGGATTGAGGGCGCAGCCTCCCATACCGATGAACTTGCACGGCGTTTTGATATGGCCCCAAAACCGATGTACTACCAAGAGGCGTTCTTATTGGACCTGTGGGACAAGTACCTTTTCCAGAACAATCTGACCGAAGAAAAGGTAGACCCAGATGCGTTCGTCCGTTGGGGCTACTTGCAACTTCTCAATCATCGCCTACCTCGGTATCGCGCCATCGCCGAAGCCTGGGGCATCACGATCCAAGCCAAAGAGCTAGAGGGCGTGCGCAATGTTGAAGCTTTCGAAACCCTTATTCAGTCTGCGTTAGATCGAAATGCCAATTAAACTTCCCGATCAATTGCCCGCTTTCCAAATTTTGGAACGCGAAGGCGTGTCAATTATGGCCGATGCAGATGCGGTTCGGCAGGATATACGTCCTTTGCAAATCGGCTTGCTGAATTTAATGCCCAAGAAAATTCAGACAGAAACCCAGTTCGCCCGATTGATCGGGGCTACCCCTTTGCAGATCGAATTGACGCTGATCCGCATGACCGAGCATCAATCGAAAACCACCTCTGCCGATCATCTGGACAGTTTCTACACCACATTCCAAGAGGTCAAAGACCGTAAATTCGACGGTTTTATTATCACTGGTGCCCCAATAGAGCACTTGCCGTTCACCGATGTCACTTACTGGGATGAACTCAAAGAATTGATGGATTGGACGCAAACAAATGTGCATTCCACTTTCGGCGTTTGCTGGGGTGGTATGGCCATGATCTATCACTTTCATCAAGTTGACAAACACTTGCTGGACGCAAAACTGTTCGGATGTTTTCGCCAGAAAAATCTCGCACCTTCTTCACCGTATCTACGGGGACTTTCTGATGATCTTGTCATGCCGGTTTCGCGTTGGACAGAATTGAAAAAAGCTGAGATCGAAGCCGCGCAGGGCCTGCGCATCTTGATGGACTCAGCTCAGTCTGGCCCCTGCCTGGTCGAGGACCCCTCACATCGTGCTCTCTATATATTCAACCATTTTGAATATGATTCCGGTACCTTGAAGGAAGAATATGATCGTGACATCGAAAATGGGACGCAAATAAATGTGCCAATCAATTACTATCCCGGCGACGACCCTAGCCTTTCGCCCGAAAATCGGTGGCGAAGCCACGCTCATTTACTTTACGGCAACTGGATCAATCAGATTTATCAGACCACAAACTATGATCTAGACGCGATTGGGGGATAAACCATGTGGCTGACCCTCGCCACGATTTTGGGTTTCTTTTTAACGGCTTATGCCGTGCTACAAGCTTGTGCATTTGTGGCGGTGCGCCGCGCTGAACGGCAATATCCACCCGTTGGAAAATTCCTTTATGTCAAAGGACATCGCGTTCACTATGTGAAAATCGGGCAAGGTCCACCGCTGGTTCTGCTGCACGGTGCTGGCGGCAATCTACGCGACTGGACCTTTCGGATGATCCGTCACCTCAAGGATGATTTTACAGTGATCGCGTTCGATCGCCCCGGCCATGGTTACACCGATGAGATGCATGGCGAAGGGGCGACCTTAGAAGAGCAAGCCGATCTTCTGGCCGCGGCATTGAAGCTGCTGGGTTACCCCAAGGCGCTGATCTTGGGCTACAGCTTTGGCGGCGCCGTCGCGCTGTCTTGGGCCTTACATTATCCCCGAATGGTCACCGGGCTTTGTCTTTTGGCACCTGCCACAAACAATTGGGTGCTCAACACCAGCTGGGTTTACGATTGGTCAGCCTCGCGCTGGACCAGCTGGTTCTTCTCGCCTTTTCTGGCTGGGATCGTTCCAAATGGTTGGGTTCTGGAAGATTACAGAAACGTCTTCGCCCCACAAAAACCGCCCAAAGGTTTTTTCAGCCATGTTGGTGTCCCTCTAACGGTGCGGACAAAGTATTTTCGGGCAAGCGCGCGTCAGGTGTTGCGTCTGCGCGAAGCAATTTTGGAAATGGAAGATCAATACAATCAGTTAACCCTGCCAATTGAATTGATCCATGGCACGCTTGATCGCTCAGTTCCGATCAAGATCCATTCGGATGTTTTCATCGACCAAGTACCGCATGCCGTTTATCGCCGCCTTGATGGGTTTGGCCATGGGCTTCATCAACTGGCAATTCCGACCATTGTCGACAGTTTGAAGCGTCTTAAATCCAACTGCATTATAAACGAGACTTGCCTATGAAACCAATATTCATTCTTGTTGCCCTGCTGATTGGCATTCCCTTGGGCTACTTGGGCATATCAAACGGGCTTGCAGCACAACGCGAAGCGGCCACGTTGCGGGCTTACCCTGCTGAGGGAGTTTTTGTGTCCGTGGACGGTGCAAAAGTGCATGCCGTGATTGAAGGGTCAGGGCCAAATGTGGTCTTGATCCATGGTGCCGGTGGCAATGCGCGCGATTTCACCTTCTCTTTCTCGTCGGCATTGGCTGATCGTGGCTACCGGGTGATTGCATTTGATCGCCCGGGTTTTGGGCATTCTGATGCAATCGCAGAAGATCCCTCTTCGCTTGCTCTGCAAGCCGAACGTCTGGTCAAAGCGGCCGAAGGTCTTGGTGCTGACAAACCCATTGTTCTTGGCCATTCTCTGGGTGGAGCGGTCGCGATGGCTTGGGTCACCGAGCATCCCGAAAACATCGCAGGCCTTTTGGCGCTGTCTGGTGTCAGCCATACTTGGCCCGGTGACACCGCATGGCTTTACCGTAGCACCAACAGTTTTTGGGGTCGCGTGTTCATGGTGCCCGGCCTCGCGGCGTTCATTTCGCAAGACTATATAGCTAGTGTCATCAGCGGGGCTTATGCACCACAACGCGCTCCCGAAGGGTATGCCGCCCATGTCGGTGCGGGGCTGACGATCCGACGACAATCTCTAAAGGTGAATGCAGCAGAGCGTGTCGCCCTAAAGCCCAATGTCGAGGCAATGGTCTCAGCCTACAGCGCGATTTCTGTCCCCGTGATCGCGATCCATGGGGATGCCGATATGACCGTCTCTGACCAATTACACTCCATCCCATTGGCGCAAACGGTTCAAAACGGCGAGTACATCAACTTGCCCGGGATCGGGCATATGCCACATCACACAAATGAGAGCGACATCATCGAGGGCATCGAACGACTGGCAAAAAGGGCCGGACTAAAGTAGACACTTCGTCCAAGTTGAGGGCAAAAATGACCAAGCCATTTCAAGGCGCAATCTCGGACTATTTTGAAACCGAGGCGCCCGCAGACATTCGCAAGATCATCAAGAGCGGCGTGGATCCAATTTTTGGACCGGGCTACCCTTATGAGGATCGGATGAAAAAGAAA
This sequence comes from Pseudomonadota bacterium, assembly GCA_039814625.1. Classification (GTDB taxonomy): domain Bacteria; phylum Pseudomonadota; class Alphaproteobacteria; order Rhodobacterales; family Rhodobacteraceae; genus Amylibacter. The sequence continues at coordinate 126,985 of JBCCAU010000003.1, forward strand.
GCCTACGAGGCCGAACTTTACGCCTTGCAAATCGAATTGGTGAAACTTCAGTCCTGGGTCAAAGAGACAGGTCAACGTATTTTGATCTTGTTTGAAGGGCGCGATGCTGCGGGTAAGGGCGGAACCATCAAGCGTTTTCGCGAAAACCTAAATCCGCGCGGTGCACGGGTTGTCGCCCTTTCCAAACCATCCGATGTTGAACGCGGTCAATGGTACTTCCAACGCTACATCACGCACCTTCCCGCCGCAGGCGAAATCGCTTTTTTCGACCGTTCTTGGTACAATAGGGCCGTGGTTGAGCATGTGTTCGGTTTTTGCACAAGCGCCGAGCGGGACCGCTTCTTCGACCAAGTGGCCGAGTTTGAACATCACCTCGTGACCGATGGCATCATCCTTCACAAACTATGGTTGAATGTCGGTCGGGCGGAGCAGTTAAGCCGCTTTCTTTCACGCGAATCTGACCCTCTAAAGCAATGGAAACTTTCCGGTATTGATGTCAAAGGGCTTGCCAAATGGGACGCTTACACAGATGCAATCGCGCAAACTTTTTCCCGCACCCATAGCAACGAAGCGCCGTGGACTGTGCTGCGCACGGATGACAAGCGCCGGGCACGGATCAACGCCATCCGACATGTCCTAGGCGATATAGACTATGACGGGAGATCTTCCATCAATGCACCTGACCCCAAAATTTGCGGTGTGCCAAAGGACATTTGGCACAGCTAACTCTTGCCCAAGCGCGCACCGCTTCTTAGCTAAGACCTATGTCAGTTGATATGTCAGGACTGCCCGATCCGGTCCAAAACAAAAATTTTTATGAAGGCGTGGCCCCAAGGCGTTTTATGGCTTGGGTCTTGGACAGTTTGATCATTTTGGTGCTCAGCTTGATCGCTATGGTTTTGTCTTTCTTCACCTTAATCTTCGTTGCACCCTTTCTGGTCTTTTTTATTTCTGCAGGATATCGCTGGCTGTTGATGCGCGAAAACTCTGCCACATTGGGAATGCGGTGGATGCATATTGAAATTCGTAACGGCGCAGGCGAACGCTTGGGGGATAAACAAGCGCTTTTCCATTCCGCCTTGTTCTCTGCCTTGTTCTTCATCCCAATTTTACCAATTATCGGTATGATTTTGATGGCGACCAACCGCTTTGGTCAGGGTCTGCATGATCTGCCCTTTGGAACAACAGCTATCCTCCGCCCAGAATAGGCCCTTGTCACAAGCAAAACGGGAATATGACCGAAGACCCTTGCAAGGCAGCAAAGCCTTGCTAAGCTTCTCCCAGTTAAGAGGGATCTATGCGCCACACTTTACCGCTCGCAACACAGTTTTATGTGACAGCACCTCAGCCTTGTCCCTATCTCGATGGCAGGGTTGAGCGGAAGCTTTTTACCGCCCTCCATGGTGATCATGCCACGAAACTGAATGATGCGCTTTCGGCACAAGGGTTCCGCCGCTCGCAAAATGTCCTCTACCGTCCCAGCTGCGCGGATTGCCAGGCCTGTCTATCTGTGCGCATTCGCGTAGACGATTTCACGCCAAGACGCAGTCAGAAACGTATCTTAAATCGCAACTCAGACCTTCAGCGTGTGGCGTCGACCCCTTGGGCCACGGAACCTCAGTTCGACTTGTTCAAACGCTATCTCAATATACGTCACGCAGAAGGTGGTATGGCCGATATGGATGTGATGGAATTCGCAGCAATGGTCGAAGAAACGCCAATTCGAAGCCGCGTGGTGGAGTATTACCGCGATCAGACGCAGCGCAGCGAAAACCTTGCAGCTGTTTGCCTAACAGATGTTCTAACTGATGGCCTGTCCATGGTATATTCCTTTTTCGATCCCAAACTCGAAGGTCGCTCACTCGGGACCTTCATGATACTAGACCATGTACGCATCGCCGCCGAAGCCGGCCTTCCATATGTCTATCTCGGCTATTGGGTCCCAGGATCACCCAAGATGGAATACAAAGCAAAGTTCCGTCCCCTAGAGGTATTCCGAAACAATACTTGGGCCGACATGATCGACCCAAAGGATTTTGCCAGCGACAAACACCCTTTGGCAACCCAACCGATCCCGGAACAGGTCGCAAATATTCGCCTTCCCGATGTCGGGCCGTCGAGCGGCTAATTCCCTTCTAAGGGCCAAAAACCCGAATGCATCGTTCTCGGCAGGACAGCCCAAAAAGCGCCATATGCGTTTGCATCTGGATCACTGTCATTGGGATCAGGCCTTTACGGCCCTGATCCCAAGGCTCATCAGCTTAACCAATTTGGCACAATGGTAACGATCTCTGGGAACAACCACAGAATGCCCAATCCAACCACTTGTATGACAACAAACGGTGCGACACCTTGATAGATATGCTTTGTTGTCACAGATTTCGGCGCCACCCCTCTGAGGTAAAACAGCGCAAATCCGAATGGCGGGGTCAGGAAACTTGTCTGCAAGTTTATCGCAATCATAATCGTGACCCATTTGGGATCAAAGTCGCCGCCGTAAATCACCGGCCCGACAATCGGAACAACGATGTAAATGATTTCAAGGAAATCCAGAACAAAACCCAGTATGAACAGAACGATCATCACAATCAAAAAGACCAGCCATTCCTGCTCAAAACTGCGCAGGAACTCCTGTATGTAGTGCTCTCCACCAAACGAAATCACCACAAGGTTCAAGACCTGTGACCCAATTAAAATCGCAAAGACCATCGCTGTTACTTTGGCCGTTTCCCGCACAACGGGTGTCAACACCGCACCACGCCACAACACCCAAACCGCATAAAGGAACCCGCCAATCGCAATATGATAGGCCAAGAGGGCCACAATGATCGCAACCCAATTCTCGAAGCCCACATTCTCGACATTCGCTCGCAGATCAAAATTCACGCCAACCAACAGCATGATCACCATTGCAAAAGCCGCAACAAGGACAGAGCCCGGCCACCCATCCGTCTCTTCCAATTTCCGGTAAGCAGCCAACATAATGGCACCACCCGCACCCAAAGCGGCCGCAGGTGTTGGATTGGTTATACCCCCTAAAATAGACCCCAAAACCGCTATGATCAGAACTAGCGGCGGGAAGACGACCCGGAACAGCTCGTTTTTGCCCATAATATGCGCGGCGTGCCGCAAACCATACAAGACCAAACCAAACGGGATCGCAAGCGCCAAGAACCGAGTCCCCGGCGTCGCCGTTGGTGCCAAGAGAACCGCGTCAATCAACAACCCGGCCAACAGGCCCAGCGCCGCCCATCCAAAGGGCTTACGATTTGTTCTAGGGTTCATTCCAAATGCAATTGCCATCACGATCGCCAAGAATGCAAAGGTTCCCATTAAACCCGAACCGATCGGTGCGCGGGTTTCAATCATGGTTTGCCGCGCTTCGATCAGCTCTTCATCCGACAGGGTCTCGCCCCCGACACCGGACCCATCGACCGCAATCTGGGCGGCCTGCGCGACCGAACGATCCCATTTCTCTTGACCGTGCAGATCGATCATTGCCCCGCGACAGGCATCCGACACATTGGTGCGCAACTCGGCTGCTGCCCCCACATCCGTAACAGAATCGACGGTCAGATCTTGGGATCCACTTAAGTTGATGCTGGAGGCCGCTATAGCAAAAGCCACAATCCCCACCGGCACGATCAGGAACCACGTCAAAGCCTGCTTTGGTGTAGTCAAACGTTCCCGTACCTCACCAAAGGTTACAGGCGGCGCCTTTGCGGGGTTAAGTACCGCAAAACCAAAAGCATATAGACCATAGAGTAGCGCCAAAAAGACACCGGGTAGAATGGCGGCCTGAAACAACGTACCAACAGACAGCACCGCAGCCTCGCCCAAATAGGTCAAGGCGTCAGAACATCCAAAGGACTGCGCGCGTTCCTCCTGCGCGGTGGAATATAAATCCCCTGCAAGCGTACCCAAAAGAACAATCACAATCGAAGGCGGAATGATTTGTCCCAACGTGCCCGACGCCGAAATCACACCTGTGGCCAATTGCGGGGAATAACCGTTGCGCAACATCGTGGGCAGCGACAACAGCCCCATCGTCACCACTGTCGCTCCGACAATACCAGTGGACGCCGCCAAAAACGCGCCCACAGCGACAACAGAGACCGCCAGACCACCTGGCAATGGGCCAAAGACCCGCGCCATTGTCGTCAACAGATCATTTGCAATCTTTGACCGCTCCAGCGTAATCCCCATCAATACAAACATCAAAACCGCAAGCAGCGTCTCGATGGATTGTCCTGCCAAAACACGTTCGTTCATCCGGTTCACGATGAAAGACAGATTGCGATCTAGCGCTTGCTCCCAACCACCCGCAAAAAGCGCTTCGGTCACCTGTGGAATATCGGGATATTTAAAATGAGAAATCTCATAGGCATCAATATTGGCGTTTCGGATCGCCTGATACTCCGCTGAACTGGTATCCAGCACTTCTTTGACCAAGATCCCGTTTGTATCAAGGATCGCAAGGATGGTGAAACTCACAACCGCAGATCCACCGATTGCGAAAGCCACAGGAAAGCCTGACATGATGCTGCCAAACAGGCAGGCAAACACAATGATCAAACCAATTTCGACACCATCTAAACCAAATAACATGTGATTTTCCCCTTACGCCTGTGCTGCGTCTTCTTCGGCAGCACTCGGCGCCCCACGATCTCGGTCCAGATATTTATTCTCACTCTCCTCGCCCTCGATATACTCCAAGAGGGATCTATAAAAGAACGCAACCGCCGCAAAAAACACGAAAAAAGCGAAACTCAAGAGAAGCAGTTTGAACAACCAATATGCATCGAAACCATTGGGCGAAAAGCCGATTGTCTCGACATTTGGTTTCAAAATCCGGGACTGCAATTCCATCCGTTGTAACGGTGTCGTTGCTGCGAAATTGGGCGTCACAAGATGACGCCACATAAAGAACCAGCCATATTTCCAAACCAGCAACGTCATAGGCATCATAAACAAAAGGCTGCCCAACATGTCGGTGATCTTCTTTTTGCGAAACGACATATTCGCGTAAAACAGATCAACGCGGACGTGACCGCCCTGCACGAAAGTATAAGAACAGCACAAAACCACAATCATCGCGTTGAACAGTTTCAGCTCTTCGGAATACCAACTCAGATCATGGCTTAAATAAATACCAAAATCGAAGAACTTGTAGCCAAAGGGTGCGCCCAACCCGAATTCAATCGCAGAGACGCGGAAAATGCGCTGCAAAAAGACGATTAGGATTTGCTGGATCACCATAAACAATCCAGCCCAAGCGAAAACACGGCCAATGGAGTTGTTCATACCTTCTAGAAAACGTACCGTGCCCCAAAGGAAGTCTCTGAAAAACACGCCAACAATCGTGTAGGCAACAAACAGGCCCAACAGGAGCAGCACAGCAAGATTGGATCCACCATAGTAAATGAACCGCACAGTGCCGGTTGGATATGTTTTGACGATATATTCAAAAGCTGTGCCAAGGCCAGCGCTACGGAATATGATAAAATCTATTAAGAAGACTGCAAGCACCGCCCAACCGAAAATTTTCGCAATAGATTTCAACATGTTCCCTCCGAATAGCCGGGCAGTCCCCCGACAAAATTGTGGCCCCAACCAAACGGTGGGGCCACGATATTTCTTGAGATTAGGCTTAGCCCAGAACGCGGTCGCGCTGCGCGCGATAGGCGCCAATGGACTGCGTCAACCAGCCAGAAGAGTCGCGCATAGACGCTTGATAATCGTTAAAGATTTCCGCAAAAATCTCATCGCCCATGAACTCATCATAAACTTGCTGAGACGCCGCACCAAACGCATCCCAGACTGAATCTGGGAATTCCAGAACCTTCACACCGCCAGCGGCAAGACGCTGAAGCGCCGAGCCATTGTTGTTTAGGTACTGAGACAGGTTCCAAACATTGGCTTCACCTGCGGCCACTTCGACCATTTTTTGTTGCTGCGGTGTCATCTCATTGAACTTTTCAAGGTTCATCGCGACGGACAGACCCGCTGCAGGCTCGTGGAAACCAGCTGTGTAGTAGAACTTGGTGATCTCTTGGAAACCCGCTTTTTCATCGGCCCATGGACCAATCCACTCAGTTCCATCCAAGGCACCAGAAGACAGCGCTTGATACACTTCAGCGCCGGGGATGTTCTGAACCGACGCACCCATGTAACCTAGGGCCTTGCCGCCCAGACCTGGCATCCGGAACTTCAAACCGTTGAAGTCCTCTGGGCCAGAGATTTCCTTGCGGAACCAACCACCGGCTTGTGTGCCCGTGTTGCCTGCCAAGAAGGACTTCAGGTTGAAGATTTCACCAAGGTTGTGGTGATGCTGCATACCACCGCCATGATAGTACCAGTTGTTCAATTCGGTTGCTGTCATACCAAATGGCACGCCTGTAAAGAAGGCAAACGCTGGGTGCTGGTTTACGAAGTAGTAATCAGCTGCGTGATACATGTCCGCCTGACCAGAAGATACGGCATCGAACACTTCAAAAGCACCAACCAATTCGCCGGCCGCTTTGACTTCCACTTCGATAGAGCCGTCAGACATATTGTTGATATTGTCAGCGGTCCGCTGCGCGGCATCGAAAACACCTGCAAGGCCGCGGCCCCAAGATGTCACCATTGTCAGCTTTACGTTGCCTTGCGCAATCGCGGGCGCTGCCAGTGAAGACGCAGCAGCAGCTGCGCCGCCGAGAGCAGACGCTCTCAGAAACTTACGACGATCCATAAAATTCCTCCCATTACGTCACCCTACGAAAGATAGGGCATGTCGTGCGTGCGAAGATAGCTTGATGATAGGATAGATCAACTACCCAATAGCCCTGAGCACCCTTGACGTGGTCAAAGCATCACGTTCTAGCCTGATGAGCGTATGGGAACGGCAAAACGAACACGAACCGGCTTGGACCTCAGCTATGGGCAGAAGGTCTTTCTTGTGGCAACGATTCCATTGATTTTTGCCGTCGCAGCCATTGCCATGGTTGTTCAATCCCAGTCGCGCCAACTGTCTGAACGCGAGCTGGCCACATTGGAACGCGAGTTGCTGGAGGCCAAGGAAGAAGAACTTCAGAATTACATTGCCTTGGCACGCCAGGCCTTCGTAAATATTTATGGCCGCGCAGGTCCCAATGATGAGGACGCAAAACTGTTGGTCACGCAAACCTTGTCCGCGATGACTTTTGGTTCTGACGGGTTCTTCTTTGTATATGATTATGACGGCAACAATCTTGTAAGCCCGAAGCAGACCTACTTGATCGACCAAAACTGGCTTGGGCTCGCTGACAGTCAGGGAACACCTGTGGTCGATCGACTGATTGAAATCGCCAAGAACGGCTCTGGGTATCACCGATATGTTTGGCCCAAACCCTCCACCGGGGAAGAGGCCGAAATGGTCACTTATGTTGTGGGCCTACAAGATTGGCAATGGGCAGTGGGCACCGGAATATTCATTGATGATGTACTAAATGAACTTTCCGCGGCACGGATGGAGACGCAAACGCGCATCCGCACAACCTCGCTTTGGATATTAGCGATCACGGCAATGGCCCTTGTCTTAGTGTTCCTTTCGGGTCTGCTGATCAACATTCGCGAACGGCGGTTGGCGGATGTGAAACTCAAACAGCTCACCCAGCGTATCTTCGACACGCAAGAAGAAGAACGAACGCGCGTCTCGCGAGAACTGCATGACGGGATCAGCCAAACCCTAGTGGGCATCCGCTATACGCTGGATCTGGCAGCTCGCCAAATTGGTCTCGGAGAACCGAAAGCCACGCGATCGATTGAAAGATCTCGCTTGGGGCTGAACACTGCGATCGGCGAGGTCCGTCGCATCAGCCGGGATCTGCGGCCAGGTATATTGGATGATCTTGGTCTGAGCCCCGCGTTAAAAGAGTTGGTCGATGACTTCGGACGCCGCACCAATATCGATATTGAATTTGAAACCGTTGTTTTTCGAAACCGCCTAGAAGATGACGCGAAGACCGCACTCTACCGCGTAGCCCAAGAGGCATTAACCAACATTGAACGGCACGCAAAAGCCACAAAGGTAAAGATTGATGTCTATGGTCACAAGCGTGGGGCCACCATGACAATTTCAGACAATGGTGTAGGTTTTGTTCCAGATCAGGGAAAATCGGGATTGGGTCTTCGAAACATGCAAGAACGAATAGAACATCTGAATGGACGTTTGCAGATCAAAAGTTCAAAAAAGGGAACAGAAATCGAAGCAACATTGCCGCTTTCCAATATGTTGAAGGCCGAGCAGACCACGTTCACTGGGGGGAGATCATAGATGGGAAATCCGATCCGCGTTATGATCGCTGATGATCATCCCTTGGTTACCGAAGGAATATGCGGCATCCTAGAGACGTATTCCAATATCGAGATTGTGGGTGTTTTTTCAAATGGCCAAGAGGTCGTCGAAAATTACGCCTCACTTGTTCCTGATGTCGTCCTTTTGGATTTGAACATGCCAGGCCTTGGCGGGATTGCTGCAACCGAGATATTGCTAGAACGCGACGCAAAAGCCTCGATCCTCATCCTGTCCATGCATGAGACCCCTGAATATGTCTCAACCGCGATGCGCCATGGTGCCAAGGGCTATCTTTTAAAGGATGTTGCCCCAGAAGAGATTGTGACTGCAATTGAGACCGTGCATGCGGGCCAGACATTCCTATGCGCGACAGCATCAGCCCAATTGCGCAATACCCCCAAGATGAAAGAGCCGCTGACTTCGCGCGAACAAACCATCCTTTTAGAATTGGCGTCGGGCAAATCGAACAAACAAGTTGCCTACGATTTGGAAATTTCGGTGCGCACGGTTGAAACGCACCGAAAAAACTTAAAAAGAAAACTTGGTATAAACACCATTGCTGGCCTGACCCGCTATGCGCTGGAACATGGCGTGTTACAATAGGCGACTAGAGACCCTTAGACTTGTAGCTTCCCGAGACACGATCGATGCTCACCAGGTATGCTGCGACGCGCAGATCTTCTACATCTTTTCTGGAGTGCCAAACTTCGCGAATGGACTGATAAGCCGCCCGCATCGTGTCGTCCAAACCAGAGCGGACCAACTCAAGCTCTCCAGCGCCTTTCAAATACTTGTCCTTGAAATCCGAAGACATCGACCAAGCAGACCCCAAATGTTCAGACAGCTTTTCCAACTCATTGACTAAAAGCATATGCCGGGCTTCTTCTTGGCGACGTTGCATGCGACCAAACCGAATATGAGACAGGTTCTTTACCCACTCAAAATACGATACGGTCACCCCACCGGCATTGGCATACATATCGGGAATGATCACAACACCGGCTTGACGCAAAATCTCATCCGCGCCAGCGGTGACGGGCCCATTCGCCGCCTCAATAATCAAACGCGCCTTGATGCGCTTTGCATTGTCTTGGTGAATGACGCCTTCTAGGGCTGCGGGGACCAGAATATCACAATCCTTTTCCAGCATCTGAGCCCCTTCTTCGTGGTACTTGCCCCCTTCAAAGCCCTTCACACCATGATGTTCGCCGACATAAACCTTCAAAGCTTCGATATCCAAACCCTCATCATTGACGATGGCCCCATCGCGCTCGATCACACAGGTGATCGCTGCTCCATCCTCCTCGGACAGGAATTTGGCGGCATGGTAACCCACATTCCCAAGGCCCTGCACAATCACCCGCTTGCCAGAGAGTGTGCCTTCTAAGGATGCCGCTTTTATATCTTCGGGATGGCGGAAAAACTCTTGCAAAGCGTATTGAACGCCCCGTCCTGTCGCCTCAATCCGGCCTTGGATCCCACCGGCATTCAAGGGCTTGCCGGTCACACAGGCTGCACCGTTGATATCGGTCGTGTTCATGCGCTTATATTGATCCGCCATCCAAGCCATTTCACGCTCTCCGGTTCCCATATCCGGCGCCGGCACGTTCTGAGATGGATTGATCAGATCGCGCTTGATCAACTCATACGAAAAACGACGCGTAATTCTTTCAAGCTCATCAACCTCCCACTCCCGCGGATCAATGCAAAGACCACCTTTCGATCCCCCAAAAGGCGTCTCTACCAAAGCACATTTATACGTCATCAAAGCGGCAAGGGCTTCGACCTCATCTTGGTTGACGCCCATAGAATAACGAATGCCGCCCTTCACAGGTTCCATATGTTCAGAATGAACCGCACGATATCCAACAAAAGTTTGAATTCGACCGCGCAAACGGACACCGAAACGTACTGTATAAATGGCATTGCAGACTCTTATCTTTTCTGCCATCCCATCGGGCAAATCCATCTTTGCCACAGCCCGGTTAAACATCAAATCGACCGACTCGCGGAAGCTTGGTTCCTTCTGATTCATGGTCTCTCCTCCCAATTATTTGGAAAAACGTGCCATTTTCGTGTAAAAGTCCCAAGACGAATTCGCCCTTGGTCAAGAAAATTCTGAAATTTTTCAAAACAACAGAACATTATTACAATATTTTATATATTTTGTAATTTTATTACGTATTAACTATGCAAAGTTTTCTGATTGTAACTTTCTTTGGTTGACGCCCTCCAACCAAATCGTAAAACCCAAGCTGCAAATCAATCTAACAAGGTGAAAGTCATGGCAAAGACAATGACAGGTGCGGAAATGGTCGTTCAAGCTCTGAAGGATCAGGGTGTGGATACAGTCTTCGGATATCCTGGCGGTGCCGTCCTGCCTATCTATGACGAGATCTTCAAACAGAATGAGATCAAGCATATCCTTGTGCGCCACGAACAAGGCGCGACCCATGCCGCCGAGGGCTATGCCCGTTCAACCGGAAAGCCCGGGGTAGTTGTTGTGACATCTGGACCAGGCGCGACAAATGCTGTCACTGGGCTGACAGATGCTTTGATGGATTCCGTTCCCATCATTGTTTTGTCTGGTCAGGTTCCGACATTCATGATCGGCAATGATGCCTTCCAAGAAGCAGATACCGTGGGCATCACGCGTCCTTGCACCAAACACAATTGGCTGGTCAAAGAGACAGACACCCTGCCCCATGTCATCCATGAGGCCTTTCATGTTGCAACCTCAGGACGGCCTGGACCGGTCTTGGTCGACATTCCCAAAGATATTCAATTTGCCACCGGCACATACACCCCGCCGAAGAAGGCAAATCTTGGACACTATCAGCCTCAGGTCAAGGGCGACATGTCCTTGATCGAAGAGCTGGCTGAATTGATGGAAAAGGCCGAACGTCCGATCATTTATTCCGGCGGTGGCGTTATCAATTCTGGCCCCGCGGCCAGCCAATTGCTGCGCGAAATGGTTGCCGCAACAAACTTTCCAATCACCTCAACACTGATGGGATTGGGTTGTTACCCTGCCTCTGGCCACAACTGGCTGGGTATGTTGGGGATGCATGGAACATATGAAGCGAACATGGCCATGCATGGCTGTGACCTTATGATCAATATTGGCGCGCGTTTTGACGATCGGATCACTGGGCGCCTTGATGCGTTCAGCCCGAAATCCAAAAAGGCGCATATCGACATTGATCCTTCCTCCATTAACAAAGTGGTTCATGTTGACGTGCCAATCATTGGTGATGTGGCCCATGTCATGGAAGCCCTCCTTAAGGTTTGGAAATCGCGTGGACGAAAAACCCAAGCAGAAGCTGTTAAAAAATGGCACGCCCAGATCGCAGAATGGAAGTCCATCGATTGTCTTGCCTATAAACAAGAGGGTCAGATCATCAAACCACAGCACGCGCTTGTCCGTTTGGAAGAACTGACCAAAGGCATGGACCGCTACATCACAACCGAAGTGGGTCAACATCAGATGTGGGCAGCGCAGTATTTGGGTTTTGAAGATCCAAACCGTTGGATGACTTCGGGCGGTCTGGGCACGATGGGCTATGGGATGCCGGCCTCAGTTGGCGTTCAAATCGCGCATCCGGACGCCTTAGTCATTAACGTGGCAGGTGAAGCCTCTTGGCTGATGAATATGCAAGAGATGGGCACGGCGGTGCAGTACCGCGCACCCGTGAAACAGTTCATCCTGAACAACGAACGTTTAGGCATGGTACGTCAGTGGCAGGAACTTCTGCATGGCGAACGCTACAGCCATTCTTGGTCCGACGCCCTGCCCGATTTTGTGAAATTGGCCGAGGCCTTTGGTTGCAAGGGCATAAAATGCGATCATGTTGATGACCTCGACGAGGCCATAAAAGAAATGTTGGCCTATGACGGACCTGTCATCTTCGATTGTTTGGTCGAAAAGCATGAAAACTGCTTCCCAATGATCCCATCGGGAAAGGCGCACAATGAAATGCTGCTTGGCGAAGCGTCCACCAAGGATGCAATCGACGCTGGCGGCGCGGTTCTGGTCTAGTGGTCTATTCAGGCACCTGCAAGATGGACCACGAATTCACCTGTCCGACGACGATTGCACCTTCTGAATTTCGATCTGCAATAGCACCTTTTTCATGCGTTAGGCATCCAATTAGGAAGGTGCCTTCTTTCTCAAACGACCGAATTGCGTCGCTCACAGAAAGAAGTTCGCAAACGTCATTTGGAAATGGGTATGGCCGAACGGCTGCGAGCCCTTCATCTTCTGGATCGACGTACAATTGCGCGTCGGTCGGGCCGCATGCAGCCAAGACGCCGAGCAATCCGGAACCAGTCAAAGCGAAAAGTGGTTAACCAAAATAATCTCCGATCACCTATGGTGGAAGCTCAACCCTTACCATTAAAAGAGACAAACAAATGAACGCACTCAAAATCAAAAAGGGCACGACAAGTCATAGCGCCTACAACCTCCGCCCAACCTGGGGGGATGTCCAAGAAACCCATACATTGGCCGTGCTTGTTGACAACGAGGCGGGCGTTTTGGCCCGTGTCATCGGCCTGTTTTCTGGTCGCGGCTACAATATCGAAAGCTTGACTGTCGCCGAAGTTGATCACGAAGGTCAGCGCTCCCGCATTACAGTGGTCACAACTGGCACACCGCAAGTTATCGAACAGATCAAGGCACAGCTTGCAAGAATGGTACCCGTCCACGAGGTGCATGATCTAACGGTCGAGGGGGCCAGCGTCGAACGGGAACTCGCTTTGATCAAAGTAGCAGGAACAGGCGACAAGCGGGTCGAAGCGTTGCGCATATCTGAAGTATTTCGCGCCAGTGTCGTCGACAGCACTTTGGAGAGTTTCGTATTTGAATTGACCGGCGCACCGGAAAAAATTGATGCCTTTGTTGACCTCATGCGCCCATTGGGCCTAATCGAAGTTGCACGCACGGGGGTTGCGGCCATCGCTCGAGGCATCTGATCCCCAAAACTTCGGGGCGGACTGATGATGATTTTGCATGTTCTGCTGTCTGTTTTCACAGGCCTTGGCCTTGGTATCCTTTTTTTTCTGGGCTTGAATCTGCCAGAAGTTCTCGACCGTGAGGCCCTGGTTTTTTATGTACCCGCATTGGTTCTGACCAGCATTGGCTTGATAGCAGGGATTATTCAAAAGCGTTATCCCCCGAAACCCAGCAAAACGCTTGAAGCCAGCAGCGCGCGTATCCGCTACTGGATAAGCCGCGATAACACCTACTTGTTTTTGGCGACATTTAGCGGCTTTGTCGTGGCGGCCACAAAAGCCTATCTGGGCTATCATCCCGTGATTTTGGGATATCTCAATTCCAGCCTTAGCTTGATCGCAGTTCTGACTATGTCCCTGACCTATACGCGTTGGCCCAATGTCCCCAGATGGAACACCCCTGTGCTGGTTATCCTATTTCCTTTGGCCGCTGTCGCCGGAGGGGGCCTGTTGACCGCGCAATTGATCCCAGCCGTTTTGCTATTGGCAGGGCTGATCTTTGTCCAACTGACGGCTTGGCTATGGGAAGATGCAAAAGCCCGCCGCAAAGCCGCAATTCAACACCTCTACGCTGCCTCATTTGGCACACCTAAGGTTTGGGAACGTTGGGCATTGCGGGGCGTTGGATTGATGCTGACTTGTATCCTACCGCTCTTAGGACTTTGGTTTGTTGAAATTCATCCCATTCAGATTTCCGCCGTGATCATCAGCCATCTTTTGGGAATGATCCTGATCCGGACACTTTTCTTAGAAGACGCTGCCTATTCCAAACGGTGATCATCCAATAATTTCTCTGCCGCCCCCAGAATCGCATCCAGTAGAAGGTCCAAATCTTCATCCCGTGTGCGATGGTTGGTGATATTGACGCGGATCATCAATTTGCCCTCGATCTTGGTGGTCGAAGGCGCCGCTGATCCATTGCGCTGAACTTCGGCGACAACAGCGGCATTCAACCCATCCAAATCATAGCCATCAATGTTCAAGCGAAAGCAGACAATGTTCAATGGCGGCTCAAATGCCAGTTCCAACTCTGGGATTTCAGCCACGTTCTGCGCCAACATCCGGGCCTGTTCAATATTACGAGATATCGCCTCTGCGATGCTGTCCGTCCCATGAATCAGCAGATGCGCCCAAACCTTCAAGGCTCGGAACCCTCGGGACAATTCCGGTCCCATATCTGTGGGCCAGGGCGCGCCCCCGGCCAGCGCCTCTCCGGCAGCCAAGTAATCCGGCCGGTCGGACCAAGCCCGCATATGGTCTTCCTTGTCTCGGATCAGAACACAACCCGCATCATAATTCACATGCCACCATTTGTGGAAATCGAAGGCCACGGAATCCGCCTCTTTGATGCCATTCAACCGACCGGCCACTTCGGGGGCAATCATCGCGGTCGCGCCGAAAGCCCCATCAACATGGAACCATATACCGCGGCGGCGTGCGACGTCTGCAATCGCTTTTAAGTCATCAATCGCACCTGTATTGACCGCACCTGCGGTTCCAATCACAGCGAAGGGACGCAGGCCTGCCTCATTGTCCAGATCGATCATGGACAGCAGCGTTTTGGTGTTCATCTGCATATTCTCGTCGACCGGGACTTGGCGTAGCGAGTCTGTTCCAAAGCCAAGTATATCCATGGCTTGTGAGACGCAGGCATGCCCGCCCTCGGCGACATAAGCAACCAGACGTTCTGTGACTCCGCGTTCGCGTGACAAGAAGGTAAAGGCCTTTTCACGCGCTGTTTTCAACGCAATCAATGTAGCCAATGAGGTGCCCGAAACCAACAAACCTGATGCCGATTTTGGAAATCCCATAATGCCTCGCATCCATTCTACAACCTGACGCTCGACATAGAGGGCTGCATGGTCTCGACCGCCACAATTGGCATTCATCGAGGCAGCAACAATCTCGGCAAGCAAACCCGAAGGATCGCCACTGCCATGGACCCAGCCGAAAAACCGGGGATGCGTGTTGCCAACGCCATAGGGCAACATATCCGTGAGCGCATTTCGCACATCACTAAGGCCCAAGCCCTGCGGCGGCACACCAAAGCGCAAGGCTGTCTTCAGATTTTCTGGGAAAGGCGTCCAAACCCGCCCCTCTTCGGCATTGCGCAAATGGGACAGGCCTGCATCCAACGCCGCGATCGCCTCGGCGCGCAGGATGTCCCAGTCTTCGGGATCAATGCTCATATTGTGATCTCCGGGGTGACTCGGATCAGCGTCGGTCGATCCCTCTCAAAGGCAGCTAGGATCGCCAACAAAAGATCCGCTAAAGAAAAAGGGGCCGCATAGTCCAACCGATACGCAGCCGCTAAAGCTTCGAAATCCGGGTTCTGCGCCGTCGTCTCGGTGGGTGGCATTTGCACCGCAGCCATAGAGGCCGTAATTTCTTTCAACTCAGAGTTGTCCCAAATCATAATTGGCAAAGCCTGTCCTAATTCGGCCGCCGTGCCAAGCTCTTGTAAAGTATATTGGAACCCGTAGTCGCCCGCGATGGCCAGTACCTTGTCCTTTGGCCGGGCAATTTTCGCACCTATGGCCGCAGGCAAAGCATAGCCCAATGTTCCAAACCCATAAGGATGCAGCCAATGTCCAGCTCGCTTTTGGTGAAACACTTCTTTTGCCGAATACGCAAACTGGGTCATATCCGAGACTAACCATACATCGTCTGGCAGACCGGCGGCCAATCCTTCGGCAATGTCAACGATCCCATGGCGTTCTTGATCGACTTCCATACGAAAACCTGCGCGCGCTTCTGACACCTCGCGCGCCGTCCATTCGCTGGAACGGGCCTCAAGTCTTTCAAAAAGCTCTGCCACAACGCGCGCGCAGTCGCCTTCAATCATTTGGGCTTGATCCAACAAAGGATGCGTTTGCGGTGCTATATCCACCACAAAAACTGGGCATTCCGCGCCCAGCGCGTCCCGCCAGAGATCCACTTCGGACAACTCAGAGCCAAGAACCAAAACCAAATCGGCCTTGGCAATCTCTGTCGCGGATCCTGGACGTGCCAAATACGAACCGTAGTTCAACGAAGCATCAAATGGAACAACCGCTTTGCCAGCATAAGTCTCAAAGACCGCAGCGTTTAGACGGTTTTGTAAACTTGACACATCTGCGCCTTTGGCGCCCGCTCCCACAATGAACATTGGCCGCTTTGCCATGTTGAGAGCCTCGACCAAAACTCTCAAATCAGGATTGAATTTAGGCCTTTCGGCGGGCGCAACAGCTTTGGGGTCTGAAACCAGTTGTGCCAACAAGTCTAACGGCACTTGAATATGTTTTGGCCGCGCGCGCTGGGTTTGAAACTCGTCGAAGGCACGCGCAACCAGATCAAAGGCTGTGTCAGCGTCATGGGCCTCTTCGGACCAATCACAAACGCATTCAGCGGCCATCCGTTGATCCTTCATCTGATGCAGCTTTGTCTGTCGGTCTGCTGATATCGGCAAAGCACTCGACACAACCAGCATAGGAACCGAGTCCGAATAAGCCTGTCCCATTGGCGTCATAATGTTGCACAAACCAGGTCCCGAGATCACGAAAGCCACACCGGCTTGACCGCTCACGCGTGCATACCCATCGGCCATAAAGCCTGCGCCTTGCTCATGGCGGGCTAATATATGGGTTAGCCCCGCCTCATCGATACCGCGATAAAGTTCTAAATTATGGACCCCCGGCACGCCAAAAATATGCGAGACGCCACGATCGGCTAAAGCGAAGGCCAGCTGCGCACCCAGGCTGCGTTGTCCCATGATCTATCGTCTCCAGAAGTTGGCTGTGAACAGCACGAAAACGGCCATGAGTTCAAGCCGACCCAACAACATCGAGAGCACCAAAATCCACTTTGCGACAATATTCAAAGACGCGTAGTTTCCAGCCGGGCCGATAACCGGGCCAAGGCCGGGGCCAATATTGGCAAGACTGGCTACCGCACCTGAGATCGATGTAACTGCATCCAACCCCGTCATCGCCAGTAAAACAGCAATGACAATCAATGAAATCACAAAGAAAATAAAGAACGCAATGACCGAGTTCAGGACATCATCATCAATCCGAACGCCGCTATATTTCGGTTGGAATACACCATGAGGCGATTGCAAGCGGCGCACCTGCGTCCGGACGGCCGCAAACAAAATCTGATAGCGGAATATTTTAACCGAACAGGTCGTGGACCCCGCACACCCACCCACAAGACCAGCAAAAAACAGGATCGCAACTGGAAAGCTACCCCATAGCATGTAATTCTCTGAGGCAAAGCCGGTGCCTGTCAGGATCGATATTCCATTAAACAATGACTTTCGGATCGCCTCTTCGAAATTTGTTGTTATGAAAACCGAGCGCCAAACCGTCAAAAATAGGATCAGGAACATCACAGATATCAAAAAGGCCCGAACTTGAGGGTCGCGCAACAAAGGTCCTGCATCGATCCCCAAAAGCTGGACATATCTAACGAAAGGCAAACTGGCCAACAGCATGAACACCACGGCCACATACTCGGCGCCTGCCCCTAAAGATTTAAAACTATCGTCATAATTGGCCATCCCACCGGTTGCCAACGTGGTCATAGAATGGACCAAAGCATCAAAAAAATTGAGCCCTGCGAACGAATAAGAGACCAAACACGCCAATGTCAGTCCAAAATAAATTGTCGAGACCGAGCGGGCGATCTGCGCGGCTCTGGGCAGAATTTTACCATAGGTGTCAAACCCTTCGGATCTAAAAATCTGCATGCCACCGACACGTAGTTCGGGCAGAAAAACCATCGCGACAACGACGATCCCGACCCCGCCGAACCATTGCAGCATACCGCGCCACAGCAAAATACCTTTGGGCAAATCCGACAAACCCGTCATAACAGTAGACCCTGTGGTTGTCATGGCCGAGACGGCCTCAAAGACAGCATCAGTAAACCCAAGGCCATCCGCCCCTGCCATAAAAGGCAAAGCCCCAAAAACCGGAAGCACAATCCAGACACCCGAAGTCAGGATGAAAATCTGCTGTAAGCTTAAGCGTTCCCGCTCTGCATTGGCGCAGGTCAAGACCAAGGCGCCGCCCATCAATATGCTGAACAAGACACTAAACGCGAAGTTCAGCGGCTCTGGCGATCCTGTCCCAAGATCGGTCAAAAACGGGATCAGCATCGACACACCCAGCGCCAGGATCAGCCATCCAATAACATAGCCCGCAGGGCGTAGATCAAACATAGGTCCAGCAATGAAAAGAGCCGCGCCTCAAGTCAAGGTCGCGGCCCCAATCCAAACGCATCGAAGGTTAACCTCGGCTGACTGGATTTCCAACCAGATCCAAGAACTCTTTCCGCATATTCCGGTCTTCTTTGAAAACACCCAGCATTTTTGTGGTGACCATGTTTACCCCATGTTTGTGGACGCCACGGGTCGACATACAGTGATGCTCGCCTTCCAAAACCACGGCCACACCGCGCGGTTGAAGTACATCGTTCAAGGTGTTTGCGATCTGTGCCGTCATCTTTTCCTGCACCTGCATGCGCTTTGCAAAAGCATCGACAACCCGGGCCAACTTCGAAATGCCCACAACGCGATCCGTTGGCATATAGGCGACATGCGCCTTGCCGATGATCGGAGCAAGGTGATGCTCGCAGTAAGATTCAAATCGAATATCCTTCAAAAGGACAATCTCATCGTATCCTTCAACTTCTTCGAAAACACGCTGTAACATGGCTGTCGGGTCTTCGGTATACCCTTTGAACCATTCAGCATAAGCCTTGGTAACGCGATTTGGCGTGTCCATCAGGCCTTCACGGTCGGGGTCTTCTCCGGCCCATCGCAATAAAGTGCGGACAGCCTCTTCAGCTTCAGATTTCGTTGGACGTACAATTCCGTCCTCTATCTCTGTTAAAATAGAGATGGCGGGATCATGTATATTCATCACGGGTCTCCTTGCGAGTACGTGAGGTTGCCAATTGAATATAGGCGCAACCCGGCAAGCTTTCCACAAATAAGTTTAACGCTGGCAATTTCGCAACTGCAACAAGGATTAGACCGCTTCTAAAGCCAAGGCGATATCGGTCAAAAGATCGTCACAATCCTCTAGGCCCAAAGACAGTCTTAACAACCCATCTGTCACCCCAAGCACACCCTTTTGCGCATCAGATAGGCGTTGGTGCGTTGTCGTTGACGGATGAGTAATCAATGATTTGGCGTCCCCCAAATTGTTGGAAATTGTCACGATCTCAAGTGCATTGAGAAACCGAAATGCCGCGTCTTTGCCATCTTCAAGCTCAAACGCGACCACTGTTCCACCCTGGCTCATCTGGCGTTTGGCCAGCGCCTGCTGGGGATGTGCCTCATGAAACGGATAGAGCACTTTTAAAACGCCAGAGGCCTTGGATAGATACGTCGCGACCCTCATTGATGTTTGGGCCTGCTGACGACAACGCAGATCCAAAGTCTCTAAACCCTTGAGCATAATCCACGCGTTGAATGGTGACATCGCACCACCTGTATGCTTGTTGAACGGCTCATATGTCTTCCGGATGAATTCCTCTCGTCCCAAAACGACACCGCCCAAACACCTACCCTGACCATCAATATGTTTTGTGGTTGAATAAATCACGATATCTGCACCCAGTCCAAAGGCGTCATTGAACATTGGCGTTGCAAAAACATTGTCGACGATCACCTGGGCACCCGCCGCATGTGCGATCTCTGAGACGGCCTGAATATCTACCAATTCCAAAGTCGGGTTCGAAACGCTTTCCAGGAAAACGGCTTTGGTATCGGCTCGAACTGTAGCGCGCCATGCCTCCAAATCTGTTCCATCCACAAAACTGACATCCACCCCCCATCGCGGCAAAACAGTTTCAAGCAAGAAAAGACATGACCCAAATAAGGCGCGCGCTGCCACAATATGATCACCAGCTGATAGCATTGAAAACAATGTTCCCGAAACCGCAGCCATGCCCGACGCGGCCGCAAATGCGTCCTCAGCCCCTTCAATGGCCGCAATCCGCTCTTCAAACATGCGCACAGTTGGATTGCCGTATCGGGCATAGATATATTCATCATCGCCGGCTTCTACAAAGCGGGCTTCGGCCTGCTCTGCACTGTCGTAAACAAAACCTTGAGTCAAAAATATTGCCTCTGAAAGCTCGCCAAACTGACTGCGCTTTACGCCCGCATGAACGGCCTTAGTAGAGGGTTTTAAATCTCGCATCACGCGCTCCCATATCGAAACCCCTGAAGTCGGGGCGATTGGCGCGTCCCTGACCTCTTTAGTGGCATGTTTAACGTGGCCCACAATCCGGTAACAAATCGCCACAGGTTTTCTGCTAAAACTCTCTGCGTTCGAGGTCAAGCTATAGGCGTTTCGTTAAGGCGATCCTTTTAGCCAAATCGCATGTTTGAACTTACCTTCACCGAACATGGCATTCGCGCCAAAGAAGCCCCGCGTCGCATGGCCGTAGACTGGGTTGCGCGACGCCTGCCTATAACACGTGAGTTGACAATTGCCTTAGGTGACAGACCGGTTTGCGACATATCTCATACAGTGTTCATTCCATTTCAGGTTTACGATTGTGCCGAACTGCCCCGAAAGACGGCGCAATTCTGTGCGTTTATCCAAGGCTTGACGCAAATATGGCAGCGCGACATTGTTTTGCGTGGATCAGGCTTTGCCGCCCCATTGTTGATCGAAAGTTTCTGTCAACTTCCCCGAATAGGGATCGCCCGGATTGAACTTTACCATGCCTGCAGCTATGCGCTTAGTACGTTTTTGCAGCTTGATATGCTCGATTTTGCGCCCGCGCCGATTATCAACCACACCGCGCGGCTCAGCATCACACAGCGCCGCATGCTACACCACCTGCCTCGGTTCGGGCCCGCCGATCGGCCAATCGCCGAAGGTTATCCGTTTAGCCATGGGTTTTGGACGGATATTGCAGCCTAAACAATCAATCCTTGGACGTTCGGGTTTCATCTTCATAACGTTGTATCAAGCTCATTTGCAGGGCTAAAAAGCCGAGAGTTAGCGCAGGAAGCCCAAAAGTCTTAAAGCTAACCCAAAAATCTGTCTCAAAGTTTCTCCAAATAACTTCGTTCAAAAGCCCAAGCACGCAAAAGAACAGAATAATACGTCGGGTCAAAATCATCCAACCTTCCAGATACATCGGAATGGCATCGCCTAAGATCGTTTGGATATACGACTTTTTGCGCCACAAGCCAAAAACCAGAATGGCTGACAAAAGCAAGTACAACAGGGTTGGCTTTATCTTAAAGTAGATTGACTGGTTCAGCAAAACGTCCAATCCGCCCAAAACCACCACCAACAAACCCGTTATGATCTGCATCCCAGACAGCTTTCCAGACAAGGCCCAAAGGCTCAGAATTGACATCAGAACCACAGGTATGAAGACGAGCGTGGCAAAAATAAAACCTCCGTAAACTCGCCCGAACAGTTCCACTTCTGCATTTAGACCAATAAAATATACAATAAAAAATATTAAAAGTGGGCCCAGTTCTAAGCTTGTTTTAAGACCCGCAGAAATTCGTCCTTCTGCCATAAATCTTTCAACCTCCTAGTTCGACAACGATTGCGCCAACGGCGATTAACCCCATAAGCCCCGCGCGCCAATACCCTACGCTTTCCTTTAGAACAAACCAACCAATCAAGGCGGCGAAGATCGGAGAGGTCTCTCGCAAAACAGCGGCTTCGCCTACTCTATCAATCCGTGTGGCCAACATAACAGCGCCAAAACTAAAATACGCGATCAGACCACCTGCTAATCCGCGCAACAATAAAGGTCCCGGATCAGGCGGATTGTCGATCCGTAACCAACGCACCAGCGCAACCCAGGGAAACACAAGCAAACCATCAATCAAGAAAAACCACACAAGGAAAGTGAATGGGTCAGCCGATGAACGGATCCCAAACGCATCATATGTCGTATAAACGGCCACCATCACGCCTGACGCGACTGCGAAAATCAACGCTGGCGCAATATTTTGGGCCGCGTCCTTGGACCGGCGCCAATTCAAAAATGACAATGAGAATATGGACAGGCTCAACAACAAGACACCCGCCCATTGAACCCATGTATAGCTTTCAGAAAATACAATACTGGCTGCGAGAACCGTCAACAAAGGTCCCAGCCCGCGCGCAACTGGATAAACAACGGTATAGGCACCATGCTGATAGGCACTTCCTTGGACGTATTTGTAGATCACATGGATTACAAACATCCCGACAAAAATCGACCACATATGCGGCTCTGGAAAAGGCACCAAGAACACAAGCGGAACGGCAATCAGACCATAGCTCAGATCAATGGCACCGCGCGTCAACCAAGGATCGTGGCGACCCTTTTGTATGGCGCCAAAAGCGGCATGCATCACCGCGCCCAAAAGGGCCAAAAAGACGGCGATCCGCGCACCTGTCTGCGTATCGGCAATTGAAATCAGCCAGTCACTCATCCAGCGATGCCGGTCAGTGCGGCTGCAAACTCCTCTGGGTCGAAAGCATCAAGATCATCAATTTGTTCGCCCACTCCGATGGCATGGATGGGTAAGCCGAATTTGTCAGCCAAAGACACCAAAATTCCGCCCCGTGCAGTGCCATCAAGTTTCGTCATCACCAGACCCGTTACATTGGCCACTTGTTGGAAAATTTCCACCTGGTTGATCGCATTTTGCCCCGTCGTTGCATCTAAAACCAACATGGTATTGTGGGGCGCATTTTCATCTTTCTTGCGGATAACACGAACAATCTTTGCTAACTCTTCCATCAAGTCGGATCGATTTTGCAAGCGACCAGCTGTATCAATCAGGAGAAGATCTGATTGGTCTTGCTCGGCCTGCTCCATTGCTTTGAACGCAAGGGCCGCAGGATCACTGCCTTCAGCGGCCGTTAGCACAGGCACACCTGCACGCTCACCCCAGACTTGCAATTGCTCAACAGCAGCCGCGCGAAACGTATCTCCTGCGGCGATAACAACGGATTTGCCTGCACCTTTCAGCTGACTTGCCAGTTTACCGATTGTCGTGGTTTTACCTGACCCGTTCACACCCACGACTAGGACCACTTGCGGGCGTTTTTTATATAACGGCAACGGCTTGGCCACAGTTTCCATGATGCGTGCAATCTCGGCTGCTAAGGCTTCACGGACTTCACGGCCCGACACTTTTTTGCCCATACGCCCCTCGGCGATATTGGCCGCCACACGCTGTGACGTGGTCACCCCCATATCAGCTGAAACCAAAAGATCCTCTAACTCTTCCAACATATCATCATCAAAAACCCGCTTGGGTTCTGCGGGTTTGCGCGCGCGGCCAGTCAACCGTGCAATCAACCCTGGTTGCGCTTTGGGCGCGTCTACGGGTTTTGGGTCCGTCACAAGTTCAGGTTTGGCTTCGGATTGGGCTTCGGGCGCTGGCTTAGGTTCAGTCTCGGGCGTAGGTTCCGGCTTGGATTCAGGCTTGGGCTTTGGTGTGCGCTTCGCCTCCACCTTTGGCACAGGTTTTAATTCCGGTTTTGGCGCCGGCGCAGGGGGAACCGGCGCAGGCTCTTGGACGTCTTCTTCGGCCTCGATTGGCACATCCAAGTCATCAGCGCCTTCTTCGACAAGCGCATCAATGCCTTTCTCTATCTTCGACGAACTTCCCGTAAGCCGTGCGCGCAGTTTTGAAAAAAACGACATATCGGACCTCTCGCAACCTCGGTCCTTTGACCTATGCACTTAAAGCGTCAAGGAAAAGCCCCAAAGGATCGCAGCTTGTGCCGGCCAATAGGTCGCCCAAACGGCCTTTTGCAATGTTTCACGCAGTTTTGGCGGTAGTCTTTCATCATATCCACCCGCAATCATCAGGTCAGATATCAAAAACAAAACTGCGCCAACGGCCAGCAAAACCACAAAAGACGAGAGTGCAATCCAAACCATGGTCACCAAAAAGCAACCATAGCCCATCATCGCGATGCGAACGCCCAAAGGAAGCGCTTTAGGCAGCACCAAGATCCCGATCGTTGCTGCAAAGCCAATACCAAATATGAACCATCGAGGCGGGAATGAAACTCCATTGAGATACAATCCAAACGCATAGGAGTAAGCGATTTGTCCGATCGCAAAGGCCAAAATGCCAAAACCAAAAGCCCACCAACCACGGCGGGACAAAAACAAATCACCAAAAGCGCAAGCGATCAAAGCGCCGGTAACCTCAATCGGAGCAAGGCCGAAGAAAGATGCCAAGGCCAATGCGACAACACTCAGCGTCTTTAAGAGGCTGCGCAGAACAGAGACATCAAGGCAAACATACTGCCATTGATAGATCGCAGCCAACGCAGCTCCAAGCAGCGTCAGCCCAATGCTTTCGATCAAATCTCATACCCGAAATGTTTCATTGTTAGGCGAATTGGGTTCGGTGCCGCCTGCCCTAAGCCACAGATCGAGGCATCAACCATGGTCTCGCTCAACGCTTCAAGCAAATCTTGATCCCATGTGTCGGCCTGCATCAGCTTCACAGCTTTCTCACAACCAACACGGCAAGGGGTACATTGCCCGCAGCTTTCATCTTCAAAGAAGCGAAGCATGTTTAACGCCGCATCGCGCACCCGATCTTGATCCGACAATACGACCACAGCGGCTGAACCGATGAAGGATCCGTGCGGTTGCAAAGTATCGAAATCAAGCGGGATATCATTCATGTCGGCTGGTAGTATCCCCGAAGAAGGCCCTCCGGGTTGGTACGCTTTGAACACATGCCCTTCTGCCATACCGCCCGCTGCAGAGATAATATCTTTGATGGTTGATCCTGCCGCCAACAGATAGACCCCCGGCTGGGCCACACGCCCCGACACCGAGTAAGAGCGCAAGCCGATGCGCCCGTTTTTCTGTGTCGCATTCAGGACCTCGGGCCCTTCGCGGCAAACCTTCGCAATCCAGTAAAGCGTCTCGACATTATGAACCAAAGTGGGACGATCAAAGATACCCACTTGGGCAACATAGGGTGGACGATGCCGCGGAAGGCCGCGTTTGCCCTCGATACTCTCGATCATCGCGCTTTCTTCACCGCAGATATAGGCCCCTGCGCCGCGCCGCAAATCAATATAGCCTTCGGCAACGATCCCGGCCGCTTCAAGCGCTTTGATCTCTTGAGCCAAGATATGCAGCACAGCAGGATATTCATCGCGCATATAGATAAAACATGTCTCAGCTTCGATCGCCCAGGCTGCGATCAACATCCCTTCAAGAAACAAATGTGGCGTGCGCTCCAGATAGTAGCGGTCTTTGAATGTTCCCGGTTCGCCTTCGTCGCCATTAACGGCTAGATACTTCGTCCCTTCTGCACTGCGCACGAAGGACCATTTTCGTCCCGAAGGGAAACCCGCTCCGCCCAAGCCACGCAGGCCAGAGGCCAAAACGCTATCTTGCACCTCTTCAGGTGTTTTAGATCCAGCACGCAACTCGCCAAGCGCCTCATATCCGCCTTCCACCACATATTGGGCATAGGTCTGATAGTCTGGGATCACGGCATGGGTCTGTTCGGCTCTGATCGCGGCGGTAACTCTGTCCGGCGTTGCATGATCAATGTGATAATGACCAAGCTCAAGCACTGGGGCTGTGTCGCACCTTCCCATACAAGGCGCACGCAAAACCCGAACCTCGGCAGGGTCCAGACCATCTTCCAAGGCAGCCTTCAATTGTTGTGCGCCGGCCAGTTCACAAGACAGACTGTCGCAAACCCGGATTGTCAAAGCAGGGGGCGGCGTCTCCCCTTCTTTGACGACATCAAAATGTGCATAGAAGGTGGCCACCTCGTAAACTTCGGTTTGGGACAATCGCAGCTCATGGGCAAGCGCTGCCAAATGGTCTGCACTCAGATGTCCAAATTCATCCTGTACCAGATGTAAAAACTCGATCAACAGATCTTTGCGACGGGGCTGCGCACCCAATAGACCTTGAATATCAGCCAATGCTGCATCGCTATAGTGGCGCCCCTTTGGCGTCCGACGGCCCTTACCTTTGCCTGACTTCCAAATACCGTCTTTTGTATCCGCACCGCCGTGATCCAATGCCATGACACAGTCCCTCTCCAAAACCTTGGAAAAACGCTACACCCCTGCTGCTTTAGCGGCCAGTGCGAAACCGACGCATGTCGTCCAAATTCACGCAAGCACGATTTCTGATTGGCGTCACAGGTTTCCCGTCCCATATGGGACCTATGAAACAACCGCCTGGCCTCACCCGCTCTGATGCAGAACAAAAAACGCTCCTGACGGCGCTTTTGTCCCAGCCGAAGGGTTACGTGCCCCGCACACATTTGATGGAGGGGCAAACCCCGCGCTACACTAATCGTCTGATCCATCAAAGTTCGCCCTATCTCAAACAGCATGCACATAATCCTGTGGACTGGTGGCCATGGGGGGACGCTGCGCTGACAGCCGCCAAGGTGCAAAACAAGCCGATCTTCCTGTCAGCTGG
Source organism: Pseudomonadota bacterium (assembly GCA_039814625.1). GTDB lineage: Bacteria > Pseudomonadota > Alphaproteobacteria > Rhodobacterales > Rhodobacteraceae > Amylibacter. The sequence goes on from JBCCAU010000003.1 coordinate 153,764, forward strand.
CTACGCGACCTGTCATTGGTGCCATGTGATGGAAGAGGAAAGTTTTGACAATGAGGCTGTCGCAGCCCTTTTGAACAACGGCTTCATTGCAATCAAACTAGACCGCGAGGAGCGGCCCGATGTCGATCAGACTTACATTCTGGCAACACAGTTTCAAAACCAACATGCAGGTTGGCCAAATTCTGTATGGGCCCTGCCCGATGGTCGACCTTTCCATACCGGCACTTATTTCCAGCGCGGACATTTCATGCAGATCCTTGAGGCGATTTCGAGCGCTTGGAACTCAGACAAACGCGCAGAATTTGAAGACTTCGCAGACCGCTTAACCTCTGCAGTGGCAACGGCGATGGCCCGCAGTCAAGCCGCTGAGGATTTGGGCGACCTCGCCCCCAAATTAGTGGCAGCCTATGCCGAAAATATGAATGTGCGCTTTGGTGGTTTTTCCGAAGGCCAGCAATTCCCTAGTGAAGTTGTGCATTTGTTTTTGCTAGATCAAGCCCGACGTGGATCAAACCCCGCGCAAGAGACAACCGTATTTTCCTTGGATCATATCACGGCCGGCGGTTTGCATGATCAGCTGGGCGGAGGTTTTCACCGCTACACGGTCGACCCCAACTGGCGCACCCCACATTTTGAAAAAATGCTCTACAATCAAGCCCTGCTCCTCAAATGCTTCACAGAAGCATGGTCGCTTACGGGCAACCCTGATTACGCACGCGCCGTTGCACGCATCGTGACCTATCTCGAACGCGATATGATGGCCCTAGATGGTGTGTTCTTTGCGGCTGAAGATGCGGATAGTTTGGACCCAAACGGCCTGCGTGAAGAAGGCGCCTTTTACGCTTGGACTATGGAACAGGCCACAAGCCATATCTCGGAAGATGAAGCTATTTTGTTGGGTCTTGATCAGCACCCGACCATACCTTCAGGCGCCGTTCCGCATCTGACACCTGGTTTGATTGCAGATACAACCGCATTGGACCAAATCTGCGAAACCTTGCGCCTTGCGCGTCAGGCACGCCCGCGACCCTTCCGGGATGAAAAAGTTCTGATGGGTTGGAACGGATTGATGATCTCGACCTTGGCCGAGGCCGCGATGGTATTTGATAACGTGGAATGGCAAGGTCTTGTGCTTCGGGCCTTTGGCGCGTTGCAAACTTGCCTGAAAACACCCCAAGGGTGGCAAAAACTTCCAAGCGGAACTCCAGCCGATCTGACCGATCTTGTATGGACCGCGCAGGCCGCACTGGGTGCTTTTGCCTGCGGGCGCGATGCCAAATATATCGATGCTGCCATTGAATTGGCCAATGCGGCTTTGGCCTTTCAAACAAAAACCGGTCGCATTGCCCTATCGCTTGACGGTCCGATTGGCCCGGTTTTTGAATTAGATGATGGGGCAATGCCGTCTGGTGAAAGTTCCGCTTTACATCTTTTTGCAGATCTTGAAACCCTCACAGGGGAACCGAAATGGGCCGATGCCGCAGATCGCCTTAGCGCGGCGCTATCGGGCCATATCTATGCCGCGCCCAGCTCTCGACCCTATGCCTTGCGCGCAATCGAGGCACGGGCAAAAGGCTCGACCGCGCCCATGCAAATGTTGCCATATGGCTCAGGTCTTGCTGTTCTTGGATCGCAGGGTCTGCGCCTCTACCTGACCAAAGGTCACACAGTGACCAGCAAAACCGATCTGATCGGCGAAAACCGGATGATCCTGCGCCCCAAACAAAACGGCCTCTGGACCGTTGATCTAGAAATATGCTCCGATCAGATTTGTTATCCCCGTTTTAACTTGAAAGTATTTTTGCCATGATCCGCACCCTTGCCGCTCTATTGACCTTTGCGTCTCCTGTCGCTGCCGAACGGATTTTGAGCCCTGAAGAGTTCGACGCAATTTCCCGCGGCTTGACGCAATATTTTTTTCGCGACGGAGAGTTTTATGGCGCCGAGCAGTTCAACAACAACCGCGAGACAATCTGGATGTTCAACAATGGCCAGTGTGAACGCGGGGTCTGGTATCCCGAAAACGATTACATCTGTTTCGTCTACGAGTCTGAACCTCTGCCGCAATGTTGGCATATGGTCGAAAAGGACAATGGGGATCTGGTGGCACGTCTGCGCGATACGGAACCAGAATTCGACATTATTCTAGAATTTACCAACCGCGATCCGATCCCATGTGAAGGTCCCCAAGTCGGCGTTTAGAACAAATTGCCTTGCGGATCAGATGGTTTTTTCTTTGCGGCCTTTTTGGCCCCCGTTCGGCCATCCATTGTGATGTCGCCATCTTGAAACTCAATCGACAAACCAGAGGCTGCAACAGCCGCAGACTTGGTGGGGACCACGTGGCCGGCACTGTCCCGAACAACCGCATAGCCCCTTCGCAAAGTCGCCTTGTAACCCAGGGTCTCGCGCAAACGCTCAAGCGCAGTTAAACGGGTGCGTTGACGCTCAATCTGCGATTTCGCCGCCTGCTCAAATCGGCCCCCAAAGGATGTAAGCTCTTGGGTCTTCTGGGCCAGATTTTGGCGCAATCTGGCCGGTCGTAAGCCGGCAGAGGCGGACATAAGGCGTGACCGGCCGCGCGTGACCAATCCAATTAAGGCGCGCGGCACGCGCGCGGCCAGAACATCCAAACGCTGGGTTTGAAAGGCCACAAGCTCGCCGGCATTTGGGAGCGCCCGCGACAAGTCCCGCAATCTTTGCCGTCTCAAGGCAATACCCTGTCCCGCGGCCCGCCGACGCCGCTCTTCCAAAGCGCCCAACGCGGCAATCAAGTCGCTGCGCACAGGCACAGCCAGCTCTGCAGCCGCTGTCGGTGTTGGCGCGCGAACATCACTCGCAAAATCAATTAAAGTCGTGTCCGTTTCATGACCCACGGCAGAAATCAATGGTATGTCAGACGCCGCAGCCGCCCGCACAACCACCTCTTCATTAAAGCCCCAAAGATCTTCCAAAGAGCCGCCACCGCGCGCCACAATAATCAATTCGGGACGCGGCAAGGCGCCACCGACGGTAAAGGCATTAAACCCTTCTATGCCCGCCACGATCTCAGGGGCGCATTTTTCCCCTTGAACGGCGGCTGGCCAGATCAGCACTTTGCGTGGAAAGCGATCCCGCAATCGATGCAGAATATCGCGAATGACAGCCCCCGATGGCGAAGTGATGACACCGATCACCTCAGGCAAATACGGAATACCCTTCTTGTGTACCTGATCAAACAGACCTTCCTGGGCTAGTGCCTGCTTGCGTTTTTCCAGCATCGCCATCAACGCACCGACGCCCGCAGGCGCGATATGTTCGATGATCATTTGATACCGTGACTGACCCGGAAAGGTCGTCAGTCGGCCCGTGGCCACGACCTCCATTCCTTCCTCAGGCATGGTGCGCAGTTTGGCCGCGGTGCCTTTCCAGATCACCGCAGACAACACGGCGCGATCATCCTTCAAATCCATATAGAGATGACCCGAGGCGGGCCGCGACACACGTCCCACTTCGCCCTTGATGCGAATATGGCTGAACTCGCCTTCGATCATACGCTTTACGATCCCCGAGATCTCGGACACGGAAAATTCCGGTGCATTCTCTCCGTCTCGGGGCGCGTCAATCAGATCGTTCATATTGTCCTCGGCTTTGGCCGACCTTAAGAGACCGCAAAGCGGAGGCCAATCATGAATATTCTGATCTTGGGCAGCGGCGGGCGCGAGCATAGCCTCGCTTGGGCCGTCAAACAGAACCCAAAGTGCGAAAAGTTATTTTGCGCGCCAGGAAATGCTGGAATGGCGCAATTGGCAACCTGCTTTGACTTGAACATAGAGGATGGGGCCGCGGTCGTGTCCGCAGCACAAAGCCACAAAATTGATTTCGTGGTTGTTGGGCCAGAAGCCCCCTTGGCCGCTGGTGTAACAGATGCGCTGCGGGCGGCAGATATCTTGACATTCGGACCCAGTGCAGCGGCCGCACAGCTGGAGGCATCTAAAGCCTTTACCAAAGAGATTTGCGACGCAAGCGGCGCACCGACCGCGAAATATGCACGCTTCACAGATCACGCCGCGGCGCGCGCCTATGTCGAGGCCGAAGGAGCGCCAATTGTGATCAAGGCAGATGGTTTGGCGGCCGGTAAAGGTGTCATTGTGGCCATGGAGACTGAAGAGGCACTGGACGGGTTAGCCTTCATTTTTGGCGGGGCGTTTGGCGAAGCAGGCGCCGAAGTTGTAATTGAAGAATTTATGTATGGCGAGGAAGCGTCACTTTTTGTGCTATGTGATCACGAGCACGCTTTGCCAATCGGCACAGCCCAGGATCACAAACGCGCCTATGACGGTGATGAGGGCCCAAATACGGGCGGTATGGGCGCCTATTCGCCCGCACCGATCCTTTCGGACGCTGTTCTGGAACGCGCCATGAACGAGATTATTCGACCCAGTTTGGCAGAAATGGCACGCCGCGGAACGCCTTATGAGGGGGTGTTATACGCGGGGTTCATGATCAAGGATGGCCACGCACGCTTGGTTGAGTACAATGTTCGCTTTGGTGATCCGGAATGCCAGGTTCTCATGATGCGTCTGGGAGGGCAGGTTTTGGACGCCCTTCTGGCTTGCGCCGAGCACCAACTTTCAACACATCAAATTCATTGGGCAGACGATCATGCCCTGACTGTGGTGATGGCTGCAAAAGGTTATCCCGGAACCTACGAAAAGGGATCTGAAATTCATGGGCTGGATAAGCTGGTTGAGACCAGCCACTCCATGGTGTTTCATGCCGGAACCACGCCTCGCGATGATAAGGTGATCGCCACGGGGGGGCGTGTTTTGACGGTCACAGCGCGCGGCGAAAATTTGCAGCAAACCCGAGATCAGGCTTACAACTTGGTCGAAAAGATCGATTGGCCCAAAGGGTTTTGTCGAAAAGACATCGGGTGGCGCGCTTTGGATCAAGGGTGAAAAGGCTTTCCCTGCCCTTTGCCCGGTCGGCGCATTTCCCCGCAGGTCTTTGGACGAAGTCCAGATCAGCAGGTCGCGGCGATTTGCAAAAGATGCTGATTGAAGGGGCCAAGAGTTTGGGCGGTTAAGGCATCTTTCGCAAGGCGGATCTCCATCAATTCCGTTCGGTTTGCATTTGGCACAAGCAGTGCTTGGTCATCTTTGCCGCAATCCCTTAGCGCTGAGGTGATGAAATTCTCGCCGATTTTATGATTTGAGAGGCCCGGCATCGAGGCAACTTGGGTGAATGAGCCGTCTTTGAAACGCCAAATGCGCAAGGTTTTTGCCAAATGTGGGCGATCAATATAGGCAATTTCGATATACCCATCATTGTTGAGATCTGCTGTTGCGATCCGTGCCAACCACCTGAAGCGCGTGCCAATATAGGGCGTCTCCGCGATAACGCGCAAAGCCCCATCGCGATAGGCATATATCGCGATCTGAGCCCCGAAATCTTGATGCGAACGTGTGGTGATGATTTCGGCATAGCCATCACCGGTGACGTCGAAAAGTTGTGGTGAAAGATCCTCAAAGACAAGTTCATCTGTAAGTTCCAAACGAACGCCTCCGTCTAGAGAGACAATATCTCGCAAGACGCGGTTATCACGAAACAACAAAACAGTCGGCTCGACATCGTCACCCAGAACCCCATGGGGATAGCGATTGCTGCCCTTATCATAGGCGGCAATCGCGTTGCTTGATCGGGTCACAGATCCCGGAAACTCCGCGGCATCAAACGGATCAACTTCGGCAATGCTCTCACTTGCAATCAAAGCGAATGCAACTGCCAGCGCGCGGAGCATTAGATCTGCTTTTCGGGCATTTTCACAATCAAGCCGTCCAAATCATCGGTCACTTTCAATTGGCATGTGAGACGCGATGTTGTTTCATTAGGCTCAAACGCGAAATCCAACATATCCACTTCCATGGCTTCCTTGCCTGGAAGTTTTTCCACCCAAGCATCATCAATATAGACATGGCATGTTGAGCACGCACAAGCGCCACCACAATCGGCTTCGATGCCTGGAATGTTGTTGTCGCGCGCACCTTCCATAACGGTCAGTCCGTTTGCCACATCGACGACATGCTCTGTGCCGTTGAACTCAATATATGTGATCTTTGCCATGGTTATCCTCTTCAATCCTGTTCTGCCTATTTAGGAGTGCTTTTGCCGCAGGGCCACCCTGTTTTTCTGATCCAACAAGCTTGTGTTTCAATCTCAATGTTCTACTTATGTTCTAATGCTGAAATTTCCAGAACCATGGCCGCGCCCACCCAGCGCGCTTCCACATAACCGCTTGTCAGAGCCGCCGCAAAATGCGCGTGTAACTGTGGCAGGTCTTGTTCTGGTGCGCCAACGCCCGGGTACGGCCAAGGGCGTTATTTTTCTGACTCTGGAAGATGAAACAGGCATTTCCAACGTCATCATCTGGAAAAATATCTATCAGACCTATCGCAGAGCCGTGATTGCAGGACGCTTGTTGCGGGTGACAGGTCGGTTGCAACGCGATGGCGCCGTCGTTCATGTGGTCGCCGAACAAGTCGAGGATATCTCTTTCATGCTGGACGACCTGCTTTTGGAAAATAAAGAAGATCGTTCTTAAATGATGCATTGCCATTAGGAAACTGTGAACAACCGGCTGATATGGTCGCACAATGATCAATTTAACCGCATCCAAAAACGGATTTCACCTGTTGAATGGCGCAGGCGAACAGCTTTCACCCTACGCTTTTCTGTCTTCATCTGTGAATGCTAGCGGTCGAATGCACAGCGAAGATGGGCTTTCTTGGCAATGGGAGCTTCCTTATGAAGGGGCGCCCTATGCAATCCGGGCCGACGCTGCGGGCTCAGGCGACCTCAGAACGATGTCTGAAATCAAATTCTACCGGATTGAAGACAACAAAGAGATCGAGATTGGAACTATGTCGATTGATCCTCCGCTCGAAATTAACGTCACTGAACCTGCCTCAGATGACGAAGTCTGGACCACGGAATTGGCCTTGCCGTTTCGGCTTGCACTGCAAAATCAAAGTTATGAAGTATCGGGAAACAGTGGAGATGACTTCATCTCTTTTGAGGATAGCAGCGGTGCGATACGCGACCCTTTGATTGCAAATGGCAAAGCAGGGGACGACCGGATCACGGGCGGGCCAAGCAATGATACGCTAAAGGGCGGCACCGGTGACGATACCCTAAAAGATCATCATGGCGACAATACTTTGGTGGGGGGCAAGGGCGACGATATTTTGGAAGTCAGCGATCCAAGCGGCTCTAGCCTGTTGCGCGGAGGTGCAGGAAATGACTTCCTAATGTCTGGCAGTGGTGATGATGTCCTGCGCGGCGGCACTGGGAATGATATGCTGATGGCTGGATCCGGCGATGACCGATTGGTCGGAGGTCAAGGCGATGATTACCTGATCGCAGGATTAGGCAATGATCGGATGATTGGTGGTGAGGGATCTGACACATTTGAAATCAATACAGGTTTATCAGGCCGCAATGTGATAAAGGACTTTAAAGTCGACGAAGACACGTTGTTACTGTTGAATTTCAGCGGGGAAAACGACGATATTTCTCTGACACAAAAGGGCGACAATGTCATCGTCTCAGATCAAAACGACAGTTTCAAACTTGTGTTGAAGGATACAGATATCGACGATCTGACGACCGCCGATATCCAAATTGCCTAAAGACTTAGCCCGAAATGCCGACGGCTACAAAACGGGGATTGCCCTGACGTTCAACGCGCAGCAGAACATTCTGTCGACCGGCGTCGCGCGCATTTCCAATCGCCGACTCAAACTCGGCTGGTGTCGATACCGGGGTTGGGCCAACTTCGGTAATCAGATCACCCGCACGCAACCCTTTTTCAAATGCATCTGCATCTGTTGCAACGTCCATAACCATCACACCAACGGTTGAGGTTGGTAAATTCAGGCTTTCGCGTATTTCTGGCGTGATCGCCGACATTGTAATGCCAAGCAATGTCTTCTCGACTTGCTCTTCTTCTTCCATGACCGCAGGACGCGAGGCAACCTCTTCGTCGCGCAACCCCAAAGTCACATCCAGTTCAACCTGAGAACCCTCGCGGAACACCACCACGGGAACTTGCAACCCAACATCAGTATTGCCAACAATTCGGATCAGCTCTCTGGTGTCGTCAATCTTCTCACCATTGAATATCAAAATCACATCCCGTGCAACGATCCCAGCATCCATTGCGGGACCCTCTGGGACCGCACTAACCAGCGCACCATCCGTGGAAGCCAAGCCAAGCGCGTCCGCTGTATCCTCATCCAAGTCCTGAATGCGCACGCCCAACCAACCGCGGCGTGTTTCCCCAAATTGCTGTAATTGGTCCACAACGGTTTCAACGACATTTGACGCCATTGAGAAACCAAGGCCGATGGACCCCCCATTTGGAGAGATGATCGCCGTATTCACGCCGACGACTTCGCCATCCATATTGAACAACGGCCCGCCAGAATTGCCCTGATTGATTGCGGCATCTGTCTGGATGTAATCATCATAAGGACCCTGCAATTCGCGGTTCCGGGCCGACACAATCCCTGTGGACACTGAAAATCCTTGACCCAATGGGTTACCTACGGCCATCACCCAATCGCCGACCCGTGCGATATCGCTGTCGCCAAACTCAACAAAAGGCAAGGGTGTATCGCTTTCAACTTTCAACAATGCAATATCGACGGAGGCATCCGTGCCCAGCAATACCGCTGGCAATTCACGGCCAGAAAAGAGCTCAATCGTGATTTCATCAGCGTCTTCAATGACGTGATTGTTCGTCACAACCAACCCATCCGCAGATATGATGAATCCCGATCCCAATGCATTTCCGCGGCGGGGACGCTGCGGGCCTTGTTGATCGAAAAAGTCTCGAAACAGCTCTTCAAATGGGCTTCCCGGTGGAACACTGGGACCTTGGGGTCCGGTGCGCTGTGCCACGACCGATGATGTTGTAATGTTCACCACCGACGGGCTGACTCGTTCTGCAAGATCTGCGAAACTCACAGGCCTTGATTGGGCCGAGGCCGACATGGCCTGTACGAATGCAAGCATAGCGCCCATCAGGGCGGCCCAAATCAAATATCCAATTGGGCGTTCTGTGCCAGGAATGGTTATTGCTTTTGCTGTCTGCACGATGGTCCTCCTTGACCGTTAATCTTTCTTATGGCCCCAAACCCATGGGCCTTTGCCCAGATTTGTGACCCAAAAGCCATATTACAATTAAAAACCTTCACTCTTACCGTCACGTTGACGTGACAATCGCGTCACACATGTACCAAATTCTATCGCATTCGAGGGTTCAGATCAGTGATTTTGCGGTCCAGACCAAAAACACGCCGAAAACCGCAAAGCCAAGACCGATCCACAACCGTGTCTCGACAGGAATATCGGAGATATAACGGATGATGTCCTCCAGACGCGAAGGGGCCAGCGCAAGCGCCAGCCCCTCGATCACTGCGACCAATCCAAGGCCGAGCAAGATGTCATGTATCATTCCGCAGCCGGCGCCAAAGTATCGGTTTTTAGATACTCGAAAAACTCGCTGTCTGGAGAAATGACCAAGGTCGAATTGCCCCCACGCAACGAATTTTCATACGCCGTCATAGAACGGTAGAAAGCAAAGAACTCTGGGTCGCGCCCAAAGGCATCAGCAAAAATCGCATTTCGTTGCGCATCCGCTTCACCACGAATGATTTCAGCTTCTTTTTGAGCCTCCGACGTGGTCTCAATCACCGTTCTATCCGCCAGGGCGCGCACGCGCTGTGCGGCCTCACGGCCGCGGGCACGTTCATCTTCGGCTTCGCGCTCACGTTCGGCGCGCATCCTTTCAAAAGTGGCTTCAAGGTTCTGATCAGGAAGGTCGGCGCGCTTGATCCGCACATCGACGATCTCGACACCCAAGGCCGCCGCTTCCAAACGCGAAGCATCGCGAATTTGTTCCATCAATGCAACACGATCTGCAGACAAGACGGCGCCAGAAGTCACACTACCCAAAACTTCACGCAGCTCGGCATTCAAGATACGCTCTAGACGGGCAAGGGCCGTAAATTCTCCGCCTGCACCAACGGCACGGCGGAAGCGGACAACATCATTAATCCGCCAACGGGCAAATGCATCGACCACCAAACGACGATCATCCAACGGCGTAACCTCTAGCGGGTCGGTATCCAAAGACAGTATCCGGTCGTCATATTTTACGACCTCTTGGATAAACGGGATTTTGAAGGCAAGCCCTGGTTCTTCTTTCACGGCACGCACTTCACCGAATTGCAAGACCAGAGCTTTCTGGCGTTCGTCCACGATAAAGAACGAACTTAAGACCAAAACAAGGATCACAAAGCCTGCGATCAACAAACCAAAAGAACGTGTCATCAGTTTGTACCTCCTACAACTGCAGAACTTGTGCCCGACGCCCGCGGCGAGCGATTCAATTCATTCAAGGGCAAATAAGGTACAACACCATTTCCGCCCTGTGTGTCGCTGTCGATAATGACTTTATCAACATCACGCATCACGCGCTCAATCGTTTCCAAATAGAGGCGTTTGCGGGTCACTTCTGGGGCTTTTGCAAACTCTTCATAGACCGCAACAAAACGGGACGCCTCACCTTCAGCCTCGTTGATAACTTGCGCACGATAGGCCTCTGCTTGTTCTAACTGCTGGGCTGCCGTACCGCGGGCTTGGGCAACAACGCTGTTTGCATAAGCATCCGCCTGCTTTTCCAACGTATCGCGCTCTTGCTCAGCGGCTTGCACGTCCCGGAAGGCGTCAATCACCTCGCGCGGCGGATCCGCTTTTTCAAAGTTTACACGTACAATATTGATGCCAGAACCATAGCTGTCCAATGTCGCTTGGATCAACTCCTGCAATTCTTGTGCAATCACGCCACGATCTCGGTTCAAAATTGGAGCCAAAAGTGACCGCGCAATGATTTCACGCATCGCCGATTCTGAGACCGCACGGATTGTTTCTTGTGGTGAGGCAATATTGAATAAAAACATCTGAAGATCGTTGACGTTCCAAACAACTTGGAAGTCGATATCAACAATGTTCTCATCGCCCGTTAACATTAGGCCTTCATCGGTCCGCGATCCACCTCGGCCCACACCGATATCTTCGGTATTTTCGCGGGTCACCGGGAATTTTTCGTATGTCACAACGGGCCAAGGCGCAAAGTTCAAACCTTCTTCACCGGTTTGGACATATTCGCCAAACAGCAGCTCGACCGACTGCTCAGAAGTGTCCACCCTGTAAAGGCTTAAGAACAGCCAAATCACCGCCAATGCCAGAATAATAATAAAAAAGCCCTGTCGACCGATTTGAAAATCGCTTCCGCCGCCAGACCCGTTAGAGTTGCCGCCGCCACGACCCCCCATTAAAACGCGCAATTGATCTTGTCCCTTGCGTACAATTTCGTCGATATCGGGGCTTTGGCCTGGACGGCGACCACCGCCCCCCCCGCCTTGAGGTGGGCGTCCATTGTCCCCGCCATTATTGCCGCGATTGCCACCGCCGCCTTGGCCCCATGGGCCGCCAGAGTTATTGCTCGGCATTCTTATAGTCCTCTCTCTCGGGCAATTTGCCTTCCCGGTTAATTGGTATGCCTTTTGATAGGATCAAGGCATTAGGCCACAGGTGTGGCCATTGTGACCAGTTCTTCGGCCGCAGTGGGATGCACGGCCATCGTTCGGTCAAAATCTTCCTTTGTTGCGCCCATTTTTATCGCAATACCCCCCATTTGGATCATTTCACCGGCGGCATGGCCCACAATATGCAGTCCCAAAACCTTTCGGGTCGCTTTTGAGACGACAAGCTTCATCATCATGCGTTCATTTCGTTCGGCCAAAACATGGGCCATTGGCTTGAACGCCGCACGATACACCTCAATGTCTTCGATGTCTCGAGCTTCATCCTCGCCCAAACCGACCGTGCCAATTTCAGGCTGCGTGAAGATCGCCGTTGGGATCAGATCATGATCTGGTTTTTTAGGGTTTCCCTTGAAGACCGTTTCATGAAAACACATCGCCTCATGGATTGCCACCGGCGTCAAGGCGGCCCTATCTGTGACATCGCCCACAGCGTAAATCGATGGAATATTGGTCTGGCTATAGGCATCAACAAGGACTTGACCTTTCCGGCCCAGAGCCACTCCAACCTCCTCCAGGCCCAAATTCGCCGTGTTCGGCATCCGGCCTGTGGCATACATCACAAGGTCAACCTCTTGAATATCGCCATTTGTGCATTTCACTTTGTAACCTGTTTCGGTTTTTTCAATCCAATCGACATCAATCCCCACATGCAGATTGATGCCCTTGTCGCGCATTTCATCGGCCACAAAACCGCGCACCTCTTCGTCAAAGCCCCGCAGAATTTGCGCCCCACGATAGATCTGCGTGACTTGGGTGCCCAAGCCGTTAAAAATTCCTGCAAATTCGCACGCAATATAACCGCCACCCACAATCATAATCCGTTTTGGCTGCGCGCTTAAATGGAAAACTTCGTTGGATGTGATCGCGTGCTCGATGCCGGGGGTTTTGGGCAAAAAGGGCGTTCCACCTGTGGCAATCAGAATGTGTTTCGCCGTAAACGTCTCTCCGGTCGAAAGGGCCACACGATGGGCATCAATCAGCTTTGCGCTTGCCTTAAACAATCGCCCACCGGCTTTTTCGTAATTGCTCTCATAGATACCCTCCAGACGGTCGATATCCTCGTCTTTTGCAGCATTGAACTTTGTCCAATCAAAACTGGGTCGCGTTTTGCTCCAGCCATATCCGACGGCGTCCTGAAACATATCAGAATAAGAAGAGGCATAGACCATCAATTTTTTGGGCACACAGCCGCGGATGACACACGTGCCGCCCATCCGAAATTCTTCGGCCAAACCGACCTTGTATCCAGCTGCGGCCGTGATCCGTCCGGCCCGCACACCACCAGATCCGCCACCGATCACAAAGAGATCAAAATCAAAATCCATCTTAGATATCCAACTGTCCAAGCACGTCCATCAACTCTTCCTTCGTGGCCTCAACACCATTCGAAGAGGTGCCAAATATTTCGGTCGATCCATCTGAATCACCAATAATGACCTGATCTGCAATACCTAAGAACAGGCCCGTCTCCACGACACCGGCAATGTTGAGCAGCGCATCAGACAGAGATTTTGGGTTCTCAATTCGGTTCAAACTAAGATCATAGATATAGTGGCCTTCATCGGTCACAAGCGGTCGATCGCCTGACATTCGGTGCACAATGGCGTTACCACCCAACCCGTCCTTGATGCGCTCCAATGCATCGCCCATCAGGCGCGCGGTCGTCTTATGCCCATATTGGATCACCTCAACGGGGACTGGAAACTTGCCACCAAGCGTCTCAACCTGCTTTGAGCGATCGGTGATCACGACCATTCGATCCGAGGCCGTCGCAACAATTTTCTCAACCAAGAGTGCAGCGCCCGCACCCTTGATCAGGTTTAAATCCGGATCAAACTCGTCTGCCCCATCAATGGTCAAATCAAGGCGACCAAGATCATCCAATGCAGTGATCGTGATCCCTAGGCTTTCCGACAATTCGGCAGTTTTGACACTGGTCGAGGCGGCATCAAATCGAAGGTCTTCATCACGCATACGGTGAGCCAAGGCTTTGACCAACCAAGCCGCCGTACTGCCCGTACCGAGGCCCAGCTTCATCCCATTTTCGACCATTTGAGCGGCCCGATAAGCACAGGCAAATTTCGCAAAATCTTGAGGCGTCAATTCCATGCGCGCGTTTATACGCCTTTAACCCGTGAACGAAAGGCCGAAGGCGGCGGGAAGCATTGTCAAATCCGGCCGTGCAATCGTGACCAAAACCCGACCCTCTTTGACCTTTATGTCAACCGTTTTGGCCTTGGCCATATTCGAACTGCTGATCTGTGCACCCAAGGACAAATCAAGTTCGTTCAGCTCCCATTTCAGGCCTGTGCTCTCACAGCTCGCGAACGGCCAGGGCAAAATGCCAATCTGCGTTCCGACTGCGGTCGCAAATTGAGCGCGGTCTTCGATGCAAATCGTCACGTCTCCATCGCCTACCAAAGCAATCGGTCGATCGGCAAATCTGGCCAAAGAAGACAGCGAGGCGATCGTATGATCCATACGTTTTCCCAAAAAGCCAAAACCGTAAATGAAGGGTGCCTCGACATATGAAAGACACTTCTCAAAATCCGTGCTGTTTTGGTCCGCGATGGGATGAACTACATCTGCAAATCTTGCGCGCACGGTTGGATTGATTGAGTCCATATCACCGATGACGGCCACTGGCTTGCGTCCCGCGAGCAATGCGTAGTCTGCACCGCTATCGGCACAAATCAACGGGCCTTGGGGCAAGGCCAAGGCCAAATTCTCAGGCACATCCCCGCCCCCAAGCAGGCAAACCGGTTCGTCAAACGAAAGCTTATTGTTCATCTTGTGGCGCATCCGGGTCGGCCTGACCCACACCTTTGAAAACCGCTTTCAACGGAAAGGCCCAAAGCACGCCCAGCCCAACATAGATCAAAAGCTCAATCAGGATGCCGGGGCGTTCAAACAAATCAACAAGATTGACCGCCACAATAATATAAAGGGGCAATCCGACCATTAGAATGATCGCCGCCCAGAAACGCCGTGCTTTGTAAGAAAGTGCCATTAGTCCTCAAACGGGTCTGTTACCAAAATCGTGTCATCCCTTTCGGGCGATGTAGAGACTAGGGCAACCGGGCAGTCGATCAACTCTTCAATACGCTTTACATATTTTATGGCGGCGGCTGGAAGCTCGGCCCAGCTTCGAGCACCCGCCGTGCTTTCAGACCAACCCGGCATCGTTTCGTAAATCGGTTGCACGCGTGCCTGTTGATCCGCTGCAATTGGAAGGTAGTCAAAAACTGCACCATCAAGTTCATAGCCGGTGCAGATTTTCAGTTCATCAAAGCCGTCCAAAACATCCAATTTTGTCAAGGATATACCATTAACACCGCTTGTCGCACATGTTTGGCGTACCAGAACCGCGTCAAACCAACCGCAGCGGCGTTTGCGCCCTGTTGTGGTCCCGAACTCATGTCCCCGTTCGCCAAGCTGCTGGCCATCTGCGTCGAAAAGCTCAGTCGGAAACGGTCCTTCTCCAACCCGCGTCGTATAGGCTTTCACAATGCCCAATACAAAATCGATTGACCCCGGACCGATGCCAACACCGGTTGCCGCTTGTCCGGCAATAACGTTTGAGGAAGTCACAAACGGGTAGGTTCCAAAATCAATATCTAAAAGCGCACCTTGTGCTCCTTCAAACAAGATGCGCTTACCGGCTTTGCGCTTCTCATTCATGACTTTCCAAACCGGTGCGGCATAATCCAAAACCGCTGGCGCAATCTCGCTCAATTCTGCAATCAAACCATCGCGGTCAATCGGCTCCAATCCCAGACCGTTGCGCAGCGCATTGTGATGAACCAAGGCACGATCCACCCGACGCTCCAAAGTGGCGGCATCGGCCAAATCGGCCACACGGATCACTCTGCGACCTACCTTGTCTTCATAGGCTGGCCCAATCCCCCGCCCGGTCGTCCCAATTTTCGCCACCGCGTTCTGGTTTTCGCGCGCCCTATCTAACTCGCCATGGAACGGCAGGATCAGGGGAGTATTCTCGGCGATCATGAGTGTCTCTGGCGAAATCGTCACACCTTGCGCTCGGATCGTCTCAATTTCGGAAAGAAGGTGCCATGGGTCCAAAACAACGCCATTACCAATCACGGACAGTTTGCCACCCCGCACCACACCCGACGGCAGCGCGTGCAATTTGTAAACCGCGCCATCTATGACCAAAGTGTGGCCGGCATTATGGCCCCCTTGGAAACGCGCGATGACATCGGCCCGTTCACTAAGCCAATCCACTATCTTGCCTTTGCCCTCGTCGCCCCATTGGGCGCCGACCACGACCACGTTTGCCATCGTTTTTCCTTTTCCCTGCCGCACACGGCTTTACGCAATCAATCTACCAAGTGAAACCCCCGGAAATGTCCCAACAATGCCTCTCGACATCGGACATTGGCGCTCTTAAATGGCGCTCCAGTCAAAGTTGCCGCGGATCTCTATGTATAACATCGTCCTGACAATCCATCTTCTGATCATTCTCGCCCTTTGTGCGGTCGTTCTTGTCCAGCGCTCCGAAGGTGGCGGGCTGGGCATTGGCGGTGGCGGTGGCAACCCGCTTGGGGGGCGCGCCAAAGCAAATCCTTTGACGACCGTGACTTGGGTTCTGGCCGCAGCTTTCATCGCAACATCGATCACTTTGACCATTTTATCGGGGCAAATTGCGCGTTCAAACGGCGTTTTGGGCGATATTGGGGGCGATCAGGCCCCTGCAGGCGATCCATCTGTGCCTCAAGTAATCCTTCCCAGCGACCTGACGGGCGACGCAATCTTACCACCCGCGCCCAATGATGGTCCCGTTGCCCCACCTCCTGTCGAATGATCATCATATCGTTGGCTGAAATAAGGTAACACACAAAATCTGGGATTTTTCATCCTAGTCCTTGCCGAATCTCATTTTGCCGCCTATCCAGAAATCCCGTGGCATATGTCACATTCGCAGCATCACGCTGCCAAGAATAAGACAGGCATCGGGGGTTACATGGCAAGATTTGTGTTCATCACAGGGGGCGTTGTATCGTCATTGGGTAAGGGCCTTGCGTCTGCAGCCCTTGGCGCGTTGCTTCAAGCACGGGGTTATACTGTGCGCCTTCGCAAGCTGGACCCTTACTTGAATGTCGATCCCGGCACGATGTCTCCTTTTGAACATGGCGAAGTGTTCGTCACCGATGATGGGGCAGAGACAGATCTTGATCTCGGCCATTATGAGCGTTTCACGGGCGTTGCAGCTCGCCAAACCGACTCTGTCTCGTCTGGACGCATCTATTCCACCGTCCTCGAAAAAGAGCGTCGCGGCGATTACTTGGGCAAAACAATCCAAGTCATCCCCCATGTCACCAACGAGATCAAAGACTTCATTGCCATCGGTGAAGACGAAGTCGATTTTATGCTGTGCGAAATCGGCGGCACCGTTGGCGATATTGAAGGCCTGCCTTTCTTCGAGGCGATCCGCCAATTCAGCCAAGACAAGCCACGCGGGCAATGCATTTTCATGCATCTTACTTTGCTGCCATATATCAAAGCCAGCGGAGAGCTGAAAACAAAACCCACTCAACACAGCGTCAAGGAACTTCGCTCGATCGGGATCGCCCCCGATGTCCTTGTGTGCCGCTCCGAAGGGGAGATCCCGCAAAAAGAGCGCGAAAAACTGGCGCTCTTTTGCAATGTCCGTCCCGACAGCGTGATTGCAGCCCAAGACCTGTCCTCGATCTATAATGCGCCATTGGCCTATCACCGCGAGGGATTGGACCAAGCGGTCTTGGATGCGTTTGGAATCGCACCAGCACCTGCACCAAAATTGGATGTGTGGCGCGACGTCTCAGACCGCATTCACAATCCAGATGGCGAGGTTAAAATCGCCATCGTCGGCAAATATACGCAACTGGAAGACGCCTATAAATCTATTGCAGAGGCGCTGACCCATGGCGGCATGCACAATCGCGTCAAGGTTCGCGCCGAATGGCTAGATTCCGAGATTTTTGAGCGCGAAGACCCTGCCCCGTATCTCGAGAACTATAATGCGATTTTGGTCCCTGGCGGCTTTGGCGAACGTGGCACCGAGGGGATGATCAAAGCGGCCCAGTTTGCGCGCACACGCAACGTCCCTTACATGGGGATCTGTCTGGGCATGCAGCTGGCCGTGATCGAGGCAGCCCGTAACATGGCTAAAATCGGCAAAGCGGGCTCAGAAGAGTTCGACCATGAAGCCGGCGATAAACGCTTTGAACCAATTGTTTACCACCTTAAAGAATGGGTCGAGGGCAACCGAACTGTGAAACGCGCCGTCGAAGATAATAAAGGGGGCACCATGCGCTTGGGGGCCTATAATGCTGCGCTTGAGCAGGACAGTCAGGTCGCAGGCATTTATGACGCGCTCGCAATTTCTGAACGCCATCGTCACCGCTATGAGGTGGATATAAAGTATCGTGATCAGCTCGAGGATTGCGGTTTGAAGTTTTCAGGGATGAGCCCCGATGGCCGTCTGCCCGAGATTGTCGAAATCCCAGACCACCCCTGGTATATCGGCGTGCAATTTCACCCCGAGCTGAAGTCAAAACCCTTCGCGCCACATCCGCTCTTCCGGGATTTTGTGCGCGCGGCAGTGGAGCAAAGCCGATTGGTCTAGGCGTCAACATGCTTGCGTCAAACGCTCGGACGCAAATTGTGACAAAATTTACTGTCGCCAAAGTATAGTGAATTATAATCTTTCCAAGTGAATTTGGAGGGGTTTACCATGCCAGCAGAAGCTATCGTCGTTCTATGTCCAAGTCGTCCCGATCTTTTGGGTCAACCGTTGTTGGGTCATGTCGGATGGGGGTTCGAGTTGCCAAATGGAGAATGGGTCATTGGCGCGATAGAGGGAGATGGATGGGAGAATGGAAACGGTTTCAACGGATTTTGGAGCGAACGACGCCTCAATTTGAACGCTGCGCTTCAGCATTTCTCAACGATGATCAACTACGGCGCAGAGTATAACCAATTCAAACTGTTGCGCGTGGCACAAAACATTGCGGCCAACCCTCAAGGGGCACTGGAAATGATGGGTTGGCTTAGCCAACAACATTACAAATTGGTCGATGGAAACTGCATGGACGCAACTTATCGCGTTTTGAAAACCTTCTCACGCGGGGGATACTTTCATGGGCAGGAGTTGCCATCTCCTGATTTTAACTGGATTCCAAACGGGTGGTACAATGCCATTCAAGTGCCGCAAAACGATCACCAAAACCTACCATATGTCGGGGGTATGCGAAATGCAGGTGCCTTTTGTGTTAAAGTTGATCCTCTTGAAGGTGTTAAAGCGATAGGTCCAGATGTGCCCGCTGAAGAAGCGCTTCCAAAGCGCAGCGCCTCAGGTATTTCTTTCGAAGCGGTCGATGTTCCTAAACCGGGCAACAGAGATTAGTTCAAGAAGTGTCAGTACCATTTACTTTGGAACCGCCTCCCAAAACGCAATCAACCCATCCAGAATAAACTGCACCGAAAGCGCGCCCAAAAGCATGCCGAACACGCGTGTCAGCACGCGAATGCCAACATCCCCCAAAATTCGTTCAATCGGTCCCGTTAGAACAAATGTCGCAAGACACATTCCCAGCACTGTACCCACGGCGAGAAACACCCCCAAACTTGCCGTAGGCGTCATGGCCTCGGCCGTCAGCAATAACATAGCGGCCAGCGCGCCCGGTCCCGCGATCAAAGGGGTGGCTAGGGGAAACACCGAAGGATCATCCTCGCTTGGGGCTTTATCAGCCTCTTGCGTCCGACGCTCGGTGCGCTTTTGGAACAGCATCTCAACGGCGACCAAGAACAGCATCAGGCCGCCTGCAATGCGAAACGCGGGCAAGCTGATACCCAATGTTGCCAACAGCCAATCTCCTACCAGCCCGAACAGCACCATCAGAAAGGCCGCCACGGCCACGGCGCGGATCGCAATCCCCAACCGCTTGCGAGCGGTCATGCCCGCCGTGAGGGCGGCAAACATCGGCGTCAATCCGATAGGATCGACCATCACAAACAAAGTCGCAAACGCGGTTGGAAACATCTCAAGCATAGGTTTGGCGATATCGAAACACGGACAAAAGTGCCATACGGATATCTCAAAGATGTCTCACGGCCTTGTTTCATACAATTGACCTCGGCACCCATTGCCCCCATCTAAGCGCAATGTTGAAAGATATTCTTGACCTGTTTGCCCCTGAACCCGCGCGCAGCGACCTCTCAACCGATGATGCGCGGCTTGCTTTGGCTGCCTTAATGGTGCGAATTGCCCGCTCAGACGGCGATTATGCCGCTTCTGAAGAGAAGGTAATCCGTGCGGCATTGACGCGTCGGTACGCCATTTCGGGGCCCCAGCTTGATGCCATCATGGATGAGGCCGAAACCCTTGAGGGAAAAGCGCCTGATACTGTTCGCTTCACCAATGTTCTAAAACAGCACATCCCTTATGAAGATCGGAAGGATCTTTTGAAGTCCCTTTGGGCCGTTGTTTTGGCAGATGGCACGCGAGATGCCGATGAAAACACCTTGCTGCGTTTGTTGGCGCAGCTTTTAGGGGTCAGTGATAAAGACAGCGCACTTGCCCGCCAAGCCGCTGAAAAGTCGACATAATTTCTGCTTAAAATTTATTCTTGCGCGACCTCTGCGTGATGAATAACATCTGTGCGAGTGTTGCTAAACAACGCACTCAAAACTCGAACAGATTGATGGAGTACCACCCCCGTGAGCAAGCGCGGTCTCGCGTGGTGTGAGTGGCCGACTTGGGCACTTATCGCCGCAGTAACGTTTTTATGGTGTGTGATCACCGCTTTTGCCGACCAGATCGGCGTATTTGTCTCAGTGCTTTTGCTGATCCCACTGATTACGCTGCATTCTTCGCTGCAACATGAATCCGTTCATATGCTAGAACCCAGATGGCCTTTGCTGGCGCGCAGCGCGGTTTTCCCGGCCATAGGATTGTTTGTGCCTTATATTCGCTTTCGCGATATGCATCTCGCACATCACGACAATGAAATGCTGACAGACCCTTATGATGACCCTGAAAGCTTCTATTTCGAACCTTCGGAATGGGCCCAACACAGTTGGACCACCAAAACCATTCTGGAATTCAACAATACCCTATTGGGTCGCTTGATCGTCGGACCAATTGTTGGACAGTTCTCTTTCATGTGTATGGATTCAAAACATGCCAAAACGGGCGACACGACAGTTACCAAAGCATGGCTTTGTCATATTCCGGCCGTTGCGATCGTGCTGATATGGCTACTCACAATCGGCACACTCCCCATCTGGTCCTATTTGGCTGCGGCCTATCTAGGCCTTTCCGTTTTAAAAGTCCGAACCTTCCTTGAGCATCAAGCCCATGAGGACTATAATCATCGGTCTGTGATTGTTGAAAACGGCGGAATTTTTGGGTTTCTCTTTCTCAACAATAACCTGCATCACGCGCATCATGCCCATCCTAAGGTTCCGTGGTATGCTTTGCCCAAACTGTTTCGTCGTCAACGCGATAAGTTTTTGACGGCAAATGGAGGGTATCGTTACAAGTCCTATTGGACCGTCTTTCAGAACCATTTCTTGCGCGCCAAAGAACCTGTTCCGCATCCGATTTGGACCCGAGAAAACCGGACACGGATGTGATCGCATCACTTCCGATGTACTTGCGGCCTGAATTGTTGGCGCCGCTCTCTCGGTATTGGGACAGTCTTCGCGATCATCTTCGGGATGCCAGGTTCGACGCCCCCTACCAGCTTGACCATAAGATGATCGGTCTTGAAGCTTGGCGACGCCCCGATCTTCTTCTTTCGCAGACCTGTGGGGCTCCATTTCGGGATCACCTACATGCAGATGTGCACCTGATCGGTACACCCGATCCACAATTGCCGAGTTGTCCGCCGGGTTACTACCAAAGCGTCTTTATTGCGCGCGCGGAATTGGATTGGGCCAAAGCTGCGAAATCGACTTGGGCGGCTAATGAAAAAGGCTCTCAATCGGGTTATTATGCTGCAAAACTTCGTGCCGGCTTTCCTCTGACAAACCCAATATGGTCGGGCGGACACCTTGCCAGTATTGAAATGGTGAAATCGGGACGAGTCGAATGGGCAGCAATCGATGCTATCACTTGGAACATCGCGCGCAGATTTGATGATCTCAACGCAGTGTTGGTTTGGGACAGATCCCCTCCAAGCCCAGGGCTTCCCTATATCACCGCCCTTGGGAACGACGTGCAGTCCCTATCAAGTGCAGTCCGCTCGGCCATATTTGATCTGGAAGAAACAGACAGAAACGCTCTACAGATCTTTAATTTGGTAGCCATTTCCAAAGCGGACTACTTGAACATGCCCAAACCCTCTTGAAGCAGGTCAAAGCCGCGCCTAAACTTCCGAAATCAAATAGGTGATCCATGAAAATCGGAATTCTTCAAACGGGATATGCCTCGGACGCCATGAAAGCGACCGAAGGCGACTATCCCGATATGTTCGCGCGTCTGCTTGCAGGACACGGATTTAGTTTTGAAACATTTGAAGTGGTGGACGGCAGATTTCCTGCCTCGATCCAGGATGCAGATGGCTGGTTGGTCACCGGTTCTCGACATGGCGCTTATGAACCGCACGACTGGATCCCTCCGCTCGAAGAGCTTATCCGAGAAGTTTATCGGGCCAAACAACCCATGATTGGCGTGTGTTTTGGGCATCAGATTATCGCACAAGCGCTCGGTGGGAGGGTTGAAAAGTTCAAAGACGGCTGGGGCGTCGGGCGGAAAACGTATGTCGGACCAGACGGCGAAGAGATCGCGTTGCTCGCATGGCACCAAGATCAGGTCATTGAACTGGGGCCGGACGCAAAATTGGTCGCCGGCGATGAGTTTTGCAAATATGCCGTTCTCAGCTACGGTGAGACGGTCTTCACAACCCAACCGCATCCCGAATTCGGACCTCAGGCCATCAAGCATTTGATCAACAGCCATGGCGAAAAAGTACTTGCCGAACGTCTCAGTCAAGCTGAGAGAAACCGAACGCTACCTGTTGACGCCCAGAAAACCGCGGATCGCTTTGCCGCCTTCTTCAAACGCAACTTGAAAGAGCAGGCTGCATAATGTCTCAACCAACGGATTGGATGGACCAACTTCCGCACGCGGCCCGCACTTATATCGAGGGGATTAAACTCGAAGAGGTAGAGTGCATCATCGCCGACATACCCGGGATTTCCCGCGGCAAAGCCATGCCTGCTCTGAAATTCTCGAAAATGGATCAGATGTATTTGCCCGACAGCATCTTCTTTCAAACAATCACCGGGGAATATGCCGATGTCGAAGGCGCAAAGAACCAATGGACAGAAGGGGACATGGTTCTAAAACCCGATCTCACATCGGCCACAGCAGCCCCTTGGACGGGTGATGTCACCTTGCAAATTATACATGATGCTTTCGACCATCGGGGACGCCCAATCAGTTTTGCGCCGCGAAATGTATTGCGCCATGTGATCGATTTATATCGCAAAGAAGGCTGGGAACCTGTCGTGGCCCCAGAGATGGAATTTTATCTCGTTGCCCCAAATACCGACCCAAATGTCCCGATAAAGCCGCCTTTAGGTCGAACCGGGCGGGCTGCGGCCAGTCGGCAAGCCTATTCTATGTCCGCAGTGGACGAATACGGGCCAGTGATCGACGACATTTATGACTTTGCCGAGGCCCAAGGCCTCGAGATTGATACGATCATCCAGGAAGGTGGCGCAGGACAAATTGAAATCAATTTGATTCATGGAGACCCGGTCCGATTGGCCGACGAAGTGTTTTACTTCAAAAGACTGATCAAAGAGGCCGCATTGCGCCACAACTGCTTTGCAACGTTCATGGCAAAACCGATGAGTGATCAACCCGGATCAGCAATGCATGTGCACCACTCGGTCGTGGATACAAAAACCGGCAAGAACATTTTCTCAGATGAAAGTGGCGAAGCCACAGATATGCACACATATTTTATCGGTGGACTGCAAAAGCACCTTCCGGCGGCCGCCCCTTTTTATGCGCCCTATGTGAATTCATATCGCCGTTATGTCGCGGGATATGCGGCACCGATTAACCTTGAATGGGGCGATGACAACCGAACAACCGGCATTCGCGTGCCAATTTCTGCAGCTGAAGCACGCCGCGTCGAAAACCGCGTCGCAGGAATGGATTGTAACCCTTATATTGGGATCGCAGCCTCTTTGGCTTGCGGTTACCTTGGCATGAAAAACAAGATCGAGCCGCGCAAAGCCACCAAACGCGAGGCTTATCACGGTGAACGCGAAATTCCCGCCACCATTCATGAGGCATTGGCCCTGCTGGACGAGGATACGGGTTTGCGCGAAGTGATGGGTACAAATTTTGTCAATGTCTACTCTTCGATCAAGCAGATGGAAAATGAAGAGTTCGTTGGTGTGATTTCTCCGTGGGAACGTGAACACCTTTTGATGAATGTTTAAATGAACCTGCTTTACGCAAACGATCGGCAGGGTCAGTATCCGCCTTCTTGGTACCATGCGACGGCAAACACCTTGCCGGAATTTCCCTCCGCCAAAGGCAGTCTATCATGCGATGTGTGCATCATAGGGGCCGGATTTACAGGCGTGTCCACTGCGCTTCATCTGGCCGAGGCAGGCTATGATGTAATTTTGCTTGATGCACATCGGGTCGGCTGGGGCGCCTCAGGGCGCAATGGCGGTCAAGTCGGTTCAGGCCAGCGCAAAGATCAGCATTGGATCGAAAAACGGTATGGCCTGAATGTTGCAAAAGCGGTTTGGCAAATAGCCGAGGAGGCCAAAGCTACAGTAAAGCGTCTGATCAAAACACATAGAATCGATTGTGACTGGCGTGACGGGATTATTCATGCCTCGCATACAAAAGCAGATGCTGTGGATCTCGAAGAAGAGTTGGAACATCTCAACACAAACTACGGCACCAGATCCTCCCTTTTGACAGAAAGCCAAGCGGCCGATGCTCTGTCCACAGACGCATATTTCAATGCGAGCATCGACCGCACTGCGGGTCATCTGCATCCCTTAAATTATGTGTTTGGATTGGCCAAAGCCGCTTCTGCTGCCGGCGTGCGCATCTTTGAAAACACACCTGCCATCACACATTCGGGTACGCATGTTCAACTTGACCATGCGAAGATTGCCTCAAGAACGTTGGTGATTGCCACCAATGGCTATACCGGAAAA
Source organism: Pseudomonadota bacterium (assembly GCA_039814625.1). GTDB lineage: Bacteria > Pseudomonadota > Alphaproteobacteria > Rhodobacterales > Rhodobacteraceae > Amylibacter. The sequence goes on from JBCCAU010000003.1 coordinate 178,621, forward strand.
TTGAATACAAAAATTGCCTCGCGCGTCATGCCAATCAACAACTTCATCGTCGCAACAGCCCCTTTGGAAACGCCCCTTATAAAACATCGTATGGCGGTGGCTGACACGCGGTTTGTTGTGAATTACTATCGCGAATCTGCAGATGGCCGCCTTCTTTTCGGAGGTGGTGAAAACTATGGATATCGCTTTCCCATGGATATTGAACGCTTTGTGCGTCGTGCAATGCTCAAGGTTTACCCGCAACTCAAAGATGTAGCTATCACCCATGCTTGGGGTGGCACATTGGCCATCACCTCTACGCGCGAACCCTATTTCGCACAGCCCGAACCCGATGTGTTTACTGCGGCGGGCTATTCCGGTCACGGTGTGGCACTGGCGACCGAAGCGGGTGTAATGCTGTCTCAGGCAATCCGTGGGCAAACCGAACGATTTGACCTTCAGGCAACACTGCTACCACCGAATTTGCCCGGTCTTTCGGTGTTGCAACATCCCATCCAAGTTGCCGCAATGTCATGGTTTGCCCTCAGAGATCGACTTGGCATTTAACCGTGCCTTGATCCCGCAGACAAAAGCACTGCCGCTAAGAGGATAGAGCAAGAACCCAAAGCAGACCAAAAGCTTAGAATTTCTCCAAAAAAGAGATAGTCGTAGACTGCGGTAAAAACCAAAACAGCATAAAGAACTGGTGAAATTTGACTGGCTTCACCCCATTTCATCGCTCTGACAAACAAGGATTGTCCAAAAACCATTGTTGCGCCCAACACGATTAAAAGGGACCATTGTTTTAGATCCGGAGTGGCATTCCAAAAGAAAAATGCCGTCAAAGATGCAACAACACTCCCAATAAAATTATTGATCAACAGCACACGCACTAGTGGCTCTCGATCGCTCAGCTGTTTGATAAAAATTGCCTCAACACCTAGGAAAATGGCAGCTCCGAATGCAAACAAAGCGGCGGGCTGAATAGCTTCTATCCCTGGACGCAAGATCAAAATGGCCCCTAAAACACCAAAAAGAGCCGCTAGATATTTGGAAAGGTTCAAAGCCTCGTTCAAAAAAAATGCAGCCAACGCCATCGCGACCAGCGGGTTTAGAAAGCTGATCGCCGTTGCTTCCCCCAAAGGCATGAAAATGGCTGCCCCAAACATGCAAGACGCTCCAAGCCACCCGCAAATCGAACGGAAAAAATGCGAACGCCAGGGCACATGGTCAAACTTTGGAAACTCTGAAGGACGCAGAGCACAGTAGAACCCCAAAGCGATTAACCCAAATACGAAGCGCCCTGCACTGACCTGAAATGGCGATAGGCCGTCTGCCCCAAGAACTTTAGCCAACAGCAGCGTGCCGGCAAAGAAGGCAGTCGAGAACAACGCAACAGGTACCGCAAAGCGAGAGAGGTCATTTGTCGGGGACGATCCTAACATATTTGAGCAGGTAAATAGCTAGTCCAGTAAGGTCGACGATGAAATTAGCTGAAAGAGATTTTTTTAATTAGCTGAATTTTTGTTTTGCTTTTTCCAAAAATAGCGTTTAGCCGAATGTAAGTTTCGGAAAAACAGAAAGAAGGGGCGGATCTATGAAATCCCTACACACAGCAGAACCTATTCCAGCGGAAGCGCGCGCCGACATTGATGCATTGCTCGAAAGCGGCGATCTATTCCGGTATCATCGGGCCGAAGACGCACCGGTCACATTGCTGGAACAAGAGTTCGCAGACTATCTGGGATCGAAATACGCACTCGCCGTCGCATCATGCTCTGCCGCTTTGTTCTTGTCTTTACGCGCCTTAAACCTCTCCCATAATGCAAAAGTCTTGATCCCGGCCTTTACCTTTGCGGCAGTACCCTCTTCTGTTGTACATGCTAACTGTGTGCCAGTTTTGGTTGATGTCGCGGACAACTACCGGATCGACCTCAAAGACTTCGAAGCCAAGTTTACGGACGAGATAGAGGCGGTCTTAATCTCCCATATGCGGGGCCACACGTCTGATATGGACGCCATAAAAACACTTTGTGACGCCAAAGGCGTTCCGCTGGTTGAAGATGCAGCACATTCTTTGGGCACAAAATGGAATGGTCAAAACATTGGAACGATTGGCAAAGTCGGTTGTTTCTCGTTTCAATCGTACAAGCTGCTGAATGCAGGCGAAGGCGGCATTCTGGTCACAGACGACGAAGAGGTTATTGCGCGCGCCGTCATCATGTCCGGGGCATATGAAACCAATTGGTCAAAGCATAATCTTGCACCGGAATTGTTTGAAGAAGTTCAGAACCAATTGCCGCTTTACAACACGCGTCTGTCAAATTTGGCAGCGGCCGTTGTGCGCCCGCAAATTAAAGAAGTCGCACGCCGCGCCAGCGATGGCCTAAAAAACCACAATTACGTGGCAGAGCGGATCAATCAGTCACCCGTGATCAACGTCCCTGCCCCGTTAGAGCCCGAACATCGTGCCCCTGACAGTTTGCAATTCAATTTGGTGAGCTTGTCTGATGATCAGGCAGATGCGTTTGTCGCAGCCGCAGGCAAGGCCGGCGTAAGCGTCTCAATTTTCGGACGTCAGAAAAACAACGCACGCGCCTTCTGGAATTGGCAATTTCTGGGGGATGTGCCTGAGCTGCCACAAACCCGCGCTATGCTAATGCGCGCCGTGGATCTTCGCCTACCTGCCCGTCTCACGCAAGATGAGTTAGACTTTATAATCGATGGCCTGTTGACTGCAGCGGCAACCGTTGAAGCCCAAAAAGCCGCGGCTTAAGGTTTAACCATTATGATCGGATTGCGTCCCCACTAGGGGCCGCATCCATGGGAGCAGCTGCAGGAATTGTGGCATCTTCGCTCAGAACACGAAATTTGCCTTCCAACCAACGCAGTTCAGAGACGCAGGGGTCCACCATCATGGTCTGTACAAGCGGCCGGATATAGCCTGTGATGTCTGCCGGGATCGAGCCCAAGACACCGCGCCGGGCAATCAAAGATATACTTCTGGAAATCTCTTTAAATGGCAAAGGCATGACATCAACATCTGCCTTAAAGCGTTTTGCGCGCAAATACCCCAAAGGCGTGGTAATCGTCCAACCCGTCCCTTGGCTGACCATGCAATGAATAGCATGATAGCTGTCAAATTCGAAGCGGTTTGGCAGAGTGATACGTTGACGGCTAAGGTGCGCCTCAACCTGCCGCCCCATCATCTGACGCGAAGAATAGCGAATGAAGGGCAGTTTTAACAATTGTTCTAGGATATCCCCTTTTGGATCAACGAACCCTTTGGGCGCTGCAATCATAAAAGGCTCGGTCACAATCGGATGAACCTCCATCCAGTCCTCTGTCAGATCCAAGTCGGCTGCCACCACGACATCCATCGAGCGGCTTTCCAGGGCGCCTGCCAGCGAATAACTGGCCCCACTTTCCAAAAGAAACTGACATCCGGACAATTGTTTGGCCAGTTTGGCCATCAATGCCGGCGTGACATCAGCATCAAAATCATCAACCATTCCAAGGCGCAGCCGGATCATTTGACTGTAATTAAAGACTGCCAATTCGGCTTTCGCTTGCGTGGCCTCCGACAAAATGGCCTGAGCGCGCCGTAAGAACAGCGCCCCAGCCGAGGTCAATTCCATCGGACGGGTGGAGCGATCCAAAAGTTGAACGCCAAGTGCAGCTTCTAAGTTGGTCAGCTGCTGAGAGACCGAGGAAGGGCTCGCAGACAATCGTTTGGCGGCCAGAGAGATCGTCCCCTCTTCTACGGCAGCGACGAAAATTTCGATGGCCCAAAGTGTCATTTTGCCTGGCGAGTCGACCATAAACCATCCATCCTTGTTGATAGTTTCAGTTTTTCCGAAACTATGGCCATTCTGCAAGCGAAAACGGGCTTGCCTTGCCCTCGCATTTTCGTTTCGTGCAATAATGAAACAAGATGTCCTGATTATCGGCGGTGGAATAACCGGCGTCAGCATAGCTTTGAAAGCACAGCGCAAGGGCATGACTTGCTGTATTGTTGATGCGCTTCCGGCGGCATCACCTGATCGAACCAGTTTCGGAAATGCGGGCATCTTGGCCCGAAACGCAGTTTTGCCAACTGTGACCCGCTCGGCTGTGGCCTCTTTGGGTCACTATATGACCTCTTCCAAAAGTCCGGTGTCATTTCGCTACCGCTATGGCCTTAAATGGATGCCTTGGACCTTGCGCAGTTTGATGCATATTTCTGACGCGGAAATGCAGCGAATTTCAAAGGCTCAGGACTATCTACTCTTTGACACAGTTGAACAGCATCTTGCGTTGGCTGCTGGCACCAAGGCGGCCACGATGATTGCAGAGTGCGACATGGCATATCTTTATAAGTCCGAAAAAGACGCCCGCACAGACAATCAAGAGGCGTGGGTGAAAAAAGAAAGAGGCATCTTTTCAAAAGAACTGCGTGCCGCAGAACTACAGCAGAATGACCCACATCTTTCGCCAGAATATACGTTTGCGCTCAGCTATCCAGATCATGGTTGGATTTCAGACCCGGGCGCGTATCTGAGTGCGCTTTATGATAGTTTTGAGCTAGCAGGTGGCACAATTCATTTAGGGGATGTCGCACAGGTGACATCCAAGGACGCTATTTTAAAATCCGGCAAAACACTTTCTGCGTCGCAGATCGTTATTGCGGCAGGCGCAAAATCCGTAGACCTGTTGCGTCCCTTTGGGGTTAATATTCCCATGATTGCCGAACGTGGCTACCATATCCACATTCCAAACAGTCCGATCAAACCACCCTCTCCTTATTTGGTTGAAGGCAAATTTGGTCTGACACCGATGCAAACTGGGTTGCGCGTGGCCGGCACAACAGAGCTGTCCTCCATTGATGCACCGGTTCAAAACGCCCGTTTCGACTTCCTGAAGCGGTCAATAAAAGACGTATACCCACAGGTTGACCTGTCCGACATCACAACTTGGGTTGGACACAGGCCCAGTTTACCCGACAGCATGCCCTGTATCGGAAGGCTTTCAAAACATCCCAACATCATCTGTGCCTTTGGGGGACAGCATCTGGGCCTCACAATGGGCCCGAAAGTCGGTCAGATTGTCTCTGAAATCCTCCTTGATCAACCTTCAAATGCGGATCTCACGCCTTATACACCGGACCGCTTCGAACCCGTCTGACTTGGCGAAACCGAATTTGGCCCCTATAGACGCACCAAAAACCAAGGAGCAGTCCTATGCGCCAAGCCAAAATCAGCCGCAAGACCGCGGAAACGAATATCGAAGTCTCGATTGATTTGGATGGAATCGGTTCTTACGACAATAAGACCGGCGTGGGCTTTTTTGATCATATGCTTGATCAATTGGCGCGTCATGCACTGATCGATATGAAAGTTCGTGCATCGGGCGACGTTCACATTGATGATCACCACACTGTCGAAGACACTGGCATTGCGTTGGGCCAAGCCTTGGCAAAAGCCGTAGGCGATAAAACCGGCATCAGGCGTTATGGCGATTGTATTCTTGTGATGGATGAGGCCCGCGTGCAGGCGGCTTTGGACATCTCTGGCCGACCCTTTCTGGTTTGGGAGTTGGATATCCCTACCCAAAAAATCGGAACATTCGACGTTGAATTGGTGCGCGAATTCTTCACCGCTTTTGCCATGCAATCTGGCCTGACACTCCATGTCACGAAACAAGCAGGAACAAACAGCCACCATATCGTTGAAGCAGCGTTCAAAGCTGTCGCGCGCGCCTTGCGGGTCGCACTTGAAACAGATCAACGTCGTGCGGATGCCGTCCCCTCGACCAAGGGCACCTTGTCGGAATGACAACAGTCATCGTCGACTACAATTCTGGAAATCTCCGCTCTGCGGAGAAGAGTTTTCAGCGCATGGCGCAAGAGTTTGATGCCGGAGAGATTGTGGTCACGAGTGATCCTGAATTGGTTTCAAAGGCCGATCGGGTTGTATTGCCGGGCGTAGGCGCTTTTGCCGATTGTCGTCGGGAACTTGGCTCAATTGATGGTCTGTTTGGAGCAATCGAACAAAAGGTGCGAGCAGGCGCCCCCTTTATGGGGATTTGCGTAGGCATGCAAATGATGGCGACCTGGGGCCGAGAACATGGGGACCATCAAGGTTTTGACTGGATCGGCGGTGAGGTCGTGCGCCTAAAGCCGTCAAACCCAGATTTGAAGATCCCGCATATAGGGTGGAATGCTTTGCATGTTGATCATGAACACCCTGTTCTTAAAGGAATAGAAACTGGTGATCATGTCTATTTCGTTCATTCCTATCATCTAAACAGCGACAATAATGAAACCGTGCTTGCAAGTGTTGATTATGGTCAGGCTGTGACCGCGATGGTTGGCCGGGACAATATCGTTGGAACACAATTCCATCCAGAAAAAAGCCAATCAACCGGACTAAGGCTGATTGGCAATTTTCTAACTTGGGCGCCCTAGATTAGAGGCGCGTCCATGTCTGGCTGCGGCAGATTGGACCAACGCAACCGGAGACGGACAATGAATTCCCGCTCAAAGACATTTTTGAACGATACTCTTTATCTGTGTCCGCCGCCCAAATCGTTCCACCACGATAGCTGCCACCACCGCGTGCCGTCATGTCCCAGATGATCGGTTTTCCGACCACGGATGCATCAGCGCCATTTTCTGCGCTTTTGATCGTACCGCAGATTTCCGCGCCACATGCTGCGATTTCAACCGTGATGTAGGCACCTTCATCATTTGCTTCAGATTTCCAAGTGCCAAAGATATCATCCGCAAACACGGCCGCTGGTGCGAACGCAATCACAGATGCAAGCATAAGTTTCTTCATTTTCTTCTCCCAATGTTTTGCCGACCCTTAACCTACACCGTCCCTCTTTACACTGGGCGCTCTAAACCCCAGTAACGGCGCCGATTTACAGGAGAACCAACATGATCCTTTACCCGGCGATTGACCTCAAAGATGGCCAATGCGTGCGACTTTATAAAGGAGAAATGGATCAGGCGACGGTTTTTTCTGATGACCCTGCGGCACAAGCGGAACTCTTCCAGTCAGATGGCGCCGATTGGGTCCATTTGGTGGACTTAAATGGCGCATTCGCAGGTGCGCCAATCAATGCAGGCGCCGTAGAGGCGATTTTAAACCGGATTTCAGTACCAGCTCAATTGGGCGGTGGGATTCGCGACATGGCGACAATTGAAACATGGTTGGAAAAAGGGCTCTCTCGGGTCATCCTTGGGACCGTCGCGGTGAAAAAACCCAACCTGGTACGTCAAGCGGCCAAGGCCTTCCCGGGTCATATCGCAATTGGCATTGATGCCCGCAGCGGGATGGTCGCGACAGAGGGTTGGGCCGAGACATCCAATATGGTGGCCAAAGATCTGGCGCGCAAATTCGAAGATGCTGGTGTTTCTGCAATAATTTATACCGATATTGACCGTGACGGCGCCATGCAGGGCCCAAATATTCCCGCAACCGCGGCCCTCTCTGATGCCGTTGATATACCAGTCATTGCATCTGGTGGCGTCTCGTCTTTGGCGGATTTGGAAGCTCTGCGTGTCGCAGGCCCCAAGCTGAATGGGGCAATCACAGGGCGCGCGCTCTATGACAACGCCTTCACCATCGCTCAGGCAAAAGCCGCATTGGAAGATAAAAATGCTTAAGACGCGGATCATCCCTTGCCTTGACGTCAAAGACGGTCGCGTCGTCAAAGGTGTGAATTTTGTGGATCTGATTGATGCCGGTGATCCGGTTGAGGCGGCCAAAGCCTATGACGCAGCAGGCGCAGATGAACTTTGCTTTCTTGACATTGCCGCGACCCATGAAAACCGGGGCACGATGTTCGATGTTGCCCGGCGCACAGCAGAACAGTGTTTTATGCCTTTGACCGTGGGCGGAGGCGTTCGAACACCTGATGACGTCCGCAACCTATTGCTGGCAGGTGCCGATAAGGTCAGCTTTAATTCCGCTGCTGTGGCCCAACCCGATGTTGTCGCACGCGCAGCTGATCGCTTTGGAAGCCAATGTGTCGTTGTTGCAATTGATGCGAAAACCACAACGCCCGGGAAATGGGAGATCTTTACCCATGGCGGGCGTAAGCCGACGGGAATTGACGCAATCGACTTTGCCCGGTTGGTTGAGGCCAAAGGCGCGGGCGAAATTCTTTTGACCTCTATGGATCGCGACGGAACACGCGAAGGTTTTAACCTTCCGCTTACGCGCGCTGTCGCAGAAGCGGTCTCAATTCCGGTCATCGCCTCCGGAGGCGTCGGTCGATTGCAGCATCTCGTCGATGGCGTGGTAGAGGGCAAAGCCTCGGCTGTGCTTGCTGCTTCAATTTTTCATTTTGGCGATCACACAATTGCAGAAGCCAAGCAATTTATGCATGACGCTGGTGTTCAAGTGAGGTTGTAAAACATGGCGAATGTACTGACCCGTCTCGCCCATAAGATCGATGCGCGCAAAGGGGGCGATGAGAAAAACTCTTACGCGGCAAAACTCTTTGCGCGTGGACCTTCAAAATGTGCAGAAAAGTTTGGGGAAGAGGCCGTGGAGGCCATCATCGCGGCTGCAAAAAATGATAAAAAAAACCTCAAGGAAGAGGCTGCGGATGTCTTGTTTCACCTTTTGGTCATGTTGTCGGCGCGCGGTGTCAAATGGGAAGAGGTTCTAGCCGAGCTGGAGCGCCGTGAAGGCACATCCGGCATCGTCGAGAAAGCATCACGGAAAAAGTAGTGCCCTTTAAGCCGCCAAAATTTGATGCCGCCGCGTTTCTTGATCACGTCTTAGAGGCAATCGATCCAAAGCATCACGCCTCAATCGGTGTCGTCGAGGCCCATCGTCGTGTTTTCGACGCAGGTTTGAGTGACACAGAAAACCAAGCGAGAGGCCAGGCCTTAGACAAAGAGATTATCAGACGGTTTGGACAGCAAGACCTTCCAAGTCATATGACTGTACCCAAACCTCAACCCAAAATACAGCCCGCATCCGAGGCAGAATTCTTAGACGGGCTCTACTTGACCATCGGTGACATCTTTTCGACCACTGTGGATGGGTCCGAAGAACGGGCCAATTATCTCGCCGCGCGCGCTGAGCAGTCCTGTAAGCGGGCTGTGGAACAGAGTCGATTTGGTTGGTTGGCACAACGGCGCTTGCGCAAGGCTTATCAGAAGATGATCGCAAATCAGCGCCAAAATCTACTGTTCTAGCGCACCCACCATTTGGTATTCTTTCGCAAACGCCGCATCAGATCCCTTGGGCGCTGTCCTGCTTCGCTATAAAACCGTTCTCTAAGCTGCCTACCCTTCCCTTGATAAATCAAACGTTTGGCAGGCTCATAAAGCTTCAAAACCTTCTTAACTTTGTTCGCGGAAACCGCCGTTTCAAGCCTATCAACCGCTTCAATCGGCGCCGCAGAATAGAAATAGGCAAGACGATGCATCACAAAGATGTTTGGCAGCAAAGTATCGGGCCGCCCCAAGTTTGTTTGATTGGCGCCTTGTTCTGCCAAAGCCAAAGGCAAAGCGATGCGTAAGAGGTTTTTGCGCGCATTCTGCGTCGCGACGATACTGGGCGGTTCATCCAGCAAAACACGGGCAAAATGTGCAAAACTACGGCCAAAACTTTCAGCATCAGGGCCGAGTACAATGCGTCCATCAACCTCTGGCCAATGAGACCAAATCGCAGGATGGTCTGAATTGTGTGTCATGGAAGCGACATCAACCTTCTGGCTTTCAAACAGCGTCGTCCAAATATCTGGACGCTTTGGTCCGTATAACAGTTCTACCGGCCAAACCGGAACAAAGTCCTTCGAAGCAAAGTATGGACCGAGATCAGGTGCAAAATCACCCAAAACAATTGTGCCAGGTGCAAGCACTGCAAACGGGTCTGAACCCAAAGAACGTAGGCCCAAATAAGCGTCACAATGTCTGAACTCAGCCCCGAAATCGAGGCCTGCATCTTCAATCAAAGAGACGCCCATATCTTCAAGCAAAGCCATCAAAGGTGTTGCCAACTCTGACTGCAATTGCGCTTTTGGGGCCAATGCGCAGGCCATGCTTGAGGATTTTTCTCTCAAGGCCGACCAAGACGCAGCCGTCAGTAAAGCCTCAAAAGCAATCACTCCGTCTTTCAGATGGGTCACTAAAACGCGCGACAACTCAAAATCCCTTTTACGCTGGGTTCATAATAGCATGAACACCAACGGATTAAACTTCAGATATCAAAAAGGTCGCTGAGGCTGTGGTTTTCCAAAAGATGGAGGTACAGCAACCCTAATTCGCAAAAACGGGCGAGCGTCGATTACTATCTTACCACATGATCACCCTAGTCATTGTCAGACAAATCACTGCCCGCACCTAAGCGTCGCGATGCCGCCGTTGCAGGGGCATAGGTTTGTGCTGCAAATGCGTTAAGCCGATCCAAATCCGAAGCTTTGGGTGTCGCTCGGGTTTTTTGGGTCGCATGCGATACAACAAAGTCCTGCAAACGCACCGAAACGATTGACGCTTCCGCTACAATGTCTGACACATCAAAACTTCCATTCGGCGCGATCAGGAAGTCTTTTCCGTCCATCGAAAGAACAATCGAACTGTCCTGGGACTTCGCGACATTCCAAGCAAAAGGTAACATCAAAAGAGGTTCTGCGACATGATTGAAAGTGATGGGTGCCACATTCAGCTCTGCAGACAAATCACTCAGTGTGGAACCAGCGGTGATTGGACATAATATGCCAACACCCTCCATGTGATGCCCTAACGCCTTGGGCTGATGCGTTTTCAAATCCTCGGCCAAATTTCTGTTCAGAACACGTACAAAGGCGCCACAACCATCCAAGCCCTTATGGCAAAGCCAGGCCACAGCCCGGCCAGCTTCTTCTGCAAGACCCCAAGGATAGCCTGCACCACGTGCCGCTTTGCGTGACAATGCATCAATCTCTCCAAGAGAGAAATTCATGCCGCAGATTTGGGATAGACCCAAAGATCAGCCGTCTGTGACGTCAACTCTTCGGGATATGGTGCGCCAGCATACATGCAGATGCGAACCCATCTGTCTGATCGCGGATCGAAATTCGTCGCACCAAAAAACGAAAGCTTTGCGCGCAACATATCAACGGGCTTCAAATCCGCAGAAATCGTGTTGTCCCGAATTTCCCCATAGGGGGCAATCTGAGATAGCTGCGCACGGCGAATGACATGACGATGTTCTGGATGGGCCAAAAGAAAGGCCGCAACGCTTTGATCCGTTGACCAAGCCTCCAAATCGTTTAGGGCGCGTACTGCATCGCGACCTGGCGACAAGGGCTGTTCATAGTCCATAATCGGTTCATCATATCTTTCCCCCAACCGCGGCTCCAGTTTTTCTGCAGAAACATACCAAGCCCGCGCATCCGCCTCACGTGCGGTCCAATCGATGGCACAAGCCCATCCAAATACTTCCTTCAACACGTCGCGCAGAACATCAAGACGCATCGCACCGTCTAGAATAAAATCTGCTTGATAAGGGTCAGCCATACAAGACGCTAGACCATCCACCAGTTCTGGATACGGCTCTAACATCAGCGAATTGAGCAGTTCTTGCCCCTCCTCGCTTAGGTGGTTTGAAAATTTATGAAGTTGGTCCCACGGATAAGCCTTGTTCAAATGGTTTTGCCCCAACCATTCATCGATGGACTTTACATCTGTCTCCAAATCGCTGCGTTTTTTGCGTTGAAGCGGATGCTCTGACGACCAGCCAGCAACCATTTCCTTTGTGCGCAGCCATAAGTCCAAGAACAATTCAACCGCTTGCGGTTCAGCGCGTGCAACTCCGCGCACGCGTGCCAGCGCTTCTTCACGCACCATGATCCAATTGCTGAACAACACAGGGTGGTTCACTAAAAAGGGTGCCATTCCCAAACCCGTCGAATTACCAATGCCAAGAGCGCGTGCGATATTTGAGTCCAAAATGGCGGCATCTGGATTGCGCGACAATGCCATATGTTGAACCAAGTCCCGTACAAAGTTTCGGATCAGATAAACATTCAGCATCTCAACCTGAAAAGGAGCCTGACACTCTGGACGATCGGCAATTTTGCTTCGATCAGCGGCGCCAAATTTTCCAGAACCATAGACGGCCGTTGTCCGCATCAAATAACCAACACTTTGGATCATGTCCAAGTCAGGCTGTAGACCATCTGCCAAACAAGAAACAACATGATCCCACAGGCGGACCGAGCGATTGGCGCGCGACATGGACAATTCTCTTTCAGAGATTCGACCGGCCTCTTGCACAGGAACATTTTGGGACAGCCGCTCAATATCATTCGCGTCCGGCACACCATCAAACAAGGCAAAAGTTGCATCCCATGCCTCGGCGATCACTCTATCAGAGCGTTGATCACTGGGCAGATCATGCGCGAAGGCAACCAGTGAATAGGCATGATCCGGCCCCTGCGCCGTATAGACGGCATAACCAACGCCCGCTTGATTGATGTCAAAGACCCGTCTTTCAAAACGCCAGTTTTCGGCCGCCATGCGGCGCGTCAATTGCCGCATGAAACTCAGGCGCGATTGATGCAGCGATCCTAGGCGCGACAAGCGCATCACGGTATCCGGGGATCGGCGTTCGATTTTCATGGCATTGGCCCAAAGTTTTCTGCAAAGAACCGATACCAATTTCCACCCATCAAAGCGATAACCTCATCTGCGTCAAATCCGACCGCATGCAAGCCCTCTTCAACATTCTGCCAATCGCGGTTGTCTTGAAACCAGCTTGGCATCGGGGGAAACCCGGGCGCAGAGGCCGAGCCTTCACCATAGTCGATCTCTTTGCTCCAGCGCCCAACGCGCATCCATTCCACAATACTGTCAGGCTGATCCTGACACAAATCACTTCCAAAGCCCAAATGTTCGATGCCATACTTTTCAGCCGCCTGTGCGATCGCCTCACAAAAACTCTCGAGTCGACAATCCGAACCATCCTTCAGATGATGCGGATAAAGAGAGAAACCCAACATTCCACCATTTTCTGTCACCGCCCGGATGACATCGGCGCTTTTGTTGCGGCGCGCGGCGTGCCAATCATTTGGGTTAGCATGGCTGATCACGATCGGACGCTCTGAAAGTTCAGCCGCCTCAATCGTCGAGCGGTCGGCAGAATGGCTCATATCCACAACCAGACCCACGCGGTTCATTTCCTTGATCACTTGTCGGCCCATCCGGGTGATGCCGGGATCCTCGTCTTCGTAACAGCCTGTCGCAAGCAACGACTGGTTGTTGTAGGTTAGCTGCATAAAACGCGCGCCAAGGCTGTGCAAAATTTCGATCAAACCGATATCGTCTTCCATCGGAGAAGGATTCTGAAAACCAAAAAAGACGGCTGTTCGATCGGTCTCCCGCGCTCGGTCGATATCCGATGCCCATTCACCTTTGAGGATCAAATCAGGGTAGCGTTCAAACCAATGATTCCAGCGTTCAAAGTTCAAAACCGTTTCGCGAAAGCTCTCATGGTAGGCAATTGTGACATGGACAGCGTCCACCCGGCCCTGTCTGAGTTGACGAAAAACTGTTTCCGACCAGTTCGCATATTGCAGCGCGTCGATCCGCATTAAGGAGTGCCTGACGCAATATATGCGGTTTTGATTGTGGTATAGAATTCGGCAGCACCGCGCCCTTGTTCTCGCGGTCCGTAGGAGCTTTGGCCCCTTCCGCCAAAAGGCACATGGTAATCAGTGCCCGCCGTTGGCAGATTGACCGTGACAACCCCAGTCTGTGCATTGCGCCTAAAATGCGTGGCTTTGGCCAGAGATGTCGTCACAATTCCTGACGTCAGACCGAATTCGGTGTCGTTCACGACCGCCAGAGCTTCGTCATAAGAACCTACCTTGATCACCGAAGTGAGAGGCGCAAACATTTCTTCGCGATTGATGCGCATGGTGTTGGTGGTGTTTGTGAAAACGCCGGGTGACATATAAAAACCTTCGCTGTCCATCTCTAGACGATCGCCACCATATAGCAGATCAGCCCCCTCGGATTGGCCAGTAACCACATATTTCAAATTTTCGCTCAGTTGGCTTTCGCTGACCACTGGACCCATCTGAGTACCTTCGGCCAACGCATGCCCCACTTTCATCGCCTTGGCCCCTTCAACCAGTTTTTCAACAAAAGCATCATGTACACCCTCGTGAACCACCAGACGCGACGACGCCGTACATTTTTGACCGGAGCCCCCGAAAGCCCCGCCTAGTGCCACCGATACCGCCAGATCAAGATCGCCATCTTCCATCACAGCCAAGGCATTCTTTGATCCCATTTCCATTTGCAGCTTGGTGAAATTAGGCGCTGCGGCAGCCGCAATACTGCGCCCCACTGGGACAGAGCCAGTAAAGGAAATCGCGTTGATAGCCCGGCTTTCAACCAAAGCTTGCCCGATCACATTTCCCGAACCCATCACCAACGAAAACAAACCCTTAGGAATATCTTGCCGGGAAATGATCTCTGTCAGAGCATAAGCCGACGCCGGCGTTACATTTGCGGGTTTCCAAATCACTGCATTGCCATAACAAAGGGCTGGCGCAATTTTCCACGAGGCCGTCGCGGTCGGAAAATTCCAAGGACTTATGACAGCCACAACACCAACGGGTTCGCGGCGTACATCAACTTCTATCCCCGGTCGAACACTATCCGCATTTTCGCCAATTTGGCGCAAACATTCAGCTGCATAATATGTAAAGAACTGGCCCGCACGAAACACTTCGCCTTTGCCTTCGGCCAATGGTTTGCCTTCTTCTCGAGACAACAAAGTGCCAAGCTCTTCGGCTCTTGCGATCATCTCAGTGCCGATTGCGTGCAAAACCGCCTGTTTATGCTCCAAACCATATAGGGTCCATTCCGCCTGCGCTTTTAGGGCCGCTGAGATCGCATCATCTAATTGCTGGACACTCGCCTGAGCGTACTGACCAATAACGTCAGACAGATCAGAAGGGTTGATGTTTACGATCGCGTCGGATCCACTTTGCCATTCGCCTGCGATAAATAGCTTGTTCATAGTCGCATTCCGTCCCTTTTCGACGCCATCCTCAGCATTTCACGAAGCTGAGCAAGCGCAAAAAACCAATGAGAAACCGACAAAATCCTGCAACACCTCGTAATGTGACGGAACGTCACGATAACGCCGAATGCAGAACTATCTCATTTAATTGTTATATTCCAGATAGTTAGGATAATTCTTCATCAGTTAGCGCATGCAACATTTATTTTGGTTTTTTGTTGCACTGCAACAAAAATCACCTTACGTGAACGTCAACCAAGGAGATCAACCTCTGTAGGTTCAACAGACCGCCAACCAAGGAGATTTACAATGGCAACGGCAACAAAAGCACCTAAGGCAGCGGCCGCAGAAGAAGCAACTTCTACAGTCGAAACAATCCGTGAAAACGTATCCGAGCGCGCAACGGCGGCAAAAGAAGCCGTAGCAGAGCGTTACGAAACAGTTCGTGATACAGCCTCCACAGCTGCGTCAGTCGCCAAAGACTTTGGCACAGCGTATTACAACGGTGTATCAACGCTGGGCAAAACTCTGTTCGGTTTCGCACAAGAATTTTATGCCGAAACAGCTGAGCACGCGACAAAAACTATGAAAGCGAAAAACTTGACTTCAGTTGCAGAACTGCAAGCGGCTTTCATACAGTCGCGCATCGAGAATTCCGCAACGCATGGCAAAGTTTTCATCGACGTTGCTCGTCAGCAAACAGAAGCAACCATGAAGCCAGTAATTGCGCTTCTGAACACAAAATCTGCTGCGTAAACTGGCCGGCTGCGCAAAGTTCGCGGCCGAAACAACGCAATTTGGGCCGCGCTCTAGCGCGGCCCCTTTAAAACACCTAACATAAGATCAAATTTGGGAGGAGCCGATGTCCAGACACTGGATACGGAGCTACGATGCTGGTGTTCCGGAAGAAATCAACGCTGATGCCTATGCTTCAGTTGTTGAATTGCTCAACACAGCCGTAAAAGAATACGCAGACTTACCCGCTTTTGAATGCTTTGGCACACAAATGTCCTACGCAGAGTTGGATAAATCCTCTCAAGCTGTTGCCGCGTATCTTCAAAGTGAACTGGACGTGAAACGTGGTGACCGCATCGCATTGATGTGTCCAAACATCTTTGCTTTTCCAGCCGCAATGATGGGCATTCTTCGCGCGGGTGCAACGCAAGTGAACGTCAACCCGCTTTACACACCGCGCGAGCTTCAGCACCAGTTGAACGACGCAGGTGCCGAAACCATTCTGATTTTTGCTGGTTCGACCCCAACGCTTGCATCAATCCTTAAAGACACACCCATAAAAACGGTCGTAACGATAGATTTGGGTGATGCCATGGACTTGCCCATTCCAACGCCGACTGCCGATCCGAGTATCAAGACACCGATCAAATTTTCTGATATGCTGTCCGCCGGGGCAAACTTGCCTTTTACTCCGGTTGAACTGACAGGGGAAGACACTCTCTTCTTTCAGTATACAGGTGGCACAACAGGCCTATCGAAAGGTGCTGTTCTCACCCACCGCAATCTTATCGCAAATTCCGAACAGTTTAGGGCGTATCTACCCGAAGCGACCGAACCCACAAAAGAAGTCGTTGTGGGGGCCCTACCGCTCTATCATATTTTTGGCCTTACATTGACCCTGTGTTACATGGCCATAGGTGCAAAAACGGTTCTGATCCCCAATCCCCGTGATATGGATGCCTTCATAACATCAATCAAAGACATTAAATTTTCGATTATGGCCGGCGTCAACACACTCTTTGCGGGTCTTTGCATGCACCCTGCTTTCAAAGAAGTCGATTTCAGCGGCTACAAAGTCTCCATCGGTGGGGGTGCGGCCGTCCTTGAAGCCACATCAGAGGCCTGGAAGTCGATCACGGGGCACCATATCAAAGAAGGATATGGCCTTTCCGAAACTTCTCCGATCCTGTGCATCAATCCCATGTCCGTCAAGCATTTCACCGGGGCTTGTGGCCTTCCTGTTTCATCCACCGATATCAAACTGTTGGATGATGATGACAAAGAAGTCTCAGTTGGTGAACGCGGCGAGATTTGTGCATCTGGACCCCAAATCATGCGGGGCTATTGGAACCGGCAGGATGCAAATGACGAGGTTTTCACCAAGGATGGGTATTTCAGAACCGGTGACATCGGCATTTTTGATGAAAACGGATATCTACGCATTGTAGATCGGAAGAAAGACATGATCATTGTTTCCGGCTTCAATGTGTATCCAAATGAAGTTGAAGCCGTTGTTCAAGGCTGCACGGGTGTCGCAGAAAATGCCTGCATCGGTGTTCCTGATGATAAAACTGGCGAAGCCGTAAGCGTTTTTGTTGTAAGGGCCGCTGGTGCTGATCTGACCGAAGAGGCAATCATCACACATTGTAGGGGCCAACTGGCTGCCTACAAAGTGCCGCGACGTATCACTTTCTTGGAAGAACTACCAAAGTCTAACGTAGGAAAAATCCTGCGTCGTGAACTTCGCAAGGATTAATTGGGAGGAAAAACAATGCCAGCGCCTAAAGGGTATACATGTGCGACGATGAAAGATTTCGTTGGGCACGATTTCGGGTCATCTGAACCGATGGAGGTCAACCAAATTCGGATCAATACATTTGCGGATACGACCGGTGATCACCAATGGATCCATGTGCATCCAGAAATGGCCAAGAAGCATAGTCCATTTGGATCTACGGTGGCGCATGGGTTCTTAACGCTCTCCATTCTCGCTGCATCTATTCAAGATATGGGTTTGGTCCCAAAGGATGCTAAAGGTGTTCTGAACTATGGCGTTGAAAAGGTTCGCTTTTTGACACCGGTCGTGGTCGACAGCAAGATCACCAGCTCCTTCAAACTGGCGGGCGTAGAAGAAAAAGGTGAAGGACGCCTTTTGGTTCGTGTCGAATGTGAAACGCATATTGTGGGCATGCCAAAACCAGCCGTGGTGGCTGAAGTTTTGGCGATGGTCATCGCATAAAGGGGGACTGTGATGTCGGATAAGAAATCAAAGTCATCACTGGAGACAGGCGCTGATCTGGCAAAGGCGATGGTGAACTTTTATGGCGCCGCGATGATGGCTCCTCAAAAAGCTATGACTGAGAGCTTCAAGATCGGACAAGAAGTGTTCCTTTCTGTCACCGGACAATCAGAGATAGAGCCGATCAAAGGGGACAAACGTTGGCGCGATCCAGTTTGGAAAACCAACCCGGCCTACCGGGTAACGATGCAAAGTTATCTGGCTTGGTGTCGGGGTATTGAATCTTGGCTCGATGATCTTGATTTAACGGAACGCGATAAGTTGCGGGCCAAGCTGATGACAAATCTTGTCACGGACACCGTCGCGCCAACCAATACTTTGATTGGCAACCCAACTGCGATGAAGACAACATTGGAATATGGCGGACAAAATCTTGCCAAAGGCATGAAACAATTTGTCAGCGATATGCGCAACAACAACGGATTGCCGTCCATGGTGGACAAATCCAAATTCGCCGTCGGCGAGAATCTGGCGCTGTCCGAGGGTAAAGTCATCTATCAAGAAGA
This sequence comes from Pseudomonadota bacterium, assembly GCA_039814625.1. Classification (GTDB taxonomy): domain Bacteria; phylum Pseudomonadota; class Alphaproteobacteria; order Rhodobacterales; family Rhodobacteraceae; genus Amylibacter. The sequence goes on from JBCCAU010000003.1 coordinate 197,157, forward strand.
CCACCTGGAACTGCTGCAATATCTGCCGAAAACAGACACCGTTTATAAAACGCCGATCTTTATTGTGCCCCCGCAAATCAACAAATTCTATGTTTGGGATCTTGCGCCGCATCGCTCGGTGATCGAGTATTTGACGACACTTGGACATCAAGTTTTCATCGTCAGCTGGCGAAACCCAACATCCTCGCAGTCCAACTGGGATTTGAATTCTTACGTCGAAGCCTTAGATCGGGCGTCCGGTGTTGCGTCTACTGTTTCTAAGTCAAAGGGTTTGAACGTTATTGGTGCGTGCTCAGGTGGCATCACGGCTGCGATGTTGATTGCTCTATGGACGGCGCGCGGTGACGATGAGCGTGCAAATTCTTTCACCTGTCTGGTTGCGATCCTTGATGTTGAGGGCGGCAAAAATACAACGATGGGTCTGTTTGCGAACCTAGAAACCCTAGAGCTTGCACGGGCTTTTTCTGGTCGAAAAGGCGTTTTAGAAGGAAAAGATCTCGAACGGACCTTTGCTTGGCTGCGCCCGAATGACTTGATTTGGGCGTATTGGGTGAACAACTACCTGATTGGGAATGATCCGCCCGCTTTCGATATTCTGTACTGGAACGCGGACACAACAAACCTGCCAGCTGCTTTGCACAGTGACCTGATCGGTTTACTTGAACGCGGCGGCTTGAGTGGCGAAGAGGGTTGGGCGATTGGCGAACACAAATTGTCCTTGAAGAACGTTGTTTGTGATACGTTCATTGTCGGCGGCGAAACCGACCATATTACGCCATGGGACGGATGCTATATGTCGTATCATGCCTTTGGCGGAAAATCCGAATTTGTTCTTTCACAGGCAGGACATATCCAGTCTTTGATCAATCCTCCGGGGAACCCTCGTGCTAAGTTCATCACAAATGACCAAGAACACAATTCTCCCGAAGAATTTCTTGAAGGCGGGAAACAGAACAAAGGCAGTTGGTGGCCACATTGGATGCATTGGATGAACGCACGCTCTGGTGAACAAATCGCAACGCCCAAGACTCACGGTTCCAGAAAGTATAAGGTACTAGGGGAAGCGCCTGGCACCTATGTTCATGCCAAGGCAGAAGTATAAAAGGTAAAATATCGTGCGAAAAAAGACATCCGTTTCGGTCGACATTAAGTTTACAACCATTATGGGTCAAAAAATACGCTATGCGTTGATGGGCCCAAAGGATGCTGATCGAACACTTTTGGCTTTCAATGGCATTGGTGCAAGCCTTGAGGCTGTGATTCCTTTTGCCAATTTTTTTGAACGCACACGAATTTTGACATTTGACGTCCCCGGAGTGGGGGAGTCACCCACACCTTTGGTGCCCTATCGCTTTACTTGGCTTGCACTGCTGAGTGCGAAACTTCTGGACGAGCTTGGCATCGGTGAAGTTGATGTCACTGGTGTTTCATGGGGCGGCGCTGCAGCCCAGCAATTTGTTTACAACTACCAAGACCGTGTCCGCACGATGACCTTGTGCGCAACGTCTGCGGGAATGGTCATGGTGCCGGGAAACATTGACGTCCTTCGTAAGATGGCAACACCCAAGCGCTATATGGATCCTGGGCATATGATGAAAATCGCACCAGAGATTTATGGCGGACAGATTAGAAGCAATGTTGAGATTTTGAAGATGCACGCGTCGTCTTTAAAGGCCGGCGACTCTCGGGGTTATGCCTATCAATTGATGGCAGGTATGGGTTGGACAAGTTGGTTCTGGCTTCCGCAAATTGAAGTCCCGACCCTTTTGTTGATGGGCAATGATGATCCTTTGGTCCCTCCGATCAATGGCAGAATGTTAATGAGCAGACTGCCCAAAGCAGATATGATCACATTGGATTGCGGTCACTTGTTTATTTTGTCTATTCCAGAAGAAACGGCCGGTCATATGGAAGCTTTCATTCACGACGGAATTGTCGTTGGAGCCGAGGAATACGGGGATGACGGCGCAGTCCCTGCCTGATTCCGACGTCGACAAAGCCAATCGACTACGCAAAACAAAGCGGTGGGCGGGTGCCGTTCTTGTCACACTTGTCTTGATTTACCTGTCGACGTTTCTCCACCCTTCCCCACCGAATTGGATCTTGCTGATCCGCCATATGGCAGAAGCAGGCATGATCGGCGGTCTGGCCGATTGGTTTGCCGTTGTGGCCTTGTTTCGCCATCCTTTGGGAATCCCGATCCCCCACACAGCCCTTTTGCCCAAGAACAAAGCGCAAGCAGCCCAGAGTGTTGGTCGGTTTTTCAAGCAACATTTCTTGAAACCAAGCGCCATTGCACAACGCGTGGCAGAGTTTTCTTTGGCAAAGCGCGCCGCAGAATGGTTGCGCATCGCCGAAAATGCTCAAATCGTGGCAAAACCCCTCACCCAGGCTATCGCGATCGCATCACGGAAAAAGGATGGTGTATTTTCTCTGGGAGAAGGATTGAAGACAGAAATCCAAACGGCCCTAGCAGGACCAGAAGTTTCTGAAAGCCTGAGTGAAGCAATCGGTCCCGTTGTCAAAGACGCCATCAAAGGGCCCTTGATGGATCAAGCTTTGAAACAAATCAGCCGTGCGCTCGACAAAAACCGCGAAACCGTATTGGACGTTGTGCGCGACAAAAGTCGTTGGTGGATACCAGAGCGGGTCGATCGCGGTGTTGCAACAACTTTGGTTGATGGCACAATGTCGGTTTTGAAAGACCTCAAAGATCCAAAGAGTGAAACGCGCCAAGAGTTCGTCGACTCCTTTAGTGACTTTATTCAAAACCTGTTTGATAGCGGCGCGATCAACCGAGCGGTCCATGATGGAAAATCAAGATTTGCCCAGTCACCGGCCTTTCAAAACATTCTAGATACAACTCTGAGTAAAATTCGCGAAAGCTTGTCTGAAAACCTCCAAAACGAACCGGAACATTTCCAAAAAACTGTTTCAACCGCGTTGCAAAACTTTGCCGATAAACTGCTATCCGATCCGGACGCTCTTGCACAGTTTGAGAACCAGCTTTCCACAACCGCAGAAACCGCCATCACGCAACTTCAAGACCCAATTTCGAACTACATCCGTGACGTGATTGACAATTGGAAGGTCGAGGAACTCGTCGATCGGTTTGAGAAAGAGATTGGTTCAGACCTTCAATTCATCCGTATCAATGGCGCGATTTTGGGTGCATTTATCGGCGGTTGCTTGTTTTACTTTGAAAAAACCCTGTTAGGTTTTATCGGTTAGCACGTACAAAAATGGATTGGTAGGCGATCACGCAAGCCTCCAAATGTTTGTATTTGGCCAAGCCAGTCTTAGTAGGGCAACTCTTCAAAATCGACCTGAGTGCCCGATCTTAAGCCATGTTACCGGATGCATTGGTCGACTTGAACGGCCAAAGCGACAGTTTACGTCCCTTCAACACCCACAAGAAATTTCCGCAACATCCATAATCACAAGACTTCTTTAGACAAAGAGCGATGCTTACTGACTTAGACGAACGAGCACACATCCTCTTGAGACATAAGATCCATTTACCGCACCGACATTGCTTTCCTAGGTTGAAACAGTTTAGTTCTTGAAGGCAGGCACAGTGAAATCGAGGTTTCGCACATGGCGCATTGGATCAATTTTCTCATTTCATTTGGATTTGCAATCGTCGGAATTTCTGCTTGGGTGCTCATAGGTGGCTGGATAGGGTTATTGGCTTTCTTGGGCTTGTTTATCATGGGCAGTGTCGTAAGCAGCACAGTGTTCAAAAGGCTGGCGACACCCAACCAGCTTCGCGAGGATCTAGAAGCCCGCGTGAAAGAAGAGCGATTTAAGTAGGCAATTCGATGAGAGTTCTGTTTGCATGCAAAGTCTCTCTTTAGAGAGCCAACAAGTTCAATTTTTGCCAAACGTTGGCTCAATTGTTTGTAGATGCCTCAGAAGTCATAAAAAGTATGGAAAAAACGATAATTCTAAAGGTGCTCTGATATTTGGTGGGCGACCCTGGAATCGAACCAGGCATGGGTCTCCCCGGCGGAGTTACAGTCCGCTGCCGCACCTTGCAGCACGTCGCCCGTTGATCTCTCAACAGAGCCGTTCTGTAGGCAAGCCGACCTAGCGCGTCAAGACGATTTGAAACAAGATGAGCGCTGCACCAACATGGAAAACGCTCACCTCTAAGGATGTCATGACGCCCCTGTTAGGCGCGACCGTGATAGGCCTCGCTGACAGCAAAGCTGTCTTCGAACCAGTTCCACAAAATCACCCGACCGTCGCGAACCTTTGCGCGAAGCGCGAAGGTGAAATCACCCGTTTCCTGACCTGATTTTGTTAAAGTGCCATTCATCGTCCCGAAAACGGCAACCGTATCGCCGAACGCAAACGCATCTTCGTTTTCCCATTTGGTTGTTTGAAGATTGGAAGAAAAGACACCTAAGAACTCAAAAATCGCATCCTTGCCTTTCGTCTCCCCAATCCATGGCAAAGAGGTATCACCTTCGTTGTGCCAGACCATGTCATCTGCCATCAATGTGGACATGGCCTCCATATCGCCACCACCCATCGCGCCCATAAAGGCCATAACGGTGTCGAATGATTTTTGGGATGCTTCATCCATGTTTTGCGCTCCTGCTTTGTTTGCTAAGATCATGGCCAATGCGGCGCCGATCGTGGTTGTCATGGCTGTTCGACGGTCCATCAGTTCCCCCAATATTCAGGGATCAGGGACAGAAGGAATTCGCCAGCATACCCGGGAAAGGCCGTTTTCAATTGGCTCGATGCAGCTTCGGGCGAGTCCGCATTGCTCATCGCCTCGTCCAGCACCTTGATATACGAAATTGCAGTGTCCAATTGACCGCGCGTTGTTGGGACGCCGTGGCCCACCAGCAACGTGTCGAAGGCAGGATCGTCGCGCAGTGTTTCCAAAGTCGATATCCAATTTTTACGATCCACGCCTGGGGCGAAGAAAACGCCATTATAGACAAGGTCCTGAACGATCGCGACTTTCTGATCTGGCAGAACAGCGACGATCATATGCGGTGCTTCCGTGTTTTCGTAATGGCGTAACTCTATCGGGACGCCCAAAATCTCTGTCATGCCAATTTCGATATCATCACCGTTTAGAACCGTTGTCGGTTCTGGGAATTGTCCGGCTTTCGCCTCTTCCGCAACCACATCACGGATTTGGGGCAATGTCTTATAGGCCGCGCCCTCAACAAATGCTGATCCACCCCAATGGTCAGGATGTTCGTGGCTTAGATATGCCAAAGCGACTGGCTTGCCTGTGGATTTAACCAAGGCGGACACTTCCATAGCCGTCGGTGGAAGCATCGTGCCATCAACGACCATCAATGCGTCATCAAATTCAACGATATGCGATGTCACATGCACGGCTTGCGCAGGAGATACATATGTGTGGAAGGTCACGCCGCTTGTTGAAAAGCTGTGAACAGTGCCTGGCGGCAACGCCCCCTGCGAATGCGCCGTACTCGGTGTGAGAGCCGTCTTTAAGAATGCCGCGGCTCCAGCTGTCAAAACGGCTCCCTGAAGCAAATCACGACGGGATAGTTTTTCATTCATTTTGGGGACTCCAATTCTGTAAAAGGAAGTGTGAGGCTAAGTTACGGGACTAGTCTATTGACCTAAGCTGTTCTGAATAAGTAACTAAACGCAGACCAAACAATTCGGTATTCAGGAACAATGATTGATAAGCTACGCGCAATCGCGATCTTCTCTGCCGTTGTCGAGCACGGGACTTTTCGGGCCGCGGCCAGACATTTGGGTCTTGCCCCATCCCGTGTCAGCGAAACTGTGTCAGATCTTGAAAAAGACCTTGGTGTTACACTGCTTTACCGCTCAACACGCAGTGTTTCGCAAACGCATGAAGGGCGCTTGTTGCACGAGAAGGCGCGCCAAATGCTTGATATTGCCGAAAGTGGTCTAGACGCGATCAGCCCCCATGCAGCGGTGCCGCGCGGCGCTTTGCGTGTCACCGCCCCTGCTTTCATGTCCCAAACGAAAATTATGGATGCCTTCGCGGCGTTTTCAAAGCTCTATCCAAAGGTGGAACTTGAACTCCATTTCACCGATCATGCCAGTGACCTCATCAAGGACAATTTTGATGTGGCTATTCGGGCGGGGTGGCCTGCAGACAGCGAATTGTTGACACGCATGATTGGCCGTTCAGACAGATTGATGGTGGCGAGCCCATCCTACTTCAAAGACAAAGATCTTCCAAAACACCCAAAAGATATCGAAACGCTCAATTGGATCCGCTTTCTGGTCAGCCCCGGCCAAACCGAGTTGACGTCCAAATCTGGAGAAAAATATCATGTTCGGACGCAATCTCATATTTCGGTCAATTCGGCCCAAGCCTTATATGAGTTCGCGGTCCGAGGCGTGGGACTGGCCGCCATACCCGAGCACCTGGCTTGCCAAGGCTTTGACCGGGGTGAATTGATACATCTTCTTCCAGACTGGAGCTTGAGGTCCCTGGGTTTCCACGCGATCTGGGCGGATCAATCGCGCCGTGAGAACCTGACCCTTCTCTTTGTTCGCTTTTTGGCCGATTACGATTAACCTTGATTGGGACCGGGCGGCATGCGAGTGCGCCGCCAATGTCAGGCAAATCGAAAAAACCAGATTGGGTCGTCGAAAAAGAACGCACCAAACGTGACGGACCCGGTACATATTGGCTATTTGGCATTCACGCCGTGCGTGACGCCCTGGAAAACCCTGCGCGCTTAAAGCACCGTCTACTGGCCACGAAAAATGCAGCCGACCGGCTTTCCGATGCGATTGCAAAATCTGGGATAGACCCAGAGCTTCAAGATCCGCGTCATTTTCGCCCGCCAATCGAACAAGGATCCGTCCATCAGGGCGCCGTTTTGGAAGTCGATCCTCTCGATTGGGGAAACCTTTCTGAACTTTGCGCACCACGCGAGGACGATCCGATCGTCCTTATGCTTGATCGTGTCACCGACCCACACAATATCGGGGCGATCCTTCGTTCCGCCGAGGTGTTTGGCGCGCGGGCTGTTGTCGCACCCCAACGCCATTCTGCCCCCGAAACCGGAGCGCTTGCGAAAACCGCATCCGGTGCTTTAGAACGTCAGCCCTATTTACGCATTCAAAACCTTGCGCGTGGCATCACGGCCTTGAAAGATATGGGATATTACACCGTTGCTTTGGATGGCGCCGCCACGACAGAATTAGACGATGTGATCGACATCAACGGACAAGGGCCTCTAGCTTTGGTCGCAGGCGCCGAAGGTCCAGGCTTGCGTCAACTGACCAAAAACACCGTGCACGAACTGGCAAAAATTTCATTCGCGGGTTCATTCGGCTCCTTGAATGTTTCAAATGCCGCCGCAATTGCGCTTTATGCAGCCCACAAAGGCCGAAAGCACTAACGCACACTCACAACCGCGCGAAGTCTCTATCCTCTGGCGATCTACTGGCGCATTTTAGGGTCAACGAAACTTTGGAGGTTCCAATGACTTTAACACGCCGCGCAGCGCTCGTTGCTGCCGCTTCTTTCACAGCTTTTCCGGCCTTTGCCCAGAAAGCCCCTGTGTTCGCCCCGGAGGGCATGGCCATTCGGGGCTATGACCCGGTTGCCTATTTTGCCGAAGACGGTCCCGTAAAGGGTAGTGTCGAATTCACCTCGACCTTTGATGGTGCAACCTTTCAGTTCGCGTCGTCTCAGAACAAAGATCTGTTTGACGCAGACCCCGCGAAATACGCCCCGCAATATGGCGGCTATTGCGCCTATGCAGTCTCTCGCGGTTACACTGCGGACACAGATCCAGAGGCCTGGTCGATCCATGACGACAAGCTTTACCTCAATTTCAACAAGTCTGTACGGACCCTTTGGGCCGCCCAGAAAACAAAAAATATTGAAGCAGCCGATATGAATTGGCCAAATGTTCTAAACGAAGGCTGATTTCGGCCTAAAAAAGATCGGCCCAGCCATCTGGGCCTTTCTTCGCCGAAAACGTCGTGCCAAACTCCTTTAAGGGAAAGGAAGTTGCATGGCACAAGCGTCGGCTCAGATCGCGTTCATAATAAATGACAATGATTTTTTGCTTGCGCCATTGTCCGATGACGGGCTCGGGGAACCCTTTGCTACGGTCCCTAAAGGCTCCGAAGATGCCTATGACCGACTTCGTGACGCACTGGCTGCGCAAGGCTTTGATCGGGGCACAGCCGGTCTGATTTTTCTACCCTACGAAGCGTTTCTATACAAAAAAATCCGCCGCAAAGACCTGCAAGACGAGGCGATTGAAACGGTGTTTGACGCTTTTCTTTCAACATCTAAAACTGATTTCTTGATCGATATCGGTCCGGCCCGAAGGGCGGGTGGCTATACACCTGTTGCATTGGCAAAAGACGCTCTGACTGAGGCCGCGATGCATGCGAGAAAGGCAGGTTTGGAACCGAAGGCTTTGACCAGCTTGTTTCCAAGCAAACTACGCACGCAGCAGCCCGTTTTCCCTATAACAGTGGAAACATCAGAGGCGCGCGATTTACGCAAGCGGCCGTGGCTTCCTTTTGGTCTTGCCGCTGCAATCGCGCTTGCGATCGGTGCGTTCACCTTCCAATCAGAAATCGCTGATTATTTGCAAGCCGATCAGACAGCGCAAGTGCAACCTATGGACACACGCCTATTGGCGATGACAACCCCACCCTTCCGGTTGCATGCCATACGAATTGCAGCCCCCAAAGAGGTTGAAAAATCAATCAGCTATACCGTGCCCGACCTTGCACCCGTGTTTTTGGATACATTCCCAGATGCGCTTTCCTTGGCAGATGCAGATGTGATTGCCCCGCCCTCGCGACCGACTGTGACCCAAACAGATGGTGTACAAGATGATGTCCCAAGTGTTGAGCTAACCGAAGAAAGTCTTACCAAAGCGTCACCTGAAATCAGTGCCCTGACCGATGAGACATTGCGACCGACGCCGCGACCAAATTTAAGCAACGCAGAACTGGGCGCTGTTTTAACGGCCCTTGGGCAAGAGCCCGAGGAAAGCCTATTTGCCCCAAAGACTTCATCCATACCGACTGCGCGACCGCCTGAAATTGCCGAAAGGAAAGCTGCGGTTGCCACGACACCACAATCTTCTAAACCGACAAATTCAACATCCTCACAATCAACGCAGGATGCGGCAACAACACGAGGCAGAACCTTGAGCAAAAATGAACTCAGCTTGGTCGGAGTGTTCGGCCGCCCCAACAGCCGAGAGGCCATGTTTCGCACCGCAGCAGGCCGTTTTGTAACCAAAAAACTAGGGCAAACTGTCAGCAGTTGGAAAATTGTCGCAATCGGTGCGGATCAGGTCCGACTTGCAAAAGGCAACAAAACCGAGACACTCCGCCTACCCAATTAAGCTTACAACAACAGCCAGGCCGCCAGTCCCAAGAACGCAAAAAAACCGACAATGTCGGTCACTGTGGTTACAAACGCTGCAGAAGCTAAGGCAGGATCGACACCAACACGCTCTAAAACCATAGGGATGCCGATGCCGGCCAGACCGGCCACAAACAGGTTTCCAATCATGGCGATGCCCAGCACAACACCCAGCATCGGATCACCATACCAGATCACACCAACCACACCGATGATCACCGCGAATAGGCATCCATTCATCAATCCTACAAAACCTTCGCGTCGTATTACGCGCCAGGCATTCGTTCGGGTCAAATCCTTTGTAGCCAAAGCCCGGACTGCAACCGTTAGGGATTGTGTGCCCGCATTGCCGCCCATAGAGGCAACAATCGGCATCAAAACGGCCAAAGCGACAATCGCTTCGATCGTCGTTGAGAAAAGCGAAATCACGATTGAGGCAAGGATCGATGTGACTAGGTTCACGAAAAGCCACGGAAACCGTTGGCGCGTGGTGTCGATTATACTGTCAGTCAGGCTTTCATCTCCGACGCCGCCCAAACGCTTTATATCCTCATCGGCTTCCTCGGTCAGAACCATCATCGCGTCATCAATTGTGACCAATCCAACCAAACGACCCGTTTGATCCACAACGGGCGCCGAAATGATATGATATTGGTTGAAAGCATAGGCAACCTCTTCTTGGTGCATCTCAGCTTCGAAAACGCGAAAATCTTCATCCATCAAATTGGATAACGAAACGTCCCTTTTGCTGGACAGCAATCGATACAGAGGCACTTTTCCGATCGGGCGCATCATTGGATCGACCACCACCAAATCATAAAACTTGCTTGGCAGATCAGGATCACGCCGCACATCGTCCAAAGTGGCCCCAACAGTCCAATGCGATGGGGCCATCACCAACTCGCGTTGCATCAAACGCCCTGCGGTATATTCAGGAAATTCCAAAGCACGGCGTACAGCCAAACGATCCGCGTCTTCCAAAGCATCAAGAACGCGCGACCGTTGTTCTTGTTCCATGTCCTCAATCAGATCGACGACGTCATCTGTGTCCAGATCTTTGACGGCCTCTGAAACGATATCATCGGGCAAGCTTTCAAGAACGCCTTCGCGCGTGCCCTCCTCCATTTCGGACAGGACTTCGCCATCAATATCGGCACCCCAATAGTCCAGAATACCAGCGCGATCTTGGGATGCGGCTTGCTCTAGAAGGTCAGCTATATCAGCTGCATGGAGCGCCTCAAGCGTCTCTAAAAAAACCTCGCGATTGTCGTCATCAACAGCTGTAAGAAGGCGACCGAGGGTTTGCAGTCCAGGCGTCTCTTCCTCTTCGGGTTCAGCATCCATGATTTGGTCTTCGGCCATGCTGTTCCCTTTCTCGCCACTGAAATAATGCATCTACGCAAAACGGCACCCGGTTGGGTGCCGCAATACAAAGGAAAATCATGTTGCGCTAGATGTAGCCTAGGTCGCATAGCCCATTGGCGCCAACTTTTCAGCAATCTCATCCAAAATCGCGGGATCATCAATTGTAGCAGGCATCTTCCACTCTCTGCCGTCGGCAATGGCCGCAATTGTGCCGCGCAAAATCTTACCCGAACGCGTCTTAGGAAGGCGATCCACCACAGTGGCAAGTTTGAACGCCGCCACAGGGCCAATTTCCGAACGCACTTTGGCAACACATTCTGCAATTACCTCTTCGTCGGACTTATCACATCCCGCATTTGTACATAATAAGCCAAGCGGCAATTGCCCTTTCAGCTCATCAGCCACACCAATAACAGCACATTCCGCAACATCAGGATGCCCAGCTAACACTTCTTCCATCTGACCTGTTGAAAGGCGGTGTCCGGCTACATTGATCACATCGTCAGTGCGCGCCATAATGTAGACATACCCCTCGTCGTCGATATAACCTGCGTCCCCCGTCTCATAGTAGCCTGGGAATGCGTTAAGATAAGAGGTTTTGAACCGTTCCTCTGCATTCCAAAGCGTCGGCAAACATCCAGGGGGCATCGGGAGTTTCACAGCAATCGCACCCAATTTTCCTGCCCCAACTGGATGACCGTCATCACCAAGGATCTGCACATCATAACCGGGCATGGCAACCGTCGGAGACCCCAGCTTTATCGGCAATTTTTCAAGTCCCATCGGATTGGCGGCAATGGCATATCCCGTCTCAGTTTGCCACCAATGGTCGATTACTGGAACTTGAAGATGTTTTTCAGCCCACTCAATAGTGTCTGGATCGGCCCTCTCTCCGGCTAAGAACAAGGATTGCAGTGAAGACATGTCGTATTTCAAAACAAACTCGCCCTTTGGGTCGACCCGCTTGATCGCCCGAAAAGCGGTGGGGGCCGTAAACAGAACCTTGACTTTATGCTCGTCAATCACACGCCAAAAAGCCCCGGCATCGGGTGTCCCAACAGGTTTACCCTCAAAAACGATCGTCGTTGCGCCGTAGATTAGCGGGGCATAACAAATATACGAGTGCCCAACGACCCAACCCACATCAGACGCCGCCCAATAAACGTCACCGGGTTTCACATCATAGATGTTGGACATAGTCCAATTAAGTGCCACCATATGACCTCCGCTGGGGCGCACGACACCTTTTGGCGCACCAGTGGTCCCGGAAGTATAAAGAATATACACAGGCTCTGCGCCACCAACGGGAACGCACTCAGCTGGCGTCACGCCCTTCTGAACAGCATTCCAGTCATGATCACGCCCTGAAAGCATCGTTGCTTTGGCAGCATCACGCTGAAAAATGAAGGTAAAATCGGGCTTATGAACAGACAGATCAATCGCCCCATCCAAAAGTGGTTTATAGGGGATCACGCCCGACGGTTCAATTCCGCAGGACGCAGCCAATATGGCTTTGGGTTTTGCGTCATCAATCCGGGTCGCAAGTTCTGCGGCAGCAAAACCCCCGAAAACCACAGAATGGATCGCACCAATCCGTGCGCAAGCCAGCATGGCCACCACAGCCTCGGGGATCATCGGCATGTAGATGATGACGCGGTCGCCCTTGATGACACCCTTCGCAGACAAAGCCCCGCCCAATTGTGAAACCTTATCCTGCAGCTGTGAATAAGAGATTTTATCGGAGGAGCCTGTGATCGGGCTATCATAAATGATTGCAGTTTGATCCCCGCGGCCAGCTGCAACATGGCGATCCACTGCATTGTAACAGGTGTTCGCTTCGCCGTCGCGATACCACTCATAAATTGGCGGATTGTCGTCAAAGAGAGCCTTGCTGGGCGGACGCATCCAATCTATGGCCTCCGCCTGCTTCATCCAGAACGCTTCAGGATCAGTTTTCCACTGATCATGGACCTCTTTATATGACATGCGCGCTCCTCCTAAATCGCCCCGACTGTTGTAGGAAAGGACGTTCATTAAGGAAAGAAAGAAAAGCGGGTCCGGGTAGGGGGCCGGACCCGCTTTCAGAACCCTGAGGGTTCTGTAAACCGCGCAACTGTAGGGGGTGCAGCGCGGAGATGGAGTAAACGAAACCTAAGGAAGAAGGGAACAGTCAGTCGGCTTCGTGTTACATTCCAAGAGTTAAATTGAGTCGCTTCTCTTCACCAGCATGCCGCCATATTTTAGTCATATTCTAGCATAATTTCGCCACAACCATTGCGAAATGCCACGATTCCACCTCAGGTTGTGAAGCAGGTCACCATTCTTGACCCGCGTCAAACGCTTCAGGGAAACTTGCCATCGCTTTGGAGACGTTTATCCGCAGCATTGATTCATAGCTTTCTGGGTCAAAAGGATCGTCAGCCGGCACCACTTCGCGCCCAAAAAGCCAACTCAACCGACCTGCATCTAGATTGCCACGTTCAAACGGCTCATCCCCAAAAAATTGCCATAACAAACTAAGGAATGTCGCATCCGCAATGCGATCGGCTGGCCGTCGGTCGGCATATCTTTCTCGAGAAATTAACTTGGTGGCGCCCGTTTTATTGGGTCTTCGAATTGTGAATTGAAAGTCACTGCCGGGCAGACGGGATGGAAAGCCTCGATGTTTATGCATGCGCACCTCACTGTTCCAAATTTCATACAGACAAGCCAAAGTTTCTACCATAGGAGAAGGCAATGCCCCGACCCTCTACCACGACCCCTCCTTCAATTTTAACTTTGGTTATTATGGCGGCCGTCTCTGCGGCATCATTAAATGTCTTTTTGCCATCTCTTCCCAAAATGGCTGTCGCATTCGAGACCAGCTATGCAGTGATCCAACTGGCAGTCGCAGGATATTTGTTTCTCACCGGTTTTGTCCAATTGTTGATCGGGCCGCTATCTGATCGCTATGGTCGTCGTCCTGTTGCATTGGTAACTTTTGGAACCTTTGCCTTGGCATCTATCGGAGCCGCCCTTTCGCAGACGCTTGAATTATTCTTCGTTTTTCGCGCTTTGCAGGCCGCGGCCGTTGCAGGTTTCGTGCTGTCACGCGCTATGATCCGGGATGTCTATGGTCCAGATGACGCAGCTTCAATGATTGGGTATGTCACGATGTGCATGGCATTGATCCCGATGCTTGCCCCCGTATTTGGAGGGTTTTTGGATGACGCTTTGGGCTGGCGTGCCAACTTTTGGGCGTTGGCCGCTTTTGGTATGGTGCTCACGGCTATGATTTACTTTGACGCCGGAGAGACAAACACGGTTCAAAATGCCAGCTTTACGGATCAGTTCCGCGCCTATCCCGAACTGTTCGCCTCAAAGCGCTTTTGGGGATACGCCTTTACTGGCGCTTTCAGCGTTGGGGCTTTCTTTGCCTATCTCGGTGGAGGGCCCTTTATTGGCGCCGAAATATATGGCCTAACACCGGCCCAGGTTGGCCTTTGCTTGGGGATACCGCCAACAGGCTATTTGATAGGGAATGGAATTTCTGGCCTTTATGCCTCGCGGGTCGGGATTATGCGGATGATCTTGATCGGAACCTTTACACAAGCCGTTCTGGTGTTTGGTGCGGTTAGCGTATCGCTCTCAGGTATCCAAAGCCCATGGGCCTTTTTTGCCTTTCTCGCCGGCATTGGACTTGGAAATGGTATGATCTTGCCCAGCGCCACGGCAGGCGTTCTAAACGTGCGTCCCCGTCTTGCGGGCTCAGCGGCAGGCTTGTCTGGGGCCTTGGCGACTTTCGCGGGCGCTATTTTCTCGGGTTGGGTTGCCAGCCTCTTGGGGCCCGAAAGCACCGCCTTTACCCTAGCTATTTGTATTTTCTGCAGTGCACTCTTGGGTTTTTTCGCAGCTCTTCTGACGGCTTATTGGGAGGCGCGAACTCCTGATCAAAATGAAACTAGCGCTGCGCCGTCTGCCAAATCGGGTTGACCCATGGGCGCGCATTCTCACGTGCGAGGGGCTGTTTACCAAGAATGTGATCTGACGCTTTTTCACCGCTCATGATGCTGGGTGCGTTAAGATTTCCATTTGTGATGCGCGGGAAAATCGAACTATCGGCAACGCGCAACCCTTCAACTCCTATGACGCGGCACTCGGGATCGACAACGGCCAACGGATCATCTGATGCACCCATTTTGCACGTTCCACAGGGATGATAGGCGCTCTCAGCGTGGTCACGAATAAAGTCGTTCAGTCCTTCATCTGATGTCACCGCATCACCAGGTTGGATCTCATGCTTGACGTAAGGCTTAAACGCATCCTGGGCGAAAACCTCTCGCGTGAGGCGAATGGCCGTCCTGAAATCATCCCAATCTTGTTCTGTGCTCATATAGTTGAAACGAATTTTTGGTGCGTCTGCTGGATCACTGGAGGCTAGCGTCACCGATCCACGCGATGGAGATCTGTTTGGACCAACATGGGCTTGAAACCCATGCCCTTCGGGCGCGACTTGGCCGTCATACCGCACAGCGATAGGCAGAAAATGATATTGAATGTCGGGATATGCAACGCCTTTCTTTGACCTGATAAACCCAGCACTTTCAAATTGGTTCGAGGCCCCAAGACCGTTTCGAAAGAAAAGCCACCGCGCACCGATCACAGCCTTGGAAAACAAGTTCCAGTGCTTGGCCAGTGTTATTGGCAGCTTTGACGCGACTTGTAAGTACAGCTCCAGATGGTCTTGAAGATTTTGCCCCACGCCAGGACGATCCGCCAGCACTTCGACCCCATGTTCCTGCAAGTGGGCCGCCGGGCCAATACCAGACAGCATCAAAAGCTTTGGCGAATTGATGGAGCTCGCGGCAAGTATGACTTCTTTTTTGGCCTCAATGGTCACGACACCATTGGGCGTTTGCACCTCTACCCCAGTTGCGCGCTTGCCCATAAAGGTCACTTTACGCGCAAGGCCGTTGACCAAGTCGCAATTTGGCCGTTTCAAGGCGGGCCGCAAATAAGCCTTCGCCGCCGACCACCGCTCGCCATTATGGACCGTCATATCAAACGGGCCAAAACCCTCTTGGGCTTCGCCATTGTAATCGCCCGTGACGTTATAGCCTGCCTGACGGCCTGCCTCGACAAACACATCAAATAACGGATTTTTCCGCGGGCCTCTTGTCACATGCAGCGGGCCATCCTTGCCGCGCCAATCGGGATCACCGCCCTGCCCGCCACTGTCCCAATTTTCCATTCGTTTGAAATAGGGCAGCACATCTGCATGGGACCAGCCACGCGCACCGCTTTCGTCCCAATGATCGTAATCCATCGCGTGACCACGCACATAGATCATCCCATTTATCGAGCTTGATCCGCCGACAACCTTGCCGCGTGGGGTCGCCATGCGACGACCACCTAAATGTGGCTCCGGTTCCGAACGATAGCCCCAGTCATAGCGCGACATATTCATGGGATAAGACAAAGCCGCTGGCATATTTATCAGCGGACCCCAGTCAGACCCCCCGTATTCGATGACGATGACAGAATGCTTACCGCTTTCAGACAAACGATAAGCCATAGCACAGCCGGCACTGCCCGCGCCGATTATGACATAGTCGGCCTTCATGCGTTCAAATGCCCAACCAAGAGCGAAACAAACGCTCCGACATGCACCACCATGATCGCTTTATCCTTCCACATCATTCCAACAGCAAACCACAGAATGATGCCTGCGAAAAACGCATAGACATTCCAAGGCGTCAGGTTCATCCCGGTCAACCCATAACCAATCAACTGAATGACCGTAGCTGTCCATTTGGTCGTCGAAACAAAAAGAGTTTTGTCATGGACAGCTGACATCAGTAATTGCTCTCAACCTTGCCCATACGGACATAGACCGATTTCAACTGGCTATAATGCTCGATTGCGATTTTCGAGTTCTCGCGCCCCACGCCCGAACCTTTGACCCCCCCGAACGGCACTTCAACAGGCGCGTCATTATAGGTGTTTATATAGCAGGTCCCCGCCTCCAGCGCATCTACCACACGATGTGCTCGACTGATGTCATTGGTGAAGACACCTGCTGCCAAGCCAAGCTCGGTGTCATTGGCTCGCAAGATCACCTCCGCTTCTGTTTCAAAATCAAAAACCGACATGACCGGGCCAAATATTTCTTCGCGCGCAATGATCATGTCATCTTGGACATCGGCAAAAACGGTGGGCTCGATATAGTAACCCGCATCATCAATTTTCTTTCCACCCGTCAATAATCGAGCTCCTTGGGTCACGCCCTCCTCGATGAAGGACAGCACAATATCGCGTTGGCGTTCGCTTACCATGGGTCCAAGATGCGTTTCTTCATCCATAGGATCGCCAATTTTTATGGCTTCGCAGCGCTCTTTCAAGCGTTTCAGAAAAGTATTTTTGATGTCCTTGTGAACAAAAACCCGCGTCCCGTTCGAACAGACCTGACCGGTCGAATACATATTGGCAAGCATCGCCCCCGATATGGCGTTTTCAATATCTGCATCCTCAAAAATGATCAGGGGTGACTTTCCGCCAAGTTCCATTGTTGCGTGCTTCATGCCTTCAGCCGCGGCAGCATACACCTTCTTGCCCGTCGGTGCAGACCCGGTCAGCGACACTTTGCTGACACGCGTGTCCGTGACGAGTTTGCCGCCAACCGCGCCACGACCTTGTACAACATTGTAAAGTCCTGCAGGCGCGCCTGCCTCGATCATAATCTCAGCCACTTTTAGCGCACAAAGCGGCGTTTCTTCGGATGGCTTGAAGATCATTGCATTGCCACAAGCCAATGCTGGCGCACCCTTCCAGCATGCAATTTGAGTGGGATAGTTCCATGCGCCAATTCCTACACAAAGACCAAGTGGTATCCGTTTGGTATAGGCCCAATCCTCGCCCAACTGGATATGCTCTCCGGTCAAGGAACCAGCCAGACCACCAAAGTATTCAAGCGCCTCGCGCGCCGAAGTCGCATCCACATAAAGCGTTTCTTGCAAAGGCTTGCCCGTGTCATATGTCTCTAGAACGGATAACTCACGATTGCGATCTTCCATAATACGCGCAGCCTTTAACAAAACGCGCCCCCGCTCTACGCCCTTCAACGCCGCCCATTCCTTTTGCGCAATTAAGGCGCTTGTGATCGCCTCTTCGATGACAGCATCAGTGGCTTCATAAACGGTTCCAATCACCTCTCCAGTTGCAGGATAGGTCACCTCAATAGCGTCACCATGCGTGTCTTCGACATATTTTCCATTCACAAAATGTGATGCGGTTGGTTTGGGATCAACGGTCATGGACGGGCTCCAAATTAGAATACTCCGGCAACAGCCCTCGCGTTGCCAGAGTCTTTTTTCAAGCTGATTTTATTCAGCTGCAACAGCATTCGGAGAAGCGTCAATCTCCATCACGGCCTTACGATGTTTGATCGCAATATAACCCAAGCACGCGACGTAAATCCCGATGACAACAGTGCCAACCCATTGGATTTGCAACCATTGACTTTGGAACAATACTGTCAGGATGAACAAGGCTATGGTGTTTCCGGCAACATATGGAACCAATCCCATTGTCTCGGCCGATATCCCCATATTGTCCGTGTAAAGACGGATCAGAGAGTCGAACGAGTTTACGACGAAGACGATACCAACGACGATCATCGCCCAGTTCAAAAGCGCTGTCAGTTCCGTGCCCGTCAGGAAATATCCGTAAAGCACAGAGAACCAGATCGCCAAAGGAATGGATGGGATCACTAAAAGCGCTGCCAAAAATTGCCAGGTTCTCAAGCCGCCAACAAAACGTGATGTGAATTGCCCGATCATAATGGACCATGCAAACCACCAGAACAGGTAGAACTCATGGTAGTCTGTCAACGGTAGGATGAACTTGTGAATATTGGCAAAGTATCCACCGATATTTGCAGCACTTCCAAAGAACTGTCCAAGTCCGATCCCGCCACTGACCCAAACCAAGAGGATCAAAGCTGCAAACAAAACCGTCGAGGCAAGCGATAGAATTTTCACATACTTGATGTCTGTAGATGAAAAGGCCGCCGCCAGGATCACCAAGAACACGATCACATAAAAGGCCGGAACAACCGTTTCGCCATCACCAACACTCGGCATGTAATAAGGAAGATAGATCAGGAACAAAGCAGCCGTGAACGCACATGTGGCAATGATCACAATGTTATTGAGAATTTTCACAACCGGGATCTCAAAAAATTTAACGCGCGGTTCAATCACACAGAAATAGAAACCCGTCAGGAAGTAAAAGGCCCAGATCAAAAAGCCCCAAAAACCAAACTCAATCGCAAGCGGATTGGTAAAGGCATAAGCAGGGTTTGTGGCCGTATCCGCATAAAGCGGGAAATCCCAGGCCAATGGAAACATAACCAATCCGACATCCAGACCAGAAGTAAACAGGATCGCCACAAACACATAGAGCGGCACAGGCGTTTTACCCGTCAACTCTAGGTTCCACCACTTAACGGTGACAAACGCGACAAGGACAAAAGCCATCAGCACGCCAAAAGAAATGATGGTTGTCATCATTTTCATTCCCCTTTTCTTTTTATCTGCCTTCTCTAGTGGCAGTTTTCGTGAAGGCTTGCGCCCAGTTCGCATGCGCATGCATGCATTCCCGAAATGGGAATCTCTTCTTTGCGTGGGATGCTGCGACTTTTTGACTTGCGAAACTAGGAAAAACCATTCGTTCCGGAAATTCAAACTGTGTCACGCAAATCCGAAAAGTCGATCATGACTGTTTTTTGATAGGATTGCATGCGCGTTAGGCGTTTATAATAAGCGAAAAGGTTGGGAAACGCGCGTCTTTCGATGTCAATTGTGAAGTATCGATACAGGATATGCCCCAGAACAAAGTCGCCATGGGTCATGTAATCGCCAGCGATCCAGTCATATTGCGCCAACTGCGCGTCTGCCACCGGAAGGTCGCTTTCGAACCTGTCAACGGCACGCCTGATCTCGAAAGCGTCTTGATCTTTAAGAGGTGTACGTACGACCCGCCAGAACACCGGAAAGGTGAATCTGTTGGACGGCCCCTGCTTGGCCCATTCCGCCCACATATCAATTCGAGCGTGGTCCTTTCTGTTTTTGGGCCAACCTGTTTTCGGACCGTAATTTTCCGCCAAGTACCGAATTATGGCGGCACTTTCAAAAAGCACCAGATCGCCATCCTTGATCACAGGGATAGTACCATTGGGGTTCATCGCTCGGAACTCTGGCGTGTCCAACCCACCGAAATTCTCGCCAAGGTCATGGCGTTGAAACGCGATGCCAAATTCTTCCAAGGCCCAGTGGACAATCTGAACATTGGACGAAGACGCTCGCCCAAACAGTTCAAGCACTATTCGCCCCTCGGGAAACGCTGTTTCTCTTCAAGTACATTCAGATCCATATGGTTGCGCATGTAGCGCTCTGATGCCTTTTGCAGCGGCTGAAAATCCCATGGGTAATACCCACCCTGACGCAGCGCTTCATAGACAATCCAGCGTTTGGCCTGACTTTCCCGCACCTGGGCATCAAAGACGTCTAGATCCCATCGGGCCTCGGACTTTGCCCGCAGAGAATTCAGCGTACCCTGATGCGCGGGATCTCCCGCAAGGTTTATCGTCTCTTGCGGGTCTGCATCGATATCGAACAGCTGATCTGGGTCTATTGCGCAACGATTGTATTTCCACTTTCCATAGCGCAAAGAAACCAGCGGTGCATAGGATCCTTCAGCGGCATATTCCATCGCCACAGGCTTGTCGCGCGAACCGCCTTGTCCCAAATACACAAGGCTTTCACCTTCAACCCAAGGGGCCACTTCATCGATGGAAACGCCCGCCAGCTCGCATAAGGTTGGCGTTACGTCGATTGTACTGACGGGGTCCCGCACAAGTCCCGGTTTCATATTGGGCGCTGCGATCATCAAAGGCACCCGGGCAGAGCCCTCATAAAAGCTCATCTTAAACCAGAGCCCCTTCTCACCCAGCATATCGCCATGATCAGAGACGAACATTATGATCGTATTCTCGGCTTGGCGGGTCTCCTTTAAAACTTTCAGAAGCGCACCGATCTTGTCATCAAGATATGAGATGTTAGCGAAATATGCCTGACGAGAGCGACCCACATCTGCGGGTTGGATATCAAAAGCCTTATAGTCATTCGCCAACATCAACCGCTTAGAATGCGCATCATATGCGTCGAAGGAATAGGCTGACTCCATTGGATCCAAATGGTCGCAACCCTCGTAAAGGTCCCAATACTGCTTGCGCGCAACATAAGGGTCATGGGGATGCGTAAAGCTGACCGTAAGCGCCCATGGGCGATCGTCCACACCGCGCGACAATTGGTACAGCTTTTGGCGCGCATGGTCTGCGACCTCATCATCATATTCCAATTGGTTTGTGATTTCCGCCACGCCCGCCCCAGTGACCGACCCCATATTATGATACCACCAATCGATCCGCTCGCCCGGTTTGCGATAGTCGGGTGTCCACCCAAAATCGGCTGGATAAATATCTGTCGTCAATCGGTCTTCGAAACCATGCATTTGGTCCGGGCCTACGAAATGCATCTTACCAGACAAGCAGGTGTAATAACCCGCACGGCGCAGATGATGGGCATAGGTTGGAATGTCTGACGTGAACTCAGCGGCATTGTCATAAACGCGCGTTCGCGACGGCAGTAAGCCCGACATAAAACTCGCTCGCGCAGGCGCACAAAGCGGGCTGGCGGTGTAAGTGTTTTGAAACCTTGTAGACCGCTCGGCCAAGGCTTTCAGGTTTGGGGCATGCAGCCAGTCCGCAGGACCATCTGGAAACAGCGTTCCATTTAACTGATCAACCATGAATATTAGAATATTGGGTTGGTCCATTGCGTCCTCCGTTTAAGAGAGCCTGACCCTAGATTGCCAATTTTGGCAAGTAGGGTGCGCATTGCTGCGCACCCATTTTCTTAGCTAATGCTTTGCAGCAGCTGATCGACCGAGGCCTTCGCATCGCCGTAAAGCATCCGCGTATTCTCTTTGAAGAAGAGCGGGTTTTCGATACCGGAATAACCAGTGCCTTGTCCCCGTTTAGAGACAATCACGTCTTTGGCTTTCCAAACCTCAAGAACCGGCATACCCGCAATCGGGGAATTTGGATCTTCTTGGGCGGCTGGATTTACGATATCATTGGACCCAATGACGATAACCACGTCGGTTTCGGGGAAGTCGTCATTGATTTCGTCCATTTCCAAAACGATATCGTACGGCACTTTGGCCTCAGCAAGCAAAACATTCATGTGCCCCGGCAAGCGGCCTGCAACCGGGTGGATTGCAAAGCGCACATCCTTGCCCTTGGCGCGCAATCGCCGCGTCAGCTCGGCCACCGATTGCTGCGCTTGGGCCACGGCCATGCCATACCCTGGAACAATGACAACAGATTTCGCTGCATCAAGTTGTGCTGAAACCGTGCCGCTATCGGTTGCGATCATCTCGCCATCGATTTCCATTTGTGGACCAGTCGTGCCACCAAAGCCGCCCAAGATCACGGACACGAAGCTGCGGTTCATGGCTTTACACATGATATAAGAAAGGATCGCTCCAGATGACCCGACCAGAGCGCCAACCACGATCAACAGATCATTACCCAGCGAGAAGCCGATCGCCGCTGCCGCCCAGCCCGAATAGCTGTTCAACATGGAAACCACGACCGGCATATCTGCGCCACCAATTCCCATGATCAGGTGATAGCCAATGAACAAGGCGGCCAGCGTCATAATCGCAAGCGGCAGGAACCCGCCTGATCCGAAATACCAGAACAGACAAACCAACGAGATAACCGCCGCACCTGCATTTAGAGCATGACCACCGGGCAATTTGATCGCAGCCGTGTTCACGCGACCCGCCAGTTTGCCATAGGCAATCACAGAACCGGTAAAGGTGATCGCTCCGATAAACACACCCAAGAAAAGTTCTACCTTAAGAATGTTGAGTTCGACACTGTCTTTCTTTGCAATCAAGGCGCCGAAGCCCTCCAATGCGGCTTTCGCGGCATCATCCATGCCGCCCACACGCACCATCTCAATATGCGCATTAAAGCCCACAAACACTGCCGCAAGACCGACAAGCGAGTGCATCGCTGCCACAAGTTCGGGCATTTGGGTCATCTGCACTTTGTTGGCAAGATAGTAACCGATGACACCGCCTGCAGCGATCAGGATCAGCGACAGCAGCCAAAAACCAGAGCCCGGTCCAATCAACGTGGCCACCACGGCCAGAGCCATGCCAACAATGCCATACCAAACAGCGCGTTTCGCACTTTCCTGCCCAGACAAGCCGCCCAAGCTTAGGATGAAAAGGACAGCCGCAACAACATAAGCGGCAGTCGTAAATCCGAATTCCATTTCCCTACCCCTTTACGACTTCTGGAACATCGCAAGCATGCGACGCGTGACCAAAAAGCCACCAAAAATGTTGATCCCTGTCATGAAGACCGACAAGGCGGCCAAAAGGATCACGATAATTGATCCCGAACCGATCTGCATCAAAGCCCCCAAAATAATGATTGAGCTGATCGCATTGGTCACAGCCATCAAAGGCGTATGCAGCGAATGGCTGACATTCCAAATGACCTGGAACCCAACAAAGACGGACAAAACAAACACGATAAAATGCTGCATGAAACTGGCCGGTGCCACAGTGCCCACGCCAAGGATCAACACACCCATAACGCCCAGCAAGGTGACCTGGGTCGTCGTTTGTTTCTTAAAGGCCGCAGCCTCTTCTGCCAGACGTTCTTCAGGTGTCTTGTCGACCTCCTTGGGCTTTGTTTGTGTCGCAATCGCTTGAACTTTTGGCGGCGGCGGTGGAAACGTGATATCACCTTGATGCGTTACTGTTGCCCCACGGATCACATCATCTTCCATATCATGGACAATCACACCGTCTTTTTCAGGTGTCAGATCCGTAAGCATATGACGTATATTCGTGGCATAAAGCGTCGAAGATTGCGACGCCATCCGACTGGGATAATCCGTATAGCCTACGATTGTGACACCGTTCTCAGAGACGGTTTTCTGATCCATGACGGTCAGATCACAATTACCTCCCTTTTCGGCAGCAAGATCTACAACAACCGAACCCGGCTTTTGAAGTTTGACCATATCTTCCAGCCAGAGTTTCGGTGCATCCCGACCCGGGATCAAAGCAGTCGTGATGACAATATCCATGTCGGGTGCAAGCTCACGGAATTTCTCCAATTGCTTTTCACGAAACTCTGGGCTTGACGGCGCGGCATAACCACCTGTCTTGGCCCCATCCGCTACGTCCTCTTCGAAATCAAGGAAGACAAACTCAGCTCCCATTGAATTGATCTGCTCGGCCACTTCGGGACGCACATCAAAAGCGTAAACCTGCGCACCCAAGGATGTCGCAGCGCCAATCGCAGCCAGCCCTGCCACACCTGCGCCCACGACCAATACCTTAGCAGGTGGAACTTTGCCGGCGGCCGTTACCTGACCGGTAAAAAAACGGCCAAAATGTTGTCCTGCTTCAATCACCGCGCGATAGCCTGCGATATTCGCCATCGAGGACAGCGCATCCATTTTTTGCGCCCGTGAAATCCGCGGGACCATGTCCATGGCAACCGCAGTTGCGCCCTTCTTGTTAACAGCCTCAAGGCCCATTTCGTTTTGGCCGGGATAGAAAAAAGAAATCAGCGTCTGGTCTTTTTTCAAACGCTTAACTTCGCTCTCTTCCGGGGGACGAACCTTCGCGACCACATCGGCTGCTTTGTACAAGGCGGCAGCCGTTTTCACGACTTGTACGCCGGCATCCTTATAATCTTTATCTGAGAATCGAGCCGCCACACCTGCGCCCGTTTCAATAACACATTCATGCCCCAGTTTTTGCAGCTGCGCTGCACTTTCAGGGGTCATGGCAACCCGATTTTCACCATCGAAAATCTCTTTGGGGGTGCCGATCCGCATGACAAAACTCCTTTACTCATTTGTTCAAGCGGCGCTCCCCCTCTCCATTAGGGTGCGCTCATTTTGGCGTGTTTCCTATAGTGAACTTTACTTGAGGTTCAACAGCTTTGATGGAGATAACTCCGATAGACCTTGCGTCCAAAACTTTATGCTTTTGCGTTTCAATGCATGCCGCTAAACGCCAAAAGTAAAACAGGCTGGGAAAAACGCGATGCTACTCGAATGGATATACGGATTGGTGGGCGGGTTAATGATCGGCACAGCGGGCGCGATTTACCTATTGATCAATGGGCGCATTATGGGTGCCAGCGGCATTCTTGGCGGCATCTTGGATAGAACAGATCATCAAGACATCAAGCAACGATACGCGTTCATTGCCGGCGTGCTTCTTTTCCCCGCTATTTACAGTTTATTTACTGATATCAACCCGACCCAGGCCACGACGAATATTCCGTTGCTCATTGTTGCTGGTTTGCTTGTTGGATTGGGAACACGCATTGGCGGAGGCTGCACTTCTGGTCATGGTGTATGCGGTATGTCGCGCTTGTCGGTCCGTTCCGTTGTTGCAACATTGATTTATATCGCCGCGGGCATCATCGCCTTTGCCGTCCTACAAATTTTACGGGGTTCGGGATGAAAGCATTGGTGGCCCTTGGCGTTGGCCTATTGTTCAGCGCTGGTTTGTTGACGTCTGGCATGACGGACACTACGATTGTGCAAGGTTTTCTCGATGTGCTTGGCGCATGGGACCCTACTTTGGCTTTCGTCATAGCTGGTGCTCTTGTTCCGATGTTCGTTGCTTGGGCTTTGACCCGACCGATGGGCAATCCCGTCCTGGGGAATTACTTCCCTGATCGGCGCCGATTGCCGGTCACTTTGCGCCTTGTTGTCGGCTCTGCGATGTTTGGCATTGGCTGGGGCCTGTCTGGGTTTTGCCCCGGCCCCAACATGGCCTCACTGTCATTTGGTGGTTGGAGCGCCTTGGCGTTTTTCATCGCAATGGCGGCTGGTATGATAGTCTACCCGTATGTGCAGCGGATCATGCCAAGCTAAATCAAGATCAACATAAGGACAGAGGCCACAATCAACCCGCCTCCGATCAACTCTGATCTGGTGATACGTTCGTTGAACACAACATATCCGGCGATCACACCCAAGATCACCTCGATCTGGCCAACTGCGTTTACAATGGCTGCATTCTGCAAGGTAAAGGCCATGAACCAACATAATGAGCCCAAACCGCTCAACGCGCCCACCCAAAATGTGATCGCCGCATAATCGCGCACCACGCGCACGATCTGCCCCTTTTCCCAAATGCGCAGATAAACCGTTAGCGTCACCACCTGAATGGTTACAACAATCCCTAAGGTCAGAGCTGCACGCAAGGCAACTCCACCATCTTCAAGGGCCAAAGAGGCGCCACGGTAAGAATTGCCAGAAACACCAAATAACGCCCCAGCGGCCAAACCCAAAATCACTGACCACCAATCAATGCGGCTGACTTGACCCAAATCCGAAACGCGCGACATCCCCAAAACACCCATAAGACCGATGCCCATAGCAACCCAATCCATCGGAGCAATCACCTCTCCCAATAGGACAAAGCTGAACACCCCGGCCAACATCACTTCGGTCCGCTTCAACGTCAGGCCAACCGCGAAATGTCGACGTTTAAACAGTACAACCACAAACACCGTGGCTAAAATCTGGCTGATCGCACCGCTTGTCGCAAAACCCCAGAACCGGGTCGTCACCCCCGGAATATCGCCACCCTCATGCGCCACCAGAAGCGCAACCACCATCCAGACCAGAGGCCAGCTCCAGACAAAGCGTGCATAAGTGGCACCGACACTGGAAATGCCACTGTCACTCAATTGCTTTTGTAGTACGAACCGACCGGTTTGGAACGTCGCAGCCGCCAGCGTGATCGGGACCCAGATCATATCAAACGACTAACTTGGTTGACGAATTGCGGCACCCAACCCGTTTGGTTTCGGCAGCTTTGCATGATCCTCGGCCAACTGGCCCAAGCGATCGGCCACTTCGGGCAGCATCGGACAGGTCGCCCGTGTCTCGAGGCTAACATGCAGGATCATCTGTTCATTCATAGCCGCGATAGTGCCATCCGCTTTGCGCAACTCGTAATAGACATGCAACTTCTTGCCAGCACCTTGCACGATATAGGCGAAGATTTTGAACGCCTCCCCGCCTTTCATCTCTTCAAGATATTTCAAATGGCTCTCAAGCGTGAAGAAACTGTGTCCACCGGCGACATAGGCCGCGTCCGCGCCCACCAGTTGCAACAAGCAGTCCGACCCTTCGCTGAAGGCTTTTAGATAGGCCGCGTCATTCATATGCCCGTTGTAATCCAACCAGTCGAGCGGGACCGTCCGATCCGACACCAACACCCAATCCGATCCATCGAGCTTGCTGGGCACGGGTGCATCCGCATTGTTCAGCAACGCGCCTGCGCCCCAGTTATTCACCTTCAGCGCGCGCATCATGCCCACCAGGTTTTCATCGCGAATGCGTTCCAACTCTCGGATGGAATACATGCCCGATTGCGCATCGGATTGATCTGCAATCGTATCAACGAGGTCGTCGGTTAGTTCAGGCACATCCATCAGTTTCGTCCAAGGCCATTTCAGCGCAGGCCCAAACTGTGCCATGAAATGCTTCATGCCAGCCTCGCCACCTGCCACCCGATAGGTCTCAAAGAGCCCCATTTGCGCCCATCGAATGCCAAAGCCATAGCGGATGGCATTGTCGATTTCTTCTGTCGTCGCGATCCCATCCTTGATCAACCACAGCGCCTCTCGCCAGACAGCTTCGAGGAAGCGATCGGCGATATGGGCATCTATCTCTTTTCGAACAACCAAGGGATACATGCCGATCTCTTCGATCACAGCTTTTGCCTCGGCGATCCCCTCCCCGGTGACCTCTTGGTTTGGTACGAGTTCTACCAAGGGCAACAAATAAACCGGGTTAAACGGATGGGTCACCACAATCCGGTCCGGGGATGTCGCACCTTCGGCGAGTTCGCTCGGCTTAAATCCGGATGTAGACGAGCCGATCATCACACTGTCATTGGTTGCTTGAATGTCTGCATAGACATTCGATTTCAGTTTCAAACGTTCTGGCACACTTTCTTGCACCCAATCGACATCGCGTACGGCGTCGGCCAAATCATCATGAAAGGACAGCCTCCCTTCTTCAGGCATCGGCCCATCCCGCAAAGACGGAAAACTATGGCGCGCATTGGCGAGCACCTCGCCAATTTTGCGTTCGGCTTGCGGGTCGGGATCAAACACCCGCACATCCCAACCGTTCAGAAGGAACCGCGCGGCCCATCCGCCACCAATGACGCCACCGCCAATGATCGCTGCAGTTTTCATATATCTATCCTTCCAGACTTATCGCAGAATGCCCAAATCGATCATCAACTGTACCGAGCCGATGATCCCTGCGACACCTGCAACACCCCAAAACCCATCATTGAAACCCAGAAACCATTCCAAGCCTTTCACCTTCATCCAAATCAGCGCCCCGAACCCAATCGAGATCATGAAAAGGAACAGCCCCAAAGCAAAATAAAGGATCACCCCTTTTGCGCCCGCTTCACCAAGCCCAGCTTTTCGCGCACGGCCTCCGGCCCCATTACGCTAGCGCCCAAGTTTTCAACAATTGCAACGGCGCGCTCGACCAATTGCTCATTGGTGGCAAGTTCACCTTTGCCAAGCCAAAGATTGTCTTCTAATCCGACACGCACATTGCCACCTGCCAGAACAGCGGCTGCGACATAGGCCATTTGACTGCGTCCCAAAGTAAAAGCCGAGAAATTCCAATCGGATGGCACGTTATTCACCATTGCCATAAACGTGTTCAAATCATTCGGCGCACCCCAAGGCACGCCCATGCACAACTGAACCAAGGCAGGCGCTTTCAAAACACCTTCGTCCACCAATTGCTTTGCAAACCACAGATGGCCGGTGTCAAACGCCTCGATCTCGGGCTTCACGCCCAGCTCTTCCATCATGGCCCCCATGGCGCGCAGCATGCCCGGCGTGTTTGTCATCACGTAATCGGCTTCGGCGAAATTCATCGTGCCGCAATCGAGGGTACAAATCTCAGGCAGGCATTCGGCAACATGGGCCACACGTTCGGTCGCGCCCGCCATATCTGTGCCTGTTTCATTCACGGGCAACGGCGCCTCGTTCGATCCGAACACCATATCGCCGCCCATACCGGCCGTTAGGTTCAAGACCATGTCAACATCCGCATCCCGAATGCGGTCGGTTACTTCGCGATAGTATTCCAGCTTCCGGCTGGGTGTACCCGTTTCAGGATCGCGGACATGGCAATGGACAATCGCGGCCCCGGCCTTAGCTGCCGCAATTGCACTGTCGGCAATCTCTTTGGGAGCGCGCGGCACATGGGGGGAACGATCTTGCGTCCCACCCGATCCGGTAATCGCAGCCGTGATAAAGACCTCTTGGTTCATTTCCAAAGGCATGTGATCCTCCCCACTTCAATTTATCTGACTTGGGATGATTCCCACGCCGAAGACTAGAGCGAAAACGCTGCGCTTGGTTGGAACGCGACAATTTTCGCTGGTTCAATCTCGCAATCATTCTGCCAACAGCGTGGCCTTCAGAAAGGAAATAACGGTCTCCATCGCCGCTTCGTCTTTGAAATCGCCGCCCCCATGGGTACCCTCTGACAAGATTTGCAAGTTCACCTCCGTTGGAACTGGATGGGAGCGGAGCGCGTCCGCCAAACGTTCCGACTGGCCAGCGGCGATAAACGTGTCTTTGGCCCCGTGCATGATCAGAATCGCGGGTAAGGATGCGGTTTGCGGCAGTTGTTCAATGTAGTTAATGGGTGACGCCGACCAAGCCAGGTCTGGGTTTTCACCGACAGGTGCCCCGATCAACACGGATTCGGGGGAGTCTGGATCGACGGTCGGCCCCATTGTGGGCTTCAGGCCGCTTTCCGCCATATCGATATCCATTTTTGCAAAGTCGACGGGACCGAACCAATCCACAACGGCCGTCACAGAGGTCGCCGGGTCAGCGGCCAATGCGATACCGGTCGTGGCAGCCAAATGCCCACCCGCAGACGCCCCAAACAAGGCAACTCGACCCGGATTAAATTCGAACTGCTCCGCATTCTCCCGCAAGAATGCAATTGCCGCGCTGATATCCTCAAGCTGGGCGGGCCAAATGGCCTCTGTCGAATAGCGGTAGTTGACCGCAACAACCGCAAAACCCGCCTCCAGCAAAGGGGCCATATCGCTGGTCCAGGCTTTGCTGCCTTGGCGAAAACCACCCCCGTGAATCCACACAACAACCGGTAGAGGGCTCAATGCCTCATATGGAAGGTAAATGTCTAAAACATTTCGGGGGCTGACCGTCGCATAGGACAGATTTCTGTGGTTGGGTTTTTCTCGCGTGACCCAATAGCCCAGCGCCACCACAGCGATCAGCGCGAGCGTTGCGATCAAACCTCTGAACAAGACCCGTTTCACCACCGAACCGATAGACCAATCCAATCACGCAATCAACCAAACGCAGAAGGTGGTCGAGGATGTATGTGGCTTGTTTGGGTTTGGGCAAAGCGACCAAACGGGTCTTTCGAAACGCCGATCCGCCTAGGTCCAACCGCTTTTGGGCGGCTTAATAGCGCGGGACGCGACCCGCCCCTCGGGACGGGTGGGCACGGGAATGCGCTCGATTAGCTCGCTCCGTTTCGCCGTCGCGCATTTGCAAAAATCCTGTGTTACATTTTGATTTTGATACCTAACACTTTAAAAAGCTGGAGCATTCGACCAACCTCGGTTGCTGCTAATGTTCTTGTTAGCCTACCATCGATTTCGGTGAGCATCTCAAAGAGAGTAATTATTCTGGTTGGATTGCCATTAAGTGCATCCTTGAACGGCTTATACTCTTCCCAAACCTCAGGGTCGCTTTTCAACGCAGTTACTGCAAGGACATGGGTAAACTCGTGACTTCCTGTTGCTTGCTTTACGGCGTCACAGAACGCTTCCGACCATTTTGGTGAAGTCAATTCGCGAAATGGTTTCCACGCCTCTCGACCGCCCAAAATTTTTTCTTGTTCTATTGCCTTAAGCCTAAGAGACGGGTTGAAGCCGCTTTGCCAGCTTTTGCAGCTCACGGCCCAAATTCGATCTGCTCCCCTAAGCAAAGGATTGATCGCCAGAACATCGATATCACTGTGGTTGGAGTCTTGGCTCTTTATGTGGTCTGGGTGGTCTTTACGAGGCAGGTACTTGATGTTGTGGCGGACAAAATACCCTTTGTGGATTAAGTAATCTTCGACAATTTGTTCAAGTATATCTTCTTTGTTCGCCAAACCAGCACCTCAATACGGCATCGGAATAGCCCGATTGATCCGATTGATCTCGGCCATAACCTCATCTGACAGCACCAAATCCTTCGCGCCCAAAATCTCCTCAAGCTGATCCATTTTGGTTGCTCCAAAAATGGTGGACGTCATGAAGGGACGCTGCATACAAAAGGCAAGCGACATTTGCGTTAGGTTCAACCCATGCGCGTCCGCCAAGGCCGCATAAGCCTCCACCGCTTCGTGGCACCGATCCGTTCCTCGGCTGTCGCGATGGGCTTGGATATCGCGGCGTGATCCCTCGGGCACCGCCCCATTGCGGTACTTGCCCGTAAGATACCCCGTGGCCAGCGGCGAGAACGCCAAGAGCCCCACATGTTCATGATGCGCCATCTCGGCCATATCGGTGTCGAACATGCGGCACAGCATAGAGTATTCGTTTTGCACGCTCGCCATCCGCGGCAGGCCCTTTTCCTCGGCCATCCGGACCCAGTTCATCGCCCCCCAGCAGCTTTCGTTCGAGAGGCCAATCGCACGGATTTTCCCCGCCTTGACAAGCTCATCAGCAAACTCGAGCACCTCTTCCATATGCTCTGCTACCTGCGGTGTGTCTTGTCCTGTTGGGTCATAGTTCCAATTCTGTCGAAACATATACGACCCACGGTTCGGCCAATGCAGCTGATACAAATCAACGTAATCCGTATTCATTGACGTCAGCGAGGCCTCAAGCGCGGCTGTCATCGTCGCCTTTGAAATCGGCGCGCCGTCTCGCACATTCATATAGCCTGATCCGGACACTTTCGTGGCGATGACCCACTTGTCCCGGTTGCCACCGCGTTTCACCCATTCACCGATGCACCGCTCCGTGTCGCCTTGTGTTTCTTTGCTCAGCGGCGTGACGGGGTACATCTCTGCGGTGTCCATAAAGTTCAAACCGGCCTCTTCACATCGTGCAATTTGCGCGCAAGCATGATCAGCTGTATTTTGTGTGCCCCAGGTCATTGTACCCAAGCACAGAGCTGACACCTCAATATCGGTGCGGCCAAGTCGATTCATTTTCATGGGGGCTCCAGTCTAATTCCGTCATTGAATTACCACGCAAAGTGACGAGCCATAACCAAAGGTCAAGCCCTTGGGCCGCTCAAAAGGATTTTAACGGCGGCTTCTGCTTGAGCCCAAGAACCCCGCGAAATCCAAGCCTATCACACCAACACCAAACTGGGGGACCCTTGGCTTTTCCATCAGCGCGTTGACAAAACCATTTGGAAACAAACTTGAGTTTCTCTGGATAATTGACCCTTGCAGACGGTTCACCATCGCACTAGCTGCACGCGAGCACCAAAAGTTCCGCAAATTGGATCCCTCCCCATGACACGCGCAATGTTGGCCAATAGTGCCAAAAAGTTCCTCTTGGATTTGAACCTTGTTCCAAACAGCAACAATGGACCGATCAAATGGCCCGTTGAGCTTATGGCAGGTTTGACCGTCGCGTTGGCCCTAGTGCCAGAGGCCGTCGCCTTTGCTTTTGTCGCAGGGGTCCATCCATTGGTCGGACTTTACGCCGCCTTCATCGTGGGTTTGATCACGGCTGTGATCGGCGGCCGTCCGGGCATGATTTCAGGGGCAACAGGGGCATTGGCCGTGGTTATGGTCTCGCTTGTGGCCGAACATGGTGTCGAATACCTTTTTGCCGCTGTTGTGTTAATGGGCCTCTTTCAGATTGTTTTTGGGCTGATGCGATGGGGGAAATTTATTCGGCTTGTGCCCCACCCGGTTATGCTGGGATTTGTAAACGGTTTGGCCATTGTGATTTTCCTTGCACAATTGGGACAGTTCAAAGTCCCCGGCACAATGACACAGGGTGCACATGGTTCCGTGGGCGGGGAATGGATGTCAGGTGTGCCGCTTTATTGGATGCTTGGGCTGACGGCTTTAACCATGACTATTATCTGGGTGCTGCCGCGTTTCACAAAAGCAATCCCGGCCCCTTTGGCAGGCATCGCGATCACGGCCTTGATTGTCATTGGTTTTGGTATCGATGTCCCACGCGTTGGCGATCTGGCCTCGATCGAGGGCGGACTGCCCAGCTTTCATATCCCGATGGTGCCCCTGAATTTTGAAACATTTGAGATCATACTGCCTTATGCCCTGATCCTCGCCGCCATCGGTCTGATCGAAAGCTTGCTGACCCTCAATCTTGTGGGCGAAATGACAAACAAACGCGGCGGGTCTTCACAAGAATGTGTCGCCCAAGGCATCGCCAATACCGTGACGGGTTTTTTCGGCGGTATGGGTGGCTGCGCGATGATCGGCCAATCGATGATCAACGTCAAATCCGGCGGGCGCACGCGCGTGGCCGGTGTTTTCGCAGCGCTGTGTTTGCTGTTTTTTATTCTGGTGGCCTCCCCGTTGATCGAACAGATCCCCCTTGCGGCATTGGTTGGCGTGATGTTCATGGTGGTAATTGGAACCTTTGCCTGGAACTCCATTCGGATATTGGCCCGTGTGCCGAGAACAGATGCGTTTGTCATCATTCTGGTAACAGTTGTGACGGTCATGACGGATCTTGCGATAGCGGTGATTGTGGGCGTCATCGTCTCAGCATTGGCTTATGCTTGGAACAATGCGACACGGATTTTTGCCAAATCTTATGAAACACCGGAGGGTGCGCGCGTTTACCAGATACAAGGACCGCTATTTTTTGGGTCTTCCGAAGGGTTCGGAGAGCTTTTTAACCCCGCTCAAGACCCCTCGATGGTAATCATTGATTTTGCAGATAGCCGCGTTGTCGATCAATCCGCGCTGCAAGCCATCGAAGCTGTTGCAACAAAGTATGAAGAGGCTGGCAAACAGGTTCAGCTTCGTCATCTGAGCCGCGATTGCCATCAATTGTTGCAACGGGCAGGACATCTGGTTGTCGACAGCGATGATGATCCAGAATACGGTTTGGCCGTCGACTATGGCGTTCGAACAGGTATCCTGGCAGCGGGGCATTAGTGTTAAGCGGCCCTTCGATCAACACATTTCACACATAGTGCGACTTTTCACAGTGATGCGCAACGGGGCAGAGCAACACTCAGCATTCTTAAGCCGCCGGAAACCAAGCCGATGGAAAAATATGCAATCAAATGCGTGATTGCGGTAGTTTGAGCGAGGCCTCATATCTGCACGTTAAGGGAATTGCGCTCACTTTATTTTTGCGCAAAACCCCACAAAGTTAGGTGGTGGGGATTAACCCAAGATGCGTTTCAGAAAGGACATTCAAGGCCTCAGGGCGATTGCTGTTATTGCGGTCATCATCCACCATTTCGACAAGGCTTATCTGCCCGGAGGGTATCTTGGGGTAGACATCTTTTTTGTGATATCTGGCTATGTCATCACAAAATCAGCCATCAATCAGGACTGGTCAAATTTTTTTAGCGCTTTTGGACATTTTTTTGCCCGCCGCTTCAAACGATTGGCGCCGGCACTGCTTTTGTGTTTGTTCGTAACATCTCTATTTACATCCCTCTTCGTCTATAATGCGTCTGAGAGCCTCAAAACGGCTGCGGCCGCAGCGCTTGGGCTCTCAAATGTTCAACTTTTTCTAGAAACGACTGACTATTTTGGCGGGGCAGCGTCGCTCAATCCTTTTACGCATACATGGTCTTTAAGCGTCGAAGAGCAATTCTATCTCCTATTCCCAATCCTTGCATTTCTTTGCCTCTCTTCAAGGTTTCCGGCGATCATTCGGACTGTGACCTCAATCTGTTTAGCTCTTGTGACAATGGCGTCCTTGACCGCGTTCCTTATCTATTGGGAAACATATCAAGAAGCAGCGTTTTACCTGATCTTTTTCAGAGCATGGCAAATTGCTGCAGGTGCGTTGCTGTTTGCTATCTCTTCTCGTCTTCCTCCCGTTGCAAACGGGATTGGGTATGTCTCTTTGGCTGTTATTGCGGTTATATTTTTCATTCCTGAAGCCAACATTTTTGCTTGGCCATCGCTTGTTGCGGTAATCGCCACATTGATTGTGATCCATGCCGGGGGCAAAAAGGATCTAGCAGCAATCAGTTCGATCCCATTTCAGTTCTTTGGGGAACGCTCTTACGCGCTCTATCTTTGGCACTGGCCGGTGATCGTGATCGCCAAATGGACAATCGGTGTCACGATTTGGATCATCCCAATCTTGTTTTTTACGATGCTGGTGCTTGCCTATTTATCGCATCGTTTTGTTGAAGTTCCTTTGCGCCGTTCAAATTGGTCAAGCATTGGCATTTGGAACCTGATCAAGAAAATGGCTGTTGGATTATACCGCAATGCCATAAAACCAGCTTTGGGCTTTATTAGAGGCCTTTCCGTTCTTAGCGCTGTTCTCGCAGTGATCTTCATTTTGTACGATAGTTTGGCCGAAGAACTTTACATTGGCCGTCAAGTTGATCCAAACTTGGCGCCCGTTATGTCACTTTCATGGGAGTTCACGGATCCATTCACCGGGTATGTTTGGGCCGGTCCAAAATGTGTTTTTCAAAAGCTCGAAGATATAGACCGGGGTATAGATCCAGAAGTTTGTACGTTTGGAGATCCAGATATTGCGCCTTTACGCATCCTTGTTGTTGGTAATTCGTTTTCAGCTTCTTTCACGCAGGGCATGGCAAAACTTTCGCGCGAAACAGGGTGGGCCATAACGGTCTCTTCTTCTTGGGGCGCAAGGTCCCTAGGCACTTTTCAACACAACGCAGACACAGAATACGGAAAGATGAGCGACGCCTATTGGACAAAAACTATTCCAGCTATTGTTGATGAGGTGCTGTTACCCGGGGACATCGTTTTAACGTCTTCACGTATCATACAATTTGGATTCTTATCAGAACCGCTCCGTTCCAATCGTCCGAAAGCATTCGAACGCGCTGCGAGAGCGTATTCGCAACAGCTGGATCAGAAAGGCATTCGTTTGGCCGTTCTGGGCCCATTGCCTGACTTGCGAGCAGAGACTGTCAATTGTCCAATCGATATGGTCTCCGCCTTGTCTCCAAAAGACGCAGAACGGATTTGCGCGTATTCGGCACGCAGGAGCGTCGTGGAACGTTTTGAACTCCTTGTAGATCGGTTGGAAAGACTTGAGGCAGAAGGTGAAATTATATTCGTCGATGCGTTTGACGCCTTTTGCCCTGGCACGATTTGCACCCATTTTGATGCTGGAGGTGAGCTTTTATATAGAGATGACTTTGGCCATCCTAGTCATAATGGAGCGATAAGCTCGGTTCCGGCCTTGAAGGATGCTTTTGCACCCGTCTTGTCACAAGAAAACTGAAGATTGCGCGGCAGAATTTTACATTAGAAGATGCTATTTTCAATGCTCATCAGACAGTATGTATTTACAGAACAAAATAAGAACATTATTCTGCTCTCATGAATACCCCGCTCATCTCACGTACATCTTATCGGCCAGCGTCTAACCAAACCTTTATTGCGGACCTAACCTTGGCCCGCGCCCGCACGCATGAATTTTGTGGCCCGGCCCGACGCACCCTTGCCCTGATGCTGGCCGCCCGGATGGAGGGCTCAATTTATTGGATCCGCACCGCATGGGAAGGGGATCGTTTGCATGCCCCAGGCGTGACTAGGTTTTGTGATCCCAGCCGGGTCAGTTTTGTGGAACCACAACGCCTTGAGGATCTCCTCTGGTCCACAGAAGAGGTATTGCGCGCAGGTTGCGTCCCGCTCGTGGTCACAGAATTGCCCAAGCCGCCGCCGCTGACCCCGGTGCGGCGTCTTCATCTTGCAGCCGAGACAGGCGCGCAATCGGACGGTGCGCCGATCTCTGTTTTACTCACGCCTGAAAGTGGTGGCGCCCAAGGAGTAGAAAGCCGTTGGCATATGGCCGCAAAGCACACCGCAAAAGATCAGGTTTGGAGCCTCAATCGGTTGCGCGCGCGCATGGTGCCTCCGCAAGAATTTCGGGTTTCTTGGAATGGGCAGCGGGCCCATCTTGAAGCGACCTGCACAACCGCCTAAGCGGTTTTGATGAACATAGATTTGCGCAACATAACGGATCCCGCTGATATGGCCTGTGCGGAAATTGCAGCGCTCTGGACACACTATATTGACCACAGCATTGTAACCTTCAATCCGGTGCCAAAAAATGCGGCCGATATCGGACACGCCATTACACAAAAGAACAGCGCAGGCGACCCAATGATCGCAGCTTATCGCGGCGAACAGTTTTTGGGTTTTGCGACATATGGCCCGTTTCGAAACGGCGCAGGCTACAAGTTTTCAAAGGAACACACGATCATGTTGAACGACCAAGCCAAGGGATCAGGCCTTGGTCGCCGCTTGATGACTGCTCTCGAAACACGTGCAACGCAGCAGAACATTCAATCGCTTTGGGCGGGCATCGCCGGAGAGAATACAGCCACAATCGACTTTCACACGCGTCTTGGATTCCAGCATATCGCCACTATCGACCAGATAGGATGGAAGTTTGACCGCTGGCATGATCTTGTTCTGATGCGCAAAAGGCTGAGATAAAAACGGCAGTTCTATTGACCTAACGCCTGAACCTGTGCACGCTCTTCACACAGACAACGCAGCACGCCATGGAACTCAGCCATATCATAGCCTTTAATATCGCACTCGCCGCCGCCCTGCTCAGTCCCGGCCCTGCAATGCTGGTTGCCGTTCAAACAACGCTGCAATCGGGTCGTCGTGCCGGAATTGCCGTCGGGCTGGGATTGGGCGCAATGGCAATCATTTGGACCGCGATGGCACTTTTAGGTCTGGAAGTCATTTTTCAATTGTTTCCTTGGGCCTATGCGTTCGTAAAAACCATCGGGGCACTTTATCTGGCTTATATTGCATATAAAATGTGGACGGGCGCGCGTGACCCTCTGCCCCAGAAACAGGGGGCAGAAAGTCAGGCTTTGCTTCGTGGCTTTATGATCAATCTACTCAACCCAAAATCGATGCTGTTTGCAGCAGCGGTGCTGATTGTTGCCCTCCCGCAATCTATGACTGCCTGGGACAATTTGTTCATCCTAACCAATCACTTAGTAATGGAATGGGCATTCTACACCTGCCTTGCCTTCGCGATGAGCGCGGAAACCGCGAAACAAAAATACCTCAGTGCTAAAGTTTATTTCGATCGCACCGCATCGGTTGTTTTGGGCGCACTCAGTGTTCGTCTGCTTGCGGCCCGTTAATCAAGACATCCAAACCGTTTGACCGCCGGGACCTAGTGCATAAACGCATCCCTGGTCCTGCGAAAGATGAAGCGTGTCACTATGGGACAAGCCCAAATACAATCCCCTCAAATATTTTGAAAAAACGCCATGCGTGACCAAAATCGCAGGTTGGGCGATCCGCTCTAAGATAGTGCGCGCACGCGCATAAACATCCTCATGCCCCTCTCCGCCATAGGCTTCTGCCGTCCAACCTTTCACATAAGGGTCGAAATCAGGATAATCGTTCACGATCTCTAGTTTCGTCATGCCGTCAAACGCGCCCATAGTGATTTCGCGCAGATCGGGCTCTGGGATCAGTTCTTGTTTCAAATGAGCCGTCGCAATCAGCGCTGTATCTCTGGCGCGCCCAAGCGGGCTGGTAAAAACAGGCGCGTCAATGCCGTGCGCGCGCAAAATCGCTCCCTGCTGAAAGGCTTGATACCGACCAAGCGACGTGAGCTCAGAGTTCAAGTGACCTTGATACCGCCCCTCGGCATTCCATTCGGTTTGACCATGGCGCAAGATAAAAAGCGTCGTCATCACCACATGCTTTTTTCGGCACGTCCCGGCCAGTCCGCGTCATAAGACGCCCCGTCAAAGGTTCCGCCACTCATCTCTTTCAGGATGTCGCCTGGGCTTGGCAAATCAGGCTTGGCGTGGTCACCCCACAACCCACTGCGCAAAAGCGCGCGGGCACATTGGGTGTAAATCTCTGAAATTTTGATCACCACCACCGCTTTGGGTTGCCCTTCTTTTCGTTCAAACTGGGCACGCAAAGTTGCATCTATGGTGACTTTTGCGCGGCCATTCACCCGGACCACAGTGTTGGATCCAGGCACCATGAACATCAACGATACGCGCCCATCGCACACAATATTGCGCAAACTGTCCAAACGGTTATTGCCGCGCCAATCGGGCATCGCCAGATGCAAATCATCCAAAATTTTGACAACCGGTCCCTCGTCCCCCCGCGGAGAGGCATCCGTACCTTCCGGTCCAACCGTCGAAAGGATCACAAACCGAGATGCGCTGATCCATGCGCCGTAGCTTGGCGTAAGGCGGTCGGCCACTTTTAACGTGCTCGCCTCACTTACATATCCGGTGTAGATTGCCTCTAAATCGGTAATTTCTTCAATAAATTCCATCAACGCCTCGATCCATTTGCCCTTTCCATTGCGTGCGTCTTGGGAATTTGCAACCTGAAACCCATGTCGATCTGGTCCCGTATAGCATCTGCCTTTTCTGACCTTTCGCATGGCGAGGGGCTATCTGCCGCGCTCGAAGCGCTGCGCAAAGAGCCCGAGCAGACTATGCAATTTACAATCGGTGTGATTGGTCTTTTTGCCAAAGTCGCCAAAGCAGATGGTCAGGTCACCCGAGACGAGGTCCGTGCCTTTCGCGAGGTATTCCAAATCGCTGAGCGAGATGAGGCGCATGCCGCGCGTGTCTACAATCTTGCCCGTCAAGACGTCGCAGGTTTTGAAACCTATGCGCATACGCTTGCGCGGCTATTTCGGCACAATGCCGTTACCAAAGAGAACCTTCTTGAAGGTCTTTTTCACATTGCAGTTGCGGATGGAAAATATGAGCCAGCCGAAGATGACTATATTCAAAAGGTCGCAGACATCTTCGAAATATCCGCGGCCCGTTTCCGTACGATCCGCTCGCAATGCGTGCCCAACGCGCCGCGCGACAGTTATGATGTGCTTGGGGTATCACCCGACATGCCCCTTGATGAAATCCGTAAGGTTTGGCGTCAGGCTGTGCGAAACACCCATCCCGACCAATTGATGGCTCAGGGTCTTCCGGCAGAGGCGATCAATCTTGCCACCAAAAAAATGATGGCGATCAACACAGCCTGGGAAGAAATTTCCGAAAACCACGAGCTTCAGTGATGCGAATTGCGACCTATAATGTCGAGTGGTTTGCATCTCTTTTCGATGACGAGGATCAATTGATCTTCGACCAAAGCTGGTCTGGACGCTCTGACGTCACAAAAAGCCAGCAATTGGGTGCATTGGCTCGGGTTTTCCGGGCTGTTGATGCAGACGCCTATATGATCATTGAGGCACCCAATACCGGGCGAAAGCAAAACACAATTCAAGCGCTACAGAACTTTGCTCAGCATTTTGGTCTCAGACAAACGACCGCACTGTCTGGCTTTACCAATCAGACACAACAAGAGATCGCGTTGCTTTTTGACCCGGATCAGATGAACGCGATCCACGCCCCTTTGGGCCAGGAAACAGATTCAAAAGGCTTGGCAAAGAATGCGCGTTTCGACGGCGCCTTTCGCTTGGACGTGGATGTGGATGCGCGGCCCGATGCCATTGTTTTTTCCAAGCCCCCTTTGGAGGTCACATTGACCCCTCATTCGGGTGGGACCCTCTCTCTGATTGGAGTGCACGCAAAATCTAAGGCACCCCATGGTGCAAAAGATGATGCAGACGCGATGCGCATCGCAATCCAAAATCGCCGCAAACAATTGGCGCAATGCATCTGGATCCGCCAGCGCGTCGATCAGTTGCTGGACCAAGATAAGGACATTGTTGTCTTAGGCGATTTTAACGATGGACCGGGCCTTGACACCTATGAACAATTGTTTGGGCAATCGAGCATCGAAATCGTCTTGGCCCAAGATCAAGGTTTTGCGCGGACGCTTTTTGACCCGCACGCCTCAATGGCCCTATCGCCCTGGAATTTTGTCATGCCGACGACGGCGCGGTTCTACAAATATGAAACGAAAAGCTACCTGAACGCGCTGCTTGACTACATTATGGTGTCCCACCGTCTCAGATCGCGCGGATCATGGCAAATCTGGCATCCTTTTAATCATGCGCCCTGCTTTGAAGATAACGCGCTCTGCCAAGCGCTTCTTACAGCATCTGATCATTTTCCGGTCTCAATTGATCTGGAACTGGGGTGAAAATCCGAACCGGATGCCTTATATCTTAAACATGAAACATATTGCCCCACTTTTCTTGGCCGCGGTGCTTGCAATACCGGCTCAGGCTCAGGATGAAATACCTCCCCCATCTATTTGGGACTTGTTCACCGAGATGGAACAATTGGCAGAAGATGCCTTGCCTATGATGCGGGGCTGGATGGATCGCCTCGCCCCACAGCTAGAGGCTTTGGGATCTTCGATTGGCGATCTTTCGCAATATGAAGCGCCAGAGGTGCTCCCAAATGGGGATATCATCATTCGCAAGAAGCTCGGCCCTCCCAGCGAGGGTCAAACCGATCTATAAGTTCATTCGGCTAAAGCAGGATTGTTGATCATATTCTCAGCCCAGCTTTTGTTGTCTAAGGCATGTTGAAGAACACTATCGAAACCTGAACAGTCAGCGTTTGTTGCGACGTCACCAGCGCGCAGCTCAACTTTTTGGACAATTTCGCGCATATCATTTGTGGTGACCAGCACCTCACCAGAGAGGTTTTTGGCTTTCAATTTCCAAGCTTCTACATTGGCATACCACGCCTCTCCGGCGAGTTGCAAATCAACATAGCTTAAACCACAATTCGCAGAAGAAACGACATAGTCACTTAGCAACTCCTGCGTCTCAAGATCAAATTGCGCAATCGGCAACAGGTCCGCACATTTTGAAAAATCGACC
This sequence comes from Pseudomonadota bacterium, assembly GCA_039814625.1. GTDB lineage: Bacteria > Pseudomonadota > Alphaproteobacteria > Rhodobacterales > Rhodobacteraceae > Amylibacter. The sequence continues at coordinate 239,065 of JBCCAU010000003.1, forward strand.
GAATGCCCAGCCCAGTTTCGTAAAGTTGCGAAAATCTCTGCTGCGCGCGCAGCCTCTTTGATTGTCGCTTGCCAAGCGTCTTCCAATTGACCTTCAAAAGAGGCAAGCGTCTCAACCTTATTGTCCCAAAGTCGTTTACAACTCTTTCTATCGTCGGGGGTCACCGAAAAGGCGGGGCCCATTGGGGACGAAAAAAGAACTAAAACAAGAACAAAGTTAAGGCGTCGCATAAGGTCTCCGTTCACCAACTCGTATGAGGCTATAAGGTTGGTTTTCAAATTGGAAGCGCCGTTGTTTCTTTGAACGCATCCATTACAAAACTGGCCGAGACATCAGCAATATCGATCTTATCAATAAGGCGCTGGTAAAATCGGTCATAGCCTGCGACGTCCCGCACCCGAACGCGCAAAGCATAATCCAGATCCCCCGTTGTTCGATACGCGCCGACGACCTCTGGCATGACGCGCACGACTTCGATGAAAGCTTTGGACCATGCAGCAGAATGATCTTTGGTGCGGATCAACACTAGGACCTGCAACCCCAAATCAACAGCCTCTGCATCAACCACTGTCACACGTTCGCAAATCGTACCGGAGGCCTCCAAAGCCTTTACACGGCGCCAACACGCATTGCGCGACAACGCGACAATTTCAGCGAGAGCGTCCATGCTCAGTGCGGCATCTTTCTGCAAAGCACGCAGTATGCGATAATCAATTTCATCCAATTTTTCATTCATAACGATACATATATCCCAAATATTTTGATTTATTCAAATTATTTGGGACGTATTCTTGACGCTAAGATGGCAATCAATCCCAAACATAGGGAAAACGATGACTGAAACTTCCAATATCCCCGCTGAACCCGGCTTTATCGAACAATTCAAAACGCACCCTGAAAGTGTTGGTGAAACATACTGGTCCCATTTGGCCTTCGCCTTTCGCTTTGCAGGCCAAATGTTTGCAGTCGGATTTGCTGCATTGATCCACGGGCTGATCCCGCCGCTGTTCTGCTCCACCGGAAGCGACTTCATCCGCCGCAAAAATACTGAACTTACGCAAAGAAAACCCTGACGCCCACACAGGGATTGGACGGTTCGCATTGCCGGACCGTCCAACAATCCCTATCTCCAAGCGAAAGACTTGCTGGAGACATCATGACCATCACCTATGACGCACGCGAATTTCAAAGCTCTGACTTTGGGGATTTGCCTATTTGGGATCTGACTGATCTTTATCCCTCCGAAGACAGCGCAGAGCTGAAAAAGGATTTGGATTGGCTGCGCGCAGAGGCAGCATCGTTCGCAGCTGACTATGACGGCAAACTTGCAACCCTTTCTGCAGAAGGTATCCTGAAGGCAGTTACGCGCAATGAAGCGATGTCATCGATCACTGGGCGGGTCATGTCTTTTGCATATCTTCGCTACGCCCAAAATACGACCGACCCCGACCGCTCAAAATTTTTGGGCGACATGCAAGCTGAAATCACAGAAATCACCACCTCGTTGGTTTTTTTTAGTCTTGAGTTCAACCGGATCGAGGATGCAGCCTACGAAGCTTTGATCGCTACCAATAGTGACTTGGCCCGGTATCGTCCGGCTCTTGATCGCATGAGATCAATGAAACCTTATCAGCTTTCGGACGAGTTAGAGACGTTTCTACATGACCAATCTGTCGTCGGTGCGGCCGCTTGGAACCGTTTGTTTGATGAAACAAATGCGGGGCTGATCTTCACGATCGACGGCCAAGAGATGGGCATCGAGTCCATTCTGAACTTACAATCTGATCCGGACCGTTCAAAACGCGAAGCCTCGTCGCGGGAGCTTGCGCGCGTATTTACGGAAAACCTTGGCCTGTTTGCCCGCATCACCAACACGCTGACAAAAGAAAAAGCCATCGAAGACAAATGGCGCGGATTGCCAACGCCACAATCGTCGCGTCACCTTGCCAACCATGTTGAACCCGAAGTGGTCCAGGCGTTACGTGATGCGGTTGTCAAAGCCTATCCGAGAATTTCGCACCGCTATTATGCTCTGAAAGCAAAATGGATGGGACTGAACAAACTGCAAGTTTGGGACCGCAATGCACCTCTCCCCGGCGAAGATGAAGCGGCCGTATCTTGGGAAGATGCCAAAAAGATCGTTCAAGACGCTTATGCGGGCTTCGACCCCAAGATGGCTGAACTCTCCGAACCGTTTTTCACCGATGGCTGGATCGATGCCGGCGTGCGCCCCGGCAAAGCACCTGGGGCGTTTGCCCACCCCACTGTGACAACGGCACATCCCTATGTCATGCTGAACTACCTTGGCAAAACACGCGATGTGATGACCTTGGCACATGAATTGGGTCATGGCGTGCACCAACGCCTTGCCGCCGGCCAAGGCGAAATGCTGTCTTCAACACCATTGACACTTGCGGAAACGGCCTCGGTCTTTGGAGAGATGCTGACCTTCCAAAAAATGTTGGATGAAACCACAGATCCAGCGGCCAAAAAGAGAATGCTTGCTTCAAAGGTTGAAGACATGATCAACACGGTCGTGCGCCAGATCGCTTTTTACGACTTCGAATGCAAAGTGCATGCGGCGCGCGCCGAAGGTGAAATGACGCCCGATCAGATCAACGAGATTTGGATGAGTGTTCAGGGCGAAAGCCTTGGTCCCGTCTTTGAATTCATGGACGGCTACAAGACTTTCTGGACTTATATCCCGCATTTCATCCACTCACCATTTTATGTTTATGCATATGCATTCGGCGATGGATTGGTGAATGCGCTTTACGCGGTGTATCGCGAAGGAGACGCGGATTTCCAAGACAAGTATTTTGACATGCTTTCAGCCGGTGGATCAAAGCACCACAAAGACTTGCTTGCGCCCTTTGGTCTTGATGCTTCAGATCCTGAGTTCTGGGAAAAGGGGCTTTCAATGATTGAAGGCTTTATCGACCAGCTTGAAGCGATGGAGAGTTAAAGCAACCCAACATCGCCATATTTGCTGTCAGATTTTTCAACTACGGATTTGAAATCTATACCGCTTGAAACCTTGGTTTTTGACGGTGCCATCCCCACCGTCGCACCGGCACCGAATGAGAATGTAGGGGCCTTGGAACTTGCATCCACGGGCTCTTCTTCGCGAAGTTTTGTCAGTAAATCGCGGTGACTTGATAAGGATTTAGTCATCTTATCGATATTGACGACATGCGTTTTCGCAAATTTAACCCAAGCATCTCGGTTCAAAGATGGGTTCTTAATGAATTCATTTTTGCCAAACCCGGTCTCGTATACCCGCTTTCCAAGCAGGACATTCTCGTAGGTTCGCCACGAGAAAAGCGAAGCGAACTCTAGATCTTGTTCAATCGGCAATCGATATTTCCAAACTTCCAGGTTTTCAGCCAAACTGTCGGGAACTTCCAAATTCCGGGCATCGATCCAATATTGGTCGTCGGTGCGATTTCCCAATGCATAATGCATGCAAATAAAATCGCGAACTTCGTCATAAATACGCGCAACAAGCTTGTTATAGCGTTTGACCAAAGTTGGTGGGCAAGACCGATCTGGCAGATTGATTGCCAACCAACGAACGGACATATCGATCATGTGAATGGCTGTGGACTCTAGGGGCTCGATGAAACCACTGGAAAGTCCCATCGAAATGCAATTACCAACCCAAGCGCGTTCGTTCCGGCCAATCCGCATCGGAATAACACGAGGCTCGGCACCTTTGGGAAGTTCGTCGCCCAAAAATGCAACGAATTCGTCCCGTGCCTCCTCATCTGTGCGGTGCGCCGACGAAAACACGTAGCCCGTGCCTATCCGATTGTAGAGTGGTACACGCCAGGACCACCCCGCACCCAACGCCGTAGCCTTCGTAACATTGTCAATATGATGGTCATTAGGATGCGGAATTTGTACCGCCATCGCCCGGTCATTGGCCAAATACTTGGAGTAATCAATGAAAGGTTGGTCTAGCATCTCATTGATAATCAGGCCTCGGAACCCCGTACAATCGATCACCAGTTCGACATCCATCGGATCCCGATGTTGCAAGTTCAGCGTCTTCACAAAACCCCGCTCGTCTTGCTCAACCGAAACAACATTGTCCAAGACATGCACGACACCTCTGTCCGTTGCATGTTCACGCAGAAGCTCCGCAAACAGCCCAGCATCAAGGTGATACGCATATCCAATATACTTGTTCAGCGCGCTTTCATTGACATTGCCCGGACCTTTACCCGCATCATAAAGCGAAGACGTCGGGCAAGCGATCCGATCATACGTAAGGCCTCCGCCACCATATTACATGTAGTATTCGCCGCTGCCATATCCTTCGATGTCTTTTGAACCGCCAAATGGGTTCATATAGTCAAAGAGATTGCCGTCATTGTCCACATTCCAACGGCCAAACAAGACACCAAGTTTGAAAGACGCATTGCATCGTCTCAGAAAGTCCTTTTGGTCGATACCGATGTCCCGCAAGGTGCGCGGCATATTTGGAACCGTGGCTTCGCCAACACCCACCGTCGGAATATCAGGAGATTCAATCAAAGTGATTTTGGGCGCATTTTCCCTTTCGCCAAATCTTGAATTCAAAAGATTTGCCGCCAACCAACCGGCCGTGCCCCCACCGACAATAATGATATGCTCTATAGGCTGCGCCATAACCCCTCTCCGAGTAAAATATACAAAGAGGTTAGCAAAATCAGATCATTTTCAAAGAATTTTATTACTGAACCTTTTCAAGCACTTGGTCGATTACGGCTTGGGCTCCTTTGGCGTCTTCCAATTGCCACGCAAAACTCTTTAGATATTTAAATGATGATCATTCGCCGCGGAAATGCAGCTGAACATCATAGGGTGTGATGGCGGGACGGAATTTTTGACGATCAACGCCAAAGCGATATTCAAAACCGATACGCGCGACGGCATCACCGTCTTGATTGACCAAACCGCCACCGGACAAAATAAATCCTGAGTCCGAAAAGTTGTATTCAAGATCAACACCGGCAGCGCTATCGAAGCTGTATGTTGCGAAAGACAGCTCCGCCGCAAAATTAGAACTGTCTGGTGCGTAACCGATACCCGCCGTCAGACCTGGTTCAATTGTTCCATCCAGATCAAACGCCGCAGCCGACAAATACAGTTCCCAACTTTCAGTCTGGTCTAAGATTGTGTTACTGGACAGCCCGTATTCCGTAACATCGGTTGAATAATTGCCGAAAAAGTTGCGGGCCGCGTAAAAAGCAATCTCTGAAGGACCAACAAATTCTGGGCTGTAAGACACTTGAATGCGATAGGCTTCGTCGTCATTTGATCCCAGTTCAAAAGTAGCAGCGTCGACATGAAATTCGACATGTCCGTTCTGGAAATTGATCCCGTAATAGATACCCAGGCTTCGAACATCCGATCCAGCGTTTGAGCTGCCGCCGTCGCCAAAAACGTCCGCATGCGCGCCGATATATCGACCAAAAGGTTCTCGCTGAAACCCGTCATTGCTTTGCGCAATAGACGCCCCTGCGCTGCACAAAGCCAGTCCAATTCCAAACAAAAAGCGCATAATGTTACCCCCGAATACGCGTCTATCGATCTCAGTCGAGTTGTTGCACCGCATATCGATGAGATCGACCTCAAAAACAAGAATTAGTTAAAAAACTTGCATTTTAGGCCGAAATCATGCCCTTTTCAGACGCTAATGCCCGCATTTTGTCCTGAAGCTTTTCGAAAGCCCGCACTTCAATTTGGCGAATACGCTCTCGGCTGACCTTATAGACGTGGCTTAGGTCTTCCAATGTCGTGGGATTGTCTTGCAAACGACGCTTCATCAGAATGTCCTGCTCGCGTTCATTCAGAATGCCCATGGCTTCTGTCAACAACTCGCGGCGCAGGCCAAGCTCGTCTTCCTCAGCATAGGCTTCTGCCTGATCAGCGTCGTCATCGGTCAGCCAATCTTGCCATTGCGCGCCGCCTTCGCCATCGTCGCCAACTGTCACATTCAACGAGGCATCCCCACCCGACATGCGTCGGTTCATCGAAATCACTTCGTCCTCGGTCACATTTAACTGGTTTGCAATTTCCTTGACGTTTTCAGGACGCAGATCGCCTTCTTCCAAAGCTCCGATTTTGTTCTTTGCCTTGCGCAAGTTGAAAAACAACTTCTTCTGGGCCGATGTTGTCCCCAGTTTGACCAAGGACCAAGACCTCAGAATGAATTCTTGAATGGCCGCTCTGATCCACCACATCGCGTAAGTTGACAATCTGAACCCTTTTTCAGGGTCAAAGCGTTTAACCGCTTGCATCAGGCCCACATTTGCTTCCGAAATAACTTCGGCCTGCGGCAAGCCATAGCCACGATATCCCATCGCAATCTTAGCGGCCAAACGAAGATGCGATGTCACCAACTTATGAGCCGAAGCGGAATCCTCGCGCTCGACCCATGCTTTTGCAAGCATGTACTCTTCTTCCGCTTCGAGCATCGGAAATTTCCGGATCTCTTGAAGATAGCGGTTTAATCCATTTTCTGGGGAAGGTGCCGGGAGGCTTGTCATTGTCAAACTTTACATCCTGTTCGTTAGCGTTAACCAGTATATATGTATGGTTGCCGCAATTCCAAGAATTAGACCTTGTTTCGTAACGTTTCACACAAGCCCGTGAAATCATCAGGTGGTTGGGATTCAAATCGCAAAAAGGCACGCGTTGCCGGATGAAGAAATCCAAGACGCGCGGCATGCAAGGCTTGTCGCCCGAACCCGCGTGCCTCTGGAAAGTCTCGGCTGATCATGCGGCGCGTTCCATAAGACTGATCGCCAACCAACCCATGCCCAAGATAAGAGAGATGAACACGGATTTGATGGGTGCGCCCCGTCTCTAGTCGACACCGGATCAAGCCAAAAGCCTGGTTCAATCGTTCTTCAATCTGAAACCGCGTGATTGCATGGCGCCCCCCCTCTGCGAGAACAGCCATTCTTTTGCGATCTCCCGGATGCCGCCCAAATTGCGTCGCAATGCGCAGCCATCCTCCTTCTTCAAAACCTACACCGCGCAACCCAGCCAGTCTGGGATCCGCGCGGTCGGGCACACCTTTTGTGATGGCCAAATACTCTCGCTCGATCGAGTGGTCGGCAAACTGTGCCGCCAATTTGAGATGCGCCAAATCAGTCTTTGCCACCACCACAATCCCGCTGGTGTCCTTGTCGATCCGATGCACAATTCCAGGTCGACCAGAGGCGCCCACCGCCAGCAAACCATCGCCCACATGATGGATCAGTGCATTGACCAATGTCCCAGACGGTGAGCCGGGCGCAGGATGCATCACCAGTCCAATAGGCTTATCGATGACAATCAGATGCTCATCCTCATGCAAGATCACCAATGGAATGTTTTCGCCAATCAACAGGCTTGGCTCTGGTTTAGGCAATGTCAAAACGAAAACGTCACCCATTTGTGGTTTAACTTTTGGTCCCGCAACCACTTCGCCCGTATCACGCACAACAGCCCCTGCCTTGATCAATGCGGTCATTTTGGTGCGACTGATCCCTGTGCCCTCTGGCAGACAGTCAAAGAGTGCCTTATCCAATCTAACAGGCGCATTATCAGGGATCTCAATTCTTATGGCATCAGACATGGATCACAACCTTACAGAGCCGCCGCAGCTGCGCTCTATCCGAATTATGGTGCTGATTTTACTTGGGGTCATGATCGCTGCCATTATTGTCGTTGCAACACTCTTTCTCATACGGTTCGGGCAAACGCCATCTGTATCCCTGGGGGCAGAGTTTATTGCCGTAAAAAATGGTGACGTGATCGAAATCTATCAAACCGACACCGGCCAGCTGCATCAATCGATCACCATCGAACAACCTTGATGCTAAGGCGCTTAGGCCCAATACTGTTGTCATGAGCTTGCCACCGGGATTCTTAGACGAACTCCGCAACCGCCTGTCGATTTCTGACGTGGTGGGCCGCAAAGTCATGTGGGATCCTAAAAAGTCAAATGCCGCAAAAGGGGACCACTGGGCACCTTGCCCTTTTCACCATGAAAAGACCGCCAGCTTCCATGTTGATGATCGCAAGGGCTACTACTACTGTTTTGGTTGTCACGCCAAAGGCGACGCCATCAATTTCGTCCGTGAAACCGAAAATGTTGGCTTCATGGAAGCGGTTGAAATTCTTGCAGGTGAAGCTGGAATGCAGATGCCGGCGCGCGATCCCAAAGCTCAGGAAAAGATTGACCGCAACAAGCAATTGGCCGAGGTTATGGAGCAAGCCGTTCGATTTTACCGCCTGCAATTACGGTCAAATGGTGGTGTGGCAGCCCGCACTTATCTCAACGAGACGCGCAAAATCAAACCTGAAATCCAAGATCGGTTTGAGATTGGTTTTGCCCCGCCCGGTTGGCAAAACTTATATGATTACTTGACCGAAAAGGGTATCGATACGGCGCTGATCATAGAGGCGGGTTTGGCCAAGTCCTCGGACAAAGGGCGCAAACCTTACGACACCTTTCGCGACCGCATCATGTTTCCAATTCGTGACGCGCGGGGCCGCTGTATCGGCTTTGGTGGCCGCGCTATGGATCCAAATGATGGGGCAAAATATCTTAATTCCCCCGAGACCGCACTTTTTGACAAAGGCCGTGCGCTGTACAATCACGGACCGGCTCGGGAAGCATCCGGAAAAACCGGCACAGTGATCGTCACCGAAGGCTATATGGATGTGATCGCACTGGCCCAAGCGGGTTTTGATCATGCTGTAGCTCCTCTTGGAACCGCCGTAACCGAGGATCAGTTGGCTTTGGCCTGGCGTATGAGTGATGAACCCGTATTTGCCCTTGATGGCGATACTGCCGGCATCCGGGCTGCAATGCGCGTCATTGATCTGGCCATGCCACTTTTGGAAGCGGGCAAAGGCCTGCGCTTTGTCATCCTGCCCGAAGGCAAGGACCCTGATGATATCATCAAGTCTGGCGGATCAGAGGCGATGGAACACATCCTTGGCAAAGCCGAACCTATGGTCAATCTGCTGTGGCGGCGTGAAACCCAAGGACAATTCTTTGACAGCCCCGAACGCAAGGCAGCCCTTGATGCGCGACTGCGCGAGGCCATTTTGAAAATCAAAGACAAATCCTTGCGAAGTCACTACGGTGCCGCCATTGCCGAATTGCGCCGTGGCTTGTTCTTCAGCGCACGACCTTCGAACGGTCAACGGCAACCGGGCTCTTATGGTCAACGCCAACCGCAAGCGACAGACGCTGCGCGCGCCTCTGACCTTGCAAGATCCGCACCCGATCATTTGCTCATTGAATCAACGATCCTGCTGGCCGCCATTTTGCACCCCGACGCCGCGCGTACGGTCGAAGACCTGTTGGAACGCTGTCCGATTGAAACCGATAGCTTGCGACCGATCCATCAAGCGCTTTTGAACAAACTCGGCCAAGCGCAATCCAGCAGCACCTTAATTGAAGACCTGACCGCGACGTTGTCTTTCGATCCAACCGAGCAACTGCGCAAGCCACCGCGCATAAAGGCCCATCCTTATTTGCGCGACGACAGCGATCCTGAACTCACCGCCCTGACCCTTAGCGAAGCAATCAACCGTCACGCCGCCGAAATGGGGCGTCGCCGCGAAATCAACGACGCGCTCGAAGACATAACCGGACAAGCCGATGAGCGTCTGACCAAACGCATCAAGTCTGTCGTCTCTGACCATGAAACGGCGCTGCGCTCGCGGGTGATCCCCTTCGAAGACCGCGAAACGGCGCAAAATGGGCCCTCTGTAATGGATCAAATTCTGGCTTCCGAAGGTTGGAAGAAGAAAAAAGACTGATTCGTTTCGAATCAAACTTGCAACCAGCTGATTCGTCCTTAAATCTCCCCTCAAACCGAATGAGCGAATCCGTCAGTATTCAGCGCACAGGAAGGCCCCGGCATTATGGCACCTAAAGACACAGAAGATCAAAAACCTCAAGATGCTGGCGAAGGCATGGGAGACACCTCTCAGGAAGCTGTAAAAAAGATGATCGCCCAAGGGCGTGAACGCGGCTACATCACCTATGATGAGTTGAACGCCGTAATGCCGCCCGATCAGATCAGCTCAGAACAAATCGAAGATGTAATGTCGATGCTTTCTGAGATGGGCATCAACCTGATCGAAGCTGACGAAGTCGAGGACGAAGGCCCAAAAGAGGTCGTGGTTGTCAACGACACCAAAGAAGTGGCCGTTGCCCCGACCGAGAAAGAAAAACTGGATCGTACAGATGATCCGGTCCGCATGTATTTGCGCGAAATGGGATCGGTGGAACTCTTATCCCGTGAAGGCGAAATTGCGATTGCCAAGCGGATCGAGGCGGGCCGCAACACCATGATCTTGGGCCTTTGCGAAAGCCCGCTGACATTCCAGGCGATCACTATTTGGCGTGACGAACTTTTGGAAGAAGAGATCCTGTTGCGCGATGTCATCGATCTTGAGACGACCTTCTCTGGTTCGATGGAAGATGGCGAAGAAGAGACTGTGATGGGAGTTGCCAATACGGACACCGCGCCAAGCGCCTCATCGGCTCAACCCGCGCAAGAACTTGACGCAGACGGCAATCCAATTGCATCTGACGATGACGATGATGATGATGACGAGGCGGCAAACCTGTCGCTTGCGGCCATGGAAGCGGCATTGAAGCCACAAGTGCTCGATACATTGGCCAGTATCGCAAAAGACTATAATAAACTGGCCGACATGCAGGATGAGCGGATTAGTGCCACGCTAAACGAAGGCGATGACTTCTCCGATAAGAATGAGAAAGCCTATCAAAAGCTACGCCAAAAACTGGTCGATGCCGTCGATAGTTTGCACCTTCATAACAACCGGATCGAAGCGCTTGTGGATCAGCTCTATGGGATCAACCGCAAGATCATGTCGCTGGATTCTGGCATGGTGAAGCTGGCCGATCAGTCGCGCATCAACCGGCGCGATTTTATCGATGCTTATCGCGGCTTTGAGCTGGACCCAACATGGATGGACCGCATTCAAGACATGACCGGCCGGGGTTGGGACACATTCAACGAAAAGCACCGCGACAAAGCACTCGAACTCCGCGGAGAAATGGCCCGCGTCGGTCAATATGTGGGCGTCGACATTCCTGAATTCCGCCGCATCGTGAACCAGGTACAAAAGGGCGAAAAAGAAGCCCGCATCGCGAAAAAGGAAATGGTCGAGGCAAACCTGCGTCTCGTGATTTCCATCGCTAAGAAATACACAAACCGCGGCCTGCAATTCCTCGACCTGATCCAAGAGGGCAATATCGGCCTGATGAAAGCAGTCGACAAATTCGAATACCGCCGCGGCTATAAGTTCAGCACCTACGCGACATGGTGGATCCGTCAGGCCATCACACGTTCGATCGCGGATCAAGCCCGCACGATCCGTATTCCGGTCCATATGATCGAAACGATCAACAAGCTGGTGCGCACAGGCCGCCAGATGCTGCACGAAATTGGCCGCGAACCAACGCCCGAGGAATTGGCAGCCAAGCTGCAAATGCCTTTGGAAAAGGTCCGCAAGGTTATGAAAATCGCCAAAGAGCCGATCTCGCTTGAGACGCCGATTGGCGACGAGGAAGACTCGCAGCTCGGCGATTTCATCGAGGATAAGAACGCGATCCTGCCATTGGACAATGCAATCCAGGGCAATCTGAAAGAAACGACAACGCGTGTGCTGGCGTCCCTGACTGCGCGTGAAGAACGTGTTCTGCGCATGCGCTTTGGGATCGGTATGAACACCGACCACACTTTAGAAGAGGTTGGTCAGCAGTTCAGCGTGACCCGCGAACGGATCCGTCAGATCGAAGCAAAAGCATTGCGGAAGCTTAAGCATCCATCGCGGAGCCGGAAGCTGCGGAGTTTCTTGGATCAGTAAAGCTACTTCTTCGTCGGTGGTTTGGGTCGCTTAGTTATTTTTGGAACGGTTCGAGGTTCAGGTTTTTTTATATCCCGGTTACTCGGTGTGACCTTTTCAAAGCTTTCTCGTATCGAGCGAGTAGGAGGGGGAGATGGTTTTTTTGCCATTAAATATGCCTGGGGGTTAACAACTTATGTCAAATGATAGCCTCGATATTGCGAAAGAAGCAATGCGCCAAACGGAATTGAAACTCGAAGACCTCCATAAGAATGGACTCGCAGCCGATCGTCGGCTATGACGTTTGGTTCAATATCGCTCGCAACAGCCGGGCTTCTGGTTCGCGAAGCAGTTCGAACGGACTTGGGTCATGCGGCCCTTTTGCCATCACTATTGATCGTGGTAGGTGCAATCATTGCGATAGCATCTGCGCTACCTCAAACTTTTCACGTTCGTGGTCATGAATTCAGCGGTTGGAAACCACACATTGTTGATAATGACTCTCTGGTAGAAGTCTATACATCCCAAGCAGAAGAAAACGACCATCGAATAATCCAAAATATGGAAAGCCTCCAAAATTCCGCAAAGACTTTCATGTTTGGTGTATGTATCACTTCTGGATCAATTTTTTTGACAATAACTGTTCTACTGGTTGGCGACTCCATAAAATAGATCCAACAGGCATCACTAATCGGTAGCCTAATTAGGTCCAAAAAGAGCGCATGACCGTGGGCCGTTAAAAGGCGCTGAAAGCGCCGCGCCCTTCGGTAAGGGCGCCTCTCGGGATTTGGCTTCGCAAACCCTGCTGCGTTGAAGGCGCTCGAATATGGTGCCTAGATCAAGGCAGGCACTCGCGTGATTGACGTCTTTGAAAAGGCGGATCGCTACAAGGTTGCATAGAACCCCTTGGCCTTGGAGGAATGCAAAGAACACCAAAGCGACCTACCCCCGCGCGGCAATCACCCGCACAATCTCGGCCTCAACGCGTTTGATCAAGACCCGGTTGTCATAGTCCGCCACCGCCAAAACGCGGTTGCGGTGACCCATTTCACCCAGCGCGTCTGGCGTTTCCAACACCTGCGTGATTGCCGCGGCGAAGCCCGCCTCGTCGCCTTCATCCACCAAAAAGCCATTCTGACCTTCGCGCACCGCCTCTGGGATGCCCGCATGACGGGTTGAGATTACAACCATGCCAGAGGCCATCGCCTCTTGAATTGTCATCGGAAGGCCCTCGGTGTTGCCGTCTTTTGCGCGCACGGAATGTTGCAACAAAACTTGCGATGTGGCGAGTTTTTCGGCCACAAACCCATGGGGTTGCGCCCCGTGAAAGATCACACGATCGGACATACCATAATCGCTGGCAATGGCCTGGCAAGGATCTAGCAAAGCCCCATCTCCGACAACCTCGAGCGTGGCGTCTGCATGACTGCCCGCAGCCTCGCAAAAACTGCGTATGGTGATGTCGGGTCGTTTCTTTTCAATCAAACGACCGACGGCCAAAAAACTGTTGGGGCGTTTCTGAACGGGTGTAAACCGGTCTGTATTCACCCCACTGGGGATGACATGGCTGTTGGGATGTATCACTCCGAATGAAGCCAGCTCATCAAACAAAAACTGTGCCACAGAAAATACGCCATCCAAATGCGGCATCATCCGCTTGTATCCCGCAACGCGCAGAGGTTGGCGCAAATGAGACGAGGCATCCGCCCCACGGAAATACGTGAAGAACGGCAACCCCGTTTCGGCAATCACGGGCGCGATCCGTAGGGCAGCAGTCCCAAACTCCGCCAAAATCGCATCGGGGGCTTCGTCTTTGAGAAAGGCCAATATGCCCTCGCGCGCACTGCCAAAGGGCACTTTGGTTGTCCGGTGTAAAAGCACCGACCGCATGATATGGCCTGCATTGTTCAACTTATAGCTCAGCGACTTTCGCTGCGTTTTGGGCGGAACCCAAGGATGATGCGGAACGCCGAAAGGATCGGCATCAAAGTCATTTTCGTGCAGTACACAAAGATTGCCGTTGAACAGATTTTGGATATGAAACGCCACCTGCGTTTCCCGAGGGTGAAAGAAGTTGCCTGTCGCAATACAAAGCTTGACCATCGCTCAATGGGTTCCGTCTCTCTTAACTCGTCAATGCCATCATTTGCACATCTCCGCTACGGCCTATCGCGCGATCAATCGATTAGTTCATCTCCAAAACTAACCAAAACAGCGCCCACCAATACCACTACGATGCCTGCCAACTTGATCCAAGAGATCGGTTGTGCGGGCACACCCAGCAATCCAAACTGGTTGATCACGGCGCCGACCGCGATTTGCCCGGCCACCATCAAAACAAAGAGGGCCGCCGTCCCGATGCGCGGCGTCAGATAACTTGCGCCCAGTATCATGAAAGCCGAGACAAAACCCGCAAGCCAAAGCCATTTGGGCACATCTGCAGCCAGTTCCAAACCGTTTTTCACGTCCGTCGTCAAAAGCGCCAAGACGGCAGAGGTTAAGAAAGCCAGAAAAAAGAAAGGGACATTTCCCAAAATGGGGGATCCCAAAACCCGGGATGACCACGCCAACATCGGCAAGTAGATCGCGAAACTTGCCCCAAGGGCAAGCGCGAGAGCAAAATGGGTTAAATTCATGGAAAAGCCTTTCGCAACATGCGCATTTCCGACAGCGTAGCATCATTGCCGTCCAAAACAATCGATGGTTTTGGGTGAAGAATCGCATGTGAACGCTTTGATTTCTATGACGATACGGATATTCTGTTCTTACGGGATAATCCTGCCAAACCCCATTCAATGTCGATCAACGCTTTGAACCCTTTTACGACGCATGACGTTAATGTACTTCCATTGCGCTTTGGTTGGCTTGGCAATTGGAAGCTTTTAACGCTAAATTTGATCCCAAAATATGCCGCAAAATATGGCCATCTTGCTTTCAAATTGTGCGCACGCGCGAGACAGCTTGACCGATGTTTTCAACGGAATCATCTTGTTGGAACTTTGCTTTGAAAGAATCGTCAAAAGTGCAACCTTTGAAATCGAAGAATTAAATTTTGAACTTGGGGAATAATCCACACGCACCAGACGTAACCTGAATCACACCATGTCGTAGAAATGACATCCAAGATCGCTAGGGTTTGGCAGGAAGGGGCAAAGGATGAAACTGACTAAGGTTTGCAAATGCATCATGTTGTTGTTGGCTGCAACTGCGCTGAGCGCGTGTATGACGCCCACCGAAACGGCCCTGCGCGAAACAGCCCAAAATGAGTGCACCGATCTTTCCAACCCAAGTTGCACCTTTCAAGGAACGCCCATCGCGCTCAGCGATCAACCTGTCCGACGCATCCGAACATCCGACTTCTTTGCAACACTCCAAACGGTCTCATTCACCGACACCAAGGGGTTGACATGGTCGGCCCCTATCCGCACCTTGACCGACGGTGCTTCCATCCCAGCTCTTTTTCATCCGCTGGTCGGCAATCCAACAGACCCAGAATTTCTGAATGCGGCCGTGATGCATGACGCCTATTGCGGGATCGGCAATGAGTCCGGTTTGGCTTTTCGCGCGCGCAGTTGGGAAGAAACGCATCGCATGTTCTATGATGCTTTGATCGCCAGCGGTGTGGGACCGATCAAAGCCAAGACAATGTTCGCCGCCGTGTATTTGGCCGGCCCACGTTGGAACGATGCAGCCCGGGACATGTCCGAAGTCTCAGCACAGCGTCTTTATCGCGAAATGGAATGGTGTATTTTTTGGATCACGCGGGCCAATCCCAGCCGCGATGAAATCATCACATGGATGCGCAAGCGTGAAGCCGTTTTAAAAAGTGCAGATCACACACCCCCCAACTGGGACAATTTGCTTTGAATTTGGAGGATCAATGGAACCGATAACACTTGGCTTTTACGCCCTCATTTGTGGTTTTCTAAGCTTGGTTGCCCCCTCACTTGGGGGGCTTATCCCGCGTTTTGCCCTGGGCGCAGGCGTCGGTCTTGGGGCGGCCGCGGTTTTGCCGCTGATCCAAGGGGCTATGGGATACTAACCAGTCGCGTTAGTCTCGATTGCAACATCGCAGAAAAACCAAAAATTTGTGCTCATGCGGATGCACGCTATCTTGATCGCATACGCAGATATGTAATCTTGCTCAAAATCTTGCACTCTCGATAAAGTTTGCGCAGTATCATAGCATTGGGTTTAGGGGGTATCATGAAAACAAGAAGAGCCGTATTGCAGGGCCTATCGGCAACAGGACTATCTGGCGCTGCGGGAATGCCTGCATTTGCCGACCACGGCGAATGCCATGTCGAGCAGTTTGATCAAGTCGGCGATTGGACCATGTCTGCTGAAATTGTGGATCGGGGCAGCACGGGCTACATCGCGCTTACGCAGACGACCCATGAACCTTCAGGTTTTGAGATCCGTTTTCCAGTCTATGACACGAACGCCGGTTTCTCACAAAGCGAGCTTGACCAACTCGAGTCCTCGGTAGACGCAGCGGTCAGCCCGTTTTTGTTGGATCCCGAAATCCGTAAATACCTAACAACCGATGACAATTCGCCGATATGGGGCACGATATCGGTGATTGATACTTCGCAGAACACTTCAGCTTCATTCGATATGAAATTGTTTGCGACCACCAGCAAGAACATTGTTTTGGACAATGGCTATGAGATGCCCACCTCTCGCCGTTACAACCCAACATCCGACACTTATTACGAAAGCGACACAGCAAACAAAATCGGGAACCTTCTGTTCAAAGCCGCAACTGCGGGTTCATCGGTTACGATGGAATACAAAGCCCAATTGCCAAGTGGAGAGCGCTTAGCAGATCGGTTTCGGTTGAATGCAGCTGATTTCAACACAGTAATGGACAAGCCCTATTTCATCTCTGAAGGCCGCCTGAACCCGGAGCGCGGCACCGAGCTGGATTGCCCCGAAGGATGTTTCCTGACTACGGCCTGTTGTGAAATGCTGGGGCGTCCAGACGATGGGTTTGAACTTACAACCCTGCGCGGTTTTCGTGACAGATGGCTTTCAAAACAACCCGCAGGTGCGGTAGACATCTCTCTCTATTATGAATTGGCGCCTCAGGTCTGCGCTGCGATTGAAGCCGATTCCAAAGGCAAGCTTCGCCTTTGGTGGGTTTATCTGTGGGGCATACTCCCTTCTATCGCCGCGATAAAGCTCGGCTATAATCATCTGGCCTACGCAATCTACAAGCGCCGAATGAAACGTTTGGGTCGCGTCTATGACCTGATATAAGCAGGTTTCGTGCAAACTGAATTCACTTTAAAGACCGGTGGTCCCGGCCTTTACGAGATGACAAATGACATCTCAGATTGGTTGGGCAAACCGCAAATCGACACAGGGCTATTGACCCTTTTTGTGCGCCACACATCCTGTTCTTTGGTGATTCAAGAAAATGCAGACCTAGACGTGCAACGCGATCTCCAAGCTTTCTTTCAACGTTTTGCCCCTTCCGCCGATAACCCTGCCATGTCTTATTTGATCCATCGCGCTGAAGGACCCGATGACATGCCAGCCCATATCAAGGCCAGTGTTTTGCCCACCAGCCTGTCGATACCGGTGGTCTCTGGGCGGATGGCTTTGGGAACCTGGCAGGGCATCTATCTGTTTGAACATCGCGACGCCCCGCACATGCGTAGGATCATCGCTCACTTATCTGGGTAGGCAGCCCAAGCCGCATTCCACAAACCATCAATGCGCGCCAAAGCCTCGGCGTCATAACGTGTTTCTTGCAGCCAATAGCGCCCATCCTCGACCATATATCCCAGCGCGTCTTCCGCAGCCAGCGCGCATTGGCAGAGGGTCGGATCAAACGCAGCTATGGCTTGGACATCTATCGGGGCGCTGCGGGGAAACACCAGTCGACTTTCAGAAGCTTGCGAATAGTTCACGCAAGCGCACTTCGCCAAAGCGGCATGAAAGAATAACCGGGCCGACTTTGCCTCTAGATCTTGCAATGTGATATCGGCCCGCAAAGGATCGGCCTCGCCGGTGCCGTAAAAATGCGTATGTCCCGTTTTTGGATACACCATATCGCATCCAATAAAGCCCATCTGACTGGGCTTTAACGCTCCCAGCGCCCAGTATCCGGCTGTAAATGCCATCGTGCCACCGGCATAAAGAAACCCACCAAACCTGTTTTGCACCGAAACATAGTCGTCCGCCGTTACAACGGTTTGACCCGCGCCCCGTACCTTGGGTCTGCGCTCTTCTGGAAAGTCTTCGGGATGGATCAAATGCGTCCAATCCTTTCGCACACGCCAAGCATTGTTGATCACAACGATTGCATCGAACAATTCTCGGTCCCAGGATCCAGCCTCCACGGCGTTAGGCCCGCTTCCAATGATCAATACGCGAATAACGCACCCCCAATTCGTTGCTGAGGCTTGATCGAAAATCAAACCTGCCCCATCAAAGCAGTATGGGGAAACTATACTTCAATTACTCTACGATGAATGCGGGCAAGTCGACCGCACTCTTGCAAGCCTCTTATAATTATCGCGAACGCGGAATGGAGACTTATTTGCTTACGGCGCGATTTGATGATCGAGCCGGCGACGCCGTTATCGGCTCTCGTATTGGGATATCAGCGCCAGCAGATACGTTCACAAGGGAAAGCAATCTGTTCAAAATGATCGATAAGCGCATCAAGGCCAGCACATTGGCCTGTGTCTTTTTGGACGAAGCGCAATTCTTGACACGGGATCAAGTTTGGCAATTGGCCCAGGCCGTTGATGATCTGAACATTCCCGTCATGTGCTATGGGTTGCGCGTCGACTTTCAAGGCAATGCTTTCGAAGGTTCTGCGGCTTTGTTGGCGCTTGCCGATGAAATGCGTGAGGTCAAAACCATTTGTTTTTGCGGCAAGAAGGCCACGATGGTGGTTCGACAAGATGAAAACGGAAAGGTGCTTCTGGAAGGGCAAACTATTCAGATCGGTGGCAATGAAACCTATATTAGCCTGTGTCGCAAACATTGGCGCGAGGCGGTCGGCGACACTAGATAAGGTATGCGCATTTTTCGGCTACCCAAACTCTGGCATTCGTCCTATACTGATTGAAAATAAATGGGGGCAAACCCCTAAATAAGGCAGGAAGACCGAAGATGCGCTGTCCGTTTTGCGGAAATACCGACACACAAGTCAAAGATTCCAGACCCGCCGAAGATCACGTCGCAATAAGACGCAGGCGTTCTTGCCCCTCATGTGGCGGACGGTTCACAACCTATGAGCGCGTTCAACTGCGCGATCTTGTTGTGGTCAAGAAAAATGGCAAACGCGAAGATTTCGATCGCTCGAAACTAGAGCGCTCCATCCGCATTGCTATGCAAAAACGCCCTATTGAGTCTGAGCGCGTCGACCAAATGATCTCAGGGATTGTCCGCCGGCTTGAAAGCATGGGGGAAAGCGATGTCGACAGTGATACAATCGGTACAATCGTTATGGATACGCTTGCGCGCATCGACACCGTCGCCTATGTGCGTTTCGCCTCTGTTTACAAGAATTTCCAAGCCGCGGATGACTTCGAAGATTTCGTGCATGAACTTCGTCCACCCAAACCGGAGGATGCACCCGCCGAATGACCCGCGCGGAGGATGAACGCTGGATGCGTGTCGCCCTATCGCTTGGACGGCGGCATATGGGGCGAACCGGATCGAACCCCTCTGTGGGCTGCGTGATTGTCAAGTCGGGACGTGTGGTTGGCCAAGGTATAACGGCAATTGGCGGATACCCCCATGCCGAACCTCAGGCTTTGGAAATGGCAGGCTCTGCCGCCAAAGATGCCACGGCATATGTAACGCTGGAACCTTGCGCGCATTTTGGCAAAACCCCGCCCTGCGCTTCCGCCCTGATTGACGCAGATATCAAAAAAGTTGTGGTTGGGGTCTCTGACCCGGACAAGCGCGTGGATGGCAATGGCATTAATATGCTGCGTGCAGCCAACATCGAAACCAAGACCGGCATCTTGGAGGAAGAGGTCAAACGCGATCTCTCTGGCTTTTTGAAATCACGCCGCTTGGGCTTGCCCCATGTGACCTTGAAACTGGCACAAACCATAGATGGGCGGATCGCAACCGCTTCGGGCGAAAGCCAATGGATAACCGGTCCAGACGCCCGCCGTATGGCGCATCTGATGCGCGCCCAAAATGATGCCATTTTGGTGGGCCATGGCACTGTGAAGGTCGACAACCCGGCTTTGACGACCCGGCTAAGCGGCCTAGAAAGCGCCTCGCCCATTCGCGTTGTTTTAAACCGCAATGGTGGGTTGCCCGTCGACAGCGTACTTCTAAGAGATCAGACGGTCGCGACCTGGGTGGTTCATAGCGGGCCTGCCACCGCGCTGTATGCACCCCATATCCGCCAGATCCAAGTGGATGCAGATGCAACCGGAAAACCCGACCTAACGGCATCCCTGAAAGAATTGGCGCGCGCCGGGATCATGCGGGTCTTTTGCGAAGGCGGTGCACATCTTGCAGCCGCCCTTGTCAAAGAAAAACTGATTGATGAACTTGCCATCTTTACGGCGCCCAAATTGATCGGTGGCACCGGTCTGCCATCTTTGGCCGATATCGGACTTGCCCAACTTTCTGAAAGTCCTGATTTTCAACAACGCAGCTTTCAGGTCTTGGGATCAGACAGTTTTGCTATCTACACCAAATCTTAGCGCCAGAACGGCCCAAAGCTGATCATGAGACCCTGCGCTTTGGACAACAACCGGTTAAACGGACCCCCAGGGTGTCCCTCAGACCCGGTTTCGAGGCGCCATAAAACCGTCTCGGGCGGGCAGGCCTCTCTGGTAATGGGATCCCAATACCAAGCATAGTCAATCAAAACGGCATGCACCAATTGATCTAAACTGGGGCGTGCCAAACGGCGATCCGGGACCCAGGCCCGATCTTCTGTCAGGCCCCACCCAGCATAGAAGGGCGCGCCATAACACACCACCCGAACATTGCGCAAAAGTGCCTCAAAACCGGTAAGCGATGTGATTGTGGCTACCATGTCAACCTGCGAAAGCAGCGCTGCGATGTTGACATCCTGAACGATCAAATCCGCGAATTGAGGGGCCAGTTTGGCCTCACCATCACGCAATCCGGCGACAACATCGGGATGAGGTTTGTAAACAATATATGCGTTCGGAAAGTCAGCGCGCACCCGGCGCAAAAGGGCCGAGTTTGTGCGCACATCGCGACTGCCCCGCACAATCGAAGCGTCATCCTCGACCTGACCGGGCACCAGAATGATCTGCCGGTCTGTGGGCAGATCACCCAAACCAGAGGCACCACCCAAATTGTATTTGCTGATCCCTGAGCACACGATCCTTTGACGTAAGCGGGTCGCGCGCTTTACCATGATCGCAGGCAGATTGACGGATGTTGCAATCATCCGCTCACAGTCGCTTTCGCGTTCGGGATCAAAGTAAATCCCGCGCCAATCCAAACACAGTGATACCGGAGGGACCAACTCTGCGCCCAGGCCTTTGGAACGGATAAACCCATCTTCGACAGCCACCAAGGTTGCGCCCTCCTGCATGGCTTTGTCGCGATGAACGGCGTCAATCTTACTTGCCCAAGCATAAATCGCCTCATTGTTGCGACGCGATGCACCCAGTGCATTTTTGAATGTCCCCGAAAATATGCTGCCTCTGGGCGCTAGATAGCGGCGCATAAACCCGCGTTTCCACAACCGCATCGCGAAAAAAATTGCGCGGTCAAACTGACGCTGCGCCTGCGCTTTGGCCGATAACAGATACATCGCCCCTTGAATGTCTGTCAGGCCCATTTGAAACGGATCATAGTATTGCGTGTAGCGCTCCATCGCGGCGTGGAACAATTGCTCTCTCGTTACATCCGATCGCTGCTTTTGGTCTGGATTTTGATCATGGGTCAGACCACGCCCGGCATAAAACGGCGTTCCGTAAACATAGGGTTTGTGACCAGCAAAAATCGCCTCCATACCCAGTTGAGACGTCACAACAAACACTGCATCAGCCCGTCGCAAAAGGGTCCATGGATTGACCGGGTCTGTTAAAAGCCGAATGCGATCATCCTCTATCGTTTTGTCAAAATGACCAGATCGTGTTTTCGCGAGCGTTTCAGGATGCGCCTTGATAACTACCTGATGATCCGGAAACAGACGTTTTGCATCTGCCAGCATTGTTTGAAACTCAATTGGGCCAGCGTGACCTAATACAATCGACATATCATTCTGGGTTTGATCCACGACCAGAACAAACTTTCGCGGCAACTCGACCGGCGTCTTCATTGGGAAATTATTGTACTTTGACAGGCTAAGCACTTGCATTAACGCCAACCCATCACGTGCGCTTTGCAAGTCTTTCGGCGTCAGTTGCGCTGCCTCGTCCAGAAAGGTCTGGATTTCACTTGCCTGTGTTGCGTCAAAATAAATACCTTCATGATCGACGATAAGACCCAGCGCTGGTTCCCCCTCTCGGCCTGTACGCACCGACCGCAAAAACGCGTCTTCGATTGTCACCAGATCTTTTCCGAAAATGCGGGCAACCCGCTTACTGCGGCGCGCAGCAGATTTGCGCCCCCAAGCCAGAACCTTGTCTGTCGCGCCTAGCGGCAAACCGATGCGCAGCCGATATCCTAATACGCGTAAAACTGCGCGCACACGTGGCTGTGCGATCAGCCCAAAACCATAGACAAAAAGTTTTGGACCTTTCATTGAATTGGCCAAATCAAACTAGTTGGTGGACCCAATATTCGTCAGGTTCTCAGCCGTAGTCGCAGTCGACAATATCGCATTGATAGCCTTCGTCCATTGCGAGAATGGCGCTTCTGTGACCAATACAGTATCGCCGTCTTTCACTTGAAAATCACGTGCGCGAAAGATGCCGTTGGGTTTGGTAAAGTCTAACACATACACCACCCGGCGTGTTGATCCGATACTTTCATCGCCCAAAACGGATCGCGCAAATTCGGGCTGTTCGTCGCGGAATACAAATATCCCGCGGGGGTCAGAGGAAATCGCGCTTAACCCACCGGCCAATGCAATAGCTTCCAGGACGGACAGTTCCGGTTTTGGAAAATCGACCAGGCCCTGACCGCCCAGCGCACCCAAAAGTGTGAATCGACGCGTGTCTTGGGCTACCGTGATCCGATCACCGGGACGAACAAAGATATCATTGGCCTCATTGCTAAGAAGGTCTGACAAAAACACGGTTCCTCGCAATTGCCCACGCGCAACACTGACCCGTGTGGCCGTTGCATTTTCAGGCGCGCTCAAGGCCCCCGCAAAGGCTAGCATCTCTGACAACCGCCGCGTCGATGGCCGGATTTCAACAATACCCGAACCGGCTTGGGAAATAATTGACACCGTCGCACCGTCACCCACAGATCGAGCCAAAAGAACCTGCGGATCTGGCGTCTGTTCTGCAAGGCTTTCGGTCAATTCATTGCGCAAAGCTTCAATCGTTTTGCCAGCGGCGCTGACCTGACCGGCAAATGGCACAAAAATATCGCCATCTTGATTGACGGCCAGTTCGTTAATCGTTGCAGGGGCCCCAATTGCGCCTAACACCCCCTGCTCTACGTTTTCATAGACCGTCACCACCACGACGTCACCACGACGGATCACATCTGTGTTGATCGCGCCACCGGTTTGAAAGGCCGGTGAAAACCCCGAGGCCGGTGCCAAGTTGGCTGCAGCAACGACTTGATCGGTCACCGGGATGATATATGCATCGCCCCCTCGTTCGGTCGATCCGGCATTTATTTCAGACCGCGTGGGCCCCGGACGTGGCAACCCACATGCCGAAAGCGTAAATCCAATAAGCGTGACCAAGGCCACAGCGCGTGCAATTCTCATATTTAACCCCTCGGATTCGCGCTGGCAGGCGCGTCATGCAATTAGAATAAAGCGTATACTATTTCACAAGCCTTAACTTGGGAATATCTTGCCTTTCGGCTGGTTCAACCAGAACGGCCGTGTATGGGCACTCTTTTCTTAACATACGTGGCAGCACGTTGCGCAAAATATTGATCCTGCCTTTGCTAGAATAAAATCCACCAAAGACTTGCGACGTCTCCAGCATAAAACGCCGAAACAGCAAATAGTCTTCCTTATTGGGGTATTTTGGATCCGCAAAAAACTCTGCCAACGGTTGGCTAGAGACCAAACTTTCCTTGTTGTAGACGGAACGCCCCAGCGACCTAAGCGGCAAACCCCGCCAAAGCGCTTGCTGTCCGGCCGTCGAATTCACGGTCACAACACTATGAGCGCTGTCCAGAAGATCGGCCAAACGCCCGCCTTCAACAAAATGAACACGATCCCGGATCCCAAGTTGCTCTGCTCGGGCGAAGGCATATTCATAAAGTGGCTGAAAATAGTCTTCCAACGGATGCGCTTTGAAAACCAAGTGATGGTGCTTTGGCGCACCATTCGCAAAATCTTGTAAACACAAACGGATCAAGCTGATCATGTCTTTGAAAGAGCTGTGGTGCTGGATCGAAGCATCATGCGCCAATTGCAATAAAACAAGGCTGTATATGTAGCCACCGCGTTTAATTTGCAGTTCCGCAAGGGATCTGCGAACGGCCTTAAAGGGGCGTTGCAACATATGTTTCAGATGGGATCGCAGTTCTGCGCGAATGGTGCGTCTACGATGCGACCGAAAGTTCTTGTATTCGCCGGGGCGCGCCATCACCAACCCATGATAGACCGCGCCGTAAAAAACATGCTCACGCAGTTCACCCCAACTTGCAGGAACTTCTGAGACATCTTTGTCCAATCGGCTAAGCGCATCCCGCATTTCTTCGATCGAGATATTTGAAAGCGGTGAGTAACCATTCACCCCATCCCGCTCATAAGAAATCCAAAATGGCCGCAGATACCCTTCTTCAAAAATATGGAGCTCAACTTGACGTGTCCGTGTGATGTCAATGGCTTGCTGATGAAGCAAGCGTGTGTCGCCATAAAGAACAACATCCGTGACGCCCATCTCGGCCAGTAGGTTTTCCAAAAATTCAGGCCAGTCTTTGGGATCTCCAGTGAAGGCGACATAGTCCTTCATGCCCCAAAAAAAGCGGTCTCCATAATTGAACCCAATCCGCAGAACCTTATGACCTGCTGCACGCAACTGCGTGGCAAGCGACCTAAAAAATGGCCCATGCGGCCCTTGAAGCATCAAAAAGGTGCGTGTGTCTGACATTGTAGTACCCCAACCGATGTCAGTTATCATTGTTACCCCGTTGCGCTTTCCATGCCCCCGACTAAAGCGTAAGTGACAAGAAATGCTGCTCCTCCTTAGGCGATTTCGCTTAAAGTGGAAGCAATAAAGACAAGTAACTTAAGAATTGGGCAATAAAATGTTCACGGGCATAATCACGGATATCGGCACAGTCACAGAAATAGAACAGCGCGGGGATATCCGATTCCGTATACAAACCTCATATGAGGCAGATAAAATCGATATCGGGGCGTCCATTGCAAGCAATGGTGTTTGTTTGACTGTGGTTGAGAAGGGCACAAGCAGCGATAATACGTATTTTTACGAAGTCGATGTTTCTGCTGAAACCTTATCCAAGACGGATCTGGGGAAATGGCAAATCGGATCAAAGGTGAACCTCGAAAGATCCCTGAAACTTGGGGATGAAATGGGCGGACATCTGGTATCCGGTCATGTCGATGGGACGGCGATAATTACCGATATGTCGGACGATGGCGCCAGCACACGCTTCACCTTTGAAGCGCCTCAACACTTGGCCCCTTTCATTGCGGCCAAAGGCTCGGTTGCCCTGAACGGGACCTCTTTGACCGTGAACACCGTCGAAGGTGTTTTCTTCACCGTGAATATGATCCCGCACACCAAAGCCGTAACGACTTGGGGCAAGGCCAAGCAGGGTGACATTGTGAACCTTGAGATTGACACTTTGGCCCGCTATGTGGCGCGTCTGAACGAATTTCAGCAAAGCTAGGCCGCCCATGTCCGAATTTGTCAAAGCGATCTCACCTACGCCTGAGATCATCGAAGAAGCGCGCAACGGCCGAATGGTCATCTTGATTGATGAAGAAGATCGCGAGAACGAGGGCGATCTTGTGATCCCTGCTCAGATGTGCACGCCAGATGCCATAAACTTCATGGCAACCCATGGCCGCGGCTTGATCTGTCTGGCCATGACGGCAGAACGCTTGGACGGATTAGGGCTTCCAATGATGGCTAGCAGCAACTCTTCTCGGCATGAAACAGCCTTTACTGTATCGATTGAGGCGCGCGAGGGTGTGACAACGGGTATATCTGCGGCAGACCGCGCCCGCACTGTGGCTGTCGCGATCGATCCCTCCAAAGGCGCGCAAGACATTGCAACGCCCGGCCACATCTTTCCGTTGCGAGCTCGCAAGGCTGGTGTTCTCGTCCGTGCGGGCCATACCGAAGCAGCCGTCGATATCGCGCGTTTGGCCGGTCTCAATCCTTCGGGGGTCATTTGCGAGATTATGAACGACGATGGCACGATGTCGCGCTTGCCGGACCTTGTGGCATTTGCCCAGTTCCATAATATCAGGATTGGAACCATTTCAGACTTGATTGCGTATCGTCGCCGTCACGACAACTTGGTACGGGAATCTCTCCAAAAAACAGTCCAATCGTCTTTCGGTGGCGAATGGAGTTTACGCATGTTCCATGACGAAACAACAGGCGCTGACCATATCGCAATGTCACAAGGTACAATTGAAGGCGCCGATCCCGTGCTTGTTCGGATGCATGCGTTCAACCCAATCGACGACCTTTTGGGGCTGACACCAGGCAAAGAAACCGAACTTCAGGATGCTATGCGGATTATCGGGGCGGCTGGACGGGGCGTGGTCGTGCTTTTGCGCGGCACCGATATGACCAGCGATCTTCAGCCCGAGGATGCACCCGACACGTTGCGTCAATATGGGGTTGGGGCTCAAATTTTGGCAGAGCTTGGCGTTGAAAATATCACCCTACTGACCAATTCAGAGAAACCGAACGTCATTGGTCTGCAAGCTTACGGGCTACAGATCGAAGGCACATACCCCATAACGAAAGGCTAAGTCATGGCCATGTTGATCCAACATAACATCTTACCGCCTGCTGATATGGGTGGTCAAAGCGCGCGTGTGCTGATCCTCTGTGCACCTTATTACGCTGATATCGCCGAGATGCTGGTCCAAGGGGCTCAGACCGAATGTGATCTGGTCGGCGCCGCCTATGAACGCATTGACGTTCCCGGCGCCTTGGAAGTTCCACCAGCGATTCAAACCGCGTCGCGAATGGCAGATTTTGACGCCTATGTGGCCTTGGGGTGCATTATCCGGGGCGAAACAACGCACTACGAGACAGTCTGCAATGACAGCTCTCGCGGATTGATGGATTTGGGTTTGAGGGGTCTGGCCATTGGCAATGGCATCTTAACAGTTGAAAACTACGATCAGGCGATGGTTCGGGCCAATCCGATGGATCAAAACAAGGGCGGCGGCGCAGCGCGGGCTGCGCTTCATTTGCTGGCATTGCAACGCCGTTTTAAATCCGTACCAAAGGGGATGGGTTTTCGGCCTCGCGGAGAAAACATTCTGGTCGCTGGCAATGATGATGGGTCAAACATCGCATGAAAGTTGACAAACAATTGCGCGCTGCTGCGCGACTTTATGCCGTCCAAGCCCTGTTTCAAATGGAAGCCGCAGATGAAGGAATGGAAACAGTCCGCCAGCAGTTTTGGTCACATCGTTTTGGCGCGGAAACCGAAGATGGTGAAATGCAAGAAGCCGACACGGATTTGTTCGACGCCATTTTAAGCACCGCAGTCGAACGCCAGGCCAAAATTGACCAAATGACCAATCACGCTCTGGATGCGAGATGGCCAATCGCCCGGATTGATCCCACGTTGCGCGCGATCTTTCGGGCAGCCGGGGCCGAACTCGTAAGTCTGGGCACACCGCCGAAGGTCGTGATCAACGAATATGTCGAGATCACGCGTGACTTTTCAGACGATGAGAAACAGGCGAAGTTTGCGAATGCCGTTTTGGACGCCGTCGCCAAAACTATAACTCCGTCCTGATCACGTTATCGTTTGATAGACCTTTCTTGCCAAACTCTGCGAATAAACTCCCCTTCTGGATCGTAAGATAGGGTAAATGATCTTAGGAGTTTAACATGCGTATCTTTGTCTTCTTATTAATGACCGCCCTACCCGGCTTTTCAGCCGACTTGTATGAGTTTTCGCCAGACACCGATCCGATTGAATTCGTCACCTTCACGGAAGACAGCACTTTCAAGGGCAATTTTCCGAATTTTTCGGGGGATTTGCGTTTGGATTTCGATGATTTGGAACGTTCGACGATCGATGTGACGATCGACACACAAAATGCGCGGACCGGTGTCATCTTTGCAACTCAGGCCTTGAAAGGTCCAAAACTTCTTTTTGCGGAACAATATCCAAATGTGCGCTTCGTTTCCCGCTCAATCACGCGCGACGGCTATTCCGCTTTGGTCCAAGGCGATCTGACCATTCGCGATGTCACTAAATCGGTTACTCTGGAAGTTGAGTTGTTTCGGGAAGCCGGTTCGGACCCGGACGATCTCGACAATTTAATTTTTATTGCAAGCACATCGATCAACCGCAATGATTTTGGCGCCGATGGCTTTCCAAACATAGTCAAACCGCAATTGGACATTAAGTTTCGTGCTAAAATAAGGCGTGTACAATGACGACCCCCTATTCAACAGTTTCGAAAATATTGCATTGGGTCTTGGCATTCTTGATCCTGGCCCTGTTGGCCTTCGGCAATAAACTGGCCAACTCAGAACCAAATTTTGAGACCTTGGCACAGTATAACCAACACAAACTGGCAGGGCTTTTTGCTTTTATTTTGATCCTTTGGCGGCTGATCGAACGCCTGCGCTCAGGGGCCTCCTTTCCCGGCGGCAGCACCCCCAGCTGGGAGGACTATCTGGCAAGAACGGTCCATATTTTGTTCTATGCCGCCATGATCGCCATGCCGATCACCGGTTATGCTGCAAGCTCGGCGGCCGGCCAGTCGCCGGTCCTCTTCGGTGTTATCTTGCCCAGTATTGCCCCACAAAACACGGCCCTATCCGATGGACTCTTTGCAGCGCATGGCGTGATTGGAAAGGTGATCTTCGGACTGTTCATTTTGCATTTGGCCGGCTTGTTCAAACGGCTGATCGGTGGCGACCCATCGGTCATGACACGAATGACCGGTTAAAAAGAGCAAAGCCGACATTTCTGTCGATTATGCGATAGTCGTCCTACGCACTGCATGATTTTAAAAGCGAAGAACCAAGTTCGGTCCCATGCGCCTGATCATTTCTTTTGCTGCCCTTTTGTTGTCGATCTCTTTCTTGCAGTTCTCGACAGGTGCGGTGAACCCATTTGACGCGCTGTCCGGCTTGGCCTCAGGATTTTCGCAAACCGAAGTAGGCCTATTGGGTACTGCGCATTTTCTGGGTTTCTTTATTGGCTGTTGGTGGGCACCGCGGCTGATTGGTTCGATTGGTCACTCCCGCGCCTTCGGGGCATTCGCAGCCCTCGGCGCGATTGGCCTTATTGCACATCCTCTCTTCATCGATTCGATGTTCTGGACTGGCCTTCGAATTACATCAGGGCTTTGCATTGCAGGATGCTATACTGTGATCGAGGCCTGGTTTTCTGCGAAACTCACAAACGACATTCGCGGACGCATGATGAGCATTTACCGCATCGTCGACATTTCGGCGGCCTCTTTGGCGCAGATGATGATCGGCTTTTTAGAACCTGCAAGTTATGTTTCCTACAACCTGCTGGGCATTATCGCATGCGCTTGTCTTTTGCCGCTCACCTTGACCACCGCAAAACAACCTTCTGTCCCACAGGCGCCTCGACTGCGGCCACTTAAGACCATTTTGTCTTCGCCGCTTGGCGTGGCCGGTGTCGTTGTGACTGGGGTTACTTCTGCATCGATGCGCACAGTCGTTCCGGTCTATGGTGTCGAAATTGGACTGACGCCCATTCAAATCGGCTATTTCCTCTCGACCACCCTTGTGGGGGGGGCGCTTGCCCAATTCCCTGTGGGTTGGCTGGCCGACAAATTTGATCGCCGCTCTGTCCTGATCGGCCTGTCCATAGCAAGCTTCTTTGCCTGTGCGGGGATTGTCGCCTTTGGACGCGAGACCATAACCTTGATCTATGTGTTCGCCTTCTTGTTCGGTGCCACGACCATGCCAATCTTCTCCGTTTCCTCTGCACATGCGAATGACTTTGCCGCGCCAGAAGACCAAGTCGAATTGAATGCATCATTGATGTTGTTCTTCGCCCTGGGCGCCGTCGTCTCGCCCTTACTTGCATCCAGCTTGATGCAAGCGTTCGGCCCACCTGCGCTGTTTGCCTTCATTTCGGTGGCCCATATCGTCTTGATCGTCTTTGGTTTCTTGCGCATGCGTGCCCGTCCGACCGTCGAAGCGCGTACGGAATATCGTTATACCCCGCGTACCTCGACTTTGATCGGAGGCCTTTTGAAGCGCAACTCGGATTGAAGCTGCCTGCGCGGCACGCTAGAGGGGCTGGAAGTCTAAAGGTCCATCATGGCACGCATTTTGATCACCTCCGCCTTGCCTTATATCAACGGCATCAAACATCTGGGCAACCTTGTGGGTTCTCAGCTTCCTTCTGATGTATATGCGCGCTTTTGTCGGGCGCAGGGCGACGAGGTGATGTTCATCTGTGCAACCGATGAACACGGCACCCCTGCTGAA
Source organism: Pseudomonadota bacterium (assembly GCA_039814625.1). GTDB lineage: Bacteria > Pseudomonadota > Alphaproteobacteria > Rhodobacterales > Rhodobacteraceae > Amylibacter. The sequence goes on from JBCCAU010000003.1 coordinate 269,703, forward strand.
CTGGCCGCCGCCAAGGCCGGCAAACCTGTCGATGAATACTGTGCTGAAATGCATGCCGTTCAATCTGAACTGGCCCAAGGCTTTCGTCTGTCTTTTGACCATTTTGGACGATCGTCCAGCCCACAAAACCACAGTCTGACCCAATATTTTGCCGGCCGTCTGGCAGAAAATGGCCTCATCGAAGAGGTTGGAGAGAAGCAAGTGTATTCCATTGCAGATGGCCGCTACCTGCCAGATCGATATATTGAGGGGACCTGTCCAAATTGTGGGTATGACAGCGCGCGGGGTGACCAATGCGAAAACTGCACAAAACAACTTTCCCCGACAGATTTGATCAATCCACGCTCTGCGATTTCAGGATCAACCGATTTGGAAGTGCGCGAGACAAAGCATCTATATCTCAAGCAGTCGCAGATGCGCGACAGGTTGGACGCTTGGATCGATAGCCAGCAAGATTGGCCAATCTTAACCACTTCGATTGCCAAGAAATGGCTACATGATGGTGATGGCCTCCAAGATCGGGGCATTACCCGCGATCTTGATTGGGGTGTGCCAGTGAGAAAAGGCACGGATGACTGGCCTGGCATGGAAGGCAAAGTTTTCTACGTCTGGTTTGATGCACCCATTGAATATATTGCAGCCACAGCCGAATGGGCCAAAGCGCATGGCAAGGACGAGGCCGAATGGCAGCGTTGGTGGCGCACCGATAAAGGGGCCAAGGATGTTCACTATGTCCAGTTCATGGGCAAGGACAACGTCCCTTTCCACACGCTCTCTTTTCCATCGACCATTATGGGATCGCAGGACCCTTGGAAGCTCGTCGACTACATCAAAAGCTTCAATTACTTAAACTATGATGGGGGTCAGTTCTCGACTTCAAAGGGTCGCGGCGTGTTCATGAACCAAGCACTCGACATCCTGCCATCTGACTATTGGCGGTGGTGGTTGCTGACCCATGTGCCCGAGAATTCGGACAGCGAGTTCACATGGGAAAATTTCCAGTCTTCCGTAAACAAGGACTTGGCTGATGTGCTTGGCAATTTTGTCAGCCGGATCACCAAATTTTGTCGCTCAAAGTTTGGTGAAAGCGTTCCTTCAGGTGGTACCTATGGTGTTGCAGAACAGGGGGTGATCAACGAAATTACGACCCGCCTAAAAGCCTATGACCAAAACATGCGCGATATTGAAATTCGCAAAGCCACAGCAGAGCTCCGCGCGATATGGGTTGCGGGCAACGAGTATCTGCAATCGGCCGCCCCTTGGGCTGTCTTCAAGGAAGACCCGGAAAAGGCTGCCGGTATCGTACGTTTTGCGCTGAACCTGATCCCACTTTATGCCGCGCTCTCCGAACCGTTCATCCCCGACGCCGCAGATACAATGGCCCAGGCGATGCATGTGACTTTGGAATGGCCCACGGACCTGAATGCAGCCCTCGCACGACTTGAGGCGGGCCATGCTTTTGCCGTACCAGATGTCATGTTCGCAAAAATCACGGATGACGCGCGCGACGAAATGGAAGCCCAGTTTGCCGGACAATAGTTTTGCGGCTCTGAACAATGCCTACAATAAGACGTTCGAACCTGACGAACTCAGCATCGGACTTGTCGTCCCGATAGAAGCATATCCAAACAGCCTCTCTCCAACCATGGCGGATCATGTCGAGAAGGCTAAGCTAGCCGACGAGCTGGGCTTTAGAGCACTTTGGCTGCGCGATGTCCCATTCAATGTCCCGACTTTTGGTGACACCGGCCAAATATTTGATCCGCTCGTCTATCTTGGATTTCTCGCTGCCCAAACCCAAAAGACTGCACTGGGGACGGGCAGCACAATCCTGACTTTGCGCCACCCCGCTCATGTTGCAAAAGCTGCGGCCTCGGTCGATCAGCTTTCAAATGGGCGTCTATTGCTTGGTGTGGCCTCTGGCGACCGACCTGAAGAATTTCCGGCAACTCAGACGGACTATGCCACACGCAGTGAAAATTTCCGCGATAGTTTTGACTATATTCGGACGATGTCAGAAGCCTTTCCCCAGCTGGCAAATCAGTTTGGCACTTTGAAAGGCCAAATGGACATGCTGCCGAAACCGACTGCGTCGCGTATTCCCATGTTGATCACCGGCGGCAGCAGCCAACACCCCGATTGGGTAGCGGCAAACAGCGATGGCTGGATCACTTATCCTCGGGACGCGGCCTCCCAACGCCAAGTGATCGCGGACTACCGGGCACGCGTTTCAGAGGCTGGGGAACACAACAAACCTGTGACGCAATCGCTTTACATTGATCTTGTTGCCGAAGTCGATGCAGCGCCAAGCCCAATCCATCTTGGGTTTCGATCTGGCACTAATTTCCTGAAACGATATTTGGCTGAAATCCGAAGCTGCGGCGTTAATCATGTTGCTCTCAACCTGCGCTTCAACCAAGCTGATATCGAAAGCACGCTTCGGCAAATCGCTGACGACGTGTTCCCAGACTTCCACGAATAGGATCCCTAATGTCCAAAACCATTTTGATCACTGGCGCAACTGACGGCATTGGCCTTCTAACCGCGCAAAAGCTTGCCTCTGCGGGACACAAGCTTTTGGTGCACGGCCGTAGCCAGTCCAAACTTGATAAAGCGCTCTCGGAAATTGGTGGAGATTGCACCGGTGTCCTCGCCGATTTTTCCGATCTCAATGCGGTCGAAACCATGTCGACAGACGTAAAGTCAAAGACGGACCAACTCGACATTCTGATCAACAACGCAGGCGTTCTAAAAGCACCAAATACAAAAACAGAAGCAGGCTATGATCTGCGCTTTGTGGTCAATCTTTTCGCGCCCTACAAATTGACCCATGCACTGTTGCCAATCATGCCCAAAGATGGTCGCATCGTGAATCTGTCTTCGGCCGCGCAATCCCCCGTAGATCCCAAAGCCATGCGCGGCGAGATCACCTTAGAAGACATGGAAGCATACGCCCAAAGCAAGCTTGCTTTGACGGTTTGGTCCCAAGAAACGGCTTTATTTTACGACGAAGGTCCGGCTTTCATTGCCGTCAATCCAGGGTCACTTCTGGCCACAAAAATGGTAAAAGAGGGCTTTGGGATTGGTGGCAGCGATCTGTCTGTGGGTGCAGATATTTTGATCGAAGCTGCCCTCGGTCCGGGATTTGAGCATGCCTCGGGACATTATTTTGACAATGATGCCGGGCGGTTTTCACCACCCCATGGTGCAGCATCCAACGCGACCCATAACGCTGCACTTTTGCAAACGCTGCAAGAGGTCGTGGATGGAACGGCGGAAACACCGCCGCCCCGATTGATCTAACTCAGGTCCACTCCCATGGACGAACATAGGCACCAAGAACCTTCGTAACCTTTGCATCCTCTGCATCACCCGATTTTTCCAGCTGCGCCACAAGTCCACGTTTTTTGTCTTCGATCACAGCGACAACCTTTGCAGGGATCCCGGCTTTGTCTAACGCCTCATTGTAAATTCGCGTGATCGCCAAACGCCGGAGATCAGGCTTAAAGATCTTGCCCACGGCGGTTTTAGGAAGCTCTGCCAAAATCTCCATATGTTTTGGATGGGCCGCACGCTCTGGAACATGCTTTTTGGCATAATCCATAAGCTCCGCCTCAGAGGCAGTGCCGCCTTCGACCAACTCTACATAAGCGCAGGCAACCTCGCCTGATTTTGCATCTGGTTGACCAATTGCTCCCGCAAAGGCGACATCAGGATGCCCGGCCAACGCTTCTTCGATCATGGCAGGATCAATATTGTGTCCACCGCGAATGATCAGATCTTTAGCCCGACCTGTGATCCACAGGTAACCATCGCTATCGATCCGGCCCAGATCACCTGTCCGCAAATAGGTCTTGCGGGCAAACAACCCCTTATTCTTTGTCTCGTCAGTATAGGTATGACCAGCGACAACGCCATGGTTTGAAACACAGATCTCCCCGATCTCGTCCACACCCATTTCCTTTTTGACCTTACCGGTAGCATCACAGTCAAAGATTTTTACATCCGTGTACGGCAATGGGACCCCGACCGAGCCAATCTTCCGCTTTCCGTCTTTGGGGTTGCACGACACAAGGCACGTGGCCTCTGTCATGCCGTACCCTTCGATAATCTCAACACCTGTCACTTCTTGAAACCGCTTAAACAGTTCAACCGGCAAAGGCGCTGATCCGCAGAATGCCCCATCCAAAGTTGAGATGTCCGCGTCCACTTCACGCTGCATCAAGGCCGCGGCAGCGGTCGGCACTGTCACCATGAAGGTCACGCTCCAACGTTCAATCAATTTCCAGAAATTGTCGAACACGCCGTCGCCGCGATACCCCGCTGGCGTTGGCAAAATCATATGCGCACCTGACAGCAAACAACCCGCCCAAATCGGATAGGCGGCGAAGACATGGAACAAGGGCAGCGGACACAGAATATTGTCTGTCTGCTTATAAAGCAGCTCTGCGCCGATCCAGCCATTATACAGCGCACCCGATTGTTTGTGTTGTGCAATCTTTGGGCGACCCGTTGTCCCACCTGTGTGAAAATATGCGCAATACCTGTCTTCGTCACTTTCAGTGAAGTCCAGCTTGTCGGCGTTTTGCCCCGCCAAAGCGGCATTGAACTCAATGACATTTGCTTTGTGCGTTACGGTCGTTTTTGGACGCAGCAATGGCACCAACCAGGATGTCGGTGGCGTTAGATGCGGCAAAAGGTCAATTTCAACAACCGTTTCAACCGTCGGCGCGGCGGCAACCGCATCGGCGGCCAATTGTGAAACTTCAGTTTTTGGAAACGGTTTCAATGTCACCAGAACTTTTGCACCCGTTTCACGCAACAGGCCCGCAATATGCTCAGGCTCCAAGGTCGGGTTGATCGGGGCTGCTATACCGGCAGTCATCGCTCCCATCAGTGTGATCAAAGTCTCATGTGATGTTGGCAACAAGTAAGCGACAACATCGTTTTCACCCACACCCAAAGACCGGAACAGGTTGGCAGCTTGCGTGATTTTCTGGGTCAAATCAGACCATGATAGCGAAGTCGCCTTATCTTTTGGACCAGATTTCAACTGAAAGCTTACGGCATTGTTGTTTGGGTACTTGTCACGTGTTTTGCAAAGCTGCTGATAGACCGTTTTGGTATCCCAGCGGTCGGTCACCGGCATTTCCGCCTCAAGCGCTTTGATATCTTCAATTGTTGCGAAAGTCGTTTGCACAGCTGTTCCTCCCAAAACAGGTTTATTCATTTTCGGAAACTCTGTCCAAAAAAGACAAGTCCAACAAGTGTGACCGAACGTTTCCGAAAAAAAGGGCCGTAAATACGGCCCTAATTCTAAAATATCGACACTGGGTTACACTGGAATGCGAAGCACCTGACCAGGATAGATCAGATCGGGATCTGTTAGCATTGGCTTATTTGCCTCGAAAATATCTTGATACTTCGCGCCGTTGCCCATTGCTTTTTCAGCGATCGCCCAAAGCGTGTCGCCTTTTTCAACAGTGTGGAATGTTCCACCACCGCCAGCTTGGTCGTCAACCGCAGCAACGCCTTCGACATTTCCAACCGCCAGAAGGATCTTCTCTTTGGTTTCTTGATCGACCGCGTCACCTTCGACCTTCACGGTATCCCCATCAACTGAAATCTCAACGCCGGTCGCGTCCAGCCCCAAATCGGCAAGTTCTTTTTCCAAACCCTCTTTCGTTGGCTCAGCCGCTTCTGCGGATCCAAAAAGTGATTTACCAGCGTTTTTAACAAAGCGCAGCAGCCCCATAGGGAATCTCCTCTTCTGCTGTTTAAGTTCCAACCAATATGAGAAGCATGGCCCTTCGGCGCAACCCGCAGACCCAAATTATTCTGCATTATAGTCTAAGAACTGCAATCGCACGAGTTCGGCATAAAGGCCGCCTTGCTTGACTAGATCGTCATGCGTTCCGCTTTCTATGGCGCGACCATGATCCAAGACAATAATGCGATCGGCCTTTTGAACCGTGGATAGGCGATGCGCGACCACCAACATTGTGCGCCCTTTCGACAGGTTGTTTATGGCTTTTTGAACGGCCCGCTCGCTTTGTGTATCCAAAGAAGATGTCGCCTCGTCCAGCACCAGAATCGGGACATCGCGCAGGATCGCGCGCGCAATAGCAATACGTTGGCGTTGTCCCCCCGAGATCATAATCCCGCGTTCACCAACCACGCTCAAATACCCATCGGGCAGTTCCATGATAAAGTCATGAGCCTCGGCTGTTTTTGCTGCTTGAACAACCTCTTCATCAGTACAACCGGGTTTGCCAAAGCGAATATTCTCCATCGCAGAGAGACCAAAAATGATTGGATCTTGCGGAACATAGGCGATGTGTTGGCGGAACCCAACCAATGTCGTGGATTTGATATCCACACCATCAATCAAGATACGGCCCCCTGTGGGATCAAAAAACCGCATCAGCAATTGAAACAGCGTCGACTTGCCGGCACCAGAAGGCCCAACAATCGCAACCGTTTCCCCGGCCGCGACGGTGGTCGAAAACGAATTTACGGCCAGCTGCCCGGGCCGGGATGGATATTCAAATGAGACATTGTCAAACGTGACCACACCTTGAGCGCTGTCCAAAGGAACCGGATCTGTTGGATCTGCAATCGGATCCTTTGCATCCAGCAGCTCCACAATGCGTTCGGCGGCCCCTGCGGCACGCTGAATTTCCGACCAGACTTCGGCCAAAGCGCCAGCTGAAGACGAGACCATGACGGAATACATCAGAAATTGCGCAAGCAACCCAACGCTCAACAGATTGCGCTGGACGTCCATCAACCCCACTGAGAGGGTGCCGACAATCGCCAGAAAAACCAAAAAGATAACAATCACCGTCATCTTTGATCGCGCGCCAATCCGCGCGCGAGCGGCGTCAAAAGATGCCTCAGTTGCATCGCGAAAAACCTGACGACTGACAGACTCGTTTGTGAAAGCCTGCACCGTTTGCGCCGCCACCAAAGTCTCCGCAGCGGTGCCAGAGCTTTCGGCCAATTTATCTTGCGTCAAACGTGATTGCCGGCGCACGCGCCCGCCCAAAACCTTCAGCGGGATGTAAATGACCGGGATCGCAAGCAATACCAGAATGGTCAGTTTGACGGATGTAAACCCCATTAGAATAATGCCACCCATCAAAACCAGCGCATTGCGCAAGGCCACACTGACGGACGAGCCGACAACCGCTTGGATTAGGGTCGTGTCTGCGGTGATCCGGCTCAGGACCTCTCCGGTTTGGATCTGCTCATAAAAGGCCGGCGACATCTTTATCATCTTGTCATAGGTCGCCAAACGCACATCCGCGACGATCCGTTCACCAAGCCGGGTCACAAGATAATATCTTAAGCCAACACCGACGACCAAAATGATCGCGATGATCAAAATTGGATACAGATATTTTTGCAGCAATGCGGGGTCCTCAAGAAACCCATCTACAATAAATCGAATGCCAATCGGCAAGACCAAAGACAAAGACGCCGTGATGAACAACGCAACAAAGGTGATTGTTATGGCCGTTCTATGCGGTGCGAAAAACGGCGTGAGCCCTCGAAGCGCTTGAATGTTTTTGGAAGATTCGCGATCGTCCAGTTCTGCGTTGGCTTCAAGAAACGCCATAATATACAACTCTTACTTGTTCTGACTTGACCTATCAGTGGCACGCAGTTTGACAACCGATAATCTGTTTAAACACCTAAACGTCACTGGAGAGGAATTGCAGCTTCACAAGATCAGAATACAGGCCCGAACGCTGCATCAGCTCTGAATGGGTCCCTTCGTCGACAATACGCCCGCCATCCAAAACAACAATTCGATCAGCTTGACGCACGGTCGACAGACGGTGGGCAACCACTAAGGTCGTACGCTCCTTGGCCAAAGCCTCAACCGCGGTCTGGACCAAACGCTCACTTTGTGCGTCCAATGCCGAGGTTGCTTCATCCAGCACGAGGATCGGAGCATTGCGCAAAATCGCACGCGCAATGGCAAGGCGCTGCCGCTGCCCTCCAGACAACATCACACCGCGTTCACCAACCATGGCCTCATAGCCTTCAGGCAATGCCGTGATAAAATCATGCGCCTCGGCGGCCTTGGCAGCAGCCTCAACGGCTTCGTCATGGGCATCGGGCCAACCAAAGCGAATATTCTCGCGCGCCGAGGCCGCGAATATGATCGGATCCTGCGGAACATATGCGATATGTTTGCGAAACCCGGTGCGCGTCATGTCTGACACATCGATGCCATCGATCAATACACGTCCTTCTTGGGGTTCAAAAAACCGCATCAAAAGATGAAAAATCGTTGATTTGCCTGCCCCGGATGGACCAACAAAAGCAACAGTCTCGCCGGGTTTGATCACCAAATCAAACCCCGTCAGAACATCTGTATTCGGACGGGAAGGAAAGGCAAAGCGGACCCCTTCAAAGGCAATCTCACCACGCACATGCGTTAAAACTTGCGGATGCTCCGGATCATCAATGACGTCTTCGGCCTCTAGCAACTCGACCAAACGCTCGGTTGCACCTGCGGCCCGCTGCACCTCGGTCCAAATCTCAGACAAAGCCGCCACGGAACCTGCAACCAACACGGCATAAATCACAAATTGGACCAACGTGCCGGCCGACATTAACTCTTGGCGGACATCACGCGCACCCAACCACAAGACCCCAACCACCCCGGTGAAGACCAAAAATATCACAATCATTGTTAAGAAGGACCTTGCTTTTATGCGCCGTGCGGCAGCACCAAAGGCCTCTTCTGTCAGGCCTTCAAAACGACGCCGACTAGCCGCTTCATGCGTGAAGGCCTGCACGGTCTGCGACGCTTGCAAAGTTTCTGATGCATTGCCTGAGCTTTAGGCGATCTTGTCTTGCGTGATCCGGCTTTCTTTTCGCACCTTTCGTCCAAAGGCCAATATTGGCACAATCACGACAGGCACGATCAGCAACACCAAACTCGTCAATTTCGGCGAGGTCAGCACCATCAGGATCAGACCGCCAACGAACATCATAATGTTGCGCAATGCCAACGAGATCGAGGACCCCACAACCGATTGAATCAAGGTTGTATCTGTTGTGATCCGGCTCAGCACTTCACCGGTCAATATGCGCTCGAAGAAACCCGGAGATTTCACGATCATGCGCGCATAGATTTCTTTGCGAATATCTGCGACCACCCGTTCACCCAAGCGGGTCACCAGATAAAACCGGATCCCAGCGCCTAGCGCCAACAAGGCCGCAATCAAGATTGCCGCCCGAAAATATTGATCCATTAGCGCGATATCTTCGCCAAACCCATCGATGATACGACGAACGGCAACCGGCAGCGTCAGGGACAGTCCCGCGGTCACAATCAAAGCCGATGTTGCCGCAATCAAAGCCCCCAGATGAGGCTTCAAAAATGGGGCAAGCCCGCGCAATGCACGCAAGTTCCGAGAGGGCGTACGCTTGGCCGCCTCATGTTCCATATTCGCCATAAACTTGTATCTTCTCCTCTGGCCGCGCGGGTTTAAGTGGTGATATGATTTTGCGCAATAAGCGCCTTTGCCGCTGTTGGAGGGATCATGAAAATATTTGTTTTCGTAATGATATTTCTGTTGGCTTTGCCATCAAGCGTTCACGCACAACTGGCAAAGGTGGTCCCAGTAGACGAAGCACAAGCAGACGTTGAACTTCGGACCTTCCGCGATCAGCTTCTTGAAGCGGTAGTGACCCGCGATATCGACTATATTGTGTCCATCGCCGCCCCAGATATCCTTCTCGATTTTGGTAGCGGTATGGGACAGGAAGAACTTAGGCTACGCCTGACGGAAGGCAGGCGGTTCTATTCGGAAGATGAGAACCCAGAAGATTACATCCGTCACCGCGAGGCGCTTTGGCTGGGCTTCGAATCCGCGCTCCGTTTGGGCGGGGTTTACGACGCAGAAAATCGCGAGTTTGTGGCGCCGCACTACTTTGCCGCAGATCTTGGCGATCTGAGCTATGATCCCTTTTTTACCTATTTCACGATCGCACAAAATGTCACCGTCCGGGATCGCCCAAACCGATACGGAACGGTCATTGACCGTTTGGACTATGAACTTGTTGAACGGTTAGACGGGGGTGATGGCACATCTTATGCGCGCGTACAGCTTGAACGTGGTCGCACCGGCTGGGTTCACAAAGACCTTTTGCGCAGCGCGGTGGACTACCGCGCGATCTTTGAAAAACATGATGGGAAATGGATTATGACGGTTCTGATCGCGGGCGACTAGACAAGGACTGCGTTGCGAAACTTAGGCAAAAGATGGTGTGACTTTCACTGGCCTACAACCAATACGTTCTAACGGTATTGCGCCGCCGTGATGAAAACGCCGAAAGCCTCGCACCAAATCAAAACAGTATTATATGCATTGATATCGACGCCCTCGGGAATGTCCAAAACAAAACCACTAAAGCTTTTGACCATCCCCAAGCGGACCGATTGATCTTTGATGGCCTCAAACCCAGCCTTCGTTTCGACAAAACTTGGCATCAGATAGGCATAAAAATCAGGTCCGGGCGAGAGTTTTCCCATATGCACGATCTGCGTTTCAGTAAGTGAAACTTGCCCCTCACCCCAATGCGCAAAATCACTGTCTTCAAGGTCGCGCGTAAACTCAGCTTCGAATACAGCCCCAGCGGCCTGCGCTTGAAGTTCGGCCGCGTCTGGTGCCGGAGGGGCGGTCAAAATGGGCAATAGGTAAATGCCCAAGCCAAAACCAATCGCAAAGATGGCACCATGTGATATCAAAAGTAAAATCAGTTTCTTCATAACGGCCTCGATTGGTTTTTATCAGTCTTATCTGCTGTGGCGCGACCTTCCAATCAAAACTGTTCGTCGTCTACAAAATCATTGCTCTAAGAGTTGGATTGAAACGAAATGGAAAACAATGCCATCGGCAACATGGCTCTATCCGACCCTCGTGCAAATGCGGACATTGATCCACCAATATGGCCTGTCCGAAGTCCGCGTGAAAACTTACAGCGATCACACAGAACGCAGACAGGCAACGGCCTTTTCAACCGGTCTTCCATGTGAAATCCAAAGGATGCTCGGCCAAAACGCGCATGCCTTCAAACCTGCATCGCCCGTTTGATATGCTGTACCAAGGGTCCAATCTTATGGTCATAGAAGATATCTCCATGCCTTCCAGCGATTTCATGAATGCCCGATACATAAGGATAGAACGGTTTCACATTTTCGACATTCAAGCCCATCACGCGGGGCATGTTGCGCTCGCTTTCCGTGCCGAAAACAAAGGTCGTTGGCACTGGGAAGTGCTGTTCGATGTATTTTTCCAGACTAATGAAATGCCCAATGGATTGACCCAAGGCTAAGAGTTTGTTTGCCACTTCAAAAAGCATTGTTGCCCCTTGGCAAAATCCTCCAAGATAGACAGGCATTTTCAGGTTTCCGGTCAACTCTATAATAGACGCGGCATAAGCTGTCGCCAGTCGATCCATATTCTTAGGTGTTTTTGGACACACAAAATTCATCGATTTGATGCCCCGAACCGTGACATCGTTCTCTAAATTGCGGGATATTTGATGGAATTCATCTTTGCCTTGTAGGCCCCAATAAAGCGGTGGCCCAGATGCACCAGCGCGCTGCACAAGAATTCCCTCATCGCCAATGCACTCCGCACCCCAGAGTTCAACCTGATTTCGAACCCCGACCACCGGATCAATGCCGCTGTCACCTTTGCGCTGCTTTCCGATACGCTTCTTTTTCAAATCTGCTAAACTAAAAGACTTGATCGATTGTAGGTTTTGTTTTGCGAGTAGTTTTCGTTCCATTTGAGCGAACCTGGGCTCTTTGAGAATATCCTCGATGCTGACTTTGAACCCAAAATTTTGCTCAATTTGCATGGCTAGGGCAATCGTGCTGAGCGAATCCCCCCCAAGTTCAAAGAAATTTGCGTCCGCAGGAAAATCCTTAACCAACAAAATTGAGCGCCAAATGCGTTTCAATTTACTCGTTTTTGACGCGCTTTTGGGACGACTTGTCCGGCGCCAAGTAAACGGATTGTTGCGATCCAAAGCAATGCGCAGAACTTTCCCGGACTTACCGCGAGGCAACTCTGGCATGCGGTACCAAAACTTGGGGTGTGATGCGGGAACCAGATTTTCCTCAAGAAACCGTTCGAGATCAGAAAGTTCACAACTATCTTCATGGGCGACAAAAGCTTCGATCACGCGCTTGCCAGATGCATCCACAGTCTGCGTCTCAACGGCAACTTCAGTCACGCCAGGATATTGGGCGACAACATGTTCGACCAGCGCTGGATCAACCAACATACCATTGACTTTGACCACTTGATCGGCCCGACCAAAATGATGGAGGACCCCAAAATGATCGAGCGCAACCAAATCACCTGTGCGGCAATAAATCTTGCCGTTCTCTGCGACAGCCCATTTTTCATCAGATAGGTCTTGGTCATTCCAATAGGAATGCGCCATATAGGGTGACGACACGAACAACTCACCAACCAGATCAGGCATGGGTTCAATCAGTTCGCCCTCAACATTCAGAAAGATGTCCACGCCCTCTAAGACGTCACCACATGGAAGTTTTTCGCGTTCAGGAAAGTAGTCCCGTCGCCCCTCCCAGATACTAATTGTGCCACATTCAGAAGAGCCAAGACCGGAATAGATTTTAGCGTCAAACCGGAAATGCTTGCGAAACAATTCCAGATCAGTTGGCGTGGCTGCATCACCGCCCAGTATCAACCGCTTAATCGAAGAGAACTGTCGCTTATAATGCAGCGTTCCAAAAAGCGTCCTGAAAACCGGGGCGACGATATGCAAAAGGGAACTGGTCTCTTCGTCCATGGCAGCCAGCAAGCCGTTCTCGTCATGCGATCTCAGATCAACCGGCCGATAACATCCGCCAACTGAAAGCGTGTTAAGAAAGGCGCGCAAAAAACCCATCACCGAAACAGAATAGCCAGCAACCACAGTATCCGCAGAACACAGACTGTATCGCGCGGCTTGACCGCTTGCATTGGCAAAAACATCGCGCTGGGAGCGCGCGACGCCTTTCGGCTTACCCGAAGATCCAGAGGTAAACGTGATCAAGGCAATGTCTTCGGGATTTGGCAAAACACAATTGCCATCACGATCAGACGCCCAGATATCTTCGATCGTTATAAGACGCGCGGCCGGAATAAGGTCGTTCAAACGCTCACGATCTCGATTGGCGCAAATCACATTTGCTCTGTCAGAAACATCAAGGATCGACGCATTCATCGAACTCGGAAAATTAGGGTCAAGACCAACCCAAGGCATGCCCGACTGCATAGCACCTAGAAAGGTCGTAAGGTACTCAGCCTGCGCAGGTAGAAATGTAAATATCGGCCGGTTCTTTTCAAAAAAATCCTGACCTTGCAGCCAAGCGGCGATCTTTTCAACTTCCGTGCAAGCCTCAGAATAGCGGATTTCTTTTGTGGCAGACCGCGCAAAAACCAGATCCGGCTGGGTTTGCGCAAAATGCGCCAAACTTTCAGCAAATGTCGTCACAGCACCGTCAGGGCCAAGGTTTGTCATACCAAATCAGCCCAATTTTTGGGATCACCTAGGATCACCAAAACCTCACGATCCCCGTCAAAAGCCTCGCGACCATGGGCATATCTTAAGTTGTCCAACCAAAGCAGGTCGCCATCCTGCCAATCAAACGCAGCTGTACTTTGCCTATATGCCCTTTCAATTTGGACAAAGTCATGCTGTGGCAGCGCCTCGCCGGACCCATAATAGGTCGTATTGGGCAATTTATCCGCTCCAAAATTCGCAATCAAAAAGTCTAGCTGCGCTTGCGGAATGGTCAGTGCATTAGAAGAATAAAGCGCATTGAACCAAAACGAGGCGCTCGTCCCGACCGATTTGATAAATCCCGGCAACTGGCGCGTGGTGATCAGAACATCGCCTTCCCATTCGACCTCTGTGTCCTCTGACAAAAGCTTTTGGGTCAAGGCGTCAGCATCATCTGTTCTATAAACCGTTTGCCATTCATGGCCCGGCACCGTTCCCATGCGTCGGACATATCGGACACCTTCTTCCGAAACCTTAGCTTTTATCGCTTCGGGGATCTGCTGCGTAAGATACTCTAAAGAAGAGATTGGGGTTCGTCCCCCAACGCGCGCTGCCGTCACGCAATGGAACAGTAACGAAGAGGGGAACGAAGGTAGATAAGCGCTCTCGCTATGCTGAACGATCACCGCATTTTTGTTTTTTGCAGTAGATGTATGAACAGCACCTTCACGTTTCTCACGCGCTGTGTGCCGTCCCGTTTGGTTCATTGTCTCAGTGAAAATGATCGGGCAAATCTCGTTCATAAAACTGTAGTGCGACTTCTTGAAGTTACGAAACAAGACAACGCCCGTCTCTTGATACAGCGCTTTGAACCTTTCAGCATTGGCACCAAAAATTTCCACTAGGTCTTCATCACCATTACTTTGAATGACGGGAACGCTGATCCGGCCCATGTCGAGCTTGATTTGTTCAATACTAATGACATGCCTCCTAACCGGCCACGCCGATATCAAATGCGTCTTAGATTGTGTTCAGTTTAATCAAAAACCGAACATTTTTAGGGGTCAAGTAAAATGAAGAGAGTGTTTGTTGGAGCGGGCGGCGGGAATCGAACCCGCGTCATTAGCTTGGAAGGCTAAGGTCTTACCACTACACAACGCCCGCACCGAGGGGATTGGCTACTTCACAGCAACAGTCCGGTCAAGACCGATGATCTGCCGCAGCGCGATAAAAATCTTGTATGAACAATCTCGCCAGATCCCATTGCGTCATCCGCATTTTTAAAGCGATAAAATCAAGTTTAACCGACCCGAATAGAACCACAAACTCAGACGAACCCTTATAGGGCGAGAGAAACTTGTAAAATGGTACCGCCAGTATCAGGCACCAGCCTTGTCTTTACCCGGTCTTGTTTGGGATCGGACTGAACACCAAAAGCAAACCCGGCACATCCAGTGCCGGGTTGGTCGGTTTTCGAGGCAAAGGTCTGCGGGATTCGCACCTTTGCAGACCTTGTTCGTCATTCCACCAGTGACGATGCCGCTTCAGTTGCGGCTTCAACAGCATTTTCGACCGCTTCGCCAGCTTGCTCCAAAAGGCTTTCGCCTTCTTCTGCAGCGGCGGCGGCTGCAGCTTCTGCTTCTTCTGCAGCGGCAGCGGCTGCAGCTTCTGCTTCGGCGGCCGCAGCAGCTGCCGCAGCTGCGGCTTCTTCAGCCAAACGTTGGGCCTCGGCTTCAGCTTCTGCAGCAAGACGTTCTGCTTCGGCGGCGGCTTCCTCGGCAAGGCGCTGCTCCTCTGCTTCAGCGGCAGCAGCTTCTGCTTCGGCTGCCGCTGCAGCTGCAGCTTCTTCTGCGGCAATGCGTGCGGCTTCTTCCTGCGCGGCAATCTCTGCCTGATGCTGTTCGTACAGCGTGTATCCGTAATAGCCGCCACATGCGACTGCTACGATAATGACGATACCGATCACATATCCTGTTTTCATTTTGACCCCTTTCGGTCGGTAAATTCTACCGCCTCTTAAGGTAGAATTCGACAAAAGGTCCACCGTTACCTTCCAGATACCCACCTAAATCAAGCGATATTGCGCCAATTGCGTGCAAGTTCGGGCAAGAGATCGCATTTTGGTGCAACACTTTCTTTTTCACAACCTAAGCCCTAATTATCAACTCAGGCGTTGACCCGATCCCTAAACCGCTGCAAGGGACTACGATGCCGTAGAAAATTCGGAAACGATAGAAGGATAAGGAACTATAGCTCGAAGACCTCATAACGCCCCGCCTCAGCGTGACACGGGACCCCGTGCAAATGACCGGATAAACGCACCTGAAATTCGATTGATTGGCGCCGAAGGTGAAAATGTTGGCGTGGTGACCCCACGCAAAGGCATGGAACTGGCCGTTGATGCCGGGCTGGATCTGGTCGAGATTTCTCCGAATGCCAATCCTCCGGTTTGTAAGATCATGGATCTTGGCAAATACAAATATGAACAGCAAAAACGCGAGGCCGAGGCCCGCAAGAAGCAAAAGACCATCGAGGTCAAAGAAGTGAAATTCCGTCCCAATACGGACACGCATGACTTTGACGTTAAGATGCGTTCAGTGATGAAGTTTCTGGAAAACGGCGACAAGGTGAAAGTCACCATGCGGTTCCGCGGTCGCGAAATGGCGCACCAAAATCTTGGTCTCGATCTTTTGAAGCGGGTTGAAGAAGCTGTGGATGACGCTGGAAAGGTTGAATCGCGACCTAAATCGGAAGGTCGTCAAATGACCATGATGATCGCGCCTGCCGGTTAGACAAGCGCGTCTTTGAACGCAGCGATCGGGACCGTTTTGGCATGTTCAATGCTGGAAGGTCCCGCGCGATCATTTCTGACCATGACATGATCTGATGCCGCGGCCTTTAGAACAGGTGATCGCAAGCCAAACATGTCTCGAAGCGATTTAACCTCGGACAAGTAAGATTGCCCCTTTGGCAAACCCGCAGCCATCATCATCAAATACCAGTCAACTCCACAGCGCACACCCTCGCGATCTGTCGCCTCAAGCAAGAGTTTGGCCGCATCTTGTGTCAAAATATAGCCGTCGGCGCCAGGCGCTTTGGCCAGACCTTCAAATTGAGCGCGCGAAGTTGACATAACCCTATGCAATCCCCCCACCTTGTGGTCCCATTCCAACAACCGATCGTTGCAAAATGACAGCTGCGATATGCCGTCCCATCTTGGAACAGCAACCACGCGACTGTCATCTTCCAGGATCAACGCCACCGGCGCGTCATGGTCCACCAAAGCAGCCCAAGCCAACCGATGTGAAATAAAACATGCAAATGCACCCGGTTTGATCTGATCCTGCGACCAAAACTGGTGCGCAACGAGATCGCGATACGGGCGCAAACTTGTAAGCCCATCGCGTGCATCCACAGCCTTGATCAAACGAACGTGCAACCCAAACGCAGCACAGCTGGCCAGAGCTCGGGCTCGCCGGGCCTTATCCTGCGCGCAGGAAATCACATAAACCGGAAACGTTGTATGTTGCGCCATGCCTTGTCCTAAACTGCAGCACCCCGCTTGGAAAGCGCTTGCACTTCAGGCAGCAGCGCACCAGCGTCAACCCATGTTAGACAACCTGTCCCCACTGACTCGCGGCACATTGCTGTTCGTTCTGGCGATCTTCCTGTTTTCTTTAATGGACGCTTTGGCGAACCATTTGACCAAAAGCTTCCATCCCTTTCAGGTCGTCTGGGCACGTTACACATTCCACGTCGTCGTGCTGGCCCTCTTCCTCAATCGCGCGATGCCCAGTTTGCTGAAAACCAAATATTTCAAACAACAAATGGTCAGGTCGTTTTTTGTTTTTGGCGCAACCGCAACGTTCTTCTACGCGCTCTTCTTCCTGACGCTTCCACAAACAACCGCGATTTTCGAAATTGCGCCAATCTTGATCACATTTGGCGCCTTTCTGTTTTTGGGTGAAAAGATCGGACCTTGGCGATGGGCTGGTGTCTTTGCTGGATTTGTCGGCGCTATGATCATCATCAGGCCGGGCTTTGACGCGTTCAGTTGGGCCACGCTTTTACCCGTTCTGACCGCCACATTCTTTGCCGGGTACGCCTTGTCGACACGCGCAATCGGACAAGACGAAAGTCCATGGACCAACCTTGTCTACACGGCTCTCGTCGGAATGGTGATTATTACATTTGTCGTGCCATTCTATTGGTCGGCACCGACATCATGGCATTGGGTTCAGCTTGTAACCATCGGGACAATTGGCGCCGTAGGTCACTTCTTCCTCATCCGTGCTTTTCGCGAAACCGAGGCCTCTGCCCTCGCTCCATGGAGCTATTCTGGCCTTATGTTCAGTATTCTTTGGGGTGTGCTGTTCTTTGCAGAAATTCCAGATTTGGCGACCTTCGTCGGCGCGTTTATCATTGTGGCAGCAGGTATGATCATCTGGTGGCGCGAAAGTCGCCGCGCCAAACCAGAACCGATATCAGTTACCG
The DNA here is from genome assembly GCA_039814625.1 of Pseudomonadota bacterium. Lineage (GTDB taxonomy): Bacteria > Pseudomonadota > Alphaproteobacteria > Rhodobacterales > Rhodobacteraceae > Amylibacter. The sequence goes on from JBCCAU010000003.1 coordinate 287,745, forward strand.
GCGAATTGTAATTTACGCGCCGCCAAGACCGGCCCCGAGCCAGCGACTTGAACGATCACCGCTGTCTTATCATCACCCGCGATATCCGCAGAAAATCTTGCCTCAGAGGTTCCATCCCATTCGCCAATTTTGGTCCATTCTTTCACCACATTGGTATAGGTCAATTTTTTGCCTCCATTTTCGCCTGCCGCAATCGCCACATCTTCGCTTTGCGTAAAGCGTACCAAATACACATCCGCCGCCCGAGAGCCTTGCATCGGTGTGATCTCGGCCCGCAGCCCCATTTGCGTCGCGACAAGATTTAACGCTGCCCTATCTTGACCAGCTCGTGCCACATTCATCGCTTCAAAAATTTTTATCGTGTGCCCGCCGGCCACTTGCGCCTGACCATCAAACACGATTTGTGGCGTCACCAAAGAATATCGACTTTTGATCTGTTCATTATAAGCTGCTTGCCGAGACTTGAATTGCGGTTGGGCAAAAATATCCTTCCAACCTAGATAGTCCCAATAATCAACATGCAAGCTAAGGGCGAGCACATCGTCATGCGTATCACTGATGTCTCTTAGAATTTCATCTGCAGGAGGACAGGAATTGCACCCTTGCGAAGTGAACAGTTCAATCAGGACAATGCGCTCACTGGCAAGTGCCACAGGCGTCAGAGACAGGGTCCCAAGTATCAAGCTGATCAAAAATTGGCGCATATGTTCACTCCGATTAAGGGACCCTTAACCAATTCACACCGCATGCCGCCAATAAAGTCTGTGTGTATTTATGTGACAATGGCCACAAATGCAGTGCGGTCGCCCCTCTACAAGGGATCAGACTTTAACCGGGCCGTAACCGATCCAGCGCGCGGTATCCTCAATATAGGCGTCGGCTTCGTTGCCAAAGCTCTCACGCAATTTCCGCTCTTCGGGTTCAATAAAATTGCGGTCTAAAAAGACCGCAAGAGCAAAAGCTGGAATATAGGCAATGACAGGCCCATAAAGACGCCAACACCCAAAGTGATCAGTACCATACCAAGATACATCGGATTACGAGAGATCAAAAAAGGCCCATCCATGACCAAAGCATCTGGTTGCTGACGCGGGATGATCGTTGTTTGATATTCTTTGAACAGCCAAGCAGACCAACCAACCAAACCAATACCGATCAAGATCAGAACAACACCCCAAAATCCGTGTCCCAAATATCCACTAATCAGAATACCAAACCACCCAAAAACAATCGCAGCCAAGATGGCTATCACGGCATAAACCGGGGGCAAATCTAACTGATTGGGCATAACAATACCTCACGAAACTGTTTCATCACCCGATATAACGATTCCACTAAGCCGTCCAAGCGAAAGATCAAAAGGCGTATGGCACAGGATCGATCCCAAGCACATCTGCACTTTTGTTGATCGCTTCGCGTTCCAACGGTATCAACCTGTCGCGCAGGACAACGCTTTCGGTCAGGTAGCGCCGCGTCATTTCTTCCATGCCGTAGCGCTCAAACTGGGCGGTATGCACCAATTCATGCGCAAGCACCCAAATCTTGTCGCCATAACCTTCGGCCAGAAAAATTCCGTACCCTGCGGCCAATCCCGCAATCACAGTTCCGGGGTTCACAAGAGGTGTCGCCTGAATGATCCGCTCGGCTGTATTTGTCTTTGGGATCTTTTTCACGATGACGATGCGAACTTTCTCAGGGTTGCGGACACCCAAGGAACGCGCCAACTTTATGCCTTGTGGCGAAAGCGGTCTGCCGACTTCCAAAGCATGGGCTTCCAGCAAACGGTTGTTGCGCAATGTGAATTGGAACGCCTGATCAATAAGGGATTTTTCGATCACCGTCGGGTTCGACACAGCGTCTAAGTCGACCTGTGTGATGGGTCTGGCCTCGCGCAGTTCGCAACCTGCGACGCTTAGAAGTACAAGAAAGGCAAATAAAGTTCGGATCAATACCATCATCAATATGGGTAATATGCAGGTTGGGTGCCCAGAAGGCGTGCCGTCTCAAAAACAGCTTCGGTTTCAATCGGAATAACGGTTTTTCCGCGCAATACAACCGCCTGTGTGACCGCACGCCGCGCCATGCCAATCGGACCCAATTCTTCATATTGCCGAATATGAACCAATTCATGGACCAAAACCTCAAGATCGTTTTGAAATGGAGCTGCAAAAACAATTGAATAGCGGGCCGCCATCGCCTTGGCCGGGTAGACTTTTGTAATCTGGAGGGCGCGTGTTGCAGATCCAGAGATGTCGATTCCTGTATCGGATTTGATGCGCGCAAATCTTTGTGCCGCCGGAATACGTGGTACAACCGCGATCCGAACCCGGTCTGGGTTGCGCACGCCCGCAAGCCGCGCAAATTGTAGTTCGCGGGCGGTCAAAGGCCGTCCGATTTGTGCCGTCAACTGTTCCAAAAACGTATCTTCGGCCAGAAAATCGGGCAATTCCGCTTCGACCTGCGCTTGAACCTCGGGGGTTGGATTTGCAATCAGCGCTGCCTGCGCGTCTGTCACTGGGGGCGCATTATATGTGCCAACGGAACAGCCTGCGATGAAGACGACAGCAAAAATCAGGATATATCTCATGGGCGTACAATCCCGAAAGCTTCTAACAAATCAATCCCATTCGACTGCGTCAGTCGAACGCAGTCAACACAGTCCCACATCCCGGCAGTTTTCGCACCTGTTCAAACAAAGCTCGTTCGCGTTCAGAGCGAAGCTCTTCCGGCACATAAAGGATATCAGATCGGATAAACCGAAACCCAATGCCTTTGGTTTCTTTGAAAACGAAATACCCGCATCCAAAGAAGAATTGGTTTGTTGAAAACTGAACCTCGCTGACCGCGAAAATACCTGAGGCCCCCTGATCATACCAAATGCGATCACTGACTTTAAGCAACCGCGCTTGCCCAAAATCGCTCAGATGCCGGTTCCATGTGGCAAGGAACTCTGATTTTTGGACAGCAGCCTGAAAGCTATTGTCGGACTTGTCATAAATGGTTTCGAACTGGCTTTCTGAAAACCTGCCCCAGAATTGGACTAAAGCAGCCTCAAACGCACCTCCTTGATCGGCGCTGGGTGTAAACGCCTGCACCATTGACGCACAAAACAATAGCCAAAAAACAAAAAAGCTCCGCATGGTCTCTCCTGCCATGCGAAGCTTAACTTTTAAAGCCTGATTGCCTTATGCCGCTGCGAGGTTCCGCAGCACGTAATGCAACCGGAACGGCACAACGGAGTGGGATTCTCAACGCTGAATTATCACCCAATTCCCTGACCCATCATATCGATAGCGTCCTTTGTCCGCGTTCTCTTGATCCTCGAGCGAAACAAGATGGTCCCTATCAGTTGGGCGTTCATCGACCTTTGACAAGGGATCCGGCACTTGGCTCTGTAACTCCCACAAACGATACCAAGAGTCATTGCAGGTTCGATGCCGTATCATTGCGGTCGTCATGCGTTTGAACTTTTCGTTCTCGGCTGACCATTTTTCAAAGTATTCAATCGTCGAACCATAATGCGCCAACAGGTTCGTTGCAGGCCCTATCGCGATTTTCAAAAGTTGCCCGTCGCTCTCGGCTGCGTCCACGGCTTCAACAAGGAAATTCCAATTGAGCCTAGGCGGATATATGAAATCCTTGAACACGACCCATTGATAAATTGTAAACTCATCTCCTAATCGCACCTTAGACACCAAGTCAGCGGCGTGCTTTATTTCTAAATCGGATATTTGATAATTCATCTGTTCGACGAATGTGTTGAGAGCTTCATACAAGTTCGCATTGGAGAAATCTTCTCCAAGCACCCAAAAGCGGGCCAAAAGGTCTAGTCTGTCCATGAAAATGCGCAAAACGCGCCAGTTGTTGCTTCACCGCTCTACAACGGTGAAGCAAGATGTCAACACGGGCCACGCACCGCAGATTTGATCGCGCCCGCTGTTACCCGATCAAGCCGCTGCGAGGTTCCGCAGCACGTAATGCAACACACCACCATGTTCGATATATTCGATCTCCACGGCCGTATCGATCCGGCATTTCAACGTGATCTCATTCACGTCCCCATTTTCATATGTGATCGTGCACGGCACCTCTTGCAACGGCTGAACACTATCAAGGCCAGAAATGGAAACGGTTTCGTTGCCGGTAAGCGCTAAAGACTTGCGTGTGTCTCCACCCGTAAACTCAAATGGGATCACGCCCATACCCACCAGATTGGAACGGTGAATACGCTCAAAGCTCTCAGCTATGACGGCCTTCACACCCAAAAGTGCTGTGCCCTTCGCCGCCCAGTCGCGGCTGGACCCGGCACCATATTGCTCTCCCCCAAAAATGACCGTCGGCACACCTGCGTCCATATAGGCCATCGCGGCATCATAAATTGAGGTCTGCTGCCCATCAGGACCCAGCGTATAACCGCCCTCAACCCCGTCCAGCATCTCATTCTTGATGCGGATATTTGCAAACGTGCCGCGCATCATAACCTCGTGGTTCCCGCGACGCGACCCGTAAGAGTTGAACTCGCGCACCGGCACCTGGCGATCCGTCAGGTATTGACCCGCAGGCGTGGTTTCTTTGAACGATCCCGCAGGCGAGATATGGTCGGTCGTGATCATATCGCCCAGCATCGCCAAGACCTTGGCACCTTCGATATTCGAAATCGTGCCCGGCTCTTGGCCCATGCCTTGGAAATAAGGCGGGTTCTGAACATAAGTGGACGCAGATGGCCAATCATAAACTTTGCTTTCCGTCGTCTCAACGCCCTGCCATTTCTCATCGCCCGTAAAGACTTCAGCATATTTTTCCTGAAAGGCTTCGCGCGTAACAGTTGCTTCTACCAACTCGGCCACTTCTTTGGACGTGGGCCAAATGTCCTTCAGAAAGACATCCTTGCCGTCCTTGTCCTGACCAATTGGATCTTTTGTCAGGTCAATATCCAGCGTCCCGGCTAACGCATAGGCCACAACCAGCGGAGGGGACGCAAGATAATTCGCCCGCACATCCGGCGAAATCCGACCCTCAAAGTTGCGGTTACCTGACAAAACGGCTGTCGCCACCAAATCGCCCTCGGCAATCGCCTCTGAAATCTCTTTCTGCAAAGGGCCTGAATTGCCAATACAAGTTGTGCAGCCGTAACCCACGAGGTTGAATCCGATCTTGTCCAGATCCTCTTGTAGATTTGCCGCCTCGAGATAGGCGCTCACAACCTGTGAGCCCGGCGCCAGCGATGTCTTCACCCAAGGTTTGCGATCCAAGCCCAAAGCAGCCGCTTTGCGCGCCACAAGACCAGCACCGATCATCACATAAGGGTTGGAGGTGTTGGTGCACGACGTGATAGAGGCGATCACAACCTTGCCGCTTTCCATGGTGTAATCTTCGCCGGCAACGGCCACTTCTTTGCCCAAGGGACGCTTGAACGTCTCTTCCATTTCTTTCTTGAACGCAGATTGCGCATCCGTCAGCGCCACGAAATCCTGCGGGCGTTTCGGACCTGAAATCGCAGGCACAATCGTGCCCATATCAAGGTGAAGTGTGTCGGTGTAAACCGGCGCATAATCATCGCCGCGCCAGAACCCGTTTTCTTTGGCATAGGCCTCGACCAATGCGATGCGGTCCTCGTCGCGGCCTGTATTGCGCAGATAGCGCAGCGTCTCGCCATCAATCGGGAAAAAGCCGCAGGTCGCGCCATATTCTGGCGCCATATTGGCAATCGTCGCCCGATCCGCGAGCGGCAGACTGTCCAGACCCGCGCCGTAGAACTCAACGAATTTGCCCACCACGCCCTTCTCGCGCAGCATTTCGACAACTTTCAGAACCAGATCAGTCCCGGTCGTCCCTTCCATCATTGCGCCGGTCAGCTCGAACCCAATCACTTCTGGGATCAGCATCGAGATCGGCTGGCCCAGCATCGCGGCCTCGGCCTCGATCCCGCCAACGCCCCAGCCCAGAACAGCCGCGCCATTGACCATGGTTGTGTGGCTGTCAGTGCCAACGAGCGTATCAGGATAAGCGACCATCGTGCCGTTCTGGTCGGTATCCGTCCAAACCGTCTGCGCCAGATATTCCAGATTCACCTGGTGACAGATCCCCGTCCCTGGGGGCACAACGCGGAAATTGTTGAACGCCGACTGCCCCCATTTCAGGAAAGTATAGCGCTCCATGTTCCGCTCGTACTCGCGGTCCACATTCATCTGGAACGCGCGGGGATTGCCGAACTCATCGATCATGACCGAATGGTCGATCACCAGATCCACCGGGTTCAGCGGGTTAATTTTTTCTGCATCTCCGCCGAGGCCGATGATCGCGTCGCGCATTGCAGCCAGATCCACCACAGCAGGGACCCCCGTGAAATCCTGCAGCAGAACGCGCGCAGGGCGATAGGCAATCTCGCGCGGATTGTTGCCACCTTTTGTGGCCCAGTCCGCAAAAGCTTTGATATCCTCGGTGGACACAGTGCGCCCGCCATCCTCAAACCGCAGCATGTTTTCCAACACAACTTTGAGCGCCGCGGGCAACTTTGAAAAGTCGCCCAGCCCAGCCGCCTCTGCCGCTGGGATCGAGTAATAATCAATGGACTCGCTGCCCACGGTGAGTGTTTTTCGCGTTCTATTAGAATCGGTACCGACTGTGACAGTCATGCTATGCCTCCCGGGGGTGTATCTCTCTTCTCTCAAGAAAGGCTTTACGCGAGGTATGCGAGTCGTTCAAGCACGGTTTGTATGCAATGGTATACGAAATGTGGCCTGACTACATTGTCGATTATTTTGAGCAGCCCACAGGTTCATTTCGAGGCCCATATTTTAAAACTGTTTCCTTTGAGTGTGCGCGGCGACGCGCAGCGGAGCTTATCGCGCACATTCGGGGTCGTGAAGCAAGCAGTTCTCAACTATGATTAACCGATGACCCATCTTTCCCACATCCTCAACTTCCGCCAAGTAAACGACCGTATCACCCTCTCCGGCCAACCGACCGAGGACCAGCTGGCCGTGCTGGCCAAAGATGGCGTGACCCATGTGATCAATCTGGGGCCCCACCACAACAAAGGGGCGCTCGACGACGAAGCGGCCAGCGTGACCACTTTGGGTATGGAGTACATCTATATCCCTGTGGAATTCGAAAGCCCCACGGAAGAGGATTTCACCCAATTCTGCGCCGCGCTCGAGGGCCTGCCGACCCAACGCGTCCACGTCCATTGCATCTATAACGCCCGCGTCACCGCCTTTTTCTATCGCTATGCCAAGTCTGGCCGTGGTCGCTTAGACCCCACAGAAGCCTTTGAAATGATGGATGGCATCTGGCGCCCCGGCAATGATTGGGCCGATTTCATTGATCACCCAGAGGCCAAGGGCGAACCCAATCGCTTCAACGGCTTCGATTACGAAAGTTAGGGTTCGAAATGTCCGATACCGCAGACGCCAAAACACTTGGCAAAGCGCGTCTATTCCACGAGCGTTTCAGAGAAGTGATCAGCGATCCTTTGAACCTTTTGATCGAACGTGTTCCAGAAGCCGGTTATTTTGACGAAGCAGAACGGGTCATTCTTCACAATGGGCTAACGGTTGCGAGCGGGGATCAACCGGGCGCTTATTACGGCAAGTTCAGCGAACTTCTGGTTTTTAACCGCGGTGTGCATGAACCCCTTGAAGAGTTTTGTTTCCAGGAATTCCTCAAATTGCAACCACCCCCCGCCCCCGTTATGATCGAACTCGGAGCCTACTGGGCCCACTATTCCATGTGGTTTCAGTCACGGTACCAAAACGGGCGCACAATTTTGGTAGAGCCGAATGATCGAAACCTGCGTGCTGGTGAAATGAACTATACCCATAACGGGTTCGAAGGGACCTTCATCAATGCTTTCGTCGGGCACGGCCATTTCGGAATTGATGAATATTGCACGGCTGAGAAGATGGATGAGATATATTTACTACACTCTGATATCCAAGGGTATGAGGTCGAAATGCTCGACGATGCCGCCGAAAAACTAGAAGATCACAAAATATCCTACCTCTTCGTTTCGACGCATGGGCCGAAAGTACTCGATGCCTGCCTATCAAGACTTTCGGACAAAAAATATGATATCGAAGTGGTGTCAGAACCCCGCGAACACACAACATCAACAGACGGTTTCATCCTCGCAAGTGCGCCAAATGTTTCCAAAGTGTTCAACGCCTTTTCGCCTATGGGACGCATCGACATTGCGCATTCAACGGGACCGGACCACTTGACCTATTTGAACGGCGTCCATCAGAATCGGCTGAATGACGACACTTAACCGCTTAGATCAAATATCAACAAAGGTGCGCCCAGCGCTCTGTGCTTCCAAGTCTGCAACCTGACTTGTCATCCGCTCGTGAAACGGTCGCGCGGGCAGATCGCATGGCTTCTTTCTGCCAAACCAAATTATTTGTGATCGCTTTCTTCGCCTTCAAGATTAGCCACAGGATCAAGCACCAAAAGCAACCTTGTTTCACCCGACCCTTCTATCGGCGGGGAGCGGTGCCGCAAATCAGATAGCGGCCTCTCGGGCCAAAGCGTGCCCCGCATAACCATTGGCGCACCGGTTGGCACGGCCTCGATGTGCTGGGGGTCCGCTCCGTTCCGGGATGTACCATATTGCGTACCAGCCCCGCGATAGGTGCAAACCAAACGGGCGATCATCGCATCGACATGGAATTTCCGACACGCGTTCGTGGTCACCGGATCCAGTCGCAGTCGCAGATAGGGCGCATTGGTCAACTCGGCAAAAACCTCGGCCAATGCGGCGACATCATCCGCAAATAGGTCCCGCTCGACGCTGACAGCTACGCCCAAAGCGGTGAACGCCCTGTCGATTTCCGCTCGAACCGACGCAACTTTCAGCACGGTTCGGGTTTTGGGAAGATGCGCAGCCGAGAGATTGCTAATCCAGGCCAAAACGCGTGGATCAAGTTCACGCTGCCAGACGACGGCTGCACATTCGGACTGTTTCAAAATATGCAGACCCTGTGCAGAATCCGTTATGCGCACCCCCACGACACCTACCGGGATATCGGCGTTCAAGGCGAGTGTCATGCCGCAGTGCGCGCCCATTTGGGAAACGGGTCCGGGTAAGAAGGTATGGCGTCAGGCCCAGGCGCTAGGCTCGCAGGCACAAGACAAGCATCCAAACGACCTTTCAAATCTGCCCAATCTATCCCCGATCCAATGAACACGATTTCTTGGCGGCGATCCCCCCAAGGTTCAACCCAATGTTGCTTCATATAGGCCTGTGCACTTGGATGATCCGGCCATTGATCCTCTGGAACAGAGGCCCACCATGTACCCAAAGGTGAGACACTCGATAAGGCTCCCGCCAAGGAAAACTCCGCCACCCATTCCGGGCGCGAGGCAATCCAAAAATGACCTTTCGCGCGAATGACCCCCGCCATCTCACCGTTCAAAAGCGCCATGATCTTCTCGGGGATAAAGGGTTGGCGCGCCCGGTAAACATAGCTTGCCACGCCATACTCCTCGGTCTCGGGCGTGTGGTCCGCAAAACCATAAAGTTCCTTCGCCCACATTGGATGTTCATGCGCTTTTTCAAAATCGAACATTCCAGTGTCCAGGATCTTACCCGCATCAACATCTGAATGATCTGTTTCAATGATCTGGGCATCCGCATTCAGGCTGCGAATGATTTTGCGCGCCGCATCGGCCTTTTGTGGACCGGCATCAGATACTTTGTTCAAGATCACGACATCAGCAAATTCGATCTGATCTGTCAGCAAATGAACCAGATTGCGATCATCCTCTTCCCCCAGCGCTTCACCGCGATCAGTTAAAAAATCATGGCTCGAATAGTCATTCAACAGGTTCACCGCATCGACCACGGTCACCATTGTATCCAGACGGGACACATCGGACAGACTTTCGCCCGCTTCATCGCGAAAATCAAAAGTTGCCGCGACAGGCAGAGGTTCAGAAATGCCCGTGGACTCAATCAAAAGATAATCGAACCGGCCTTCGGCGGCCAAACGGCGCACTTCTTCAAGAAGGTCATCGCGAAGCGTGCAGCAAATACAACCATTTGACATCTCCACCAAAGTTTCATCCGTGCGCGACAATTCGGTGTCAGCGCGCACCAGATCGGCGTCGATATTCACTTCGGACATATCATTGACAATGACGGCAACGCGCCGACCGTCACGGTTGTTTAAAACACGGTTTAACAAGGTCGTCTTACCCGCACCCAAAAAACCAGACAAAACGGTAACCGGAAGGCGGGTATCTTGCACGTTCATAGTAATCTCCAAATAGAGTATCGTTCGCAGTCGCAATTTGTTATGTTATAACAAATTCCTTTTCAACCGTTCAATTCACTGCCCAAACCTTATTTGCATCTTTCGCGATCAGTTTTGCTTCAATCCGATCAAGCTCGGCCAGGGCACGAACACGATCCCCCGTTCTGGCGAAGGCTTTTTCAAAAGCCTTCTGAACGGATTTGGGCCGCCAGGGCAAAACGGCCCCTGACAGCCAAGTCCGCAATTCAGGTGGCAATTGATCATATTCGCGCATTGGATTGCGGCACCGGCTTTTGCGTCTGAGACTTGTCTTTAGATTTCTTTTATTCAATCGATCTGAAGATGAAAGCGCGTGCATCGTATTAGGTTTGTTAAGCAAAGAGAAATATGATCGTTATGTTATATCATAACAAACTACAAGCACTTTCCAAGAATGACCTTATCAGGGTCTCAAGACTTTACGGATCCGCATTGCGCCCGAGTCCAACCAAATCGCTTCAAAACGCCAACGCTTTAAATATCGACAAAGAGACGGCCCTGACCATGCGCATCCAGATCGTTCACTTGCGCCCGCATCCAATCGCGGAACTGCCGCACAGGAGGATCATTTTCCATGCCCAAAGGACAAACCAACCGATAATAAAGCTGCGCCCGCATGGAGGTCGCAAAGGGCATGACCAGACGCCCTGATCGCACAAATCCATCGGCAATCGAAATCCGGCCCAGCGCGACCCCACCCCCATTGGCCGCATAGCTAAGCGCGCCTTCAGGATTTGCAAAAACCGGGCCGGTGGGCTTGCGCTTGGCCAACCCTGCGGCGGTGAACCAATTGCCCCAATCCTCGACAGGGGCCAGCGTCTTCCCATAGGCTGAAATAATCAGATGCTCCGGTTTCAAATGCTTCGACTGCGGGATCTCTTGCGCCCGTTCCGGTGACATCATCGGCGCCACCCATTCCTGAAAGATACGTTCTGAGAAATATCCCTCATCCGAGGTGCCCCCAAACCGGATCGCCAAGTCAATTCCGTCCCGCTGGAAATTCAGCATCGCCAGCGACGCCGTCAGCCGAAATTCCAGTTCGGGATGCGCCACCACAAAATCGGACATCCGCGGGGCCAAAAAACTCGCCATGAACGCAGGCCCCGCCGTCACGGTCAGCTGTTTGTGATTGCGTTTACGCAGCGCCGCCGACCAGGCCGCTTGCAGGGCCTCAAACCCCTCGGCCAGTCCCGGCTGCAAAACACGCCCCAGATCCGTGAGTTCCACCCGGCGATTATGGCGAATGAACACGGGCGCATCTAAACGCTCCTCTATGGATTTGATCTGATGGGACAGGGCGGCTGGCGTCACGTTCAACTCGGCGGCGGCGTTTTGAAAACTTAAATGGCGGGCGGCGGCCTCAAAGGCGCGCAATGCGGTCAACGGGGGGAGCATATCAGACATATTCACTTAAATAAAACTAATCTGAAGAAAAGAAAGTCTCGTTTGTCAGTTAGGGGTCAGAAACCCTATCTCTGCCTCAAGAAGACGAAACCCAAGGAGGCCATCATGGCTTACGGAATTACAGACCAAGACATGCAAGACGCAATCGAACGGGGTCTTCGGATGCGCGCCGAAACCGCAGGCGAACTTGGCCACGCCCTGCGGAACGGCCTCTCGCGGCTGACACTGCGCGCCGCCCGCAACCTAAGCGGTGCATTTTCACCGAGCAAGCCGCAGCACTGATTGTTCAAATGCTGAAGGTTTCTTCCGGTGTGGGGGCGCGTCATGCGCCCCTTTTCTTTTCATAGACAAACAAGCTGCATCGCAGCACACTGTCCGCAGTATTTAGGACAGAACACTTATGCCGATTTCAACCATCGTTTACATTGGTTTTGGCGTCATTTTTTACCTCCTCGCGTTGCGTTTCACGTGGGAGTTTCTGAGTCAGAAATCACCGACCGCGGATCGGTCTCTGTTAAAGTATTTTGGTCTGGGTTATCGGCTGAGTTTCTGGATACTCGCAGGGATTGCAGCCTATTTCACTGTCGCCGCCTTTATGGCGCTGTCCTTTATCATCAGTGCCTCGGCCATCATTTATTTGATCTTTAATCCAGTGGATCCATCACCGGGCACCGGGTTCAGCCCGATTTTCCGTGCGACGATTGCGCTGACGGCGCAAACCACCGTTTTGGGCGCTCTGGTCACCCTGCCGATTACACTTCGCCGCACGGAGCTGACGCGCGAGGCAAATGAAACAGCCGACGAAGGCTTGCTGACCGACCGGATCAACAAAGCTGTCGAAAGCCTTGGCGTGACCAAGGAAACACGCACCCAACTCGAAGACGATCAGAAAAAGGCGCTTTATGAAAAGCCGGACGGGACGCTGACGACCGACAAGGCGGGCAGTGATGGGGCTTATAAGCCCGTCATGATCCAGAAAACCGAACCGAATATCGAAGTGCGGATCGGTGCGCTGCTCTCACTCGAACGCATCGCGCAACAGAGGCTGGACTGGCACGTCCATATTATGGAGATCATCTGCGCCTATATCCGGGAGAATGCACCCGCGTCTGACGCGGAGGATTTGCCGCAAGAGGTGGTGGATGATCCAAGTTTGTTCCGAAACGATTCTAAGGTTTGGACAGATTGGAAAGCCGCTCTTCCCGCCACTCGAGGCGATATAGCCATCGGACTCCAAATCATCGGTCGCCGATCATCGGACCAGCGTTTGAAAGAGGCAGAAGCAGGAAACGGGGATGGCGTATATCCGTTTGACTATTTACCTCAGCCAATCACGTTAGGCGAAAACAAAGATAGCGTCGCAAACAAAATCAGAAAATACTATAGTTTATTTGAAGGATATAAGGGTTATCGGCCTGACCTTAGTCGCACTAATTTGCAATGCGCACGCCTAATCGACTTCAACTTTAATGGCGTTCTTTTAAATGAAGCCGTTTTGCAAGGGGCTTGGCTAGATAGAACAAAAATGAACGGTGCAGATTTCTTGTATGCAAAACTTGATGGCGCCCGGTTGGTTGGAGCCTATTTTCGGAAGGCCCAAGTACGTCACGCGTCTCTTCAAGGCGCTCTTTTCATCGGCACAGATTTAAGATACGCGAGTATCGCGTTTTCAAACTTACAATTCGCAATATTGGATGATCCCAAGATTTATCGCTTCAGCCATGTAAACTCTTGTAGCTTACGAGGCGCACGGTTGAGGTCCTTTTCAGGTGAAACAATGATGAATTTCTCAGACTACTTCGATGAATTTTTCGGTGCAAAGGGGATGATGAAGGGCAACCCAAACCGCCCCGCCCATTGGGAACAAGAAGACAGCGACGATTTCTACGCGGCCTATCAAGCCTGGCTTGAAAAAATGAGACCGATCTGGGCCGAACAGGACCGCGAAGCCGCAGAGGAAGAAAAGGCCAAGCGGGCCTAGCCCTTCCCTTCGCCCGCACCAGCCGCTACGCAAGCGCCCATGTTGCGCACAACCGCTCCCCTCACGATCCGCCGATCTGGCAAGATCGTGCTCTCGGATGTCAGTTTCGATATCCCCGGCGGGATCACCGTGCTGCGCGGGCCCAACGGGTCGGGCAAAACCACGCTGTTGCGCTGTCTTGCGGGGCTGATTGCGCCCAGCGCCGGCGCATTTGAAACAGGCGGCGCGGACCTGGTGTTTTGCGGGCATCTTGATGCCGTCAAACCCGCGATGAGCGTGGCTGAGACGCTGTCCTTTTGGTCCGCGATCTACGGCGCGACCGTGCCCAAGGGGGATGACCCCCTCGGCCTTGCCCCCCTGATGGAGACGCCCGTGGCCCTGTTATCTGCGGGGCAAAAACGTCGCTTGGGCCTTGCCCGCGCCCTGATCGCGCCGACCCCAATCAAGCTGTTTGACGAACCGACGACGGCGCTCGACGCCGCCCATCGCCAAAGTTTTTTCGATCTGGTGGAGCGGGCCGCGGCCGATGGCGCGACAATCGTCATGTCCAGCCATGATGATCTGCTGCCGAGGGATGCCGCGATATTGGAGCTAAGCGGGTTTCAGCCCAATCTCGATGTCCACGATGATCCTTTCCTCGACGAGGCCTTTCTATGAGGGCGATCTTCCTGCGCGACCTCTCGCTTGCGGTGCGCTCCGGCGGGGGTTTTGGCCTCGCGCTCGCCTTCTTTTTGATCGTGATCTTCATTGTCCCATTAAGCGTGGGCCTTGATACCGCGCTCCTGGCGCGCATCGCCCCCGGCATCTTGTGGATTGGGGCGCTTCTGTCTTGTCTACTGTCTTTGGACCGTCTGTTCCAACTTGATTTTGAAGATGGAAGTCTCGATGCTTTGTTGACCGCGCCGATCCCCGTCTCAGGGCTGGTGGCCGCCAAAACGCTGGCCCATTGGATCACAACGGGATTGCCGCTGACGCTGGCGGCTGTGCCATTAGGCGCGCTTTTATACCTGCCGAATGACGCATATCTTTGGATCGTTCTGTCCCTTGCCGCAGGCACACCTGCCCTTTCTGCCATTGGCGCCTTTGGCGCGGCCTTGACGGTGGGCGTGAAGCGCGGCGGGCTTTTGTTGTCTCTGCTGGTATTGCCGCTGTACCTGCCCAGTTTGATCTTTGGATCACAAACCGTTTTGCGCGCCCTCAATGATCAAAATCCCGTTCCCGCTTTGATGATCACTGCAGGCATCACTTTGGCAAGTCTTGCTGCGATGCCGATTGCCGCCTCTGCCGCATTGCGAGCGCAGGTGAATTGAGCCAAAGCTACCCCAAGAGAGGAGAGATCATGTCGATTTGGCGCTACGCAAATCCTGCAAAGTTTATGGAGCTGTCAGGCAAGCTAATGCTCCCTTTGTCTGTGGCTGCGATTACGCTAATCGGTGGGGGCTTGATCTGGGGATTTTTCTTTACCCCGGACGATTTTCGACAGGGCTCAACCGTGAAAATTTTCTATCTTCATGTCCCGACGGCGACCATGGCCACAGGGATCTGGTTCATGATGGTTGCCGCATCTTTAATCTGGTTTATCCGGCGCCACCCCGTCAGCGCACTGGCCGCCAAGGCCGCAGCGCCAATCGGTGTGACAATGACCTTGGTCGCGATGGCCACGGGCGCGATTTGGGGCAAGCCAATATGGGGGACCTATTGGGCTTGGGATCCGCGATTGACGGCTTTTATGATCCTTTTGATATTCTATCTTGGATATATCGCACTTTGGAAAGCGATCGAAGATCGAGAAACCGCCTCAGACCTCACCGCGATCTTATGCATTGTAGGTTCGATTTTTGCCGTGATTTCACGATACGCAGTGAATTTTTGGAACCAAGGTCTGCATCAAGGGGCCAGCATGTCGGTCGAGGCAAGCCGCGCCGTTGCCCCGATATTCTTTTACCCCGCTTTGGTCTGTTTGGTTGGTTTCTTTATGATGTTTCTCTGGCTAGTCCTTGTGCGGACACGCACTGAAATTCGGCGCCAACGCATCGCAGCACTCTTGGCCAGAAGGGGGATGTGATGCCGGATTTGGGTCAATATGCAGACACTGTTTTGGCAGCCTACGCAATCAGTGCGGTTCTGTTTGCAGCGCTTGGACTTGCGACTTGGCGGCAATCCCGGCAGGCACGCAAAGCATTGAAGGACGCAGAAACGCTTTTCAAAGCGGCTGACGACCCGACCTAGCGGTGCAACAGGGCAGCATATCTTCAATAAAATGACTAAACCCATTCAATACATCTGACGGATTAGATCTCTTAAGCGGATTTAGGGCATCTATCGGTTTTCAATTGCAAAATATGGGTTTCGAAACCGCTTTCCTTTCAAGGCCTTCAGGCGTAAGCGCCGCGCAACTGAAAGAAAGAAACAAAAATGGCTGCACTCTCAGAAGGCGATCTTGTAGTTCTCGTCTCCGGCTCTCCAAAATTGGCCGTTGAAAAGATCGAGGCCCGCAAAATTCATTGCGTCTGGTGTCACGAGGGCGAAATCCGCCGCGATGCATTTGACGCTGCTTTGATCCGCAAATGGGAAGAGCGTGAAGACAGCCGCGACTCGCGTGGCAAACCTTACGGCGGAGATCGGGGCGGCGACCGCGGAGGATTTCGCGGCGGCGATCGGGGCGGCTTTCGCGGCGGCGACCGTGGCGGAGATCGGGCAGGCCCAGGGGGCTTCAAAGGTGGCGGGAAACCGTTCAAAAAACGCGACTAATCGCACGAGGTAGAAATGCAGATCACCATCCCCCGTCCCGATGATTGGCATGTCCATTTTCGTGACGGGCAGATGCTGAAGGCTGTGGCGCCAGAGACCGCGCGCGATTTTGCGCGCGCTATCATCATGCCAAACCTGATGCCCCCCGTGGTCACAGGTTCTGACGCCAAGGCTTATCGCGATCGCATTCTTTCGGCCACAAAGGGATATGACTTTACCCCTTTGATGACGCTCTATCTGACCGAGGACACAGATCCCGATGATCTCGCTGCGGCTTTTGCTTCAGGATTGGTCAGCGCCGTGAAACTGTACCCGGCGGGGGCGACAACGAATTCCGCCTCTGGCGTGCGCAACTTTGAAACGGTCATCCCGGTGCTGGAAAGAATGGCCGAAATCGGCTGCCCGCTTTGTGTGCATGGCGAAGTGACCGACGATCATATCGACATCTTTGACCGTGAGGCGGTCTTTATCGAGACGGTGCTTGATCCTTTGCGCCGCCGCATACCGTCGCTGCGTGTCACAATGGAACATATCACAACCAAGGACGCTGTGGATTACGTCCGCCAAGCCTCTGGCCATTTGGCCGCAACAATCACCACACATCATCTGATCATCAATCGAAACCACATCCTCGTGGGTGGCATCAAACCGCATTATTATTGCCTGCCCGTCGCCAAACGCGAAGCGCACCGTCTTGCCGTTCGTCAGGCCGCGACAAGCGGCGAAGCAAAGTACTTTCTTGGCACGGACAGTGCTCCCCATACGGACCCCAACAAAGAAATGGCCTGCGGGTGCGCGGGCGTATTTTCAGCCACCAATACCATGCCGCTGCTAGCCCATATCTTCGAAGAAGACGGACGTCTGGACAGGCTTTCTGCTTTCACGTCGCTAAATGGTCCTGCGCATTATGGATTGCCTGTGAATGACACAATGATGACATTGGAAAAGGCAGATAAACCAACAATCTGGCCGGCAAAGCTCAACAGCGGTGAAGGCCCCGTCACCCTTTTTGATCCTTTGTTTGAGACCCATTGGCGTGTGGTACAAAACTAGCGTTACAAAACCCATACACTGATCGGGTTTCGTCCTGTTTACACTGATGTCTGCTGCGATAGGGTCTGGCATATGACGCCTTTAAAATTCAAAATCCAAAATGTACCCTCATGAGCCGTACGAACCGACGACGCCATACACCCGGTGCTGGCACACCTGCTGCGCAAGACATCGCAACCCTTCACGCGCGCGTTAAGGCGCTGAAACTGCCTGGCACACCTCTCAAGTTGCTGCAACGCGCCCGCAAGGCCTTGGCCGCCTATATCCAAAGCGCTGCCAAACATGGCCTGCCCTTTGACGAGCTGGCCACACGGCTCTCTGATGGTCGCGGCGCAATAACCGTCTATCAGGCGGAAGTCGCTGATGCGCGTGCAACAGGGGCCGATCCACAAACTGGGGCAGCTTGTCGATCAGGCTGCGCCTATTGTTGTATTTTGAGCGGCGACGACGGCGGAACCATCACCGCAACCGAGGCGGCGCAGCTTTATACGGCCCTATTGCCGCTGCAAGGTCATCCAGACGGACGCCAATGGCATCCCAAAGCCTGCCCAGCATTGAACCCAATGACCTTAACCTGTCGTGCATATGATGCGCGTCCCAATATCTGTCGGTCCTTCCATTCGACCGATGCACAGGCCTGCAAAGCAAACTCTGAGGGGGCCGCCGTCGAAGGACCTCGTCTGGAAGGGGCACATGCGACCTATCTTGCCGCACTTGGCCTGTCGCGCGCGGCATTAAATAGCCAGGTTGAAACGCCGACCTTTTCGATGGCAGCGATTGCAGCAGCTGCAATTGATGGGTTGAGCCCTAAGGACACCTTGAACTTGTCTCAGCACGACAAGCATGCGCTTGTCGCAGAACGCCGTCGCACCGGGCAAGCTTGGCGCGATGCCGACAAGACGCGTAGATTTTGACCAAAATTTAGGGATATGCCGCACATTGTCCTACGGATGTCCCACGCATGTCCCACGGGTATCCTACGCAAATCTCACAGCGGTTTTTTGCTGAAAACTTATCCCCAAACAACTCACAGGATTTCCAGATAGATTGGTGCATCGCTTTGTGGCATCACCGCCGGATTGCACTTTGAAAAAACAATCAAAACCGGACGATATCCGGTAACGGCTTCGCTTGGGGAGGCGCCACTTACATGAATTCATTGGCGGCATTGCCGAACACGGACGCTGAACCAGAACACAGCATTCCACATAATATCGAGGCAGAACAAGCGCTTCTGGGAACACTTTTGGTGAATAACGAAGTTTATGATCGTGTCTCCAACCTGATCAATGCGGATCACTTTTATGACCCCGTGCATGGGCGAATCTATGAGATTGCGGAATCGCGTATTGCCAAAGGCAATCTAGCATCGCCTGTCACATTGAAATCCTTCATGGAAGAAGATGAAGGACTTAAGGCCCTTGGCGGGCCAGCCTATCTGGTGCGCTTGGCAGGTGCGGCCATTTCGGTCTTCGCCGCCCGGGACTACGCTCAAATGATCTATGACATGGCGATCCGACGTGACTTGATGGAGATCGGCCAAGAAATCACGCTTAAAGCGCAGTCGGTCAATGTTGAAAGCGAACCCACCGAACAGATCGTCGAGGCAGAACAGCGGCTTTATACGCTGTCTGAACAAGGCAACAAAGATACCGGATTTCAAAGCTTCTTGCGCGCTGTCTCAGACGCCGTGAATGTCGCCAATGCAGCTTTTCAACGTGATGGCGGTCTGGCCGGTGTCTCAACTGGTCTGGCCGATATGGACGCCAAACTCGGCGGTTTGCATAAATCAGATCTGCTGATCCTTGCTGGACGCCCCTCGATGGGGAAAACCTCTCTGGCGACCAATATCGCCTTCAACATCGCCAAAGCTTACCAAAAAGGCACGCGCCCAGATGGATCCGAAGGGACTGTGAATGGTGGTGTCGTCGGGTTTTACTCACTTGAGATGTCGGCCGAGCAATTGGCCGCCCGAATTCTATCCGAGACCGCAGAAATTCCATCCGAACAAATTCGCCGCGGGGATATGACCGAAACCGAATTTCGTCGCTTCGTCGAAGCCGCAAAATCGCTGGAGAACTGCCCGCTCTACATCGACGATACAGCCGCTTTGCCGATCTCTCAACTGGCGGCACGGGCGCGCCGTTTAAAGAGAACCCACGGTCTGGACGTACTGATTGTAGACTATCTGCAATTGGTGCGCCCGGCTTCCAGTAAAGACAGCCGTGTGAACGAAGTTTCCGAGATTACTCAAGGGCTTAAGGCCATCGCTAAAGAGTTGGACATTCCGGTGATTGCCCTGTCCCAGTTGTCACGCCAGGTTGAATCGCGCGAAGATAAACGCCCACAATTGTCGGATTTGCGCGAATCTGGTTCGATTGAACAAGATGCAGATGTGGTGATGTTTGTGTTCCGGGAAGAGTATTACAAAGAACGCGAAAAACCGGGTGAGCATGACGCCGAAGCCATGATGAAATGGATGGAGGAAATGGAACGTCTGCAAGGCAAAGCAGAGATCATTATTGGGAAACAACGTCACGGACCAATCGGCACGGTCGATCTGGCCTTTGAAGGGCGCTTCACACGCTTCTCTAACCTAGTGAAATCCTATCAGGCCGGAAGCAGACAAGACTTTTAAGGGGATCCCATGTGGGGATTTAAAGTTACGCAAGAGAGGCTTGCTACACCGCTTACGGCTTGACGCGGACCGTAACTTTGTTTGAACGGGCGCATGGTGGAAACAACCCTTACAATTAACCTCGACGCATTGGCTGCAAATTATGCGGACTTGAACGCCGTGTCTTCACCTACAACCGAAACTGCGGCCGTGGTCAAAGCCAATGCCTACGGGACTGGGATTGAACGGGCCGGGCCAAAGTTGAAATCAGCTGGTGCCAAGACTTTTTTCACAGCCACAACTCAAGAGGCCGCAAGCCTGGCCAAGGTAATCGGCCCTGACCCGAGAATCTTCGTTTTTGGGGGGTTGCTCTATCAAGATTTCGATCTTTTCAAAGCGCAAAACTTCATCCCTCTTCTGAACTCTGTTGATCATGTTAAGGCCTATCTTGCCCATCCCAACCAAACCGGCTTTGGCCTTCAGATCGATACCGGAATGAACCGATTGGGCCTTGAGGCGCCGGACCTTCGCGAAGCGCTTAATCTTATTGGGGATGCCAAACCTGAATTGGTCATCAGTCATCTGGCCTGTGCAGATACGCCTGAACACGATATGAACGCCGCCCAATTGCATGAGTTCAAGCGCCTCACTGATGGCATGAACTGGAGGCGTTCTTTGGCGGCCACAGGCGGGACACTTTTGGGCGCGTCGTACCATTTTGATCTGACGCGACCTGGTATTGGGCTGTATGGGGGCGCTCCGTTTACCAATGCGCAACCTGTAGTCCATCTTGATATCCCAGTCATACAAACACGCCAGATCAGTGCGGGCGAAAACGTCGGCTATGGCGCAGCTTGGACGGCCCAACGTGACAGCCGCATCGCTACAATTAGCGCAGGTTATGCCGACGGTTTGGTACGCGCGATGGGCCAAGGAAAGGTTAACCTTTATGCCGGATCAACGCCCTGCCCGCTGATCGGCCGCGTTTCAATGGATTTGCTGACGGTCGATGTAACAGATATCGAAAACATCCCGGACACCCTTTCCCTTTTGAACTTGGTACAAGGGGTTGATGACCTTGCGGCGGCGGCAGGCACAATCGGGTACGAGTTTCTAACAAGCCTTGGCGGACGCTACTCACGTCGCTATGTGGGCAAAGAATGACCTACGCACTTACATTCTTTCAGACTATCGGGGCTGCATTTTTAGGGCTTTTGGCAGCCGTCGGTCGCGTTGTGATCTTTGCGGCAAATGGCGTCAGTCACATTGTGCGGCCGCCCTTTTATCCAAAAGAGCTTGGTCAACAGCTGTTACAGATTGGCTATTTTAGCTTGCCCGTTGTGGGACTGACGGCTCTGTTCACGGGTGCCGCTCTTGCCCTTCAGATCTTTGCAGGTGGGTCGCGTTTCAATGCCGAAGCCGTTGTTCCACAGATCGTCGCGATCGGCATGGTCCGCGAACTTGGCCCGGTTCTGGTCGGCTTGATGATCGCAGCGCGTGTTACATCATCTGTTGCCGCCGAAATTGCCACAATGAAAGTGACAGAACAAATTGATGCGCTGGTAACGCTTTCGACCAACCCGATGAAGTATCTCACAACACCTCGAATTTTGGCGGCAACACTTGTGGTGCCTCTCTTGGTTGGGATCGGCGATATCATCGGGATCATGGGCGGCTTCTTAATCGCAACAGGGCGGTTGGACTTCAATGCCGCAAGCTACTTGCAAAACACTTGGAATTTTCTCGAGAACCTCGACATGATCTCAAGTCTGGCAAAAGGTGCTGTCTTTGGTTTCATCGCAGCTTTGATGGGTTGCTTTTACGGTATGAACTCGCAGCGCGGCGCGCAAGGCGTGGGTGCGGCCACAAAATCGTCCGTGGTTGCAGCCTCTGTTTTGATTCTCGCGGCCAATTACCTTTTGACCGAACTCTTCTTCGCGGCGTGACAATATGATCGAGATTTCCAACCTGTATAAGCATTTTGGCACAAACAAAGTTCTGGATGGTGTTTCACTGGAGGTCGCCAAGGGTGAAAGCATGGTGATTATAGGGGGGTCTGGCACCGGAAAGTCGGTTCTTCTAAAGTGCATTTTGGGCCTTATACAGGCTGATCGCGGATCCATCATGATCAACGGAAAGGACGCAACTCAGGGCGATAGGGACGCTTTCCTTGCGCAATTTGGGATGTTGTTTCAGGCCGCTGCCCTGTTTGACAGCCTATCAGTCTGGCAGAATGTGGCCTTCCGGTTGATGCGGGGGGAACAAAAGCTGCCAAAAGCCCAGGCTCGTGAAATCGCAATCGAAAAACTTCGCCGCGTTGGTTTGAAACCTGATGTTGCAGAGAAGTTTCCTTCAGAACTCTCGGGCGGCATGCAAAAACGTGTGGGCCTTGCGCGTGCAATCGCAGCAGAGCCTGAAATTATCTTTTTTGATGAGCCGACAACAGGCCTCGACCCCATTATGTCAGGCGTAATCAATGAGCTGATCCGCGAAATTGTCGACGAGATGGGTGCAACAACGATGACAATCACGCATGACATGAGCTCGGTTCGGGCCATCGCCGATCACGTTCTTATGCTGCACGCGGGTAAAGTGCGCTGGACAGGCCCGATCAAAGATCTTGATCGTTCAGATAGCCCCTATCTTGAGCAATTTCTAAATGGCCGTGCCGATGGACCTATCGAAGCTGTCAGATAACGGGGCCAATCTGTTACGGTTGGTCAATCTTTGGCTGATTGTCGCTTTCCCTGTTTCTTGGATTGCGCCGTTGTTGAAGGCAGGGTTTCTACCCCTTTTCAAACTTCAAGAGATCAGCGTTTGGTCAGGATTGATGGACTTGATACAAAGCGACGTGATTTTGGCTGCAATTGTTGCCCTCTTTGCGATGATTTTGCCGATGACCAAAGTCATCGCAACAGCTTTGGTACAGTTTGCATGGATCGAGGCGCGCAACGTTTGGTGGATTTCAATCTTGGGAAAGCTGGCAATGGCCGAAGTTTTCTTGATCGCGCTTTACATTGTTGTCGCCAAAGGCGTGGGCGTGGGTCGATTGGAAACAGGATGGGGCCTTTATTTCTTCACGTTCTGTGTTCTTCTAAGCTATGGGATCACCATCATAGAAGCCCGCCGAGGAGAGATGAAGTGATTGGGAACCTTCTTTTCGGAATTGTTTTGGCCGCAGGTGTGTTTGGTATCATTCTTTGGTCGTTGTACCAGGCTGTCCAACAAAGCGGATGGCGCCGTTGGATACATATCATTTACATCCCGATATTGACCGCTGGCTTTGTCCCTCAAATCTATGCAGAGCCCCTGTTGCTGCGCGCCGTTGCCGTCGCGATCATTTTAGGCTCTGTAGGGTTCATCACATCCAATCGTTGGCCAACCGTTCTACTAGTTGCTTTCCCGATCGGGATGGCCGCTTTGTTTTGGACCTATCCCGATCTTTTGGTAGCATCCGTTTGATGGTCAAAGAAAAACCGAACTTCATTTGCAATGCTTGCGGCACGGTTCATCAGAAATGGTCGGGGCGCTGTGATGCCTGTGGCGCATGGAACAGTATAGAAGAGGCGTCTTCACTGGCGTCCGGCCCTGCAAAAAAGACCCTCGGTGCTGCACGCGGCAAAAGCTTGGAAATGGGTACACTTTCAGATGACGATGCACCGCTGACACGTCGTCAAAGCACAATCGCAGAGTTCGACCGGGTGCTTGGTGGCGGCCTGGTGCCCGCCAGCGCAATCCTTGTAGGGGGCGATCCAGGGATCGGGAAATCTACCTTGTTGCTTCAAGCCTCTGTTGGCTTTGCCAATAGCGGCCTGAAATCAATTTATATCTCCGGAGAAGAGGCGGCCAGTCAAATTCGAATGCGCGCAAAACGCCTTGGATTGTCAAACGCAAACGTTCATCTCGCGAGTGCGACAAACTTACGAGACATTTTAACCACTTTGGACAATGAAGCGCCGGACGTGGTGATCATTGACTCGATTCAAACAATTTGGGCCGATCACGTTGAGGCCGCACCCGGAACCGTAAGCCAGGTGCGATCGGCTGCTCATGAACTGGTCAACTTCGCCAAACGTAAGGGCGTGGCAGTGATCCTTGTCGGGCATGTTACCAAGGAAGGTCAAATCGCAGGGCCCCGTGTTGTCGAACATATGGTCGACACGGTACTTTATTTTGAAGGCGAGCGCGGACATCAATTTCGTATCCTGCGCGCTGTTAAGAACCGCTTTGGTCCGGCAGACGAAATTGGCGTTTTCGAGATGACAGGCGGTGGCCTTTCTGAGGTTGAAAACCCCTCTGCGCTTTTCTTGTCTGAAAGGGGCGCGGACACACCAGGCTCCGCCGTATTTGCTGGCATCGAGGGAACCCGCCCTGTTCTGGTTGAAATTCAGGCGTTGGTGGCACCTTCGCCTCTGGCAACACCACGGCGCGCTGTAATTGGTTGGGACAGTGCAAGACTGTCAATGGTGCTGGCCGTACTAGAGGCCCGCCTTGGTATCAGTTTCTCTGGTTTAGAGGTTTACTTGAACGTTGCAGGTGGCATTCGACTGAATGAACCTGCCGCCGATCTGGCTGTCGCAAGCGCTTTGTTATCGGCACGTCAAAACACGGCGCTTCCATCTGATGCCGTCTTTTTCGGGGAGCTATCGCTGTCGGGGGCCATTCGTTCCGTGACGCAGCCAGAAAACCGTCTTAAAGAGGCAACAAAACTGGGATTTTTGCGTGCATTCTGTCCTGCAATGATGAAAGTTAGCGACGAATCTGGCATGGGAGTCCACGCTCAAAAGTCTGTGTCTGACTTGGTTGAACAGCTTTTTGGTTCGATCGACGCGTAAATGAGATGAGGAATTGAATGGAAAATTTTACATTAATTGATGGCGGCGTCGCTGGCGTACTGATCATCTCTGCCATTCTTGCTTACTCACGCGGTTTGGTGCGAGAGCTTTTGGGCATCGCAGGTTGGATCGTAGCCGCAATTGTTGCGTTTATTTTTACACCCGACGCAGTTCCATTGATCCAAGAAATCCCAGTTGATTTCGTTCAGAGTTTCTTTGCAGGCAACTGTGGTCTCTCTATGATTGCTGCGTTCGGTGCGCTCTTTGCCTTGACCTTGATCGTGTTTGCAATTTTTGCACCGGTTTTCGCCGGGGCCATCCAACGATCTGCCCTTGGCGCGGTAGATCAAGGTTTAGGGTTCCTCTTTGGGCTGGCACGCGGTGTGCTATTGGTTTTGGTTGCCTTTATCTTGTACGATTTCATTGTAGGAACTGGCGAAGGTTACGCGATCGTCGAAGACAGTACATCACGCGGTATGTTGGCAGAAGCCCAAGTCTCTCTAACCGACAGTTTGCCAATCGAAGATATACGCGTTTGGTTCGAAACCAAGTACAATGAGCTGGATGCGGCCGTTTGCCAGCAAGCGCAGTAAATAGTTTGTAATAATTCGGTGACAGAGGCTGCGTGACAGGTTAAATCGCAGCAATAGATCAGCGCGAGTCGCCCACCGTGAATCTTTCAGATACGAAACCGTATTTCGCACATCCATTTGATCATGATCGTTTGCATGAAGAATGCGGCGTCTTTGGAGTTGTTGGCGTCTCTGACGCAGCCAATTTTGTGGCGCTTGGCCTGCACGCCTTACAACATAGAGGGCAAGAGGCCGCGGGCATTGTGTCTTATGATCCTAACCATGGCTTTAACTCTGCTAGACGTTTTGGTTATGTCCGAGATCATTTCACAAAACAAAGTTTGATGGATGCTTTGCCCGGCGCAAATGCGATGGGTCATGTCCGTTACTCGACCGCTGGATCAAAAGGGGCGACAGCCATTCGCGACGTTCAACCCTTTTTCGGAGAGTTTTCTTTAGGCGGATGTGCGATTGCGCATAATGGGAACATCACAAATGCAGAGGCGCTACGAACCGACCTGATCAACCGCGGTTCTATTTTTCAAAGTTCCAGCGACTCTGAATGTATTATCCACCTGATGGCGCGGTCGATCCAAACCAGCCATGCAGATCGTTTAAAAGACGCCCTAACCCAAGTCGAAGGCGCGTTCTCAATTGTGGCAATGACACGCACCAAGCTGATCGGTGTGCGCGATCCAATGGGCGTTCGACCTTTGGTTTTGGGCCAACTCGGCACTGGCTATGTTTTAAGTTCTGAAACCTGCGCACTTGATATCATCGGAGCGGAATTCATCCGTGAAGTTGAGCCGGGAGAGATGGTCGTTATCTCACCAAATGGTGTAGAGACACGCAGGCCATTTGCCCCCAAAGATGCGCGGCCTTGTATTTTTGAACATGTGTACTTTTCGCGCCCCGACAGCATTCTTGGCGGCAGATCTGTTTATGAAACACGACGACAGATCGGCGTTGAGTTGGCACGCGAAGCCCCTGTCGATGCCGATATTGTTTGTCCGGTCCCAGATAGCGGGACACCAGCGGCAATTGGGTACAGCCAAGAAAGCGGCATTCCATATGCAATGGGCATTGTCCGAAACCAGTATATGGGCCGGACCTTCATCGAGCCGACAGAACAAATTCGCAATATGGGCGTGCGTTTAAAACTGAACGTGAACCGGGCTTTGATCGCCAACAAGCGTGTGATCTTGGTCGACGACTCAGTTGTCCGGGGCACAACATCGCGTAAAATCAAGGAAATGGTTTTGGATGCCGGTGCCAAAGAAGTGCATTTTCGCATCGCTTCTCCGCCAACGGCATGGCCTTGTTTTTACGGCGTAGATACGCCGGACCGCGAAAAGCTTCTGGCTTCCACGATGAGCGAAGACGAAATGCGTGAACATCTAAGTGTTGCATCTTTGAAATTCATCTCTTTGGACGGCCTTTACCGCGCCGCAGGAGAGGCATCAGGGCGCGACATCACAAAACCTCAGTATTGCGATGCGTGTTTCTCGGGCGAATACCCAGTCATTCCAGCAGATCAGGTGAACAAAGGCTTCCAGTTAAAGGCGGCTGAATGATTGCACTAATAACCGGTGCCTCACGCGGACTCGGTTTCGCGCTTGGTCGAGCGCTTGCTTCAAAGTACCATGTGGTTGCCGTTGCGCGCACAGTAGGCGCATTGGAAGAATTAGATGACTCAATTCAAGCCAAAGGTGGCAACGCGACTTTGGTGCCTTTAGATTTGACGGACGCAGAAGGCGTCTCGCGCATGTGTGCCGCAATATTTGAACGTTGGGGTGGAATAGACCTTTGGCTTCACACGGCCGCCCATGCGACGTCGCTTTCGCCTGCACATCATATCGCAGCAGATGATATCGCAACAACCATTCAAGTCCATGTACATGCTACGTCTGATCTTATCTCAAAAGTCGATCCGCTATTGCGGGCTCGAAATGGCACTGCTGTGTTTATGCAAGACGATCAATTGGATAAAAAATTCTTTGGAAGTTATGCGGCTGGCAAAGCGGCCGAAGCGGCCTTGTTTCGGGCTTGGGCGGCTGAAACCATAAAGTCTGGGCCAACCGTTTTGGGGTTTTCACCAAATCCGATGCCTACAGGAACGCGCGCCCGGTTTTTCCCCGGTGAGGATAAATCGGCACTTTACGGTTGTGCCAATGAGGCGCAGCGACTGATTTCCGAACACGGCTTATGATCATGCTTAGGCCTGAGAACATCCTTTTCCTCTCTGTCGAAGATCTGAATGACTTTGTAACGCCTTTGGGTGGACATCCAGACGCCGTGACGCCCAATATTCAGCGCCTAGCAGATCGTGGTGTGCTGTTTACAAACGCGATGTCAACCTCACCGGCTTGCTCACCCGCCCGCACAGCCGCCCTCTTCGGGCAAGCACCTTGGCGCACGGGAATATACTTCAACGCCAACAAACACTGGCACAAATATGGACGAAACACTGCACGCTCATTGCCTGGCTATCTGCGCAAAAACGGATGGAAAACCTATGGGGCCGGTAAGATTTTTCACGGACCTTATGACCAATTGGATATGACCGATTGGACCCAATTCGACTACACCAAAGAAAAACCAGTCGGCGCGATCTCAAAAGCGGCGCAACAGGGGTTAATCACCAAAAACATGGACTTTGGCCCGCTTCCGCGCGGGACGCGCATTTGGGACGATGAACGTCTAGACTTTACTTTGGGAAAGATCACTTCGAATGCAACTGGGTGTTTCTGGAGTTTTGGTGTCTACCGTCCACATTTGCCTTTTGTGGTGGCCGAAGAATACTTCGATCCGATCCCGGAAGATCCACAAAACCCGCCAGGAATGGTTGTGGCAAAATATGGCGACACCGATCCTTCAAACATAGCATTGCATGATGCACCCAAAGAATTGATGCGGCGGTCGGCCTTCAATGGTAAAAAATTGCTGCAAACGGGCGAATTCAAAGCCTACTTACGCGCCTATTTGGCAAGTTGTTTTTACGCCGATACGTTGATTGGGCGCGTGCTAGACCACCTAGATGCAACAGGACAGGCAGAGCGAACATTGATCGTTCTTTGGTCTGACCACGGCCAACAATTTGGCGAAAAAGGCGGACTTCGGAAGTTCACCTTATCCGAGCGCAGTCTGCGCATTCCAATGATCTTTTCGGGTCCCGGTATTCAACCCAGTCGGGTCAAGGAGCCGGTATCCCTTTTGGATATGTATCCAACAGTGATGAGTGTCCTCGGTCTAGAAGCGCCAGACGCTATGGATGGAAGCGATCTTTCGGGGCTAATCTATGGCCTTTCAGACCTGCCTCGCGACCATGTCTTATCGATATGGGGACGCGAGGACGGTGCAGATTTTTCACCAGCCCTCAGCGTGCGGACAAAGGATCATCGGTACTCTTTTTATTGGAATGGAGATGAAGAGCTTTATAATCATACGCGCGATCCGTACGAACTAAAGAACCTGGCATCGGACAATGCGCATGCTGAAACCTTAGAACGCCTTATGTCTTTGTTGCCAATTGATATAGCACCGCCACACTCGACTAGCGCGGAGCCTTCTTCCGGATCGGCTTTTTAACATCTTTGGCAAAGCGGCCTTCCTGATGCTTGTTTAATTTGGTGATCTTCTTTTCTTTCTTGTCACGATACGGGTTTTTGTCTGCCTGAGAGCGCATAAAAAGTCGGATTGGGGTGCCGGCCATGTCAAAACTTTCGCGTAGCCCGTTCACCAAGTATCGCGAATAACTGGCCGGCAAAGCGTCTGGATGTGAACACATCACAACAAATGTAGGTGGACGTGTCTTAACTTGAGTCACGTACCGCAGACGAATGCGGCGTCCCCCCGGCGCTGGAGGAGGATGCGCCTCGACCATAGAACGCAACCAATCATTAAGTTTCGCCGTCAATACACGACGGTTCCATATCTCGTGCACTTTCAAAACGGCTTCGCGCAGGCGGTCTATGCCGCGCCCGGTCAAACCTGAAAGCGTAACCAAAGGTGCCCCCCGCAACTGGGGCAGCAGCCGCTCAAACGCCTCCTTCAGGGATTTCAACTTGTCCTGACGTTCGCGCTCAATATCCCATTTGTTGACCGCGATCACGACAGCGCGCCCTTCGCGTTCTGCCAAATCCGCAATTCGAAGATCCTGTTGTTCAAAGGGAATGGCCGCATCAATCAAAACAACAACCACTTCGGCAAACTTGACCGCGCGCAACCCATCCGCAACGGACAATTTCTCCAGTTTCTCTTGAACGCGTGCTTTTTTACGTATGCCAGCCGTATCCCAAATCCGAACGGCCTGCCCATCCCAATCATGGTTCA
This sequence comes from Pseudomonadota bacterium, assembly GCA_039814625.1. GTDB lineage: Bacteria > Pseudomonadota > Alphaproteobacteria > Rhodobacterales > Rhodobacteraceae > Amylibacter. The sequence continues at coordinate 317,585 of JBCCAU010000003.1, forward strand.
CTGAAATCGCATCTCGCGTGATCCCGGCCTCGGGTCCGGTCAACATGCGATCTTGACCAAGGATTTGGTTGACCAAAGTCGATTTTCCAGCATTTGGGCGACCGATGATCGCAAGCTGTATTGGACGCATCTCAGCAGCTTCGTCGATGTCTAACTCAGTTTGAGGTTCATAATTCGTCAGCGCCGCACCTTCAATAAATGGAACAAGCACATCCTGAAGATCAAACAGCCCTTCTCCGTGCTCGGCTGAAATTGCAATAGGGTCGCCCAAACCCAGCTCATAAGCATCGTAGAACCCGGCTTCCCCTGCATGACCCTCGGCTTTATTGGCCAAAACGATCACTTGCTGGCCCGACTTTCGAAGCAGGCCGGCAAACTCACGGTCGATAGGGGTCAACCCGATGCGTGCATCGATCATGAAAAGACAAAGGTCTGCCATTTCTACCGCCCGTTCAGTCAACTGGCGCATGCGACCTTGCAGTGTTTCATCTTTGGCCAGTTCCAGACCCGCAGTATCGATCACGGTAAAACGCAATGGACCCAATCTGGCCTCACCCTCTCTGAGATCCCGCGTGACACCGGGTTGATCATCCACGAGCGCAAGCTTTCGACCAACAAGACGGTTAAACAGCGTCGATTTGCCAACATTTGGCCGACCAACAATGGCCACGGTCAAAGCCATCTATAGCTCCATTCTTTGAAGAGCGTTACTGGAACGCGACAAGCTGCCCATTATCTGTAACGATGTACATCCGGCCAGCTGCAAAAGCCATATGTGTCGCCGCACCGCCGCCCAAATCGACAACGCCAATTGGTGCTCCGTTATTCGCGTTAAAGCTGCGCATTTGTCCGTCAGAGCTTGCAACATATAAAACACCGCCGGCCAAGACGGGCCCGAAATGCGCATAGACTGAGCGGACACGCCGACGATTTGGTTTGTCCGGTAAGTCTTGTGACCAAAGGACACCGCCAGTCGAACGATTCAGACGCTTCAATCGAGCTTGGTCTGTTACAATGAACACCGAATTATCGGTTACCCAAACCGGAGAGTAAGACCCTTCATTTGCCGTCCAAATTCTATCGCCGCTACGCAGACTGATCGAAGCCAGCTGTCCGGATTGGTTGGCGGCATATAACGTGTTACCAGAAACCACCGGATCACCAGAGATAGGCGCGAAGATACCGCGCGCCAAACCAAGACGTGAACCCGTAACAGCCGAGCTCCAAACGCGGATACCTTGCGTCACTGTCAACGCAGAAACCTCGCCACTCGGGTAAGCAATAATTGCGATGCGTCCGGAAATAGCGGGTGTGCCCCCGCCTGCAACGGCCGTGTTGGATCCGCCAGAAACCTGACGCCAACGGATCCGGCCATTCTGCGTGTTTAGGCCCAAAGCTTCATTTCCAACTGAGACGGCAATGACCGTTTTCCCCGACACGACGGGTGCGGCGGTCAAACCCGCTTGGAACCGTTGCCGCCAAAACTCAGAGCCGTTTGTTGGATCAAGTGCAACCAAATCGCCGTAACCTGTTGTAACAAACAGCCGACCATCTCCAAAGGCAATGCCCCCACCTGAAATATCGTCTTTGGCATCACGTTCCGGACGCAGATCGGCCTGCCATAACAACTGACCCGAGGTTGAGACCGCCGACACCATGCCGATCGCATCCATCACAAAAATTCGTTCCCCGACAATGATCGGCTCTGCCGTTAAGCGCGTCCGTCGACTGTTGCCTTTGCCGATGTCCAAACTCCAGACACGGGTGGCAGGACCCGTAAACGCAGGGTGTCGGATGGAATGCGCTGAATTGCCGTTTCGGTGTGACCAATTCTCATTCAAGCGAGGCTCGGTGACCCGAACTGAAGGCAAATTGTCAAACTCTTCAAGCAACTCCTGTTCTGGACGAATTGTCTCGCGCTCACCAGACAATATCTCTTCGCGCCGACCGCATGATGTCAGTACTAAAGCCAATGCGGAAACCGCGATAATCCCGCGGATCAGTCCGTTACTCTGTTGTTTGTGCATTTTCATTCCCCGCGCTTTACTCAGCCGCGTCCCCACCCAATACCAAGATCATTTGGTTCGCACGTGCGCGCATATCTTGAGAGACTTCTGCGGCTTGCGCAACAGTTTCAAAACTTGAAACAGCGCCGTCCTCATCACCAGCGGCAAGTTGCGCATATGCAAGTTGCTCAAGCGCAAACAACCTGTAAGGGCGGCCAGCTTGCGATGCAGGTGCTAAGATGGCAACACGCTCATCGCCCGATAAAATGTTGCCGGGCAGCAGGACTTTCTTCAGCGCGACCATATCCAAAAAAACCGGCGTTTGCGGCGCCGACGCGATTGCTGCATCCAAAGCGGCAATTGCGTCTTCGGTTTGACCTACACTTGCCAATTCCCCGGCACGTGCGAGTTCTGCGATGAATGTTGCATTGGGTTTCGTATCGGCCACAGCGGCCAATGCCGCCGCACGCTCTGGTGGTGTCTCAGCCTCGAAAGCTTCGGTCAGTGCATCACCAGTTGCTGCGGCTTCGGCCTCTTTTTGGTTTCCTAAATACTCAGAAGCCACAACCGCCGCTACGATACCCAAAATGATCAAAACGCCCAACCAAGCCCAGCGCCGCATAAAAGCGTAAAGCTTGTCGTTGCGGAACTCTTCGTTCACTTCATCGATGAAACTATCAGTGTTGCTCAAGATATCCTGCCCGAGGGACGACGCCCTTTAAATCTCGACTTCTCTACAGCGAAATAGGATCGGAAGCCAACCGTCACGCTTCCTTTTTCTTATAGACATGATCTTTGGTCGGAAACTTTCTTGATCTGACTTCGGAGGCATAGGTCTCAATCGCGCCGATCATCATTTCTTCCATATTGCCGTACCGTTTGACAAAAGTTGGCACACGCGGGAACAGTCCAATCATATCTTCGAACACTAGGATCTGCCCGTCACATTCAGAGGAAGCCCCAATTCCAACCGTTGGGATACCAACCGTGTCCGTAACTTTGCGGGCAAGGCTCTCTGCAACGCCTTCGACAACTACGGAAAAGGCACCGGCAGCTTCAACAGCCAAAGCGTCTTCAATGACCGCATCGAATTGCTCTTCATCGCGCACAGCTTTGAAACCACCCGTAGTGTTCATTTGCTGAGGCATCAAACCAATATGCGCCATGACTGGAATACCGCGTTGTGTCAGATGACGAATTGTTGGTGCCATCTCTGCACCGCCTTCCAACTTAATGGCAGTGCACCCGGTTTCTTTGACAATCCGGGCGGCATTTCGAAACGCAATCTCTGGGCTTTCTTCAAAGGATCCAAACGGCATGTCGACAACGACCAAGGCCTTATCGGCGCCGCGCATCACAGCTTGTCCATGCATGATCATATGTTCCATGGTAACACCCAACGTGTTTGGCATGCCGTGGATAACCATTCCCACACTGTCACCCACCAAGATCAGATCGGCCTGAGCATCGACCAACCTGGCCACGTGCGCCGTATAGGCGGTAAGACAGACCAGTGGCTCTTCTCCTTTGCGCGAAGTGAACTTCGGAACAGTCATTTTGCTGCGCTTGGGCATAGAGTCAGATGTCTGCGAAGGATCGCCGAGCGCCGATTTTTTCGACAATGTGCTTTGAGTAGACATGCGATGCTCCTTTGGATTGTCTGCAGACTGACCCATGGCAATGAATTTGAAAAGAAGTCAAAAAAAAATGACCTATTCTTGCCTACATGACGTATCAGAGCTAGAGGTTAATAGTTCTTACTTTCGCTGGACCGTATGGCTTGCGACAAACCGGAGAAATCGAATGCGCTTGGCCCCACTTATTACCGCACTGATCGTTTGCGCAGGTGTGTATGTCTTCATTTTACAAAGGGACAATCTGCGTGCATTTGCAGGAGTAGACGATCCAATAGCCGAAAAAGAAATCGAAACAGAGGACAGCAATGACGCCATATCAGTGTCTGTGCAAGTCTTGAAATCCAACGTTGCAGGCTTTGACAGCGGTGTTGTTCTTCGCGGACGCACCGAAGCGTTCAGAGATGTGGATGTCGCCGCAGAAATTTCGGGTTCGGTTGTTTCGCAACCCCTTCGCAAAGGTGCTCTGGTCGAAGAGGGACAACTGTTGTGTCAGTTGGATCCGGGCACTTTGGAAGCCGAACTTGCCGAGGCGCGCGCTAGGTTGGCCGAAGCAGAAGCGAATAACAACGTATCTGCATCGTTGGTTGAACGCGGCTTTGCCTCGGAAACAACGGTGATTTCCCGTGAAGCATCTTTGGAGAGCGCGATGGCATCAGTGAAACGCGCTGAAGAAAATCTTGAACGATTGTCCATCAAGGCGCCTTTTAGCGGAATCTTAGAAACAGACACCGCTGAGCTGGGTGCATTGCTGCAACCAGGTGCGATCTGCGCGAACATCATTTCTCTGAACCCAATTAAGCTGGTTGGATTTGCAAATGAAGAGCAGATCCATAAACTCAAATTGGGTACACGCGCTGGAGCAAGATTGGTGGCGGGCGATGTCGTCGAAGGCGAAGTCACTTTTCTTGCCCGTTCGGCAGACCCGGTAACACGGACATTTCGTGTTGAAGTCACAACCGGCAATGAAGACCTGTCCTTGCGCGACGGGGCAACAGCACAAATTTTGATCGAGCTTCCCGACACACGCGGGCATCTTATTCCGCAATCGGCCCTTACTTTGGATGATTCAGGTGCTTTAGGCATCCGCGCCGTAGAAAAGAGTCGAGCTGTGTTTTATCCGGTAGCCATCTTGCGCGACACAAATAAGGGTGTTTGGGTCGATGGCTTACCCGATGAAATTGATATTATCATTGTCGGTCAAGAATACGTTAACGATGGTGGCCTTGTAGATCCAACCTTTTTCGAGGAGGATACTTGATGCTGACAGGTATCGTCGATTGGGCGTCTGACCGCGCCCGAATGATCTTTGTTTTTGTTGTTTTGTCGATCGCCGCAGGCGCAGTCTCTTATTTCGGTCTTCCAAAAGAAGGCGAGCCCGACATCGACGTGCCGGTTTTATTTGTATCCGTCCCATTTCCAGGAATTTCAGCCCAAGATGCCGAAAAGTTGCTGATCAAACCGATGGAGGCAGAACTCCAAGGCATCGATGGTTTGAAAGACATGACGGCCTCTGCAAATGAAGGTTTCGCATTCGTAGCTTTAGAGTTTGAATTTGGATGGGACAAAGGGGCCACTCTTGCCGATGTTCGCGAAAAAGTCAGCAATGCAGAAGCTGATTTTCCGGATGGTGCCGAACAATACACGATTGATGAATTGAATTTTTCAGCCTTTCCAATACTCGTTGTGTCCTTGTCTGGTGATGTGCCCGAACGAACCCTGTCGCGGATTGCAAAGAACCTTCAAGATGACTTGGAATCTATTCCTGCCGTTTTAGAGGCTGGGCTTGCAGGCCATCGCGACGAAATGGTCGAGGTGATCATAGATCCGCTGAAGCTAGAAGCATATAACGTGACCGCAGACGATCTCGTGTCTGCCGTCGTGAACAACAATCAGTTGATTGCTGCCGGTGATATTGAAACCCCAACTGGCACTTTTGCAGTCAAAATCCCGTCTTCTTTTGATGATGTTCAGGATATCTATGCTTTGCCAATCAAAGTGAATGGCGACAGTGTTGTTACGCTCGGACAATTGGCAAGCATCAACTTAACCTTCGAAGATCGCGAAGGCACGGCTCGTTTCAATGGGAATAAGACCATTGCGCTACAAATCGTGAAACGCAAAGGCTTCAACCATCTTGAAACAGTCACCGAAGTGCGGAGCACAGTCGATGCCGCAGTGGCGCTCTGGCCCGACGAACTTCGCGATGCGGTTCAGGTAGACTATGGTTTGGATCAGTCCGTTCAAGTCACATCCATGATCCAACAGCTTGAAGGGGCGGTTTTAACAGCTGTTTTGCTGGTTATGATCGTCGTTTTGGCTGCATTGGGCATGCGTTCAGCGCTTTTGGTTGGCTTTGCGATACCGTCTTCTTTTCTAATCAGCTTCGTCGGCATGGCAATTGCGGGTATAACGATTTCAAACATCGTCATGTTCGGTCTTATTTTGGCGGTTGGTATGTTGGTCGATGGCGCAATCGTTGTTGTCGAATACGCCGATAAGCAAGTCAAAAAGGGCGTGGGACCGATGAAAGCCTATGGTGCCGCCGCGAAGCGCATGTTCTGGCCAATTATTTCGTCCACCGCCACCACCCTGTGTGCGTTTTTGCCAATGCTATTTTGGCCCGGCATTCCGGGTGAGTTTATGGGCAATCTGCCCGTCACCCTGATCTACGTTCTGTCCGCTTCACTTTTGGTGGCTTTGGTTTATCTTCCTGTGATCGGAGGTATTGCTGGCCGCATCTCTAGGACGCTGGGCGTTTGGGCCGATCAGCTGCGAGTAAGCCTTGCACCAATTTGGCGCGTTTCCCTATTTGTTTTGATCATTGTAATGCTCTTTGGCTTTGGATTGGGCGTATTGCGCGGTGGTGTTTTCGCAATGATCCTGTTCACGCTGGCTGCCGTTACTTTGTCTGTCGTTGCTTCCAGCCTGCGCAAACCTACACCCGAAGATGGTGTAATCTCAGGATTTCAAGAAACAAAGGTCGGGCGCGCGGTGCGGTTCATGGTCGGAAACCCCTATATGCCATTTGTGACAATCGCGGCAGTTTTGGCTTTTGTTGTGGGCACGTTTATTTATTACGGCAGCAACAATTACGGCGTTGAGTTTTTTGTAGAAACTGAGCCCGAGAATGCAGTCGTGTATGTTCGTGCCCGTGGAAACCTGTCTTTGGAAGAACAGGATGCGTTGGTCAAACAGGTCGAGAACCGGGTCTTGCAGGTCGAAGGCATCAAATCGGCATTCTCATTTGCAGGTGACGGTGGTTTGAACAACAATACTGGCGGCGCAGAACCACCTCTAGACACTATTGGACAAGTTCAAATCGAACTGGCGTCTTGGGAAATTCGGGGGGCGGGAACTGGGCAAGGTATTATTGACGAGATTGATGCAATCATCAAAGGGATACCCGGCATCAATTCCGAAATTCTTGTAATCTCCACTGGTCCTGCTTCGGGCAAACCCTTGTTCTTGCGCGTCACGGGCGAAAGTTTAGATACACTTGAAGATACGACCTTAAAGATCCGTGAAAAATTTGATGCAACGCCCGGCTTGACTTTGGTTGAGGACACAACGCCATTGCCTGGGATCGACTGGCAAATTGATGTCGATGTAGAGCAAGCCGGACGCTATGATGCAAATGTGGCTGTGGTCGGCGCTATGGTTCAATTGGTGACGCGTGGTCTGTTTCTTGACAATATGCGGCTCGACAGTTCCGATGACGAGATTGAAATTCGGGTTCGGGTGCCCGAAGAGGATCGCCTTTTATCAACGCTTGATACACTAAAGGTGCGCACCGAGCTTGGCCTTGTGCCCCTGTCAAATTTCGTCACGCGCACACCTGTCCGAAGTCTTGCAAAGATTGATCGCTCAAATACAGAACGCTATTACGACGTGAAAGCAGATGTACTGCCAGGTGTCGTCAAGATTGAAGCAAATGACCCCGAAGTGCCCGAAACCTATCTTCAATCCATCTCTGGTGCAGGCGTTGAAGAGGGCGATGTTGTTTTTGAGGACAGCTCCTACATCATTCTAGAGACCGCGGCCCAAAATATAGATGCCGTCCAAAGCGTGCTCGATGAAGGTGGTACTTCTTTGGAGATTGTAAACGCAAATGAGCGCATTTTGGAGCTGACTGATTGGCTAACAAATGAGGCAGACCTACCGGTCGAGAACAGTTGGCGTTGGGAGGGTGATCAAGAGGATCAAGCCGAAAGCGCCGAATTCTTACCTCGTGCCTTTGGTGTCGCACTGGCGCTAATGTTCGTGATCCTGCTGGCGCAGTTCAATAGTTTCTACAATGCTGTCTTGGTTCTCTTTGCGGTGATCTTGTCTTCGGCAGGTGTCCTTTGGGGCATGGTGATCCGGGAACAGACCTTTTCTATCATCATGACAGGCACCGGAATTGTTGCCTTGGCCGGCATCGTCGTGAATAACAATATTGTTCTGATCGACACTTATCAGGAATACACCCGTGTGATGCCGCGTATTCAAGCGATCATTCGTGCCGTTCAGGACAGGATGCGTCCCGTATTGCTGACAACGCTGACAACAATGGCAGGTCTTACGCCCATGATGTTTGCGGTTAGTATCAACTTTAACTTCAACTCTGCCGCACCTGCATTTACCATTGGCGCCCCAACGGCTTTATGGTGGGTACAATTGGCTACGGCCGTCGTTTGGGGCCTTGGTATGGCAACAATCCTGACGCTTGTTTTCACGCCATCGGCACTGGCAGCGCGCGTTTACATTGGCGACGCCTTGCGCAACGCCACAGCTAGCACGCGGGCCTCATGGCTTGGACATCGCAGCCAAGCCTTCAGAGACTACCAACAAGCCAAAAAAGCCAGTGAAACACGTCCGGCACAGATCGATTGGACCGAAGAACACAAGCCTAAATCGATCGATGACAAGCTTCAGGCCGCTGAATAAACCTAAGGAGGCATCATATAACGTCCTTGATCAAGGCGTCTGGGTCCAATTCATTTTGTTGAGTATGCCATAGCTGAGCGTAAAATCCATCAAGCGCTAACAACTCATTATGGTTGCCTTGTTCAACAACTTCACCTTTTGCAAGAACAAGGATCTTGTCAGAATCAACGACCGTTGAAAGTCGATGCGCAATCGTAATCACAGAGCGCCCCTGACTCAGCTCGCGCAGTGCATGCTGAATATTGCGTTCTGTCTGTGTATCCAAAGCAGAGGTTGCCTCATCCAACAAAAGGATCGGTGGGTTTTTCAATAGAGTACGTGCAATTCCAACGCGTTGCTTCTCACCACCTGAGAGTTTTAAACCCCGTTCACCAACGGTAGTCTCGTACCCTTCCGGCAAGCTCGTGATAAAATCGTGAATGCTTGCGGCTTTGGCCGCGGCTTCGATGTCCGCCTTTGTCGCGTCAGCTTTACCATATCCTATATTGTAGCCGATTGTGTCGTTAAAGAGTACTGTATCTTGGGGAACGATGCCAATCGCCTGATGCACGGATGCTTGAGTTACGTCCTTAAGATTTTGACCGTCGATATAGACCCCACCTGAACCCACATCGTAAAATCGAAATAACAGACGTCCTAAGGTTGACTTTCCCGATCCAGAAGGACCGACAACCGCAACAGTCTGTCCCGGCTCAACAGTCATGTTAAAATTGAACAAAATCTGCCTATCGCTTGAATAGCCAAAGTCAACCGCCTCAAATTGAATGTGTCCTTGCCGAACATCGAGCGCTTGAGCGTCTGGTTTATCGACAACATCGGCTGGCTGCTCTAGCAGACCGAACATTTCTGACATATCAACCAAGGCTTGTCGAATTTCGCGGTAAACGGTCCCTAGGAAATTTAGCGGCATGGTGATTTGGATCATATAAGCATTAACCATCACGAAATCGCCCACGGTCAACTCACCTCGTTGAACGCCCAGTGCAGCCAAAACCATGACAAAAACCAGACCCGCTGTGATCAGTATCGATTGACCAAAATTCAAAAACCCCAAGGAATAGCTTGTCTTCAGGGCCGCACGTTCATAGCCCTGCATAGAGACATCATATCGCGCAGCTTCGATTTTCTCAGCGTCAAAATACTTGACCGTTTCAAAATTCAAGAGGGAGTCGATCGCCTTTTGGTTTGCATCCGTATCTTGGTCATTCATCTCTTTGCGAATTTTGACGCGCCATTCCGTGACCGTAAAAGTGAACCAAATATATAGCGTTATCGTCGCCAAAACGACCGCAAGATAGGTCACATCAAAAACAACAAACAGGATACCTGCAATCATCAAAAGTTCCAGCAAAAGTGGGCCTATTGAAAACAAAAGGAACCGCAAAAGGAACTCTACGCCTTTGACACCGCGTTCTATAATCCGGCTGAGCCCGCCCGTTTTTCGCGTGATATGATACCGCAAACTCAGCGCATGAATGTGCTGGAAAGTGCGCAATGCAATTTGGCGTAAGGCGCGCTGTCCCACCTTGGCAAAAATGATATCGCGCAACTGGTTAAAGCCAACCGACATCAGGCGGGCAACACCATAGGCCACGGTCAGCCCCACTGCGCCCGCCGTTAGATAGAAGATAGTTTGCTCAGATCCGTTCTCTGGCGCGAGCGCGTCAACAGCACCTTTGTAGTAAAATGGTGTCGATACCGAGATGATGCGTGCCAAGATGAGAGCCAGCATAGCTAGAACGACTCGTATGCGCATGCTGGGTTCATCAGTCCACAGATAGGGTGCAACTTTGCGGATAACGCGCATAGACTCTTCACGCGTGACGGCAACTTGTACTGGGGTATCGGCCAAACTAGGACCATCCTTCATTCATCTTTGGGACATATGGCCTATTCTAGTTGTCTGGCACGGTAAATATCTGCCCCGGATAGATTAGGTTAGGATCTTTAATTAGATCTTTGTTCGCGTCAAAAATGACAACGTAGCGATCACCAAAACCGAATTCGCTCTGCGCTAGCGACCAAAGAGTGTTTCCTGGTTGCACGATAACCGTGCCGGGCTTTAACGCGCCCTCAACCTTTTGAAACGGACTTTCTAAGCGATTGGTCACGGCGCCCTCAGCGTTCAACTCGTCTATGCGCAATGTGTAGACACCTGTATCAACATTCGGCAAATCCAACTGCCAATTGCCTGCACTATCCACAGGTTGGGTCGTAACGGGATCGTTGTCCAAATAGACCCGAACAGAGGACGCAAAACCCGCCTGTCCAGAAACCGCCACGTCACCCGCCTTATCATAAGTGACCGCATCAAGGGTTAATTCTGGCGGCGCGCTAGGTGCGGCCCTTAAACCCGCGTCGCTATCAACCAAGGTTATGTTGCTGTCTTCTACCAAGACCACCCGAGGCGCTTCTTCCGCTTGCCGGCCAAGCACAAGAACAGGGGACGAACGTTCCAGCTCTTGACCATCTTCATCAGTAACGGCGACATAGAGTTCTTGCGCATTCTCAGTGGGCGGAAGATCAGCCAAAAGTACAAAATCGCCTGTACCGGTCGCTTGTGAGGCGCTTAGGGAAATGCCCTGAAAAACCACGCTGACATAGGCCTTCGGAACGGAGCTGCCACCGATTACGGCGCTGCCATCTTCGTCAACGCGCACCAATGTTATTTTCACCGAAGGCGCGTCGCTATCGACTATCTGTTCATCGATCAATTGAACCGGGATTTCAGGCGCGGTAGCTGGCGCAGGATCCGCGGGGTCAATACTTCGTTCTGGCAATGCGTTGTTGACAATCGGCGCGACCATCAAGGCCGCGACCCCCGCCTTTGACGCAATGCCCAAACCTGTCCCAAATGTGACCGCCATGCTGGATGTCCTACCATTGCCCCTGCGTTGGGCTCAGTTTACCTCTTGTATGAACAAAGTCCAACGGAGCTGACCACATGACTCGAAAATCTATTTGTGTCTATTGCGGTTCGCGCGAAGGGCGCAATCCAGCCTATGCAAAAGCGGCGCAATCGCTTGGGACAGCCATTGCAGAACAAGGCCACCGCCTGGTTTATGGTGCCGGCGATGTCGGCCTCATGGGATTGGTCGCAAATGCAGCAAGCTTGGCTGGAGGCAACGTCTTTGGTGTGATTCCCGAGCACTTGATGTTGCGAGAGATCGGCAAATTGGACATCACACGTTTTATCGTCACGGAAAACATGCATGAACGTAAAAAAGTCATGTTCATGAACGCAGATATCATTGTCACTATTCCTGGCGGAGCTGGATCTCTGGATGAACTCTATGAAGCTTTGACCTGGAAGCAAATTGGCCTGCATGACAAACCAATACTGATCCTAAATACTGAGGGATACTGGAACCCGCTCTTGGAATTGATTGACCATCAGATCGAACAGGGCTTTGCGGACCCCACTTTCAGCGATCTGTTTCAGGTGTTTGAGACCGTGCCCACGATGATGGCCCATATAGAATCTCTCAAATAAAAACCCCGCCGACTCTCGCCAGCGGGGTATTCGCGTCGCAACCCGAACTAATGTTCGGTCCTCCCGTTGCTCTGCGGTGTTGGACCTACACTTTGTTTACAAGGTTGTTACGAGTCAACAACTTTTTGCAACATTTTTCATCAGTTTGTTAACGCTACATGCGTTCGGCGACATTTTCCCAATTAACTAGGTTGTCTAGGAAATTTGTGATGTAAGCGGGACGCTTGTTCCGGAAATCTATATAGTAAGAATGCTCCCAAACATCGCACCCAAGCAAAGCTGTTTGTCCAAAACAAACTGGGTTTACGCCATTTTCAGTCTTGGTGATTTTCATCTCGCTACCGTCAAGGACAAGCCACGCCCAACCTGATCCAAACTGACCAACACCCGCAGCGACGAACTGTTCTTTGAATGCATCTACGGATCCAAATGCATCAACCATACGGCTTTCGAGTTCCGATGGCATGCTACGGCCGGTCGGCCCCATCATTTCCCAAAACTGATTGTGGTTCCACAATTGGGAAATATTGTTGAAGATGCCGTTCTGAGCCACCGCGGTTTTATCGTATGTGCCGACGATGATTTCTTCCATCGTCTTGCTATCCCACTCGGTGCCCGCAATCAGCTTGTTGCCGTTATCGACATAGGCCTTGTGATGCAGATCATGGTGATATTCGAGCGTCTCTTTAGACATGCCACCATCCGCAAGCGCGTCATGTGCATAAGGGAGATCGGGAAGTTCAAAAGCCATTGGGCCCTCCTTTGGTAACAATCAAGTCTGGATATATGCTGGATTGTCGCACATGAAAGCACAAATTTTCAGACCGTTAGCAATGCAACCGCTACGCGGCGCTGTTCGGACAACAGAACATTGTAAGTCCGAGCGGCAGGGGCACTTGCCATAACCTCATATACGATATCCGCGGCATCCAAAATTGTTTGGTCTTGCGGCGTTAGCCGAGCAATCTCTGCGCCCGTACCGATCAGCAATATTTCGTATTCTGGTTGAGCTGCCAAAATCGAATCCCAACTTCCCAACCCCTTCCATGACAAAGCAGCGCCCGCATGGACAAAAATGTGACCTTGAACAAGTTTGTCGCCAACACGGAAATACCCGGGTCCGTAGCCGTCAATCGGGGGTTGTGCACCGAATTGAACTTCGTTCAGTTCCATAACGGAAGTCCCATCACGGCGCTGACGCCAATGATAGCATAGGCGAAATAGCGATAGATTTGGGCGTAATCGGGGTTAAAAATCTGTGTTCCGATTACATTGCCGATCAGATAGGGTAAGGCCACCACAAAGCCCAATATGATCGCCGTCCAGGTCAACAATCCGCGTAACAAAAAAACCGCAAGCATCATAATATCAAAGCAGAAGAGAAAAAGACTATTGTTCGCGCGAATGACCTGCGGCGGGTTTTCGGACGCCATATAGATCATAATGACCGGCGGTCCGGGCACGCCCGTTATCCCGCCCAGAAAACCTCCTATGGCGCCAGTAAGATACAACATCCAATCCTTAAGAAGGCCACGATATCGCACGCCTAGGATCAAAAGCACCAAAAGAACCAGCGCGACGATCGACACCGTGTAGCGCAGTGCATCCTGGGAAATCGCCTCAAAGATGAAAACAATACTTATTGGGGTCATGATTGCGGCCCCCAGTACCAGTTTCCAAAGCTCAGTCATCTTACCATCACGAACAAATCGGGGCACGCCTGGAATTGGTCCGATGAGGTCCATCACCAACAAAGTGACCAGCGCTGTGGGTTTGTCCAAAACGCTCAATGCCACTGGCAGGTAAATCATCGCGGTGCCGAAACCTGCAAAACCTCGTACGAGACCGGCCATCAGGGCGCCAAAACACACCCACCAGAGGTCGGGCGTCTTTAGCGCCTCTGTAAACATATCGATCATGGGGAGCTCCTAGCGCTCAATTGTAACGTTTATTTTCACTTAGCGGTTTCGCGGCGTGGGCCAATCATGCGACTCATTTTGTGCATCTTTCGCCCATCTAAACAGCGCATCACAAATCGTGAAGCCCGCTTCCAATTGTGCATAATCGTCGCGGTACATGCGCGACAATCCCAGGAGAATGGCCAACACACCTGAAGCTTGGGGAATGCGATCCAAGGCGTTCGTATCCGCCGCTCGGATGACCTCTGCCATTTTCGTCAAAGGTGCATATTGAATCCGGAATTCTTGTAGGAAGGTATCGAATGAACAGGCTTCCCCGACATGAGAAAACCGAACGCCTTCCACGTCGAAGGGAATCGCATCAAACCTTTCGGCGACCAGTGCAACATCTGTTGCGGGAACAAACAGAATTTCCGCTTCCGGATCGATAAAGCGTCTGATCAACCAAGGGCAAGCGATCCGATCCACTTTGGGACGCTGACGTGTCACCCATGACTTTGTCGAAGACACGTTTGACATTGCAACAACGGGTCCTCCGACGTCACGCCAAGCCTCAAACCCACCAGCAAGGACATCTGCTTGAATGGACCTAGCGCGCAACTGCGCTGCTACGCCTTGGGATATTTTAAGCCCTTTATGGCAAAAGACCACCGCCAGGCGGCCTCTGATATATTCGATAACGCGATCTAAATCTTTAAATTCAATGCGTATCGACCCTGGAATAAGAACTGGGTCCTCGCGAAAATCATCATCAATCCGCAAATCAACGAGGGCGGGCATATCGTGAGTGCCAATTCGTTTCAAAAGCTGTTCTGGCGTGATCTCGAACCGTCCGGCCATGTTTCCCTCCAACAGCGTTACGCGCCGACTAGCGCAGGGTTACGTTGTTGCGAGACTCAGGCCTTGGCCTCATGGGGCAGTCGCATTCCCCTTAAGAGAACGATATTTGGAATTGAAAGATTAGTCCAGTGGATCAAGCGTCAATATTCGCGAATTGTGTACCCGCCTTGCCATCGTCCTTGTTGTCCCAATCCCGCGTTACACCCAGTTGCAATAAGATTGCTGATGCAACGAATACCGATGAATATGTCCCGACAATAACGCCCCAAATCATCGCAAACACAAAACCATGAATAACATCGCCACCCAGATAAAATAGGGAAATCAGAGCAATAAGAGTGGTGACAGATGTCATGACAGTTCGGCTTAGCGTCTCATTGATTGAGATGTTTAAAACCTCTTTTAATATGCGTTGTTTGTATTTTCGAAGGTTTTCCCGGACCCTGTCAAAAACAACAACTGTGTCATTCAACGAGTATCCAACAATTGTCAAAATTGCGGCAATAATCGCCAAATCAAACTTGATTTGCAGAAGGCTGAAAATGCCAATTGTGATAACAACATCATGAACCAAGGCCGCGACTGCACCCACAGAAAATTGCCATTCAAATCGCAACCAGATGTAAAACAAAACCGCGCCGATCGCAGCTAAAACTGCATAGATAGCCGTCATCACCAACTCGCCCGAAACTTTTGGGCCAACGCTTTCGACACTGGGGAAAGTCATTTTTGGGTCGATTTCTTGAAGCGCTGTCTTAATCAAATCAATGCTTTCAGGGGTGATCGCCTCATCGCCATCTTGCGCCTCTATTCGAATCTGAGTCACATTTTGATCTGGTTTGGTTGGGTCGAAAACTTCGGTAATTGCGATATCGCCTAATTCTAGGGCTTCCATCGTATCTCTATAGTCTGAAACCACCACTTCAATGGTCGCATCAGTGCGGATTGTCGTGCCGCCACGGAAGTCGATGCCGAAGTTGAGGCCGACAGTAAACAGAAGGGCAATTGATCCAATGATCGCGAAAACGGAAAAAATCGTCGTAAATGTAGTGATCCGGAAAAAATCCCAGCTCGTCTCTTCGGGGACAAACCTTAGGCGCATGGATCAGACCTCTACCGTTTTTGGGCGTCGACGTTCCATCCATCCCGCGATGATCAATCGCGTGACAAAGATCGTTGTAAACACCGATGTAAGGATCCCAAGACCCAAAGTGATCGCGAAACCGCGTACGGGACCAGATCCCATGATGTATAAGATGACGGCCGCAATGAAAGTTGTGATATTTGCGTCTACAATGGCCGAGAGCGCGCGCTCATAGCCAAGCTCGATTGCGCGCGCAGGACCTTTGGAGTTCTTTAGCTCCTCTCGGATACGTTCAAAGACGAGAACATTTGCATCGACCGCCATACCAATGGTCAGAACAATACCTGCAATACCCGGCAAGGTCAGTGTCGCGCCGATCAGGGACAACAAACCAAAGAGCAAACCAACATTAATTATGAGGGCAATATTAGCATAAATTCCAAAGCGGCCATAACTTAACACCATAAAAACCAGTACTGCAATGAAGGCCACAATGCATGCCAATCGGCCTGCATCTATACTGTCTTGACCAAGTTCAGGTCCCACCGTGCGTTCCTCAAGGTAAACCACTTCGGCGGGCAATGCACCTGCGCGCAACTGAATGGACAGATTTACCGTCTCTTCCACAGAGAACGCCCCGGAGATAATCCCCGAACCACCAGGAATATGATCATTGATCCGAGGCGCCGAGACGACCTCATCATCAAGTTTGATCGCAAACGGGTTTCCAATATTTTGCGCGGTATACTCACCAAAGATTCGTCCACCTTGCGGGTTCAAGCGGAAACTGACCGCCGGTTGGCCATTTTGGTCAAAAGTCGGCTGTGAGTCCGTCAGATTGTCACCAGAGATCACAGGCGTTTGTTCAAGGATGTAAAACAGGCCATCCCCTTCTTGAGAGCCGACAAGTATTTGCCGCGCTTGCACACGCGCGTTTGGGTCATCCGTGATGTCGATCACCGTGTGAAAACTCAACTTCGCCGTTTTGCCGATTAACGCTTTCAAGTCCTCAGCCGATCCGATGCCTGGAACTTGGATCAAGATGCGATCTTCGCCCTGCCTTTGAATGGTTGGTTCACGTGTTCCAGCCTCGTCTACGCGACGACGGATGATCTCTAACGATTGGACCATGGTCCGGTCATTTGTCGCAAGCAGTTCTGCTTCGGTTAACCGCACAACCAAGACGTCACCTTCTGCGCTGACCTCGATATCAGTTCCGTTCGTACCCGTTAGCGTCAAAACCGGAGAGGCCAAGGCCCGCACCGTTTGAACCGCTGTTGGCATTCCCTCAGGTTGCGAGACTTGAATACGAATTTCCGGTCCTTCGGCATCTTGACGTCGTATCGTGCCAATGGTGTCACGCACGCCACGCAACGCGTCTCGAATATCTGGCCAATAGCCATCGATCCGATCGACATGGACTTGTTCTAGCTGCACTTCGGCCAATAGATGTGCCCCACCCCGCAAATCCAAGCCAAGGTTTACCAAAGAGGATGGAAAATAAGACGGCCAACTTTCAGCAACTTCAGCCGTTGCCGCAGATGTATCTCCGTTTTCAACTGCAATCCTTGCGTCATTTGCCAGTTCGACGCGGGAGTAAAACCCGTTGGGTAAGGCCAATAACACACCGACCAAGCAAAGCCCCCAAATGAGAAGCTTTTTCGCAATTGAAAACTGGAGCATTTACTTAGGCTCTGTTTTATTGATGACTTGTGAAATTGTGCTTTGGACGATTTGAACTTTCACACCGCTTGCAATCTCAACTTCGATCTCGTTGGTATCCTCAGCGCCGACTTTTGTGACTTTCCCAACAACGCCGCCTGCTGTTACGACCTTGTCACCTTTGCGCAACGCTGCGACCATAGCTTGATGCTCTTTCATCTTCTTTTGCTGCGGACGGATCAGCAAAAAATACATGATAGCGAAAATTAGGATCAATGGGATGAAGCTGGCCAGACCACTCCCCCCGGTAGAACCTGCAGCTTGCGCAAATGCGGGTGATGCGAACATGAAATAGGGTCCCTGTGTCTATTGTCTAGCTGGCGACATATAGTCGAGGGATATGATGCGCAAGATGGGCGACACCGCTCTTGCGCGTTTGATCAAGCTGATTGATAAGCCCCGCCAAACTCAGCCTATACGAGGATGAAATGCACGATATTAGACAAATTCGCGAAAACCCTGAAGGTTTTGATACCGCACTCGCAAAACGTGGGGTCGCTGCGATGTCGTCTGAGATTTTAAATATCGATCGCATTCGCCGCGAGAAAATTACTGCAGCAGAGACGGCTCTGGCTGAACGCAACGCTGCCTCTAAGCAGGTGGGTGCTGCAAAAGCGCGCGGAGACGAGACAGAATTCGAACTTCTAAGAGCACTGGTTTCAGAAAAAAAAGCAGAGATCACCGCATTAGAGGAAGCTGCCAAAGTAGAGGATGACCACCTAAACGCCGTGTTGATGACGATCCCAAACCTGCCACATGACGACGTTCCTCAAGGCAAGGATGAGGCTGACAATGTCGAAATTCGACGCGAAGGTGTGCTCCCAAGTTTTGATTTCACACCACAAGAACATTTCGAAATACTCGCCGTCAAAGGCGGTATGGATTTTGAGACGGCAGCCAAACTTTCTGGCTCTCGTTTTGTTGTGATGTCTGGAGCCGTTGCACGGCTTCATCGCGCCCTCGCCCAGTTCATGATAGATACCCATACAAGCGAGCATGAATTGACCGAGGTGAACGCTCCAGTTTTGGTCCGCGACGACGCAATGATTGGAACCGGGCAGCTGCCAAAATTTGCGGAGGATAGCTATCAGACAACTAATGGCTGGTGGCTTATCCCTACATCTGAAGTCACCCTGACAAATTTGGTTTCCGAACATATCATTGAGGAGGGGTCTTTACCGCGTCGATTTACGGCCCATTCGCTTTGTTTCCGATCCGAGGCTGGATCGGCAGGTCGTGATACAACGGGAATGCTGCGACAGCACCAATTCGAAAAAGTTGAGATGGTCTCGGTTACGAAACCAGAAAACAGCCGCGAAGAGCTGGATAGAATGACAAATTGCGCCGAGAACATCTTGCGTAAGCTTGGCCTTGCCTTTCGGACTGTCGTGTTGTGCACCGGTGATATGGGCTTTGGCGCGCGCCGCACACATGACATCGAGGTCTGGTTGCCAGGTCAAGATACATATCGTGAAATCAGCTCTTGCTCGGTATGTGGTGATTTTCAAGCCCGCCGCATGAATGCACGTTTCCGTCCGGAGGGCGAAAAGAAACCCAAGTTTCTTCATACATTGAACGGATCAGGCTTGGCTGTCGGACGTTGTTTGATCGCCGTCCTCGAAAATGGTCAACGTGCCGATGGCTCGGTCCTTTTACCTGAAGTCCTACACACTTATCTTGGAGGAAAGACTCAGATAACAGCCTCAGGTGAGCTCATTTGAAAATTTTGCTGACAAATGATGATGGGATCGACGCGCCAGGCTTTGATTGTTTGCGCGCAATCGCGCGCGAATTGACAGAAGACTCAAACATTTGGGAAGTCGCACCGTTAACCAACCAATCTGGTGTGGGGCGATGCGTCAGTTACATGCATCCTATGACCATCGCCAAACGCAGCGAACGATCCTTCGCTCTTGATGGTTATCCCGCAGACTGCATCTTGGCAGCACTCGGCTCTGCATTACCAGAACGACCAGACCTGGTCCTCTCAGGCGTTAATAATGGCAACAACTCGGGACAAAACGCTGTCTATTCTGGCACAGTAGGCGCTGCGATGGAGGGCGCTCTGCACGGCCTTAAGTCGATTGCTTTGTCGCAGTACTTTGGGCCCGGCATGTGGGGACTGGACGACAAGTTTGAGTGCGCGCGCGCGCATGGAGCGCCGCTTGTTGAAACACTTGTTGAAAAAGCCCACTGGGGAACAGAAGACTATATGATCTTTTACAATGTAAACTTCCCTCCGGTCGGACCGGATGCCGTAAAAGGCACTCGCGCCGTCAGTCAAGGGTTTCGCCCAAAGCCATTTTTTGCCGAAGCAGCCGAAGCGCCGAATAAGCGCACTTACTTGTATATTTCCTCGGGCTCTCAGCACGAACCGACCGCGAGAGGCACAGATGTGGCTTCCAATTTGGAGGGATATATTTCGGTCACGCCAATGACCGCCGATTTGACAGAAGAGTCAGCTTTAAAAAATCTGGCGGATACGCTCTTAGAATGACTGATCCTGCCACACGCATGCAGTTTATGCTGGCCCTTCGAAACAAAGGGATCACAGATCAAAATGTTTTGGCGGCCCTGGAACAAGTTCCGCGTCATGAATTCATTGAAGGCCACTTCAGAAAACACGCCTACGAGGACATAGCGCTTCCAATTCCTTGTGGCCAAACGATCTCACAACCATCCGTAGTTTGCCATATGACACAGGCACTTTTGGTCAACAGTCGACACAAAGTTTTAGAGATTGGAACAGGTTCAGGATATCAGGCGGCAGTGCTTTCAAAGCTTGCACGTCGGGTTTATTCGATCGAACGTTACAAAAGCCTCGCTCGCGAAGCTACCAGACGATTGCACATTCTACAGATCCCAAATGTGACGGTTTTGGGCGGGGATGGCACACTCGGACTGCCTGATTTATCGCCGTTTGATCGCATCATCGTATCTGCCGCAGTAGAAGACGTTCCTGCGATATTGCTCGACCAATTGACAGAAAATGGCATCATGGTTCTACCCATCGGTCCGGCCAACAACATTCAGACCATCATTCGCGTGCAAAAAACCGCTGAAGGGCTGGAATATACCGAATTTCAGGATGTCCGATTCGTTCCTTTAGTTGAAGGCGTCGCGGAAGACTGATACTATATACTAAATGCTCCAAAAAGAGAGCGGTTTATAGAGAGGTGAGAAGATGCAGTATCGTGCCCTCCTCGGACTAACATGTGCGGCGGTGCTTTTGGCAGCTTGTGAAGAAGGCGTGTATGACGGCTTTGATAGGCGGCCTGATAGTGGATCAGCCAACAGTTCAAGTCCGACCCCCGACAATCGAGGTGTGATCGTTTACGATACCTACCAAGTGATCGAAGCGCGCAATGGTGACACAATGGAGAGTGTTGCTGCAAGGATCGGGATGACGGGAAAGGATTTGGCGGACTACAACGGTCTCTCTGCATCTCACACACCAAGGTCAAAAGAGGTTTTTGCAATACCGCCAGGCGTCGTCGTTGGCGCTGACGGCGAAATTAAGACCACAGAGTTAGACAATGGCAGCGGCCAAGCAGAACCGTTTGGACAAGCCACAGGTGGAGCAAATGCGATCCGACACACCGTAGAATCCGGCGAAACGGCTTACACAATTGCGCGTCTCTACAATGTATCTGTAACATCGCTTGCGTCTTGGAACGATTTGGACCGCGATTTGACCGTTCGTGTCGGCCAACAACTGCTTATCCCACAAAGCGTGCAAGCTACGACTCAGCCGGCACCGGCACCCGCGCCGAAGGAAACAGAAACAGAAGCAGAAACCGCATCTACGGAAGCTGCAACGGCCCCTCAGCCCGCTCCGGCTCCAGCCCCACAACAGGCGAAAATGACAACCCCTCTGGAAGGCAAAATTATCCGTGGCTACTCAAACAAGCCTGGCGGCAATGAAGGGCTTGATATTCAAGCGGATGCCGGCTCTCCGGTTGTTGCAGCCGATGCAGGCGAAGTTGCTTTGATTTCTGAATCCGTTGGTGACACGACAATTGTTCTGCTGCGTCACCAAGAAAACCTATATACTGTATATTCAAACGTGACGGGCGTGACCCTGAAAAAAGGAGATAAAGTTCGGCGCGGACAAACCATTGCCAGCGTCGCCCCCGGAAACCCACCATATCTTCATTTCGAAGTGCGCAAGGGCACTCAAAGCCAGGACCCTGCATCCTACCTGAACTAAACGAAAACGGCGCATGACTTCAGGTCAGGCGCCGTTCAAATTCTATTGGATATAACGCTAAAGGATTTCAACCTGCAACTGGGCTCCATCGACGCCTGTTATGCGTACGGTTGTTTCCAGCTCTGGCACTCCTTTTAGCCAAACGGCTTTCCATCGCGTGTCACCCACCTGAATAGCACCTTCATTTGCGCCATGAACATCGATGACCTTTGCAGTTCGACCGACCAACGCAGCATCACGCCTATTCAAACCTGTCTCGACAGCGCCCCCATCGCCATAGGTGCGGATTAACCAACGGCCGACAAAAGTAAACAAGATCGTCAAAACAGTGAACCAGATGATCTGACCATTTCCAGACATGGAAGGATTTGCCGCAAGCATGCCGGCCACGACCAACGCCCCAAGGGCAGGCCAAATCAGCACAAACATTGTTGCGATCATCTCCACAGTGCCAAGGAGCAACGCAAGCCCAAGCCAGTAAAATGGTGAAATACCATCTAAGAAACTGAACCAGTCACCGATCATTTCTTCACTCCATCACTTCCCACAGCTTTGGCGATCTCTGCGATTCCGTTCACAGACCCAATCAGGCTGGAGGCCTCAAGCGGGATCATAACAGTTTTCGAGTTCGGGCTTGCTGCCACATTTTGCAACGCTTCAGTGTATTTCTGTGCCACAAAGTAGTTGATGGCCTGAACATCCCCTTTTGAGATCGCCTCAGAGACCATCATAGTTGCGCGCGCTTCTGCCTCGGCTTCGCGTTCGCGCGCTTCCGCATCTAAAATCGCTGCCTCTTTACGACCTTCAGCCTCGCGGATTTGCGCTTCTTTGAAACCTTCGGCCTTCAAAATTGCCGAGGCTTTGGCGCCTTCGGCCTCTAGAATTTCCGCGCGACGTCCGCGTTCGGCCTTCATCTGTCGCGCCATAGCTTCGTTGATGTCCGGAGGAGGAGCGAGATCTTTGATCTCGACACGCGTGACTTTGACACCCCAAGGCGACGCGGCTTCATCAATTACACGCAACAGCTTTGCATTTATGACATCGCGGTTGGATAAACTTTCATCCAGATCCATTGAACCAATGACAGCACGGATATTGGTTTGACTGAGGTTCGACAGCGCGCGACCCAAATCACGCACTTCATAAGCAGCCCGTGCCGCATCTACGACTTGGTAAAAGGTGACGGCATCCGTCATCACCATAGCGTTGTCTTTGGTAATGACTTCCTGCTGGTCGATATCCAACACAGTTTCCATCATGTTTATTTTTGACCCGATCTTGTCCACGAATGGGATCAAAAAACCCAATCCTGGGTTCAGGGTCCGCACATAACGCCCAAATCTCTCTATCGTCCATTCTTCGCCCTGAGGCACCGACTTGACGGCTAAAAAGACAAGTACAAGGCCAAAAATTAGAAAGAACAGCGTTACTGAACCAAACAGTTCGAACATCAGGAAGCTCCCCTCAATAGATGTTTCACAAACTTATGTGGGCAAAGTTTCGGTTTTTTCAACCAAAGCCTTCATTCCTTCGTGCCAATCGTCACGCCTTTTCGGCCCGCAAGATCAACAAAGTATTGCCAAGCAACACGTCCTGAACGTGCACCGCGGGTCTGCTGCCACTCAATGGCCTCAGAACGCAAATCAATCGCATTGATCTCAACGCCATAAGCGTCGCAATATTTTTGGATCATCTCCAAATAGTTGTCCTGCGAACATGGATGAAATCCAAGCCAGAGCCCGAAACGATCCGATAAAGACACTTTTTCTTCGACCGCTTCAGAAGGGTTGATCGCCGTCGAACGTTCATTTTCGATCATATCGCGTGGCATCAGATGTCGCCTGTTGGAAGTCGCATAGAACATCACATTTTCCGGACGTCCTTCAATACCGCCATCCAACATTGCCTTCAAAGATTTGTATTGGCTATCATCATGGTCAAAACTGAGATCGTCGCAAAACAGGATGAAGCGGGCATCGGCTGATTTTAAGATCCGCAGAAGTGTCGATACCGTATTGAGATCCTCGCGCTGAATTTCAACCAGCTTCAAGTCTTTATAGTCTTTGGCCAAATCGCCATGAATAGCTTTTACAAGAGAGGATTTCCCCATGCCCCGCGCGCCCCATAGAAGCGCATTGTTGGCCGATAGCCCCCTGGCAAACTGAAGCGTGTTATTGTGCAAGATGCGACTTGCTTGATCAATACCAACCAACAACTCCAACGGCAGATGGGACACATCTTCTACGGGTTGAAGCTGTTCGGGATTAGTCGTCCATACAAAGGCTTGCGTGTACGAAAGATCAGGAACTTCGATTGGCGGAGGTGATATCCGTTCCAAAGCATCAGCGATGCGATCGAGTGGATCACGCATCTTGGTCTTCATCATCAAACGCGTCGAAAAGGCTTTCATCCTCACCCAACACACCATCTTTGCGAAGTTGGTCTTCACGCGCTTTTTCAACCCAGATCACCAACCAGATTGAAATTTCGTAAAGACCGTAGACAGCGCAAAACAAAATAACCTGTGTTATCACATCGGGTGGCGTAACGATCGCTGCCAAAACCAAAATACCAACGACCGCGTATTTGCGGACGTCTTTCAATCCGCGCGAACTCACCAAATCTGCTTTTCCCATTAGAGTTAACAAGACGGGCAACTGAAAACAAATTCCAAATGCGAAAATAAATTTCAAGGAAATATCCAAAGACTCGCGTACAGAACCAAGAAATATCGTTTGAAGCTCTTGTTCACTCTCGCTTGGCGGCGCATCGATGTCAGACGTACCTGCGACCAACTCGGTAATCGCCGGGATAATATCGGAAAATCCAATAAAAAAGCGCATGGCAAGCGGTGTCACAACAAAATGCGCAAAGCTTGCCCCAAGCAGAAACAACGCCGGAGAGGCGATTAGAAATGGTAAGAAAGCGGTTTGTTCGTTTTTGTACAAACCCGGAGCAACAAAACGCCAGAGCTGATATCCGATATACGGAAAAGAGAAGCCCAAACCAGCAATTACGGAAATGCGGAACAAAACAAAGAACTTCTCTTGCGGGGCCGTGAAAATTAGACGGGGATCCTCCCCGCGTTCCCGTAAGATATCCGCAATCGGCTCTACCAAAAAAGTCAGCAATGGATCAGCGACCGTAAAACAGGCAACCATTGCCACCATAAATGCGACAACTGAGCGGATAAGTCGATCGCGTAGTTCTGCCAAATGCTCAATCAAAGGCGCGGAGCTTTCCTCCATTTCTTGATCTTCTGGATCGATGGCATCTTCGCTCATTTTTCAACCTTTTTGGACGGCGCCACATTTTTAGTCGACTTGGTGGTCGTTGCCTTGTTCGCAGTTTTCTTTGGCTCGGTCGCTTTTGGTGTAGCTACTTTTGGCTTGGTCGCAGATTTCGCTCTGGTTTTTGTATTTGCTTTGGAAGGTGCTTTCTTTTCTACAGGCTTCAGATCGGTCTTTGCTTGACCCTCAGCCCCTTCTTCCGGTTGGGTCCAGTTTTCAGCGGCTTTATTTGCCTCTTCCACCATTTTTTGACGTTTGGCATGTTCCGCTGCGGCATCGATCTTCTTGATCTCAGGCTTGCCATCAACTTCATCTTGGAAATTCTTCAGCGAACTGGCCGCATCACCGAAAATTTTGTCCTGCATATTCGTGGCCTCGCTGAGGCCCTTCTTTATGTCTTTGACGCCAGCCTGATCTGCTGCATCATCCATGGCACGCTGAAAGTCACGCGCCATGTTCCGCAGCCTACCGACCCAGCGACCGATGTTGCGAAACATCACGGGTAAATCCTTTGGCCCGACAACAATCAAGGCCACCAAACCAATAATCAGAAGTTCGGACCAACCGATATCAAACATGGGCGCTGCCCCGCCTCGGCTGCTCTATGATTTGTCTTTTTCCTCGGAAGGCGTCACATCCTTTGCAGTTTCAGCTGTCGCATTCTCAAGTGCTTCTGCCTCTTGCTCTGCTTCTTCTTTGCCGTCGGACACACCTCTTTTGAAAGCGGTAATTCCCTTGCCAACCTCACCCATCAGGTTCGCAATTTTACCACGACCGAAGAGGACTAAAACAACAACCGCGATCAACAGAACGCCAGGTAGGCCGATATTTTGTATGAATAATGGTGTGATCGAAATCATTTCGTTCTCCCTTGTCTCGATGAAACTTTCGCTTCTTTACGATTAGTGCGTCGGTGTAGCGAGTTTCAAGGCGAAGGCAAAGGCCAAAGAAGACACAAGTACGCAAATTTGCCGAAGACAGGAACAACCATTGGCTATTTTGGAAAAACAAAGCATCGGTCGCGACGAACAGAAAGCCACAAGACTGTGCCGGGTTTTGGCAAAAAAACACCTGGCACATCTACCTTCAAGACGACATGTTCGAAGTCCATATCAAACTCCACCAAAGAATGAACACCAAGAAAGCGCGATCGTTTCACGCGGGCTCGTGCGGGCATACCATCAGCTTCGGTTGGGTTTGGTCCCCTGCCATTGCGATCGAAATCCAGCTTCAAATGTTGCGGCCGGATTACAATTTCAACTTCCGTGCCGTTAGCATGACCTGGGGTTAGGAAATCTCCAAAAGGCGTTTGCGTCAATGCGTCCTTAACCTTTCCTGGAATGATATTGATGTCAGAGAAGAATTCTGCGGCCAAACGATCGGCTGGCGCATTGTATACATTGTAAGGGTTTCCAGCCTGTACGACTTCACCTCCACGCATCAAAATGATCTGATCAGCGGCTAACATCGCCTCCTCTGGGTCATGAGTGACCATCAAAACAGAGGCTCCCTCTTTCGCAAGCAGGTCCATCGTTTCGTCGCGAACAGCATCGCGCAGCCGGTCATCCAACCCAGAAAAAGGCTCATCCATCAACAATACGCTTGGTTTTGGAGCCAGTGCCCGTGCCAACGCAACGCGCTGCTGTTCTCCACCTGACAACTCATGCGGAAACATCTGTGCATATCCCGCCAACGCAACTTTTTCTAAGAGCTCACCAACCCTTGTCGCGGTATCTGGTGCACGCGCGTTCAAGCCAAATGCCACATTTTTTGCGACTGTAAGATGAGGAAAAAGAGCGAAATCTTGGAAGATCAAACCGATATTTCTGCGTTCCGGTGGCCTATGCGTTCGCTCGTCAGAAACCGTATCACCATCAATCATCACAGAACCACGATCTTGTCGCTCGACCCCAGCTGCGATGCGAAGGGTTGTTGACTTACCGCATCCAGAGCGCCCCAACAGAGCCGTGACTGCGCCCGGCTCAAGTGAAAAAGATACGTCATTCACAGCAGTCTTTATGCCAAAATTGCGCGAGACTTGTGAAAGCTCTAATCGAGGGGTCATCACAACATGTTCCGAGGCTTGGTTCAGGCCCGAGTATTTCTGTCAGGTTTAAGTCAAGGTCAAGCCTTACACAGCTTCGCGGCTTCGCCCGACAACTAGACCCATAATTCCAGCCGCAAAGCCAATGCCAAGGACCCAAATACAAATGATCAGCAATTCATCATACTTGTGCGGACCATCGATAAAGGCAGAAACCAAGCCCGTATCGCGATACATATATGCGGCCGCGCCCATTACAGATGACAGCCATGCCACAAAGTAAGACCAGAGTGGAACATCACGACCTGTCACCAAAGACAGTACCAAAACAGGTGCTAAAAACATAGACGCAGTTCCTGAGACAGCAACGGCATCAAACAAGGTCTGGTTTTCCCAGAGGGTCAAAAGTGCGCCTACAATCATAAAGCCGAGCATCACCCAACGACCATTGGTCACGCTCCGCGATGCGAAATCAAATTCCTCGATCATCAATCGAGACGCCGATGAAAGAGCAGAGTCCAATGTAGACAAGGCTGAAACCAACAAAGATGCCGCAATCAAAAAGTACACAACGGGCCCAAACATGGTGACCCAAGTACCTAGCAGCTGGTTGTCATAGTCGGCGCCAACCAGAGCGGCTTGAATGCCAAACATTCCAAATCCAAAAATACATAAAACCGACAACCAAAAAGCATGAATAAAACTGCGACGGGTCGTCTTTTCATCCGCGATAAAGCCGCGATCCATCATAACCGGGTCATGAATGGGATAAGAAATGACTTGCAGCAAGGCAACCGCGACCAAAATCCAGCCAGGGCGTGCCCCTTGGTCGTGGACACCTTCTGCTGCAAAGATGGCTTGCAAAGAAAAACCTTCGCCTGTGACCAGAACAAATAATGCAATGGCAAAGACGCCCAAAAAAACAATCATTTGCATGACATCGGTCCGCAAACTTGCACGCAATCCACCCATCGCCGAGTAGACCAAACCAACAATCGCCAATGCGACCACGGCGATTGCGCTTGCGGCATCCACATCTGGGAAAGCTGCACTGAAGATCAATCCGACTACGATAAGGTTGGCAAAAACCTCAGACAAAAGTCGCAAAGCGATCACTATGTTATAGGTAAAATTGCCAATCAGGCCAAATCTGTCACCGATCCAGTCTTGGACAGATCCCGCATAGTCGCGACGCATATGATTGACCCAAACCATACCCGTCAGAAAACTAAGGTAATAGGCGGTATATGCCAAAGTTCCGGCAAACCCGTAAAAATATCCCAAAATTGCAGCGTTCATCAAGGATCGCGCAAAAATCCAAGTCGTCACCTGACTTAGAACCAAAGTCCATAGGCCAGGCTGGTCACCGGAATTGTTTGTACCGTCAAAAAACGCGTCCGTAGTCACAGTGCGCGGCGCCAAGGCCAACGAAGCCAAAACAACAAAGAAAACAAAAGCGACCAGTGCCCAAGGTTCTCCCAGAAATTCCATTCACGCCTCCTACTTGCGTAAGGCTGCCTTAGTCCGCTCACGCTACGCAGAAAAGCTGAGTCTGAGACATTTAACACTATCGTGAGATTGTTTGGGACTTCCCTTTGGCGCTTCGGCACCGATCCGAGCAATATTTGACCTCGTCCCAGATTCTTTCCCATTTTTTACGCCATGTGAATTGCAGCCCACAGGTGGCACAGGTTTTCGTTGGAAGTTCTGCTTTTTTCCGCATTTTTGTCATTACAGATCGAAACTCATCTGCGTGGTCGGCTTGATTTGTGTCCGGTGGCGTCGAATTGGTCGACTACGCGACGCATGTTTTTGCACGATGGCTTTAGCGCGTTCTTTGAACTCTGGGTCATTGCGCATCGCATAGACACGATTCCGCGCTGATTTTGCCGCCGTTTTGTAATCCACGATCGGTTCAGGATAGGTTTTGCCCAGCACCGTCGCGGCTTGATTCCACTGCCAAGGTTCATGGATACAAGCATCCGGCACATTCGTCAGTTCGGGTACCCAACGCCGGATAAAGGCACCTTTCGGGTCCTGATCATGGCCCTGCTTTACCGGATTGTAGATGCGGATCGAATTGATACCTGTCGTGCCAGATTGCATCTGCACTTGGCTCCAATGAATGCCTGGTTCAAAATCCGTAAAATAGCTGGCAAGGATGCGGCCGCTTTCGCGCCAATCCAGCCACAAGTGATAGCTGGCCACACTGACCAACATGGCGCGCATGCGGAAATTCATCCAACCCGTGGCCCGCAAAAAGCGCATGCTGGCATCCACAAAGGGCAAACCGGTTTCACCCAGCGCCCAAGCATTCAGCCGCTCTGCATCACTGCATCGCATCAGTGCAGATGTTGCTGGATGCATTTCATTAAATTCGATCTGCGGCTCATCCTCCAGCTTTTGCATGAAGTGACAACGCCAGTGCAGACGGGCATTGAAAGCCCGCATCGCGCCACCCCATTGGCGGATACCTTCGGCTTTGACTTCGGCTTGCCGCGACCAACAGGCCTGCGCCACTTCTTTTGTTGACAAGCTACCCCAGGCCAGATGGGGCGAAATCCGTGAACAGGCGTGTTCACCTTCCAAAGGCGAGGACATCGCACGTTGATACGTTTGGCCACGCTTGGACAAGAAGCTTTCCAAAGATCGCAGACCTTCGGATCGCCCGCCCTTTTGACGGCCCGGACAAGGATCGGCCTGAAGGCCGAGATCGGATGTTGAAGGCATCCCTCGTGGAGCAATCGGTATGGGCGGCAAGGATTGGGGTCCGACGACCTGCCCGATCGCCATCCGGCGGTCCCAAGCCGCAGCCCATTTATCCCGCGTGTCAAGTTTGCGGATCACGCCGGCTGGCTGAAACTCTCGCCAGACGACCCGGTTCTCTTTACACCAAGAAGCGACGCGCTGATCGCGCTGATAAGTCCAGCCGTTGCCCGTTTCCTCGTGGCTCCATAGGTCGAATGCGCCAAGCTGACCTTTCAAGGCGTTTAGCGCATAAAGCGTATCGCCGGTTCGTACCACCAAATCCGACCCAATCCGACGCAAGTCATGCTGCAGTTCTACCAAACACTCTGCCACAAATACCCATTGGCGTGCGGAACTATCCGGCAATGCCCAAAACTCTGGCTCGGCAATATAAAGCGGTAAAACCGGCCCTACCTCCGCCGCCAAATGCAAGACGGCATTATCAGCGATTCGTAGATCCCGTTTGAACCAAACAATTTGAAGCCGTTCTGTCATAGAACTCATCTAGCCTGCGCCTACACGAATACAAATGTGACGGACTGCCCTTGCCTGTCTTTTAGACCAGCCGTAGAACGCGGTCTGACCAGACGGAGTCCGTGATGCTTGATCTCACCTATGAAGCACCTAAACCCAAAGTGATCGCCGGGGCGAAATGCGAATGGGAACTTGTGATCGGGATGGAGATCCATGCACAGGTCAGTTCGAATGCAAAGTTGTTTTCCGATGCGTCCACAAAATTTGGGGCGGAACCCAACAGCAATGTCAGTTTCGTTGATGCAGCTATGCCGGGCATGCTGCCGGTGATCAATGAATTCTGCGTGGAACAGGCCGTGCGCACAGGTCTTGGCATCAATGCAGAGATCAATCTTTGGTCGGCATTTGATCGAAAGAACTACTTCTATCCGGACCTTCCTCAGGGCTATCAGATCAGCCAGCTTTACCATCCAATAGTAGGCGAAGGCGAGGTGTTGGTTGAGCTAGAGCCGGGCGTTGCGCGCCTTGTTCGGATTGAACGCATTCATTTGGAACAAGACGCGGGCAAATCAGTCCATGATATGGACCCCTACATGTCCTTCGTGGATCTGAACCGAACTGGTGTGGCGTTAATGGAAATCGTGTCACGACCGGACCTTCGTGGTCCTGAAGAAGCTGCAGCTTATGTTACGAAATTGCGGCAGATATTGCGCTATCTTGGTACGTGCGACGGCAATATGCAAAACGGCAATCTACGAGCAGACGTAAATGTTTCAGTTTGCAAGCCTGGTCAATACGAGAAATATCAGGAA
>JBCCAU010000013.1:0-37750 GCA_039814625.1 Pseudomonadota bacterium
AAACTAAATGGGAGTCAAAATTTCTTCTTGAACCCTGTCTGTGCATTTGATTAAAGGCAACCCTGCGAGGTCCCTTCGTCTATCGGTTAGGACGCCAGGTTTTCAACCTGGAAAGAGGGGTTCGATTCCCCTAGGGACTGCCAAATTACTCCTTAAGTTATTGTTTTTTCTTGATTTAATGTCCAAAAGAATTTGAGGACACCTTTCAGGGCACCATCCCATGGTTTACTTTAACCTTCAACCTTGGCGCTCGACCAAATACTGTTGTAAGCATTAAGCTTGTCTGGAAAAACTTCCTTTGGGTCAACTTTCTGAAGTGTTGTTGGCCGAGATTTCCCAATTCCATTGAAAGACGTTCCCAACGTCCAAGCCTCTTTCTCATCGACAAATATCGCCCGATCATGAAGGTCGGTAGGTGAAGCAAGACGCAATTCCAAAGGGCGACTAGTATACTGTGTTTTCCAAGCTTTGAGCGCGGGCAGCAAATCAGGCTTAACTCGTTTGTCAGCGGCTAAAACATTTACCTGCACGCCCTCTGCTGCAAGGATCGCATAATCTGAAAGTAGGTTTGCCGCAGCATAAGGATCAACAAACATAATACTTGATTGCGCTTGGGCGATGATCTTCTGAATTGAGGTCAGGGCAGAGAATGCCTCGCCTGTTCCGATGAAACTGCTGGTAGCTTGTGCTGGCATTTGCCGTTCTAGTTTTGCCATTGTCCGATGCAAGGTGGTCAATATGGCAGTGTTAGCCCCGTCGCTCAAAGCAGTATTTTTTAAATTATCGACGTGTGTCCGAAAGGAAATAACATCGATATCTATGTTTAGGGCTTCCTCCAAGATAGCATATACTCGTCCAAGCCAAACTTGGACTTCGGGTAGTTCCGGCGAAATGAGATCAGGGGTGTTCGCAATGAGAACGCCCAGTTCGTTATAAAGCCGAGTTGCTTCGTCTCCAGTCATCTTTAATTTCCTACATGAAAGTTCTTATCTAGGAATTTTATCATATCGCACGCCGCGACCAGTCTGAAAGTGGTTTTGCGATCCGCGTGCTGACGGGGTTTTGAGGCACTCACCGTCTTATCCTTGTTGCTTTGCGGGGAACCGTAAGAAAACCGCTGGCGCAACACGCCAAATCTAATCGCTCTTTCGATAACATTCCGCGCAAAGCATGCGCCGCTTCACAGTAGGCTGGAACATTCGACCGCAACACGAACAGGCGCGCTTTGGCTTGTCACTCAAACGCGGATCACTTTTCTTATGCGACCTCATTCCGATTGTCCCCAATCGACCAGCTTGAACGCGTCACTTGGATCAACGCCCGCTTCTTTGGCCTGCGCCAAAGCATCGATCAGCGACTTCACAGAACGCGCCCGCAGCCCGGCATCAAAAGCTTGTAAGGGTCGCATCAGGTCAACCGTGATCTGCGCGCCAAGCTTGTTCGAAGCCTCTTCGGCCAAAAGCAACGCCACGGGCTGTAACGTCCATTGTGCCAAATGGCGTTGGGCTTCGCGAACCATCGGCCCTGTAGTGTTTGCGTCTGCAATGCCAGGCAAAAGGCCAAATGCCATGAGAATGGAGTTGCGCGCCGCAGCGAGGGTTTCCCTGCTCATGAGCTTGGACAGATCAGGTGTCAGACTGTCTGGCGATTTATTCGCTTGCGGATGCATTCCGGCGGCCACTGCCGGGGCCACGCCCTCAACCACCAAAACCCGGCCACGCGCACCTACAAAAGACCGCCGCAAGGCACTGGTGTCGGATGCCTCGCTTTCTGGCATTGGAACGATTTGGCTGCCGATTGGCGCATCCGCGAATACATCGGTTAGAGCGGTTTCAACCGCATGCAAAAGCCCGGCTGTGAGACTGGACCGACGTAATGGCGAAACGCCGTGATAAGGTAGGGATGGATCAGCGCCGATCCGAATATGCAGAATTTCGCCTGCCAAGGCAGTAAGCGTCCGTCCGCCTCCAGTATCTGGAACACTGACACGGTAGGCGGTTGGCACGGCATTACGTGTGGTCACATCATATTCCGATATCGGCATCAGGCGACCGTCCCGGATCAAGAATAGAGCTTCACCACGAAGAGCAAGGGATCGACCTGTTAGCGCCAAAGTCTGGCGGTTGAGCATGTCCGTCCCTGCGATATCAGCAATCGCGAAGCCGTTTTCCCAAAGAGAAACCGCGCCTTGGGTCGTCGCCGTAAGCTGGGCAATCCCACGTGCACCCGTGATGTATGCGCCACGCGCTTGGATAACGTCGGCAGTGTAACCGCTAGATCGCTGTTCCGTTCGTTGAAAAGGCAGGTTGCGCTTTATGAAATTCCACATTGGTTAAAGCCTCCAGCGGGCGCGCGGATCAAATCCTAGGCGACCTATGTTTTGTGCATCTGGGGGTGTGTCGATCTGCCAAGAACGGGCTTCGATCTGGGCCTCCGGGTAGGCTGGCACCGTGACAGCCGACAGCTCAAATAGGTCCGCCCGGTTTACTGTTCGCAGCAACCCGCCCGCATCGCTTCGCACAGTTTCAGACTGGGGTTCATCAGGCACTCTGAAGCCGGGTGACAGCCCTCGGATCAAGCCAGCGCCCAGCGCACCCAGAAAGTCTTGGACATAAGGTGAGGCCCGAAGCTTCGCAGATATGGACGCGCTGAAGGAAAGTGCATCATCGGCTTCTGTGATCCTAAGGTTCCCAGCAGACCGACTAGCAAGCGGACGGTCGAAATCATGACCAATTAGCAAATGGATATCATCATCGCCAGATATGCGTTTTGAGAAAGCACGCGAAGCAATCTGTTCTTTGCGTGCTTGTCCCGTTCGGCCACCATCCCAAAGGATCGTGATCGATTGATATGGAAAGCGGCCCACAAGCTGGACTGCCCCGTCCTGATCTTGGCGGATTTCAACTCCACCCTGTGCGCCGCCCCAAAGCATTATTGCAGACCTGTTAGGATTTCGGTTTGCACAGACCGCGAAACGGAAACGTCCATGGTAGCCAGTGCTGTCAAACGCAGCGCACCAGACTGAGCATCCGAATACGGATCGCGGATCAAATCCACGGCACCCCATGTCCCAACAAAGATCGGTGCAACGCCACCCGCATTGGTGGTCATAATACCAATGCTTTCCGCTGGGCTGCCCGATGGTTCATCAAGTGCATTACTGGACAAAACCACGTTGCCAACTTTTGCAACAAGACGGTCCCACTCTGAGACAGCAGTCCCAGTCAGCAGGTCATCATCCATGCCATCAAAGATTTCAGGGCGTAGCAATAGGTTCACATCTGAACCGCCACTTGCTGCATTGGCCGTCATGAAGCGGACCAAAGCAGAACGGAAGGCGGCATATGACGCGGCAGCACCAACGGCTGTTTCGGTGATCCCCCAAGCGGCTGCACCCGCAATAACGCCAGTCGGTTCACCTGCTGTGCCAGAGCCAAGGAACACGGCTTTGTCCATGGCCTCTTGAACCGCACCGTTCATGTCCCGCCGCACAGCCTGTTCCAAAGCATCACCCGTTTGCTTCATCGATTTGCGGGTGAGTTTCATTTGAATTCCCAGATTGTGATCTGGCTTCAGGGGACGATCCAAAGTCGTATAGGCTTCAGGGCCTGCCACGTCTGCGGTTTCGCCATTGCCCCAGCCAGCCGATACGCTGGACGTGGTGAGCGGGTATTCCATGTCACCGACAGCGACGTTGATCATGGAAGCGCCCATGCGCGCCGCAACAGACGTCGCGAACAAACGGTCAATGATCGGTGCCGTCCGCATCGGATTTGGGGTTGCCGCTGCAAGCGTTTCACCCGCACGTTGTTCCAAAGCCTCCCAAGGCACCGGGATCCCTCGATACCCACCGCCCGAACGCAGTTCCTGTACGATTTCGCCCGTTTGACCTGTCAGTTGATGGCCTTCATCCAACGCGAGTGCGACTTGGCGCACTTCAAAACCGCCCATAAGTTTTGACCATTCCTCGTCAGAACGCGTTTCCAGTTCTGCCCCTGCGTCACGACGCTCTGTATCTTCTGCGATCAAAGCGGCGCGATAGCGGGTTTCATTAGAACGATATTCCGCGTCCAGCGTTTCCATTGAACGCGTTTCGTCTTCGGTAGGGTTATCTTTGCCGACCAACTCGGCAAGTGACTGACGGATTTCCGACTGACGCCGGGTGATCTTTACACTCTCAAGCATTTTGCTTCCTTTTTGGTAAATCGCGGGGTTCCCGCATCAGTTTCGCCCACTCCTCGCGGGCCTTTGATAACGGCTGAGCGCCGCATTCGACGCGGGTTTTCCGCGTATGGCAGGACGCACAAAGCGTCTGACAATTAGAGGCTTCAAAGCCTAATTCTGGATGGGTTCGAACTGGAAGAATGTGATCGACTTCAAGGCGTCGGCGCGATCCACATTGCACGCACGTGTATCCATCACGCTCCAAAATGGTCACTCGGAAGTGTTTCCATCGGCGTGTCTTGGTAACAGACCAAGAATATCGGTGCGTCTTGCTCATACCCACACCACCTTGGCTTTTGGCTTGCCAGATTGGCCTGCCATGCGCGCGCCTTGTGCGACCGCCAAAATGGACGCAGCCGCTGGGTCAATCCGGCCCGTGCTGCGCGCCTTTGCAAGCTTCATGTTGTTGGCCGGGTCTCGCAAACAGACCGCATCGGAAAAGGCTGATTGCAACAAGAGGCTTGGCTTCGTCAGAACTTTTCCGTCAAAGACTGACCGCTTAAAGCGTTCAATATCCTCTGAACCATCCTTGAAACCCATACCGCGCCAGACAATCGGCGCACGGATACCCGCAGATTGTGCGGCTTCCGCAAACTCGGCCTGCCGATATCGGTCGGCCACAATCGCTGCGATGCTCTGCCCTTCGATATGGGATACCACGGCTTGCAGCCAGTCGATCACTGGCACAGTTTTGTTGCCCAGAACGGTCAACTCGCCACGGTCTTGCATTTCAACATAGCGCCCAGAGACGCCATCATTGGCTCCGCGTGCCGCAAGTGATGGCCTACTTGGAAAGGTACCAACGCATTCCAGCCGCCCCGTATCTGGCCAATAGTAAGCCGCTGCGCTCATGGACGCAGACCCACCCAAATCGATCCCGATCACACACGGCCCTTGTCGCGGAGGCAGATCAGCGGTCTCGCAACTCAGATATTCGTCGATGGTCAAAACTACGTCGCGACTTTCTCCACTG
Source organism: Pseudomonadota bacterium (assembly GCA_039814625.1). Lineage (GTDB taxonomy): Bacteria > Pseudomonadota > Alphaproteobacteria > Rhodobacterales > Rhodobacteraceae > Amylibacter. The sequence goes on from JBCCAU010000013.1 coordinate 5,198, forward strand.
ACCCGTTCGTTTCGATTGTAGAGGCGAAAGGAATTCAGCGTGCTTCCGCCGCGCGCAATTGCGCGTTCCGCTTGTGACTTCAGCCATTTGAGGTCTGCACCAATGCCATGCGGCGCACCCGGATTGGCAATCTTCAGACTTTCAAGGTCATCGGCAGGCAGGTTTGGCTGAGGCCGATGTTCTTGGCGATAAACACCGGGTTGATCTTCGTCCAACCAAACGCTGAACGGGTGACGGTCGTCAGCGGCACTTGTGCTGATGATCAACGCGCGGCCACCACGTTTGCCCATGCCGCTTAAAAGCGCATGTTCTAGGTCGTCACCTTGATCGACAGGCCAATGGCCACGTTCGTCCAGCAGCACCAAATTAGGCGCCCCGCCCAGCGCATTTTTCCCGTCGGCAGAAATGGCGCGCAGAAAGTGTCCACCGCCACCGCCTTCAAATTCCAATTCGAGACGCGGCGAGCGACGTATCTTGACCTGCTTTTGAATATCGACATCAATTGATTGCAAAAACTGAACGGCGAAGTCGAACGCAATCCGGGCCTGATCACGGGTTCGCGCTGCGATGATAATTTCGCGTGCGGGCTGATTGTCATACTCACCCAAGAGAGCACCCAGCGCCAAACCTGCCGACAATGCAGATTTTGCATTGCCACGACCAATCGATAGGACGCCGAAGTTTATCCCAGATGCCAACGAACCTTTGACAAACCTCTTTTGAAACGGTGCCAGTTTGATTAACTGACCCGCCTTTGGCCCCTGCGGAATAGAGAGTTGTTCGAGGAACTTGATTGCGCGCGTGGATGTCTTCATGCCAAACTTTCAGGCATGACAAATCCCGATCCATTTTCTTGGTACGAATTTTTTGAAGACTTCCAAACCGGGTTGGCAGGTCTATTGGGCTTCGTGGGCGTGATGATCACTCTATGGTGGAACGCACGTTTGTCCCGAAAGCAGCAGGAACGCGAAACAAGCTTACAGGCGCAAGCCGTGAGACAAGCGATCCTAGCTGAGTTAATTAGGTATCGAAACGCATATAAAACCCAGTCAGAACTGGAGAGCCTAGTCACCACTAAGGTTCCTCGCCTCAAAAGAGACGTTTCGGAACCATTGATGGGCCAGATCGGTGTTTTGGCAAACGAAGGTATCGATATAAACGTCGTTTTGAACGCGCTTGGAATTATCGATGCGACCGAAAAAAAGATGCACCTTATATCGATCGAGGTGTCTCCGGAATTTTTTACAATACAGCCGCGTGAAATACCTGCCTTTCGAGGCATGATCCAAAAGATGGCCAAAGCGGTTGGCCCGGCAATTGAAGAATTGACTGAGCCACGCAGCGCAAAAAGGTAACTCCCCCCACGGTACCCCGCCCATCCGAAGGCCCCTGTGATGGCTCCTGATCTAGCGGTCATATCGTCACCCTCTTATATCTTTGCGCGATACGCAGCATATGTGGCGACATGCTTGGCTGGTGGCGGCTGAGCTTGTTTGGCCCACGGTTCTCATAAGTCACAGCGACCTGATCTAGCACCGCGTGACGCAGATCAGCCGGGACATCCCGGTCGTCATCTCCAAACCCAGCAGTGTATGTGACGATTAGCGTTGTCGTCTCTTCTGACAGCAGATCAGGCAACGTCGCGTCGTCCACGATCCAGATGGCTGGCGCACGCCCTTGCGCGATAGACCAAAGGTTTTGATCCAACGCCGTGATCGTTCCATCCGGCTCAAGCATAGCGACAGTCACACTCGCATCCGTTGTAACTGGGCCGACTGGCAGTGCGTAACGCCCAGCGCCGAATGGCCCATTCAGTTGTGCTTTGATCGATTGATTGAGCATCGCAATGGACGCGAAGTTCTCAATCTCCACAACCGCTGATCGAACCAAATGCGATATGGTCGTGTCTTCATCATCAAGGTCTTGGCGGATAAAGTCTTTCACCTGTTCCAAATCCACAGGATCACAGGTTGGATCGGTTATGCGTTCGTAGTCTGCCATCTTTGCCTCCGCCGGGCCGCGCGCGCTACCCAACATAATTCTTTCTTTTTGTTCCCCCTCTCTGTTCCAGAGCGAGGAAGTGAGCGAAGGGCATAGGACGAACAGCCCCGATCACCTGATCAGGCTGTCCCTATGCCCAGCGCGATCCTGTCCCGTCGGTCGGTCGGTCGCTTTAGGCCCAGCCAGTCGTGCGTTTCCGCTGGCCAGTCGGTAGCTACTTGCGACGCTCAAACGCTGCGCCGGGGGTCGGGCTTCTACCTTGCGGACTGCCCGTTGCCTGTGACCCCGCCCCGTGGTAGGCGTGAACCACCCAATCGCCACTGTCTTCGAAACCGTCCGATTGGGCTTTTTGGCCCCCAGCGTTACAGCGCCGGGGGCTTTATTTTTCTTGTCCCTCCGATTTTGGATTTGAGATTTCATTGAGTGCGATCAGCAGTTGATCTTGAAAAAACCCAGCCTGCTCGACAAAGAATTCGATGCGCTGTGCATCGCTGGCGACTGCCCATAATTCTTGAATTTGATCCCAGTGCGCGTCGCCAAAGTAGGTACGGCACGCCTTGATTTCTTCATGGCGATGGCCCGTTCCATTAGTCTCAGCAACAAGCTTGAAAACTTCCGAACTTTTTTGATGAAGGAACAACCATTGCTCAAAGTTCTCTAGGTTTTCCCATGTGTCATGAATGGCCGGAACGATGGCATTTTGATCGAGCACGGCCATTTTAGGCCTCCACTCTTTCACAGGTGTCTTCCCAATCCTGAATGTCAGATAGCTTCCAACGTCGGACGCGTTCGGAAAGTGCTACAGGTTGGGGGAACCCTGGGCGGTTTCTGAGCCAACGCCATATTGTGACGCGATTGACACTATACCGGGCAGCCAGCTGCGCATCGGAAAGATATACCTGCGGTCTGTTGGAAGGCATTTTTGCACCTTTCGTTTCAAAGATGCCTGCCAATATTCACAGTTTATTTTGCCTTGGAACAGCCCAGTTTTACCGTTTTCGAAAACGGTCAAAATTAATTACAGATTTTGTGCTTATATATAAAATTTTGGATACAGTTTTGGCTTTCTATGTCCGTTTCTTTTTTTCCTTCAAGTTGGCTCCAAAGCTGTTGGGCGTGCTGAAATAGATGCTCGTCTGATAGCACTATTTTAACAAGGCCCTTTGGGCTAAGTGGCATACCGGAAGTATTAGGATATCGACGTAGAACGTCTTTAAGAAAGCTGATACGCTCTTTCGTCGAGTTCTGCGGTTGTGAATTTTTACCTCTGAGCCTTGAGAACTCTTGAAGCGCGCCTTTGCGCCAGCCGACGCCATTTCGAACTGCCTCTATAACAGCATCTTCGTATTTATCGAAAGCAAGCCGTGACAAGTCATCTTTTGTTTGCATGTCATCGCACTTCTCAGACTGATCGCGAATTGCATGAGCTTCTTTATATAGAGCAAGCCACTTCGGAAGTGGCTCATTTACCAGTTCGTTCATCATCTTCCCTCTTGCAAAAGTGGCTCCTTGATGGGCGGACGCAAAAAATTCGACCAATCTTCCATCATTGCGCGCCGCTTTTCGATCATATCCGTTCGGCGATATGCCCGCTCCACCTCACTGCCAACTAGGTGGGCCAGTGCGATCTCAGCCATGTCACGCGGGTACTCGGTTCGCTCGGCAGCCCAATCTCGAAACGTACTGCGGAGACCGTGTGGAACCGCTGGGCGTTTCGTTTGGCGATCAACATATCCTTTGCCGTCGGCTTTCAGTTGAGAACTATGAATGCGTTTCATGCACGCAGAAATGGACATGTCTGAAAGTTGCCCTCCGCGTGGTGCCGGAAAGACGTAATCTGTTTCGGGAAGCCTTGGCAGTTCGGAGAGAATTTCCATTGCCGCCGCTGACAAGGCCACTCGATGCTCATTATTGGCCTTCATCCGCGCCGCAGGAACAATCCAAATACCCGCTTCTAAATCGACCTCTGACCAAACCATTCCACGGACCTCACCAGATCGGGCAGCCGTCAATGCGAGAAATTCCAATGCACGCGTCGCAAAACCTTCACGCGACCGAATTTCCTGCATCCACTGCGCCGCTTGGTCCAACTGGATGGCAGGTTGCCCAGCGCGGTTTGTGATTTGTGACGGCTTCGGAAGCATATGATCCAAATTGTTTTTCCAACGCGCTGGGTTGTCGCCTTCACGAAAGCCCGAAACTGTTGCCCAAGCTAAGACTTTTTCGATCCGTCCCCGCAGGCGGCGCGCGCTTTCGGTTTTCTCAAGCCATATTGGTTTCAGCACGCGCAGGATATCTGCCGTTGAAATATCGGCGACCGATAATTTACCTATGATCGGCACCACGTCCGCCCGCAACGAAGCGACATATTGCTTGCGGTGCTTTTCATTCTTGATTTCAGCCAGCTTGTCGGCGGCAAATCCATCGACGGCATCTGAAAAAGTCATAACCGGCCTTAGTGAAGATCGCTCAGCATGTGGATCAATTCCTCGCCAAACTTGGTCAGCCATTTCGCGCGCCCGGTCGCGTGCCATGGCTAGCGTGACATCTGGGAATGGCCCCAAACCAATCGACTTGCGCCGACCGCCGTAACTGTACCGCCACAGCCAAGAACGCGTGTCCGTTGGCCCAATGACGTAGTAAAGCCCGTTCACACCGCCCACGGAGAAACGCACCTTCTGCCCGCTTTCCGGGTTCGGGTGTTGTAACCTCTTCACCTCAAGAGCTGTCATTTCACGGGCTTTTTTCGGCACCAGTTCGATTTCCACTTTTTGGGTGTGCCATTCAGGGCACCATAAAAATTTATTCTTCTATGTATTTCAATGCAACAACATGCAACAGGAAATTCTTACTAGCTTTCTTTTTTTCCTTTTATTTTCAATTTGTTATGTGCCCCTAAAGTGTCTCTATGCAACTACATGCTACACTACAGGAGGCCGTCCTAGGGACTGCCATACACCGCTAGAACTGTCATTCGTGTTGAACAGTTAGGCTAGTGAGCTTCCTCGCGCTCAGACAGCCATTGCAATACATCTTCAGAATCTGCGCCAAGTCTTGGCGGACCCGTCATTGGCACATGCGCTGCTGCGGCATTTAACCGAAACGGTAAGGTCGGCACCCGCAACCCTTGTATGTCTTGAACAAATCCGCGGCCTTTAACCTGCTCGCTGGCCAAAGCATCAACCATAGACCGCAAGCGCGCGCAGGGAATGCCTGCGTCTTGCAAGACGCCTTCCCAATCTTCAGCTGTATACTTTTGCAATTCCGCCTCCAATTCCAACGCGAATGCTTCGGCATGTGTTTTACGATCTGACCGGTTCGAAAAACGAAGGTCGTCCAACCAGTCTTCGCGTTTCAGGGCGCGCGCTAAATTGTGAAAATGGCTCTCTTCATTTACGCCAAGCGAGATAAAACCATCCTTGCATGGAAAACTACCGGCGCCGGGGGATCGGCTGTTGGCCAAGTTTCCACGCCTTTGGGGGGCGTTTCCAGTCTTGTAAAAATCGGTGATTGTTGAACTCATCAACGCAAACCCCGTCTCAAGCATAGAAACGTCGATAAAACTGCCTTGGCCGGTTCTTGTTTTCTCAAACAAAGCGGCACTTATGGCAAAGCTTGCCGCTAGCGCAGTGCCATAGTCCAAAATGGGGGCACCAGTGCGCATTGGACCACTTTGTTGCGTTCCTGTCATCTCCATTAGACCACAGGACGCTTGGATATTTACGTCATAGGCAGGTACGTTTTCTTGGGGACCGCCACGACCATATCCGGTCATCGCGCAATAGATCAAACTTGGATGTGTCGCGCAAACATCATCTTCGTGCAAACCCAATCGCCTAAGCGTTACCGGCACATGGTTTTCGACGAAAACATCCGCAACCGAAAGAAGACGTTGCATTGTTTTGCGACCTTTTGAACTTTCCAGATCGAGAGAAATTGATCTTTTACCAGATCCTTGAGTGAGGTAGGCGGTACTCATCCCGTCCGCTGCGGCTCGGGCATCGGAGCCACCTCGATGGCGGATAGCATCCCCTCTTTTGATCGATTCCACTTTGATGACATCAGCACCAAGAAGTCCAAGGTAGTAGCTGCAGGCCGGTCCCGCCAAAACATGCGTGAAATCGATAACGACCAACCCCTCAAACGGTGATTGCGCAGACATTTCATCCTCCCAAATGCATGAAAAGCCTATTGCAGAGAGTTGCATCAGGAAAATAGAATTCTCAAAAGTTGAGATTAGGAAAACTGATGACGTCGATTAAATCACTTAGAGCCTTTGTGTTCATAATGGAACAAGGGTCCTTAACGGGTGCGGCGGACAAATTGAACCTTAGCCAACCTGCGGTCTCACGCTTATTGCAACAGCTGGAGCTAGATTTTGGGCGCCCCCTTTTTTTCCGCGATTCAAAAACTTTGACACCCAGTAAAGAGGCAAAACTCTTATTTCCGGAAGCTCAGCGCATTTTGCGATCATATGACGAAGTTCCAAAAATCTTTGAGACACTCAAAGCTGCTGAAGCCCCACCCTTCAAAGTGTTGTGTCATCCACGTTGTGTGCCAGGATTGGTTGCCCCTGCTTTGGCAAGATTGCACGTGATTTTTCCGGACCTTCGGATCGACCTCGACATTTTCAACAGGTTAGAACTTGGACGACGGATCATACGGGATCGCTTTGACGTTGGCATTTTTACGATTCCGATGCAGGTTGATATTGCTGAAATAAAGTACAAACGTTCTTCGCGTTTTGATGTCGTTTTGGATAGGTCCCATCCTTTGGCAGATCGCGCCGTGTTGCATTCAAATGATCTCAAAGGGGAAAGTTTCATTGCGCAAACCGCTGGCTTGATCTCAAGGCAATTGATCGAAGATGCTTTGGCAAAAGCGGGTGCAGATTTGCCCATCGTTCACGAAGTGACAACGTCACAAGCTGCATTAAATCTGGTTAAGCATGGCGTCGGCTTTACCATCGCAGATCGACTTTCGGTAGGTCCAGAATTTGCAAGTGATCTTGCTATAATTCCATTCGAACCACGTGCGGAAATAGAGTACGCCTTTTGTTTTGCGAAGGATGCAAGGCGGCACGAAATGCGAGATATCTTCTTGGTGTTGCTAGATGACATCATACACGAGATTTATGGCTGACTCTTGACCAAACTGAAAGTTGACATCAGTTTTTTGCATGTAAATGCCAAAAATATAACATGGACAGCTTGTTAATACTTCTATTAAGCTGCGCAGACTTATTGGGAGGAAATCATGAAACTAACACAGAAAATCGCTGGTGCGATTGCTGCTGTAGCACTTTCTACAACATCCGTATTCGCGATGGGCGACTACCCTACGAAACCAATCAAAATCATGGTTGGATTTTCCGCAGGTGGTGGCACAGACACAACAGCGCGTGGATTTGCGTCTTACATGCACGAAGCACCATCCATGAAGGGCTTGCCGGCATTTATTGTGAATTTGCCTGGCGCGTCAGGTCAAAAGGCAGCTTCTGCTGTTCTGGATGAGGAAGCAGATGGCTACACACTTTATATGATCAATATTGGGACATTCATCGCTGGCCAGTTGGCAAAAGGCGAAGAGGCACCTTACAATATTCCAGAAGCTTTCGACAACTTAGGTTGCGCATCTCAACTGGTGACATCGCTGCAAGTTCACACGTCAAACGAAGCGATGACGATGCAAGAATTCATCGACAACGCTAAAGCAAACGATACAGAGATCACATGGGGCACGTCCGGTGCGGCAACAATGCACGCAACAATTGGCCACATCTTTTTTGACAGCCAAGGCATCAAGCACAAGAAAGTACCATTCAAAGGTGGTTCCAAGGCGCGTGCCGCTCTGGTTTCTCAATCCGTTGACGCTGTCTTCGGCGGTGTGAACACAACAGTTGGATTTGAAGCTGACATTCGCAATCTTGCATCAGCCGGTGCGACACGTGACCCACAAGCGCCTGATCTGCCAACTTTTGGCGAGCAAGGCGTTGATGGAATCGACTTCACGGGTTTGATGTGTCTCTTCGCCAAGAAGGGTACACCTGACGAGGTAAAAGAAGCTGTAGGTGCTGCAATTGACCACGTCTCCGCGGTTGAAGGCTATGGCAAATTCATGAACAAAAACGCCATGGCGGCTTTTGCAACATCCGCAGATGATGCAACAGCTGCGCAAGACGTGATGTTCGACGTCATGGGCCCTGTTGTCGCAAACATCATTGCGAACCAGTAAAAGCCAAAATTGATGATTGGGGGCAGGCCGCACGGCTTGCCCCTTTTCGTATGTTCTAGAAGGGAGGCTAGGTCATGGACAAGCTCGACTATAAAGCCAAAATAGAGTTGGGAGTCGCCTTGGTGATTATCCTAATTGGCGCATTCTTTATTTATCAGTCATCGACGATTTCTGCCTCGCGCGAGGCGGTTGGCCCCCGCACCATGCCAATGTTTTTGGCAAGTTCACTTATTATTGGGGGCATTTGGGTCGCAATACGCGCACTTCTTGGAAAAGCGGGTGACGTCAGAGAAGGTTATGGCTTTCTCGAGAGCAACCTAAGACGTATTTTTCAGGTCATCGGCTGTGGCGTCTTTTTCGTTATCGTTTTTTGGGCATTTGGATATTTCACGGCGATCTTCACGACCTTCATGCTGGTGCTCTACGCTTTTGGCAACCGAGGTGCGATTTGGTTGTTTGCCGGCGGCATCATTGTCGCCTTCATCTTCCAGTGGCTCTTTATGGGGGTCATGCTTTTGAATGATCCACGTGGTGCGCTTGTCGATATGCGCCCCTACACAAACTGGATCACAGGAGCGCAATAATGGAACTTGGTTTTCTATCTGATATCGCAGGTGGCTTTGTCACTTTGTTCAATGACACCTATGCGGTCTGGTTCGTAATTCTTGCTGCCTTCGTGGGCATCGTATTCGGAGCACTTCCCGGTTTGACGGCAGCTGCTGCCATTGCCATGATGTTGCCGATTTTGATCGCGTATAATGACGATATCGGAGGGTTGGCCGGTCTTGCCTTCCTCTATGTGATTGGCAAATCGGGCCGATATGGCGGATCAATTGCCGCCATTTTGTTCAACACCCCAGGCACTGCCGCCTCGGCTGCAACGATGCAAGACGGCTATCCCATGACCCAAAAGGGCCAAACGGGTAAGGCCTTAAAATCGGCAACAGTTGCTTCGGCCTATGGCGATTACTTTGGCGAAATTCTTTTGATCTTTGGGGCCGTTGCGATTGCGTCTGTTACACGCACATTCGGCCCGGTCGAGTATTTTGCGATTTATGTGATGGCTTTTGTGATCATCGGTTCGGTCGTGGGCGATTCCATCATTAAGGGTATTTTGTCGACACTATTCGGCGCGATGATCGCCCTGATAGGAGAGGACACGATTACCGGTCAGTTCAAGATGACCATGGGCGTGGCAGAATTAGAATCCGGCTTCGCGCTGGTCCCACTTTTGATCGGCATCTTCGTGATTTCCGAAGTGATTATTCAGGCTGAGAAGCAAGCCAAGGTCAAAATGATTGACATGGGCAGCGAGAAGGTTGTCGATCCAACGGCACATTACTTCACATGGGATGAGTTTAAACGCTGTTTTCCGATCATGTTCCGTTCGTCAATTTATGGGTCTTTCATTGGAATGATGCCAGGTTTGGGATCTTCGGTTGCCTGTTTCGTCGCTTATGGCGAGGAAAAGCGTCGCGCGAAAAACGCAAAAGACTGGGGCACAGGCGTCGTCGAGGGTGTCACAGCGCCTGAGTCTGCAAACAATGCGGTTTCAGGCCCGTCGATGATCCCATTGTTGACTTTGGGCATTCCGGGTTCAACCATCGCAGCCGTTTTGATTGGGATGTTCCTTGTCAACGGATTGCAAGTTGGGCCGCAAATTTTTTCAACTGAGACTGTTGTCCTTGTTGGCCAAAACATCGTGACAAGCCGCGAATTCATCTTTGGTATATTCGCAGCAGGTTTGGTGGGTATCACGGCCTATGCGTTGATTGGATATTTTGGTGCGCCGATCGTGGGCAAAGCGATTGCGCTCTTGCCAACCAAATACCTTTATCCCTTCATCTTTATGACAGCTTTGGCCGCCAGTTATTCGTCCCGGGCTTCAATCTGGGATGTCGGTTTTGCCCTGCTGTTTGGTGTGATTGGATATGCGATGCGCCGCACGAACTTCTCCGCGGCGGCATTTATCATTGCCTTCGTGCTGACCTCTTCAATGGAAGAGGCTTTCCGTCAGGCAATGATCATATCCGACAATGGCATTTTGGTTTTTGTGTCATCACCCGTTCCTGCGGCCTTTCTTGCGTTGGGTTCAGCCGTTGTGATTTTTCGGGCTTGGACAACCTTTCGCAGCGCAGGGACCTCGGACGCCTGACGCTTAACGGAGAGCAGAATGACGCTGAAGACTGCTCTTCTTTTTTTATGCGGCGCGGCCGGTGGCGGCGTCGCGTATTTTTTAGGGCTACCGATGCCCTTTCTATTGGGCGCCTTGGTTGCATCGGCCACTTTTGTTCTCACTTACGAAACTGAAGAGCGCAGCTTCGGTAAAATCAATCCAAACTACCGCGTGGCATTTATTGCCATGACCGGTGTGATGATCGGCGGTACTTTCCCACCTGAACTTTTGGGGGTTTTACCCAAGTTCATCATCAGCGCATTGGCCATCATTCCATTCATGTTTGTGGCACATGCTGGCAGCTATGCAATCATGCGGTACATTGGGAAATATGACGTGAAAAATGCTTATTGGGCTTCTTTGCCCGGCGGTCTTGTGGAGGCCGTTTTGCTGGGTGAAAAAGAGGGGGCCGATCTGCGCATCCTCACAGCGCAGCATTTTATCCGGATCATTGTCATCGTTCTTACCGTTCCATTTGGCTTCTTTTTAATCACAGGTGAAGCCGTAGGGTCTGCCGCAGGAGAAAGTTTTGGGGCCGCAAACTGGCACGGGTACGACGTTCCTTTGATTGTGTTGATTGCGGCTATTGGCTATGTGATTGGCAAAGGACTACGCCTTCCGGCCGGACATCTTATGGGTCCAATGTTGCTGGCTTTGATCGCGTCTGTCACCGGGTTGATTGTGGTTACGAACCCACCGTGGCTACTTGCATTTTGTCAACTTGTGGTCGGCACTGCACTGGGGTCACAATTCGCCGGCATCAATCGCCGAATGCTCATCACAAGTCTCGGAATGGGCCTTCTGAGCGTCACTTATATGTTGGCCATTGGGACAGGCTTTGCGCTTTTGGTTCAGTCCTTTGTTCCCGTTGATTTTACAGCTATGTTTATCAGTTATGCAGCGGGCGGACTGGCCGAGATGAGCTTGATAGCCCTCTCGCTCAATCTATCGCCCGTGATTGTCGCACTACATCATTTGTTCCGGATTTTCATCACCGTTTGGCTGGGGAATTTGGTTTATCAATATGCCGTAAAGCCGAGGTTGAGTGATGAAACTCTATGAAGCGCTGGCACGAGGCATTCAGAACGAAGGTGTCACGGATTGCTTTGCCCTATTGGGCGATGCCAACATGCACTGGGCAGGTGCGCAGAGCGAGCTTGGTATGAATTTCATCTATACTCGCCATGAACACGCGGCGGTTGCAGGCGCCGCGGCTTATGCACGAAGCACTCGAAAGACCGGTTTCGCCAGTGTGACCTGTGGCCCAGGTCTGACTCAGATCTTAACAATATTACCTATCGCTGTTCGCGCGCGCATTCCTCTGGTCATATTGGCAGGCGAAGCCCCATTGAAGAAAGCATGGTACAATCAAGGTATTGATCAAGCCCCTTTCGTCGAAGCCTGTGGCGCAATTTATGTGCCTGTGCACGATCAGACAACCGCTCTTGAAGCGCTTCACAAGGCTTTTGCAACCGCCAAAGAGCGCCGTGTTCCGGTGGTTTTAGGCGTACCATTTGATCTTCAAAAGGAAAATTATTTTGGACCGCAAGAGCATCCGATCTCAACACAACTCTATACAGCCGCGCCGCCGGTTTCACCCGATCAATCCCAGATAGCAAAGGCAGCTGCCTGGATCAATGCAGCGCGCAAACCCGTTATACTTGCTGGCTTGGGTGCTGTCGCGGCTGAAGCAAAACCCGCCTGTGTGGCCCTTGCCGAAAAGGCTGGTGCGCTGCTTGCAACGACGTTGCCTGCAAAAGGTCTATTTTATGATCAGAATTATTCACTTGGGGTTGCGGGGGGATATGCCAGCGAAGCGGCAAAGGAAGTGTTTAAACAAACCGATCTGGTGATTGCAATCGGATCGCGCTTGGCCTCTCATGCCTTCAATGGTGGCAAACTGACCCCCAAGGCCAAGATCATCCATCTGGATACGGATCCTCAAACACATGTTCAGGGCCGAAAAGCCGCTGATCTATTGGTGCCCTCAGATGCAAAACTTGGCGCAGAAGCCCTGACAAAAGCCATCGAAAACAAGGACGGGTGGCGTTCTGCCAAAATGCAACAAAGGACAGCGGCGGCACTTAACATTCCTGATACCAGCACGACCCCGGATGGGTTTTTGCATCCGATGGCCGTCGTAAAGACACTGGCAGATGTCATTTCGAAGGATTGCCATATTATCAGTACCTCTGGGCACTGCGCATATTACGTCGCCCAAATGAGCCACCATCCTCAGGATCATTTCACTGTGATCCGAGACTTCGGCGCCATAGGAAATGGAACCTCTTGGGCCTTGGGCATCGCAACCGCATATCCGGATCGCCCTGTTGTTCTGATTGATGGGGATGGATCGGCCCTGATGCATATCCAAGAGCTGGAAACCATCGCGCGGCACGAAATGAAGGTTTTGATCGTCGTGTTAAACGATGGGGCCTATGGTTCTGAAATCCACAAGCTTCGCGCGGATGGTATCAGCGAAGAAGGCGCCGTTTTTGGTCGACCCAATTTCGCCGGAATTGCCAAAGGCTTTGGATTTGAAGGTCGAACTGTCACAGATTTGAAAACTCTCACAGGGGGTTTCCAAGCATTCCACACGGTCAAAAGGCCGTCCCTTTGGGATGTTCATATCTCGGATCAGGTGGCCTCACCCCAAATCATGGCAGCCCATCGAGGAACTCGGCCATGAAAGCGCCAAATAACTCCATAGGAGGGTCAAACCCCCTTAAGCCATATCGCGGATTTCTTTTGGCCGTGATCCCAGCCGCAATTGGAGGGGCTATTTGGTCATGGTTCGGCTTGCCGTTGGCCTGGTTGATGGGGGCGGCCCTTATCACAGGTCTTCTTTGCTTTAACGGGTTGATAGTAGAACTGCCAAAGTTCCTGTACTGGCCATCTTTGGCGGTCATCGGCGCGGGCGTTGGCTTGACGATAACACCAAGTGTGGCATTACAAATCGCGTTATGGTTTCCACTCATGGCCATTATGGGGTTCGCAGGCGTCATCTTGGCTGCCTTTGCAACACCTTTTGTGGCGCGAAAAGGCGCCATGGAAAACAGCACTGCCTTTTTTGCACTGATGCCAGGCGGCGTGATCGAGATGGCCAATATCGGCGAACATCATGGGGCGGATCGAACAACGATTGCCGCCCTTCATGCCATCCGCGTGGCCTTGGTGGTCGGCATACTGCCTTTAGGTTTATACATTACTTATCCGCAAACAGGTCCTGCTGCAGAAGTCGTGATCCTTGATCTGGTGCCCTTGGTTTTGGTAGTCGCGGTCGCCCTTTTGGGCGGTTGGATTGGAAAGATCACCAATTTACCAGCCGCATGGTTGCTTGGTGCATTGATTGCCGTAGCAATTTTAACGGCAACCGGCGCGGTCGATGGTCAAATCCCCTATGCGCTTGTCGCTATAGCGCAGGTTATCGTGGGCATGTCTTTGGGCGCGAAATTTCAAAGGGACCGTTTGCGAAAGATACCCCAGGCCATTGCCGCCGGCACGCCAGCCCTTTTGGCTATTATTTGTATGATGGCAATACTTGGCATACTGATCAGCACGTTTCTTCCCATGGATGCGCCAACCATGATCTTGGCCCTCTCGATCGGAGGCCTTGCCGAGATGGTTCTTACCGCCCGCTATCTGGAACTTGATATGGCCATGGTGGCCGCCTTTCAAGCCATTCGCGCTGTCCTTGTGAACAGTTTTGCCGGTCTCATATGGTCGAAAATTTCCAAACGTCTTCAAAACAGGAGCTGACCCAATGTCTGTTACTTTGAACGCATTTGCCAAAATGCCCAAGAATACAACAATTACCGAGCAAACTGCGACTTTCGTAGAGAATGTGCAGTTTGGTGACATACCGAAAGATGCGCTTCACATCGCCAAACGGTGCATTATTGATGGACTTGGGCTATATGTCGCCGGATCCGAAGAGTATTCATTGGAAATGCTGATTGCCGAGGCCGCAGATATGGGCGGACGTGGCGATGCCCTTTTGCTGACCACCGACAAGAAGATCCCAGCACCGATGGCTGCACGCGTTTTGGGCACTGCCGGTCACGCACATGATTGGGATGACAGTCAAGTGAGCGTCGATCCCGCGCATATTTATGGCCTTTTGACACATCCCACGATACCGCCCTTAACGGCGTCGATTATCATGGCGCAAGCCCGTGGACCTTTGTCGGGTCAGGATTTTATGTTGGCGTTTCAAACCGGCTTTGAAGTCGAATGCAAAATCTCCGAATGGATGTTACCGCAACATTATATGTCAGGAATGCATTCAAGTGGGACCGTCGGCACATTTGGAGCCTTCGCATCCGCCGCAAAAATCATGGGTCTGAAGGGGGAAAAACTGCGTGCAGGTTTTGGGATTGCCGCAAGCTTTGCCGCCGGCATCCGTTGCAACTTCGGCACAATGACAAAGCCTTTGCATGTCGGCCGCGCCGCCGAAAACGGCATCACCGCTGCATTTTTGGCGGAACGTGGCTTTTCTGCGGACCCAGAAGCACTGGATGGTCCATGGGGTTTTATGGCCGTACAGGGCGGTGGATGCTCAGAAGAGAAGCTTGCGCAAGGCTTTGGCAAAACATGGACAATTGTTGATCCAGGTCTGTCGATCAAACCTTACCCCTGCGGAGTTCTAACGCACCCGACAATAGATCTGATGCTGAAACTTGTCATCGAAGGTGATGTCAAGTCCGACGATATAGACACCGTGACGGTTCACGCAGGCACGAATATTCTCAAACCAATCCGTTATCCGATCGCCACGAACCATTTGCAGGCCAAATTTTCGCTGCCCGCCGCGTTGTCGATGATCGCGCTGGCGCGCAAAGCTGGCAAGGTTGAGTTTTCCGACGCATTTGTCGGATCGGACGCTATGCAAGGCATGCAGCGCCGAATACAAACAGAGCTTGATCCCGAGATTGAAGCGCAAGGTTTTGACAAGATGCGCTCTCGCATAACAATCACACTGAAAAATGGTCAAACGATCTCAGGCTGGGCAGACGAACGTTATCGGGGCGGTCCTGAAAATCCGTTGAACGATATCGAGGTCGAAGACAAAGCCCGCTCATGCTGTGATGGTGTCCTCAGTGCCGATGAGATGAACGATATGATTGAAAACGCATGGAACGTGCTTGATCTAAAAGATAGCGGTGCAATCCTTGCTGGATCCCTTTCCCCGCGCGGCTAAGCGCCAGCAACGCGCAATGTTTCATAGCTGACCATTACATGTTCAGCATAGGCTGGGCGCGCTATCAATCGCTCATAATAGGACCGCAGATGGGGTAAATCGGCGCGGTCAAAAGGCTCATTGTAATATCGAAAAAGCGGTGTACCAAAAGAGATGTCAGCCATCGTCATTTGCGGTCCTGCAAGCCAACCATATTTTGCGATTTGATCATCTGCAATCTTCATCAAGCTCTTTAATTCTGTCGCACCTTGTTCAATCAGCGCGTGATCTCGATCCTCAGCCTTGGTTCGGACAAGCTGCCAAAAAACTTTATAAATTAGGGCATAGTGTACATTTATCTTCGCCCAATCCATCCATTGATCGATCGACGCACGTGTCATGGGACTACTGGACCACAGATGCTCTTCGCGGTGCTTTGCTGCCAGATAACGAATAATGGCCTGACTTTCAAACATCGTAACATCTCCATCCTCGATGACAGGAACACGGCCATTGGGATTCATCTGTAAAAATTCTGTCGTATCATTGCCCCCAAATGCGCCACCCACATCAAACCGTTGATAGGCAATCCCCATCTCTGCAATCGCCCACATAACAACTTGGACATTGCTAGACGTTGCACGTCCGTAAACCTTCAACATAACACTTTCCAAACCCTTGTCATTTTCGCCGCCTAGTATGACGGAGAAACCGCTCCGATTGGACCGTGACTTTTCTGAAAACTTCGGTCAAGATCAGCAAGCTTTATTCACGATTTCAATCGGAGGCCTCATGCAACAAACCGCTATACCTTATACATTCATGCGTGGTGGAACGTCGCGTGGTCCTTATATGCAGCGGGCGGATTTGCCCAAGGATCTGAACCAGTTAGAAGACGTTTTGATTGCGATAGTGGGATCAGGCCATGCTCTGAACATTGACGGGATTGGTGGCGGCGCAACCGTTACAACCAAAGTGGCTATGTTGTCCAAATCCGAAGATGAGTGGGCGGATGTTGACTACTTCTTCGCACAGGTCAGCGTTGAAGATCGATTGGTCGACTTCAAGCCGACCTGTGGTAACATTCTGGTTGGTGTAGGTCCGGCGGCCATCGAAATGGGATTGGTCTCTATTCAGGGTGTTCAGACCGAAATCAAAATTCGCGCCGTCAATACAGGCGCCCGTGTGCTTGCCACGATCAACACATCTACCGGGTCTGTAAACTATGATGGCACGACACAAATCGACGGAGTTCCAGGCATGTCAGCTCCGGTTCGATTGCTGTTCATGGATGTCGTAGGGGGGACCACAGGTCAGATGTTCCCGACAGGAAATCGTATTGATGTGATCGATGGAATCGAGGTGTCCTGCATGGATGTCGCCATGCCCATGGTAATCGCGCGTGCCGTGGACTTTGGTTTAACCGGTCATGAAAGCACCGCTGAATTGGACAACAACCCAGAGTTCTTTGCCCGCATGGAACCGCTGCGTATTAAGGCGGGCCAGATGATGGGTATGGGCGATGTTGCCAAATCGGTGACACCCAAATTTGGCCTTCTGGCAAAGCCAGAAGCCGGCGGGACTGCATGTGTTCGTTATTTCATGCCGTGGAGCTGCCATCCCAGTCTCGCGGTTACAGGTTCCCAATGCCTAAGCACATGCCTTCTTTGTCCTGGCACAGTGGGCGCAGGGATTGCAACGCCCTTACCCAACACAAGTCCAGCGCCTCTCTTGTT
This sequence comes from Pseudomonadota bacterium, assembly GCA_039814625.1. Classification (GTDB taxonomy): domain Bacteria; phylum Pseudomonadota; class Alphaproteobacteria; order Rhodobacterales; family Rhodobacteraceae; genus Amylibacter. The sequence continues at coordinate 22,524 of JBCCAU010000013.1, forward strand.
AGAGCATCCGATGGGCCAGCTTGAAGTCATCGTCGATTTTGAGCACAGCAACGAAACCTTCAATCTGAAATCTGCAGGGCTTGTCCGCACAGCGCGAAAGTTGGCCGAAGGGCGGGTTTTTATTCCCGCTGCCATTTGGGAGGGGTTTTAGGTATGAAGGTCCATATTTTGGATGACTGGTTTGACACACTGCGGTCGCTGCCCTGCTTTGGGATGTTAGATCAGCAAGAGGTTACGGTCTGGACAGATCACGAACCGAATGCTGCAAAACTGGCAGACCGCGTAAAAGAAGCAGACGCTTTGGTCTTATTTCGCGAACGCACCAAGATCACGGCGGAGCTCTTAGACCAATTGCCAAATCTAAAGCTTATCTCACAGCGCAGTGTCTATCCGCATATTGATGTCGAGGCTTGCACACGCAATGGCGTAACGCTCTGTTCGAACATGCATTCCGATACCCCGTCATATGCAGCAGCGGAAATGACACTTGCTTTGATCCTTGCCAGCTATCGCCAAATACCACAGCAAGTGAACTCGATCCGTGCGGGACACTGGCAAATGGGTGTTGGACGAACCCTACGAGGGCGTATGCTTGGCCTTTACGGCTATGGACGAATTGGTGGCGCCGTTGCAAGTTATGCCGAAGCATTGGGAATGAAAGTGCAATGGTGGTCCTCAGAAGACGGACTTGCGCGGGCGCGCGCCGATGGTGCCCGGGTCGCAAGTAGCCGTGCATCCTTCTTTGCCAGTTCAGACATTGTAAGCGTTCACGTCCGCCTAAAGCCGGCAACACATAGCATCATAACAGCAGAGGACCTGTCCCAGATGAAGAGCCGCTCTTTGTTTGTGAACACGTCGCGATCAGGGTTGGTCGCACCAGGCGTTTTGGAAGCCGAGGTACAAAAGGGCCGCATCTTTGCGGCGGTAGACGTTTTCGAACATGAACCGTTGATCGATCAGGATCATCCGCTCTTGGTTTCCCCAAATGTCCTGCCCACGCCCCATATAGGCTATGTCACAGAAGACGAGTTTGAGCTTCAGTTCACAGATATTTTCGAGCAGGTTGTGGCTTTTGCCCATGGATCACCAATCCATGTAATCAATCCGGAGAGTCTTTAGTAAGAAAACGTGCCGCGATCGGTGCGCCAAGAATAATAAAAAAAATCCGAAGCGTGTGATGGGCCACGACAAAAGCCACGTCAGCACCAACAATCAAAGCAAGCACAACCATTTCGGCCTGTCCACCGGGTGCAAAGGCCAAAAGCGCCTCCATTCCAGGCGCCAACCCTGCGCTATATACAATTTCCACAAAAATAACCGTCAGCACAAACAATATCAGGCAAAGACCAAGGGCAGCCGATACATCACGTCGAATTTCAGCCATCGTTATGCCAACATACTTCCCGCCGATTGTCATTCCGATAAAAAACTGGGCCGCCCAAATTGCCTCGGCAGGCGGCCTGAAGTGAATCAAATCGAGAGATGTAAAAACGGCCGCCAAGATCAAGGGGCCTAAAATGGAAGCCCCAAACATCCCAACCCATTTCGCTGCTTGCCATCCCACCAAAACGCAAAACACCATCAAAAGCATTTCGTGCAATGGGACTGTGCTGGCCGGAACCCCCGGTGGCTGGGACAAATCCGCGTCCCAAATTGAGGCCAGCAAAAACGGAAGTATCACAACAACCACAAAGACACGGGTTGCATGCACCAAAGAGAGCGTTCGTATATTGCCGCCGGCTTCTTCACCGAAAATCAGCATATCTTGAAGCCCGCCCGGCATCGATGCGTAATAGGCAGTCGTAAAATCAAATTTCCAAAATTTGATGAAGTAAGGGACGCCGATCGCTCCAATGATCACAGTCATAAGCATCACCAAAATCAGTGTTGGCCACATCGTGGGAATGCTGGCCAAAACTGCCGGGGTTAACGTCGCGCCAACCGCGACGCCCAAAATGCCGCGCATTGCATTGTTTAGGGTTTTTATACCTTTCAAAGGCACGCGCAAAAGTGCCGCGATAAGGCAGGAAAAAATTGGTCCTAACAACCATGGCAACGGCAATGAGAGCAGATGAAACGCACCCACACCCAACAAAGCTATCGCAAAAGCGTAAAAGACGGGTATCATGCGTTGATCACTTTCAAACGCTTGCGCAATGACGTTTGAAGATGCGTTTCTGCGGCCTTCGCTGCGCGTTCCGCATCGCGATCCCGCAATGCCTCAATAACGTCTAGATGCTGCGCGACGACAATATCGATACGCGCTTCATCGGTGAAAGTTGTAATCCCAAGAAGAACCAGTGAATTGGTCAAAACTTTTGCAGCATCAAGTAAAAAACGATTGCGACAAGCCCGATAAAGGGCCTGGTGAAACTCTTGGTTGATGGCCGCCGCGGCAACCGGATTGTTGCGATTTGCAGCGATGTCCTTGTTCAAATCATCCAGCGTATCAATCTCTGCATCTGAGGCGTGTTTTGCTGCCATCGCGGCAGCCGTGCGCTCCAAAACCAGTCGCATTTCATACAACTCGACGATTTCGCTATGAGATAGTTTGCGAACAACGGCCCCAATACGGGGCCTATGCTCAACAATGCCATCCGACTCCAATCGCCGCAAAGCTTCACGAATCGGCGTGCGCGACAGCCTAAGTAGTTTGGCAATTTCAATCTCTCTGATACGGTCCCCAGGTTTCAAAGTGCCGTCAGAGATCGCCTTTAGAAGTGCGCTATAGGCTGCTTCACCACTTGAAATCGATCCTTGGTTGTCTTGAGGCATTTTCAACTTGCAGATTGTATCCAATTGGATACAAAACTGTTCAACGTCAAAAAGCAAGTGAAAAGGCCACCCAGGTGCATAGGATATGAGCGCTGAAGAAATCGAGACCAGACCCGATATCCTAATTATAGGTGGTGGAAACGCCGCACTCTGCGCCGCGATCACAGCAGCAAAAACAGGTGCAAAGGTTTTACTTCTTGAAAGCGCACCGAAAATCTACCGAGGTGGAAACTCGCGTCATACACGGAACTTTCGTTGTATGCATGAAGGTCCTCAAGGTGTTTTAACCGGGGCTTATTCCGAAGCGGAGTATTTTGACGATCTTTTGAAAGTGACCGCGGGCAAGACTGACGAGCGTTTGGCAAGATACACAATTCGATCTTCAGAAGAAGCTTATCACTGGATGGATGAACATGGCGTTCGCTTTCAACCCTCTCTGTCTGGAACGTTATCGCTCAGTCGAACCAATGCGTTCTTTCTAGGTGGCGGCAAGGCACTGGTGAACGCCTATTATCGCACCGCTGAAGACCTTGGTGTCGAAATTGCCTATGATGCTGAGGTGACGCATCTGGCGTGCGACGCCGACCTGATCAATACGATTGAAGCCAATATCAACGGGCAGCGCGTGACTGTTCGACCAAAAGCCGTCGTCGTGGCCTCTGGCGGATTTCAGGCCAATCTGGATTGGCTTGCAGAAGCTTGGGGACCATCAGCTCGCAATTTTCTAATCCGCGGAACACCGTTTAACAAAGGGGTGGTTCTTAAGGACTTGCTGGATCAAGGGATCGAAAGCGTGGGTGATCCGACACAATGTCATGCCGTGGCCATCGATGGTCGCGCCCCAAAATTCGATGGCGGGATCGTGACGCGTTTGGATTGTGTCCCCTTTTCAGTTGTTCTGAATAAAAATGGCGATCGCTTTTATGATGAGGGGGAAGATGTTTGGCCCAAACGATACGCAATTTGGGGCCGGCTAGTGGCGGCCCAACCCGATCAGGTCGGCTATGCCATCATCGACTGCAAATCAATTGACCTCTTCATGCCTTCTGTTTTTCCACCCGTGAAAGCGGACACGTTGGAGGGGCTGGGACAGCAACTTGGACTGCCGGGAACAAAATTCCTTAGAACCATCGAAGCCTTTAATGCAGCCTGCCAAGATGGGCCGTTCACGCCTACAGAGTTAGATGGCCTTCACACCGATGGCATTACACCGCCTAAGACAAACTGGGCGCGCCCAATTCTTGAACCACCTTTCTATGGCTACGAACTTCGCCCGGGCGTGACCTTCACTTATCTTGGTTTGAAGGTCGATCAGGGGGCGCAAGTACAAGGCCCAGAAAAACCCGTAGAAAATCTTTGGGCCGCAGGCGAGATCATGGCAGGATCTATTCTGGGTCAAGGTTATCTTGCCGGTTTTGGGATGACGATTGGGACGGTTTTTGGCCGGGAAGCAGGCAAAGGGGCCGCTGAATATGTTCGATGAAGACATCCCAGAGCTGACAAAAACCGAAGAGGCGCGCCGCCAGATCGAGATTTGCAATGCCTGTCGATATTGTGAAGGATATTGCTCTGTGTTTCCGGCCATGTTCTCGGAACGTATGTTTTCGGATGGCGATGTGACACAATTGGCCAATTTGTGTCACAATTGCCGGGGATGCTATTATGCATGTCAGTATACGGAACCCCATGAATTCGCAATCAATCTGCCAAGGGCTTTGGCCGAGAAGCGTCAAGAAAGCTGGAAAGACCTTGCCTGGCCAAGTGCCTTTTCATCCTTGTTTGACCGCTCGGGCGTGATCTTGAGTGCAGGTCTTGTCTTGGCAGTGGCAACGCTGTTTTTCTGCGTAACACATTTTAGGCCAGCATCAGGAACTGGGTTCCACACCTATATGTCCCATGCATTAATGGTTTCGATTTTCGCACCAGCTTTTCTTTTGCCCTTGATCGCAATTGGCGTTTCCCTGCGGCGCTATGGAACTGAGATCGGTCGCGTGACCGTTCGCTGGGCCGATATTTGGGAGGCCAGTATGGCCGCGGGTTCCATGAAAAACCTGAAAGGCGGACATGGGGACGGATGCAACTTTGAAGATGAAGACCGATTTTCCAATAAACGCCGTCTATACCATCAACTCACGCTTTATGGTTTTTTGTTGTGCTTTGCATCGACTTCCTCTGGGACCATTCTGCATTATCTGTTAGACTTAAAAGCGCCGTACAATTTGATTAGCTTGCCAAAATTTTTCGGAGTGCCTGGTGGATTGATGCTTTGTTTTGGAACTGCGGCTCTGGCCGTATTGAAATGTCGAGCCGACACTAATCTTGGCGCACCCAGTGTTTGGGGTGGGGAAATGGCCTTTGTGCTTTTGCTCTTTGGCGTCAGCGCTACAGGGCTTGGACTTTATGCATCAACGGGGTCGGTTGCTGTGCCTGCTTTGCTGGCCATCCATTTGGGCTTTGTCTTGGTCTTCTTCTTGACGATGCCCTACTCCAAAATGGCGCATGGATTTTACCGCATGGCGGCTTTGGTTACGGACGCAGCCAAAAAACGCACAGCACGATCTTAATCTAAGGGGAATCGCAGCCCGCCGGGGCTTCACCCGGTCACGGTGACCCAAATAGCCAATCTACCCTTTTCAAAAGTTTCATCTGCGAAAAACGCGGAACATCATATTCAAACCCAACAGCATGATAGAGGCAATTGCGCTGAACTGCTCTTCCTGACGAAAAACCTGATAGTTCGATCTTAGATTTTCGAGCATGTTGGACGACAAAGAACCCGATGCGCGGCGATAGATCATCAAAGGATCAGGATGCACGGCGAGTTTCAGGTTAGGATTACGCCGAAAAATCATCAACCAATAGGCATAGTCTTGTCGACGGCGCATCAAGGGCATCTCAGCGATGCCTTTCAAGGATCGAGAGGCCAGAACCGTGCTCATCGGGATCCAGTTTGTCATCAACATATCTCGATAACCGAAGTTTGATTTCGGTTTTCGCGCGCCCAGGAAACTTCCCGCCCGATCAACAATTCTATAGGCCGAGACCACAAGATCAACATTCTCACGCTGTATCAGTTGCGCTTGTATTTCCAACTTTTCAGGCAGCCAAATATCATCTGCATCTAAAAAAGCAACATGACTGCCAGTAGCCTGTTTCAGAAGGTATCGCCGTGCATATCCAGCACCCCGGTTCAAATCATCTGAAAAGACTTTTAACCCGGGCCAACGGGTTTGACACGCCGCAAGCACAGTCATTGTTTCATCTGATGAAGCGTCGTTATATACGAGGACTTCTTCGGCCGCAAAACGCTGTGCAAAGACGGAACGCAACGTGTCTTCGATGACGTCCGCAGAATTGAAACAGGGTATAATAACCGAAATTCGGATGGCACTGGGCATGGCCCTATCAAGCGGATTTTGCACAGGCACGCCAACAAAAATTGCCAAACGAGAAACGATCCAAGAAAGTTAAAGCGCCCACAAAGATGAAAGATGCCGTTATCCACCAAAAAACGGAGAGGCTTTAGTTTCAGCCGCTGTCAGAGACACCAGCCTCGGCAAAGGTCGCCATGCCGGAATGGCAGGCCAGCGCTGCTTTCACGACCAAAAGTGCGACCGCCGCTCCGCTGCCCTCTCCTAGACGCAAACCCAAATCCAGAACTGGTTGCAGGCCAAGTGCCTCCAATGCACGACCATGGGCCTGCTCGTCTGACAGATGCCCGGCAAGCATATGGTCCAAAATTCTGGGCTCTTCAGACCAGAGGCTTGCTGCCGCAGAAGTCGCAATAAACCCATCCAACACGACCGGGATACGGTGCATGCGCGCCGATAGCATAGCTCCGGCCATCGCTACAATTTCCCGACCGCCCAAAGCTGCAAGCGCGTCCAAGCCTTGCGCGTCCGTATGGAGGGCCAAGCCCTGTGCAATCACCGCAGCCTTGGTTGCGATGCCATCATCACTTAAGCCTGTTCCCGCCCCGGCCCAATCTGCAGGATGCCCTTCAAAGACGCGCGCCAACAAGGCCGCTGCCGAAGTCGTATTGCCAATACCCATCTCACCCAGCACCAGAATGTCTGTATGTTGAGCAACGGACTGAGCACCGATGTTAAAAGCTTCAAGGAAGGCTGCATCGTTCATGGCCACAGTCTGTGTGAAATCACCAGTGGGTGTGTCTAGCCGGATTGGGACCACCCCAAATGCTGCACCCGAAAGTTGCGCCAACTGATTGATGGCGGCACCGCCCGCCTTAAAATTTTCAACCATTTGGACGGTGACTTCGGTAGGAAAGGCTGAAACACCCTTTGCCGTCACGCCGTGATTTCCAGCGAAAACCACCACCTGCGGGTGGGATATAACCGGAGATGCATCCTGCCGCCAAGAGGCATACCAAGATGAAATTGCTTCGAGCCGACCCAATGCCCCCAATGGCTTTGTCAGAACTGCATCACGCGCACGTGCAGCGGCCTCTGCGACGACATCGGCTTGGGGAAGATTTGTGAGATCTGCGCGAATTTCGGAAACCGATTGGTAGGTTTTAGTCATTGTCATTCCAAAATCCAAAAGTCAGTAAAGCATGGGCGTATCGCACCTTGCGTCCATGTAAAGAAGAAATTGGTGCCATAAGGTAAAAGCATTATGGAAACCCCAAACGGAATTCGCATCCTTTGGCACGACATCCGCCATGCGATGGCTTTGATGACGCGTATCCCCGTTTCACTTAACGCAGAATATGCGAACAGTCGTGGCGCAGCCTTCATGTGGGCCTTCCCCCTTATTGGCGCAATGGTCGGCAGTTTGGCCTTTTGCGCAGCGGCTCTAGGCAAGATGGTTTTGCCCTTTGAAATCACGGGCTTTCTGGTTCTTTTAACATGCGTCATGGTGACTGGCGCTATCCATGAAGACGGTTTGGCCGATTGTGCCGATGGCTTCTGGGGGGGGTGGACGCCGGCACGTCGCCTTGAGATTATGAAAGACAGCGCCATCGGAGCCTACGGCGTCATTGCTTTGATCTTGTCTTTTGGCGTGCGTTACATCGCAATCACATCGCTGGTCAGAGTCGATTTAGAAATCTTATTGATCCCACTCGCCGTGGCCAGCCGGGTTTGGATCTTGGCATTGATGCGTTTCATGACCCCTGCTGGCGAAGGAGGTCTGGCTAAAAGTTATGGCAAACCTCCAATAGCCACTTGCATAGCAGCCTTGATGATCGGCATCCTTTGCATCTTGCCATTTGCGCCTATTGCATGGATGGCCGTATTGGGCGGGGCAATGGGCACCCTAGTCGTTGCAAACTATGCCCAAACCAAGATTAAGGGGTATACCGGAGATGTTCTTGGAGCGTCCCAAGTTTTGGCCGAAATAACATCTTTGTTGGTCTTGCTTGCCTTGATTTAGGCTGCCGCCACCCGGGCATTGAGCACTTCGGTCACTTCTTCGACCGCCTGTCCATCTTCCAAACCTTTTGCCGCACCAACTTCACGGCTGAGGCGTTCCAAAGCGGCCTCATAAAGTTGGCGTTCAGAATAAGACTGTTCGCGCTGTTCATCATTGCGGTGCAAGTCACGTACAACCTCAGCGATAGAGATCAAATCCCCGGAATGGATTTTTTGCTCATACTCTTGTGCACGACGCGACCACATCGCGCGCTTCACACGCGCCCGTCCCGAAAGTGTTTTCATCGCACGTTCGACGATTTCAGGGGCCGAGACTGCGCGCATACCCGTATCCAACGCTTTAATCGTTGGGACTTTTAACGTCATTTTATCTTTCTCGAAATCAATAACATATAGTTCCATCTCAATGCCTGCGATCACCTGCTCTTCAATCGAAGTGATTTTGCCAACACCATGCGTTGGGTAAACAACAAACTCGTTTACCTTAAAGTCGGTCTTTTTCTTAGCCATAACTGTCCTTCAAAACCTACAATGACCCGCCCCATCCGGGTTTGCACAAAATACCATAAAAATAAGGGGTTCGCCAGAGCGGTTGATCAACCACCCTCACCGGGTGTTTCGGAGAAGTATTTCTCCATCTTGCCTTCTTCACCGTCGCGTGCCTCGGCGTCCGGCAAAGGGTCTTTCTTTGTGATAATCACCGGCCATTTCTCTGAGTAGTCGCGATTGAAAGTGACCCATGTTTCCATTCCCGGCTCTGTATCAGGACGGATCGCATCGGCCGGGCATTCGGGTTCACAAACACCACAATCGATGCATTCGTCGGGATGGATCACAAGCATGTTCTCCCCTTCGTAGAAACAATCGACAGGGCAAACTTCTACACAATCTGTGTATTTACAAGCGATGCAATTATCGGTGACGACATAGGTCAAGCTTCACTCCACTCTTGGATCAGGCTGCGTCTTATGGTCGACAGTCCAATCATTCAAGCGTCGTTCGCGACTTCTCGACCGTTTACTCCGTTTATTCAAAGTCCAATTGACGCAACCACTTTTTGAACATTTCTAGTTTTGGCCGCAACAAAGACGTTTTGTGCGTGAGCATCCAAACTTCTCTAGTGCGATTTACCCGACATTCGTCAATGAGAGACAAGCTGTCGTATGATTTAATCAAAGAACTAGGCAATAGCGCTTTGCCGAAACCGGCTAGAACAGCCCCTAGAGCGCCGTCAATATCGGCCACCAGCATGGGAGAGCACTTTTGATCTTTTGCCAAATCTTCCGTCCAGTCAGACTGAGGCAAGTACGAACTCCCAGGTTCATACTTGATCCATGGTAAGTTAGGGACGTTCCGCAACGCAATTGGAACAAAGTCAACTACGCCGATTTTTTGGGCTAGAATCGCTTGCCCACCTTCGTGAGGTCTTGAAAATCTAAGCGCAATATCGGCTTCCCTTTTAGAAAGATCGACATTTCGGTGTTCAGGGATCAACTCAATCTCAAGATCTTTTGCACCATCTAAATATCCACCAATCTTGGGTATAAGGATATGATTCAAAATGAATGGAACCGCACTCAATCGTATACTTGAACGTACTAAATCTTTTGGCCCCAAGGCGCTGGCGATGGCTGTTTCAGCTTCAAAGAGAGAATTTACCAAGTTCAAAGCGTCGCCAGATAGTCCAGTTGGGTTTTTGCCAGACCAAATAATTAATTTTTGTCCAAGCTCTTTTTCCAACTTGCGCAACCTACGTGAAACTGTTGTTTCGTTCACGTTCAATCGACGGGCCGCTTCTGCAAAACTTGCAGAACGATAGTATTCCATAAGAAATCTCAGGTTATCCCAATCCGGCATTATTGCAGGATTAGCAGAAAAAATTCGCGTTTATCTACTAATTTTGCAGGCCTATTTTGGTCAAAAAGCGAGGTATGCGATGTTTATTGTTCTATTCGAAGACAATCCCAACGCTGATGCAGCGATACGAAAAACACATATGGAGGATCATCTTAGCTTCTTGCAACGGCACGCAGATACGGTTGTTGCAGCTGGCCCGTTGATCGAAAGAGATGGTTCGATCGGTTCTGGACTTTGGATAGTGGACTCACCAAGCCGTGAAACGGTTATTCAACTTATTAAAGAGGATCCGTTTTGGCCAACTGGTCTACGATCGGCTTTTGAGATTAAGCAATGGCGACAGGTTTTTGCCGACGGGCAACGCCAGATCTAACGCCTAAGTCGTTGATTTTGAATCAAACTTGTCCTTGGCGCGTCGATCTCTTTTAGTAGGGCGCCCACCGCCTTCGAATTTCGGGGTAATAGCTAGGCGCTTTTCTTTGGGCTTCGCAGGATCAAGGTCCTCATACAGCGTTTGCGCCTCGGGCGCGGGCCCGCGCCGCGTGCCAAGTGCCAGGACTTTGATTACCCGCACATCCTCGTTCAAAGGAAACGTGACAACATCATTTCGTCTGACGGCATAACTAGGCTTTGCAATAGAGGTGCCGTTCACCCGAAACCGACCAGATTGAATGCGTTCAGCGCTAAGGGTTCGCGACTTGAAAAACCGCGCATACCACAACCACTTATCCAGCCTTAGGCATTCGCTCATCCGTTATTCTTAAGCGCAGCCAAGGCCGCGAACGGACTATCAGGATCAACGGGCTTGTTCCCTTTGGGCTTAGACCCTTTATGACCACTTTGATACGCTTTCGGATTCGAACCTTTCGGTTTTCCCTTTTTACGCGGACGGTCATTCTGGCGTGCGCCTTGTGGACCACGATTTTGCGGACGAGATCGGACCTGCCATGTGAATGTATAAAAGACTTCGAGCGTGTCTTCTTCTGCCAGAGCGTCTGTCTTTTCTGTGCTTGATGTCGGAGCATCAGATACGGTTGCCTGAACCTTTGCTTCAACTTCTGGCGCATCGCCTGACACTGCAACTTCGGCGGGTGCTACATCCTGAGGCAGGTCTGGCTGAGGTTTCGCTTTCTCACGTTCACCCCGATCTGCCTTATATCCAAGGCCCTGCATTAGATCGGCAAATTGCTCTAGGGTCATACCTGTGATCGACAACATATCTGGCGTTGCCTCAAAACCTTCTTTCACGTTTTGCGCCCGGATCAAATCCGCCAAACGTTCGAGCATATCAATACGGATCGCACGAAGACCTGCCATGCGATAACCGGCGCGCGGATAATAGCCGTTTGGGGCCGCGGCAACCTCAGGGATTGTGACCAAACCGGGTGGCGGAGCATCGGGAAACTCTTGCATATCTTCCATCAAAGCCCACAACAGAAGCCGCAATCGCGTTGGCGCAGGTTTCAACATTAAGTGTTGAAAAATGGTAAACTGACCGAAGCGAATACCATGTTTGCGCAAGAGCCCACGCGCGTCTTGATCCAAGGATTTCACATCATCTGCAATAACAGAGCGGGGGATCACACCCAAGCTCTCGACCAATTGGAAGGCCACGCCTTTGGCCAACCCAATGACCGTTTCATCATCACGTAGCGCGATAAGCGGCTCAAAGGCCGCGGTTATCTTACGTTCTACATAGTGGTTCAGACGCCGTGTCACCTTCTCCGCCACATCTGCGCCAGCTTCATCATCGACAAAAGCCTGCACAATTGGCGAAAGGATATCATCCCCTTTCAGCAGTTTGCCGACGGCGGCATCGCCCCACATCAAGCCACCCTGATCCGTGATATCAAACTCCGTATCAGGCGCGTTGTAGAACTTATCAGCACGCAAGCTAAACGCAGGCTGTAATGCAGAAATTGCCGCAGAACGTAGGGTTTTCGCCTCATTGGCATCCGCAGAAGGGTCAAGTTGAAAACGAAAACCGGTCAGCTGTCCTATGAACTGATCCTCAACCCGAACCTCGCCTTTATCATTTACTTCAGCCACTAAGGCCTCCTTCTGCTTCAACCGCCGCATCAACACAGACGTACGGCGATCGACAAATCTTTGGGTGAGCGCCGCATGCAGCGCATCAGATAGGCGGTCCTCTACAGCACGTGTTTCCTCCCGCCAATAGTCTTGATTTTCGACCCAACCTTTACGCTGGGTGACGTAGGTCCATGTTCGAACGAAGGCCAGACGCTTCGACAAAGCATCAATATCACCATGTGTTTTATCAACTTGCTTGATCCGGGTCGCCAACCAATCTTCATCGATATACCCCATTTCCTGCATAAATTCGAACATTCGCGCCACAAGCATGCTGTGTTCTGTGGCAGAGACTTTGCGGAAATCAGGGATTTGGCAAACATCCCAGAGCAGGCGCACATCTGGACCTCTGCGCACACGATCCCGGATTTCGGGCATCAACGCCAGTGATTGAAGGGTCAACTGGTCATCCGCCTCGCGCGCACGTACAAGGATTGGATCATCTGATGGCAGGGAAAGTGAGCGGATCAAAGCATCCACAGTGCCAAACTGCAGATTAGAATTGCGCCATTGTAGCTTTTTTATGGGGGTAAAACGATGCTGTTCAATCGCCTCGGCCATGGAATCCTCTAAAGGCGGAGCTTCGCCCGTCACGCCAAAAGTTCCATCAGTTTTGTACCGCCCAGCGCGACCAGCAATTTGTGCCAACTCATTTGAAGCCAGACGCCGTGTTTTGCGCCCGTCAAATTTCGACAGTCCCGAAAACGCCACATGGTCGATATCGAGGTTCAAGCCCATTCCAATCGCATCTGTCGCGACAAGAAAATCGACGTCTCCGTTTTGATACATCGCGACTTGTGCATTTCGGGTACGCGGCGAAAGCGCACCCATAACGACGGCCGCCCCGCCCTTTTGGCGCCGGATCAGTTCTGCAATTGCATAGACATTATCGACCGAAAATCCAACGATTGCGCTTCGTGTTGGAAGACGGCTGATTTTCTTTGACCCCGAATAGGTCAGGTTAGAAAAACGCTCGCGGCTCACAAACTCAATTTCCGGCACAAGCTCCCGAAGGGGTCCGCGCATATTAAACGATCCAAGAAAAAGCGTCTCATGGCGTCCACGCGCGCGCAACAATCGATCCGTAAAAACATGCCCCCGCTCTGGGTCTGCGCACAGTTGGACCTCGTCGATAACAACGCAATCGGACATGTTATCACGCGGCATCGCTTCGGTTGTGCAAACCCAATATTTGGGTATTGCAGGGATAATACGCTCTTCGCCGGTCACAAGCGCCACAACCTCGGGCCCGCGCAAGCCAACCAATTTGTCAAAAATTTCACGCGCCAAGAGGCGCAGTGGCAATCCGATTACGCCCGTTTCAAAGGCTAGCATACGTTCAATTGCATAGTGCGTTTTGCCGGTATTGGTCGGACCCAGTACCGCGCGCATTCTTCCGTTAGACATTGCCCGAGCGCCTTACTCTGCGAAGCGGAATTCGTTAAAGGGCTGACCCCGCCGTCGCCTTTTCTAATCTGTCTTTCGCCAATAACACATCTGGTCGGTGGGGGTGAACCTCCAGCACACGATAAACAACGTCCAATGCCTCGGCAGGACGATCAGTCCGTTCCAAGATCATTGCCATACCCGTCAAAGCGCCGAAATGATCTGGGTTTAAAACCAAGACCTGCTGAATGTCGTTCATCGAAGGCCCATACTGGCCCGAAAAGAAAAACGCCGTTGCACGCTGGTTCCATGCTTCTGCAAAATTGGGATCGTGATCAATCGCCGCAGAAAAATGGCCAATCGCATCATTGATCGATCCAACATCCAAGGCATCACGTCCCCGTTGCAACAAAAAGTCCAACGTATCAGATCCCGAAGCAGACCATTTTTGCCAAATTTTGCGCTCAATCGGTTCCCAGTTTTCAAGAGTTGGATCTCGCAATTGCGCCATCAAATCTTCCAAAGACTGTTCTTGAACCTGCTCGGGCGCGATCTCTTGTGCAAATAGGTGAGAATTTACACTTATTTGCGCCATAATTGCTGCGCAGCAGTAAAGTGCCGTGGCGGCAATTCTTGAAAATCGTGCATGTCCATTCATGACTATAATGCTAACGGTGCAGAGCCAAAAGGCGAATAAAATTTTTAGGAGGACACCATGAGCGACGTGGTAAACAACGCACTATCGGCTCTGAACGACAAAATCTCTGCCGGCAGTTTCGATTCATCAATGAAAATCGTTATAGAAGACGAAGGTTCCATCATGGTTGATGGCGACGGGGTCACCGCAGGTGACGGCGATGCTGATTGCACAATGACAATGAGCTCGGAAACATTAATGGGTATGTTAGATGGTTCGGTGAACCCAACAGCGGCCTTTATGGGCGGTCAGCTCAAGGTCGATGGCGACATGTCTGTGGCCATGAAGCTAGGAACTTTACTGGCTTAACATGAGGACTGCACCCTATCATTCTGATGTGACCTATGGGCCGAAACCAAACTCGGCTGAATGGATTGATGCAGCTGACGGCAAACGCCTGCGCATGGTGTCATGGAGTGGTGGCAAAAAGGGAACCATTCTTCTTTTTCAAGGTCGCACCGAATACGCTGAAAAATATGGCGAAGTGGTGCAGCAGCTTCTGGATCGCGGCATGTCTGTCGCAACTTGCGATTGGAGGGGTCAAGGCCTCTCCGAACGCTACGCAAGGCATTACCAAATCGGAGAAGTCGACGATTTTTCCGACTACCAGTACGATGTCGAAGCTTTGATGTCCTTCGCAAAAAAGAAACGTCTACCCAAACCCTATATTGCCCTCGGGCATTCGCTTGGCGGAGGTATCCTTTTACGAGCCTTGCACAATGGTTTAGACGTCAAAGCGGCGATATTTTCGTCTCCGATGTGGGGCATTCAAGTGCCATCAGTACTAAAGCCATTCGCCAGTTTTATTGTCACTTTGTATCGCGCTTTGGGCATCGCCGACCGGCTTGCCCCGGGCCGCCGTCTAGAGAACTATGTCGATTACCAAGGGTTCGAAGGCAACACGCTGACCCATGATTTAAGGGAATGGAACACCTTGCGACGCCAAGTTGTTTCGCATCCCGAATTTGGCCTCGGCGGACCCTCCGTCAATTGGGTCGATCTTGCCCTAAGGGATGGGGACGCATTGG
>JBCCAU010000004.1:0-207181 GCA_039814625.1 Pseudomonadota bacterium
AGGCCTATCCAGAACTGTCGCAAGGGCAGGCAATGATTGAAGAGACCCTTCTTTTAGAAGAAACGCGCTTCAAAACCACTTTAGACCGGGGTTTGAAGCTGCTGGATGACGAATTGGCAGGTCTAGACGCTGGAAAACAACTGCCTGGCGATAGCGCATTTAAGCTTTATGATACCTATGGTTTTCCGCTTGATCTGACGCAAGACGCTTTGCGCGAACGTGGTCGCGAAGTGGATGTCAGCGGATTTGATGCGGCGATGGCCGAACAAAAAGCCAAAGCGCGGGCTGCTTGGTCCGGATCTGGAGCGGCTGCGGATGATACAATTTGGTTTGACGTGGCCGATGCTAATGGCGCGACGGATTTTTTAGGGTATGATACAGAGACGGCCGAAGGCCAGATCCTAGCGATCGTTAAAGATGGAACGAATGTCGAAGAAGCATTCAAGGGAGATGCGGTTCAAATCGCTCTAAACCAAACTCCATTTTATGCTGAAAGTGGTGGCCAAATTGGCGACAGCGGTATCCTCAAGGCTGAGGGCGCAACTGTGCGCATCACAGACACACGCAAATCGGCGGGGGTGTTTGTCCATTTCGGAACTGTTGAGGATGGCAGTTTGACAAAGACTGGCGCTGAACTGACCGTTGACCACGCCCGTAGAACTGCGATCCGCGCGAACCATTCAGCAACACATTTGCTGCATGAGGCTTTGCGGGTGCATCTGGGTGATCACGTTGCACAACGCGGGTCGTTGAATGCTGACGATCGACTGCGATTTGACTTTAGCCACACCAAAGCTTTGAGCTTGGATGAACTCAAGCAAGTGGAAGTCGATGTAAATGCGTTTATTCGGCAGAACACGTCCGTTGATACGCGGATCATGACGCCCGACGATGCCCGCGCCATGGGGGCACAAGCCCTATTTGGTGAAAAATATGGCGATGAAGTTCGCGTCGTTTCCATGGGCCGGCAACCAGGGTCCGGCAAAGGTCTTGATCAAAACACCTATTCGCTTGAACTTTGTGGCGGCACACATGTTGGTCGCACGGGCGATATCGGCGCTTTCGTAGCCTTGAGTGATAGCGCGTCTTCGTCAGGTGTTCGACGCATCGAAGCGCTGACAGGTCAGGCAGCATTGGACTATTTGCAAGGCCAGGATCTTCATCTGTCGCAGACCGCTTCTGTGTTGAAGGCGCAGCCGCAAGATGTCGCAAATCGTGTTCAAATGCTTCTGGAGGAACGAAAGGCGCTTCAGGCCGAGGTGGCCGATTTGCGCAAAAAAGTTGCTATGGGCGGCTCCTCTGACACCGATGGGCCCGATGCGATAAACGGTATCAAGTTTATTGGACGCGTTCTAAAAGATGTACCCGCCCGAGATTTGCGAGGCGTGATTGATGAACAAAAGACCGTTTTGGGGTCCGGTGTTGTTGTTCTCATCTCAGATACTGGCGGCAAAGCGGCTGTGGCCGTGGGTGTAACCAATGACTTAACGGACAAGCTGAGTGCTGTGGATTTGGTTAAAGCCGCCGCAGAAGCTTTGGGTGGAAAAGGGGGCGGTGGTCGCCCCGATATGGCACAGGCTGGTGGTCCGTCAGCCGAGAATGCAGATGCGGCGCTTCATGCCGTGAAAACGATTTTGGAGGAGTAAATGGCAGCTTATACAATGGTACATGTCGATGTGCATGACGATGAAATGTATGCAAAATACGCAAAACTTGCGACCCAAGCTACTGAAGAATTTGGTGGAGAGTTTTTGGTGCGTGGTGGCAAGTATCAAGTGATGGAAGGCTCAGGTAAACCACGCAATGTGATCATCCGCTTCAAGGACTTTGATACAGCATTGGCTTGGTACAATAGCGAAACCTACAAGAAGGCACTAGCGTTTTCAAACCCGTCATCATCGCGAGATTTTACAATCGTTGAAGGTGTCTAGTGGATAGAAGTGTTTGAGAACAGGTTCAGCACGACCACGCCCGCAACGATTAATCCGATCCCAATGTAACCGGCCGGATCCAATTTCTGACCGAATGCAAAGATGCCGATAAGTGTGATCAGAAGTATCCCAAGACCGGCCCATAACGCATAAGCGACACCAACAGGAATCGCACGCAGCAGCAGCGATAGGCAATAGAATGTCGCCGCATACAAAGCTAAAGCACCCAATGTAGGCCAAAGTTTGGTAAACCCGTTTGAGAGCTTCAAAAGCGATGTTCCAGCGACTTCGAGGGTGATGGCAACGATCAGGATCAAATAATTATTCATGATGTGACTTTGGCGGTAGTCAAGACTTGGGTCAATCAAACTTGGGCTGATACCAGTCTGTGCGATGATTGATGGCAATAATCCCGTTTATCACAATAGCTCCAAATAGTGAGTACATAACTATTGGTGTCTCGAAAACCAAAAAGGCTGGGATGAAAATTAGGGCGTCTACAATGAGCTGAACATATCCGGCTCTGAACCCGGTCTTTGCTTGAATGGCCGCTGCCATCACGGAAACGCCGCCTAATCCGGCACCATGGCGAAGGGCGGCCAAAATTCCCAGACCCGCAAGAATTCCAGATGCCAGAGCGGCCGCAAGGGGATGCACCTGGTCAAACTGAATGTATTTTGGCAGGATGAAGCTTAGCCCGGACACAGCAGCAATCCCAATGATAGAGCGTAATACAAACATCCAACCCAATCGTCTTGCGCCAAACAAAAAGAACGGGGCATTTACGCAGAAGAACCAAAGGCCAAACGGTGTATCCGTCAAATAAGCGCCAATCAATGCGATCCCCGCAGCTTGTCCAACGAACAGTCCGGCGCTTTTCAAGAACAATAAGCCTAAGCTTACGATGAAAACACCAATAGCGATGCCTTGGGCGTTTTCCCAGGGCGAATGATGCAGTCCATCTTCGGCAAGTTTTGACATGATTTAAGTCATATGAATTGACCTAACTCTGTCAATAAAAAGGCCTGCTCAATCAGAACAGCCCGTAAAGTCCGGGTTTCATCGACTATCCAACCAGCGCTTTGTTTAGATTTTCATCAATCTTTTCAAGGAAACCTTCCGTGGTCAGCCAACCTTGATCAGGACCAACCAACAAGGCCAAATCCTTGGTCATGTGACCGCTTTCGACGGTTTTGATGATCACCCCTTCAAGCGTTTCAGCAAATTCACGAAGCTTGGGGTTGTCATCCAGTTTTGCGCGATGCTTTAGGCCGCCTGTCCAAGCATAAATCGAGGCAATCGAATTTGTCGATGTTGCCTCGCCCTTTTGATGTTGACGATAGTGACGTGTAACGGTTCCGTGTGCGGCTTCGGATTCAACGATCTTTCCATCAGGTGTCATAAGAACAGATGTCATTAAGCCAAGCGATCCAAATCCCTGCGCGACAGTGTCGGACTGAACATCACCATCATAGTTTTTGCAGGCCCAGACATATCCACCGGACCATTTCAAAGCAGAAGCAACCATATCGTCGATTAGACGGTGCTCGTACCAGATCTTGGCAGCCTTAAACTTATCTTCAAACTCTTCTTCATAAACCTTTTGAAAGATGTCTTTGAAGCGCCCATCGTAGGCTTTCAGGATCGTGTTCTTGGTTGAAAGATAGACAGGCCATCCAAGGTTCAAACCATAGTTCAGACTGGCACGCGCAAAGTCAAAAATGGATGCATCCAGGTTGTACATCCCCATTGCAATTCCAGCCTCGGGCGCATCAAAGACGTCCTTTTCGATGACCGTGCCATCGTCCCCAACGAACTTCATTGTTAATTTGCCTGCACTTGGAAACAAGAAATCCGTTGCGCGATACTGATCGCCAAAAGCATGGCGCCCTACAACGATGGGTTGGGTCCAGCCAGGAACCAAGCGCGGCACGTTCTTGCAGATGATGGGCTGACGAAAAATCACGCCGCCTAAAATATTTCGAATGGTGCCATTGGGCGATCGATACATACGCTTGAGGCCAAACTCTTCGACACGTGCTTCGTCTGGCGTGATCGTTGCGCATTTAACGCCAACGCCATGCTGTTTGATGGCCTCGGCCGCATCGACGGTGATTTTATCATCTGTGCGATCACGCTCTTCAATACCAAGATCGTAATAAAGAAGATCGATATCCAGATATGGTAAGATCAATTTGTCTTTGATGAATTGCCAGATGATCCGTGTCATTTCATCGCCATCGAGTTCGACAACTGGTCCGTCCACTTTAATCTTGGTCATGCGTTTACCTTTGAATTGTGATTTCTCTCCTATGCCCGTCATTAGCTGAACTCGTTACGTAAGGGAAGTCTGTATACATTCGCATACCGAATGCTGAGCTTGCAGATCAAAGGGAAGTTTTGCAAAGCGTTTTGCATGACTGATGGTGGTTTGAAACAACCTGTAATGCTTCTGGTAGAACCCCAGATGGGCGAGAATATTGGTGCCGCTGCGCGTGCTATGCTGAACTTCGGGCTTGAGCATATGCGGATCGTGAACCCTCGTGACGGGTGGCCCAATCAAGCGGCAATTGCGATGTCCAGCGGCGCCGCGCGTGTTCTGGATGGTGCCAAAGTTACACAGGACCGACGCGAGGCCTGGGGTGATCTTGCTTATATCTATGCAACGACAGCACGCCCGCGTGATTTTACGAAATTGGTTATGACACCACAGGACGCAATGCAGGATGCGGCAAAACGGATTGCCCAGGGTCAGCGTGTAGGTGTTATGTTCGGACCAGAACGGGCCGGACTGGAAAACGCAGACATTGTTCAGGCCAATGCGATTATTACCGTTCCTGTGAATCCCCAGTATGCTTCTTTGAATCTGGCCCAATGTGTCTTGCTGGTGGCTTACGAATGGCGCCGCCAAAAAACGAATGCCAAAACGGAAATGGTTTACGCGGGCGCAGAACCGGCACCAAATGCCGAAGTTGAGATTTTTGCACAGAAATTAGAACAAGTTTTGTCCGATAAGCACTTCTTCTGGCCAGAAAATAAAGCAGACAGCATGCGTCTTACGTTACGAAACATGTTTTCACGTCTGGATTTTACGCGCGCAGATATCCGGACATGGCATGGTATCCTAAAGACCCTTACACGGTCTTCAAAGGACACTCCGGGGCGCTAGACGTTTGGCCTTCTAGGCATTAAATCTTCGCAATGCGGGCAGAACGAGGTTAAGATGGCCGGAAAACGCAGCATTTTTGAAGATGCAGAGCAGGGGGCGCAATCCACCCCTCCCAAGACAGGCGTCATATCAGCTGGGCGGGATGGACATCCCCGTGCCTTGCGCATTTGGTTGATGGTGCTTTTTGCTTTAGTGGTATTGATGATCGCTGTGGGCGGTTTGACGCGCCTGACAGATAGCGGGTTGTCAATTACAGAATGGGCGCCGATCACAGGCGCAATCCCGCCGCTGAATGCTGTTGATTGGGCCAGCGCCTTTGAAAAATACCAGCAAATTCCCGAATATCAGCTTCAAAACCAAGGGATGAGCCTGTCTGAATTTAAGGTAATCTATTGGTGGGAGTGGGGCCATCGACAGCTTGGTCGCTTTATCGGACTTGTCTGGCTTGTCGGTTTTGTCGGACTTTTGGCGACAAAGTCGATTCCAAAAGGCTGGACGGGCCGTCTTTTGATCTTGGGTTTCTTAGGTGGTCTTCAGGGTGCAGTTGGATGGTGGATGGTCAGTTCGGGCTTGTCAGGACGGATGTTGGATGTAGCCAGTTACCGATTGGCCACGCATTTGGGACTTGCATTTGTCATTCTGGGATTGATTTACGCGTTCATCATTACATTGGGTCGCGAGCGCGCAGAACTTTTCCAAGCCTATCGTTTGCGCGAAACCCAGTTGGTCACATGGGCGAATGTCCTTGTGGTCTTGGTTTTTTTACAGATCCTTTTGGGCGCACTTGTTGCCGGAATTGATGCCGGGCGAAGCTTTACAACCTGGCCCTTGATGGGCGAAGCCTTCTTCCCAAGCACCGGATGGGATCTGTCACCGCCATGGTCGAACTTCTTCGAAAATGCAGGATTGGTCCAGTTCAATCATCGGATATCCGGCTATTTGCTTGGTATTTTGGTTGTCGTTGCTTTTGTTCGATCCCGAAAATCTACTTTCAAGTCTGTAAAGGACGCTTTCTTATGGGCCAAAGTCGCGCTTTGGTTGCAGATAATTTGGGGTATTTGCACGGTCCTTTATGCCGCGCCGTGGCAATTGGCGATTGTCCACCAGTTTCTTGCTGTGGTCGTGATTTGCTTGATTTTAAGGGCACGTTTTCTCGCCACATACCCGGTCTCAGAAAGGATTGCATGATGGCGCTAGAGTATTCGATCGAACAGGTCAGAGAATTCTTCTATGAGCATTTCCCGCTTATCAAAGGGGTAATGGACATTGTTGAGTTGGGTGATGGGTTTGCCACGATCACGCTTGATGGCACCAATCCCAATTTTATACGCCCCGGCAACACGGTCTCTGGTCCGGCGATGTTTACGCTTGCTGATGTCGGCAGCTACTTGGCCATTATCGGCAAAACTGGAGAGGCGGGCCTGATGGCGGTGACTTCCAATTGCGCCATGGACTTTATACGCAAGCCCGAAGTCGGCCTCGTTACAGGAAAATTCGAAGTTCTAAAGTTCGGGCGTACGCTAACCGTAACAGATGGACGTATTTACACAGGTGATGTTTTGGTTGCTCGCACGAACTTCACCTATGCGATGCCAAAGGCAAAATAAAACCGACTACAATTCTGTCAAAGTATAAGATTTGAACTTAAACTCCGTGGCAGATTTCGCGTATATGATGAATTCAATACCGTCTGTATCCTCTTCAAGCTCAAATTCATAAGCTGCATTTTTTGTTGTATCGTCTACTTTTTCAAAAGTCCGATCATTGTGGAAGGTTTGCCCACCATTACTTGTTACAACAAACCTGAGTTTTCCTTTCGTAAGCAGCGCGTCAAAATTATACTCTACGCGATACTTTCCCGCTTGAAGCTTAAGATAGGGGCCGTGAAGTAGACGATGTTCTACGTCTTTTGCAAAGAATAATCCGTTCTCAAGTGCCCCTTCGCAAACCCAACCTCGATCAAACAATGTTTGCGCCGTAAAACTTGTGGCCAAACTTTCTCCATATATCTGTCTGCGGTTGTACCAATCATTGTAAGAGTCATGAGGCGCTCCAAATCGGCTTAGACCAACATCAGGTTTGTTGTACAACGCAAGAACCTTTGCGTCTCGATCCATGAAAACGCTTGCATTAGATTTGTCGGCAAAGGTTCTAAAGTTCCCCGAATAGATTGTGCGATCATCTCTGTACTTCGCATACGCTTGTCCAACGATCTCTGGCCCGGTCGGAGCGAGAGAACTGTTCCCATAAAACCTTTTCGAGACATTTTTATTGATCATATGAATACAAGTCTCAAACAGTTTATCATTCTTTTGCGCAACCAAATACGCCGTGCATATATTCATGAGGCTGTGATGACTGAACTGTGCAAACAATGCCCTTTTGTATTGGTATGGCAGCGAAAGTGGGTACGAGTGTACCACAGAAATGTCACTGTAAATGCCGCCGGAAACGTACATTAAGCAATAGCGCAAAAGGTCCGTTTTGTAGGCCAGAGGTTTTAAGGTACGAAAGGACTCCAGCGTTTCCCGATCCAAATTGTTCTCGATGAATGCATCAGCGCTTTCCAATTCAAGGCATGTATGTGTGAAACTCGGATAGCAGGCTTTAAAGGTTTCGATATTCGCTTTTAAAAGAGGCGGAATGGTCTCCTTGCCGTGAGACAGATAAGCGGAAAACAGGTTTTTAGGGAATTGATCCATTAGCGTTCCTGTTAAACCGAGAGAATTTGGTAACAGGTTATATCGCATAGTTCCTACATTAAAGTGATTTTGCAAGAAGGGCTTTGAAGTTGGGGTAAAATAATACCGAAAATATAACATACTGTTTTATAAGCATTTTATAGGAATTCTGGCGCTTGAAATTGTTGTTTCGCTTTGGCATACGCATTCAATCGAATTCAAATAGGTGAATCATGAAAACCTACTCAACCAAAGCGGGCGATGTAGACAAGAAGTGGATTTTGATCGACGCGGAAGGTGTCGTTCTGGGACGTCTTGCGTCGATTGTTGCGATGCGGTTACGCGGCAAGCACAAGGCTACTTTCACACCATCCATGGATATGGGCGACAATGTTATCATCATCAATGCTGATAAGGTGCAAATGACAGGCAAAAAGCGGTCTGACAAAATCCACTATTGGCACACCGGATATCCAGGTGGGATCAAGTCGCGTACGGCCGGCCAAATTTTAGAGGGCAAACACCCTGACCGTCTTGTGACCATGGCGGTAAAACGCATGTTGCCCGGGGGTCCGTTGTCACGTCAGCAAATGACAAACCTGCGCGTTTATGCTGGGACTGAGCACCCGCATGAAGCACAAAACCCAGAAGTTCTCGACGTAAAGTCCATGAACAAGAAAAACACGCGAGGCGCATGATGGCCGAAGAAATTAAATCCTTGGATGAACTGAAGGGAGCAGTTGAAGGCTCAACAGCGCCCGAGGCGGTGATCGCGGAAGAGGTTACGGCCCCGCGGGAACCTGTACGAGATGATCTGGGCCGGTCCTATGCAACAGGCAAACGTAAGGATGCTGTTGCGCGTGTATGGATCAAACCAGGATCTGGAAAAGTGATCGTAAACGGCAAGGAAATGGACACATATTTTGCACGTCCTGTTTTGCAAATGGTTTTGCGTCAACCATTCTCTGTTGCAGGCGTTGAAGGCGAGTTCGATGTCATGGCAACCGTTAAAGGCGGTGGCCTCTCTGGTCAGGCTGGAGCGGTAAAACATGGCATTTCCAAAGCGCTTCAACTCTATGAACCATCTTTGCGCGCTCCGCTTAAGGCGGCAGGCTTCTTGACACGCGATGCGCGTGTTGTTGAACGTAAGAAGTATGGTAAGCGCAAAGCCCGTCGGAGCTTTCAGTTCTCCAAGCGGTGATATCTTCGGTATTTCTATTCAAAAGACCGCCTCTTTGGCGGTCTTTTTTTGTTTAAGCGTTTTGTCCAATAGGGTACGGCGCGCATATGTTAGGATTTGTCTTTCATTTTAATCGTGGCGCATTTTTGGAAAATGCAATGCGGTCAGTTGGACGTCATGCCAGTTTTCCATTCATTATTTTTGATGACGATAGCACCGATCCTGAAAGCTTGGCGGCACTTGAGCGACTTTCAAAAACCTTTGAGGTAATACAACCCACCGGTCCGATCGCAAGACAAGCGCACACCGGGGGCCTTCAATCCAATATGTGGCAAGCCATGGCGATTGCGCGCAGCAGAGGTGAAGATATTGTCCTTTTTTTGCAAGATGATACCCAGTTGGTGCGCGATGTCACACCAAAGGACTTGCAAATCGTCCGAACAGGCTTTCAGCGCCCAAACGCCGCATGTGTGATCAGTTCAAACTTTCTGAAGAAAAGCGAAAAAGGC
The DNA here is from genome assembly GCA_039814625.1 of Pseudomonadota bacterium. Lineage (GTDB taxonomy): Bacteria > Pseudomonadota > Alphaproteobacteria > Rhodobacterales > Rhodobacteraceae > Amylibacter. The sequence goes on from JBCCAU010000004.1 coordinate 9,471, forward strand.
GGTTTGGACCATCTTCTCATAAAAGATGTCGGCAAAAAAATCTTTGAACGGCACGCCACGAACACAATGGAACTGGGATTTCGCCATGGATCTTTCAGTGATGTGGGTTTTTTCAATACCAAATTATATTTTGAACAAATCCCAAAGCCTTATGCATCCGAGGCGCAGGCAGAGGTTGCTCTACGCGCGAAAGGGTTTTTTATGGGCCAACTCTATCAGCCGATGTCACATTGGTTGCCGCTGCCCGTCACCTACCGTGACAGAAATCGAACTTGGATTGTTAAGGCCTTGGATGCGATTGGCGGGGTGGGACTACATCCGATCGAAAGCTTAAGCGAAGCGCAGCTTCAAACGTTAAATTCCTGCTGTAAAGAAGCGCCTCCCTATGAGATGGATTTCTTGTCTGCACCAACGGTAGGTCGGTTGCGATATTGGCCGGTGACGGGCGGTAAGCATGCGCTTCGTGCAAGATATGGGCTGCGCCGCATGCTTTATCATTTGCTCTACTGACAAAATTCCGCGCTCCAATCTCGTATAGAAGAAGTTAAGCACATACATTAAGGTCCATACCAAAGAGCAGTGAGTGAAAATGAAGAACCTTCGTGCCAGACTTTCAGAGCGAAAACAGCAATCGATGATTGCGAGGGAGATTTCATATCGCCACTCTGCCAAGACAAAAGGTGCAAGTCGTGTCATCCAAAGCATGGAGAACCTCACAGGTCGCCCGCGTTTAATCCGAATGGCCAAAGACTATGAGAAAGAGGTCGAGGCTGGAAAGGATTTTTGGGAAGTTATTATTGATCGCTATGGCATTGGATTGAATGTTCTGAATGGCGAGTTGAGTAAAATTCCCAAAGAAGGGCCTCTGATCGTCATTGCAAACCACCCGTTTGGCATTCTTGATGGCTTGGTTCTTGGGCATATTTTGCAAAAGACGCGTGGAGACTTTCGTATATTGGCCCATCGTGTTTTTCGAAGGGCTGAAGACCTTGATCGCGTGATCCTTCCTGTGAATTTCGACGAAACACGGGAAGCAGCCAAACAAAATATGGAAACACGCAAAGAGGCCTTGCGTTACCTTAAGGCAGGTGGAGCGATTGGTATTTTTCCAGGGGGTACGGTTTCAACCGCGGCAAAGCCCTTTAGCCGTGCTATGGACCCAAGCTGGCGCACTTTTACGGCAAAGATGATTCAACGCTCAGATGCGGTCGTCATTCCGATTTATTTTCACGGCTCAAATTCCCGCTTGTTCCAATTGGCAAGCCATCTTCATTATACGTTTCGGATGGCCCTGTTGATCCGTGAGTTCAAACGCCGGATCAAAAAAGATGTCCCGATTGTTGTGGGCGATCCAATTTCTAAGGAAAAAATGGCAGCCTATAGCAATCCGCGTGATTTGATGCGCTTCTTGCGCGAAGAGACGTACAAATTGTCGCCTGAACCTCTTAAAAATTATGACAGTGGTTATGAGTTTGAGGAATATTGGCGCTGATGCCAGTTGGCGTTTTTGATTCTGGTTTGGGCGGTTTGACGATCCACGAAGCAATCTCATCGCGACTGCCTGAGCAGGCTATTGTCTATTTTGGGGATAACAAGAACACGCCTTATGGCACACGAGACCCGGAACAGATTTATCAGTTTACGCGTGATGCGACGCAACGCTTGTTTGATGCAGGATGTGATTTGGTAATCCTTGCATGCAACACGGCCTCTGCTGTTGCCTTGAAGCGTATGCAAGAAAACTGGTTGCCCGCAGATAAACGTGTTCTGGGTGTTTTTGTGCCCATGATTGAGGCGTTAACCGAACGACGCTGGGGTGATGACGCTCCACCACGTGAAGTGAAAGTCAAACAGGTCGCATTGTTTGCAACGCCTGCCACAGTGGCCACGCGTGCGTTCCAACGGGAATTGGCATTTCGCGCAATTGGGGTGGATGTCGAAGCGCAACCTTGTGCAGGATTGGTTGATGCACTTGAAGACAATGATCGCGAATTGGCCGAAGCGATGGTGCAATCCCATGTTCAAGCTCTCAAGCGTCGCATGCCCAATCCGCAAGCGGCAGTACTGGGTTGTACGCATTATCCGATCCTAAAAGATGTCTTTCAAACGGCGCTTGGCCCGCAGGTCCGGCTGTTTTCGCAGGCCAATTTGGTTGCAGAAAGTCTGGACGACTACCTAAGGCGCCATCCTGAACGGGGGCAAGGTGGCTCCTCTCGTATGCTGACTTCAGGCGACCCGTCTGCCGTGTCACTGGCCGCGACCCGTTTTCTGGGCAAACAAATCCATTTCGAAGCCGCTTGACCTTCGCCTAACACCAAGCAAAACGACCCCATGAGTAAAGACATCAAAACAGCCGTTTTTGGGGCGTCCGGTTATGTCGGGGCCGAGCTAATCCGCATTCTAAGCGGTCATCCAGATTTCTTGGTTACGGGACTGGCCGCAGAACGCCGCGCTGGCGAAACCTATGGCGAAGTTTTCCCGCAAATGCGGCACTTGGATTTGCCAAAGCTCAAACGCATAAAAGAATTTGACTTGTCCGAGTTTGACATGATCTTTGCTGCGCTTCCGCATGGTGTGACACAGAAACTGGCAAAGGCTTTACCCAATGAAACCAAACTGGTTGATTGCTCGGCCGACTTTCGGTTCCGGGATCCTGCGGACTATAAGAAATGGTATGGTTTGGATCATGCAGCTGTCGAAACCCAACCCTCTGTTGCCTATGGTCTGCCCGAATTTTACCGCGAGCAGATTGCCTCGGCGCAAATTACAGCGAACACGGGCTGTTATGTAGCCACAGCGCTTCTTCCATTGATCCCCATTCTAGAGCGACAATTGATTGATCCCAGCCGGATCGTGATAGACGCGGCTTCGGGGGTAACCGGGGCTGGGCGCGGCGCAAAGGAAGCACTACTCTATACAGAAGTTACCGATGGGTTTCACGCATATGGCGTGGGTCATCACCGCCATATGGGTGAGCTGGATCAGGAACTGTCCAAGGCAGCGGGCATGCCTGTGACACCAAGTTTCACACCGCATCTGCTGCCACAATCGCGGGGAATTTTGGCCACGATATACGTCGATGGAGAGGCAGAAGCAATTCATGCAGTCTTGGCATCGCGTTATAGGCAGGAACCTTTTGTCGATGTGCTTGGTTTCAAGGAAACGCCTGCCACTCGTCATGTCCGCGGGTCAAACTTGTGTCGGATCGGAGTGGCTCCAGACCGGATCAAAGGCAGAACGATCATCACTTCGGCTCTCGATAACCTTGTAAAAGGGGCGTCTGGTCAGGCCATTCAAAACGCAAACATCATGCTTAACTTGGGGGAAACAACAGGTTTACCAATGGGACCGGTCTTTCCATGATCTCAGGTTTGAAAAAAAAACGACGTATACAGTTGATTGCATTCGCAAGTATATTGGTCACAGCCTCAGCTGTACTGATCGGCTATGGATTTCGCGACGGAATTTCTTATTATCGATCTCCATCCCAGATTTTGGCCAACGCCCCGCCTGCAGGGCAAGTCTTTCGCATGGGTGGATTGGTTGTCGAAGGATCCGTCACGCCTGGCACCGGCAACCAAATGTCGTTCCGCGTTACTGACAATGCAGTTGAAGTGGCGATCGATTACATCGGCTCCGAAAAGGTACCAGACCTGTTTGCGGAGGGTACGGCGGCCATTGCGCGCGGCAAATGGGTGGAAGGTCGATTCCAGGCCGATCAGATCCTCGCCAAACATGACGAGCAATACATCCCCAAAGAAGTCTTGGACCAGATGAAAGAACAGGGCGTCTTTCAAGAAGAAAACGCTTACTGATTTCGTGTACTGCTTTGCTTGCTGTGCAAGGGTGGGCAGTGACACGATCTGCGCGCTGAAACTTGCTGGCCCTGCGCGTTTAGAAGTGTTTTTGCGTTTTCGAAGACATCGAACGGTCTGTTTAGACCTTATTCAGTAATTTTCCCTCCAAGCGCCGCCATGAAAAGCGTTTCAGACCTCACTTATGAAATTTTGCGCCGAGAAGGCGGATATGTGAACGATCCAGACGATCCTGGAGGCGCAACCAATCACGGCGTCACAATCCATACGATGCGGCGACTGGGCTTGGATTTGGACGGCGATGGTCGCGTGACATCCTCTGATGTGAAGCGACTTAGCCTAATTAAAGCTGCCGAAATCTTCGAGGCGGAATATTTCAAAGGTCCGCGCATCCATGAGATGCCGATAGCGATCCAACCCAGTCTCTATGATATGAGTGTCAATTCGGGCTCAAACGCGGTGAAGATCTTACAACGATTACTAAACCGTTTTGGCCAAAGCATCTCGGTCGATGGCGGGATCGGTCCGCAAACCGTCAAGGCAGCATATAGCGTTGCGCGCTCTGCCCCCGATCATTTTGCAGACGCTTATGGGATAGACCGACGGAACTACTACTATCGGTTGGGCGATCAACGCCCCGCGTTGCGTAAATTCGCCCGTCGACGAGATGGTGGTAAAGGGGGATGGATCCTCCGCGCTGAAGAGTTCATTTCACCGCGGTTTCATTTTACGCGCTCGGATCATGACAGAAGGACACAGCAATGGGATTGATGCGGACTTTGTTAGGTTTGGGACGTGCTGCAAAAGACATTTCTGAAGTTTTTGTGGAAAATAAAACGCAAGCCTTGAATCATACTGCGGATCGATTTGCAGCGGCCCAGAACAGCTATACGCAAGAGACGGCCACATCTTCGCGCTTTGATCAATGGGTTAATGCACTGAACCGTCTTCCACGCCCATGTCTGGCGCTTGGTACCGTTGGGCTGTTTGCCTATGCTATGATTGACCCGCAGGGTTTTGCGGGCCGGATGGAAGGTTTGTCCTTTGTGCCCGAACCTCTTTGGTGGCTGCTTGGAGCAATCGTGTCATTCTATTTTGGCGCCCGAGAATTGCATCATTTTCGAACGGTCAAACCGGCGATCCAAAGTCAGCCGATGCGGTTTTCCGCAACCACCTTAGATCCCAACGAAAATGCCGCCTTGGAGGAATGGGCCGCTCAGAACAATTCTGGTCCGGACTGGCTTGACCGAGGGGCATCATAGGTCCATCTCAATGGAAACGATGAGGTTTCCTTATGGACTATCAGGATATCATTTTCACGCTTGAGGACAATAACATAGGGGTGATCACCCTGAACCGACAAGAGGATCGCAATGCATTAACAACATTGATGCGGGGCGAAATCACGCATGCGGTTGCACAAGCGCCAAGGCTAGGGGCAAGGGTATTGGTCATCACAGGGCAGGGAGATGTGTTTTGCACAGGCCAAGATTTAGGCACGCAGCCAAGCGTTGCGCATTTGGACCTAGAGGGTGTTTTGCGCGAAGAGACTGAACCAATGCTCCGCGAAATTTACGGGTCCTCGATACCGACAATTGCAGCCGTCAATGGGACTGCTGCGGGGATCGGCGCTAGCCTAGCATTGGCGGCAGACATCGTGATTGCCAAGGAAGGCGCGGAATTTGTTCAAGCCTTCTCGCGGCTTGGTTTGATCCCCGAAGGGGGATCGACATGGATCCTTCCCCGTCAGGTGGGCCTTGCGCGCGCCATGGGCGCCGCCCTTCTCGGTGAGGCGATATCGGCCAAGAAAGCAGCAGATTGGGGTATGATTTTGGAAGCCACAGCCAAAAGTCGATTTGAAGCTCGCGTGCGCGATGTGGCTGAAAAAATGGGAAATGGTCCGACGGAAGCATATAGGCTGACAAAGGATGCAATCCGATCAAGCTTTGAAAACTCCTTGGATGACCAGTTGGATCTCGAAGGTGCCTCACAAGGTGCTGCCGCCCAAACCTTTGATTTCAAAGAAGCTTTATTCGCGTTCCTAGAAAAGCGGCCCCCGAGATTCGAGGGCCGTTGATCCGTTTCTTTTGATCTGATGCCGACCTATCGCTTGTCGACATTTATGTAGTCTCGGGACGTCTTACCCTGATACAATTGGCGAGGGCGACCAATCTTCTGTTGCGGATCTGCGATCATTTCATGCCATTGCGCAATCCAACCCACAGTACGGGCCAAGGCAAAAATGGGTGTGAACATTGATGTTGGGAAACCCATCGCATCCAAAATAATGCCCGAATAAAAATCGACATTTGGATAGAGTTTCTTTTCAATGAAGTAATCATCGCTTAGCGCTATCCGTTCCAGCTCTTTGGCAACCTTAAGCGTCTCATTGTTTTCGACGCCAAGCAGGGCAAGCACTTCGTCGGCGCTTTCTTTCATCACTTTTGCACGTGGGTCGAAGTTTTTGTAGACGCGATGTCCGAACCCCATCAAGCGGAACGGATCGGCCTTGTCTTTTGCCCGCGCAATATACTCGGGAATTTGATCAACAGTTCCAATTTCACGTAACATATTCAATGCAGCCTCGTTTGCGCCGCCATGGGCTGGACCCCAAAGACAAGCCACGCCAGCAGCGATACAGGCAAACGGGTTAGCACCTGATGACCCCGCCAAACGTACAGTCGAGGTTGATGCGTTTTGTTCATGATCGGCATGCAGAGTGAAAATTCGATCCATCGCCCGCGAAAGAATAGGGTTAACTTCATACTCTTCTGCAGGCACAGCAAAGCACATACGTAAAAAATTTGATGCATAATCCAGATCATTGCGCGGATAAACAAAAGGCTGACCCGTGGTATATTTAAAAGCCATGGCTGCAATTGTCGGGATCTTCGCAATCATACGGATCGAGGCGATCTCGCGTTGTTCAGAATCGGTAATGTCGGTCGAGTCATGGTAAAAGCTCGACATTGCCCCAACAACGCCGCACATGATGGCCATTGGGTGGGCATCCCGACGAAAACCTCGGAAAAAATTATGCATCTGTTCATGCACCATTGTGTGCATTGTGATGCGGTGCTCAAACGCTTCCAACTCATCTTTTGACGGCAATTCACCGTTCAGCAGAATGTAGCAGACTTCGACAAAACTGGCATTCTCAGCAAGCTGGTCTATCGGGAACCCACGGTAAAGAAGTTCTCCTTTGCCGCCATCAATATATGTAATTGTGCTGTCGCATGACGCGGTTGATGTGAAACCGGGGTCATACGTGAAAACGCCGCCATCTGCATAAAGGCGACGAATATCGATGACATCAGGTCCCGCAGATGGCGAGTACATCGGCAGTTCTAGTTGCTTATCTCCAAAGCTTAGTGTCGCCGTCTTGCTTGTGTCTGTCATATCTGTCTCTCCTCCAGATAGCCCGGGTGGCAGGGCATAAATTATCATACAACGGTTGGGGCGTTACTCCAAGACATCCCTTATTCGGGCAAGACTTTCCTTGCGTCCTAAAACCTCCATCATATCAAAGACTGATGGTGTCACAGTGCGCCCTGCAAGAGCAGTTCTTAGCGGTTGCGCCAATTGCCCGACTTTGATGTCCTGCGCTGTGGCAAATTCCTTGGCCGCCGCAAAAATCTCGTCATGGGTCCAGCTAACAGAGGCCAGATGCGTGGTCAATGATTTCAGTATACCATTGGATACCGTTTGGAGCTTCTCTTGCGCTTCGATATCGATATCAATAGGGCGCTCAATCAGGCAAAAATGCGCTTTCTCAATCAAATCTCCAAGCTTTTTGGAGCGATCCAACAATATTGGAAGGGCCTTTTGCAATGTTCCCCATTGTTCGGAACTGAGGTCCTTGAGAGATCGCGCGCGGTAAAAGTCCTTTACATTGGCAAGTAAGACATCGTGATCCGCCGTCTTGATATGGTGTGCTGATACGCTATCAAGTTTTTTGTAATCAAGGCGGGCAGGTGATTTCCCGATGCCGCTAAGGCTGAACCAGTCAATGGCTTGTGTGGTGGTGAAAAGTTCATCGTCACCATGGCTCCACCCAAGTCGGGCCAGGTAATTTCTCATCGCTTCAGGCATGTATCCCATGTCGCGATATTCGGTGACAGACATGGCACCATGGCGCTTTGATAATTTTTTGCCATCTTCGCCATGGATCAATGGGATATGGGCAAACTCAGGTATCGACCAGCCATTCGCTTTGTAAATCAGGCTTTGACGGCCGGCATTTATCAAATGGTCGTCTCCGCGAATGACATGGGTAATGCCCATGTCATAGTCATCGACGACCACCGCCAGCATATACGTGGGTGTCCCATCAGAGCGCAGCAAAACAAGATCGTCAAAACTGTCCAACGGCCAAGTTACTTGACCTTGAACATGGTCCAGAATCGTCAGCTCTCCGTCTTTTGGTGCTTTCAGCCGGATAACAAAAGGTGCGTCCGGATAGGTTGCTTTATCGGCATCACGCCAAGGGCTTTGAAAAAGGGTCGGCTTGCCCATGGCGCGTGCTGCCTCGCGTGCAGCCTCAATTTCGTCCTGGGTTGCGAAACACTTATACGCCGTTCCGTTCCCAAGCATCTCATGTGCAACAATGCGATGTCTTTCGGCGCGCTCAAATTGACTGATGGCTTCGCCATCATGTGCTAATCCCAACCAATCCATGCCTTCAAAAATTGCCGCGGTTGCTTCTGGCGTGGACCGTGTGCGGTCTGTATCTTCAATTCGTAAAAGGAACGTTCCACCATTTGCCTTTGCAAACAACCAATTGAACAAAGCCGTCCTTGCTCCACCAATGTGTAAGTATCCCGTGGGAGACGGGGCGAAACGAGTGACGATCTTTGTCATAGGTAACCTTTGCTTAATTTCGGCACGCGACCATGGTGGCATTAACGAAACTCTTTGGGCGGTGACAAGCGGTGAACTGGCGTAACAGTCTTGCAGAACAAAGCAATCGGGCCTTGATGTGGTTTGTGCTCGGTTATACCTGCGGAATTGCTGGTCTTTTTTCCCTTTGGTTTGAACCGGCTTATTTTTGGCTTTGGTGTTGTTTAGGTATCGGACTATTGGCCTCGATTGTCTTGAGGAAAGGGTTCTTGCTGCCGCTTGTTCTTTTGTCCGGCTCTCTTGTCGGATTTGGTTGGGCCGGTCTTCGCGCCCATTTTGTCGAAGCACCGAAACTGTTTGTCAGTCAAACTTACGACCTCACCGGAACAGTTTTTCGTGCTGATCAGTCTTTTTCCGGGGCTCCAAGGCTTTGGTTGTCCGACGTGCATTTGATAGGATTATCCGAACCTCCGGCCCGAATTCGTGTCAGTATTCCAAAAGATTTGGAGTTCATCCCATCAATTGGTTCACGCATTTCGGTGTCGGCCGTTTTGTCTGCGCCCATGCCCAAAAGTGATCCAAACGGATATGACTTTGAGCGAGCCGCTTGGTTTTTGCGCCTGGGTGGCGTTGGCTATGCGCGCGCGCCACCCGTATTGATCGGTACAGCGCCTGATACGCTGCGCCTCAAACTTGACCGGTTCCGCGAAGGCATTGGTCTTTTCTTAAAGCGTCACATGAAACCTAGATCAGCGGGGTTCGCTCAGGCTTTGATGGTCGGTGATCGTTCAGACATTTCTCCGGAAGATTTAGACGCCTTACGCGCGTCCAATTTGGCCCATCTTTTGGCCATTTCAGGTCTCCATATGGGGTTGCTTACGGCCCTTGTTTTTGGAACATGCCGCCTTAGCCTTCTTTTGACTTTCTCTCGGATGAACGCGCGTTACATCAAAAAGATCGCCGCATTCACAGCGTTAATCGCAGGACTTGTATATTTGGCGCTATCTGGCTTTGGCATAGCGACACAGCGCGCTTTTGTCATGGTGGGTGTGATGTTGGTTGCGATATTATTGGATCGTCCAGCGATATCGTTGCGCTCACTCGCACTTGCCGGATTGATCCTTTTGGTCCTTCAACCTGAGAATCTTTTACATGCTGGATTTCAGATGTCTTTTGCAGCAACTTCGGCTCTGGTTGTAGGATTCGAAGCGACAAGGACTTGGTTTCAAAGACGTTCTTCTACTTTGGTCCGTGAGGGTGGGGCCATTGTCCTGTCCTCGGCTCTTGCTGGCGCGGCAACGGCACCGGTGGCGGCTTTTCATTTCAATCGGTTAATTCTTTTTGGCCTTGCGGCAAACCTATGCACGGTTCCCTTGATGGGATTGGTGATCATACCATCTCTTATTCTGGCATGCCTTTTTACCCCATTGGGCTTCGGCTTTGTCTTCTTCCATGCAGCCGAAATTGGAATTGACTGGATCCTTACCGTTGCCCATTTCACCTCTTCGCGTCCCAATGCCATACGCTGGGTTCAATCTGCGCCTGAATTTGTGTTGGGGGTGATCGCCTTTGGCTGGACGTTCTTCATTCTTTGGAAAGGGCAGTTCAAATGGGTTGGCGCGTTGATAGTTTTTTTGGCTTTGTACGTTTGGTCGATGTCATCACGACCAGACATACTTGTTTCAAAGCGCAGTGGGGCAGTGGGTGTTCTTACAGAGAACGGCCGCGTTGTGAACAAAGCGCGTGCGGCCCGGTTTGAAGTGACGCAATGGTTAGACAATGATGGTTTGTCTCTTTCGCAAGAAGCGTCGGCGGCATCTTGGCCAGACCGCAATCCCGCGCAATTCGGTACCAACCTTCTGGTCTATTCCGGATCGCGTGCCCCAAAGCATTGGCTGCCCTGCAAAGCCGACCAAATTGTGATCGCTCCGAAACTAAATTTTAAGCTCAGTGGTGAGTGCCTTCAAATCACCGGTCAAAGCTTTGGACCTTATGAAACTTTGACCATCACATATAAAAAAACTGGCCCGATTGTCAGGCCAGCTTCGAAAACAGGACGGTTATGGCAACGCCCTTAGTATGAGCGGATCAACCCCACAAGTTTACCTTGAATTTGAACCTGATCATCACGATAGACCCGCGTTTCATAGGCCGGGTTTGCCGCCTCCAAAGCAACCGCAGAACCGCGTTTGCGAAGGCGTTTTAAAGTCGCTTCCTGTCCTTCAACCAAAGCCACCACAATGTCCCCGGTATCAGCATCGTTCTGTTCTAGAATGACGACAATATCTCCATCATTGATGCCAGCCTCGATCATGGAATCACCTTTGACCTCCAGTGCATAATGATGTGCTCCAGAGCGGATCATATCGCCAGGCACTGAAACCGAATGGCTGACCTCTTGGATCGCCTCAATCGGTGTACCCGCTGCAATTCGCCCCATCACGTCCAGCTCAAACGCTTTTGCACTTTCGATTGGCAAAGCCGAATTTGGTGTCGCACTGGGTCGCCCTCCATCTAACACACGCGGAACGAACCCACTTTTGTCATTGGGGTCTGGCAATTTGACAATCTCAATTGCGCGCGCGCGATGTGCCAAACGTCGGATGAACCCACGCTCCTCCAAGGCAGTGATCAAACGATGGATTCCCGATTTTGAGCGTAAATCCAGCGCTTCTTTCATTTCGTCAAAAGAGGGCGGTACACCATCCCTTTGCATCCGCTTATGAATGAATTCGAGCAGTTGAAGTTGTTTTTTCGTCAGCATGGGTTCCCTCTTATCACGAAATGAACCTGTTTTGTTCTCTTGCGTTCTACTGCTGTTCGCGAATCATGTCAAATGTTCTCTAGGGTAATGATGTCGATCAGTGCGCCTGCAGCCTGCGCGCTTTCATTGGGCTGCCGTCGTATCAGGCAATTTGCACTGGAAAGCACAGACATTAAAGCGCTGTCTTGTCTGCCAAATGGTAAGGCTTTCAGTGTCCCACCTTCGTGCCAGAATTGCCCGCGCATATAATGCTCGCGATTGCCATTTGCAGCGATTTCTTCAGACAGGACTGCTTGAAGTGGGACGGTGACCATCTGTGAGAGCCCAAGCATTTTGCGGATCATTGGTGCGATAAAAATTTCGGCACAGACCAGCGCCGAAACCGGATTTCCAGGAAGGCCAACAAAAGCTGGACCGTTTTTGAACCTGCCGGCCATCAATTGTTTGCCGGGGCGCATTTTCACTTTGTGAAAATCTGCTTTCAATCCAAGACTTTGAGCAACCGGCATGACCAAATCATGATCCCCAACCGAGGCCCCGCCGCTGGTGATGATCAGATCACAAGACAGTGCCAGTGCAAAGATTTCGCGAAGAGACTGCTCTGTATCGCGCGCAATGGGAAGAATGTGCACATCCGCACCGTATCTCCCGATAGCTGCTTTCAATCCATAGCTGTTCGACGCAAAAATCTCTCCTTTGGCCAATTCTGATCCGGGCGGAATCAGCTCGTCACCGGTGGATATCACAGCAATGCTTGGTTGTTTATGGCAGGTGACATCCCCATACCCCATCGATGCAATTTGCGATATCAGGGCCGGCGTCAAAGCCTGTTGGGCCGAAATCTGTGAACCAATTTCAAAGTCTTGCCCGGCTTTGCGGATGTAGTTCTGGGATTGATCGGCATCCGCAATTCGGACCATTTTCCCGTCTCGTTCCACGTTTTCCTGGATTAGGACAAAGTCAGCTCCGTCTGGAATAACACCACCGGTAAAGATGCGCACGGCTTCGCCGGACTGAACCTTTCCATCAAATGGGGTGCCCGCTGCAGCTGATCCAACGACCCGAAGCTGCGCTGTCTTGCGATAGTCTTTCCTTTGAATGGCGTATCCATCCATCGCTGAGGCATTAAAAGGCGGCTGTGAAGTCTGGCTGATCACCGATGCGGCCAATATGCGGCCCTGAGCATTTGTCAGCATCACAGGCTCGCTCTGCATAGGTTGTACCAAGTTCAGAAGCCGGTTCTGTGCCTCATTCACTGAGATCATTTGGTCGCCTGATAAAGCCCGGACTTTCCGCCCTCTTTGTGCACCAGTCTGATATTTGAAATGACCATCCCTTTGTCGACCGCCTTGACCATGTCATAGATCGTCAACAAGCCAACCGAGGCAGCGTGCAAAGCCTCCATTTCAACCCCGGTTTGGCCGTTGGTTTTCACGTTGACCTCAATGTTTATCGCCCGGGAAGCGTCTAAAAATGCAAACTCTACACCCACCTTTGCCAATGGCAGAGGGTGGCAAAGCGGGATTATACCGGATGTCCGTTTCGCAGCCATAATTGCAGCCAAGCGCGCCACGCCCAATACATCACCTTTTTTTGCCGTACCTTTTTTGATCAGCGCAAAAGCCTCCGCGCACATGGTGATCTGGCCCTCCGCAATGGCAATACGCTCTGTCACGTCCTTGCCCGAGACGTCCACCATATGGGCGGCACCACTGTCATCGAAATGCGATAATTTCGGCATCAGTGACCCGGCGATTGAACAGGATTCGCCAAGATGCTGCGGGTCGCAGAATGGACGTCTTCTTGGCGCATAAGGGACTCTCCGATCAAGAAACATCGTGCACCATATTCAGAGAGTTCCGCAAGATCTTCGGGCGTGAACAAACCGCTTTCGGCAATCAAAAGACGTTCGGCAGCGGCATGGCGCGCAAGCGTTTTGGTCGTCTCAAGCGTGACATCGAATGTTTTTAAGTTTCGGTTATTGATGCCTAATAGGTCTGACTTTAAGGCCGAAGCGCGATCAAGCTCGTCCCGGTCATGGATTTCGACCAACACATCCATACCCCATTCAAAGGCCGTTGCTTCAAGCTCTGAGGCTTGCGCATCTGACACCGCCGCCATGATGATCAGGATCGCGTCAGCACCCAGCGCGCGCGCTTCGACCACCTGAATAGGTTCATAGAGGAAATCTTTGCGCAACACCGGTAGTTTTGTCGCTGCGCGTGCTTGCATCAGAAACTCCGGCGCGCCTTGAAAAGACGGGTTGTCGGTCAGAACAGACAAACAGGTCGCCCCGCCGGTTTCGTAGGCCTTCGCAAGGCTGGCCACGTCAAATTCTTTACGGATCAACCCTTTGGACGGGCTTGCTTTCTTTATTTCTGCGATCAGGCCATAGCCGTTGCGCGATGCCTGCACCAACTGATCTTGAAAACCGCGGGGTGCGTCCATTTCTCTGGCAAGTGTTGAAAGTTCCTCAAAATTTGTCCGCGCTTTCAGGGCCGCAATTTCCTTGGCTTTGTAAGCGCCGATTTTCTCAAGAATATCTGCCACTAAGCGGCCTCAGATGTGATGCGGGCCAAAGCGCCCAATTTCTCTTTGGCTGCCCCGCGATCAATGCTTTCAACAGCCATAGCAACACCCTCTTTGAGGTCAGAGGATTTGTCAGCCACCAGCAAAGCACAAGCTGCATTCAACAAAACAGCATCGCGATATGCCGAGGGCTTGCCATCGAATAGATCCGCCATCGCCTTGGCATTATAGACGGGGTCCCCTCCAACGATGTCTTCGAACTTGTGGACTGGCAGACCTGCCTCTTCGGGATGCAGCTCCCGGTCAATTACCGCGCCATTTTCCAAGGCCGCCACAGCAGTCGTCCCGCAGATCGACACTTCATCTGTGCCGTCGCTGCCATGAACCAACCAGGCCTTCTCAGACCCTAATCCCAACAGGGTTTCGGCCATTGGGCGGATCATCTCTACCGAGAATGTACCCGTCAATTGTCTTTTCACGCCAGCAGGGTTTGTGAGCGGCCCCAAAATATTGAACACAGTACGAGTACCAAGTTCTGTTCTTGCCGGCATGACGAACTTTACCGCAGGGTGATGCATCGGTGCCATCATAAACGCGATTCCGATCTTGTTCAGAGCGGTTTCAACCCTATCGGCGCCAACCATAACATTTACGCCTGATTGCCCCAACGCATCCGCTGTCCCCGATTTTGACGAAAGATTTCTATTGCCATGTTTAGCGACAACAACTCCAGCGCCTGCCACAACAAAGGCAGTTGCGGTGGATATGTTCAGCGTGGATTTTCCGTCCCCGCCAGTCCCAACAATATCCATGGCGCCCGCAGGCGCAGTCACCGGAACGCAAGCCGCACGCATAGCGGCAGCCGCAGCGGTGACTTCTTCAACCGTCTCGCCACGCACGCGAAGTGTCATCAGGTACCCACCGATCTGTGAGTCGGTTGCCTGCCCAGACATGATTTCGTCGAACGCAGCCCTAGCTTCTTCTTTTGTCAAAGGGCGATCTGCGGCGACACCGATAAGAGATTTTAGTCTTTCGCTCATGCTGGCATCACCGTTTCGTCCAAAAAAGTTTTCAGAAGCGCGTGCCCATGCTCGGACGCAATACTCTCTGGATGGAATTGCACTCCGTGGATCGGGAGTGTTTTGTGCTGAACGCCCATGATCACGCCATCGTCCAATTCTGCTGTGATTTCCAACTTATCGGGCAGGCTTTCGCGTTCAATGACCAAGGAATGATATCGCGTTGCCTCAAAAGGGGATGGAAGGCCTTTGAACACCGACTTTCCATCATGTTTCACGCGCCCCATTTTGCCATGGACAATTTCGTGGCAGCGAATGATCTTTCCGCCGAACGCTTGACCAATGGATTGATGCCCAAGGCAAACGCCCATCAAAGGTGTCTTAGTCTCGGCTGCGGCCAGTACCATGGCAAGACAAATCCCAGCACGATCCGGATCGCAAGGACCTGGCGATAGAAGGATCGAACTGGGGCGCAATCCCATTGCATCTTGCACCGTCAATTCATCATTGCGCACAACTTTCACATCTGCCCCTAACTCGGCGACATAATGCACCAAGTTGTAAGTAAAGCTGTCATAGTTATCTATCAAAAGAAGCATAAAGCGTAACATTCGCTGATTGTTTGAATTTAAGCGTTTCAACCGTATAGTGGCGGTCATGGCAAGCCCACGCGCTGGCCCAAAAGAAGGATTGAAGCAGATGCGACTGATTTTAGGATCGCTTTCCGCTGTGGCAACGCTGGCCCTTTTGGCTTCAGGTTGGGCACTGTTGCAAGATTTCAAGCCGAAAGAGCCTGGTGTCGGCGCCATTACGAGTGCCACATTGGTGAATACGGGATCCGCGCGGCAAGACGACAACCTGAATGCAGAAGCGCTCTCTGACGGCGAAATCGAGGCAGATTTACCCAATGATACTGACTTATCGACCGAGGCGGTTGCAAATCAAAGCAGTGATCAGGCCGTGCCCGAAACTTCTGAAGGCCAAGATGCGTTAGACGGGTACAGCGTGGCGCAAGGCGCAGATCAGCCTGATCTTGAGGTTGTCGAAAGCGAGAGTGCATCGAAAGGCGATATTGTGGTCTCAGAGCTGGCGCCAAATGCGCCCGAGGTCTCAGAAAATCTAGGATCTGAGGAAGAAGACCTCGCACTTCTTGACGACGCCCAGCAGCTTCCTGCTGTCCCGTCCTCTCCATCAGATGGGGGCGTGCCGCCGGTTCCCAATTCAGACGGTTTAGCGTCCATCCCGGAACAACCTGGCGGTGTGCCCAATTCTGCAACTGATGATGAAACGCAAGATGCCACCTCAGAAGGGACAGAACCCTCGGTCGATGAAAGCAGTTCAGACACATCAGATGTTCAGTCAACAAGCCCGATTACAAGGTTGCCCACGATAGGGGATGTCGGATCGGGTTCTAACTTAATTGATCGGCGCCGGAACAATACCCTGTCGAATGGTGGGACAACTCTGCCAACGATCGATAGTCAAACGGATGCAATACCGGGCGAAACGGACATCGTGAACACACCTCTCTATCAATTTTCGAGTGAAGTTGAGATCACAACCTTGCCAAAAGTTGGGATTTTGCTGGAGCGTGATGGACAGCCAGATATCGAGATTTCGCAAATAGATCTGGCAGTCAGTTTTTTGATTTCAGGACCAGACCGGCAAAACAGAACCGTTTACCAAGAGGCGCGTAGAAGCGGGCACGAAGTTTTCAGTTCCATTAGTGCGGAAGACACCTTAGCCTTCACAACCCCTGATCAAGCTGAGTCGGCCTTGACCACGCTTTTTGAAACATTTCCCGAAGCGATCGGATATGTCCAAGAACCTGTTGTAGAACTCGAGGCGGGCGGCAAGGCAGCCGTATTAAACACTTTGCAGGCACAAGGTCGGGGTTATCTTGAATTCGCGACCGGGCTTCAGTCGGGCGCTTTCGGCGCAAATGAAAACATCGTGCCATCAGGTGAAATCGATCTTGGTATAACGGGGGAAATTTCTTCTGAAACGATTGGCCGTGCGATCGAACGTGCGGCGCTTCAAGCCGCGCAAAGCGGATCAGTGATCCTAATTTTACCATTGCAGCAGGCCACCATTGATGAGTTGCGCGCTTTTGAGGCCTCGTCGCGCGGTGACACGGTTGCCTTTGTGCCCGTCTCGCAGGTTATTTTACCTTAATGCCTTAGTTTAAACCCTCGCGCCCACGTACAAACTCTGCGGCGTCGTCAGCTGCCTTTAACAAAGCTTTGGACTTGTTCACGGTTTCTTCGAATTCGGTTTCGGGATCGCTGTCATATACAACACCGCCACCAGCTTGAATGTAGAGCTTTTCGTTTTTGATCACGCCCGTTCTAAGCGCGATGCAAATATCCATATCGCCGTTCGAGGAAAAATATCCAACACCACCGCCGTATACCCCACGTTTTTCAGTTTCAAGCTCGTCGATGATCTCCATTGCGCGCACTTTCGGTGCACCCGACACCGTGCCCGCAGGAAGCCCTGCCAATAAGGCCGATAAGGCATCATGATCATCGCTGAGGTCGCCCACCACGTTTGAGACGATGTGCATAACATGGCTGTAGCGTTCGATAATGAATTGATCGGTCGGTTTGACAGTGCCGGTCTTTGCTACGCGCCCCACATCATTGCGCCCAAGATCGAGCAGCATCAAATGCTCGGCCAATTCTTTCTCATCGGCCAACAGGTCCAACTCAAGCGCTTTGTCTTCTACAGGTGAAGCTCCGCGCGGACGGGTTCCTGCAATCGGCCGGATTGTGACGGTACCTCCGCTGACATTCACAAGAATTTCGGGGCTGGCACCGACGACTTGATAAGGACCAAAGTCGAAGTAAAACATATAAGGGGACGGATTTGTCCTGCGCAGCGCTCGGTACAATGCAAAAGGTGGCAACGGAAATGGACGTGTCCAACGTTGACTTGGGACGACCTGAAAAATGTCGCCGGCTCGGATATAGTCTTTGGCTTGTTCGACAATGTCTAAATAAGCATCTTTTGGGGTGTTTGATACTGGCGTTTCAGCTTGGGTCTCGCTGGGCAATTCGACCAAAGGCTCGGCAAAGGGTCGGTCCAAGTCGCGCGCTGCGGCCATCACGCGCTCTGCTGCCATGTTGTAAGCGGTTTTGGCGCTGACGCTGTCTTGCACCCATGCTGGTGAAACAATCGTCAACTCGCCTTTGACACCATCGACGATAACCACAACAGATGGACGCATCATCACGGCATCTGGCAGACCCAAGGGATCTGGATTGATGTTTGGCAAGTGCTCGACCAAGCGGATCATGTCATAGCCCAAATACCCAAATAGACCTGCCGACATCGGGGGAAGGTGATCTGGAAAATCGATATGACTTTCATCCAAAAGGCTGCGCAGTGCGGACAAAGGGTCGTCGGTGTCCTGCGCAAAGGCGTCTTCGTCAAATAGGGCAGATCGATTGCTTTGGGATGTGGTTCCGTTGCACTGCCAAACTAGGTCTGGCTTCATCCCAATAATCGAGTAGCGTCCCCGAACCTCTCCTCCGGTTACGGATTCAAGAACAAACGCATTCTTCCGTCCGCGTGCAAGTTTTTGCATCAATGAAACGGGCGTTTCGGTGTCTGCAATCACACGCATATAAACAAGGGCATTTTGCCCCGATGCATAGCGGGCCTCAAAAGCCGGGTAATCCGGTTGTAGTGCCATCCATCAATTCCCGAGTTGACCGGGGAAAACTTGGTTATGGATCTGATCAATGATTGGAAAGTTCAATGAAACACCAGCCTCATCGGCTGCGGCATCCGCAAACGCGTTTAAAAGGTCGATAGCTAGCTCTTGATCATATTCACGGCGCACACGCCCGACCACATCGGCAACCTCAGCATCCTCCAAGTTGGGTGGAATGACTTGTAGGATTTTGACCAATGCAATCCCGTCATCTTGATCCACTATGGCATATCCCTGATCGTCCGCATCAAAAATGGCACTTATGCTTAAAAAATCGAAATCATTTGTTGGCACGCCGCGTCGTAAATCATTCACTTGGCTGGACGCATACCCTAGGCTGACAAAGTTTTCACCGGCCTCTGCGCGGGTTTCAAGGGCAGCACCAAGCGCGTTAAGTGCCGTATTGACCGCATCTGCACGCGCTGCAGCCTGAGCGTCTTCAAGTACCGATTCATAGGGTTTGGTGCCAGCTGGTCGTACCGCGTCAACGCGCTGGGCAAAAAACCCACCATCCGAGAGCAATATCAACTCGGGGAAATCATCCACTTGGCCAGCAATTGCGGCATCTTGAAATTCTCCATAGCCTGCAATGCCGCCTTCGCTTTCGATGTTAAAGTCAATCTGACCTTGAACCATCAAGGTTTCATCAGCCAATTCTTCGATGGTTGCTCCTGCTGCGAGTAAATCTTCTATCTGAGTTACAAGATCGCGCAGCACCCGCTCACGTTCCAAGCTTAACAACTCTCGTTCGAGTTCTTCTCTGACCTCTTCAAAAGGGATTACTTGTGCTGCAAGCGAGGTTGTAACCCGGTACAAAGCAGGCCCTAATTGACCAACCAAAGGTCCATAAACACCGGGTTCAATATTATCGAAAAGGGTTTCTGCGACGGCCGGTGAGATATCTGCGCGCGTGATGATCCCCAGATCGATATCGACCAATTCCAATCCACGTTCAGTGACCAAGTCTAAGAAGGTGATCTCACCATTGTCGATGCGGGCTTTGGCAGCCCTTGCTGCGTCTGTATCGGTAAAAGCCAACCGTTCCATTGCCCGGCGCTCCGGTAATGAATACCGCGAGGATTGTGCCTCATACTCTGC
This sequence comes from Pseudomonadota bacterium, assembly GCA_039814625.1. Taxonomy (GTDB): domain Bacteria; phylum Pseudomonadota; class Alphaproteobacteria; order Rhodobacterales; family Rhodobacteraceae; genus Amylibacter. The sequence continues at coordinate 29,253 of JBCCAU010000004.1, forward strand.
CAGCAGTGCATCTTCCGAAATCGCGGTATCGTCAAGCAAGTCGGGTGTGAGCCAAGCATAGGTGATCGACTTTGTTTCGGGCTGGACAAAGGCCTCGGGATTGTCATCATAGAACTGTCTGGTATCTTCAGCGCTGGGGGCGGAAATTTCCGTTTCCAAATCACTTTCGCTCAACTCTATCCAAGCAACATTTCGGGCTTCCAAAGCATAGTTGATGATTGGTTCGATGGCCTCATTTGGAACTTGAATGCCGCTGAAAACGGCCTGTTCAATCAGTGACCGCGCAGCGCTGCGCCGCAACAGTGTTTCGTACTCTGCCCGGGTAAAGCCGTTGCGATCAAGGAAGAAATCATAGCTCGTTGGGTTAAAAGACCCATCCGTCGACCGGAATTGAGGGTTGCTTGTGATTTCTTCGCGCAAACGCTCGTCACCAATACTGATCCCAAAACTGCGGTTCAGATCTTCCAAGCCGGTCCCGCGAACGGTTTCATCTAAGATGGACTCCAACGTTCCGGCCGCCCGCAAATCGACATAACGCGGCGCTTGACCGGTTTGTTGCATGATTTGATTGCGGGTGAAGTTCAAGGTACTGACATAAGTTGTCACAGGTATAGGCGTCTCGCCCACGGTGCCAATGCTTCGGGCCGCAAATCCACCAAAACCACCAATCCCAAATCCGATTAGACCCACGAACAAAAGGCCAAGGATAATATACATCCCAACACCGCCCTTACGCGATCTCATAGCACCCAGCATCTTGGTCTCCTTGCCTCTGGCTGCAGCGTTCTAAGTCGGCCTGCGGTTCACTGCAACAGCGTTCAAAGGTCAAATTCTGATAAGCGCTCTGCGAGATGGACAATGCTGTCCTGATCCACATTTGCAAACGCAATCCGCAAATGTCCTTCTGCCAAGCCTTTTGGATCGTTCGAAAGCGGCGCAAACATCGTTCCGGGCAACATCAGAACATGGGCTTGATCGACCAAAGCTTTCGCAACTGCGTCTGAACGTCCGGAAAACGGATGTGAGACATAGGCGAAGTAAGCGCCCGCGCCCTTTAGAACCCATCCCTCTAGGTTTTGGATCGCGTTTTCTATAGCTGCTCTGCGATCCAAAATTTCCGCGCGCTGGCCGGCCAGCCATTGCGACAGATTGTTCATACCCCAAAGCGCCGCAATTTGTCCGATTTGATTGGGGCAAATGGTCTGTGTGTCCAAGTACTTCTCTATTTCGGCTTGTCGTTCTGACCCGGCTATCAGCGATCCAACGCGATGACCGGTCAGGCGAAAGGCCTTAGAGAATGAGTAGAGCTGGATCAATGTATGACCCCAGTTTGGACGTTTGAACAAATCATGGGGCGTGCCTGTGCGACTGTCAAAGTCGCGGTAAGTTTCGTCAACAATCAATGCCAAGCCATTTGTTTCTGCCAAATCGTAGAACCCGCCAAGCAAATCCCTGGGATATTCAGCGCCTGTGGGATTGTTTGGCGTGACCAAAACGATGGCTTTGACGCGTTCAGTTATCAGGTTCCGCGCGGTGTCCAGGTTTGGCAACATATCTGCGCCGCAGGGCAGGGGGATAACTTCAATACCACTCATTGTCAGATACATCTGGTGGTTGAAATACCAAGGCGTCGGCAGGATCACCGCATCCCCCTTTTGAGCCACTGCAGAAACCGCCGCACAAAACGCTTGATTGCAACCACTTGTGATTGAAACAGCTTCGGTTGGAACCGCGGCGTCATAGTCGCGGCTCCAAGTCTCCGCTATTTTTTGCCGCAAACTTTCCAAACCGCGCACCGGACCATAAAGATGGGCTTCGGGATTGGTCATAACTTGGTCTGCGATCACTTGGCGCAACGCCCGGGGCGGCGGTGCGACTGGCGCGGCTTGAGAGACATTAATCAATGGCTTGTCACTGAAATCTTTGTCTGCAATCCACCGACGTGCCTCCATAACGGGCGGCATTTGGGTGCGGGCTAAGTCAGAGTTTATCGCAAATTTCATAATTCGGGACGGTAGCAGTCCGTGGTCCGATCACAAGCGATATTGACGCGGGGCCTGCTGCTGCCCATCTAGCGCGAATGGCTAGACCTCCAATTCTAACGCTCAGCGATATTGGCCTCTCTTTTGGACAGACACCTGTCTTTGACGGACTCAATCTCGTTGTGCACCAAGGTGATCGATTGTGCCTGGTCGGGCGCAATGGGTCTGGAAAGTCGACGCTGATGAAAACCATTGCTTGCCTGATAGAGCCCGATCGTGGTCATCGATTTATACAACCGGGTATGGCGATCTCTTATCTAGAGCAGGACCCAGACATGTCTGGTTTTGAAACTCTGCGCGATTTTGCTTTGTCGAAAATACCACATGATGAAGGTTATAAACTTGATATTCTGGCCGACGGAATGCGCCTTGATCTAAGCCGCGATCCCAGTGTTGCGTCCGGTGGGGAAAAAAGGCGCTCTGCACTGGTCGCATGCCTGGCGACAGATGCCGAACTTTTGTTACTTGATGAGCCAACAAATCATCTGGATATTCTTGCAGTGCAATGGCTAGAGGCACATCTTCGCGCAACGAAGCAGGCCTATATTCTGATCAGCCATGATCGCGCGTTCTTGCGTAATCTGACGCGCGGCATTGTTTGGGTGGATCGTGGTCAAGTGCGGCAACATCCCAAAGGTTTTGAGGCCTTTGAGGATTGGCGCGATAAAACCTTCGAGGAAGAGGACACAGCCCGTCACAAGCAAAAACGCTTGATCAAAGCCGAAGCGCGCTGGGCTGTTGAGGGTATTTCTGGACGGCGCAAGCGAAACCAGGGCAGATTGCGGCGCCTGCAAGACCTTCGCCAGGATCGCGCCGGACATATCAAACGCAAAGGCGCAGCTGCAATGGATCTGGCCGAGGCTGATATCTCTGGCAAAAAAGTGATTGAAGCGTTCAATGTGTCCAAGTCCTTCACCGATGCGCCAATCGTCGACCAGTTTGATCTGAAAATTCAACGCGGAGATCGTTTGGCGCTTGTCGGCCCTAACGGTGTTGGAAAGACAACACTGATCCGGCTTTTGATGGGGGAATTGAAGCCGGATACGGGCAGCGTAAAGTTAGGCACAAATTTGGTGCCTGTCTATTTCGATCAGAACCGAGAGGACTTAATTGCCGACACCTCTCTTTGGAACAATTTGGTCAACGATCCTGCCTTGGGTGTCATTGGCAAATCTGATCATGTGATGGTGCGCGGCCAGCCGCGTCATGTGATGGGCTATTTGAAAGATTTTCTATTCGATGAAGCACAGGCACGCGGGCCGATTTCGAAACTTTCGGGTGGAGAACGGGCACGCCTGATCTTGGCGAAACTGATGGCTAAGGAAAGCAATTTGCTTGTTCTGGATGAACCGACCAATGATTTGGATATCGAAACGCTTGATCTCTTGCAGGAATTACTCGACGATTATCAAGGCACTGTCATTTTGGTCAGCCATGATCGCGACTTTATCGACCGTATTGCAACCCAATCCATTCTTTTAGAGGGCAATGGCAGGCACACCATCTATGCAGGTGGTTGGTCGGATGTTTTATTGCAAGGGGGTGGTATTGCCGCGGTCGAACCCGAAGCGACCCAAAAGCGAGCCAAACCCAAAACCACAAATGAAGCGCCCAAATCTTCGATGCAACAGCTGAGTTTTACGGAGAAGCATCGGCTTGAAGAACTGCCAGATGTAATCGACCGTTTGAATGCGGAAATTGAAAAGCTGGAGGTGTTTCTGTCAACGCCGAACCTGTTCACGGACGCACCGGTAAAATTTCAAAAAGCCACCGATGGTCTGGTGGACCGTCAGAATAGACTGTCTTTGGCTGAAGAAGAGTGGTTAATGCTTATGGAACGGTCTGATCTTTAGGACTGCTTTTGCGTTCGAACTCGGGTGTCGATTTTGAACTTTTTCTGCACTTAAACTCAAAAAATGGCGATGGTAGCCATGTTCGAAAGTTTCTCCGGCAGACCAAAATGTTGCAATCGCTCAAATTTGCGTGCACGTTAAAATCATATCTTTAAAATTTTGGAGTTAAAAGAATGATGCAAGCGATAAATAAGCTTTTGGAATTGCGCAAAGAGTATCCATTCGTAGCGTTCTTTGCAATCATAGGCCTGATCGTTGTCTTAGTCATAAGTATTCTCGCAGCGGCTAACGGTCTTTATGTTCCTCTGATCATCGGTGTTTTCCTTCTCATTATTGGGGCGATGATACTGTTGATCTTCAGTCGTTTTATGAATGCACAACGCGGTAGTTTTTGGTATTATCTTTTCGCCGTTTTGTCTGGGTTCCTTGTGCTTTTGATTATGGCCTGGGGAGTGATTCTAACACTTGGGGTATTGTGCGTTTACCCACTGCCTTTCTTAAACTTTGAATGTCCCGGCATTTCGCATAAACAAACAAAAACGCATATTCGCGGCTATATAGAACCGCGTTACATCACGGAGACTTTGGTAGAACGACCACCAGAAACGTTTGAAGTTTATGCCGAGGAATGCGAGCCGCAAATTCAGGACAATGTCAGGGCCTGTATCCCCGTCGGCGCATCTTTAAAGAGTGCGGCTGTTGAGAACGCCTGGATCAATCGAAATGCCGGTTCGATATCACCGGTGCGTGTTGAAATCGGTAACACTGGACAAAATTGCTATGTCGTCGAATGGAAAGCTGAAAGTGGCATAAATGAAGATGGTTCTTGTAGGTTTCCAGCAGGCATCAGCGGTCAACTTGTTGTCAAATACGCCAATAGCGGGGCTTTCATCGGACCGAAGCACAGGTTTGACGAAGTCACAGAAGCGACAAGTTTTATTACAGAGTATATGTTGGACGTCGAAAGGCCGACGCAAGAAAACACAAAAATTGTGGGAACCAAATGGGAGTTTAGCGCACTTGTTGAAACATTTTCAAAGGCTTTGAGCAAAGAAACCAGCATGGTGATCAACCATAGCGATCCGAATGCGGGCGCGGATGATTGTGTAAAAGGACAGATGCAGTCCAATACATTGATTGTAACATTCGATTGCTGAAATGCATTGAAATTCGGTTCGGATATATATCTGGTTTTTACACCGCAATAGCCGAACTGATGAGCGCGATTTGCTTTTTGAAGGGGGTGAAGTTATCTTCCGTTTGTAGAGAAAAATTTAGGTTTTCAACCTCGTTCTCAAAAGCCAAAGACGCAATTTTGGTTGACAGTTTGTACCCATTACCCGCTCAATCCTATTGAGCTAAAATTGAGACCGCACTGTGATTGCTTTTGAAACCTTTGTTGAACATTCGAAATCTAACTCTATTCAATCTATCGATATCTCAAGCTTTAGCGCCCAAGATGTTTTGAACATCATTCTTCAACGATCTGAAATTGTTAACGACCAGCATCGCCCTGGGTCATATATTCGCAAATGGATGGAAGGTGATTCAAGTCCAGCACTCGGTCTGGTCGATAAAATGGGCGATGAGTTGGTGTATCGTGCCTTGGCGATTATCGAATTAGAGTATCTGGAAATTGCGCCCATCATTGATTTGATAAAGCCCAAACATGTGGTTGACATTGGCTGTGGTTACGCCTTTTTCGATTTATTTCTTTTCCGTGATCACGCGTCGGACTTCAGCCTAATTGATCTGGAGTCCAACGACGAACGACATTTTGGGTTTGCAGAGGTTGGCGCAGCATATTCCAGCCTTTTGGTTGCGAAAGATTTTTTGATGAAGAACGGTGTTCCTGCGTCGGACATCACTTGCGTAAACCCTAAGGTTTTGGATCCGCTCAACCTGCCTGCATGTAACCTCGCTGTAAGTTTTCTTTCTTGTGGCTTTCACTACCCTTGGGAAACCTATGACACCTTTTTTCAGAAGAATGTTAATAGGGGCGGAGGGATCATTCTTGATGTGCGGGGGCGGAAGGTCAAGCGCGCTTTGAACGACTTGCGGACCTTGGGGCGTACCTGCGTTGTAGAGAAATCGGCCAATGGAAATGCGCGCAGAATACTGGTTGCGCGATCTGGCATATAAGCCATCTTGGTCTGGGCTGGGTTCCCTCACTTTCCCCTTGCAGGTGATGCGCCTTCGTCCTATCTGAGCCGCCACTACTGGGGTGTAGCCAAGTGGTAAGGCAACGGTTTTTGGTATCGTGTACCGTAGGTTCGAATCCTACCACCCCAGCCACCTTCAGTTTGGTCAGTCTTACTTCCGTCTGAATCAACCTTTTTCCAACCAGAACTCGGTTTGCCTGTTTGAATCTTGTAATAGCTCTGCTAATTTCCAAATTCTCGGTATTTTTTGGAAATTTCTCATACGCTTTATACTTCACAAAGCCGAGATCCTTGGCCAACGCCTCATTCCTTTCTATTCTGGCAGATCTTTTTCCGCTGCGGTTCGAGGCCAACTTAAGCTGTCTGGCCTTTGTGTCGGGATCAAGTTCTCTCGCGGTGCATTGTGGGAAACATCTGTAGCACAGAAAAATGACACCGATGTCGGTTGCAATAGGTCAAGTGGATTGCGCTCGATTTCTTCTCAAACCCGCGGCCTTGAATTGCCCATATTTATAACATCATCCACATATCCATAGCCACCACCGGGGTCAGATGCGTCCCCCAAGTCGGGGACAGACTTAAGCTTGAAAATTTTCTCACGAAGATCTTTTTGGCTTCATGGGGCAGAGAAGCTTTTTTAATCTGCTTTAGTCTCTTGTTGGCGCGATTAATCGATTGTTAACCTACTCAAAGAAAAACCGCGACGCACAGACGACGCGGTTTCAATTTTTCAATAAACACTAGCGCGATTAAACCAAACAAGACTAATGCGGACGCCTAGATAAACGTTGAACCTCCGCCCAGATTACCGTTCAACAGTCCATTCAAACACGGGTCAGCGCGTAAAAACAACGCCATTCCCATTGACGACGCCATTCCCATTGACGACGCCATTCCCATTGACGACGCCATTTCCATTTTGCATGCCATTTTCGAGGCCATTCCCATTTGCCATGCCATTGGGACCCTGCTCGTCGTCATCATCATCGTCACCAGAGACCGCCAATGCAACCAAAGCAACCGCTACCAAGGGGATGATCCAAGCAAGAGATCTATTTTCTTCTTCAGCGACTTGAACAGCATCAACTACCGGCTCATCAAGCCCGCCCGCAATTGCCTGAACCGAGAAAACGGCAGCAGCTGTTGTCGCAATCAAAAAATTTCGCATTGAGTTCTTCATCCCTTAATTTTCCCACGTCAAAATCGCACCTTTGGTCAACTTTGTCAATTTTGTGCTGCCAACCGAACGAAATCGGGGCCAATCTTGTAACACGACTCAAATACGACCTTTTTCCCAGGTTCAATTTCGGGCTTAAAAGCTCCATCAAACCGTTCTTGTGCTGGACCAAAGGATTATGACCAATGCTACGCAAAATTCTGCTTTCTATCATGGTATTCTGCGTTCTTGCTTTTGTGACCCTGTTCATCCTTGCGCAAAACGAAGACATTGTAGACCGCGCAGAACGCACGATTGAGGCTGCCGAAGGTCCCAAGGACGACTACTATGCCAAAGTCACGGATTGGCCGGCGCGCGAGTATAGCGAGATAAATCTGTCGACCTATGCCTTCTTGGATTTCGACCAAGATGGGGCCTATAGCATGGGCGACCGCTCGTTGTCAGATATCGCGGTTGAGCTATACTATGAGGGCAAGTTCGTCACGACCTCACGCTCAAACACCAACGGTTTCTCCAATTTTTCTGGCCAACTTGGTGGTGCCGGTGCGCATATAAACAAAGAAGGCAGCTATACGTTCCGCGCCAAACCGCCTAAGGGTTGGACCGTGACCACGGGCAATAGCGAACAAATTTTAGACTATGCCAGATTGGATGGATCTATCGGTGGCGGTGCGCTGAACGCGATGCCCAAACCCATCGGTTTTGCACCGCAGAAATACATCGCGGGCCGCGCCACCCCGAACACAGAGGTGGCAGCCTCCGACATAGATGGCACCTCTTTTGTCGGGTCTGCAGACGCGACGGGGCAATTCAAACTGGTCGTACCAAAATCTGGGCTATACCGCGTCAATTCAGGTGCGCGCACCGTACCCATCGTGGTCGACGTCTTTCCTATTCATATTGGTAATATTGAAACGCACGAGACTTTTACCGACAATCTGACCTTGCTGGATTTTGAAGGGCAAACCGCTACCCAGACCTTCAAAGTGCCCAATGGTTATGGCGATCTTAACTGGTTTAATCTCAACGTCATCGATGCGATGGAAATCGGCTCTGGTTATGTTAACGCGATCACCTCAGGCAATCATGTCGCTTATCTCAGTTCGGGACATCCGGCCGAAATCACAGCCCCCACTGCAATAGATTTTCAAAGCGTGCATATCACGGTTGCGTGGCGCAATGCCGAAGGGGAGACCCTCCGAGTTGAGATGTGGCGCGGTGAAGAGAAGGTCGTCGAAGATATCGTTGAGCTGTCGATGTTAGCGCCTGTGCTTTACGCCCCCAATGTGCGGGACATCACACGCATCGTATTGACGACAACACATCACTGGCAAGCGGCCTTTGATGACCTGCGCGTTCGAGCGCGGCTCGCCTCTCAACCTTAAGGACAAACTCACAATGGGTTGATTTGTGGAAGGCGGTTGCGACGTCAGTTGTTCAACAACCATATGATCGAACGACGCGGACGCACTGTATGAACTGGAAAGAAAAGACATAATTTATTCTCCAAAATTCTGTAAAAACTCAATAACTGAAAAATGAACTGCGATCGCATCCGACAGCGACGCGGTTTTTGGCAACACCAGTTGAATTCTCCCAGATACCGGGGCTGAATTTGTGCGCAAAGTTGTCGCGTATTCTTCTGCACCTTCACGGTAAACAAAAACTCCACCCATTGTGAAATCGCGGGAGTCATCGCCGTTCCAGTCTGTTTCTTGTCGAATAAGAAGCGGCTCAAAAGTTATGTCGCTTTACCGCATGCTGGGTAACGCAGTGAAGTCATCTTTGTAGGTTGCAATAACACCTATCTTGACCACACAGTCGCCGCTTATGCGGACCAAGTCTCTTTCATATCGTTGTTCAACGCTGGGGATCGGGATCGCCTCCCTCTCAACCCATATCACGCGAGCCGTACCTGATAACCCGTCGCTAAACACTACATCCCATGTAAATGAGTATCCGATCGGCCAACCGAAAAGCCAACGGATGGAGTTTGCCATCCACACTCGCTTTTCGTTTTCCAGTGTAAAGGAGCGTCCCTCTTCGAGGTAGGATTGATAGTTGCAGCTGACCGCAAAAGAGGGATTTGGAGCCAAACCCACAACGCCTGCTAGCAGTGCAAAAATGGCTAGCATACAGCGCGTCGTTCTAAATCTGTTCTTTATCCCGGTCAGTCTTTTCATACTTCTCCCTCGATAATACTCTTTACAACTTAACTTCTGCCAAGGGCACGCGAGTCTTGCGTCTGCATGGGCCCAGCGGCGCTAAAATTCTGCCAATACCGAAAGATCCGTTTTCGGAAAAGCGCCAGACACTGCCTGTACTCAGGATGTATTTGAGCTAAGTACGGTTGGGTTCCTTGTTGTGGCCCCGGACTGCGCTCTAATCTATACATAGTCGATGGCTTTTAGGGTCCGCCTTGGGGCGTTACGACTTATACACTGCATCTCTGAAGATCTTGAAAAATCTGCAACTGGCCCGGCATGGGTGCCAAAAAGCAAAACAAAAAAACCTCCTGTGAACGTATATATAAAATTAATGGGTCTTTAACTGATTTCATAAAGGCTGGGCGGTTCTCAAAAATCAAGTCTGAACCTGGGCAGCTCTGTCGGCTTGGGCGGTAAGTGCCAGTGAACAAGGGATACTTTAAAACCGTGAAACCCGCCCTACGGATGCCCCACGAATATCCCAAGGGTATCTCACGCGGGCCTCAAACGCTGGATTTGAGGCTCAAACGTCGAGTTCTTCGGCGAACTTTGCGTTCTGTTGAATAAACTCAAATCGTAATTCGGGTTTTTTGCCCATCAGGCGATCGACCAATGATGCCGTTTCGCCCGGCGCGTCTTCATCGACCGTCACGCGGATCAACTGGCGTGTCTGCGGGTTCATCGTGGTTTCTTTGAGGTCCTTGGCGTCCATCTCGCCCAAACCCTTAAACCGCGAGATGTCGATCTTACCTTTTCCACCTAAGCCCTTGTCCATCCAGATGTTTTTCTCGGCATCGTCCATTGCGTAAACGCGCTTTCCCCCTTGTGTCAGGCGGAACAAGGGAGGGCAGGCCATGAACAAATGGCCATGATCAATCAAAGGCCGCATCTGGGTAAAGAAAAAGGTCATCAACAGCGACGCAATATGAGCGCCATCGACATCCGCATCGGTCATAATGATGACCTTGTCATACCGTAGGTCATCAATGTTGAACTTGGTACCAGTGCTGACACCAAGAGCTTGGCATAAGTCATTGATTTCATTGTTGGAATTCATTTTCGAACCAGCAGCCCCAAGGACGTTTAGGATCTTGCCGCGCAACGGTAATAGCGCTTGGGATTTGCGATCGCGTGCCATTTTGGCAGACCCACCGGCCGAGTCCCCCTCGACGATAAAAATCTCCGTGCCTTCGCGGCTGGTCGCCGAACAATCGACCAGCTTTCCGGGCAAACGAAGTTTCTTGGTGGCTGTTTTGCGCGCGGTCTCCTTCTCGGCCTTCCGGCGCAAGCGTTCCTCGGCCTTAAGGACCATGTAATCTAGGATCGCGCCGGCCGATTTATTGTTATTTGCCAACCAGTTATCAAAATGATCTCTTACAGATGCTTCGACCCATTTTTGGGCTTCAACGGTGGCTAATCGATCTTTGGTTTGACCAACAAATTTTGGTTCTTGGATAAAGACAGACACCAAAGCAGAGCCGCCAGACTGCACGTCATCGCGCGTGATATTGCTGGCTTTCTTGTTCCCGACGAGTTCTCCATAGGCTTTGATGGCCTTCAGGACAGCAGCCCAAAACCCGCTTTCATGCGTACCGCCCTCGGGTGTTGGGACAGTGTTGCAATAGCTTTGGATAAACGCGTCGCGCACCGGCGACCAATTGATCGCCCATTCCACATTGCCAACGGCCTCGCGTCCAAATTTATCGGCGAATGTCACTTTGCCCGAGAAAGGGTCTTCGGAATAGGTGCTCGCGCCATCCAATCGTTCTGCTAAATAGTCCGCCAGACCATTTGGAAATTTAAACGTATCTGATGTTGGAACGTCTCCGGCGATAGATTTTGCACATTTCCAACGGATTTCGACGCCTGAGAACAAATACGCTTTGGACTTTGCCATATCGTAAAGTCGTTTTGGCTTGAACTTGGCCGAAGGACCAAAAATTTCAGGGTCCGGGTGAAAGGTCACAACCGTGCCGCGCCGATTGTTTATTTCACCAAGATCCGTGAGGTCTCCCGTAGGTTTACCGCGGGAAAACTCCATTGCTTTCAATGTCTTATTGCGTGCAACCTCTACGCGAAGGTGGTCGGACAGTGCGTTTACAACCGAAGAGCCGACGCCGTGTAAGCCGCCCGAGGTTTCGTAGTTGTCATTGGAAAACTTGCCACCTGCGTTAAGCGTACAGAAAATAATTTCCAAAGCCGATTTCGAAAGATCTTTCGGGTGTGGATCGGTTGGGATACCACGTCCATTGTCGCGAACTGTAACGTGATGGTTCTCATCAAGTTCCACTTCGATCCAGTTGGCATGACCTGCGACCGCTTCGTCCATCGAGTTATCCACAATCTCGGCGACCATATGGTGCAAAGCACGATCATCTGTTCCACCGATATACATACCGGGTCGTAGACGGACATGCTCCATATCTTCCAAGACTTGGATCGATGACGCATCGTATGATTTGGTGGCTTTTTCTAAGCCAAAAAGATTGTCGGCCATTTTGGGCTCTTTGATTCTTGTTGCTCGTCTTTTTGTACTCTACGCGAGTCATGGCCTATCCGCCAGTCATGAGCCCTGAACTCCGGAGAGTTTCTCTGCGTCGGGCACACAACCTGCCAGTGCCGCCTCTGAACCATCTAGCGGAAAGGTTTGCCGAACACCGCTGGCAAGACGCACCATCATTTGAGAGCGGCTTTTCATTTCGACAAGAAGTTGCTGAAAAACTTCTGCGTCGTCTTGCGTCAAGGAGGCTATAACGCCCTCAGGGTCGGCGTAGGCATAAATGCGCGCCTGATCGCCGAAACGGAACTCAATTTTTTCTCCAGGTGCAGGCATGTTGCCTTGAACCATTAAAGACATAGACGTGATTGGAATATTGATCCCTTGATCACAAAGGGCCTCGAAGTAGCTTAGATTATCGATCGAAATGCTCGCGGTCAAAACGCCATCTTCTAGAATGCGTGACCACTCTGTCGCAAAAGCGTCATGTCCGCTGAATAAAACTCCACAAAGAATTAGAACCCGGCTCATAGCCATCCCCAATCTGGCGCATTCCTTCCTTAAGATGAGTTACTGCATCAGCTGCAACGACATGGGAAGAAAAGGGCATACCCCTTTATGGTTTTTTGGCAAAAACCGTGCAAAAAAACACGCTTATTTAGGTTTATGCTGTGCCCATCAGCTCTGGATCGAACGGATAGGTGCTCAAATTTTCATATCCGTTCTCTGTGATGAGAACCTGATCCTCAAGTTTGATCGAAAAATCACCGCCTTTGGGAGAGGCAAGAACTTCGACACAAAGTGTCATTCCAGGTTCAAGTTCATAGTCGAAGGCACCTTCAACCATTTTGTCGGGATAGGCGACCAATGGCCATTCGTCGCACAAGCCGACACCATGCATCAAACAACCATATTTTCCATCTTGAAGGTTCGGCCACATTTGATGGCAATTTCGGCTTAAATCTTGGATGTTCACGCCGGGTTTTAGCATCTCCATATTGGTTTGGATATGTTCCACACTGTGTTTCATCGTATCAATCATGTCTTGCCGAGGCTTTTGGTCCCCAATCCACCATGTCCGAGACATATCGATGCAGATTCCGTAGGAGCTGATTAGGTCCGTATCAAAGGCCACGATTTCGTTGTTTTGTACAATTCGTGGTCCGCATTCTTGAAACCAAGGGTTCGTGCGTGGACCAGAGGACAGCAATCGGGTCTCAATCCATTCGCCGCCACGGCGGATATTTTCGGCATGCAGAACTGACCAAATATCATCCTCGGACATATTGCCCGCCGGAACACCTACGCGTGCCGCTTTCTCCATTTCCCAAACAGCTTTCTCGCACGCGTCATTGGCACAGCGCATGGCTTTGATCTCGTCTGGGCCTTTAACCGCTCTGGATTTCTCGGTAACTTCTTCACCTTCCATGATGTCAAAGCCTTGCGCTTCTAGGGCGCGCAACCCATGCAACATGATCTTGTCCACAGCCAAACGTTTGTTTTGACCTGCATGGTCTTCCATCAAAAGGCGGACCTCGTTGGAAAATGCGTCTGCCGCAACATCTATTTTATCGCCGCGATCGAAGTAGAATAAATCTGCGCCAGATCGTGCTTCGCGAACCAAGGGATTAAATTGCGACAGAAAAGGGGAATTCTTGTAATCCCAGATCACCATATATCCATCGGCGCACAGCAACACCGCGCGAAAAGGATTATGTGTATTCCACAGCTGCATATTCGTGCTGTCAGTGGCATAGCGAATGTTCAGCGGATCAAACATCAACAAACCACCATATCCACGATCGACAATATGCTTGGTCAAACGTGCCCAACGATGCCGGCGCATGGCCTGAAGATCCGGCAACTCCAATCCGGCGGTTTCCCATTCCCGGTACGCCAATTGTGTCGGCCCAATTTCGACCCTGTTTAAGTCGTTAGGTGTATTATCGCCAAGGACGGCACCTTTGTTAGGATCAATCTTGCGGGTGTCACGAAAATGCTGATTCATTGTGCAACTCAGTGATGTTTTTATCAAAAGATGCGTTTTTGACTGGGGTTCGCAGGTCATTTCGCGGCAAATAGCGGCACTATGGAGTCGCAACCGAACAGTTTTTCAGAAATTTTACAATCAGAGCTTCCATTTCGCCCATGGGAAACGCTCGCAACGCGACGTCTTCCAGGGATCCAGCCACTGGGTGATGCGCCATATTTTTGGCAAGATGAGGTGTTTCAACAGCAGCTGGCCTATCGCAAATGGTTGCTTGAACACCGAACAAATGATGTGCTGCGTGAACCTTCGCGGGATATTTTCGAAGCCGTGCGAGATGATTTCTTGCGGCATCTGCGCTCGACTGATGGTTACCGGTTTCACCGTGACCAAATCATCCGTCCAGATGGGATTGTCTGTCAGCCACCGCAAACGCTTCAGCAATTGGCACAACTGATTCAAGAAGATGTCTTGATACATGAAAAAATTGCTGAAGAGCATGTTTTGACCTCAGGTGTGCTCTGTTTCCCGGCCAGTTGGCGTTTCGCAGAAAAACTCGACCGTCCACTTTCAGCCATCCATGACACGGTCGATGAATATGATACGCGTATCCAGAAGGGTGTTCAAAGAATGCTAGATTTGTTGCGCCCCGGAGCTCCAATCTGGCGGGCAAATTTTCTACTCTATACCCAAGCAGAGCTACACCAACCTTACAAACATGAAGGCTTTGGTGAGTATCTAAGGGTGGAAAGACAAATCCTTAACAAAATACCCGATCCGGAAGTTGTTGTGTTTACGATTCATAGTTTTGTCATTCGAGCAGACCCTGAGATGCGCCATTCGGTCGCTTTGTATAAGTCTGAATAGTTCCTTTTCTTTTGGTATCCGACTAGTAAATTGGAATCGTTAGAATGACTGTTGCGTCCCTTCTCGCAACCTCCACTGTGTTTGGTGGTATGGTGCTTTTCTCGTTTGGCTTTGCAGCCTTTATCTTTGCTTACCTAGAGCCTCGCGTCGCGGGGTCGTTGATCCGTTCAGCCTTCCATTGGTACTATACATTTGTCTTGGTCGGCAGTGCCATTGCGGCATTTATGTTGATCTTTGTGGACACTTTTAGTGCGCAACTTTTGTTGCTGACCGCCTTATTTGGCATACTTTCCCAATTCATCTTGATGCCACGGATTAATATGGCACGAGACACCGAGGGCAAGGAGGCGTTGTTCAGTCGATTGCATCGCACATCCGTCTTAATCAACTTTGCCCAGTTGGCTCTATTGGTGTGGGCGCTGATACGGTTTGTTTAGTAGCGTAATGCGTCCTCTGTTGTGATGGCTACCTCAGCGTGAAGCGTGCGGTGTACCGGGCATTTGTCGGCAATTTCCATCAGTCGTGTGCGCTGCTGTGGTGTCAGTTTACCTTCTAAGGTAATGACGCGTCGAAACTGGTCAATCTTTCCTTCACCTGTTTCGCAGCTTTGACATTCTTGGGCGTGGATTTTGTCGTGGATCACGTCAACAGCGACATGATCCAGGGGCCAACCTTTGCGCCGCGCGTACATGCGAATAGTCATAGAAGTACATGCCGCCAAGCCAGCCGATAAAAAGTTGAAAGGTGACATGCCCAAATCTGTCCCACCATATGAGATGGGTTCATCGGCCAATGTGTGATGTTTTGGTCCCGAGCAAATATCCTGCAAAAAGCCATCCTTATTTGCTTCTTCGGATCTGACAACACCCTCCGGGGCGCCAATCGGAGCGGCGGGTTTCGGGATATCGATATAGCGACTGACCCAAGAGGCAATAACCGAGGCTGCGTATTCCGCGTCTTCTGCCTTTGTGATCAAATGATCCGTATCGTCCAGAGTTACAAAACTTTTTGGATGCTTGGCTGCGAGGAAGATTTCCGATGCATTCTCGATCCCCACGGTCTGATCTATCGGTGAATGAAGGACCAGCAAAGCGGATTTCATCGTGCTAATTGCATTGTTTAAAGAAGACGCACGGACATCATCGACAAAGTCTTTCTTAATCGTAAAAGGTCGCCCTGCCAAATCCACCTTTGCGACGCCGTTTTGTTCGATTTCCTCCAAAGAGACGCCAAAATTATGGATGACATGAGCTGGATCATGCGGAGCGCCTAGGGTGGCCACGGCCTTGACGCTAGGGAGTTCTGCTGCTACCTTCAAAACAGCTGCTCCACCCAAAGAATGGCCGACCAAAAGCGAGGGCGCACTGTGCGTGTCAGTCAGATATTTGGCCGCTAAGATCAAATCGTCTACATTTGAACTGAAGTTCGTATTGGCAAACTCACCTTCGGAATGCCCAAGCCCCGTGAAATCAAAGCGCAAAACGGCAATGTTCATGGCCGCCAAATGGCCTGCGATCCGTTTTGCGGCTGTGATGTCCTTTGAGCAGGTAAAACAGTGCGCAAAGACGGCAGTTGCGTGCACTGGGCCCGCTGGCAGGTCGAGCCGTGCTGCCAATGTATCGCCGTTATGTCCTAAAAATGTTATTCTCTCAGTCGTCATGTATCCCTCGCACAATGCGTGCGATCTGGGTATCAGGCGACACGCGCATTGCTAAGGCAATTTTTCGTCAGTGCCGTATACGTTAACTTCGTTACATATTCTGTGTGATAACTCATTTTGTTAGCTGGGCCTGGCATCGCGTCAGAATTCAGGACGTTCGTCCCAAGGAGGGTTTCGCCGTTGCATCTAAATTCGGTCTTAAACACACGGTTTCGGCGATCACTTGTTGAAATGGTGTGGGTCTTGGGCCAGCACAGGCTTGTGAGAAAGCTGACTTAGCGTGCTTGGGCATATGTTCTGGCTACAAAAAAGGCCCCCGCAAAAGGAGGGCCTTTCTTTAAGACATAGGATACACTAACAGCTGTAGTACATTCCGTATTCAACAGGGTGGGGCGTATGCTCCATGCTGTAAACTTCTTCCCATTTCAGGTCCATGTAGCCTTCGATCTGGTCGGTGGTGAAAACCCCACCTTCGGTCAGGAAGCCCATGTCATTGGATAGCTCGTCCAGCGACTCGCGCAAAGATGCACAAACTGTTGGAATGCCCTCCAACTCTTCTGGCGACAATTCGTACAAGTCCATATCTGTAGAAGCACCGGGGTCGATTTGACTTTTGATACCATCAAGACCGGCCATCAGAAGTGCGGAGAAGCACAGATAAGGGTTGGCAGATGGATCAGGGAAACGGGCCTCTACACGTTTTGCCTTCGGAGAGTCGGTCCAAGGAATACGTACACAACCCGAGCGGTTCCGTGCAGAATAGGTCCGCAAAACCGGCGCCTCAAAACCCGGAATCAAACGTTTATACGAGTTCGTAGATGGGTTTGTGAACGCGTTCAAAGCTTTTGCGTGTTTTAGTATCCCGCCAATAAAATACAGCGCTTCTTGCGACAGGTCTGCATATTGGTCGCCTGCAAATAACGGCGCACCATCTTTCCAGATCGACATGTTCACGTGCATCCCAGTGCCATTATCGCCAGCAATTGGCTTTGGCATAAAGGTTGCGGACTTACCGTAGGCATGGGCAACGTTATGGATGATGTATTTGAATTTTTGGAGTTCATCTCCCTGCTTTGTAAGCGAGTTGAAAATCAGGCCAAGTTCGTGCTGACACGACGCAACCTCATGGTGGTGCTTGTCGACAGACATGCCAATTCGCTTCATTGTGGACAGCATTTCTGAACGCAGATCCACACCGGCGTCCGTTGGGTTCACAGGGAAGTAACCGCCTTTAACGCCAGGACGGTGTCCCATATTGCCCATTTCGTATTCGGAATCTGTGTTCCAAGCAGCGTCTGCTGCATCCACTTCAAATGAAACTTTGTTCATTGAGTTGGAAAAGCGGACATCATCAAACAAAAAGAACTCGGCTTCGGGTCCAAAAAAGGCCGTGTCACCAATTCCTGAGGATTTCAGATACTCTTCCGCGCGCGTCGCTGTAGAGCGTGGGCAACGAGAGTAGGGCATACCATCGTCAGGTTCAACAACCGAACAGTGTACGGCAATCGTCTTTTCCGCATAAAACGGATCGACATACGCCGAGTCTGTATCCGCAACCAGCTTCATGTCTGATTGATCAATAGATTTCCAACCCGCAATTGAAGATCCATCAAACATAAACCCTTCTTCCAAGAAGTCTTCGTCGACCTGATCTTCCATCACAGTGACATGCTGCAGCTTGCCTCGTGGGTCAGTAAAGCGGATGTCGACATAGGCTGCCTCTTCATCCTTCATCATTTTGAGCATATCTTTTGCGCTCATAGTTTCACCTCTTCCTTAGGTTGAATAGTTAAAGCGCGTCTGCGCCATCTTCGCCTGTCCGAATACGGATGGCTTGTTCGACTGAAGAAACGAAAATCTTTCCATCTCCGATTTTTTCTGTTCTTGCTGCTGCGATGATAGCTTGAATGGCATCATCCAATTGTTCGTCAGCCAGAACAACTTCGATTTTTACCTTTGGCAAGAAATCGACGACATATTCAGCACCACGGTACAATTCCGTGTGGCCTTTTTGACGACCAAATCCTTTGGCTTCCAACACCGACAGACCTTGAATCCCAATTTCTTGAAGGGCTTCTTTTACTTCGTCGAGCTTGAAGGGTTTGATCACTGCTTCAATTTTTTTCACGTAACTCCCCCGCGGCGGTTCAGTGCGCGCCTTGGTGGCCCGAAGAAGCGAATTTCGCAATTTGCATGGTCGCATCGTCGAACGGCAATTTGGCTTTCCAATCGAGGTGCACTAAAATGTTACATCTTGACTAAAAATAATGCAGTTTAGAGTCGGTTTGCCAAGAAGCGCTGCCGATGCGTCTTTTTTGTTGAGCGTTATTTTTCTCTTACATCCGGTAAAGGGCTTTGCTAAATGGCCCCGACTGGGCGGCCCTTTGGCTGCCCACAAAGATTCTGCGGGTGTGGCGAAATTGGTAGACGCACCAGATTTAGGTTCTGGCGCCGCGAGGCGTGGGGGTTCAAGTCCCTCCACCCGCACCATAAAATCGAGGATGAGACATGGATGTCACCGAAACGCTGAATGATGGCCTGAAGCGGGAATACAAGATTGTTCTAACGGCTGCCGAGTTAGATGAAAAAGTCACTCAGAAGTTAAAAGACGCGCAGCCAGAAGTTCAGATGAAGGGCTTCCGTAAGGGAAAAGTTCCGCTTGCCATGCTGCGCAAGCAGTTTGGCAAATCCGTTTTGGGCGAAGCGATGCAAGAGACCATAGACGAGGCTATCAATTCCAAAATGGAAGAGACCGGCGACAAGCCTGCAATGCAGCCAGACGTGAAAATGGTGAACGAAGACTGGAAAGAGGGCGATGATGTCGAGGTCACTCTTTCCTATGAAAAACTGCCAGAAATTCCAGAGGCGAACTTGGATGGTTTGAAGGTCGAAAAGTTGGTCGTAAAGGCGGCTGAGCCTGATATTCAAGAAGCACTTGAAAGCCTAGCGGCCCAAACGCAAGATTTCGAAGTAAAAAAAGGAAAAGCAAAGAACGGGGATCAAGTTGTATTTGATTTCGTCGGCAAGATCGATGGTGAACCGTTCGAAGGTGGTTCTGCCGAGGATTTCCCGCTTGTTTTGGGCTCTGGCAACTTTATTCCTGGTTTCGAAGCCCAATTGGTAGGCGTGAAAGCAGGCGACAACAAAAATGTCGAAGTTAGCTTCCCTGAAGACTATCAAGCAGAGCATCTGGCAGGGAAACCGGCAGTTTTTGAATGTGCAGTGAAAGAGATAAAGTCGGCAAAACCGGCTTCGATTGATGATGCACTTGCGGAAAAAATGGGTGCCGAGACGCTTGATGGGCTGAAGACTCAAATCTCCGAACGATTAGAAGCGGAATATGCCGAGGCCACACGCATGGTTATGAAGCGTGGTTTGATGGACGAGCTTGAGAAGCGAGTGGATTTTGAAGTCCCCCAACAACTGCTCGATGCTGAAGCCAAGCAAATTGCGCATCAATTGTGGCATGAAGAAAACCCAGATGTTGAAGGCCATAATCATGGTGAGGTGGAACCCACAGAAGAACATATTTCACTCGCCCAGCGGCGAGTGAAACTTGGCCTTTACTTGGCGGAGGTAGGATCAGTTAAAGACATCGAGGTCACTGATGCAGAGTTACAACAGGCTGTGATGCGGGAAGCACAGAAGTATCAAGGTCAAGAACGAGCCTATTTTGAGTTCGTTCAACAAAACCAAGGTGCGCTGCAACAGTTGCGTGCGCCGATCTTCGAAGACAAGGTCGTGGATCATATCCTCGAAAGTGCAGAAGTCGCAGAGAAAGAAGTCTCCAAGGATGATCTTCAAAAGGCTGTTGAGGCTTTAGAGGCCTAACACAAAAGAATTTTTTAAAACAAAAGGCCCGCTCGAAAGCGGGCCTTTTTTATTGCGGATGTATTACCCAGCTTAGAAACTATGTCCTACGCGGATACCAACTGATTTAACTGTTGAGCCT
This sequence comes from Pseudomonadota bacterium, assembly GCA_039814625.1. Classification (GTDB taxonomy): domain Bacteria; phylum Pseudomonadota; class Alphaproteobacteria; order Rhodobacterales; family Rhodobacteraceae; genus Amylibacter. The sequence continues at coordinate 49,657 of JBCCAU010000004.1, forward strand.
TCGACCGTACCGATACCGGCATCACCAAGATCCACTGTTGCGTCACCGCGTTTTGAATGCGTGTAGCCGAAGCTGATATTTGTACCTTGGGGCAACGTGTAGCGCGCACCCAGCGTAATGGAATTGGTAGCACCAACCGGAGACAATGGTGAAGCAAGTTCTCCGTCGCCTGGATCATGGAAATAGGATGCCGACAGAACCCACTGATCGCTTAAACGTTGCGCGACACCGATTGTGTAAGAATATCCGTCACCAAAATCCGTTACCTGAGCTTGGGAGACGCCGACGACAAATGGATCCGTTGGCACAAAACCTTGATTGTCATCCCATTTTGAGTAGCGAATATTCGCAAAGGCCAAAGTGTTTTGTGCAACACCAGTTTGGAAAGACAGGTTCCAGACATCGCCAATAGATAGATCGGCTTGGCCATCTGCTCCACCGCCGCCATTGACACTTTCAAGATCAGGATCGATTTGGATCTCGCTTTCATATGTCAGAACGGCCCGCAATGCGATGTCTTTGATCTCATACGCAGCCCCAATAACATAACCGTAGCCGTCATCGCCGCCAGAGGATTCCCAAGTTTCAGCACCGACCAATGGTACTTCCAAAGTGCTTTCTTTAAGTTCGGCACGCTTGATACCACCCAGCAAAGAGATGTTCTCATTCACTTGATACTTACCCATCAGGGTCAAACCCGTAATTTGGACGTCCGCGGCAATGGGCAGCGGGTCCCATTCAATATCTGCGCCAGCCAGCTGATTGTTGAATGTTACGCCAACAGAAAAACGTTCACTAACGTCCATCTTGAATGACGCGCCAAAAACATCAAAGTCTTCACCAACATCCTGATCTGAAACGCCAGCGAAACCGCCAACGCCGTCAGTTGCCGGCAAATCAGGCGTAACTTGGCCGTAAAACGCTTCGACATAGGTGCCTTCTTCGAACATGAAAGATGTTGAAAGGTTAAACCGCTCAATACCTTCGGCGTGAGCGGTTGTACTCGCAACTGCTACCAAAGCAGTAGTCGCAAGAAGTTTCTTAGTTCCCACTTATTTATCCTCCCTGTGTAAACCTGTCGCATTCATAGCAATTTTGTCGAAAACTGCGAGCGTGTAACTGCATTGTAACGCCACGGCATTTCAGTTGATGCAAAAATCACACAACAAAATTGTTCATATTTTTTTGACGGATTGTCTTGCATCTTGAAGCTGATCGGCAGCGAGGCTAGGTCTTGCAACCTATAGAAACCACACATGAAATGGCAGGCATATGCGCGATCCAGTTGACGTTTACATGAATACCCTTGTTCCTATCGTCGTAGAGCAAACATCTCGCGGCGAACGCTCGTACGATATTTTTTCTCGTCTGTTGAAAGAGCGGATTATTTTCCTTTCTGGTCCGGTCCATGACGGGATGAGCACGCTGATCGTCGCCCAACTCTTGTTTCTTGAGGCTGAAAATCCGAAAAAAGACATTGCGATGTACATCAACTCGCCCGGGGGGGTCGTCAGTTCTGGCCTCTCAATCTATGATACGATGCAATATATCCAACCCAAGGTTTCGACATTGTGTGTCGGGCAGGCCGCTTCAATGGGATCTTTGCTTTTGGCGGCGGGTGAAAAAGACATGCGCTTTGCCCTACCGAACGCTTCGATCATGGTTCACCAACCTTCGGGCGGCTATCAAGGGCAGGCCTCAGATATTGCAATTCATGCTAAATACACACTGGAGCTTAAGGACCGCTTAAATCGCATTTATAATGATCATACGGGTCAACCGATTGATGAGGTTGAACGGGCGCTGGACCGTGATAACTTTATGACGGCTGTCGAAGCAAAAGATTGGGGCATAATTGACCAAATCGTGGAAAAACGCGATCCTGCGACAGAATAAACCAACGTTTATGAATTTAACGAATGTGTGACATTGAGGGCGTATAAAATGCCCTCGAACCATTGTGGTCTTTGGGGAAGCGTTTTAGGCTGCACCCAAAGCACCTTGAAAGGCTAAGAATGTCAGCGACTGACACCACAGATTCTAAAAACACGCTCTATTGCTCCTTTTGCGGAAAAAGCCAGCATGAGGTACGTAAGCTGATTGCGGGTCCAACCGTTTTCATCTGCGATGAATGCGTTGAATTGTGTATGGATATCATCCGAGAAGAAGCAAAGTCCAATCTTGTGAAATCGTCGGGCGGCGTTCCAACTCCAGTAGAAATTTGTCAGGTTTTGGACGACTATGTGATTGGTCAAGCGGTGGCCAAAAGGGTGTTGTCGGTTGCTGTACACAACCACTACAAACGTTTGAATCATGCCGAAAAATCCTCTGAGATTGAGCTGTCGAAATCCAATATCCTCTTGATCGGACCGACGGGCTGCGGGAAAACGCTTTTGGCCCAAACGCTTGCGCGCATTTTGGATGTGCCCTTTACGATGGCTGACGCAACAACTTTGACCGAAGCAGGCTATGTCGGAGAAGACGTTGAAAATATTATACTGAAATTGTTGCAAGCGTCTGAATATAATGTTGAGCGTGCGCAACGTGGCATCGTCTATATAGATGAGGTCGATAAGATCACGCGAAAATCCGACAATCCCTCTATCACGCGAGATGTGTCAGGCGAAGGGGTGCAGCAAGCACTGTTGAAGATTATGGAAGGGACCGTTGCATCGGTTCCACCACAAGGTGGTCGAAAGCATCCGCAGCAGGAGTTCCTGCAAGTCGATACAACGAATATTCTATTCATCTGTGGCGGCGCGTTTGCCGGATTGGAAAAGATTATCGGTCAGCGTGGAAAAGGCTCTGCCATGGGCTTTGGCGCAGATGTCAAAGAAGAAGACAGCCGATCGGTTGGTGAAATGTTTGGTGATCTTGAGCCAGAAGACCTTTTGAAATTTGGGCTTATCCCCGAGTTTGTTGGGCGCCTGCCGGTTATTGCAACTTTAGAAGACTTGGATGAGGACGCTTTGGTCACGATTCTGTCTCAACCAAAAAATGCCTTGGTCAAGCAGTATCAACGCTTGTTTGAGTTGGAAGATGTAAAGCTCACCTTCACAGACAATGCATTGCGCGCGATTGCCCAACGAGCGGTGGAACGTAAGACAGGCGCACGTGGTTTGCGTTCTATCATGGAAGAGATTTTGCTCGATACTATGTTTGATCTCCCAGGCCTTGAGAATGTCGAAGAAGTCGTTGTGAACCAGAAATCGGTAAACACTGAAGCCGCACCCTTGATCGTCTATGCGGAACTTGCCGAAGAAAACGCCAACGCATCCTAATACTGGCATTTAGGCCAGTCTTGGTTCATAGCTGCGTAAAACAAGGTGAGCAAATGTTCCTAAAACAGGTTTTTACATGGTGGAATGGTCAAACCCTCAACACGCGGGTTTGGACGGCGTTGAATGGCAAGCGTGTGGGCGAAGACAGCCAGGGGAACATTTACTACGAAAACAAAGACGCAACGCGTCGCTGGGTCATTTATAACGGCATGTCAGAGGCATCTCGTGTTCCGGCTGAATGGCATGGCTGGTTGCATCACACCTACCAAGCCCCCCCAACAGAAGAGCCGCTGGACCATAAACCATGGGAAGAGCCTCATCAGCCAAACTTAACAGGTACATCGATGGCCTACGCACCTGCCGGGAGTTTGCGACACCCCGAACCGAAAACCCGCGAAAGCTACGAAGCTTGGCAACCGGAGTAAGTCGCAATGTCGAATTCAGTTACTGAAACAGTTGTTGGCGCAGCCGTTCTATCCGTCGCTGTTGGTTTTTTGATTTATGCAAGTCAGTTCCTTGGCGGTTCAGCATCGGCAGATGCCATCACGGCTGAGGCCTCGTTTCGATCGGCAAATGGTATATCTGTTGGAACAGATGTGCGTATGGCTGGGGTTAAAGTTGGCAGTGTCACTGATGTTGAACTGGATCCGGTTACCTTCCGGGCGATCACGGAGTTTTCGATTGATCGCAGTTTGGACATTCCCGATGACTCTGTTGTCATTGTTGCATCCGAAGGATTGTTGGGTGGCAACTTTGTTGAGATTTTACCCGGTGGATCGGCATTCAATATTGAAGATGGAGGAGAGTTCCTAGACACTCAAGGTTCGGTCAGCTTGATTGAACTCCTTCTGAAATTCGTAGGTTCTAGCGGAGAATGATCCGACGTCTTAGCGCCGCCACAGCTTGTTTGTTGGCCTCAAGTGTTGTGGCACAAGAGACACCTGACACGTCTACTGGTGTTGGCGCGACTGTTCGGGCTCTAGACACGTTGAACGGTACCGTTGAGGATATCGAAATGCGGTCTGGCAGCTCACGAAAATTCGGCAAGATCGAGATTTCTCTAAAGGAATGTCGTTTCCCAACAGCGAACCCATCGCAAGATGCTTATGCCTTCTTGACGGTGTTGGATGAGCGTCAAACAGATCCGAGTTTTGAAGGATGGATGCTGGCGTCAAGTCCAGCGCTCTCTTCTTTAGAGCATCAGCGTTATGATGTTTGGGTGCTGGCCTGTATCACCGAATAGGACGAAAAGTGCTGGCCCAGTGCGTTGATATCGGCCGTCTCAGCGACAGCTTTTGACAGCAGGATGTCATAGTCTGCGCGTGGGATTTCAACAGCGCCCAATCTGCAGAGATGCTCAGTCACAAATTGCGTGTCAAAAAGGCTAAAGCCACCTGCTTTGAGGCGCGCCACCAGATAGGTCAGCGCGATTTTTGAGCCGTCCGTCTTTCTGCTGAACATACTTTCACCAAAAAAGGCTGATCCAAGTGCAACGCCGTAAATGCCTCCCCAAAGCGCGCCATCTTGGTCAAACACTTCAACAGAATGCGCATAACCCATCTTATGCAGTTCAATATAGAGATCGTATATTCTTTGGTTGATCCAGGTTTCCGGACGATTAGCGCAATGTGAGACAACATCCGCAAAACATGAGTTCAAACGAACATCAGCGTGTGATTTTCGGATTGTGCGTTCCAAAGATTTGGACACATGAAACCCATTCAACGGAATTATTCCGCGCATTTCGGGACGAACCCAAAAGATTTCAGGATCATCACGACTGTTCGCCATTGGAAATATACCCGAGGCATATCCCGCCAATAGCATTTGCGGAGTTAATGACTTATCGCTCACTCGGCATTCTCGGCCAACCAGTTTTCCAGCCAATGGATCGTGTAATCGCCTGTTAGAATATCTGGCTCTTGTAGCAATTGATGAAACAAAGGGGTGGAAGTCTCGATTCCATCCACAATCAACTCGGACAAAGCGCGGTTTAGGCGTGCAAGCGCGGCTGGCCTGTCTGGTGCATGTACAATCAATTTTGCAATCAAGCTGTCGTAATGGGGTGGGACCGTATATCCGTCATAGAGCGCGGAATCCATCCGGACCCCAAGTCCACCGGGAGCGTGGTAAGCTGTCACTCTACCCGGGCAAGGGACAAAAGAAGGAATGCTTTCTGCATTGATCCGAACTTCGATTGCATGACCGTTCACCTGTAAATCGTCTTGGGTGAAAGACAGGTCTTCTCCGGCTGCAATTCGAATTTGTTCTTTGACAAGATCGACACCAAAAATCGCTTCGGTCACGGGGTGTTCGACCTGTAAGCGGGTGTTCATTTCGATAAAATAGAACGCGTCATTTTCATAGAGGAACTCTATGGTTCCCGCGCCGGAATATCCGAGATCACCAACTGCATCTGCACAAACCGCGCCGATTTCTGCACGTATTTCTGGCGATATTGCTGGACCAGGTGCCTCTTCGAAGACTTTCTGATGCCGCCGCTGAAGCGAACAATCCCGCTCTCCCAAATGCACAGCTTTTCCCTTGCCATCTCCGAAAACCTGAACCTCGATATGGCGCGGAAGCGTCAAATACTTCTCTATATAGACCTCGTCATTTCCAAAAGCCGTCTTGGCCTCGGTTCGCGCGGTCAAAAATGCGTCTTCAAGGTCCTCTGCGGTCTTCGCAAGTTTCATGCCGCGACCGCCGCCACCGGCTGTGGCCTTGACGATCACTGGAAAGCCCATCTCGCTTGCAACTTTTTTTGCGGTTTTAACATCCGGAACGCCGCCGGCCGAACCTGGCACACAAGGCACGCCTAAAGTTTTCATCGTGTCTTTTGCTGTGATTTTGTCACCCATAACGCGGATATGTTCGGCAGAAGGGCCGATAAAGGTGAGCGCATGATCTTCGACCATTTGAACGAATTCTGCATTTTCAGATAGAAAACCGTAACCGGGATGGATCGCTTCGGCGCCGGTGATGTCGCAAGCGGACAAAATAGCGGCCTTGTTCAGATAGCTTAATGGTCCAGGTGCAGGCCCGATACAAACACTTTCATCCGCCATGCGCACATGCATCGCATCGGCATCGGCGGTCGAATGCACCGCCACACTTGCGATACCCATTTCTTTACAGGCGCGGATTACGCGAAGGGCGATTTCCCCTCTATTCGCGATTAGAATTTTAGAGAACATGGATGCTTACTCGATGATCATCAAAGGAGTGCCGAATTCCACCGGTGACGCATCTTCGACCAAAATGCGTGTCAACTTGCCCGACTTATGAGCCGTAATTTGGTTCAGCGTCTTCATGGCTTCGACAATCAACAAAGTCTGACCTTCTGAAACAGTTTCGCCAGTTGACACATAAGCTGGTGCGCCGGGTTCTGGTTGCAAATAAACCGTACCGACCATCGGAGACGTCACGGCACCTGGATGCTGGGCGGGATCATCGGCATTTGTTGGATCAGCAGACGGTTGCGCAGGCGTGCTGGCCGGAGCGCTGGCTGCAGGCGCAGCAAATGCAGGTGCCGCTGTAGGTGCGACAACGGTTTGCACAGCTCCAGTGCGTGACACGCGGACGCTAAGATTGTCATCTTTGCCGTAATCGCGTTGTACTTCGATCTCCGCCAGATCATTTTCTTTAAGAACTGCAGCGAGGGCTTCGATAAATTGAATATCGGCATCCGTGTTCTTTTTGGTCATCCTAGAAAGCCTTTTTTACTCTCGCCCACATATAGACCTCATTCGTTTGGCGGGAAAGGGCAGACAGTGCTACTGTCGGGCGCGATTGGCTGCAAATATGATGTCTTGCGCACGCAAATAGGTCCCCGAGCCTTCTGGCAAATTGTCCAATGCACGCTTGGCATGAATGCGTGCTTGTCCGATCTGACCACGGATCGCATAGCGCTCTGCCGTCGCAAGCGAGGCCATCGCCGGCTGTCCCATCTTTGCAAATGCGACCGATAAATCACGCAGCATGCGGCCATTTCTTGGGTCTCGGGCGTATGACTTTTGAAGACTGGCCAGTGCTGCGCGGTTCCCTGCATTGGTATCGAGGGCCAGTTGGGCGCGACCTAAACCTGCCAAAAACTGTGCTTCGGTCGGGCGCAGTTCTAGTGCACGCTCGTAGGCGTTGATGGCTGAAGGAATATCTGCGCTTTCCAACAAGAGTTCGGCGTTCAGGTCATGATAATAAGGATCATCGGGTTTAAGCGCCAAAAGCTGGTTCATATAGTTTCGAGATTTCGCCTTGTCTGGCAATCTGTGATACGCAATTGCCCGGCGCATCAAGGCTGCTTCACTCTGATCTGTACTGGAAATGCGCCGTAGGACATTGTCAGGGCGTACCCTGAAGCCATCAAACTTAGCTTTGGCCCGACCATACCAATAGGCCGCATCGCCCTGGCCATTTTTGGGCAAGCGGCTATAGCGTTCAGCAACGGTTTGAAGATACTGAATACGTGTCGTCGTCAACGGGTGTGTTCGGGTATAAGGGTCTTGGCGAACGGCGTTAATATATTCTTGGCCTTTGAACAATTCGAAGACCTCAAGGGCGGCCACAGGATTAATCCCAGCGGCAGCCAAAATTAAAGCGCCGGTTTGATCGGCAGATGCCTCTTGTGCACGGGTAAAAGTCAGCAATTCTTTCGAAGCCGCGTCCCCCAGTCCAAGGGCAATACCGGCGCTTGCGTTTCCGCCACCTACTGCAGCGATCGCCACACCCAAAAGCAAACCGAGACCCGCAGAGGTTTGTGCCTGACCGATACGCGCTATACGCTGGATTTGATGACTTCCAGTGATATGACCAATTTCGTGGGCGATAACCGCTTGCAGTTGTTCTACGCGTGCCAAACGCTGCACTAGTCCGGCGTAAATATAGATGTCGTTGTTAAGAACGAACGCGTTCAACGTTGAACTGTTCACGATATAAATATCTATGCCACTATAGCTTAGTCCAGCGGCCTCAAAAAGGGGCGCTGATATGCGTTGCATTGCATGTTCCAGCTCGGCGTCACGGATAAGTCCCTGCGCTGAAGACGGTAAGGCGCAGAAACCTAAATATGCCACAAACAAAGATCTTAACAGTTTTACCATCAAACCCATAGATGCTTTGCCGCCCGCCAAGCTCAAGTCAATTCGGCGCGAGATATGTGATTGGCTGAAACGGGCCGAATTAGGTTTTTAAAGACCACCATCCCCGGCGCTTTGTTTTGGAAGCTTCATCCGAAGTTTTTTTATCTGGTTCAGATTCTGCCACGGCGGCCGCTTCGCTAAGCTCTTGTTTCGGAGATGCCTTCGTCTTCGACGCAGCTGCTTTTGGTTTAGATGCCGGCGTTTTAGTTACGTCTTTTTCTTTTTTGTTTGTCGTCTTGGGTTTCTTTTTTTCTGAGGTCGCTGGTGTGGGAGCCGCAACATCCTCGGGCGCCGATGCGCTGTCCGTTTTTTTCTTACGCGTATATTTACGCTTCGGCTTTGTTGGGCTTTTCTCTTCAGTCGCGACATCTTCGATCGGCGAATCCGGTTTTTCGATCTTGGTTGCGTCTTTACTGTCCACAAGTTCAGCTTTTTCAGGTTCATCCGATGAAGGCTCAGCGATCTCTGCCTGATCTATGGTATTTTCTGCGGTTTCGCCTGATGCGTTTCTTCCACGACCACCTCTTCGCCGTCTGCGTCGCCGCCGTTTTTTCGGTTGTTCGTCATCGGTTTCTATCGTTTCATCAACCGGCTCTTCTTCCACTTCTTCAGGCATATCGATCGCGATCAAAGGCATGTCGTCGGAATGTGCGATGACGCGTGTCGCAGTTTTAAATCTTTCGATCTCGAAATTCGGGCTGATCATCTGAAGATTGGCTTCAATACGCACTGACAGTCCAAACCGGGCCTCAATTGCCGCGATATGCTCTCGTTTCTGGTTGTGCATGTAATTGGCGACATCCATCGGCACCGTGACCAAAACTTCTTTAGACCTTTGGCGCGTCGCCTCTTCTTCGATTTCACGCAAAATGGACAAAGCCTGATTGTCGTTGGAACGTACAACACCAGTGCCCTGACAATGTGGGCAAGGGGTTGTCGTTGCTTCGAACATGCCCGGGCGCAGACGCTGTCGCGACATCTCCAACAAGCCAAATCCTGAAATTCGACCTATCTGAATGCGTGCCCGATCGTTTTTCAAATTGTCTTTCAAGCGTTTTTCGACTGCAGAGTTATTTTTGCGTTCCTCCATATCGATGAAATCGATCACAATCAGGCCGGCCAGGTCGCGCAAACGGCATTGACGGGCCACCTCTTCGGCGGCTTCAAGATTGGTTTTCAAAGCTGTGTCTTCAACTGAGCCTTCTTTGGTCGATCGGCCAGAGTTGACATCAACGGCAACCAATGCCTCGGTTATGGCGATCACAAGATAGCCGCCAGATTTCAATTGAACCGTTGGGTTCATCATCCCAGACAGATAGTTTTCCACCTGATAACGCGAGAACAAAGGCATCATGTCGGAATAGTGCTTCACGTTTTTCGCGTGACTTGGGGTAAGCATTCTCATGTAGTCGCGAGCTTTCTCAAACCCTTCCATTCCCTCAACAATAATCTCATCAATGTCTTTCGAATACAAATCGCGGATCGAACGTTTTATAAGGTCGCCTTCGGCGTAAATTGGGGCAGGGGCGATCGACTTTAGTGTCAGATCACGCACCGCTTCCCATTGACGGATAAGGTATTCGTAGTCGCGCTTGATTTCGGCTTTGCTACGCTTTGCACCTGCGGTTCGGATGATCAAACCTGCGCCCTGGGGCACTTCGATCTCACTGGCGATGGACTTAAGCTTTTTGCGATCAACGGCATTCGTGATCTTTCGAGAGATGCCACCACCTCGAGCTGTGTTTGGCATCAAAACGCAGTATCGGCCCGCCAGGGACAAATATGTTGTTAATGCCGCGCCTTTGTTGCCACGTTCTTCCTTGACCACCTGGACCAGAATAATTTGCCGTGTCTTGATGACCTCTTGGATCTTGTAGCGCCGAGGGCGGGGTTTTCGCCGCGGGCGCACCTCCTCTTGAGAGTCGTCATCTGCAACCGCCTCGATCGTGGTGTCTTTTTCCACATTTGAAGTGTCGTCATTCTGTGATGATAGATCGTCTCCTGTGCCCGATGCATCTTCGGTTTCGGAATCTAAGGCGCCTTCTTTGACGCTTGCATCTGCGATAACGTCAATATCTGGGCTATCTTCGCTTGGAACACCAGATTGTGCTTCGTCCTCTTCCAAGGGCGTTGCCGGCTCTTCTTCTTGTTTTGCATCTTCGACGTCTGGTGTGCTTTCGGGGACATCAACAAGGCCCGTGTCATCTGAAGATGTGGTGTCATCGTCCAGCACGTCGCTAAATGTTTCATCCATCTTCTGCGCTTGGGTCAGCGCAATCTTCGGCGATTTCGAAACGGGTGTGTCATCGATCTCGTCGTCTTCGTCCGAGAAGGATTTGTTATACTCCATCTCTTCTGCAATCAGCGCTTCGCGATCAGCTGTCGGAATTTGGTAGTAGTCTGGGTGGATCTCGGAAAAAGCAAGGAACCCATGCCGGTTTCCACCATAATCCACAAAGGCCGCTTGCAAGGACGGCTCAACCCGGGTGACCTTTGCTAAGTAAATATTGCCCGCAAGCTGTCTGCGGCTTAGGCTTTCAAAGTCAAACTCTTCAACTTTGTTTCCTTCGACCACCACAACGCGAGTTTCCTCTGCGTGGGTGGCATCGATAAGCATTTTCTTTGCCATATTCTTTTCATGTCTCAACCATCCGGAAAACGGATATGTTTGTGGGGACAAGTTGAGGATCTGTTGTGGCAGAGCAGGAAATCATCACAACGAGTGCGCCGTTTTTTCGGCTCTCAGTTATAATGCTTATTCTGCCCATTTCTGCCGTTTCATTTTTTTGCCTTTGTGGCGTTTGGTTCGAGGAGCTTTACCCTCTCGGGAGGGCACCATTTTGGTCCATCCCGTAAAAACTGCTTGTTGATAATTCAACAATATCTTCGATTAGGCTTTTGAAGGGCCAATTACAATGCTTAAACAGCCCTATGAAGTTCATTTGGTATCCACTTATCCTGATTATGGGTTTGTCATCTCAGCTAGTTGCGGTGGAGTTAGACCTTTCTTCCAGTCGTTTGACGTTTAGTGGTGGGGTTGGACAACTGACGCTGTCCGTTTCGGCGCCGACAGCTTTGACAGCCTTTGGTGATGACGATCAGCTGGTTGTGCAAATCTTCGACGAAAAGTTCAGCCTGGTTGGGTCATTTGAAGATGTACCCTTTGAATTGACCCATGACAAAAACGGAAGGGTGAATTTCGTTTTGTCAGGATTGACCGTGTTTTCCATTGATCAAATTGGGTTCAACGCAACACGACGTGGCGGTCAATATGTTGTACGTTTTTCGTCAAATTCAATCCTGTCAGATCTATCAACACCGAAAGGGCCTAGTTTGCCCGAACGTATCCTTGTAGCGGTCGATGCCGGTCATGGTGGAAGAGATCCCGGTGCTGTACGCGGCGAGGCGAAGGAAAAGGACCTGATGCGTATCGTCGCAGAAGAACTGGAAGTCGCGCTTTTGTCGACAGGTAGGTATGATGTTTTCTTGACGCGGCCGGGGGATGATTATGTCTCGCTTTTCGAACGACGCACGCGCGCGCTGAAGCAAGGGGCGGATATCTTCGTGTCATTGCATGCCGATGCAATTTTAGAAGGACAGGCCCAAGGTTTAACCGTTTATACTTTGCGACGTTTGCCGCGCTTAACGCTAACAGACAGAATTCTGTCACAAAGCGAAATTGCCGAAATTTTTCCCGCAGCGACCGAGTTGGTGCAATTTCATCAAGCACAACTCAGCTTGATTGAGCACGGTTTTGTTTACACGAAACCGCGATCGCAGGCCTTGGCCGAAGTGATGGTTCGAAGTTTTTCTACTGCAATGGGTGAGACCCGGGATCGGCCCCTTCTTGAGGCTGACCTCGCCGTTTTAAAAAATCCAGTGATCCCATCGATCCTTGTTGAACTTGGGTTTTTATCAAATACGCGGGATTTGGCTAACTTGCAGCGGGCGGACTGGCGGGCACGGGCGATATCGGGTATCATATTGGCATTAGATGAATGGGCAGAGAATGATCCATTTTTGCGCACTAAATCTGATACACCACAATAACAGCCGAAAAGGTCGTGGGAGATTGCAGTGAATAAACGTTTATGGGCATCGCACGTACGCAAGCCAAACAGGCATCGGATCGGCATTGTTCGATCCATAATGATATTTTTCGGCACAATGTTTAGCGCTTTCACCCTCGCGGGCGTCGTCGGAGCGTTGGGCTTTGCCGCCGTTATTCTTGTCTTTGGGGAGGGGCTGCCAGATCACAAACGCCTCTCAACTTATGAGCCGCCGGTCATCAGTCGAATCTATTCAACAGACGGGGTGATCGTAGATGAATTTGCGGAAGAACGCCGTCTGTTTACGCCTGCAGACGAAATCCCCGAAATTGTAAAGCACGCGTTTATTTCTGCAGAAGATAAGAACTTTTATCAACATTCCGGCTATGATCCGATGGGTATTGCTGCCGCAATTTACGAGGCAGCGCAAGGTGGCGATCTGCGCGGTGCCTCTACGATTACACAACAGGTCATGAAAAATTTTCTGCTGGATGGGTCTCGGACGATTGAGCGCAAGGTCAAAGAAATCATTCTTGCCGCCCGTCTGGAGCGCACGCTTTCAAAGGAGGAAATTCTTGAGCTTTACCTTAATGAGATTTTTCTAGGCCAAAATTCGTATGGGGTGACCGCTGCCGCGGAGACATATTATAACAAATCACTGGAGGAATTGAGCGTCGCTGAAGCGGCGTATCTTGCCGCGCTTCCTCAGCGTCCCGGCGCTTTGCACCCCGTGCGTGATCGCGAGGCCGCGATTTGGCGTCGAAATTTTGTTTTGCGCGAAATGGGTGAAAACGGATATTTATCAGCTGACGATGTTGCAAAATACCAAGCCGAAGATCTGATAACCGTCCAGTCGGGTGACATTGTATCTGCTCGATCTGAACGCGCTGACCGAGATTATTTTACCGATGAAATTCGTCGTCAACTGTCGGGCAACTTTGGCGAGGAAGAGTTCTTTACTGGAGGTCTTAAAATTCGGGCAAGCATGGATCCCGAACTTCAGAAAATTGCGGCGTCGGCCTTGCGCTCAGGCTTGGAGAAATATGACCGAGGTCGTTCACCTTGGCTGGGTGCAAAAAACAAGCTTGATCTATCCTTGCTGTCAGATGAGCAAGCATGGCGTGATGCCATGGCAGATACCGTGCTTGTCCGCGATGTCCCGGGATGGACCCCTGCGGTCGTGTTGTCGGTGACACCACAATTGGCGGAAATCGGCATAGAAGGACAGCCCCTTTCTGGGCAAGTGATTGAATTTGCGCGTGAAAACCAATGGGCAAAAAATAGAGAGCTCGAAGACGGTTCAATCGTTCGGTTGCGTTCGATGGAAGATATGGTTGAAATTGGTGATGTAGTTTACGTTGTTGCGATCACTCAGGAAGATGGCACGCTCACTGGCGAGTGGGAGCTGCGCCAAGTTCCAAAATTACAGGGTGCGTTTGTTGCAATGGACGTGGAAACGGGACGCGTCTTGGCCATGCAGGGCGGCTTCTCTTATCAAGACACGGTTTTCAATCGTGCAACGCAAGCGCTGCGCCAGCCTGGTTCGTCTATCAAGCCCTTCGTCTACGCCACTGCGCTTGACAACGGCTTTTCTCCGGCAACGATTGTAGTAGATGCTCCAATTGAGGTGAATACGCCCGAGGGCGTTTGGCGACCAAAAAACTCGTCGAACAGGTTTTACGGACCTGCACCGATGCGGATTGGAATTGAGCAATCGCGTAACCTGATGACAGTGCGATTGGCCCAAGAAGTCGGAATGGACGTGATTGCCGATACGGCAAGGCGATTTGGTGTTTATGACAATATGCAACCGTTCTTATCCGGCGCGCTTGGCGCACAAGAAACGACTTTGTTCAAGATGGTCACAGCCTATGCGATGTTTGCCAATGGAGGAGAACGGGTGGAACCGACATTGGTGGATCGTGTGCAGGATCGTTATGGTTCATCTATATACAAACATGATCGACGCCAATGTGTGAATTGTGATGTCGAAACTTTAGAGGCAGGATTTGGACCGCGTGTTCAGTCCAACCGGGTCCGAGTGATGGATCAGTTCACCGCGTATCAGCTGACATCTATGATGCGTGGAGTGGTGCAACGCGGAACGGCAACGTCGGTACGCGTGAATGCCCCTGTCGCAGGTAAAACGGGGACCACGAATGAGGCGAAAGACGTTTGGTTTATTGGCTTTACGCCGCGGATTGTTGCGGGATGCTATATGGGTTTTGACCAACCAGAACCGCTTGGAAGGGGGGCTTTTGGTGGAACACTCTGCGCACCTGTCTTTACAGAATTCATGACCAAGGCGGTCGAGAAATATGGCGCAGGAGAATTTGAGCGTCCGGAGGGTGGCCGGTTTCTGAAATTCGACCGTTACTCCGGCGCACGATTACCCAATGATGCTCAAGGTCCTGAAGTTATTGCTGAATATTTTCGGCTTGGCGAAGAGCCGTATGTTGGTGCCATTGGCCTGATCGTTGATGGTGGCTTTGCGATGGGAGAAGATTTACTTCTTTATGATGGAACGGTCCGTGAGGAAACCACGATTGAACGCGATGATGGTACGACGACCGTAGTTCCCGGCAATGCAAGCTTTGGGACGATCAATTCAGGCGGTCTTTACTAACCGCAATCATCAACATAAATCCGGTCGGATAACGTTATCAGGGGCCACACGCGTGCGCGCAGAAATCGAAAACACTGTTCAAGAGATTGAAAAATCACTGGAATTGCTGGCGCAACGTATGGACTGGGAAACAGCCGAACATCGTTTGGAAGAATTCAACGCGATGTCTGAGGCCCCCGATTTTTGGGACACACCAGAGCGCGCTCAAGCCTTGATGCGTGATCGCCAAGGCTTGGTCGATGCCATAGACAGCTACAGGTCTTTAAAGCAAACTCTCCAAGACAATGTCGACCTTATCGAACTTGGTGAAATGGAAGACGATCAAGAGGTCGTCACCGACGCGGAACAAGCTTTGAAGGAACTGCAAAAGATTGCTGCCTTGCGCGAAGTCGAAGCCCTACTCCGCGGCGAGGCTGACAAAAACGACACTTTCGTCGAAGTTAATGCAGGAGCGGGGGGCACAGAAAGTTGCGACTGGGCGTCGATGCTGGCGCGGATGTATACGCGATGGGCCGAGGCAAATGGTTATAAAGTAGAAACCATGGCCTATACGGCAGGGGATGAGGCCGGCATCAAGTCTGTCACATATCAAATCAAGGGTCACAATGCCTATGGTTGGCTGAAAGGGGAAAGCGGTGTGCATCGTCTTGTTCGGATCAGCCCGTTCGATTCAAACGCTAAGCGTCATACCTCTTTTAGTTCTGTCTGGGTTTATCCGGTTGTGGATGACAATATTGATGTTGAAATCAATCCATCAGAAATTCGTGTCGATACCTTCCGATCTTCAGGGGCAGGTGGACAGCATGTCAACACAACGGATTCTGCGGTCCGTATTACACATATTCCGACTGGGATCGTGGTTACAAGCTCAGAAAAGTCGCAACATCAAAACCGTGCCAATTGTATGGCGGCTTTGAAATCCCGTCTTTACGAGTTGGAAATGCGCGAACGTACAAAGGATATACAAGAGGCGCATGAGGCCAAGGGCGATGCAGGATGGGGAAATCAAATCCGATCGTATGTGCTTCAACCCTACCAAATGGTCAAAGATCTCCGAACGAATGTTGAAACGTCTGACACCAAAGGTGTTTTGGATGGAGATTTACAGGAATTTTTGGCCGCAACCTTAGCCCAAGATGTTGTGGGAAAGTCGCGCGGAGAAGCGAATGCGGCGGAGTAACCCGCCGCTAATCACGACTTAGCCTTCCGTTTTCGCGGCGGCAGGCTTTTTGGTTGCACCTGATGCCAACGGGTCTTCTTGACGTTGAACAGATCCTTCAAAATGCGCACCACTTTCGATCGCAATCGTTTTGTGAATGATATCACCCTCAACAACAGCGGTCGAAGTGAGGCGGACTTTCAAGCCGCGGACGCGTCCGATTACTTTGCCGTTCACGACTACATCGTCGGCGATACATTCGCCTTTCACGGTCGCACCATCTCCGACGGTCAGCAGATGCGCACGAACGTCACCTTCGACGGTACCAAGAATTTGGATGTCGCCAGTTGTTTTCAGATTGCCTTTAATCATTAGATCTGCGGACAAAATAGATGCTGGCGGTTTTGCCTTTGGTGAAGGCATTTCTGTAGAGGCCGGTGTTGATGTCATAGCTGCCGGTTTCGATGTTGGATTTGTGGGTGCAGGTGCAGAGCTTGCACTTGCGGGTTTTGCAGGGGTGCTGGATGTACCAGATTTTTGGTTGGATTTAGAAAACATTACTCGCTGCCTTTATATAAGTCATTGGATTGACGGGCTTTCCGCCAATTCGGATTTCATAGTGAAGGTGGACGCCCGTGCTACGCCCTGTGGACCCCATACCACCAATCTTATCCCCTTTGAAAACACTTTCTCCCTGCCGTACATTGATCGTCGTCAAATGGCCGTAACGGGTTTCAAAACCCTGTGCGTGTTTGATTTTGATCAACCGGCCATATCCGCTTTGCCAACCCGCAAATGTCACAACGCCATCAGCGGCGGCAACAATTGGAGTGCCTAATGGCCCAGCCATATCAACACCACTATGGAAACGGGTGCCACGACCAAAAGGATCACGACGGTAGCCAAAACCACTTGTCCAGCGATAGCTGCCCCGCACCGGGTTGGACAATGGGACCTTTTGAGCGGCGATTTTCATCAGGTTCACACGATCCAGTTCCAACAACAGTGTATTCGCGCGCCGCGCAAACGGATCTTCAAAGATATCGTCGCGACTGAACATAAGGGGCATTACAGGCCCACCTGTTCCAGTGTATCCTTGGCGCACAGAGTCGATCAATTGTTCTGCGTTGATGCCCTCACGGTTCAAGGCTGTTTCAAGTGGGCGTAAGGTAACCTCGGCCGCTTCCTCTAAGCGTGAGAAAATGAAGTCCCCCTGCTGCGTCATCAGTTCTTGGTCATAGGCAAGCTCTGTAACATCCGCACGCAGCGTGTCATGCGCTTCAGATAGGGCGCCATGTTCCGCCGCAAGATCCTGCAACTCACGGGACACGAAGGTTAAAGTGTTCTCAACCGCCGATACGGCATCCTGCCGTGTTGTCAGTGAACCGGTTGCTTCTTGAAGTTGCTGCCGTAGCTCTTCAGTTCCCGCAATCGCTGTATCACGCTCATTGATGGATTTTTGCAATTTGCGTTGCATTATTTTCAGGCCAGTCGCCAGCTCACGACGCTGCTCTTCTAAGGCAAGCAGTTCGCTTTGTTGGATTGAGACCTGTTCAAGGGAGATATAGAATCGTTCTTGTGCCGTTTGGGCTTCCAAAGCGCGCTGATCGCGTTCTGCCGTCAACTCGGTCAAACGTGTTTCATAAGCAGCTTGCATCACGTCAGCTTGAACCGCATCTGACTTGGATGAAACCATGTTTATCATGACCGCAGCAGATGAAATGATCGTCCAGCAAATGAAGATTGCAATGGAAACGCCTCCCAAAAGTTGCGCCAAAGGTGAAAACCGAAAATAGCGTGTGGTATCTTCTGTGCGAATATAAACGCGTTGCTCTGTTAAATATGTCGAAAGTTTTCGATTAACCCATGATTGCATGAGGCCCTCGTTTCATCACCATTCCCGCTAAAGGCGCATAGCGGAAAAGTGATCAAAGAAACAATAGGTGAGATGATTTGACCTATTTTAGGCGGCAATTCACCGCCCAAACGCCTATTGCATTGCCATTGGCCAATAGAAATCCAAAGGAAGGCCTGCCTCAGCCCGTTTTTCATCATTGAAAGGTGGTTTGAGTCCGCCTGGAAAGTGTTCTCTAACCAATTGATGAAACTTTGGTTTTGGATCAATGGCATGACGCCCGCATAAATAGTGAAACCATTTGGAACCATAGGCAACATGCCCAACTTCCTCGGCATAAATGGTTCGAAGCGCTTGCACTGTTTCTGCCTCGTCATGCTTTTGGAACAGGGCGATCATGCCGGGTGTCACGTCCAGGCCGCGGGCCTCCAGAACCATGGGTACGATTGCAAGGCGTGCAAAAAGGTCATCTTTTGTATCTTCTGCGGCGCGCCACATACCGGCATGTGCATCCAAGTCACCATAGCTTGCGCCCATTCCGGCTAGACATGACTGCAAAAGTTGAAAATGTTTACTTTCTTCATCGGCAGACTTTACCCAGTCATCGTAAAAGCCTCTTGGCATTTCGACCTCTGTAAAACGGGCGATTATGTCCCAATGCAGATCGACGGCGTTCAACTCGATATGAGCGATCGCATGTAGCATGGCCTGCCGTCCTTTTACCGTGCCCGGTTTGCGCCGTGGAACGTCTCTGGGATCTAACAAGGCCGGTTTTTGCGGTCTCGATGGCTGAAGAGGCGGGCGAGCATGCCCAATCTGTGACACATCACCTGCAAACCAACGCGCCGCGTAAGTTCGAGAGCGCTCTGTTTTAACGGTTGCATCGGCGGTGGTGAGGACGTCCACCGCCATCTCGGACAGTGTGTTAGCCAACTTTTAAGGCTTCTAAAACAGCTTCGACATGGCCCGGTACGCGAACTTTGCGCCATTCATGCGTGATTTTACCGTTGGGATTGATTGCAAAGGTAGAGCGTTCAATTCCCATATAGGTCTTACCATACATCGATTTTTCCTTCCAAACATCGAAATCCTCGCACATGGTTCCGGCCTCGTCCGACAAGAGTTCGACCTTAAGACCATGTTTTTCGATAAACTTGTGGTGCGATTTCAGACCGTCTTTTGATACGCCTACAATTACGGCACCAAGAGCGTCGAAAGCCTCTTGCTGTTCTGAAAAGCCCACCGCTTCTTTCGTGCAGCCGGACGTGTTGTCCTTTGGATAAAAGAACAGAACTAAAGTTTTGCCCGCGTAGTCTTTCAAGGATTTTTCTTGGCCATCTGTGCTTGGAAGTGAAAATTCCGGCGCGTTTTCTCCGATTGTTGGCACTTTGTCCCCGCTTTCTTTCTAATGTTAATGCCGATAGGTAACTGGCAATAACATAATGAAGATTTGTTATCGTCAAGATAGCGAGATGGCAGAGCGACGTGGCATCACGGTCCGAAACACATGGAATATTCTGGTTTGTCGCCAGAACCGTAGAGTTTTTCTTCGCCGGAGTGCTCGGCGCGTTAACGCTTGTGTTGCTTCTCGTGGCGGCGTTGCTCGTATGGATCGCCTCAGGAACAGTCAACATGGCGCCGATATTGCCCTATGTTCAACCGCAGATTACGGCGTATTTTGAAAGACAAACGGGCCAAAACGTGAATGTTACGTTTGACAGCCTGACATTGGACCTTGATTTGCGCCAAAGACATGTTGAGGTCGAAGCAAACGGCGTTGCCTTAGTTGAAAACGGCAAAGAGTTTGCGCGGCTTGACCGCGCCTTCTTCCGTGTCAACCAAAATGCGCAGCGAAATCCACAACTCAGTCCCGTAATTTTATCTGGCTTAGAAGTGGACATCGTTCGTCAACGTGATGGAACGATCACTGTCAACGATGTGCCAACCGCAAAGTTGGCAAAACTGACAGGTCTTGCGCGTGTGTCAGGCGCCGCCGTGCCTCCTCCTATTTTGATTACAGGTGTGCGGGCTAACTTTCTTGACGAGCCGTCAGCAGTTGCCTTGCCTTTCGTGTCGAATCGCATCGACATCATTACTTTGTCTGAAGCGACTGAGATTTTTGGCGTTATACGGGTCAAAGAAGGCGAATTTGTCGGTTCTGAAATTATGGCAGATCTGATTTTGCCAAGGGACGGAACGCAACGGACAACCCGTTTAGAACTGTCCGAACTTGACTTAAGTCGGCTAGAAAGTACGGGCTTGTTTGATCTTTTAGGGACCGACCTTACGGGACTGGCAACTGGGAGCGTCACTTTGAATTTCGACGAAAGTTTCAAGATGACGCGGGTGCTTGGCGATATCGGGGTGCGCGATGGCGGCGTTTCTGGCGCGGATTTGCCACAAGAACTTATCGTGACGTCTTTGGAGGGTCAGTTCGACTTCGATCCAACGACGGACCTATTGACTGTGACTGACCTGATCGCATCGGGTGATATTTGGTCGGCCCGACTTGGTGGGACGGCTCAAATCCTCACGGCCGATGATGGTACAGTAACGGGCTTTAATGGAGAGCTGACGGCGTTCGCTGGGACCTTAAATGCCCCAGACGTTTTCGAAGAATCGCACCAGTTTAATGCGGAGGGTATTCCATTTCTATTCTCACTGGCGCCGTTCGCCTTTTCAGTAGACCGCGCGCCAATTCTGGTGAATGGCGTGGCCGTCTTGGTGGAAGGCACAACAACCACGCAAGACGATCAATTCGCCCATCGATACCGAATTTTATCCGAGGTGAGAGCGGTTGAAGACATCATTGCTCTCTGGCCAAAAATGGTTATTCCGAACACGCGTAAATGGGCCAAACGTGCGTTGAAAAAGGCTGATTTGCGCAATATTGACGCCGCGATTTCGCGCGTGGGTCAAGATACTTCTGTTCGGTTGAACTTTGACTTTGACGGGCTTGATGCGCAGATAATACGCGATTTTCCAGCCCTCTCTCATGCGAGTGGCCGGGCCCAGTTGACCGAAACCGATTTCACAGTCGAAGTGGATCAAGGCACAGTTTACCTCCCAAAATCTCAGGGTGGCGTTCATGGAGTAGAGATTGCTGATAGCCAGTTTTATGTACCAGATATCTCTGTAAAGCCTGCAAAAGGAGAAGCGATAATCCGCCCCAAAACAACGCTGGATGGGGTTTTCGCTGTCTTGGATCATAAACCATTTGGCTTTTTGACCGATGGTGGTGTGCAAGTGCCGAAAGCCTCGGGCCTTGTGGCAGGAGATTTAAAAATAGACTTGCCCTTAAAGCCGAAAATCGGCGTTGAAGATGTGGCTTTGAAGGCAATTTTCACCATAAGTCAATTTTTGTCCGACGATATTGTTGCTGGCCGATCTGTCAAAGCGGACAGAATAGAAGGCGAGTCTGATGGCGCGTCTTTGCGTCTCTCTGGACCGGTGACTATGGACGAATTGCCTGCGCAGTTTGAGTTCCACGAGATTTTTGGTGTCCAAGGCGAGACCTCAGTTACGGTTCGCACGCAATTGACGCAAGAGTTGGCAACTGCGTTTTTGGTGCCGGAAGATTACCTAAAGCTTGAGGGCGGTTCGCCTTTGACCGTGACAGTCAATTCAACGCCAAATCTAGATCCTACGTTTCGTGCCGTATCAAACCTGAAGGGGCTGGCAATGTATGCACCACAAATCGCTTGGCGCAAGCGTGCCGATGACGAGGCGCGGCTAGAAGCAACTGGAACTTTCTTGAAAGATGGTATTGGGGCGGTCTCATTCACATTGAACGCTAAGGGTTTAGATGCCGCTGGCGTTCTCGATGGTGAAACGACCAAGATCACGTCGGCAAAAATCGGCAATTGGTTCGAAGGTGCGGCCACTTTTGGTGCAAGTGGCGGACCTTTCGTCAAAGCAAGTCGAATTGATTTGAGGAATATACCCAAGTCTTTGGCCGGCGGGCAGGCTGGGGATACAACCACGCAAATCAGCGTTGATCGCATGGTGGTCACCGATCAGATTTACCTAACCGATGTTCAAGGGGCGATTGTTCCTGGCAGAATAGATGAATTCACCGGGCTTCTGAATGATCGCGCTGCTATAAATGTGTTTTTGAAGCAATCCCCGGAGGGACCGATTTACACGGTTACTGGGCGTAATGCAGGCCGGGCTCTGGGTGTTTTAGATATCATAGAAGCCGCACGCGACGGTGATTTCGAGGTGGAAATCAAAACCAGTGGGCCTGAATATATTGGAAAATTTGAACTGAAGAATATTCGGTTGCGAAATTCTTCCACAGCTGTAGCGCTGTTGGATGCCATCAGTTTGGTCAGCTTGGTTCAACAGCTTAATGGTCCAGGATTGCGTTTTGAAACTGTCCGTGGCCGTTTTAGAATTGCTGAAAGCGGTATAGAAATTGATGGTGTGTCGGCCGTTGGCGCCTCTCTTGGCTTCACGACTGCCGGAATTTACTTGCCGGATCGAGGGACATTGGACCTCGAGGGGACTGTAACGCCGTTATACCCAATCAATGGCGCCTTTGAGAGGACTTTCAAGAAACCTTTTGGGCGTGAGCGTGGCGAAGGTTTGTTCTCATTTACGTACCGAATGCGAGGCCCAGCAGCTGAACCTAAAGTCCGGGTGAATCCAATTTCAATTCTTTTGCCTGGCGCTCTTCGAGAGTTGGTTCGCCCGAAAACGCCACGGCTGGAAAACAACTAATCGATGAAAGCCAACTGCTAGGACTTTCCACTTTGAAACTTTCTGACTTCGACTATGACCTCCCTGAAGACCGTATTGCTTTGCGTCCAACTTCGCCGCGCGATCACGCCAATTTATTGGTATCGGGTCCTGATCGTTTGCAAGACGATCTTTTCTTGAACCTGAGCGATCACCTGCGCCCCGGCGATCATCTTGTACTGAACAACACCAAGGTCATTCCAACCAGGCTTTTTGGTACGCGGCGTCGCAAGACCGACCACGGAACCAGCGAATCCCATATCGAAGTAACATTGATTGAGCGTCTGGCTGATGGGGCTTGGAATGCCTTTGCTAAACCGGGTAAACGCTTGAAAATAGGAGATATTGTAAGCTTGGGGATGCATGACATCCGTGTGCGAGACAAATATGAAGGATTGGTTTGTTTTGAACCAGCCTCTTTGAATGCATTGTCTTTTGAAATGCTTAGTACGTTTGGTCAAATGCCTTTGCCGCCATATATCGCAAAGTCGCGGGATGCGGATGCGCAAGACAGAGACGACTATCAGACAATATTTGCAAAAGAGGAAGGCGCAGTTGCGGCGCCGACGGCCTCTTTGCACTTTACCGATGCAGTGTTTGCGCGCCTGGCTGCACAAGGTGTAGGCCATTCGTTTTTGACGTTGCATGTGGGCGCGGGCACGTTTCGTCCAGTTACCGATGAGGATATAGAGACCCATAAAATGCATTCAGAATGGTATGATTTGCCCAACGATACAACCAAACGCTTGCATCAGGTTTGGCAGCAAGGCGGGCGTGTGATCCCTGTCGGCACGACAGCGCTGCGAAGTTTGGAAACTGCGGCGCTTGGCCATAGACGACTTCGCGCCGGGTCGGGACACACAGATATCTTTATCAAACCTGGCTATCAATTTCAAGCGACGGACGGTTTGGTCACCAATTTTCATCTTCCAAAATCGACATTGCTGATGCTTGTGGCAGCGCTCATTGGCCATGATAGAATGTGCCAAGTCTACCGGCATGCTTTGGCCAATCACTACCGATTTTTTTCTTATGGAGATTCAAGCCTGCTTTGGCCGAATGAATGATTTTGCTTTCGCGGTTAAAAAGACAGGCGTAGGCAGTTTTTGTATTCGCTGATTCTGAGGGCGCATTATGCTGTCTATTCTTCGCAATTCTTGGCCGCTGTTTCTTGGCATGATGTTGTTACAAGTTGGCAACGGCATGCAAGGCACTGTTGTGGGTGTGCGTGGTGATATTGAAGGGTTCTCTGCCCAGCAATTGTCTTTCATTATGTCAGCCTATTTTCTAGGCTTTCTGGGTGGGGCAACATATGCGCCGCGATTAATCCGAAATGTGGGCCACGTTCGGGTTTTTGCCGCGCTCGCATCATTCATTTCGGCCGCCCTTATACTTTATGCAGCGGTGCCCAATCTTTATGCATGGTTCTTGATCCGGGTGCTTCTGGGTTTTTGCTTTTCGGGCGTTTATGTGGTCGCCGAAAGTTGGCTGAATGATGCCGCAGAAAACGAAACACGCGGACAGGCGTTGTCAGTTTATATGATTGTGCAAATGGTTGGCGTTGTTTCAGCGCAATATCTTCTCAACGTGGCGGATGCCTCTGGATATACACTTTTTATCATCATGTCTGTGTTGGTTTCGGTTTCCTTTGCGCCAATTTTACTGTCAGTTGCGCCCGCACCCATGTTCCAAATGACACGGCCAATGTCGTTCAGACAACTAGTAGAAGTGTCACCTCTGGGGGTTGTCGCGATGCTTTTGGTGGGCGTTATTTACTCAGCAATGTTCACGATGTCCTCTGTTTACGGGACCGAACGCGACCTGACGATTGCGCAAATTACATCCTTTGCAGCAAGTTTTTATATTGGTGGGTTGATCTTGCAATATCCGATTGGCTTTGTGAGCGATCGTATGGACCGACGTGTCTTGATCGTCCTTTTGACCGGATGTTGCGCCGCGATTACATTTTTGGGAATTCCGTTTACTGGTAGTTTTTCAATTCTTTTGATTTTGGCCTTTATCATTGGAGGCGTGGCAAACCCGCTATATTCTCTGGTTATCGCTTATACGAATGACTTTCTAGAACATGAGGATATGGCCGCCGCATCTGGCGGTCTGGTGTTTGTGACCGGGCTGGGTGCGATTTTTGGTCCCATCGTTTTGGGACCGCTTATGGCCCGTTTCGGCCCGGATGCTTTTTTTGGATTTCTAGGTGGGTTGATGGCGGCAATCGCACTTTATGGTGTGTATCGTTCGACAGTCCGCGCCGCGCCTTCGGTCGAAGATACCTCTTCTTATGCTTATGTTTCGCCCACTGCGACAAGTGTTGCAATCGAAGTGGCCCAAGAGGTTGCTATCGATATGGCGCTTGAAGCGGAGGAGGAGGCTGGGAATGAAGATCCTAATGATGCCGGGCGGGATTCGGATTGAAGCCGTTGCGCTTTTGGTTCCGACAGGTCATAATAATACTAGTTTAATATTAAACTAAAGGCTGACTATGGCAGAAGAGACATATGATGTCGTAATCCTTGGCTCTGGGCCCGGCGGTTATGTGTGCGCGATCCGATGCGCTCAATTGGGCTTGAAAACGGCAATCGTAGAACGCGAGAATTTGGGTGGGATTTGTCTAAATTGGGGTTGTATCCCAACAAAGGCGATGCTGAGATCGGCAGAAGTTTTTCATCTGATGGAACGGGCTACCGAATTCGGCCTGAAACAAAGCAAACCTGGATTTGATATCGACGCAATCGTGAAACGTTCACGTGGTATCGCAAAGCAGCTTTCCAGTGGTGTCGCCCATCTGATGAAGAAAAACAAGATTACCGTGGTGATGGGCGAGGGGCGCTTGATCGACAAGTCTAATGTCGCGGTCAAAGCCACAGATTGCAAAGAGACTGTAATGAAGGCCAAGTCTATTGTCTTGGCAACGGGTGCGCGGGCACGCGAATTACCCGGTCTTGAAGGCGACGGCGAGCGGGTCTGGACCTACCGCAATGCCCTCACACCACCGCATATGCCAAAAAAGCTTCTTGTGGTTGGTTCAGGCGCCATAGGAATAGAGTTTGCGTCATTCTATGCGGCTCTGGGAACAGACGTAACGGTTGTTGAGCTGATGGACCGTATTTTGCCTGTGGAAGACGAAGAGGTGTCAGCCTTTGCCGAAAAAGCTTTTGAGAAGCGAGGGATGACCCTTCTGACGCAAGCGAAAGTGAGCAAGCTGGACCGAGCAAAAACAAAGGTGACGGCGCATATTGAACAAAAGGGCAAAACAGAGGCGCGTGATTTTGACACTGTGATCTCAGCCGTGGGGATCGTGCCCAATACCGAAAATGTTGGTTTGGAGGCCTTAGGTATCAAAACCGACCGTGGTCATGTGACAGTAGATTCAACCGGCCAAACGGCGGTCTCTGGCATCTATGCGATTGGTGACATTACTGGTGCGCCGTGGCTTGCCCATAAGGCCAGCCATGAAGGTGTTGCAGTAGCAGAGGTGATTGCAGGCCAACATCCTCATCCAGTTGATCCAAGCGCTATTGCTGGATGCACTTATTGCGATCCACAAATCGCCTCGATTGGTTTAACAGAAGTCAAAGCCAAAGAGCAGGGCTATGACGTTAAGGTTGGGAAGTTTCCGTTTATTGGCAATGGCAAAGCCCTAGCCCTTGGCGAGGCAGAAGGCTTTGTGAAAACGGTCTTCGACAAAAAGACAGGTGCGTTGTTGGGGGCACATATGATCGGGGCTGAAGTTACTGAACTGATCCAAGGTTTCGTCATTGGACAGAAATTGGAGACGACAGAAGCAGATTTGATGGAAACGGTTTTCCCGCACCCCACTTTGTCCGAAATGATGCATGAAAGTGTCCTTGATGCTTTTGACCGAGTCATTCATTTCTAACCATGACAATCCGAGACATATCAAACCGCGCCGAACGGCATCCTGAAAAGCAAAAACGTGGTGATGCACCGCGTTTGAAAAAGCCCGATTGGATTCGGGTAAAAGCACCGAACTCCCAAGGTTACGAAAAGACACGCGAAATCATGCGCGACAATGGCCTTGTCACAGTTTGCGAAGAAGCGGCATGTCCGAATGTTGGCGAATGTTGGGCTCAGGGCCATGCGACCATGATGATCATGGGAGATATCTGTACGCGGGGCTGTTCTTTTTGCAACATCGCCACGGGCCGTCCAGACGCATTGGATGTGTTTGAGCCAGGGCGCGTTGCCCAAGCGGTTGAAAAACTTGGATTAAATCATGTCGTAATCACCTCGGTCGATCGTGATGATCTTGAAGATGGTGGGGCATCGCATATCGCACAGACGATCCGTGCGGTACGTCGAAAGTCGCCCAAAACTACGATCGAAGTGCTGACCCCGGATTTTTTGAAGTGCCCGCCCAGCGCTTTGGAAGAAGTCGTCGAAGCGAAGCCGGACGTATTCAATCACAATTTGGAAACGGTGCCTGGTCGGTATACGGATGTGCGTCCAGGCGCGCGCTACTTCCATTCTTTGCGTATTCTTCAACATGTCAAAGAATTGGACCCGACGCTTTTTACAAAGTCCGGTCTGATGGTAGGACTTGGAGAAAAGAGAAATGAAGTTCATCAGGTAATGGATGATCTGCGAACAGCTGATGTCGATTTTCTGACTATTGGGCAATATCTTCAGCCCACTCCCAAACATCATCGGGTTCATGAATTCGTCACACCCTCAGATTTCAGTGATTATGAGAAAGCCGCTTATGGAAAAGGCTTTTTGCTTGTCTCAGCGACGCCTTTGACACGTTCAAGCTACCACGCCGGTCATGATTTCGCGAAGCTTCAAGGGGCGCGACAGGCGAAATTCGCCTAAAAGCGTGGGGCTCGGCGGATGCGTTCAATTGTCAAAGCTTCAGGCCAGCCAAAGACATACTCGATTGTTACCAAAATCACGCAAAAAATAGCAATCGCGATGACGAATTTTACCATCTTCCAAGAGGGTGGATTTTGCACCCAACGCTTCATTCTAAGCAACCAGATCATACCTCTTACTTATCACAATGCCGCAGCTTCGTCATCTAACGGTGACGAATGCGTACAATCCAATTAAGTCGCTCAGGATGCCAAAGCATGAAGTCACAAGAAGTCTACCTTACAGCGCCCAACAAATGTTTGGTTTGGTCGCAGATGTTCCTAGCTATCCAAAGTTCTTACCATGGTGTGCTGGCGCACGCGTACGCTCGGAATACAAGCGCGATGACGATCTTGTGCTCGAAGCGGATTTGATCATCAGCTTTAAGGTCTTTCGTGAAAAATTTGGGAGTCGTGTAACACTGTCACCCGAATCCGGAACAATCGAAACGGATTACATCGAGGGCCCTTTTCGCTATTTGAAAAACCGTTGGCAATTTGAGGAAACGGAACAAGGATGCGATGTGACCTGTTTTGTAGATTTTGAGTTCAAATCGGCTGTGCTTCAAACGCTGATTGGGGCTGTCTTCAATGATGCTATGGCGCGTTTGATCCACGCGTTTGAGGCCCGCGCGCACGCGCTTTATGGCAAAGCCTGACCCAAAAGCTTTAAGACTGTTTCGACCGATTTCGCGCGCACTTTGTGACGCCCCAAGGCACCGAAATCGATCAGCCAAGTCTGTGTTTTTTGATTGTTTCGTGCCAAACCAAAGCAAACGCGTCCTTCGGGTTTGTGTTCAGAGCTGCCAGGGCCTGCGATGCCTGTAACCGATACTGCGATTTGGGCGTTGCTGTTTTGCAGGGCGCCCAAAGCCATTGCTTCTGCTACCTCAAGCGAAACGGCACCAAAGTCAGCTAACCTTTGTTTTGTAACCCCAAGCATTTGTATTTTAGCAGCGTTCGAATAGGTGACAAAGCCTCGATCGAGAACAGCTGAACTGCCGGGAATGTCAGTTAGAGCAGCGGCAATCATGCCGCCCGTGCAGCTCTCTGCGGTTGTAATCATCAGCCCTGCATCCCGGTAGCGGTCAATGATTTCGCGGGCCAGGGTCATACAAAGCCATGGGCAAGAGCGCCGGAAAGTCCTGTGATTAAGGCGGCATAAACTCCGGCAATCACATCATCCATCATCACGCCCATAGGCGTTTTAATCTTATCAAAACGATTTGCAGGGAAGGGTTTTAGAATATCAAACAGCCTAAAAAAGACAAAGCCAAAGACCAGTCCGGGCCATGGCAAAAGCGTCAGAGATGAGCCAAACCACCAAAGACCTCCGGCTAAGGGAAAAAGAGCAATCCATTGTCCGACAACTTCATCGATTACGATTTCTGAGAGATCCGGATCTTTCATCCCGTTTGTAAACTTAGCAATCGCCCAAAAACCGACGCCAAATACGATGATTGTTGCGGCCAAAAGCGCAAGAAAGCCGCCCAGTGCGTAGATCCCGATGGCCACGAAGATCGCCAAAAGTGATCCCCAACTGCCTGGCGCAACTGGCAAAAAGCCAGAGCCGAAAAAACTTGTTATCACGCGTATCATTTGGCCACCAATGTCGCCGTAGCGATGGATGCTATCCCTTCACCACGCCCTGTAAAACCCAACTGTTCAGAGGTCGTTGCTTTCACGGATATTCGCTCCATTTCAAGGCCGCAGATCGCCGCAATCTGCCGCCGCATAGCATCTGAATGGGGTCCAATTTTGGGAAATTCGCATATAATTGTACAATCCAAATGTGTTATTGTGAATCCGCGTTTTCGTGCACAACTGACGGCCTTTTTTAAGAAGATATCTGAGGCAGCTCCCTTCCATTGAGCGTCGCTCGGCGGGAACCATTGTCCGATGTCGCCTTCGCAAAGCGCTCCGAAAATAGCATCTGTTAGCGCATGCATAGCAACATCGGCATCGGAATGGCCTTTCAGTCCGTTCGAATGCGGGATCTTAACCCCATTCAAGATCACATGGTCACCGTCTCCGAAGGCATGGACATCAAAAGCGTTGCCTGTGCGAATATCCATTGTGGAACCCAACTCTTTCTCAGCCCGCAAGAAATCTTCGGGCCTTGTGATTTTGAAGTTTCTCTCTGTGCTTTGGACCGGGACGACGTCAATGCCTGATGCGATTGCGATACCAACATCGTCGGATTCGGCGCTCAGAGTTTTTGCATAGGCTGCAAGGAGTTCGCGATAGGGGAAACCTTGGGGTGTCTGCGCACGCCATAAATTGGAGCGCTCAACCAGATCAAGGCCATTTCCCTGACGCCAAACAGTGTCGACCACGGGAACCGCTAAAAAGGCGCCATTTTGTTGCCCAACGGCAGAAATAACATCTTGTATATTTTCTGGTGTTACAAAGGGGCGCGCGGCGTCATGGATCAACACGATTTCTGGGTTTTCTTTTTTCAATGCCTTTAGCCCTGCTTGCACAGAGGCGGTTCGTGTGGATCCGCCATCCACAGGGTCCAGAATGCGGGCGTCGGATAAGGTTGCGACAGCTTCTTGATAGGAGTCGTGATCGTCTAAGTGAATGACGGGCTGAATGTGATCGACCTTTTGGGAATCAAGCACAGCTTCCAGAGTGTGGCGCAAGATCGGTTTGCCGGCGAGTTCGACATATTGCTTGGGTCGTATGGACCCGGCGCGCGTTCCGCGACCTGCTGCCACTATGATCACTGCGGTGGTCATTTTGATTGCACTACATAGTCGATCAGACTAAGGCTTGTGGCTAAATAATAGGCTAAAATATGAGTCTGGTCGAAAAGCAAGCAAATTCTCCAAAAGTGTTCCTGGCTCCGCTTGCTGGTATCACAGATCTACCTTTTCGAAACCTTGTTTTGGAATTTGGAGCAGATCGTGTTGTTTCAGAGATGGTGGCAACTTACGACGCAGTGCAGCAGCGTCCTTCGGCGCAGGCCCGTCGCGCGCTGGGGATAGGCTCCGCCAGAACGGCGATCCAGATCGCTGGCAAAGACGCGCCTTTGATGGCGAAAGCTGCCGCAATTTGTGAAAGTAGTGGTGCTGAAATCATCGATATAAATATGGGTTGCCCCGCAAAAAAAGTCACAAATGGTTATGCTGGATCGGCTTTGATGCGCGATTTGCAAGGTGCAAAGGGCATTATTTCCGCAGTCCGTGCCGCCGTATCTGTGCCGGTCACGCTGAAAATGCGTTTGGGCTGGGACGCTGACAGTTTGAATGCCCCCGAACTGGCACGCATTGCAGAAGGTGAAGGTGTCTCCCTTGTGACGGTGCATGGTCGAACGCGGTCGCAGTTTTACAAGGGTCATGCCGATTGGTCACAAATTGGTCTTGTTAAAAGGGCTGTGGCCATTCCAGTGATTGCAAATGGTGATATCACAGATATTGCCGCTGCCCAGCAAGCGCTAAGACAATCGAACGCAGACGGTATTATGATTGGACGGGGTGCCCAAGGACGACCCTGGCTCCTTGATCAGGTCAGGTGCGCTTTGAAGGGCCGTCCGCCAAATCCCGCGCCAATGGGTTGGGCGCGGCTTGCGCTTGTAAAGCGTCATTACAATGCGATCGTTGGGTTTTATGACGAACCTATTGGCACACGCATGGCGCGAAAGCACTTGAGTTGGTACATGGATGCCCTGCCCACACCAAAGGTATTGCGTCACGCGATTTTGACCGAAACAGTGCCATCTCGTGTGCTGGAGCTGATCGATAATTTGCCATGGCAGGCCGCAAGGGTGGCCGCATGAGCGATTTTACCTTTGAACAGATTTGGAATTACCTGCCATTCCCGGCCTTTGTGATCGATGCCTATGATCGTTTTATCAGCATAAACTCCGCGGCTGAGCACTTGATCGGGAAAAGCGACAAGCAGCTTCGCAATAGCGAGTTGAAACGCCAGTTCGGGCCGACATCTGTTGTGATGGATACAATACAACAGGCCCGCAATGGCGAGGGATCTGTGACACGATACGGGGTCACTGTGGGTCTGATTGAGGGCACTCAAATCGATTGTGCGATCCATTTAAGTTTTTTGCATGAATCGAAAGGCATAATTTTGGTAATGTTGGTGCAATCTGGTACGCCACGGAAAATCTCGCAAAGTTTGGATAATCTGACAGGCGGGCGATCCATTGCGGGACTTGCCTCTATGTTGGCGCATGAAATCCGAAACCCTTTGGCTGGTATTACGGGCGCGGCGCAATTGCTTTCTATGTCGGGTGGTGCTGAAGAACAGGAACTGTCTGGCATGATTACCGATGAGGCGCGGCGTATTGGCAGCCTTGTGCAACGGGTTGAAGAATTTGGGGATCAAAGCCCGATGGCATTCGAAGCCGTCAATATACACACGGTTTTGGACCGGGCAGTTCGATCCGCGCAGGCTGGGTTCGGACAAAATCTTGCGTTTCACCTCAGTTATGACCCGTCATTGCCAGATGTCAGCGGCGATCCGGATCAGTTGATGCAAGTGTTCCAGAACCTATTGAAGAATGCCTGCGAGGCCGTCGACGAAAAGCGCGGGGCAATCCGCATTCAAACGTCGTATAACTCGGGGATCAAGATGCTGTTTGCAGGTCGTCAACGGGTTAACCTGCCTTTGCAAATTGATGTGACCGACAATGGTGTGGGGATCCCAGCCAATTTGATTGACGATATTTTTGACCCATTCATTTCAACCAAAACCAATGGATCGGGTCTTGGCCTGTCATTGGTCTCAAAAATCGTGGCTGCCCATGGTGGCCTAATTGACTGCAATTCAAAGCCGGGGCGAACCACGTTTTCACTCCGACTGCCACTCTGGAAAGAAGAAGGGTAAGACATGGAAGGCACCATTCTTGTCGCAGATGACGACCGCACAATCCGTACGGTTTTAACACAGGCATTCACGCGAGCAGGTTGTCGTGTGCGCTCGACCGGGTCCGTGTCAACCTTGTGGCGCTGGGTCGAAGAGGGCGAAGGTGATGTTGTTGTCTCTGATGTCATGATGCCGGATGGCAATGGCTTGGAGCTGATGCCTATGATCAAACAAAAGCGGCCGGAACTTCCAGTCGTGATAATTTCGGCCCAAAACTCAGTTATGACGGCAATCCGAGCATCAGAAGTTGGGGCCTATGAGTATCTTCCCAAGCCTTTCGACCTGAAAGACTTGTTGTCTAAGGTTGGAAAGGCTCTGAACCGCACGGATGAGATAGAGAACAAGGAAAAGCCTGAAATCTCGCCACCGAAAACGCCAATGGTTGGAAGCTCTCCGGCCATGCAAGAAGTGTATCGATTGTTGGCAAGGGTCTTGAATACCGATTTGAATGTGATGATCTCTGGACCTGCGGGGTCGGGCAAAAGCCTACTTGCGGCTATTTTGCATTCTCAGGGACATAGAAGCGGGAATCGTTTGATCTCTATTCCCGGTGGTACCGCTACTCCGAAATTCTTGACGCAAACTTTGTTGTCGAACGAAGATGCCGCTGAATATGACCTTGCGCCCAAAGGCTCAACCATTCTGATTGAAGATGTGTCAGATGCGTCGGAAGAGGCGCAGACAACTTTGATTGGGCTGTTACAAAATCCTGCTGTGACCGAGCGTGGGTATCGCTTCATTTCGACGACATCGAAGTCACTTGAGGCCTTGGTCAATGATGGAATGTTTCGCGAAGACTTGTTTTTTAGGCTAAATGTGATGCCAATCATTTTACCGCCTTTACGCGACCGGATTGATGATATTGCGGAACTGTCAATGCATTTTCTTGAAATGGCCCCTCAAAAGGGTTTGCCACGTAAAACGATATCCTCGGATGCTCTGGCGATCTTGAGGGCCGCGTATTGGCCTGGAAATGTGCGCGAGTTGGAAAACCTGATTGATCGATCGGTAGTTTTGGCCACAGACGATCAGTTGAGTGCCGCATTTCTGAAATCTATGGTGACATCGGATCCTGTTCCAGACAGCTCTGCTGCGATTGCCTCAGGTGAGAAACTGTCAACCAGTGTCGAGGCTCATATCAAAAGGTATTTCGATCTTCATGGAGATGTTCTGCCGCCGCCTGGTCTTTACAACCGTATACTGAAGGAAGTTGAGTTGCCTTTGATTGCGTTGTCGCTTTCTGCAACGCGGGGCAATCAAATCAAAACAGCAGAGCTTTTGGGCATAAATCGCAATACTTTGCGCAAGAAGATCCGAGATCTTGATATTCAGGTGACACGTTCAAAGAAATTGATGTAAAGATGCCACAGTTCTGACCACGAAAGGTGGAAAAACCTGTGGCTAAAGCCGAACGAGGCATAATTGGGCATTTTCTTCAGGCGCGCCGATCTCGCGCCTTGGCGATGTTTGTGTTGGGCATAACAGGCCCAGTTCTGCTTGTTACGACTTTTTTCATCTTTCGTTTGAATGCAGATGAACCGACCTCGCAGGCGGTACGAACCATTCTGCAAATTGATCTGGTTTATGTCGGGGCAGTGGTTCTACTGGTTATATTTTTAACGGCGCGGTTGATCCGTGCCCGTCAAATCGGTTCTGCTGGATCGCGATTGCATTTGCGGCTTGGGGGCATGTTTGCGGCATTGGCTTTGTTGCCAACAGTTCTTGTCGCGCTCTTTGCCGCTATTTTCTTCAACATCGCGATCGAAGGCTGGTTTTCAGATCGGGTGCAAGCAGTTGTTGGGTCTTCTTTGGCTGCGGCTGAAGCTTATGAGAGAGAGCAAAAAAATGATTTAACCAGCGATATACGTCTGCTCGCAGCCTACTTGAATGCAGTGAAAAACCGTACGGTGTTTATTGATGATGTGGAGGTGCGGCAGGCCTTGGCACAAGGACAATCGAGGGTCCAACGCGGGTTGAAAGAGGCCTTCATCGTCGACGGCCGCGGAGATTTAATTTTACGCGGGGAAAATTCCTATCTATTTAATTTTGAGCGTCCATCGCCCGATCAACTGGATAATGCAGCAACCGGTGGTGTCATCTTGATTGAAGACTGGGTGCAGAATGAATTTCGCGCAATCTATCAACTTGCGGAATTTGTGGATCGCTATCTTTATATTGCACGTGAGGTAGACGGCAGCTTGCTACAGTTGCTGGATGAAACGCAAGAGACGGCCATCTTCTATCGCGGGCTGCAGGCCAATAGTGACCGTATTTTGATCGATTTTAGTTTGGTATATTTATTTTTTGCGATTGTTGTGACGTTCTCAGCGATCTTGTTTGGACTTTGGTTCGCCGAACGTCTTGCGAAACCGGTCGGTGAATTGGCGAGTGCCGCTGCACGCTTTGGGTCTGGAGATTTCAATGTGACTGTCCCAGAGCGTGACGGCTCGGATGAAATTTCGCTGCTCAGCAGAACGTTTAATCAAATGACCGCCAGAGTGAAAAATCAACGTGACGACTTGTTGCGGGTCAATGCAGAAACCGAAGAAGCAAGATTGCTATTTGATTCTGTGCTTTCAAGCGTAACAGCAGGGGTAATCGGCTTGCGCGGAGATGGAACAATCGAGTTTGTGAATGATGCGGCAGAACGTTTGTTGCTTTTGGACAAAACGCATTGTTTGGGTCTATCCGTTGTGAAATCGGTGCCTGAATTTGAGGATGTTTGGCAGGATCTAAAGGCCAACCCGATGCTCGGTGCTTTGGCCGAAGTAAAGCTCAGCCGAAGCGGAAAAGCAGAGGTTCTATTGGTCAAGATTACCACGCGTCTTGGTCTTGACCAAGTCGCGCATGGTTATGTGGTAACATTTGATGATGTCACTGATCTTGTCTCAGCCCAACGCATGGCGGCATGGGGAGATGTCGCGAGACGTCTGGCCCATGAAATTAAAAACCCGCTGACACCCATACAGCTTTCAGCCGAACGACTTCGCCGAAAATTCTCTCCGATTGCCGGAGAAGAGAGTGAAAGCTTGGATCAGTATACCAATGTCATCATCCGTCAGGCTGGCGATTTGCGTCGGATTGTTGACGAGTTTTCAAAATTCGCACGTATGCCAGAGCCCGATGCAGAACCGATTGAAATCGCGAACGTGATTTCGGATGTTGTTTTGTTGCAAAAAAATGCGCTGCCGGGAGTGTCGATTAATTTTTCCATCGTAGATCATGATTTATGGGCGATGGCCGATCAAGGCCTGATCAAACAAGCCGTTATGAATATCGTCAAAAACGCAGGAGAAGCTGTTATCGCGCACAAATCCCAAAGCGAATCAGGTTTATCACCTGCTATCCAAATCACGCTCAATGAAAGCCACGGTTCTGTTAATGTTTTGTTCGAGGATAATGGCCCGGGATTTCCCAAAGCAGACCGCTCTCGTTTGATTGAGCCATATGTTACCCAGCGGGAAGGGGGCACCGGTCTAGGCCTTTCCATTGTCAAAAAAATTGTGGAACAACATGGCGGGAAGTTAGAATTGCTGGACGCCAAAAACTTCCAACCGGAGGCGGAAAATGGTGCCGCGGTTCGGATTAGGTTGCCGAAGTTTGAGCCAAGTATGGGCACAAATATGAACAAACTCAGAGAGAAGGTCTAGGTCAGGTCATGGGGACTATTTTAATTGTCGATGACGAGCAGGACATCAGGGATCTGATTTCTGATATTTTGCAGGACGAAGGATATGCCACACAGAAAGCCGCAGAATCGGACACAGCTTTCGAAGTTATTACGAAATCCCCGCCCGATTTGATTATTCTTGATATTTGGCTGAAAGACAGTCGTTTGGACGGGATTGAAATCTTGAAAGCAGTCAAGCGCGACAATCCGGGCATTCCAATAGTGATTATATCGGGTCATGGAAATATAGAGCTTGCTGTCGCAGCGATCAAACAGGGCGCATATGATTTTATTGAAAAGCCATTTAATATCGACCAGCTCTTGGTTGTTATTTCTCGGGCGATGGAAGCTTCAAAGCTGCGCCGCGAAAACGCGGCATTGCGCCAAAAGGACGTGACGAACACTGAACTGGTCGGTTCTTCTTCGGTTATTCGCGCCACCAAACAGCAGTTGGAACGCGTCGCGCGTACCAATGGACGGATCATGCTAACGGGTCCTTCGGGCTGCGGTAAGGAAGTGGCGGCGCGCTATATTCATTCCTTTTCTAATCGCGCAGATCAACCTTTTGTGTCTGTCAATTGTGCGACCATTTCAGGAGACAAGTTCGAAGACATTCTTTTTGGCAATCCACAATCGGACACGGGTGGCGAAAAAGGCCTGCTTGAACAAGCTGATGGGGGTGTCATCTATTTTGATGAAGTGGCGGATATGCCAAGTTCTGCGCAATCGAAAATATTGCGCGTTTTGGTGGATCAGAGCTTCAGACGCTCTTCTGGAGAGAAGACGCGTGTTGATTTGCGCGTTATTGCTTCGACGAATAAAAATCTAGAAGAGGAAATTGCAGCTGGGCGTTTCCGAGAAGACCTCTATCACCGCTTGAATGTCGTACCAATTGAGGTACCGCCTTTGGAAAGCCGGTTGGAAGATATTCCAGAACTTATCGAGTTTTTCCAGATTGGATTGCAGGCTGATCAAGGTTTGAAGAAGCGCGTTTTTTCCGAGGATGCTCTGGTTGTTTTGCAAACCATGCCTTGGCCAGGCAATGTTCGGCAATTGAAGAATTTGGTCGAAAGGTTGCTCATTCTGGGCAACCCTGATGATGAAATTACGGCTGATGAACTGCCAGGCACATCCAAACCCAAGGCCACCGATGACAAAATTTTGCCAATGCACTTTGCGTCGATGTCTTTGCGCGATGCCCGAGAGCTTTTTGAACGCGGATATCTAACGACCCAAATAGGGCGTTTTGGCGGGAATATTTCGAAAACAGCAAGCTTTATCGGGATGGAGCGTTCGGCATTGCACCGCAAATTGAAGACCTTAGGTTTGGCGGATCCATCTAGACGGGGAACCGGCGGCGATGATGATGTGGTCGAAGAAGCAGCGGAGTAACCCGAAATGAAGGTTATCATTTGTGGGGCGGGTCAGGTCGGCTGGCAGCTTGCAAGGTATTTGTCTAAAGAAGGGAATGATGTAACCGTCGTTGACAATCAACCGGCATTGGTTGCGCGGGCAACGGATACGCTGGATGTCGGCGGGCTCACAGGGTTTGCATCGCATCCCGATGTTCTTGCTGCCGCTGGTGCAGAAGATGCAGAGATGGTCATTGCCGCTACGTATTCTGACGAAGTGAATATGGTTGTCTGCCAAATTGCGCATTCGGTGTTTCGTGTGCCGAGAAAGATTGCCCGCCTGCGGGCGCAATCTTATTTGGATGTGATTTACTCTGACCTTTATCAACGCGACCATCTACCGATTGACGTCGTCATTTCGCCCGAAAAAGAAGTTGCAGATGCCGCCTTGCGCCAGCTCTCGGCACCGCAAAGCTTTGAGGTTGAGGCCTTCTTGGAAAATCAAATCACAATGCTTGGGATGACTGTGGGTGCGGATTGTCCAGTTGTAAACACCCCCTTACGCCAATTGACCGAACTTTTCTCAACGCTCAGTGCTTATGTGGCGGGAATTCGGCGCGATAGACACCTCTTTGTTCCAAAGCCCGAGGATCAGATTTACGCGGGTGACCAAGTTTATGTTTTCACCCGTACACAGGACATTGTTCGAACCCAGGAAGTTTTTGGCAAAACTTTGATCAAGCAGGAGCGTGTTTTGATCATTGGAGGTGGCAGTATCGGTCTGCGTGTGGCCTCGGAACTGGAAAGCCGGGTCGATCGTGTGCGTTGTCGTGTGATTGAACGGGATCGCGCACAAGCCGAAGAAGCTGCTGACCTTTTGGAAAAAACCGTCGTTCTACATGGTGACGGCTTGGATTTGGAAATTTTGCAAGAGGCGAATATCGCGGCAACGGATGCGGTTCTTTGTGTCACAGATGACGACAAAACGAACCTTCTGGCGTCCGCCAGAGCGAAAACAGCAGGTGCGAAAATGGCAATTGCATTGATCAATGACACAAGCCTGACATCCATGATGGATACTGTTGGTGCGGACTCGTTTCTAAATCCACGTGCGACGACCGTATCCTCGATATTGCGTCATATCCGGCACGGACGTGTGCGCGCTGTGCATGCCATTGGGGATGCCGAAGCCGAGGTTATGGAACTTCAAACTCTTGCCAATTCAGACGTCGCAGGAAAAACCTTGGATGCGATTGAATTTCCGGACGGCGCGCGTATCGTCGCTGTTCGGCAAGGCAACAAGGTCTTGCGTCCGACCGGGCAATTGCGGCTTGAAGAGGGTGATTTTGTTGTCGTCTTTGCAATGGCGTCAGCCGTCCGAACCGTCGAGACGATGTTCCAAGTTGGCGTCGATTTCTTCTGATGTTTCGCGGTGCTCAAAGTTCTATGCTGTTTTGGACGTCAATGGTCACGATTGTGGCGATGCTGGTTCCTATTTTGGCCGCAGCCGCACTGGAAGACTGGTTGATTGCTCGAACATTTATGTATTACGCGCTGTTCTCGGCCATTTTGCTATATATCTACGGTGTTGCATTGGGGGGTAACAGCGCAGAGCGTACCAGCGGAGCAGCTTTGCTAGAGGCGGCATCAGTTTACATTGCCGTGCCGATCATCGCGGCAGCACCTGTGGTTGATCTCTACCCAAATCTAGGTTGGCGTATCGTCATATTTGACATGATCTCCGCGTTTACAACCACCGGCACTTCAAGATTGGCCAATATCGGTCCGGTGTCTGATGTGATACATCTTTGGCGCGCGATGATGGCTTGGTTAGGGGGGTATTACTTTCTTTTGATTGCATTCAGTGTGCTTGGTCCACTTAGGATCAATGGGTGCGACGCGCGTGAGGATGGGAGCTATACCTTGACGGAATCCTATTACGCCGCGGCCTATGATGCCAGTCGAAGGACCATTTTGCGGCGTTTCAACAAGACGGTTCTTCCGGCTTATGTCACAACAACGCTTGTCTTGTTTCTGGGTATTTTGATTTCAGGCGAGGACGTTACTCCCGCAATTGTTTTGTCTATGTCGACACTTTCGACCAGTGGAATTGTTTTGGTCGAGCATGCACCCGGATTTGTGGCCGAGGTTCTGATTGCGGTATTTCTATGCTTGGCCTTGTCGCGGTTTATACTGGCCTCTCAGGGCGCAAAGCGGCTACGTGAAGGTTTTGTAGGAAATCCAGAGATCCGGATCGCTTTTGGTTTGGTGTTCATCGTAACAATTTTTTTATTTTCGCGCCATTACGCTGGTGCGATCAATCAAGACAGTGTCGATGATTTTGGGACTGCAATTTCAGCCCTTTGGGGGTCTTTTTTTACGTCACTGTCTTTCCTGACAACTTCGGGTTTTGTTAGTGAATATTGGGCTGGTGCGCAGGAATGGTCGGATCTTGAAACATCGGAACTGATCTTGATGGCCCTCGCAATTTGCGGCGGCGGGGTGGCGACAACAGCAGGCGGCGTCAAGTTATTGCGTGTTTATACGCTGACGCAACATGGGTTGAGAGAGTTAAACAAACTGTCTTCTCCCAGCTCTGTTCCTCGTTCCGATGGTGTCCGTGGAATGCGCCGGCGTTCTGTTATGAACTCATGGGTTGTGGTCATGCTGTTTGGTTTTAGTATTGGATTGTTCACCCTGATTTTCACGTTGACTGGTCACCAATTTGAGGACGCTTTGCTTTTGACTGTTGCTGGACTTTCGACCACTGGTCCACTCTTGACAGAGGCTGCAAGCGGCCGGGATTTGGTCACTCCGCTCTCTAACTTTGAACTGACAGTGCTTGAGGTTGCGATGATTGCAGGACGTTTGGAGGCGCTTGCCGTTTTGGCATTGTTCAACCCGATCTTGTGGCAAAACAGGATTGGTCGGGAAAAACGAAATTTTGCCTAGTCACTTTCGAAGATACGTGTAAATACTTGGTACAGATTATAATCCCTGAATGGGCAAGGCTAGAGAACATGGCTTCAGACAAACAAAACCTCCAAGACGCTTTCCTCAATACAGTTCGAAAAGAAAAGAACGCAGTGACGATCTTTTTGGTCAACGGTGTAAAACTTCAAGGGGTGATCACCTGGTTCGATAATTTCTGTATTTTGCTCCGTCGTGATGGGCAGTCGCAACTGGTCTATAAACATGCAATTTCGACCATTATGCCCACAGGGCCTGTCCAGCTGTATGATGGGGATGATGGCGCTTCTTAATGCGTGCATTGCTTCTGCATCCTGAACTCACCGCTGATTCTACACGTCGAAATGCCTTTGATGCAATGTCAGAAGGTCAGTCACTGGCCAGCGCTTTGGGTGATATCACGCTTGTTCATTCTCAAATTGTGCGCCTTAGGGTGCCACAAGCGGGTTTATTGTTTGGCAAAGGAAAACTAGAAGAGATTTCATCTCTAATAGCAGAACATGAGATCGGTCTTGTTTTGGTAAATGGGGCCGTTACTCCTATTCAACAACGAAACCTTGAACGGCACTGGAAGGTTAAACTTCTTGACAGAACTGGGCTCATTTTAGAAATTTTTGCGGCGCGTGCCCGGACCCGCGAGGGCGTCTTGCAGGTTGAGTTGGCTGCCCTAGACTATCAAAAAACGCGCTTGGTTCGCAGTTGGACCCACTTAGAACGTCAGCGTGGTGGATTGGGTTTCGTGGGCGGTGCCGGAGAAACCCAAATCGAGGCTGATAGGCGAGCGATTGATGACGCAATTGTTCGATTGAAGAGACAATTGTCCAAGGTTGTAAAGACACGGGAACTGCACCGCGCAGCACGAAAAAAGGTGCCTTATCCGGTTGTCGCTTTGGTAGGATATACCAATGCCGGAAAATCGACGCTTTTCAATGCGTTAACGGGTGCGGATGTCATATCAAAAGATATGGTTTTTGCCACTCTTGACCCAACGATGCGAGCGGTACGGCTGGGAACGGGTCTCGAGGTTATATTATCGGATACCGTTGGGTTCATATCAGACCTTCCGACCTCCCTCGTAGCCGCGTTTCGGGCAACGTTGGAAGAAGTGCTTGAGGCTGATCTTGTGCTTCATGTCAGGGATATCTCACATCAAGAGACTGAGCGTCAGGCCGCAGATGTGGCCGAAGTTTTGGAAGATCTTGGTTTGGGTGCTGAAGCGCGTGAAACTTTTGTTGAGGTTTGGAACAAGATCGATCAGCTCAGCGACGAGGATCGCTCAACGGCGCTGAACAATGCATCGCGTCATGATAATATTGTTGCCGTCAGCGCGATTGAGGGTTCTGGCCTTACCGACCTTGTGCACCGCATCGAAGTCGGGATCACACCAGAGCGACATCAGTCACATTTACAACTTGCCCATAGCGAGGGGCATCGCCGCGCATGGCTCTACCAACATGCCGAAGTGCTGTCCGAGGAGAGCTCGGATAAAGGAATAAAACTCAAAGTGTTATGGTCTCAGGTCGACGAGGCGCGCTTTGGTTCTATCTGAGGGCAGGTTTGATGATAGTGGTGCCAACAGCGCCAGCCCGCGCCAAGACCAAATCAAAACTCATCGTCAGATACTCGCCTTGTCGCCAACGCGTTGCAAGATTGTCATAGAACGGCGACATAAAATGGCCGGACTGGCCTGTGGAAAGGATGAATCCGCTTGGCTCAGATCCGGAAAAATCAACAAACATGCGCGCTATTGGTGCTTGGGTGACGTCAAAGCGAATGCCGTCGATAGAGTTGAAAGCCGTTTCGTTCAAGGTTGCAGCCCCGCCCGATGCTGGTTGGTAAATACTCGTCAACCAATCAATCAACGCGCTTGATCCTAGTGTAGGGTGGGTATGGCGCGCCTGATGGGCTTCTTCCCAAAGCCAACTATCAACCCGGCTTCCATACGTGTCTGCCAGACGCATAAGTGCGACGTTTAAAGCGCGAAGTGCTATTTGATCACAGGTCTCTACTGCAGCAGACGGCGTGATATCGCACCACACGGAAAGACCGTTTCGATCCAGAAACACATCCGAAATGAACGTATCGCGAATTTTGGTGAAATGATGCGAAGCTGGTCCCAACTCGTCGCGAACGATTTGTCTTTGAAGTTCCCATAACCAAGCTGAGTAGATTAGGGGTTGGGGCAAATGCGAAGACATCTCGCCATTCCAGTCGGCTAACAGATCCAAGGCACTGGCACGCATTACCGAAACAGGATCTTCCGAAGAGGGCAATTCACTAAACCAAAGTTCTCTGGCAATAATAGGCAAAAGACTGCGGGCCTCTTCAGAGATGATATCCGTTTGAATATCCTGAAAGCTTCTCGCACTGTGCACATCGCGCAATGAAAGCAGGCGCAAAAGGCGACGGTCTTTTGCTGTTTTCACCTCAAGGCCGTGCCATGGCGTTACAAGATCTTCTTGAACAATTTGAATCGCAATACTGGGATCTTGAGCCAGCCATAAGGCCTCGGGACGATCTGCTAGGTATGGGAACCCGTTGTTTGAGCCCTGCCAAGCCGAACGCTTTGGCATGCTTCCTGCATCCAAAACAGTTAGGCTCTGGCGTGAGGCAATCATGATTTGACGTGACATCTTCAAGTCTTTTAGACGCGTTTCGGCAGCGTTAAGATCGGTTATTTGCATCAATTCGATCAAGGCACTGACCGAAACGGTGTCCTTTTCTAAACCGGTCCATTGCAATGCGATACGGTGTTGCGACGGTGTGATCTCTGAGATTGAAAAAAAGTCATGGGGGATTAGTACTGCGTCACCGAGGCTCATTATTGGTTCGGAATGTGTGGGTTGTTCAACAATCTGGATCAGTTCAAATCTTTCGCTCACATCTTCCAAAAGCGTTGGCGGAATAACTGCAAGATCGGCCACATCGCGGCGCCCAGGTAATATTGCCCAAGCTTGTTGTAGATTTCGCCCGGCAAACACCAA
The DNA here is from genome assembly GCA_039814625.1 of Pseudomonadota bacterium. Lineage (GTDB taxonomy): Bacteria > Pseudomonadota > Alphaproteobacteria > Rhodobacterales > Rhodobacteraceae > Amylibacter. Next base: position 93,254 of record JBCCAU010000004.1, read on the forward strand.
TGGGATGCCTGGGATCGTGATCCCAATCACGGGGCCTGCCTCTAAATTCATGCGGGCGAGATAGGTTTGACTTGGTGCTGTTAGAGCATCGGCTATCTCTGCTGAAAACAGTGTTTCACCGGTCAAAGTGCGAGCGCCCGTAGCCGCAAAAGCAACGGGTTTCACAATGGAAGAATTTGGGTTTTCTCCTAAAAAATCTTCGGCACTTTGCGAAGACGAGGATAGAGCGATCTGCGCCCGGGCAATTTCGTCCAAATGGGCATTTGTGTCTCTCCAATCTTGAAGTCGCAACAGGGCCAAGGTGTCAGCGGGTCTCCAAGGCGCAATTTCTGGTGTGAAGAAGTAGAATTCTGGTGCGCCGCGGCCCCTAGCGTTCTGGGCCAAATCCCGGATGTAATGGTTCACACCTGCGGCATAAGCCTCCAGAAGGGTTCGTGTCTGCTCGTCCAGGCCTTGCACGTCAAACCGTGCATTTCGAAACAGTTGAAGCTGCCGATAAAGCCTGTCTTGCTGGAGGTATCCATCGCCAAATGTTTCAGACATGCGACCCTGCACGGTGCGACGTGCCACGACCATTTGCCAAAGACGATCTTGAGCATGGGCATAGCCCAAACCAAAGAACGCATCGCGATCGGTTTGCGCCAGTATATGGGGGATATTGTGGGTATCACGCACGATCTCGAACGGGGCGCTTACTTCAATGGACGTAAATTCTTGTGAATAGTCGGGTAGGGACCGGGTGAACAACAGGTAGGCAAACAATCCCGTCACCAGACCAACGAATATCACTCCGATAATCCCAATATAGAGCAATTGTATAACTCTACGCATGTTTTCCGCCATTGACCTCTTCTTGTCTTAAGTCATCCTATGAGGCGAAGTTCAAAGGGGAAAGCAATGTCAAAAGTTGCGTTTTTGGGTCTAGGTGTGATGGGATACCCAATGGCAGGGTATTTGGCCAAAGCTGGACATGAGGTCACAGTCTATAATCGGACGAAATCCAAATCACAAAAATGGGTCAAGGAATTTGGTGGAACGACTGCGGCCACGCCACAAGACGCCGCGCGTGGGCAAGAAATGGTTTTTGCATGTGTTGGCAACGATGATGACTTGCGCGACGTGACAATTGGCGATCAGGGTGCGTTCTCATCGATGCAACCGTCTTCCATATTTGTCGATCACACAACGGTGTCAGCCAAGGTCACCGAGGAATTATATCAGGCTGCAGCTAATCAGCGGTTCGGTTTTATTGATGCGCCCGTCTCTGGCGGACAGGCTGGCGCTGAAAACGGTAAGCTTACAGTCATGTGTGGCGGTGACCCGGATGTTTATGCAAGCGTAGAGCCGTTGATCATGTCTTTTGCGCAAGCTTCACGGTTGATGGGTCCTAGCGGGTCAGGGCAACTGACCAAAATGGTTAATCAAATCTGTATTGCAGGATTGCTGCAAGGTTTGTCAGAGGGTTTGGCTTTCTCTAAGCGGGCGGGGCTTGATAGCAAAGCCGTCCTGGATGTCATCTCAAAAGGCGCCGCAGGTTCGTGGCAGATGTCCAATCGCGGTGAAACCATGTTAGAAGACAAGTTCGATTTTGGTTTTGCCGTCGATTGGATGCGCAAGGATCTCGGAATTTGTTTTGATGAAGCTGATGCAAATGGCACAGACTTAGTCGTCGCCAAGCTTGTCGATGGTTATTATGCTGATGTTCAAAGCATGGGCGGCGGGCGCTGGGATACATCCAGCTTGATCCGCCGCCTCACAAAGTAATCAACGCGTGATGCGCGAATATTTACCGCCTTCGATCGATGCCCCAAGCATCAGTCCTTTTTGGCTGTAGCTGATGGCGTAAATCGAATCCTGATGCGTGTTTGTATCGATTGCGACCGTTTCACCTTCATCAATTACGGCGGCCTCTAGGTCCACACCCAAGGTCCAGCCATCGCGGCGTCTGAATTCCCCAAGAGCACGTTGGTTCATCAAAAAGAGCGCTGTACTGAAACTGGCAACACCAAACTGCAAACCATAAGATCCAGCCGCAAATGAGTAGTAATCGACAGGAGCGCCTTTGATCAGAAGAGAGCCTTCACCATAGGCCCCTCCAAAGAAAATGCCGCCTTTGGTAATGCGCGGTAGCATTAAATATCCAGCTGCGTCGTTTACGAGACGTTGCGTAAACGGATAGCGGTTGAACATTTCGGATTTCGCAGAGCGTACGCGCGCGTCAATTTTTTCGCGGGATGCGGCTGCAACACTGGTCGGTGCAATAGCAGCGGATGCGCCCAAAGCCATTAAAGTTTGTCTGCGGGACAGGTTCATTTATAACCTCCATGCCTGTAAATCGGGTTCTTATGCCCAGTTGATGGGTTATTGTAGCACAAAAACGCCGCCATTGCGCAATCGATTCTGAACCCAAGGATAAACGGCAGGATTAAGCTTTCAGTTTTTCGGCGATTTCAAGCGCATGGTAGGTCAGGATACCGTCACATCCGGCCCTTTTGAAGGCTAATAGCGCTTCTGCAATCACCTTATCGCGTTCGATCCAGCCATTTGCGGCGGCGGCCTCGATCATCGCGTATTCGCCTGAAACTTGGTACGCAAAGACCGGTGCGTTGCACTCCTCAGACACAGCTCGACAAATGTCCAAATATGGCATCCCTGGTTTGACCATCACCATGTCAGCCCCTTCTTTGAGGTCCCGTTCTACCATCAAAAGGCCCTCGTTCGCGTTGGCAGGATCAATCTGATAGGTTTTCTTATCACCCTTCAGCGCCGAATCTGCCCCGACCGCGTCGCGAAACGGACCATAAAATGCAGATGCATATTTTGCCGCATAAGACATAATGGCCACGTCTTTGTATTCATTGCCTTCTAGAGCAGATCGGATCACGCCGATCCGACCATCCATCATGTCAGACGGGCCAAGAACATCGGCTCCGGCTTCCGCTTGGGCCAAGGCTTGCTTTTCCAAAGCGATCAGCGTCTCATCATTTAGTATCGTCTCGCCTTCGACGATCCCGTCATGTCCCAACGCGTTATAAGGATCTAGGGCCACATCCAGCATGATCCCGATTTCTGGGAATTCAGATTTGATCTCTCTTGTCGCTGTATTGACCAAGTTCTCAGGATTCCAAGCCTCTTCGCATCGCGGTGTTTTCCGGTCAGCGTTTGTATAGGGAAAAAGTGCAATCATTGGGATATCTGCCGCAACGGCGCGCTCCACCGTGTCCATTACTTTGTCCAGGCTATAGCGATTCACGCCGGGCATTGACGCAACAGGTTCCACAACATCTTCGCCGTTACGAATGAAGAGAGGCCAAATCAAGTCTTGCGCTGTAACCGTGTTTTCCCGGACGAGATCGCGCATCCATGGGGTACGGCGCAGACGACGTGGTCGCGCAAGCGGAAAGGGGGCATGTGTCATCTTTTGACCTCAAAATCATTCGCAAGCCAATTGACCCGCCAAAGGCGTGCAAGGCAAGGCCAATCACGACTTGTCGGATGCCGAACGAGGATATACCTGCGCCGTTCATGGAAGCATCAGCAAGACATATGACAACCCATTCGGGTCTGCCTTTAGGAGCGATTGGACATCTTGTGCGCAGGTTGGTCGACAAAGATCAGCACATCTTATTGGTGGCTAGAGATGATCGCCGCGCCGAAGCGATGATGCGATCCATCAAGTTTTTTCTACCATCTTTGCCCGTCTTCCATTTTCCCGCTTGGGATTGCCTTCCCTATGATCGGGTATCTCCAAATAATGATGTATTGGCGCGCAGGATGGCACTTTTGTACCGCCTCAGCATCGGGGTCAAAGGCCCATTCGCCTTGGTCACCAGCTTAAATGCAGTTACGCAAAACCTACCGCATCCGACCTATCTGAGGCAGGCAGGGTTTCGGGTGAATAGCGGTAAGTCTGTGAATTTGGACGACTTGCGCGCCTATTTTTCGCGCATGGGGTTTAAGCAAGCGCCAACGGTGACCGAGGCGGGGGACTATGCCATCCGCGGTGGCATCGTCGATATTTTTCCACCTGGTGCCCGTTTGCCGGTGCGATTGGACTTGTTTGGTGACACCGTCGATTCGATCAAACAATTCGACCCTTTGACACAGAAATCATCGAAATCGCTATTAAAGCTCTCGCTCGCGCCGGCCTCGGAAGTGATCTTAGATAAGGTAGCAATCGCGCGGTTCCGAGCCCAGTACCGATCTAGTTTCGGGGCTGCTGGCAATTCGGACCCCCTATATGAAGCCGTGTCTGCTGGGCGCCGAATGCAAGGAATTGAACATTGGTTGTCATTTTTCCAAGATAAACTTGCCACCTTGTTCGATTATTTTGACGCATCAGATGTGATTTTTGACGACGGGTTTGAGCAAGCGCACTTAGACCGTTACGACAGCATTGCAGATCAATATGATGCACGTCTGGAGGCCTCAAAAGCGAAGTCTTCTTTGAGTTCCGTGTACAAGCCGGTTCCCCCCGATCTGCACTATCTGAGCCCAGAGATGTTGCAGTCTGCTCTCACTGATTGGGCGGTGCGGCAAATCAACGAACTGCCGATGCCGATCGGGGCTTCACGGGTTGATATGGGCTTTCGGATGGGACGAAACTTTGCTCCCGAGCGACAGGCTGAAGACCGAAATGTCTTTGCAGCGCTTTCGGAACATATTTCAGATTTGGCAAAGCAACGGCCGGTCATTTTGGCCAGCTTCTCAGACGGAGCCCGAGATCGATTGGCAGGGTTGCTGAAAGATCAAGGTCACGATGCGATCAAGCATATCGCGAATTTATCCGAGGCTAAGGACAACTCATTGACTTACTTGACAACTTGGCCTTTGGGCGAGGGATTTACAGGCACTGAAATTGCTTTGATTTCGGAACAGGACGTTCTGGGTGAACGATTGATCCGCAAACCCAGTCGAAAGCGCCGGGCGGAAAACTTCTTAACCGAGGCGACATCGCTTTCGGTGGGTGATTTGGTGGTTCACGTCGAACATGGAGTTGGACGGTTCAAAGGTTTGGAAACAATTACGGCTGCCGGTGCGCCACATGATTGTGTTTATTTAGAATATGCAAATGAAGATCGTCTCTTCTTACCGGTTGAAAACATAGATCTTCTCTCGCGTTTTGGCCACGAAGAAGGATTGCTGGACCGCCTCGGGGGCGGAGCATGGCAGGCCAAAAAGGCCAAACTGAAAGAGCGCATCAAGGATATGGCCGATCGTCTGATCCGGATCGCAGCGGAGCGCGAACTGCGCAAAGGTGAAGTGATGGAGCCTCTCGAAAGCGAATGGGACAAATTCTGTGCGCGATTCCCTTATACTGAAACGGATGATCAATTGGCCGCGATTGAAGATGTTTTGACAGATCTAGCCTCAGGGCGTCCTATGGATCGTTTGGTCTGCGGTGACGTCGGATTTGGAAAAACCGAAGTGGCTCTGCGTGCGGCCTTTGTGGCTGCCAGTAGTGGCAAACAGGTGGCAATCATTGCGCCGACAACCTTGCTGGCGCGTCAGCACTATAAAAGCTTCTCAGAACGGTTCCGCAACACGGGTCTGAACGTGCGACATTTATCGCGCTTTGTCAGTCATAAGCATGCCAATGAGACGCGAGAGGCCTTAGCCAATGGGCGAGCCGATATTGTTGTTGGAACCCACGCCGTGCTGTCCAAACAGGTAAATTTTAAGGATCTTGGCCTTTTAATCATCGATGAAGAGCAGCGCTTTGGCGTCCAGCATAAAGAGCGTTTGAAACAGTTACGCAGTGATATTCATGTGTTGACCCTGACTGCCACGCCGATCCCACGCACCTTGCAGCTCTCGCTTTCGGGAGTACGCGAATTGTCCGTCATAGGTACGCCACCCGTCGATCGTCTGTCCATTCGCACCTATGTTTCGGAATTCGATCCCGTCACCATCCGCGAAGCCCTTCTGCGTGAGCATTATCGCGGGGGGCAAACGTTTATTGTGGTTCCACGTATATCAGATTTGCCGTCCCTCGAAGAGTTTTTGCGCGATCAGATGCCCGAAGTGTCGTTCGTTGTTGCTCATGGTCAAATGCCATCCACTGATTTGGATGAACGAATGAACGCTTTCTATGACGGCCGCCACGACGTGCTTCTGGCCACGACGATTGTGGAAAGCGGCATCGATATCCCAACTGCCAATACAATGATTGTATATCGGGCCGATAAATTTGGTCTGGCTCAACTTTATCAAATTCGGGGTAGAGTGGGGCGGTCTAAAACTCGGGCCTATGCTTATCTAACGACCAAACCTCGGGCCCCGATTACTAAGGCAGCAGAAAAGCGGTTGCGCGTTTTGGGCGCTATCGACAGTCTTGGCGCAGGCTTTGCCCTTGCTTCACAAGACCTTGATATGCGTGGAGCAGGCAACATTCTTGGCGAAGAACAATCGGGCGAAGTGCGCGAAGTTGGATTTGAACTGTATCACGACATGCTAAACGAGGCGATTGCGAAACTTAAATCTGGTGAAGTGGGCGCGATTTCAGATGTAGATGAAAAATGGTCCCCCAATATCAAGTTGGGTGTCCCGGTTCTGATCCCAGAAATCTATGTCCCTGATTTAGATGTGCGTTTGGGTCTGTACCGCCGTGTGTCTGGTTTGAGCAAAAAAGTTGAGCTCGAGGGCTTTGCCGCGGAGTTGATTGACCGCTTCGGTCCTCTGCCAAGCGAAGTTGATATGCTTTTAAAGGTGGTGCGTATCAAGGCATTGTGTCGCGCTGCAGGGATTGAAAAACTTGATGGTGGGCCGAAAGGCGCGGTGGTTGAATTTCACAAAGACAAATTTGCAAAACCCGAGGGCCTTGTTAAATATCTTCATGACAGCAATGGCATGGCGAAGATCAAAGACAACCGTCTTGTGATACGCCGTGATTGGCCAAGTGATGAAAAGAAACTCAATGGAGCGACCATCATTGCGCGCGACTTGGCACAACTGGCAAAATCCTAGCGGAAACCGCGGCCGCCGCCGGCCTTATACATTTCCCAGTGCAACCGGATGGATGGGAAGAACAACAAGAACCAGCCAAAGGTCAAAATCAAAAACAACATTGCAGGGAACCATAAGACTGAGAAGACCAAACCAACCGCTCCAGTCCATTTGAGGGCTGTGATTGGTTTGACAAAACGCTTCAAAACCAAATGTAATAACTTACCCCCATCCAAAGGCTGGACAGGCATCATATTAAACCCAAACAAAAGAAGGTTCAGCAGGCTGAAATAACCTAGCAAACTTGCAGCCAGTCCTGTCGGAATATTTTGAGCAATCAGCCCGCAAACAGCCCAAAGCATCAAGTTCACAAGTGGCCCCATCGCGACAATAAATTCTTCCTGTCGACGATCTGCGCTGCGAGTGCCTTCTACGAACCCGCCGCCGCCATAAATCACCACCCGCTTTACGGGTACACCTTGAACATAGTGGCCCCATGCATGACCCATCTCATGGAAGAAAATTGCCAATGTTAACATGGCCAGAAAAATTATTCCGGTGACTAGATTCCCAAACGACAGGATTAGGACCAAGACCACCAGCTGAAGGTATGAGCTGTGAATTTCAAATCTGTAGCCGAGTGGGCCACGAAACGAGGTTAGAACAGAATCGCCAAACATAACGGTTGCTTATCGATCTAAAGGCGCGGGTTCACGCGGTTTTCTCTGATATTTCTGTGACAATATTGGCCCAGACATCTGCCGATTGTGCGCCTTGCACCGCATAATGATTGTCAACGATGAAACATGGAACGCCTCCCACACCACGTTCTCTGGCATGTGCATCGCGCTTTCGAAGATCGTCTTTGTCATCCTCGCCGTCGAGTAAGTTTCGAACACTATCGCCGTCCATTCCGGCTGCGGCTGCGATCCGCACCAAAACGGATGCTTTGGAAATATCGCGTGCTTCGTGAAAATAGGCTGCAAAAAGACGATCAACGACGTTGTTTTGTTTTCCTTCAAGACCGGCCCAATGGATCAAGCGATGTGCATCGATTGTATTGGGCGTTCGATCAATGCCCCCTAAGTTGAGATCCAGTCCGACATCTTTTGCGGCTTGATCGATTGAGGCATAGACCTTAACCGCTGCATCTTTGCCGCCAAATTTTGTTTCAAGATATTCGCGTCGATCCATTCCCTCCATTGGCATGTCAGGATTGAGCTGAAACGGGTGCCATTCCGTAATAAAGGGCGGCGTTTCAAACTTTGCCAAAGCTCTGTCGAGATTGGTTTTGCCGATATAGCACCATGGGCAGATCGGGTCTGAAATGATGTCGAGTTTTATCATGTGACTCAACTGAACTCTGTTACACGATCTTGCAAGGCCTGTCTCAAACACGATATGGCGAATATCATGTCTGATATAAACGAACCAAGCTTAATTCGGATTGCGCGTGCTGACGGGTCCTCGCCCGGCCATGCAGCTCAACTCAACCTTGGTGCACGGGTGCGTCAATTACGCAAAGACCGGAACTGGACACTCGAACAAGCCGCCAAAGAAGCAGGCCTGGCCAGGTCAACCCTGTCAAAGATCGAAAATGATCAGATGTCACCGACGTTTGAGGCCGTTAAAAAATTGGCCGAAGGATTGGGCATATCAGTGCCCCAGCTTTTCACTCCACCTAAGTCGGAACAGGTGATGGCGCGTCTTTCCGTGACAAAAATTGGCCAAGGACGCGAGCATGCAACGGCAACCTATGAGCATGAGCTTTTGGCACCTGAGCTGAAATCAAAGGCGATGCTGCCCTACCGTACGCGTATTCGCGCACGTTCCTTTGATGATTTTGAGGGATGGGTGCGACATGACGGAGAAGAGTTTTTGTATGTCCTCTCAGGTATCGTTCAGTTTATAACTGAGTTTTATGAGCCTGTTGAACTTCGACGTGGCGATAGCGCATATTATGATGCTGCAATGGGCCACAATGTGCTATCACTCTCTGATGAGGACGCGATTATTCTTTGGGTAACGTCTTTGCCTCAGTGAAAAGCGTTAAGCTCAGAACGGCCAAGATCGACCCGATCATTTGTGCTGCTACAAACGCAAAGATAGATGATGGTGTGATGCCTGCAAATGTATCTGACAATGTGCGTGCCAGGGTCACTGCTGGGTTGGCAAAGCTGGTGGACGCGGTAAACCAATACGCGGCTGTGATATAAAGTCCTACCAGAGCAGCGACCTGTTTTGGAGCATGCTTGATACCCATGAAAATGGTGAAGATCAGGCCAAAAGTTGCGACAATTTCAGATAGGGTTTGCCCGGTACTCGCGCGCGTTTTTTCAGAGATCAAAATGGGATCCAAATCGAACATCATATTGGCCAAGATCACACCCAGACAACCGCCGATTACTTGGGCTGGCAGATAGGCCAGCACTGTGCGTCCATTTATCTCTTTTCTTAACCAGAATGAAAACGTCACGGCAGGATTGAAATGGGCCCCAGATACGGGCCCGAGTGTCGTTATTAAAACATATAGGATGGCGCCTGTGGGAATTGTGTTGCCCAAAAGAGCGATTGCCGGGTTTTGTGGCGACAACGTTTCACCCATGATGCCCGACCCGATAACCGTGGTCAGCAAGATCATTGTTCCTAAAAATTCGGCAAAAACTCTGCGCATTCTGTAAACCTTCAGGATCCCGCAACATCCTCTAGGATGAAAACGCATTGGCCCCAAGAAAAAAGCGCCCTCCGAAGAGGGCGCACAGTATTGAGGCAGGTTTCATACAGGCAAGAAACCTATCGAGCAGTGCACTAGTTATACGAAGGCGTGGGGTGACCGCCAAGGGAAAAAGACTTAGAGTTTCGACAATGGGGCCAAAGAATACCCCGAACAGGCTGATTCAAAGTAAGGATGTTGCTGATATGACACGAGTTTTTTCAGGTTCGGCCAGTTTCGCCCTATGGTTGATTCTGGGTGTCGGAATGGGTGTCGCGCAGCCTCAACACGCTATCTCTATGTATGGTGATCCCGCGCTACCACCAGATTTTGTGTCTTTGCCACAGGCAAACCCCAATGCACCTGAGGGTGGAACCCTGGTTTTGGGGGAACGGGGGGGATTCGATTCGATGAACCCTTATATTCTGAAAGGACGTGCGCCTTGGGCTGTTCGGGCCCATACAATTGAGACGCTTCTGGGCCGAAACTATGACGAACCGTTTGCACTCTATGGCCTTCTTGCTGAATCTGTAGAGGTACCAGAAGATCGTTCATGGGTTGAATTTGTAATCAGGGAGCAGGCCCGCTTTTCCAGCGGAGACCTCGTTACGGTTGATGATGTGATCTGGTCTTTCGAAACATTGGGCACTTTGGGTCATCCGCGCTATGCCGCTGCTTGGTTGAACATCGCCGATATCACACAAACCGGCCCTCGCGCTGTCAAAATCACCTTCAAAGAGACAGATTTAGAAGCACCTTTGTTGATGGGATTGCGTCCAATCTTGCGCAAAGCAGACTGGGATGGCCGGGCTTTCGATGTCAGTTCTCTTGATGTGCCGACAGGGTCTGGTCCTTATATCGTTGAAGATTTCGAGCCAGGTCGCTTCATCACGCTGAAGCGTGACCCAGACTATTGGGGCAATGACATCGCTTTCAACCAGGGAATGCATAATTTCGATGAAATTAGGTATGAGTATTTTACTGATGGTACAGCTTTGTTTGAGGCGTTCAAACGTGGCGATCTGTCATTTTATCGGGAGTTTAATGCGGTGAAATGGGCCGAGGCCTACGATGTTCCTGCGGTGAATGATGGGCGCATTGTGCGGGCAGAAATTCCGCATCAGCGACCGACGGGGTTACGGGGTTTTGTGATGAATACGCGCAATCCGCTTTTCGCCGATCATAACGCACGCGATGCAATGATCACTTTGTTCAACTATGAATTTATTGCAAAAACGATCACTGGGGGGAACGACCCGCGTATCACCTCGTATTTTTCCAACTCTGTGCTGGCGGCATCGTCAGAACCCGCCAGTGGAAAAGTAGCGGATCTTTTGGAACCTTTTGCCGAAAGCCTGCCGTCAGAGGTGATGGATGGTTATAGTTTGCCCAAAGGCAATCCCGATGGCCGGGATCGCCGCGCTGTGCGCAAGGCGCTTCAATTGTTGGGCGAAGAGTGGTCTGTTCAAAATGGCGTATTGACCCATGTCAATGGGCAAGTGTTTCAGTTTGATGTTTTGCTCAAGTCTGATCAAACAGAAGAGCAGGCGATCTGGAACCTTTATGCGGATGCGCTCAAGCAGGCAGGTATTCGGTCGAACATCGTTTTGGTCGACGATTCTCAATATACAGAGCGGTTGCGGACCTATGATTTTGACGTAACTTTCAATTTTCGACCTGCTTCACTTTCGCCGGGCAACGAACAAAAACTCTATTGGGGTTCTGAAGGGCGGGATGTGCCAGGTACACGAAATTATCCCGGTGTGGCCTTGGATGCGGTTGATGAAATGATCTCGAAAATGGTGAATGCCACGCGTAAAGACGATTTTCGCGCGGCCGCCAAAGCCCTTGATCGGCTTCTCAGCGCAGGTCGATTTGTCATCCCAATCTGGCATACGCCCTATTCAAGAGTGGCCCATTCCAGTGAGATTACCTATCCCGAATACATTCCGATGTATGGTGATTGGTCTGGTTTCATGCCCAACACATGGCACGTGAAAAACTAAATCAACCAGAATGCAACTTTCAGAGCAATCAGCAGCATTACAAGGGCGATAACCACGTCAAGGACCCGCCAATTTGCAGGTGTTTTCATAACGGGCGCCAAATATCGCGCCCCGTATCCCAGTGAAAAGAAGAACACAAAAGAAGCGGTGCAAGCCCCGATCCAAAAGGCAAATTGTTGGTTTTCAAAGGATAAGGATATGCCGCCCAAGAACACAACAGTATCCAAATAGACATGCGGATTTAGCCAAGTGAATGCAGCTGCTGTGGCCAAAGTTGCGCCAAGCGGGCGAGTTTGGCCGGCAATTTCCATCTCGTAGTTGCCTTCCCACGCAGCGTTGAGACGCTCAACCGCATAGTATAAAAGAAAACAAATTCCGAATACGCCCATTACTTGCGGCAACCAGGGCGCAGCTTCAACGGCAATGCCAAACCCTAAAACGCCTGCAGTGATCAAAATTGCATCCGACAGGGCACAAAATGCAGACACAGCAAACACATGCGCCCTCTGTAAGCCTTGGCGCAACACAAAAGCGTTCTGTGCACCAATTGCCAAAATAAGTGAAAAACCGGTCGCAAATCCGGTGATTAGTGCAAGTGTCATTTTGACGATGGATTTGACAAAATCATCCGCTCGCTGGCGGCCATATTTTTGGTGTCTTGTTCAAGATCTGTTGGGGGTACGACAAGCCCCGCCGAAATGATCAACTTCGCGGCGTCCTCGACATCCATATCAAGGACGACCACATCTTTGCGTGGAAAAAACAGCAAAAAGCCAGATGTTGGATTGGGTGTTGTCGGCACAAAAACGGAAACCATATCGGCTTGACCAGAGCGAACCAACACTTCGCCTTTCGTGTCGGTTGAAATAAAACCAACGGCCCAAATGCCTTTGCGGGGATATTCAATCAGACAGGCCTTCTCAAAGCTTGTGTTTGAGTTGTTGAAAACCGTCTCCATGATTTGCTTTAGCGCGTTGTAAATTGAGCGCACGATCGGTGTGCGATCGACAATCCCTTCGACCCAACGCAAAAGTTGGCGTCCGAAAAGCCCCTTTGCAAGACCGCCGACAAAGGTTGTAAACACCAAAAATACAACAAGACCCAAGCCCGGAATGTTGACATCTATATATGTCATTGGATTGAAACGATCCGGTACCAAAGGCAAAATGCGTTGATCAACAAAGCCCACAAAGGCCCAAATGAAATAGATTGTTAGGCCGACGGGAAGAACAATAATCAAACCCGCAAAAAAGTTGCCGCGCAGATTGCTCCAGAAACCTGGTTTTTTCTTCGGTGGCGGGGACATATTCAAAGCTGACATCTGGCTCAGATAGACCCGGCTGCAACCAGCTTCAATGCATCGAAACGCTCTTGCACAAGATAAATGCACAATCTATACGGCGCGCATCAATCCACAGGCGGGGATTGCGGGTTATTGGACAGAAATCCCTTTAACTCCACCGGTTGGGCGCAGGCCCTTACCCCGCTGAGGCAGAAACCGGAAAGGAAACGGACAATGGCTCTTCCAGAGTTTTCATTGCGCCAGCTTTTGGAAGCAGGCGTGCATTTTGGTCACCAGACCCATCGTTGGAACCCGCGTATGGGCCCTTATATTTACGGGCAGCGCAATGGGATTCATATTCTGGATCTCACGCAAACAGTTGAATTGCTGGATGCGGCATTACAAGCCGTCCATGCAACAGTCTCAAAGGGCGGACGGATCTTGTTTGTGGGTACGAAGCGCCAAGCTGCAAAACCTGTTGCCGAAGCCGCAGAACGCTGCGCACAATATTATATGAACCATCGCTGGTTGGGTGGAACATTGACCAATTGGAAAACGGTTTCCAACTCAATCAGTCGTTTGAAAGATATCGACGAGCGTTTGGATGGCGGTGCTGATGGCCTGACCAAAAAAGAACGGTTGGGAATGGAGCGTGAACAAGCGAAATTGACAGCCTCTCTGGGAGGCATTCGTGAAATGGGTGGAACACCTGATTTACTGTTTGTTATCGACACAAACAAAGAAGATCTGGCCGTTGCGGAGGCCAACAAACTGGGCATTCCAGTGATCGGTGTGATCGACTCGAACTGTGCGCCGGAAGGGATCGACTATCCCATCCCAGGCAATGATGATGCCGCCCGCGCGATTGAACTGTATTGCGATTTGATTGCGCGATCTGCACTTGACGGGATGGCTACGCAAATGGGCTCCGCCGGGATTGATCTGGGAGAAATGGAAGAAGTTCCTCAGGAAGAAGTCCTTGCAGAAGAAGCCCCTGCGGAACCTGTCGCAGAAGAAGCCCCGGCGGGATAATCTCGTCACATAACTGACATATAGGGGCGGTGGACGCCGCCCCATCGAGCTACACAAAAGACTTGGAGATTTCCCATGGCTATTACAGCTGCATTGGTAAAAGAACTGCGCGAATCCACAGGTGCAGGCATGATGGACGCAAAAAAAGCGTTGGTTGAAACAGATGGCGATATGGATGCCGCGGTGGATTGGTTGCGCACAAAGGGTCTTGCGAAAGCCGCCAAGAAAGCTGGCCGGACTGCGGCCGAAGGCCTAGTTGGGGTGGCTGTAAAAGATGGAATGGGCGTTGCAGTTGAGGTCAATTCCGAAACCGATTTTGTGGCGAAGAATGCTGATTTTCAGAAGATGGTAGCGGGGATAACCCAGACAGCTTTGGGCGTTGCAGATATTGACGCTTTGAAAGAAGCGGATCTTGGTGGCAAATCCGTCTCAGACGTTGTGACAGATGCTGTTGCGACCATTGGTGAAAATATGGGTGTTCGGCGCATGGCCAAAGTCGAAGGTTCAACGGTTGCATCTTATATTCACACGGCCGCCACTGACGGCATGGGTCGGATCGGTGTTTTGGTTGCGATGTCCGGTGGTGATGAAGCAGCGGCAAAGCAAATCGCGATGCACGTCGCTGCCGCGAACCCGCAATCTTTGAATGTGGGTGACTTAGACCCCGACGTGGTTGAGCGCGAAAAAAAGGTTCTGACGGATCAAGCCAAAGAATCGGGCAAGCCCGATGCCGTGATTGAAAAGATGATCGAGGGCCGCATCAAAAAGTTCTACTCTGAGGTGACTTTGGTGAACCAAGCCTTTGTTATGGACCCTGACAAAACGGTCGAACAGTTCGCAAAAGACGCAGGTGGTGAAGTGGTAGGTTTTGTCCGCCTCGAAGTGGGCGAAGGCATCGAAAAAGAAGAGGAAGATTTCGCAGCAGAAGTTGCGAAAACAATGGGCGGCTAAGCCAGCTTACATTTCTTGAATTCAAAGCCCCGCCATCGTGTGGGGCTTTTTGTTGAAAGGCGAACTAAGCTCAGATGCTTTGAATGGGAAACGAATGTCCGCTTTGAGCCCATTCTACCATTTCGTCAGTTTGCAGCGAACGTCTGGTTTCCGGCTTAAGCAGCGCTCACTTTAGCCATCAATCCAGCCACATCTTCAGCGTGCCGTTGTTCAGAGAACTTACCATCATTGAGCGTATATATGTCGATACCGTTGCAACCCGCCACTTTGTTAGAAGCTGGCGCGCCGTAGAGCGTACCGCTATGCGTTCCTCTGAAGGACCAATATACAATCCACCGTCCCGAACTCGTCTCTTCCACGAGATTCAAACTATTTGTGAAATCGGTGAAACCGCCCTTTAGTTCGTCGAAGAATCCCAAATGGGCATCCTTGTCAGACAGAAACTCAGGCGCAAGTGGATGGCGGTCGTGATCTTTGAAATCGTCGGTGAAATAGTTCGCAAGATCAGCCTTCGTCTTCGTCGAATTGTCCAAGTCGGCGTAGAATTGGGCGATCATTTCTTTGGCGTCAGTCATCATTTGGTCCTTTGTGTGAGAAGTTAAATGCCAAAGAGTTCTTTGGTCTTGGCATAGAATGTGAGGTCATCCAGATTTTCCCGGTCGGCCAATGCGGCATGCGCGGCTTGACCTGCGGGATAGCGCAAGGTGTCGGTCCCGTCGGTTACTGCTTGCCAAACGGCTTCTGCGACGACATCGGCAGGCTCAGCCATTTCTGTAAACTTTGCTGCCATAGCTCCCATCGCATCGACCAACGGCTGATAGGCAGTCAGTTTCGGATTATGCGCAAACTGCATTGACCGAGTCCCAAAGTCCGATGCAATCAACCCAGGCGCCACGAGCTTTATCTTGGCTCCAATCGTTTCAAGTTCGAAGCGCATCGCCTCAGAGAATCCTTCTACAGCGAATTTCGAAGCATCGTAGACCGCCCCTAAAGGATAAGTGAACCGACCGACGATAGAAGAAATGTTCACAACCGTGCCGTTGTTCTGCGCACGAAACTGGGGCAAGAGAGCTTGCGTCATTGCCATGGTGCCAAACACATTAACCGTGAATTGTTGTTCGATCTGTTCTGCTGAAACAGCTTCCAATGCACCAATGACAGCAAATCCGGCGTTGTTCACCAAAGCATCAATGCTACCGAACGCACCAGCCGCGTCCGCGACTGCCTTTTTAATGCTGTCGCGCTTCGTTACGTCAAGTGGCAAAACCATAGTACCGTCTGATAAGTTTCCGGCGTCGCCTGGGTTGCGCATGGTCGCTACGACATTCCAGCCTTCGGACGCGAAGTATTTGGCTGTTGCACGACCTATTCCAGACTACGCTCCAGTTATAAGAATGGTAGGCATGGAAGCACTCCGATTGATTTGATACTGTACCGTACTTATAAATTCATACTGGTCAACCCCGACAATGATTGAAATAGTTGAGGTCGCGTTGAGGAGTTCGGTTGAGTTGGAAGACATAGGAAAAACAATAACTTATGGTCGTGCTAGCGTCGACCCTAAAGGGCGGATTCTGTCTGCCGCAAGGAAGTTGTTCTTTACAGAAGGCTTTGATCGCGTGAGCGTCGAACGACTCGCAAAAGAAGCAAGCGTCTCCAAAACGACCCTCTACAAGTACTACGGAGACATGCCCGGGGTATTGAAGGCCATCGCTGAAAGCGAGGCTGATCAGTTCGACTTTTCGATCGGATCAGATGAACAGTCTGCCAAAGACTTAGAAGATCGCCTTATCGACCTCGGCGCGCGACTTCTCAAAGAAATTGATGCCCCGGAGAAGGTGCAGTTTGATCGCCTTGTGCACGAACAAGCGCGCCACCATCCGGAACTTGCCGAGGTCTATTACACGGCGCTCTACGCACGTACGCAGGATTTTCTTTCCGCCTTAATCACCCTTGGGCAGGATAAGGGTCTGTTCAGGTCAGACGCGTCGCCCGATCTTCTCGCCGATCAACTGTTGAGCATGTGGCTTGGCCTCAATCGAACAAAAACAGTTCTAGGTATCAAGCACCCCACCATTACGGACTATCCGGAGCGCAGCCGACAAGCCATCCGAACGCTTGCAACAGAATAGTTACCGAGCATAGCGGCCGAGTAGGTGACATGGTGCAGCCGCGATTGAACCGGGTCGTCGAGCGCATGGCCTGACAGGCAGGCGCGCTTGCGGTGACAACTGTGGAGTGTAGAACAGGCACCCCGCGCGCTGATCTGTTGTTCGTGCATGGGGCATGGTCATCATCGTGGTATTGGGACAACTTCTTTTTGCCATGGTTTGCAGATTGCGGTTACCGGTGTCGTGCCTTGTCTCTGCGGGGCCATGGCACCTCAGAGGGGCGCGTGCGGTGGTCTTCTGTTTCGCAGTACGTTTCTGATGTTGCAGTTGCCGCGCAAGGGCTTGAGAATCCCGTCCTGATCGGTCACTCAATGGGTGGGTTTATCGCACAGCTCTATGCCAACCAGCATCCCGTACGGGCGTTGGCTTTGTTGGTTTCGATTCCGCCATCGGGAGCCTGGCATGCACTCTATCGCGTGGCAACAGAACGCCCCAAGGCCCTGCTCCGTACACTCGCCACGCTGAACCTTTATGGCGTCGTCGCCGAAACGGACACCGCGCGGGGACTGTTGTTTTCTCGCGATGAAAGCCGGACAGACAAGGATCATTTGTTGCAGCATCTGGAGGCTGAGAGCTTTCGCGCCTTCCTCGACATGCTGTTCAATCCCGTGCGCAAGCGCGCACCCGCAGGCACGCCGGTCACCGTGATAGGGGCCGAGTTCGACCAAATCGTCAGCCATCGCAACGTGGCTGAAACGGCACGCGTCCACGGGGTCGACCCGGTCATGCTTCCGCTGGCCTCTCACATGCTGACGGTCGATGACCGATGGCAGGACGCGGCTTCGTTGATCGAACACTGGCTTCAAACTCAGGTCCTTGAAAACCAAAAGAGCTCTGCGCGCAAACCTGTGGCGGCTGTGGCTCAAAGTGCTCAGTCTCAACCCCCATCCCCCACCGCAAACAATAAGAGGGCCAAGATGCTTGGACAGATGCAGTACTTGCCATTGACACTGTCTTCGATACTGGAGCACGTTGAGGTTTTGTCACCTGATGTGCCTATCTGGTCGCGCGAAGCACCTCCAAAAGCCGGAGAGGTCGGAGCCATTCACCGGCAAACATGGCGCGATACGGGACAGCGCGTGCGCAAACTTAGCCAAGCTCTGTTGGACTTCGGGATTGGCGAAGGCGACCGGGTGGCATCCATCGCTTGGAACACGCACCGTCACCTTGAGCTTTACTATGCCGCGACTGGTATCGGAGCCGTATTGCACACGATCAACCCACGTCTGTCACTGGATCATCTGCAATTCATGATAAACCAGGCTGACGACCGGATCGTATTCTTTGACGGCACTTTTTCAGGACTAATCGCTACGTTAAAACCAATGTGTCCCTCCGTAGAGCAGTGGGTCCAGATGTCCAACGCACCGCAGGCCCCGATGTGGACTGAACCCAATTACGAGGATCTGCTGGACAAGGCCACACCGATCGAGGCGTGGCCAGCACTCGACGAGCAAGCGGCCGCTGTCCTTTGTTATACCTCAGGCACCACGGGCAATCCAAAGGGCGTGCTTTACTCTCACAGAGCGCTTGTTCGCGAATCGATCGTCGCCGTCGGGCCCGACGTGTTTTCTATCTCACGCGATGACACGGTGGCGCCTATTGTGCCCATGTTCCATGTCAATGCTTGGTCTCTGCCGTTTGCGGCCGCGATCGCTGGCGCGTCGCTGGCTTTGCCCGGCGCAAACCTTTCTGGTGATGCGCTGTTCGAGTTCTTTGAGGAAACGGAAACAACTCTTTCCGTCGGTGTACCAACGGTCTGGCAGGCGTTGCTTGCGCACATGCAGAAGACAAAGTCCCAGTTCAGCACAATGAGGCGCACGGTGATCGGTGGATCCGCTGTCTCCGAAAGTATGATCCGGGCCTTCCGCGCCGACCAAGGTGTTGAAGTGTTACACGGTTGGGGCATGACTGAGACTTCACCTTTGGGCACGGTCAGCGCGCTCTCCGCCTGGGAGACAGCTAATTTCGAGGCTGAGGAGGCTGTAAAACGCCTCAAGCGACAGGGACGTGCCCCATATGGGGTCTCGTTGAAAGTAACCGACTCTGAGGGCGCTCGGATTCCGCAGAAAGAAGAAACGGCCGGGCACTTGAAAATCCGCGGGCACTGGGTCATCGACCGCTACTTTGGCGCGGATGAGCCAGCCACCGAGGACGGATGGTTTGACACCGGCGACATCGCCTCCATTGGGCGAAACGCGGTTATGACAATCACAGACCGGGACAAGGACCTGATCAAATCAGGTGGTGAATGGATCAGCTCGGTTCATCTTGAGGATATCGCCAAGCGGCATCCAGATGTCGTTGATGCAGCGGCCGTCGCGATACCGCACCCCAAATGGGACGAACGCCCGCTTTTGGTTTGCGTCTTTGCAGGGGGCAAGAATGCAAGCGAAGAAGAGATACGCAGTCTGTTTTCCGAAATGGTCCCGTCCTGGCAAGTGCCGGACGTAGCTTTCGTTGACCAACTGCCAATTGGGGCGACCGGTAAAGTCCTCAAGGCTGACTTGCGTGCCACCTATGCCCGGTTTCACGGCTAATGGCCCGCCGATTAAAGATAAACGGTGCTGTGGTTCTGGTCACAGGGGCAGGTCAAGGCATCGGGCGCGAACTGATCGCAGAGATCCTGCGGCGGGGCGGGCATCCTATTGCCGTTGAATTCAACCCAGCATTTGAAAATGATCTTTCTGCAGAAATCGGCGACACGGGCGCAGTCCACATAGCCGATGTGCGCGACAGCGGGGCAATGACCTTGATCGTTGGTCAGACAATTGAGGTATTCGGGGGTGTTGATGTCGTCATCGCGAACGCGGGTGTTGAACGCGTCGCGCCGACAGTCGACATGCCCGCCGACACGTTCGAAACGGTGCTTGAGACCAATATCCAAGGGGTTTACCGCACCGTGAAGCCCGCGCTGGACTCGGTAATCGCGCGTAAGGGGCATGTTTTAGCACTTGCCTCAATCGCTGCCCTGATTCCGTTTCCGATGGCCGCTCCCTATTCAACGTCAAAGGCGGCGGTGGACATGATGATGCGTGTCTTGCGGATGGAACTAACCGGAACGGGTGCGACGGCGGGCGCGGGGTATTTCGGATTTGTCCAAACTGAGATGGCGGATCGCATTTTTTCAGAGCCTGCCGTGGCCAAGGCAGTGAACCGACTGCCCGCTGTTCCGCTAGGGATCAAACCACTTCCAAGCGCTGCACGGGTTGCTGCAAAAATATTGGACGGTGCCGAACGCCGTCGGGCACGCGTTTTTGCACCCTGGATGGTTCGCGTCACCTTTGCATTGCGGGCATCTACCCGCATCTTGATGGCGTATTAGGCAAGTATGCAATGGGAATTGAAACACGCATCAATGAGTTCCGAGCAGGCGTTACTCGCGCGACAGGTAATCAGGATGAGGCGTTTCTCCCAAAGAATGACTTTCATGCGGACAAAAAGGAGACACAATAGAAATGTTAGCTTTCATACTTAAGATTTGGAACTCGTATCGGTTGCTCCCACTCTGGGTGCAGATTTGGGTGGCCCTGTGGTTGGTACCCGTCAATATGGCAAGCCTGTTCTTTCTCAACGAAGATTGGGGCCCTTGGGTGGCGTTTTTGGCAAATATTGCAATGGCTCTTAATGTGGTTGTTTTGTTTGTCGAGCAGCGCTTTACGCGCACAATGGCTTTGCCACATCTGCCTTTCTGGACGGCCTTGGTCGTCCTAATCATTATCCTGCGCCCTGACACCACAACACCTTTTGGCATCTATTTGATTGTGCTTAGCGTGACGAACACTATCTCGCTCGTTCTCGATTACATCGACGCCTACAAGTGGCTCAAGGGCGACCGGGGCTAGGTGGTTGCGGGAGACGCGCAATAATGGCCGGTGCTTTGTTTTTGCGTTCTTTAAGTGATGCCAATCGTGATCAAATCGCTGCGTGCACGAAAGTCAGGGTGACATATGGAACGGATCAAAACGGATATTCTGATTATCGGCGCGGGATCGGGAAGTTTATCTATGGCCGCCGGGGCTTACTTTTCGTCCAGACTGATTGAAAGTCCGTGGGTTAAACGGGTGGTTGGTCTCGTTCAAAAGTGGTTGCCCTGATACAATAAGTGGGACGAACGATGTCAGACAATAGCACCATAACCAAACTGATTTTCCGAAAAGATATCGTAGTGCGAAGTGTCCGCATCGGTTTGATTGTTGGGACGATCTTAAATCTGATAAATCAGGGCGATAAGCTTTTTGCGAACGGAGAATTTGATGTATTCAGATGCGTGCTGACGTATTTGGTACCGTATTGCATCGCAACATATAGCGCAGTGATGGTTGCTTCCGGTTGAATTGAGTTTAGATTTTAAGACCGTTTATTCGAGGGCGGCAACCCGGCAAAGAAGCAAAAGGCAGCTTAGAGTGTACCGATATGCGCCCTCCAGAAATCGCGGGGAATATCGGCGAACTGGCACGTAGCCATGTTAATGTCGGCCTTGTACTTGGAGCTATTTGGCTTGCTGTTGCAGCGCGTGACTGCTCACCGCTTCGGTTCTTTTTCTACGTTCGCGAAGCTCACAAAGCGGACTTTCGATTAAAAAATCGAACGGCAGATATGTCCCGCATCGCCGACATTGACCCTCCATATGAACCGTCGAACTACGCAGACCGCAAATGCTCAACGGTGGCCTCAATCGCCAATGGATAACCGTCCGGCCCGTGACCCATGATCTGAGCAAAGCTGGCCTTTTCGATATAGCTGATCTGGCGAAATTTTTCCCGCTTCGTGATATCAGACAAATGCAATTCCACCGTTGGGATTTCAACACTCAGAAGCGCATCCATGATGGCAATCGAGGTATGCGTGTACGCACCTGCATTGATGATGATCGCTTCATAAACGCCCTTTGCGCCATGGATCCAATCAATCAATTCACCTTCATGGTTTGATTGTTCAAATCCGATCTGGACACCCAAGCTTTCAGCTTTGGCGTGACACATATGCGCGATTTCTCGCAGTGTCGTGCTGCCATAGACCTCTGGCTGTCTTGTCCCCAGCAGGTTTAGATTGGGTCCATTCAAGATCAAAATTTTCATATGTTTTGTTTTACGGATGCCGTCTGAATTGTCGAGACAATCCAGACGGCGCAGGGTCGTTGTACAAACCCTTCTCAGAAGAGAGGTGTCTGACCGACAGGGAACATGGGTGATGCGACGGCCAGACAATCCTTGGATAGATTGGAACAGGTATTCTGGATGTGTAAAAACTCACCTTTCCAAGCCGTATTTGATCAGACAAGCTTATAACTATGGCACGAGTCGCAGATATCCTAGTTGACAGTTTGATCTCCCAAGGTGCGGACCTTGCCTTCGGTGTTCCTGGTGAAAGTTTTCTGGCCGTTTTAGATGCTTTTTATGATCGTCAAGAAGGCTTTCGTTTTATCACAAACCGTCATGAGGGTGGCGCGGGCTTCATGGCCGAAGCTTACGGCAAACTGACAGGAAAGCCAGGCCTTTGTTTTGTGACGCGCGGGCCAGGTGCGACCAATGCCGCGATCGCTGTACACACGGCGCGCCAAAACAGCACGCCGATGATCATGTTTGTTGGACAGATCCAATCAGGCGACCGCGATCGAGAGGCTTTTCAGGAACTGGACTATCGTCAAGTTTTTGCTGGTCTTGCCAAATGGGTAACCGAACTGGACAATCCCAATCGAACATCCGAAATTATAAGAAGGGCTTACAATATCGCCCTTTCTGGACGGCCGGGTCCTGTGGTTGTCGCTTTACCCGAAAACGTTTTGCGTATGGAAACGGTCTCTTTGGTTGCAAAGAAGGTGGAATTTCCTGTGCCGCGCGCGAATGCACCTGATCTGTCGCGGGCCTGCGATCTATATTTGGCGTCGTCTAACCCTTTGATAGTGGTTGGTGGTGGGGGTTGGACAAGCGCGGACCGCGCGGCTGTGAAGCGTTTTACCAAACGCGACAACACCCCGATCATAGCGGCCTTTCGATGTCAGGATCTTGTTGACCATACATCTCAGAACTACGTCGGCGATGCTGGTGTGGGCATGCCCTCAAGTTCTTACAGGGCGCTCAAAGAATGTGACTTGCTGATAGCTGTCAATGTTCGTTTCGGAGAGATGCTTACAGATGCTTGGTCGCTCTTGGAAGACCGAAAAGAGATGCCAAAGCTTGTGCATCTTCATCGCGAAGCGGGCGAGGTGAACAAGGTTTATCATGCCGATATTGCGCTGTGCGGCGTACCTGAAGATATTCTGAACGCATTCCCGTCGCATCCTGCCGCTGAAAACTGGGCGTTAAAACATCGAGAAGATTTCTTGGAACTGCGAAAAAAACCCACAATTTCGGCACTTTCGATGGCGAACTTGTGTGCGATTTTGAACGAAAGCCTGCCATCAGATGCGGTCATTACAAATGGGGCAGGAAACTTTGCAGCTTGGCCCAGCAGACATATTGACTTTGGGAAAGGGCGGCGACTGCTTGCGCCCCAATCTGGTGCCATGGGCTTTGGTGTTCCCGCATCTATAGCTGCGAAAATTGAAAGCCCAAAACGCCATATCCTCTGTTTTGCCGGCGATGGCGATTTCCAGATGACAGCCAACGAACTTGCAACGGCGGCTCAATACAATGCAAGGCCCAATATATTAATCTTGAACAACCGCAGTTTGGGTACAATCGCAATGCACCAGAATAGAGATTACCCAAAACGTGTCAGTGGCACGGAACTGGTGAACCCAGACTTTCAAAGAATTGCACAGTCATGTGGTTTCGATTTTATTCGTTTGGACGCGTCAGAAAAACTTGACAACGCCGCCTCTCGTTTGGTTTCAGAGCAGGGCCTCATCGTCGAAATTACGGAATACGGCTAAAGGTTTCCAATGCAAACGCTCGGTTTTGATCGATCGATGTTCGGCGCCGAAAGCCTTCTTCTTCAGGCGCCGAACCTATTTTAATCATGCGCTGCGGTACAATTTCGTCATCGAGAACTCACGATGGCCAAGGGCTTCGGCGGCTGTATGTCGTCCATTCGCGGTGCGTCGGATCATATCGATCAATTCATCACCGGCCTCATCAATTGTCATATCACGGCGCAGGATGCCGGATACATCAACATCAACATGTTCGGACATTGTACGCACCGTCCGCGGGTTGGCGGTAATTTTGATCACGGGTACAATTGGGTTGCCTACAACGTTACCCTGACCTGTAGGGAAAGTATGAACGACTGCACCACCTGCGGCCATCAAGGTCACACATTCCGCCGCCGCAGATGAACTGTCCATAAAGTACAAACCCTTCCCTGAGGTGGGTTGTTCCGCGGGTTCAAGGATATCAATGTACTGCGATGTGCGACCAATTTTTTCGAGATTGCCAAGAGCTTTTTCTTCAATCGTGGTCAAACCTCCAAGAATATTCCCTTTTGTCGGCTGACTATCGGATAGGTCATCAGTCTGATGTGCAAAAATTACATCATCCTGATAGGCTTTCCACATTTCATACCAACGCGCGCCCACCTCTTCATTGATTGCACGCTTTTGACAAATATGTTCTGCGCCTGTGATTTCTGAGGTTTCACCAAAGAAACCGTAAATGCCTTCAGGCAGCAATTTGTCATACATGTTGCCAACGGTAGGGCAGGATCCCAAACCGGTTGTCGTGTCCGATTCTCCGCATTTCGTAGAGACCCAAAGCTCTGAGACATTGCATTCTTCTCGCTCAAGCTCTGTTGCGAAATGTACGAACTCTTTGGCTTTCCAACTCGCAGCCCGAATGGTTTCAAAGTCTCCATTCTGTTCAATAGAAAATTCTGCAACTGGTTTTCCTGTTTCACGTATGCCATCGGCAATGCGTTTCGTCCAATCTGGTTCAATGCCGATTACAACAACGGCGGCGACATTTGGGTTTGCGCCGGTGCCAATCATTGTGCGGAAATGCAAGTCGAGGTCTTCTCCAAACTGCAAACGCCCATAGGCATGGGGCAGGGGCATTGTGCCTTTCACATTGTTAGCGACGGCTTCCACTGCAGCGTTAGAAATATCGTCCACTGGCAAAATAACGACATGGTTGCGAACACCCACGCGACCATTTTCGCGGCGATATCCTTTGAAGGTCATATTTGAATATTTTGACATGTGTTTCTTCCCTTACCAGCGCTTTGTTTTGCAATTGTGTGTATGGACATGCGCGCCTTTTGGGATGTCTGCGATAATCTTGCCAATGTCTTCGCCATACTTGACCGCTGTTTCGCCGGAATTGAGATCTTTCAAAGCGATCTTGTGACCGATGGGGACATCTGCGCCCGCAACCAGATTAAATGTGGAATTGTCATGCGTTACACAGCAAAACATATCTGTTCCAGCTGTTAGACCTTCGACAACAACCACGCCGACATTGTCATCATGTTCGTGAACGAGCAGATGCGGGGCATTTGACATTTTTTTCCTCCAACAAAATTCTCGATTGAGAATAATCTATAAGTATTCTTATATAAGTTTTAGTGAGAGTCAAAGCAGTAAGCGAAAAAGAATGTCTGAACCACTGTATAAAATGGTATATCGCCGGGTGATCGAGCGGATCGCCGAAGGGACCTATCCTCCAGGAGCAATGCTACCAAATGAATTTGATTTGGCGGCAGATCTTGGCGTAAGCCAAGGCACAGCGCGCAAGGCCCTTTCCGCATTGGAAGACAAAGCCATCGTACAGCGCCGTCAGGGCAAAGGAACATTTGTCGTTTTACGAACTCCCGAGAATTCGCTTTTTCATTTCTTTCGGTTGCGCACGTTTGACGGTGTTCAAGTGACACCAGAGCCGGCAAAAGAAACGGTCATCAAACGAAAAGCCTCACAAAATGAACGCGAAACTTTGTGCGATCATCCCACTCATGTCTTTGAGATTACACGCGTGCGTTCGTTTAAGGGCCAGCCCTTCTGCATGGAGCAGTCCGTCGTGCCAGTTGAATTATTCCCCGGATTGATGGAGCGTACACCTTTAAAAAACGCGCTCTATGTTATGTTTCAACAGGCTTATTCGTGTATCGTAATCTCTGCGGAAGAAAATCTTCATGCCGCCATTGCTGATGCGGAATTGGCAGACTTCATGGGCATTGAAAAAGGCATAGCGGTACTTGTTTCGGAACGTGTCACCCGGGATCTTTTGGACCGAACCGTAGAAATGCGGAAGGGTGTCTATGTGACAAACGAACTGACCTACTTTGTAGAGATGAACTAAGGCTGTAAGACAATTTTAGGGCTTAAAACTTCACCGGCGCGAATGTCTTGAAAGGCCTGCCAACCGTCCTTTAATGCACGCGTTTCAGTCCAATCGAGAGGGCCAAGACGACCGTCAAATATTGCTGCGGCTGTATCGCGAAAATCTTGCGCCGTGTAGGTATAGGTCCCGATAAACGTGATCTCTTGCAAAGTCATTCTACGTATATCCAAACCACTTGCATCTTCGCCCAAGCCAATATGTAAAATCACACCACCAGGCATGACAAGGGCCGACGCCGTGGCCCTTGTTGCGGCATATCCCACCGCATCAACCACAATTCCGAACGCGCCTTCGGCCGTGGCGATCACGTTAAAACCATTGGCTTCTAAATACTTTCTGCGTTTTGCATTTGGCTCGACGATGGTGGGACTTTCTTCACCCTGTGCCAGAAGTGACAAGTAAGCTGCGACACCGATGGCCCCTCCGCCAATGATCAAAGTGGATCGATCTGCGGTCGGATGCAATGCTATCAGACCCAATCGAACCGCGTGCCAACTCACAGCGATGGGTTCGGCCAGTGCGGCTTTCTCTAAGGGAACATCGTCTGGCACTATGACTAGATTTTCTGGCGGGATTGAAACATAATCTGCAAAGGCGCCGGGGCGGGGCATCATCGATATAATCTGTCGATCAACACATAAATTTGTTCGCCCTTGTCGCGAAAATTCACTGTCTGGATTTGTCACCAACGGGTTTATTGTAACCCGTTCGCCATCGCGCGCGCCGCCGACGATATGACCCGCACCTTCGTGGCCCAAAATCAAAGGGGCAGGGCGCCTTTCGTCGTGTCCAAGATATGCGTGCATGTCGGATCCGCAAATGCCGCAGAAGGAGATCTTGATCAGTTCTTCACCTTTTCTTGGCGTCGCGTCTGCCTCATCCCGATAGGTCAGTTCTTCAACATCTGTATAAACTAAAGCCTTCATTTTGCTGTAAACCCACCGTCCACCATCATGATCTGTCCCGTAACGTAGTCAGATGCCCTTGACGCAAAGAACAGTATTGGTCCTTCTAAATCTTCAGGTTCGCCATTTCGGCCAATGCATGTTTGTGCGGCATTGCGGGCAGCTCGGTCTGGGTCATTGAAAACCGCGGCCGTCAGCTCTGTACGGATAAATCCAGGCGCTATAGCATTGGTATTTATACCATCTTTGGACCAAGCTTCGGCCATGGCGCGTGTCATTTGTGCGACACCCCCCTTTGATGCGCCGTAGGCAAGTCCCCCGGGAAAGGCACGGAAAGACTGCAATGATGCAAAATTGATAATCCGACCCCATCCATTTTGCTTCATAGTCGGCACTAGATATTGGCTTAGAAAAAAGGGCGCCGCAAGATTAAGGTTCAGAGTGACATCCCAACCCGCTTCGGTCACTTCATCAGCAACTTCGCGCAAATTGATGCCTGCTGCATGCACAAGGATATCAGGTGGACCGAAGGGCTCGGCAATTTCACTTGCAATTTTTTGATACATGTCTCGAGCACTTAGATCTGCGGAAAGCGACGCAGCATGAATGCCGATCTGATCTTGCCATTCCTCTAGAGCATCAGCGCGCCGTGCCACGCCTACAACTTTTGCGCCAGCTTTCGCGAGAACGTTGGCTGCTTGGCGCCCGAGTCCAGAACTAGCGCCTGTGACTGCGGCGACTTTTCCAGTCAGGTCAAACATTCCGGCCAGTTCAGCCATCCGCACTAAGGTCAAAGTTCTCCTGCGGGAAGTACTTTGCAAGGCGCACATCAGCTGCACGCGCATGGCCTTCCATGCCTTCCAGACGCGAGATGCGCGCCGTAGCAAGTGCCGTCGATTTGGCGCCTTCTTTGCTTGCGCGTTGCCAAGTAACAATCTTCATAAACTTATGTACACTCAGGCCGCCGGTATAGCTTGCGGCACCAGATGTCGGTAAAACGTGGTTTGTTCCCGTAGCTTTGTCACCATATGAGACGGTTGTTTCTTCGCCTAAGAAAAGCGAGCCATAGCTGTTCAAGTTGTCTAGCCACCAGTCAAGGTCAGCGGCCTGAACTGTCAAATGCTCGGGTGCATATTCATCTGAACAGGCGGCCATATCCGTGCGATCTTCGCAGATAACAACTTCGGCATAGTCGCGCCAAGCAGCGGCTGCGTTCTCGCGGTTCAACTCCGGTAGATCGTCAATTAAACCGGGCACCAAGTTCATCACATCTTGGCCAAGTTTCTCACTGTCCGTGACCAACCACACCGGAGAGTTATATCCATGCTCCGCTTGTGAGACCAAATCGGTCGCGACAATCATCGGATCTGCATCGGCATCGGCCAAAACCAAACTGTCAGTTGGGCCTGCAATCATATCGATGCCAACGGTACCGTACAAGATACGCTTGGCTTCGGCAACGAATTGATTGCCCGGCCCCACAATGATGTTGGCTTTGGGAAGGCCGAAAAGGCCATAAGCCATAGAGGCGACGCCCTGGACGCCTCCGATGGCCAATATCTTATCGGCCCCACACACGCTTGCGGCATAGGCTATGGCAGGTGCGACGCCTGTATCGGGTCGCGGAGGTGAGGCGACCGCAATATGGCGGCATCCTGCGACATAGGCTGTTGTTACAGTCATCATTGCACTTGCAATATGGGTGTACCGCCCTGCAGGCACGTAACACCCTGCGGCGTCTATTGGGATGATTTTTTGACCAGCAACCAAGCCCGGTTGAACCTCCATATCAAAATCTGAAACGGTGGCCTTTTGCGCTTCGGCAAAGCTTCTTACATTGTCTCGTGCAAATAAAATATCGTCTTTTAGTTTCTGTGGAACTTTTGCAGAGGCGGCTTCAATTTCGGCTTCTGTCAGAACAGTGTTGCCTTCGTATTTGTCAAATTTTAGCGCATATTCAAGTGCTTTAGTGTCACCACCGACTTCGATATCAGCGAGGATACTCTTCACAATCTCATGGGTTTCTGACGCATCAGATTGCGAGGTCAGCTTTGCTTTTTTAAGATATTTCCGTGCCATCGTGACAGGATCCTTTCAGCGAGTCTTATATGCTAAATCTTATATAAGATTAGATAGGGGTTGGCAGTTTTGGTCAAGGCTACAGCTCTTTCATTTTGGTTTTTTAAGATGCAGCTGGGCTTAATTTGTTGTGTCTTACGGATGCATAGAGCGACAAACCTATCAAGCCAATCCCAATAAAGCCTGTTAAAATTTCCGGAACGTGCACGATCGATTGTATGAACATAATAACCGACAAGGCGAAGATAGAGTAAAAAGCACCATGTTCTAGAAAGCGAAATTGCGCCAGCGTGCCCTTTTCGACCAATAAGATCGTCATCGACCGGACATACATCGCTCCTATCCCAAGACCGATCGCGATCAGAATGATATTCGTCGTCAGTGCGAAAGCTCCGATAACTCCATCGAAAGAAAAGCTCGCGTCCAGGACTTCTAGGTAAAGAAAAGCGCCAAGCCCGCCTTTCACACCAATTTGCGTGGCCGAATTGGCCATATCATCCAAATATTCGCCAAGGCCATCAACAAAAGTGAACGTCAGCAGACCCATGATTGCAGAGAACAGGAAATTTGCTTGGTATTTTTCGTCGAGAAGAGAGCACATGATCGCAACAACAATTAGAACAAAAGCAATTTCAAAACCGCGGATTGAACCGGCACGACGCAAAAATTTCTCCACCCAGTTGATCCAATCGATGGATTTGTCCTGATCTATAAAAAATTTCAGCGCGACCATCATAAGAAACGTCCCGCCATAAGCGGCAATGGGCCCATGGGCGTGATGGATAATGTCAGAATATTGCTCTTGATCAGTTAGCGCCAGTTTCACGGCTGCGAAAGGGTTGATCCAAGCAAAAATCGCCACGATGGCCAGTGGGAAAACAATTCGCATTCCAAAGACTGCAATCAATATACCCCAAGTTAGAAAGCGGCGCTGCCAGACTGGCGTCATCTCTTCCAATTTATTGGCATTCACAATTGCGTTGTCGAAAGACAACGCAATTTCCAAGGCGGCCAACACCGTGCCGACAATCAAAAAGCTTATGACACCGTTGATTGTTTGCTCGGTTGACCATCCCAGCCAACCGGACAAACCAAGTCCGATGACTGTGACGATCAAAGGCCACTTCAGGTAACTCAGGGCTGAACGCGGCGCCATGTTATCCACCGCTCATGATACGTGGTAGCCACAGCACCAGTTGGGGGAAAACCAAGATTAAAATTAGGCCAACCAGCTGGACCAGCATGAACTGCATCATGCCAAGATAAATGTCCTTTAGATCCCAATTCGGTACGACACCTTTCAGGAAGTAGGCGGACAAAGCGACCGGTGGCGACAGCCATGCCGTTTGAAGGTTTACTGCGACCAGGATGCCAAACCAGACCAGCATGTTGTACGTGCTGTCAAAACCCAGATCTAGCGAGATCACCGTCGGTAGAAGGATCGGGACAACGATTAGAACAATCGGCACCCACTCCAGAGGCCAGCCCAACAAGAAGATCAGCGCCATGATCAGCAACAGGATCACCCACGGAGAGAATTGCAAAGACAGCAAGGCTTCGGTCATCATTTTTGGTGTGCCAAGCGCGCTGAACTCGGCGCCAAAGAAGTTGGATGCGGCAACCAAGAACATAATCAGGACTGTGATTTCTAGCGCTTTGATTAAACTGTCAAAGAAACCGGGGAAGGTGAACCGACGATAGGCTAGCGACAACAGGATCGCTCCAAATGCGCCCATTGCGGCCGCTTCGGCAGGTGTTGCAAACCCCAGCAAGATCGAACCCAATGCGAAAGCGATCAAAATCGTTGGCGGCATCAAACCTGCAAAAAATTCTGTCCAGAGGTCAGAGAAACGGAAGTTCTCTGGCGCATCCGCTCGATATATTGGCAATGCAAGATAACCGATAATCAGCAACAGCAACACCCAAACGGCCGATATCACGGTGTTTGACGGTGTTGCATCTCCGCTTAGCAGGCTCATCGCGGACCAAATGATTTGCCCACCAATCACAATTGGCACGACAATTCGCAAGACGGCTAAGGACTTAAAGGCCGCATAAGCGGCTCCCCCAGCTACAATCAATGCCAGCAACCCACCAAAGGGAACAGCGCTGAACACGCCGTCCAAACCAAGGCCGAAGACACGACAAAGTGCCAAAACACCTGCCGCAACCAAGACGACCTCTGCGCCGTAATAGTTTGAAGTTTCAGGTTGATCCTCTTCGGCCAAAATCGGTCCTAATGAAGGGTCTAGCCAACACCGACCCAGCGTATAAAGCAGATAAAGCGAGGCGAGTAGGGCGCCCGGAATGAAAGCTGCCCGGAAGAGGTCAAGAACAGAGACTTCTAAAACCGGACCCATGACAATCAACATGATCGATGGTGGGATCAAAATACCCAATGTTCCACCCGCCGTGATTGTCCCTGCAGCCAATTGAACGTTATACCCAGCGCGGCTCATTGTGGCGCCGGCCATAATACCAAGTAACGTCACGGAGGCCCCGACAATACCGGTCGCCGCCGCAAAAATCGTTGAAACGATCAAAACCGCTATATAGAGCGATCCTCTGACACGCGACATAATGTTTTGGATTGACCCGAACAAACGCTCCATTAGGCCTGCTTGTTCCATCACGATACCCATCAATATGAAAAGGGGTACGGCCATCAGCTGATCATTCAACATTGTGGAGTTTGTGTTCAACGTCATCAGCAAAGTTGTCAGCTTAAAGTTCGAACCCCAGATCCCAAAGACAAAAGCGAGGAAAATCAACGTAAACGAAATCGGAAATCCAATGAAAATCACGAACAACATCGCGCCGAGCATCATCAATCCAATGGTGGCTTTGTCCAGGGCAGGGCGCTGTGCCATTGCGTCGGTGAACCATTCGCCGCCTGGTGTTATTTCAGGCATGAAGATGGCCATGGCCAACCAAATCAAGCCGATTAAATAGACTGGCATCGCGCGTAAGAACCAAATTTCTCGTTCACGGCCCATTTTATAAAAAGCACGGAAAATCTCGGGTATGCCTTGGATCAACAACAAAAAACCACCAACTGGCATGGCCGTTCGCGCTGGCCATAATAGTGGACCCCAGGCACTGTCGATTTGCATAGTTTCACCGGTTGAATATGCCAGCCACCAGAACTGTGCGGATACAACAGTAAAGAATATCATAGAAGGAATGAAGAAGATCAAATAGGCGAATGCATCGACCGTCGCCTGCGTTTTGTCGAACCAATTTCGATATATAAAGTCGGCCCGAATATGGACGCCCCTCATTAACCCATAGCCAGCAGCGGCCATAAACAGGACACCGGCAATCATTCGACTAGTGTCATAAACCCATAGTGTAGGCCCTAATGCCAAGGCATCGGCCAGCCATTTCATACCCGCATCCGACAAGATCTTGTCCAGATTTCGCGAGAAAACCTCGTAAACGACAACCGCAATAAGTGGGATGATTAACCAAGAAATGACCTGTCCGGCACGATGGTTGATGATGTCGATCGTCGCAGTTATTGGTCTCTGCCATGGCCTCATGTCTTCTGGCGTTTCGCCAGGAACGAAATTTGCGCGCTCGGCGATTAGCTCGTCCGTAATTTCGAGTTCTTCGATATTTACTTCATCAGCCATGTGTTCCTCCCCAGGTGGGCAATTGCCCGTTATGGCATGCCCCGACGGGCCTATTTACGTTATGCCAGCCTATGACCTTTTGCCAGGAATGCCCGCTCTGCCTTATCGGCGTCCTCCCCTTTGACCAGAATGTAGTCGGTGTCGTATGTGGACAGCGCAAACAAACTGATCTCTGCTTTGGCAAGCGTATCTGACAAATCGGCCAAAATACCAACGAGAGAAAAATCCAATGGTCCCAATACTTTAAAGACAGTCCACCCGTCTTCGACCGTGTCGATCCCGTTCAATTTCTCTCTGGTTGCTACAATAGACAGTTCTTCGTCTGTTTGTGTAACCGACACAAAATCTGCGCCCCCAAACAATCCTTTCGGAAGCGCGCTTGCCGCAGCCATACGGGCCACGGCAAGCTTTTGTGTCATACGCTCAAGACGCATGTTACTTCAGAGTGTCCGCAAATGCACGGCCAAGGCCAGCATTTGACGTCTGAGCGCCAGCCCAGAATGGAACAGCCACTTCAGCGAATGCACGCTGGGATGCCCATACTTCCGCAAAGAACTCGTTCTCGTCTGCAGCAGCCTGAAGGGCTTTTGCAGCGGCAGCTGAATACTCAGTGAAGTAGTCTGAAGGTGTATCTTCCAAGATAACACCGTGGTTGTCTGTAAGGTCCTTTAAAGCCTTGCCGTTTTCAAGAATACGGTACGACATGGACTTGGACAAAGATGCGTTTGCTGCAACTTCCAGCGCTTTCTTTTCAAGGTCAGACAGACCATCATAGAAATCGCCATTCACGTACATGTCAGCATTCACAACAACCTGGTGTAGGCCTTGAAGATAGTAGTGCTTCAGAACTTTTTGGAAGCCAAACACGCTATCGGGCTTCGGGCAGCACCATTCTGCTGCGTCGATCGTACCTTTTTCCAAAGCGGGCAGGATATCACCACCGCCCATGGCAACAGCTGGCACCCCGATGTCAGCATAAGCCGCGCCGACCATACCTGGAGGCGCCCGGAAACGCATCTTACGGAAGTCGTCCATGGATGCGATTGGCTCTGGGAACCAACCCAAGGCCTCTGGCCCAACAGGTTGAAGCATAAAGCCTTTCACGTTGACGCCCATTTCATCCCAAAGACGATCATAGAGCTCTTTACCGCCGCCATACTGGAACCATGACAGGAACGCGATATTGTCCATGCCAACGCCGGCACCCGCAACGGGTGCGCCAAAGAGGTTCGCAGCAACGTGCTTACCACCCCAGTAATGTGTCCAAGCGAAACCACCCTCGACAAGACCCGCATCAACTGCGTCCATAATGTCGCGTGGGCCAACGACGGCACCTGCAGGCAAAACTTCGATTGTCAAAGAGCCGCCTGTCAAAGCAGCGACATCTTTGCCGAACTCATTCAGCATGAACACTTCGTCCGCCGTGTTTGGCAGAACAGATTGAATGCGCAGAACCTTTTCAGCGAAGGCTGCTGACGCGGTCATTGCAAGCGCAACGGCACCTGCGACGACTGTCTTCTTATTGAACATGATTTTTCCTCCCTAATCATGTCTGCCTTCTTCCAATCTGTCCCAAACCGCGAAGGCGTTAAGGTTTGGTACATTCATTCGGGCCCGGCCGCGGCCCCGAAACTGAATTCTATCGTGCATCCTCCAAAACCATATCCGAGGCCTTCTCGCCAATCATGATGCAAGGTGCATTTGTGTTCCCACTTACAATTTGCGGCATGATCGAAGCGTCAGCAACCCGCAGCCCTTCAACACCTTTGACCCGCAGACGTTCATCGACCACCGCCATAGGATCTTTACCCATCTTACAGGTACCAGTGGGGTGGTAGATCGTCACAGATGTTTTGCGCGCCCAATCTAAAATTGCATCATCATCGTCTTTTTTGACGTCTGGTCCGGGCGCATATTCTTCTGTGATATGGTTCCGGAGGGGGTCAAACTCTGCAATTTTTCTGGCAACTTTGATTCCGCTGACGATCGTTCTGCAATCTTTATCTGTGGCAAGGTAGTTTGGATGGATTTTCGGATGGTCATCCATATTGGCAGATGTCAGTTCAAGATGGCCTGCGCTTTCGGGGCGCAGCTGCAAAACCGATGCAGTAAATGCTGAGAATTTATGTGGGCCCTCAACGGCATTATTTGCGCTGAATGGCTGAATATGGAATTGAATATCAGGTGTGGCCAAGTGATCGGCTGTTTTCAAAAAACCGGTTCCAAGGCTTGCTGCCATTGTCATAGGCCCTTTGCCGGTCAAAGCATAGCGCAGTGCGATCGCGGCTTGTTTAAAAATATTGTTTGTCTCAATGTTGATCGTGCTCAAATTGGTCTTGAAAATTGGTCGCGCTTGCAGATGATCTTGTAGGTTTTTTCCAACACCTTTGAGTTCAGATTTCACTTCAATACCCAAGGGATTCAATTGCTTAGGATCTCCAATACCCGAAAGCATCAAAATCTGCGGCGAACCAATCGCTCCAGAGGACAAAATAACCTCTCCGCGCGCTCGGATATCTTGTATTTTGCCCTTTATTTTAGCGCGAACCCCAATAGCCTTGCCATCTTTGATCAAAACACGCTCGGTTTGAGCATTTGCAATCACATGAAAGTTTTTGCGGTTTTTGTTTGGATGAACATAGGCAACCGCAGATGAACACCGTTTGCCACCTTTCATCGTCAATTGAAAATACCCGACACCCTCTTGGTCTTCGCCATTATAGTCGTCTATCCGGTTATACCCGGCTGACTGTGCTGCATGGACCCAATGATCGACGACATCTCTGCTTAGGCGCGAAGTTTGCACAGACAAGGGGCCATTTGTGCCACGATGATTGCCGATATTCGGTCCGTTCCATGTCTCTGCGCGTTGGAAGATTGGTTTGACATCGTCCCATGACCATCCTGTACATCCCATTTGGGCCCATCCATCATAGTCCTGAGGCTGCCCTCTGACATATAAAAGGCCATTGATAGAACTAGAGCCACCCATGACCCGTCCTCTTGGCCAATTGATCGAACGTCCGGCAATACCATCATCGGCTTCAGTTCGATATCTCCAATCAGAGCGTGGATTGCCCATCGTACGGAAATATCCAACAGGAATATGGATCCAAGGATTAGTATCCCAAGGTCCGGCCTCTAGCAGAGCGACATGATATTTCCCGCTCTCAGAAAGACGCGCCGCCAATGCACAGCCCGCAGAGCCCGCACCAACAACGACAAAATCGTATTCCATTTTCCTCCACATATCAAAAATTGAGACTTTTTGTCTCATTCTTGATAAGGTAGAACCTACATAGATTCGTTTTATTTACAACTCGCAAATGCAACAGGGAGGGAGCACATTGTCGAGCGACGCACGTATCCCGACCAATTTGCGGACACTTTTGATCCTAGAAGTGCTCGGCAAAAGTGAGCGGCCGATGACCGCCACCGAGATCAATTCGCAATTAGGTCTTCCCAAACAGACGGTGCATCGGTTGTGTAACATGCTCGAGGGCGAAGGGTTTTTGACGCGATATGGGTCTTCGCTGAAATTCCAGGCCTCCCGCCGTTTGCGCAATTTAGGCGCTGGCCTTTTAAATCATTCGCATACACACATCATGCGCCATCAAATCCTTGAGGAAGTTGCAGCTTTGGTGGGGGAAACTGTTAACTTCGCGGTGCCCGGTGATGGTGGTATGAGCTATGCCGACCGGGTTGAGACGGACTGGGCCTTTCGGATCCAGCTGCCTGTTGGGTCCCATGTCCCATTCCACTGCACTGCAAGTGGAAAATGTTTTTTGGCGAGTTTGCCGACGAAGCAGCGCAATGCAATGCTCAGTACATTGCCACTGGAACCTAAGACCGAAAACACACTGATTGATCGATCTAAGGTTATCACCGAATTGGATCTGGTCAGGCGACAAGGCTATGCTCTGGACCGAGAAGAATTCATCGAAGACATGATCGCAATTGCTGTTCCCGTTAAAGATAGGGACAATCGATTTCTGGCGGCCTTGGCCTTTCATGGCCCTACCCAGAGAATTTCGATTGAGTACGCGATCGATAAGCTATCGATCCTCCAAAGTGGGGCCCAAAAGATTACAGATGCGCTCTTTCCAGAAAATGAGACTTAGATTGACGCGTTCGAAATTCATAAAATGTGCATCGGCGTTGCGTATATCCGAAATGTGCCGAAGTTGCTGGACTAACAGTAATGTCAAAGTACGGTCCAATCCTAGAGGAGCCGCCAAATGAAACAACCTGTTGTAGAGACAAGCCCACACGTCTCTGATGAGGTCCGTAAAACCACGTGTTATATGTGTGCGTGCAGATGTGGGATCAATGTCCACCTCAAGGATGGAAAGGTTGCTTACATCGAAGGCAACAGGGATCATCCAGTGAACCAAGGGGTGCTCTGCGCGAAAGGTTCTGCCGGGATCATGCAAGTGAACGCACCTTCGCGGCTGCGCGCGCCTTTGAAACGAGTTGGGCCGCGGGGTTCTGGTGAATTCGAAGAGATATCTTGGGACGAGGCCTTAAAGATCGCGACGGATTGGTTGGCTCCGGTGCGCGAGAAACATCCTGAAAAACTGGCCTTTTTCACGGGTCGTGACCAATCACAAAGTTTCACAAGTTTTTTTGCACAGAACTTCGGGACACCGAACTATGCAGCACATGGCGGATTTTGTTCAGTCAACATGGCTGCTGGCGGCATTTACACAATGGGCGGTGCATTTTGGGAATTTGGCCAGCCAGATTGGGATCACACGAAACTCTTTGTGTTGTTTGGCGTGGCCGAAGATCATGACAGCAACCCCATTAAAATGGGTATTGGCAAGATCAAAGGGCGCGGGGCCAAAGTGATTGGCGTCAATCCGATCCGCTCAGGCTATAATGCGGTTGCAGATGATTGGTTTGGGATCACGCCTGGTACAGATGGGTTGATGATCCTCGCGCTGGTGCATGAGTTACTGAAAGCTGGCAAAATAGATCTGAATTACTTGGCAGACTATACGAATGCGCCTGTTTTAGTGAATGCGGAAGAGGGACCCGAAAAAGGCCTGCTGATGCGGGACAAAGATGGCAAACCCCTAGTGATCGACCGAATAACAGGCAAGCCGATGGCCTATGACCATCCTAAAGTACAACCGGATCTGCGGGGGACGCTAAAAAAAGGCAAGATCACGCATCGCGCTGTCTTCCATCATATGATCGAAAAGTACCTCGATCCGTCTTATGCGGCAGATCAAGTCGCTGACCGTTGCGGTATTCCGGCACATCGGATCAAAGCCTTGGCAGCAGAGCTTGCGCGAGTGGCTTTTGAAGAAGAAGTCGTTCTAGACCAGCCATGGACGGATTTCCGCGGCCGCAAACATCACAGAATGATAGGTCGTCCGGTCAGCTTCCATTCGATGCGGGGAATTTCCGCCCATGCAAATGGATTTCAGACCTGCCGCGCGCTTCATATTCTACAAATTATCCTTGGTTCTGTCGAAGTTCCTGGTGGTTTTCGGTTTAAGCCGCCATATCCAAAACCCCCCGAAGCGCATCCAAAACCGCATTCCAAAGTGACACCAGGGGAGCCGCTAGATGGTCCGCATCTGGGTTTTGTCCACGGTCCAGATGATTTGGCGATTGATGAAAACAATAAAGCGAAACGGATCGATAAGGCATATACTTGGGACAATCCCATGTCGGCGCATGGTCTGATGCATATGGTAATTTCGAACGCTCATGCGGGTGATCCCTACAAAATTGACACCCTGTTTATGTATATGGCTAACATGTCATGGAACTCGTCCATGAACACTTCTGGCGTTATGAAAATGCTTACAGATCAGGACGATAGCGGAGAATATGTGATTCCACGGATCATCTATTCAGATGCGTATAGTTCTGAAATGGTGGCCTATGCCGATCTGATCTTGCCCGATACGACCTATCTGGAACGTCATGATTGTATTTCGCTTTTAGATCGACCGATTTGCGAAGCAGACGGGGCTGCCGATGCGATCCGTTGGCCGGTCATAAAGCCGGATCGTAATGTACGCGGTTTTCAATCTGTATTGTGTGATCTTGGCGCACGGTTGGGTTTGCCAGGTTTTGTCAATGATGATGGGACGCAAAAATACGAAGACTATGCCGATTATATCGTGAACCATCAGCGACGCCCCGGCGTCGGACCTTTGTCTGGCTGGCGCGGTGGCGCAAATGATGGCGGCACGGGTCGCGGGGACGTGAACCCCGACCAGATGGATCGTTATATCGAAAACGGTGGATTCTGGGTCAAACATGTGCCGGACGCGGCAAAATATTTTAAACCTTGGAACAGAGACTATCAGGCTTGGGCGGTAGAGACGGGGATTTATGATGCGCCGCAGCACTACTTGTTCAACATCTACTCAGAGCCGATGCGAAGGTTTCAGTTGGCTGCTGAAGGCCATGGAGATCGCCAGCCCCCAGATCATTTGCGCACGCGGATCATCACCAAAATGGACCCATTGCCCATCTGGTATTCTACCGAAGAAGACAATCGTGCCGATGACTATCCGGTGACTGCGCTGACGCAGCGCCCCATGGCAATGTATCACAGCTGGGGATCACAAAATGCTTGGCTGCGTCAAATACATGGTGAAAACCCGCTCTTTGTTCCCACCAAAATATGGAACGAAAATGGGTTTAAGAACGGCGATTATGCGCGCGTTACATCTCCGCATGGTTACATCACTGTACCCGTGGCGCATATGGCCGCGCTTAACGAAAATACGGTCTGGACATGGAATGCGATTGGAAAACGCAAAGGGGCCTGGGCACTGGGAGATGCCGCTCCCGAAAGTACAAAGGGATTCCTTTTGAACCATTTGATACATGAATTGTTGCCTACCAAGGGCGATGGCCTGCGTTGGTCAAACTCTGACCCCATCACGGGGCAGGCTGCCTGGTTTGATCTGAAGGTGCGGATTGAACCTGTGGGTGCAAAGCAGGCCTCAGAACCGGCTTTCCCAGCGATAAAATCACCTGTCGGGCACGGACCAGAAACCCTGACGTGGCAAATCAAAAAGGAGAATGTGTGATGACAAGCCTTCCATCATCAACAGACAAAAAATTGGGCCTTGTCATTGATCTTGATACCTGTGTTGGTTGCCATGCCTGCGTTGTCTCTTGCAAAGGTTGGAACACTGAAAACTACGGTGCGCCGCTATCTGATCAGGACCCTTATGGTGAAAAACCCACGGGAACTTTCCTAAATCGGATCCATTCTTTTGCTGTCACACCGAAAGAGGGCACTACAAAGCTTGTCCACTTTCCCAAGTCATGTCTGCATTGCGAAGACGCACCATGCGTTACAGTCTGTCCAACAGGGGCCAGCTACAAACGGGTCGAAGACGGAATCGTCTTGGTAAATGAAAGTGACTGCATCGGTTGCGGTTTATGCGCTTGGGCTTGCCCTTACGGTGCACGCGAATTGGACGCTGCCGAAGGCGTTATGAAAAAATGTACACTTTGTGTGGACAGGATTTACAACGAAAACCTACCGGAAATTGACAGAGAGCCTGCCTGCGTCCGGACCTGTCCATCAAATGCAAGGCATTTCGGCGATTTTGCGGATCCACTCAGCAATGTCAGCAAATTGGTTGAGGAACGCGGAGGCATAGATTTGATGCCAGAGCAGGGCACAAAACCAGTGAACAAATACCTGCCGCCACGCCCCAAAGATGAAACAATAGACGTGCTTACGCCGCTTCTTGAACCTGTTGCAGAAGAACCGAATGGCTTTCTGGCATGGCTGGACAAAACGTTGGAGAAAGTCTGATGCATCCTGCCCCGTCAATCATCGCATTTACAACGCTTTCAGGTTTAGGATTCGGTCTTTTGGTGTTTCTCGGGCTTGGTTTACCGATGGTTTCAGGGATTACGGCCTTTTGGTTTTACCTGATTGCCTTTGTGCTTTCGGTGTCTGGTTTGCTTTCGTCCCTTGGACATTTGGGCAATCCGCAACGAGCTTGGAAGGCCTTTAGCCAATGGCGCACATCATGGCTGTCGCGCGAAGGGGTGTTGGCCGTGGCAACATTAGGTGTGATGGGTTCGTTTGCCCTGGGACGTGTCTTCGAGCTTTACTATTTGCCTTGGCTTGGTTGGATTGGCGCAACGTTAAGTTTTGTAACCGTGTTTGCCACATCCATGATCTATGCGCAGCTTAAGACTGTACCGCGTTGGAACCATTGGACGACACCTGTGCAATTCATGTTGTTCGCTATGTCCGGTGGCGCTTTGTTGGGCGGCCAGATGAACACTGGGGCAGGGCTGGCGACCATTTCAGCAGCTTTCCAGATTTTAAATTGGTATATGGGAGATACCCGTTTCAAGGATCGCGGTCACACCCAAGAAACAGCGACAGGACTTGGTGATATGGGTTCGGTGCAAATGTTTGAACCACCACATACCGGTACAAACTACCTCCTGAAGGAAATGGTCCACCAAATCGGCCGCAAACATAGTCAAAAACTGCGTAGAATTGGCGTGGGTTTGGCAATTTTGCCTTTGTTTCTACTTGTTACACCCTTCAGCCATGCTTTGGCGGGGGGGCTTGTTTTGGTTCATATCGCCGGGGTCGTTGTTATCCGCTGGTTGTTCTTTGCTGAGGCAGAACATGTGGTCGGTCTTTATTACGGTGCTCATTCTAGAGGATAATAGGGATTTAGCTGATACCGCTATTGCTCACCTAAATAATGTATAATAATAATTATGTTAAATAAAGATAAGCTTAAACGATATAAATTATGATAAACCCCGCACAAGTCATTGGAATGTATAGCTTTTAGTCTTCTCCAGTGGTTGCCTTGTTTACTACTCGCATCGCATCCATGCCACTCTCTCCCAAATCAACTGCCGCAAATGGCCCGCCAACATATAATTGTGCTGGATCTTTTGGATCGCCTGGAGGTGCGTTGGCCAAAATTTCTTTTGCGAATTGTTCGGCATTGTCTTGAGGCTTGTATCCTAAATGGCCCGTGCCTTGATTGGAAACCGGCGTACGGTCATTTCTAGACACACCATAAACAACGCTAAAACCGGTCACCTGAGCTGTTACAGCAGACAAAACCAAACGCTCCATATCAGTATAAGACAACCACGTGCCTAGAGCGCGCACATTTTTCACGGGCGCACATGACAGGATACGCAAATGCACGCTTTCTAAGCCACGTTTGTCCCAATACATTTTGCCCAAATCTTCTGTAAAACATTTGGCTAATCCATAAAATGTATCAGGAGCATGCGGCGCATCGATCCCAGCAGACGCATTGACCGGCGTCATACCA
The DNA here is from genome assembly GCA_039814625.1 of Pseudomonadota bacterium. Taxonomy (GTDB): domain Bacteria; phylum Pseudomonadota; class Alphaproteobacteria; order Rhodobacterales; family Rhodobacteraceae; genus Amylibacter. The sequence continues at coordinate 135,559 of JBCCAU010000004.1, forward strand.
ACAGCGTGAATAGAACTCGCATAGATGATACGACGTGCACCGGTTCTATAGGCCGTTTCCCAAATGTTGTACGAACCTACAAAATTGGGTCCCAACAACTCTTCAAAAGGTTTTTCATCGACAATTGCGCCAAAATGCACAATGATTTCAGCATCTTGTACAATTTCGGACATAGCTGCGAAATCGGCCAAATCCGCCTGATAAAAAGTCTCGTTAGGCAAAAGATCTGTAATCTCAACTATATCTGTTGTCACCAGATGCGTGCACATGTCCGACAATGGCTTGCGCAGTCGACGACCTAAATCGCCCGCGGCACCGGTTAATACGACCCGTTCGAGCATCCGACCCCCTCACCCTTATAGGACGCAACAATCTTGTCCATGCTGCGCGCTAAGAGACCCGCATCCGTACCAACTGCCACAAAAGTCAGGCCCTTTTCGAACAGCCTCTCGGCATGTTCGATTGAACCCACTAAACTGCCCGCAGGCTTTCCCAGTTTGCGGACGCGCGCGGCACATTCCTCAATCACAGTCCAAACTTCTGGTTGGCCCGCAGTCCCTAAAAATCCCATATCCGTAGCCAAATCAGCTGGCCCAAAAAAGACGCCATCCACACCCGGGGTCTTCGCTATTTCATCAATATTTTCAACAGCTTGCTTAGATTCAGCTTGCACTATTACGCAAGTTTCATCTTCAATCCGCTCAAGATAGTCCGAAATACGTCCAAATCGATGGCCACGATGAACGCCTGCCATGCCCCGCTTCCCATTTGGTGGATACCTTACCCCAGCGACGGCTGCGGCCGCTTCTTCGGCGCTATTAACCATGGGGAACAGCAGGCTCGGTGCGCCAAGGTCCATCAAACGTTTAGTTGAGACTGGTTCGGTGGACGGCGGGCGGACCATCGGCACGGTACTATAGGCTCCGAAAGCTTGCAGTTGTTGCATTACACGTTCTACGTCGTTTGGCGCATGTTCCATATCTATAACCGACCAGTCGAAGCCAGCACTTGCGACAATCTCAGAGACCATTGGCGCATTGATCATATTCCAAGTGCCCAACTGCGGTGTAAACTCTCGAATTTTTTCCAAAAAATTATTTGTTTTCAACTTCATATAATGGCTTTCTCAGGTAATGATATATTGTCTGCAAATCTGTTGACTGAAAGGGTTCCAAGGTCCAAGCGGCGATACTCATTGAACTGTATCAGTTCCGCAAGGCCCAAACCAATACTGGCAGATTGCTGCAGGCCATGACCGGAAAATCCACTCGCATTGATCAGATTTTCGCACTGGTTAAACCGACCCAGAAGCGCATTCTGGTCAAAATAATTATAGTCGTAGTGACCGCCCCATTCTGAAGTCACTTTCACGGCCTCAAATGCCGGAACACGGTGCTCTAAAACGGGCCAAACCTTTGTGACCCAAAGATCCTGAGGTATCGTAAAGTCATCGTGATTGGGGGCAACATCATGTGATGGAGCGGCACCTGCAAGGAAGGACGCACCTGACCAACGCACATGCACACCCGAGGGATCGATCACCAAGGGCACGTCCCGCTCGAACCTTTCTCGACACTCAAAAATATACGTCATACGCAAACGGGGCTCAATCGGTAGGTCTTGACCTGCCCATTTCGCGATCTGCGGTGACTGTGTGCCGGCAGCATTTACCACTTGGTCGACATGAATGGATCCGTTTCTTTGAGTTTCGACCGAAGTGATCTGACCGTTTTGCAGATCAAACCCAACGACGCGGTCGTAAAGAAAGACGACACCCGCCTTCATGGCTGCGTTCTGCCAATATTCAAACATCGCAGACCCGTCAAAGTATCCTTCATTATGGGTGTTGCGCGCAGCCAATACTATGTCTTCGACATTCATAAAGGGGTACTCATCGCGCAATCGCAATGGACTTAGATGCTCAATCGGGACACCGAGATCGCGCTGTATCACAGCAGCCTCTTCAAAGGCTTCCGCTTTTTCGGCAGTATCTGCCAAGTATAGATATCCGAAATTTCGCAGTGCAATTTGAGGGGCATTTTTATCCGCACAATAAGCTGGAAAGTCTTGAATAACGTCCCCCATGAATTGGCTAATCTTGATGTTCACCTCGCTTGTAAATTGTTGGCGGACGCAACTGTTGGTATGTGTCGTCGCCGCATTTTGAAAACTTGGATCTGCTTCGACGACCAATACACGGCCTGGAAACCTCAGTTTGACGGCCAGATGCCAAGCTATGCTCGACCCATACATGCCCGCACCGATGATCATAACATCAAATTTTTCACCGTTCAGGTTCTGAACAAACGCCATTAAAGCGTTTCACCTGGATCTAGGACGGTGTCCAGTTTCACAATCCGCTCTGGGTCTTCGCCATTCAATGATTTTTGAATCAAATCAGCGGCTTTTAAGCCGGTTTCAAACCGCCCGGCATTTGTTGTTGCGATTTTCTTAGGCAATCCATCCAGCAACTCGATGCCGTTAAAACCTGCAATGCCTAGCTGTTTTGGCACGTCAATGCCAGTGTCTAAACAATGTAGAAGACCACCTGCTGCAAGATAATCTGTGGAATAATAAATACCGTCTAAATCCGGACACCGCGCTAGCAACGCAGCGGTCATTTTCCGTCCGATCACAAGCGTTGATCCGCCTTGGTGATATTCGGCACCCACCACCGTTTGCCCGGCTGCGGCCAATGCGCCTGAAAACCCTTCCAGTCGTTTCTGAGCGCGAAAATCGGCTGGCATTTTCGTTCCAATAAAGCCAATTTTTTTATATCCGCGGGCCAAAAAAGCCTGACCCATTTCGCGACCTGCATCAATCTGTGAAATTCCAACATTGAAATCGGCAGGGTTGCCATCTGTATCCATGATTTCGACCACTGGGATGTCGGCTGCAGCCATTGCGCGTGTGGCGTCGGCCGTATGCTCTAGGCCTGCGACAATCAGACCAGAAGGACGCCAGGACAGCATCTCTAAAATGACTTGCTCTTCAGTCTTTAAATCGTAGTGGCTGACGCCAAAAACTGGTTGCAAACCTGTCGTTTCCAAACCCTTTGTGACACCCATAACCACTTCAGAAAATACCATATTGGATAAAGATGGCACGATTAGCCCAACCAACGGGACCCGCTTTGAGGATAAACTACCTGCAATACGGTTCGGAACATACCCAACAGATTTCGCGGCCTTCAGAACGCGATCTCGCGTTGCTTGTGTGGTGTCTTCTTTACCCCGTAAAACACGTGAGACGGTCATCTCAGAAACCTGAGCGATCGTAGCAACATCTTTCAGCGTTGGTTGTTTTCCCATCCGTTATCGGTATCAGGAAAACAATTCGTGACACAACTCCAATGCATCAATCAATGCATCGACCTCTTCTTTTGTATTGTACAAGCCGAACGAAGCCCTTGCAGTTGCTGGAACGTTCAAATGATCCATCAAGGGTTGCGCACAATGGTGCCCTGCCCTCACGGCGATACCCCGTTGATCTAGCACGGTCGATATATCATGCGCATGCGCGCCACCATTCATCGCGATAGAAAAAATTGCTGCCTTTGCTGGGGTGTTTCCATGAACCGTCAGCCAGTTCAGCCCGTTCAACTTTTGTTGTGCATAGTCTCGCAAAGAAGCTTCGTGAGCTGCAATGTTCTCTAGACCTAGTTTTTCCATATATTCGATTGCGACACCCAGACCGATCATTTGGACGATACCGGGCGTGCCTGCTTCAAACTTATGTGGGGGAATATTGTACGTCACCTCGTCGCGAGTGACTGTTTTGATCATGTCACCACCGCCCATAAATGGTCCCATTTCCGCAAAACGTTCCGCGTTGATATAAACCGCACCGGACCCAGAAGGACCATAAAGCTTATGACCGGTGATGGCATAGAAGTCACATCCCAGATCTTGAACATCTACGGGCATATGAACGGCTGATTGTGATCCATCGACAGAAACGGCAATGCCTTTGTCTTTGACCGCCTCTGCTATAGCTTTAATGTCTACAACCGTACCTAAAACATTTGATAGATGTGTCAGACTGATGAGTTTAGTCCGTTTGGTTACGGCGTCCAAAACCCGATCAATCGGCAGCGCACCATTTGCATCTGTATCGACCCAAACCAGTTTCACACCCAATTCTTCGCGCAAAAAATGCCAGGGAACGATATTGGCATGATGCTCCATGACGGACAGGATGATCTCATCACCCTCGGCAAGATTTCGACTGCCCCAGGCGCGCGCGATCAGGTTGAAAGCTTCCGTGGTGCCCGTGGTGTAAATAATCTCTTCGCTAAGCTTCGCATTTAAAAAACGGCGCAGCGTTTCCCGAACTTTTTCAAAGTTTTCTGTGGCAACAGAGCTTAAGTAGTGAAGCCCGCGATGTACATTTGAATACTCCATTGAGTACGCATGCGTCACGGCATCAATGACCACCTGTGGTTTCTGAGCAGATGCGCCATTATCCAAGTAAACCAAGGGCTTGCCGTGAATTTCTCGCGATAAGATTGGAAAATCGGCACGGATTTTTTGTACATCATACATTTGTAGGGACCATTAACTCTATTCCAAAGGCGAACAGCAAGGGTTGCAAGAAGAGTGCAATGACAAAAGCTACCAACAACAATCCTCCGATGACATTTAGGGGCTTGTCAAAGCCGTGAACGGACATTGTGCCGCATACAAGGTAGTAGGGTTGCGCAAATATTGCCAATATTACGGTTGCCAAAAGACCCAAAGGTGGGACCAGCAAAATCAGCGGAAGACTGGCGATTGACGCCGCCAACAGCAGCAATTGCAACCAACCAAACATCACCATCACATCCGTTATCGAGGTGCCTCTGGCAGAGACGCGGCCCATCACCCAAATCCCAATGATGACACATGTATGAAGCGTCGCGGTTAAAAGTGCATCCAAAAGCGGTCCACTTGTCGACAAGATCGGGTCTATTTCTTCCCCAGATATCGCCTCCGAGACGGAAAGCGTTGCCGCTTGTACCAGCACCGTAACAACGACCACAAGGATATTAAGCTCCAATGCGCGGGCGAAAGTCCACTCATACTCCAAGGCGGCACGGAACCCTTTAATCGGTTCTATGATTGTCGATTTTGCCAGGTGGAACAGGCTGTAGCCTTTGATCATCCAGCCAAAGATTCCAAATTGAACATGATTAGGGCCACGATAATTCCAAAAACAACGATAGACAGCACGACAAACAAAACGACCGATTGACTAAAGCGGTGCGCCTCTGACACGCCAGCAGAAATGTACCAAACAAAAGGCACCATCGCGAGTAGGAAAGGAATGATTACGGCCCAAGCATCGGACAATCCTGCACCTCCGGTTTCCAAAAGAAGAATTGTCAACAAGGCGGCCACAAAACCAAATGGCGCAGACACTAATGACCCCCAAAACATACCGGCCTTTGTGTCGCGCCAACTGCCTTCGCCACCGACACCTTTGCACATCACCCAGACGATGCTGGAGGCTGCATAAAACAAGGCTGTTCGAACCATCAGCGCGATCAAGAGCCAAGCCCCGATGATCACAGGCGCATCGGGGGCCGCTTCAAGACCCGGGAAAATGACTGTTTTCAGCGTCCATGACAGAAAAAAGATCAAATCGGAAAGAACGAGATAGAAAATAATTCGACCTTCGCTTGGCGATTGATTCAACAAATAGCGTGTCAGCCCGCGCATATCTGTCCATGATTTATGGACGCGGGCCCAAAGGCCCATCGCCTGATCCTGATAGGGACCATCTGCCATGGCTGCTTCACTTTCAATACTCATCCTGATCCCTATTGACGCCTACAGGTTGTGTTTATGAATTCTGACGTGCTTTGTGAAGCAAGGAGTTTGTCTCATTTATCCAAATCCCAATGCTCCAATTCAACAAGAATATACCAAATGCCAGAACGGCGAAGCTGAAAGCAACTAGCCCCTCAAAGATCTCACTTGTGAGACCAGACAAAAGGCTCCAAGGTGTTGCAACCATCAAAGACCAAAACAACCCACGTCGCGCGCGCTCAGAAGTGCCCTGCCCGCCCACAAGCCGACCAATAAGACGCTGGATCGCTGATATGAGGTACAAAAATATCGGCAACAGCGCCAAACTGCCCATTGCCGCAGGAAGCAACATTGCACTTGGAGGAACATCTGCAAGCACTGCACGTGCAACCGTGTCAGGGATCAAAGCGATGAAGCTTAGAAAACCAAAGGCTAAGGCAAGACAGAGATTGATAATTTCGTTACCTGCTGTTTCGAGTTGGCGTTCCATCACTGCTCTGGGATGCAGCTGAGCCCTCAAAATCTCATCAACCACTGCCATCAGAGCGCTTCTCTACCCATCCATTCTGCAAGTTTTTCTCGCGTCATATCGGCAAGATTAAGATCGTCCAATTCATCGATTGCTTCAGCCAAGAACGCTAACACCAACATATCAACGGCTTTTCTTTTGGGCACGCCACGTGATGTAAGATAAAATACCGCTTTGGGATCAATCGCCCCTACAGTTGACCCATGCGAACAAGCGACATCATCTGCGTAAATCTCAAGCTCTGGTTTTGCCAAAAACTGGCTGTCATCATCCAATAGCAAACCCTGAGAGATCTGATAGCCATCCGTCTTTTGTGCATTTGGCTTCACAAGAATCTTCCCTTGGAAAACGCCTACAGCATTGTTTCGGAGTACTTTTTTAAAAACTTGACGGCTTTCGCAATTCACAGCGTCATGTGTGATGAACACGGTATCATCGTGATGGAAATCCCCTCCTTCGCCCGATGTGGCCCCAGCGATATGGGCTGAAGCATCATCGCCGGTGAATTCGATCACCGCTTCGTTGCGGGTAAAACGTCCATTGACCGACAAGGTCAGGCATTTAAACATGCTTTCACTGCCAAGACGTGCAAACCCTCCTGCAAATCGTACCACGTCATGGTTTGGGGCTTGTAGCCGCAATATATTTAAGGACCCAGTGTCTGCAATATCGGCCTCAAACACAATATTGGATCGACCAGAAGATGGTAGATCCTCGATAATGGTCGCAGAGGCGCCCGCATCCACCTTGACAATATGATGAGCCAGGCCATCTCGCGCAATGCTTTGGATATGTTGAATATAAATCGGACGCGTCACATGACCCATGACATGCAACAGTATACCTTCAGTGGCACAGGCTGTGTTCAACGCAGCCAAAGGACGCAATACGGGATCTTGACCAGCCTTTTCCAACACGCCGTAGATGTCCTTAGCCCAGTGAATATCCGTCATTGCCGCCTTCGATAGAAGATCAATTTGTACGCCCTCCAAAAACATCGGGTCAGAGCGTTTGGCATCAAAAAGACCATCTACAAACACCAACTTCAATGGCGCATCGACTGGAATTTTTGGCGCTACTTCTGTATCGGTCTCAGAGTGTTCAGGCGCTTCCAAAGGGTCTATCAATGCGATTGGATTTGTGAATTTCCAGTATTCATCGCGTCGATGCGGTGCGCCCATTTCTAAAAGTCGGGCCCTTGCAAAGCTGCGTGCCTCTGAAAGCCAAAGACCTGCTGGATCAACACTATAGATTGCAAGCAAGTCCTCAGTCACTTCCTTGCGGTCTGCAGGGGCGGTCATCACGCAACCTCTGCCAAGATGTCTGCATATCCGTTGTTCTCAACTTCCAATGCCAAGTCGGGTCCGCCGGATTTTACAATACGACCTTCAGCCATAATATGAACAACGTCCGGTTTAATATGATCAAGCAAGCGCTGGTAGTGCGTTATGACCAAGAAAGAACGGCCAGCATCGCGCAGCGCATTTACGCCCTCGGCCACCAGTTTCATGGCATCCACATCCAAGCCCGAGTCTGTTTCGTCCAGAACACACATTTTTGGCTCTAGCATTGCCATTTGAAGGATCTCATTGCGTTTCTTTTCGCCGCCGGAAAAGCCAACATTTACAGGTCGCTTTAGCATTTCGGCATTGATGTTCAAAGATTTCGCTTTTTCACGTACGATCTTCAGGAACGAGGCTGCATCAAGCTCGTCTTCGCCGCGCGCTTTTCGTTGTGCATTTACGGCCGTGCGCAAGAACGTCATATTGCCCACACCCGGAATTTCAACTGGATACTGGAAAGCCAGAAATAAACCCGCTGCTGCCCTCTCTTCGGGTTCCATATCCAAGAGGTCCACACCGTTTAAGTTTGCAGATCCAGCGGTGACCTCATATCCATCACGACCTGATAGAACATAAGAGGTTGTCGACTTACCTGACCCATTGGGCCCCATGATTGCATGCACTTCTCCTGCCCCGATTTCCAGATCGACGCCCTTCAAAATCTGTTTGTCTTCTTCTTCTAATTTAACCTGTAGGTTCTTTATCGACAGCATTTCAAATTCCTATGCATTTACTCGGGCTTTTTCCGAGAGGTAGCGCTGCCACAAAGGAGCTTCAAGAAGTTTTTTAGAACAGTTCTAAAACAGCTGCTAGGTTATTCTGGAGCGGTTTGAATTTGTGGCAATCGTTGACTTTGCCCGCTATTAAAGCCACCGACAGCGCGGTTTGGTTCTTTTGGATCAAGCAATCGACTGTGGACACCATCTTCATACTTTAAATTGGCCATAGCAAGAATATCAGCGACCATAGGCGTTGGATTGGACAACGTCATGGCGTGGAAATACCCCAATGCAAGCGCCGGAAAGACGGCCAACAAATAGCCAAGCGCACCAAAAGACTTCTCAAGTTTGACTATAGTTTTTACTGCAGATTCGAGAATAAGCGTCAGTGTGATCGCTAGGATCGACACAGCAATAACCAATACCAACCTGACTTGAAAATCAAACCGTGCGGCATCATAAAGTGCGAAAACATGTGGTTTACCCAACACATATATAATCGCCGTCGTCGCCCCAAGCATGAAACCCATGCCTGCCTTTCCCAGAAATTCCGCCAAATTCCGCATCCAACGGCACCAAGACTATGCTGCTGGCTTGATCACAACAGCCGTACCAGAAGCCGAAACCATCATCATCGAATTGATCACCTCATAGTCGATATCCACACCGACGACCGCATTTGCGCCCAAATTTGCCGACCGGTCTTGCATTTCATCGAGTGCGATCTTGCGGGCATTTCCGAGTTCTTGTTCATAGGCCCCGGAACGACCGCCAATAATGTCCGTCACACTCGCAAATAAGTCCCGAAAAATATTTGCTCCCAATATCGCCTCACCCACGACAATCCCTTTGTAGTCCGTGATTGTATGTCCCTCGACCGAGTGCGTGGTTGTTGTAATCATGTTTGGGCCCCTCTCAATCTAGCTTTTCAACGGAAACTATAGTCAAACCTTTGTCTTTATAAATCAAACAGATAACCAGACCATTTATGGCCTCATACCCCCTTTTGAGAGGTTGAGAAAAATACCGCCGCTCCGATCAAAGCGGTCAGAATCGCAAATGGCAAAAGAATAAAAAACAAAAATAGCGTCACAATTTCCGCTTTCACCAGGAAATCGGCTGTCATTTCACTTTCAAGTGCAAAAACATAGATCGCGAAAATCACAGCAACCACTGCCAATGAGATGTGCATGACTGTTTTGCTGACGGCCATTAGGGCAACATTTCTGTCGTCTACCACCGGAATGGGGGACATTAACGTTGGTTTCCGCTCAGAAATGCGGGACACGCGGTCTTCAAAATTTGACTTCTGGTTCATGAATCTATGGCCATAATGACGTATTATTCCCCTTACCAAAAAAGGTTTTTCAGTGAAAGCCGCCTGCGGCATAAGCGTTAGGTTTTAAACAAAAACAGTCAAAATGTTGGACTAAGGTGACATTCAATTGTTTCGAACCTCACTAGACCAAAGTCCATATCAAAACTTCAATGTGTTAAAATGCATCTCCGTAGATACGAGCGAAAAAACGATTGGCGCCCATCGCAACACAAGCAGCGACCGCCATAACCAAAAACCAAGTCAAAAGCGTCTGCAACGCACCTGAAAAAACAGTCTCTACGCATATCAGGCCAGAGAAAAAGGCGATAATAAAAACCAAACCCGCTTCGCTTGATCCGTCCCGCTGGTTTCGAACGCGATCGTAAAACCGAATAAAACGGTCTTGGTCGTCATTTTTCGTTTGTATGATCATCCGACGGATCCTTCCAAAGAGATCGCAACCAAGGCCTGAGCTTCCATCGCAAATTCCATTGGCAACTCTTGTAAAACGTCTTTTACAAAGCCATTGACGATCACCGCCACCGCCTCTTCTTCATCCATGCCACGCTGACGACAATAGAACAGCTGTTCGTCGTCCACTTTGGATGTTGTCGCCTCGTGCTCAACCCGAGCTGAATTGTTCTTCACTTCGATATAAGGAACCGTATGCGCACCGCATTTATCGCCTATCAAAAGACTGTCGCACTGTGTGTAATTCCGGCCATCCTTGGCTTTTGGATGCATGGACACCAATCCGCGATAGGTATTCTGCGCTTTGCCCGCTGAAATTCCTTTGGACACGATCCGGGATTTAGTGTTCTTGCCCAGATGGATCATTTTTGTGCCTGTATCGGCTTGCTGGTAATTGTTTGCGATAGCAATCGAGTAAAATTCACCCTGGCTATCATCGCCGCGTAGGATGCAACTTGGGTACTTCCATGTCACAGCAGACCCCGTTTCAACTTGTGTCCACATCACTTTGGATCGGTCTCCGCGGCAATCCGCACGTTTTGTCACAAAGTTATAGATGCCGCCCTTGCCCTCTTCGTCACCGGGGAACCAGTTTTGAACAGTTGAATATTTGATCTCGGCATCCTCAAGAATCACCAGCTCAACCACGGCGGCATGGAGTTGTGCAACATCGCGTTGTGGCGCCGTACAACCCTCCAGATAAGACACATAAGACCCTTTATCGGCAATGATCAACGTGCGTTCAAACTGACCGGTGTTTTCTGCATTGATCCGAAAATAGGTTGACAATTCCATTGGGCATTTGGTCCCTTGAGGGATGTAAACAAAAGATCCATCTGAAAACACAGCTGAATTCAGTGTGGCATAGTAATTGTCTGATTGCGGAACGACGGTGCCGAGATATTTTTTTACCAGTTCAGGATGATCTTGAATGGCTTCTGATATGGAACAAAAAATTACCCCGGCCTTGGCCAGTTCCTCTTTGAAAGTGGTACCCACTGAGACCGAGTCAAAGACTGCGTCGACTGCAACCTTTCGTTCTTTTTCTGGCATTTCCACGCCAGCCAACATCGCTTGCTCTTTCAAAGGGATGCCAAGCTTCGCATAAGTTTCAAGCAATTTTGGATCAACCTCGTCCAGAGATTTTGGCTTTTCCTTCATCGAAGCGGGACGTGCATAGTAATACTGATCTTGAAAGTCGATTTTCGGGTAATCAACCATTGCCCAATCTGGTTCGTCCATTTGTTGCCAGCGCTCAAACGCCTGAAGACGCCAATCCAGCATCCATTGCGGTTCATTGTTTCTCTCAGAGATCAACCGGACGATGTCTTCGTTCAGGCCCTTGGGGGCATAATCAATCTCAATATCGGTTTCAAACCCGTACTTATACTTTCCGGCAAGAGATTTGACGGCCTCAACCGTTTCTTCTTCGACACCATCTTTAACTTGAACTTGATCCATTAGGCTGCTCTCTTTTTAAAACGTTCGTGGGCTGTGGCCCATGCATCTACAAAACCCATTACATCGTCTCGGGTTGTTGTGGGTCCAATGCTGACCCGAATGGCTGAGCGGCTTTCGATATCGTCTAAGCCCATCGTGCGTAAAACGCGACTTTCGCGGACTTTGCCGCTTGAACACGCCGAGCCGGCCGAGATCGCAAATCCAGCGAGGTCCATTTGCATAACTTGCGTTTCACCTTTCCATCCCGGTGTCATCATACAGCTCGTGTTTGGCAACCGAGGCGAATTCTTCCCTACAAATGTAGTTTCCGGCGACACGGCGGCAATGGCATCTTCCATTTGATTTCGAAGGATCTCGACATCAATCCAAACACCATTGGAAATATCCCGCGCAGCGGCGTCGGCCGCGCCGCCAAAGCCGGCAATTGCGACGATATTTTCTGTCCCCGCGCGCCGCCCCTTTTCCTGCCCGCCGCCCTTTAACAGCCTCCGCGGCTCAACGCCAGATTTCACAAAAAGCGCGCCGACGCCCTTTGGACCACCAATTTTATGAGCCGAAGCCATAGCGAAATCAGCCCCCGACTTGTCCACCGACCAAGATGTCTTACCGATGGCTTGAACGGCGTCTACCAGAATGCGTGCACCCCTCTGAGCGGCCCAAATCTCTTGTGCGATCGGCAACGTCCCTTGCAGAACGCCCGTTTCGCTATTTGCAGCCTGAAGGGCAACGAGATCATCCCACATCGTATTAAAAATCGATCCACGAGCGACCTCTGGCCCCGAAATTGTCCCCGTTAGGACTCCGTTTTGATCAACGTCCAAAGTAAATTTCGGAGCCATTTCTTCATGGCACAGATGTTCCCAAACAGCATCGTGCTCAATTCCTGATCCAAGTGATCCCGACAATTCACCAAAGGCCATCGCGGCGGCTTCTGTTGCGGATCCCGTAAATACAATATCGCCAGAATCGCATCCCATAAGTGTCGCGACTTGTTCGCGCGCTTTTTCAAGAATGCTTTTGGCCAGACGGCCTTCGGCATGCACGCTTGACGGATTTCCAATGGCATCCATTGCATCAATCATTGCGTCGCGCGCCTCTAAGCGCAAAGGTGCTGTCGCATTCCAATCAAGATAGACACGTCTCGTCATTCTGCGCCTTCGATCTGGTACAAAGCCGGGACAGCGGGACATGGTATCAACTCATTCTCAATCACATCAGACAACCGAATTTGATGTAAAAAGACATAAACATTCGCCGACAATGATTGCCAAACGCGGTTCGAAAGAGATTGTGCCCGCGATCCGGTCAACGCGCCTGAAGCGCCTTTCCCCTTTTCTGTGGCATTCATGCCCTCATCCACCGCTTCCAAAATGTCTGAGACACGGATCGCATCGGCGGAACGTTCAAGTTCATAGCCGCCGTTGGGTCCACGAATGGATCGTACAATGCCCGCACGACGCAATTTTACGAACAATTGCTCAAGATAGGCCAGAGAAATATCTTGCCGCTCTGAAATGGCAGCCAACGATACGGGCCGTTCACGGCTTTCCATAGCAACATCAATTAGTGCAATCATTGCATATCTGCCCTTGGTGGAAAGTTTCATTGATCGCTCGGCCTCGTGTTACACATTGACGCCCCGCTTCCGAAACCATACCTAGCGTTCGGATGGGACTACGTATGTAGTTTAGAATAATTCTAAATTAGAACATCTGACCGGTCAACTCCGGTCCGCACGTTGGAGACAGAATGCCAGAGGTTATCTTCCCCGGCCCAGAAGGCCGCCTCGAAGGACGCTACCACCCACAAAAAGAAAAAGATGCACCGATTGCGGTCATTTTACATCCTCACCCGCAATTTGGTGGGACGATGAACAACAAGGTGGTCTATAACCTTCATTACACGTTCTTGAATATGGGTTTTACAGTCTTGCGCTTTAACTTCCGCGGGGTTGGAAGATCGCAAGGCGAATATGATCAAGGAATTGGAGAGCTTTCAGACGCGGCCTCTGCCCTGGATTATTTGCAATCCATGAATCAGAACGCCAAACATTGTTGGGTTGCTGGGTTTTCCTTTGGCGCTTGGATCGGAATGCAACTTTTGATGCGTCGCCCAGAAATATCTGGTTTCATTTCGGTGGCACCTCCGGCCAACAGCTATGATTTTAGTTTTCTTGCCCCTTGTCCATCGTCAGGATTGATCATCAATGGATCTAAGGACCGTGTTGTGCCCCCAATTTCTGTCGAAGGTCTGGTTGAAAAACTGCACGAGCAAAAGGGAATTACAATCACCCATGAAGTTGTCGATGGTTCGGGTCATTTCTTCGAAAATGATCACATGGATACACTTACATCATCAATCGACGCATATGTGCGCAGACGTTTGACAGAAAATACGCGCTAAGGCCGACTGATCTGACCACCGATTAGCGGTCTTGCAACGCCAGTGGTGCCCGGTGCTGACAGGGGCAATCCTTTGAGTGTCCGAACAGCCAAATACCCAAAGGCTTGCGCTTCCAGCATGTCTCCATCAATACCAATAGACTCAATTGGCGCTACAACCGTTTCTAAAGCTTGGGATAATTGGGCCATGATCTGGGGGTTTTGACGCCCACCGCCGCAAACCAATACTTGTTTAGGTCGCTTTGGGAGACGATCCATACCAATTTTAACAGATGCGCTGACCCAGGCGGTCGCCGTTGCAACCGCATCTTCGGGACGAAGACTCGTCAATGCCAATAATGACGACTCAAATGCGTTTCGGTCCAGAGATTTTGGCGATGGCCGATCGAAATAAGGATGGGCCAACAGATCATGGACGTAAGTATCCATAATTTTACCTTTCGCGGCTACCGCGCCCCCTGCGTCGAACGGTTTCTGAAAAAAAAGCGCCATCAAATCGTTGATGGGGGCGTTTGCTGGACCGGTGTCAAAGGCCACCAAATTGCCCACATTTTCAGGTACTGTGATGGGATCTTCAATCCAAGTAATGTTGCCTACCCCACCCAAGTTTAAGAATGCTACAGGTCCCTCAAGCTTCGCCCATCGGGCTAGGGCGTGATGATAAAACGGCGCCAAAGGTGCGCCCTGCCCTCCGGCTGCTACGTCGGCGGAACGAAAATCCCAAACAACGGGGCGCTGTAGGGCTTGGGCAAGCTTGGCGCCGTCGCCAAGTTGAAAGCTTCGCTTTGTGGCAGGGTCATGGTTTAGCGTTTGGCCGTGAAAGCCGACTAGTTCATCTTGTGCATTCAACAGGGCTTCCCGATGGCTGTTCATCACAATATCGAAGGCTGGTGCCAGAATATTTGACCCCTCGTTTGGCCATGACCCCAAGGCCGTACGCAGAACAGATTGTTCTTGCGATGTGTAAGGCCTGTACCCACTCGCTCCAAACTCAAGGATATCGATCCCATCGGTTAAAACCGTTGCCCAATCAACACCATCCAGCGAAGTTCCAGACATCGCGCCGGTCGCCCAAAGTGCGTCTTCTTGTGCCATGTCTTCCCTTCGCTTGATCTGCCCCTTATAGCCCAGCCGCAAATCAGGACCATAAATGATGACCTATACGCCGAAATCCGAATTCATTCATATCATGCAGACCCGCGGTTTCATGCAAGACTGCACCGATATTGAAGGGCTTGATGCCCGTCTGCAATCGGGAGTGACATCTGCGTATATTGGTTTTGATGCTACAGCGGATAGTCTTCATGTCGGGTCCTTGATTCAAATAATGATGCTGCGTTGGTTGCAAAAAACAGGCCATAAACCCATTACACTAATGGGTGGAGGAACCACGAAGATTGGGGATCCATCGGGCAAGGATGAAAGTCGCCAGTTGATCACAGCCAAATTGATCGATGCGAATATTGCGGGCATTCGTAAAGTTTTTGACAAGTTTTTAACCTTTGGCGACAGCGCGACCGATGCAGTCCAACCAAATAATGCAGAGTGGTTGGATGATCTGCATTACATTCCGTTTTTGCGGGACTATGGAAGTCACTTTACGATCAACCGTATGCTCACAATGGAAAGCGTTAAGCAGCGGCTTGATCGCGAACAACCCCTGACATTCCTTGAATTCAATTACATGCTTTTACAGTCTTACGATTTCATGAAATTGAATGAACTTTACGGATGTGCATTGCAAATGGGGGGCTCAGATCAATGGGGCAATATCGTCAATGGCATTGAATTGACCCGCCGGATCAATGAACAGTCCGTCTTTGGTCTAACAACACCCCTTTTGACCAAGGCTGATGGATCAAAGATGGGAAAATCCGCTTCTGGGGCAATATGGCTCAACAAAGACAGGTTAAGTGCTTATGAATACTGGCAATTCTGGCGCAACACACTTGATGCCGATGTAGGAAAATTCTTGCGTCTGTTCACCGAATTGCCCTTACAAGAGGTCGTACGTCTTGAGGCCTTGCAGGGCTCCGAGATCAACCACGCAAAAATTGCGCTTGCTGATGAGGTTACAACGCTGACCCATGGTGCTCAGGCCGCAGCAACTGCGAACACCACTGCTCAAAATGTCTTTGAAAAAGGCGGAATGGGTGATGACCTTCCAACCTTAGATGTACCTCAGGATGGTATCAGTTTGACCCAAGCGCTTGTACAAACAGGTCTCGTCCCATCGGGCAAAGAAGCAAAACGAGTCATCGCAGGCGGTGGTGCGCGGTTGGATGATCAACCCGTCGCTGATGCCGGCATGATGATCACGCGAGACATGGTGCAACAGCCTTTGAAACTGTCCAGCAGCAAGAAAAAGCACGCGATATTAAAATGATTAGTTAGAAACAAAGCTTTCTTCGATGAGTTTGTAGTCTTCAGTATAGTAGCCTTTTAACCAATCGATCTCTTCATCAGAAAAATCAAAAGTCTCTAATGTGGACTGGTTTACGCGTTTCGACGATTTCTGAAGAAGGCCGTATTTTGCACAAAGTTCATCCAACCATGAGTTTTGGTAAAAATAGAGTTGCGTATCTTTAGAAACAAAATTCACTTGTGGAATGAAATGGCCACCAACAACATCAGGATCCTTTATAAGTTTGTGTCGGACTTCCGTCAGCCATTTGTCTTTGAATTCTTGGATCGTTTCCGATCTCTTCTGAAACCCGTAAACATATCTTACCTCAGACCGGCATCTTTCAATGGGATCTCTTAGAACGGCAAAACTGCTGTCGAATGGTCCCCAATGTTGCCAATGCCGGGCTTCAGCATGCTGAAAGAACTTTGTCAGTCCTTCAATCTCATTTGGCGTTTCGACACTTTCGATACCATAGCGCTTACGCAAAATTCTGGATATTCCACCGCGTGCTCCGAGCCGCAGATGACTAATGTCCCACCCGTTGTCCAAAAAAAGCGTATAAATGAAACTTCCCGCAGTTTTGGGTATGTGAGCGAAATACACGCGCTGTTTGTCTTTTGTAAAAATGGGCAAACTACACTCCCCGTATCGATGGGTGTGACTATCGCTATCGGATTATGACTTCAAGTTCGGCTCAGTTCCCCAGCATCCAAATTCCGTCTGGATTAAATGCATGAAAGGCAAAAGCAAATGCAACATCATGTGGGACATCGACGCCTTGCGCATTGCGCACCCGAACTTGTCCGACATCGCGGCCACGATCAATGCTACCAGTATCCAAAGCCGAGGCTTTTCCAGCCCCCCAGCTGATCTCATAACCTGCCTCTGATATAATCGGCATGTCGGCGGAAAACCTGGTCAAGGGCCAAGCAATATTCTCAATCACAACCACACGCAAAAGCGGGTCGATGTCGTATGGTGGCATTTCACCTGAAAATAAGAAGGGGCTTTTGGAACTGTCATAGCCACGATAGGGATTTGTGCCATATCTGCGGGCAAAATCTGGTTCTGCCATCACTAGACCATTAGGATTGCGAACTTTAAAAGTCTGCCAGCTTTCCATCCATCCCGGAATTTTGGTCAGCTTTTCTCCTAAGAAATCGCCAATAATCGCTTCGCCGGTGAATTGCTGCCACCAGGTTTCTGTCTGCCGATCAAACATAATCATATCTGAGTTTCGCAACATACCCGAAACACCAAGATCTAACGTTCGGCCATCAATGCGCCGATCGAAGATGATGCCTGAATTGCACAAAGGACAAAATGTCACTGAAATTGGAGTACCACCAACCGTATCATTCACAATTTCATGCCACATCAAATACCGAATAGGATAGGCCCGGGTATCGCCATCAATCTCTACTGTCATGACCGGTTCGCGATCGGCCAATTTTATATCTGTAGACACAGAAACAAATTCGGGATCATCGATCGCTGGAATTCCATCTTTACCTGGTCCACCTGACCTGATCTCAGTGAACTCCACTGATCTTTTATCGAAATTTGTCTTGGTCCAGACGTGCTCTAGGAACTCTACCTGCGCATTTGCCTGACTGGCGACCAAAAAAAATAATGCGGCAATCACAAAACGCATCAAAACCTCCCAACGGCTTCTTAATAGCGTAGTTTGATTCTTTGGAGCGACCTATATCCCCACACGGCAAAGTGAGGCCTAGCGATCACTCATCCACTTTGACAAAAACGCGCATCATATAATCGGGGTTGCGGACCGCACCATTGGCATGGGGTTTGCCTTCTGCGCTTGCTTGTCGGATTTCTGTCAGGGTTTCGTTGAAATGAATTTGCTCAACCTTATCCATGCCGCTGATCACTTTGCCAAAAACCGTGTACGCTCCGTTCAAAAATTCAGCATCGCCTAAGGTGATAAAAAACTGGGAATTTGCGGAATTTTCATCGCTCCCACGAGCCATTCCAAGGATTCCACTGCGGAACTTTTCTTTCGAAAATTCGGCTGGAAGGTCAGGATAGACGGAACCACCAAGCCCTGCATATTGTGGTAAAAACTCATCCATTTTGCCAAATTTAACATCACCTGTCTGGGCCATGAACCCGCCAATCACGCGGTGGAATGCGACATTGTCATAGTACCCCTCGCGGGCCAAACGTTTCACGCGGGCCACATGTTCGGGTGCTATTTTATCGAACAGTTCAATCTCGACCCGCCCTTCAATCCTACCACCGAGTTCGACCACCAGGATATTTTCAGCATTTTGCGCAACAACTGACTGCGCTAGGAACAGCGCAGTCAGCATCGCTATAAAATACCGGATCACTGGTCAGCCGCGACTTTAACCGAAACCATCCAATCTGGATTGGCCGGCGGTTCGCCTTTGGTGATCTGGTCAATCACATCCATACCTTTGGTAACACGCCCGTATACCGTATATTGACCATTCAGAAACGCATTGTCCGAGAAGTTTATGAAGAATTGTGAGTTTGCTGAATTCGGGTCTTGGGATCGCGCTGCGCCCAAGGTTCCGCGGTCATGCGAAAGCTTTGAAAACTCGGCCGGGACATTTGGATGATCTGACCCGCCGGTACCAGCACGCGCTAGACTAGGCAGGTCGCGCTTTCCATGCTGCACATCGCCGGATTGGGCCATAAATCCATCTATCACGCGGTGAAAGACCACGTCATCATAAGCGCCCGCTCGCGCCAATGCCTTCATCCGCTCGCAATGCAGCGGTGCCACATCAGGCAATAGGACAATTTCAACCGTCCCTTTGGACGTTTCCATAATAATTATGTTTTCGAGATCTTCTGACATTGGGCATCCTCTTTCAATTTGCCCCTGCCTGCCTCAGGCAAACTTCGCCTGCAAGGCTTTCGCGACACTTGGTGTCACAAAAGAAGAGATGTCACCGCCCAAACGTGCGATCTCTTTGACAAGTCGTGACGCAATTGCCTGATAATTGGCATCAGCCATCAAAAAAACAGTTTCGATACTGGGATCAATTGCCCGGTTCATACCAACCAACTGAAACTCATATTCAAAGTCGCTAACCGCGCGCAATCCTCGAATGATTGTGTCAGCGCCTTGTTGATGTGCAAATTCTATAAGAAGGTTCTCAAAAGGTACGACCTCTATCACTGTATCGCATTTTAGGTTTGATATATTGCGTTCCAGCATTTCTGTTCGCTCTTCGAGGGAAAATAGCGGACCCTTGTTGCGGTTAATCGCAACGCCAAGAACAAGCTTGTCAAACAAGGGGGCAGCACGCTTGATGATATCAAGATGCCCCAAAGTTACGGGATCAAATGTCCCTGGATACAAACCTATGCGCACTTACCCCTCCCACCGGTCTTTCGTATGGTGGGGCACGCATCGCCAATCAGCATTGCGCTGTCAAGTTGACCCTAGCGTCCAGAGATCATTTCAACCAATGCTTCGCGCTCTTGTTCCAGATCGCTCAAGTGGGCTTTCACAATGTCTCCGATGGAAACAAGACCCACTAATGTGCCGTCAGTTTCAGTTACAGGCATATGGCGGAATCGACCTTCTGTCATTTTGACAAGAACTGAACCGCTATTGTCGTCGCGCGTACAGGTAACCGGCCTTGCTGTCATAATCTGGTCGACCGTTAAACTCAATGCCGCATTACCTTGTCGTGATAACGCACGAACAATATCGCGCTCGGATAGAATACCGTCGGCCAATTTCCCATCTGTTGAGATGAGGAGTGTTCCTATTCCCTTATCCGCCAAAGATTTAAGAGCCTGTGTTACAGTCGAACTTGGCGTGATCCAAGAAACATCCGAAACAGGTTTTTGACCGAGGATTGCTGAAATTTTCATGTGTCGCCCTCCCAAGCTGTCCAAAGATAGACTTCAAACCCTTATGCTCGGCCAAGGCGCGGCAATCTGTCAAGTTTTTCAAGGCAGTCGCCTATTCCGCGGCAACACGGTTTGGTTTCAACATATCGCTTAAATATTGGCCAGTATGGCTTTTTTCGACCTCTGCGACCTCTTCGGGTGTCCCAATCGCCACAATCTCGCCACCCCCGTCGCCGCCCTCTGGGCCGATATCAATAATATGGTCTGCGGTTTTGATCACATCAAGATTATGTTCAATAACAATCACTGTGTTTCCCTGATCAACCAGCTCATGGAGAACCTCAAGCAACTTGCGAACATCCTCAAAATGGAGGCCCGTTGTCGGTTCATCCAAGATATACAGCGTTTTGCCGGTTGAGCGTTTGGACAACTCTTTGGACAGTTTTACGCGCTGCGCTTCGCCTCCCGATAGAGTTGTCGCTTGCTGGCCTACCTTGATGTAGCCAAGTCCAACCCGCATCAGTGCAGTCATTTTATCCCGGATCGCAGGCACAGCCTCAAAAAACTGTTCGGCATCTTCCACTGTCATATCTAAAACATCAGCGATGCTTCTGCCTTTGAACAACACTTCTAGAGTTTCACGATTATAGCGTTTGCCTTTGCAGGTCTCACATTCGACATAGACATCGGGTAGAAAATGCATCTCAATTTTTATGACCCCATCACCTTGGCAGGCTTCACAGCGTCCGCCTTTGACATTGAAACTGAAACGACCGGGCTTGTACCCACGCGTCTTTGCTTCAGGAAGGCCAGCAAACCAGTCTCGTATAGGGGTGAATGCGCCGGTATAGGTTGCGGGATTAGATCGCGGCGTTCGTCCAATCGGGCGCTGGTCAATATCAATAACCTTGTCCAACTGGGTAAGCCCTTCAATTTTTTCACAAGGCGCCGGTGTCTGCTTGGCCCCATTTAAGCGCATTGAGGCGGTTTTGAACAAGGTCTCAATCGTCAAAGTGGATTTCCCCCCTCCCGAGACGCCGGTCACACACGTAAAAGTCCCCAATGGGAATTCTGCTGTTACATTCTTCAGATTGTTGCCGGTAGCACCCACGACCTTGATCGTTTGCCCGTTTCCTTTGCGCCGTTCGAGAGGGATGCTTATTTCACGCTTTCCTGTCAGGTAATCGCCCGTGATTGACCCTTGTGTCGCTGCGATGTCTGACGGCGTGCCCCGCGCGATAATATTCCCTCCATGAACGCCAGCACCCGGACCAATATCCAAGACGTAATCGGCCGTTTTGATCGCTTCTTCGTCATGTTCTACGACGATTACCGTGTTGCCTTGGTCTCTGAGGTTGGCAAGTGTCGTCAAAAGCCGATCATTGTCACGTTGATGCAACCCGATAGAAGGTTCATCTAAGACGTATAAAACCCCTGTCAGTCCTGACCCGATTTGACTGGCCAGACGGATGCGTTGGCTTTCACCACCCGACAACGTTCCGGCTGCACGCGACAAAGTCAAATAGTCCAAACCGACATTCACCAAAAACCCAAGACGTTCTCTGATTTCCTTTAAAATGGCACGCGCAATTTCATTTTTCTGTTTACTCAAACTGTCTGGTACGCCGTCGATCCAATCAAGCGCCTGTTTGATCGACATCTCGACCACTTGGCCCACATGCAAGTCGGAAATCTTTACAGCAAGCGCCTCTGGTCGCAGCCGATAGCCATCACATGTTCCGCAAGGACGGTTGTTTTGATAGCGCTCAAACTCTTCTCGGACCCACGAGCTGTCGGTCTCGCGGTAACGTCTTTCCATGTTTGGGATGACGCCCTCAAATCCGCGTGTCACTTCATAAACGCGTCCGCCTTCATCATAACGAAACTTGATCTCTTGATCGCCAGAGCCGCGCAGCATGACATCTTGGGCCGCTTTTGGCAGCTGTGACCAGGGAGTGTCTTGATCAAATCCATAATGCGCGGCGATCGCCTCAACCGTTTGGCGAAAGTAAGGGGATTTGCCCTTTGCCCATGGCGCAAGAGCCCCTTCCATCAACGATAACCGCGTATCCGGAACCACCAAACGTTCATCAAAAAACAGTTCCACACCCAAGCCATCGCAATCCGGACAAGCCCCGAAAGGTGCATTGAATGAAAACAACCGAGGTTCAATTTCAGGGATAGTAAAACCACTGACCGGACACGCGAAATTTTCAGAAAATGTAACGCGCGTGGGCTCCTCTTCGGCAGTCTCAAATATGGCGATCCCATCGGCCAGGTCCAAAGCCGTTCGAAAACTGTCGGCCAGACGGGTTTCAATACCCTCTTTGACAACCAATCGATCTACGACCACGTCAATATTATGCCTAAATTTCTTATCCAAACTGGGCGGTTCGTCCAACTCATAAAACGCGCCATTCACTTTGACCCGTTGAAAACCTTGCTTGCGCAGCTCTTGAAACTCTTTGCGGTACTCGCCTTTGCGGTCCCGAATGATCGGGGCCAAAAGGTATCCACGTGCCCCGGCATCCATCGCCATAATGCGATCGACCATTTCAGAGACTTGCTGCGCCTCGATGGGCAATCCCGTTGCTGGCGAATAGGGCGTGCCGACACGTGCAAACAAAAGCCGCATGTAATCATATATCTCGGTGACAGTTCCGACTGTCGAGCGAGGATTCTTCGATGTTGTCTTCTGCTCGATCGATATTGCGGGCGATAATCCTGCAATATGGTCTACATCGGGTTTTTGCATCATATCCAAAAACTGCCGCGCATACGCAGACAGGGATTCCACATAGCGTCGCTGACCTTCCGCATAGATTGTGTCAAACGCAAGGGATGACTTGCCCGAGCCCGAAAGGCCTGTGATCACCACCAGCTGATCGCGAGGGATATCAACATCAACACCTTTAAGATTATGTTCCCGCGCTCCGCGGATTTCGATATGTTTTAGCTCGGGCATGTTCTTACTCTGTTCTCCATAAACATGTAGCGCGGAGAACCGAGTTTGTCTCGTGAAAACTTTAAGCGCCTAGAATTGCACGCACATAGTTTTGTGTTTCCTTATATGGAGGGATGCCGTCAAAGCGTTCGACCGCTTCGGGACCTGCATTATAGGCCGCCAAGGCCAGTCGCCAGCTGCCGAAGCGGCGGTATTGCTGGGCCAGATAGCGCGCACCACCATCCAGATTTTGATAGGCGTCATAAGGGTTTACTCCCAACATTTTTGCCGTACCTGGCATCAGTTGAGCTAGACCAATGGCCCCTTTGTGCGATTTTGCGTTCTGGTTCCAACCACTTTCTTGGCGTACAAGACGTTTAAACAGGTCGACAGGGATGCCGTGGCGCCGTGCCGCAGATTCAGCCATCGGCAGATACTTGGATTTGTTCGGCCCATTGTAGCGTGGAATGAAGGTCAGCGGACTTTCTTCTGGCATCACCAATTTTGCGGAATGTGAGTATTGGTTCGACAGGCGCTTATCAATCAAATCAAGATGTTTGGAATTTAACAGTCCATTGGCTTGTGTAGGACCGGACAGCATCAACAAGCAAATTAGTCCTATTAGACCAAAATGTCGGATATCTCTCATGCTCAACTCCCTTGCGCTGTTCAGATATTCTCAATTGCAGGTCTGGTCCAGATTATTCGGCCCATTGGTAAAGTTTCGCTTATTTCGCCTTCCCTTCACACCCCATTAAGCTCTAAGCACCATGGTTAACAGAGCGGAAAGCGGGAGCAAAACATGGCAGGCAGCCTCAATAAAGTGATGTTGATTGGAAATTTGGGTCGTGACCCAGAGGCGCGCACATTCCAAAATGGCGGCAAAGTCGTGAATTTCTCTATCGCCACGTCCGAGCGTTGGCGTGACAAGGCCAGTGGTGAACAACGTGAACGTACACAATGGCATAATATTGCCGTGTTCAACGAACCTCTGGGACGTATTGCCGAACAATATTTGCGTAAAGGATCAAAGGTTTTTGTTGAAGGACAACTGGAAACTCGAAAATGGCAGGATCAATCTGGCCAAGATCGCTATTCAACAGAGGTGGTGTTGCGACCTTATACCGGCAATTTGACACTTTTGGATGGTCGTGGTGGCCAGGGCGGTGACAGCATTGGCGGAACAATTGCCGGCATGGATGACGGATATTCCAGCGGCTATGGCGGTGGAGCGGCTTCTACACCCTCAGGCCCGTCCGATTTGGATGACGAAATTCCATTTTAGAATACAAATATGAGTAATACGTTGACCCTCGGGAACTTTCTCCGCCATAATTGAGCCACATTCTCGCTGAGGAACCCATCGTGCGTTTTACGTGGTTTTTTGTCTTACTTGTCAGTCTGATAGGTTGCCTGACGGCCTTGTGGCCCGTGCATGCGACGACAGGAACCGTCGCAAATGGCAAAAAACAAAGCCTAGACTTTGTTGTTGATTTAGGCGCCGCTGGCCATTCCGAAGATCTCTATATCTGTCGTTTAACACATGAACGCTTGGCCTTTGGCATCGCGCCCATCACCCGCTCTTTTCAAAACGTCATAGCGCGCGATGCATGTGAAAACGGGCGCTACGAAGTTGTCTCCCAACCGGAATATGAAGCTTTGATGGCCAGCGCAGGTCTTGCGGGAGTGTATCCTTATCGCCCTCCTCCGAACTTGACAGAATTCTTTGCGGGAAATGCAGGCCTTATTGTCGTGGCTTTTGCAGCTTTGGCGACATTGTGGGTTTGTGTGTCGAATTTTATGTCTTTGGGCAAAAAATCTAACGAAACGCCGAAGATAGAGGCTGTTGCAAGCATCCTTGTTGAATCAATACGGCGCGATGGGGCGCCCTCGGACATTCAATATCTTCAAGTCAAAACCGAACTTGAAACCCTGACTAGTCGAGAATGGAGCCACGAAGCGCTTGAAACAATGGTAAAACAATCACCCCGACCCTCTTTGAAAAGTTTAAAAAAACTTGGGGGCACGCTAAGTGCGGACCTACAGAAGTATATCTATCAACGTGTTTTAGAACTTGTCGCGCGTGAGCGCGAACCCTCACAGAAAGAGCGGGAATACCTTCAAGATTTAAAAACGGCTTTCGACCTCTCCAATGCACAAGTCGATGAAATCTTCGATTTATTTGAACGCAAAATAACCTCATAACCCCGATTTTCGACTTGTTTCTGTCCCCAGAGTCTTGCGAACCTATGCCGCAATAGCGGGGAACTACATGAAATTTGTACGAATGGTCACAGCAACGCTGTTGTTGATGACGTTTGCGCCCACCGCCGAAGCGCGTCGGGGGACCATCTTTATCTATGGTGACAATATGAGTTTTGTGGAAGATATTGGCGGCGTGGGCAATGAAGGTCTGTCGCTGTGTATCCTTTCAGACGATGTTTGGTTGCTCTATTTTGCAAATATCTGGCGCAGCAACATGAGCTATGTAGCCGCTGAAAACAAATGCGATGACTCACCCTATTTTCCGATTAGTGAAGAAGAGTTTTACGCCGCACAGGATGCAGGTCTAATCTCTATGAACTATGATTATGTGCCCCGTATGACACTCGGGCGTTTCTTTGCAGGGTTTTGGGGCATTTTTGCTTTTATTGGGTTCTGCTTTGGAATTTTTTTCCTTTTGCTGATCCCTTCCGGCGGAGCGGTTCGCAAAGACATCAGGATCGTCAGAGCTTTGACGGGGATGACCAGAGAAGGGCGTTTGATCGTGCAAGTGATGGCAGGCGCCGCAAAGGCAGGTGGCAGCAGCAATCAATACCCGCTTGCTCAAGCAAAAATTTTGGAAATCGCAAACAAAATGAGCGTCAAACCCATAGCAGCAGATGCAATTGGCGTTGCATTTGAAAACTCGCGGACTGCGGAAGGGGAACATCTCAAAACGCTGATTAAACTGATGAAACCTGAAACACGTGAACTAGCAATGCGCGGTGTCCTTCATGTGCTGGCCTCAGATGGGCGATTGGACCAACAAGAGCTCGACTATGTTGGGCGGTTGGCAGGTTCCATGGGGTATTCGCAAGAGGTGTTTGACAAAATCTATCAAGATTTTGTGTCGGAATTCAACAAAGCCTGACAACCTGACCAATCGATGGTGTCATCAACCATATTTAGTCTAGAAAAGGGGCATTCGCTTGCGTTTGGACCCTATATTTTGTAGTTATGATCGGCAAATACAAGAAACAGCAGGCGTAGACATTGAGCGACGACTTCGACCAACCCGAAGATGATATCCGCGAACCATCAGAACCGAATGGACCCCAAATTGCCATCGAGGATGAGATGCGTTCATCTTACCTTGATTACGCAATGTCGGTCATCGTCAGCCGCGCCATTCCCGATCTGCGAGATGGTTTGAAACCGGTCCATCGGCGCATTCTTTATGCAATGAATGTTGGCGGTTATACGCATGACAAAGCCTACCGCAAATCGGCCAAATCCGTGGGCGATGTGATGGGGTCATTCCATCCGCATGGGGATGCCGCCATTTACGATGCGCTTGTGCGCATGGCGCAGGATTTTTCAATGTCTCTTCCTTTGATTGATGGGCAGGGCAATTTCGGTTCTATGGATGGTGATAACCCTGCGGCCATGCGTTATACCGAAGCGCGGTTGGATAAAGCAGCAAAGGAATTGTTGACCGATCTCGACAAGAATACCGTCGATTTTCAGGACAATTACGACGGAAAAGAAAAAGAGCCAACGGTCCTGCCCGCACGCTATCCAAATATGCTTGTCAATGGCGCAGGCGGTATTGCGGTTGGAATGGCCACGAATATTCCGCCCCACAATCTGGGCGAAGTAATCGATGCAACGCTTGCGCTGATGGAAAATCCTGATCTCGATAACTTTCAACTGATGGACTATATTCCAGGCCCGGATTTCCCAACGGGCGGCGTCATATTGGGCCAGTCTGGTGCGACAAAGGCGTATATGACAGGTCGCGGTTCGGTGATTGTGCGGGCCAAAACACGTGTCGAAGAGATCCGAAAGGACCGATACGCAATTGTCCTCGATGAGATCCCCTATCAGGTCAACAAAGCGACCATGATCGAAAAAATTGCAGAACTTGCGCGCGACAAGAAAATTGAGGGCATAGCGAATGTCCAGGACGAGTCAGATCGTCATGGTGTACGCGTGGTGGTTGAGTTGAAGCGTGAAGCGACGGCCGAAGTGGTCTTGAATCAATTGTTCCGCTTCACGGCTATGCAAACAAGTTTCGGCTGCAACATGTTGGCCCTTAATGGTGGCAAGCCTGAACAGCTGACTTTACAACGTTTTTTGACCCTTTTCATTCAATTTCGAGAAGAGGTTGTCGCCCGCCGTACGGTTTTTGAGTTGAACAAAGCGCGCGATCGCAGCCATATCTTATGTGGGCTTGCCGTCGCAGTCTCAAATGTGGACGAGGTGGTTACGACAATTCGACAATCAGCTGATGCCGCTGAAGCCCGCGAAAAATTGATGACCCGGCGTTGGCCAGCCGCCGAGATTGCTGACTATATCCGACTGGTGGATGACCCCAGCCACAAAATAAACGATGACGGGACCTATAACCTGTCTGAGACACAGGCCCGCGCGATCCTTGAATTGCGCTTGCAACGTTTGACCCAGATTGGCGTCAAAGAAGTCACAGATGAACTGCAGGACCTTGCTGATAGAATAAAAGATTATCTTGCCATTCTGGCTTCACGGGACCGGATCATGGCGATCATCGCGCACGAACTGCGCGAAGTAAAAGACGGCTATGCCATTCCACGTCGCACAGAGATCGTCGAGTGGGCTGGCGATTTAGAAGATGAAGACTTGATTGAACGCGAAGACATGGTCGTGACCGTGACGAATGCAGGATATATAAAACGCACGCCATTGGCCGAATATCGGGAACAGAAACGCGGCGGCAAAGGCCTTCAAGGCATGAACACTAAGGATGAGGACTTTGTCACAAACCTCTTTGTGGCCAATACGCATACAGCGCTGCTGTTCTTCACAACCGATGGCATGGTTTATAAACTGAAAACATGGCGATTGCCGCTTGGTGGTCGCAATGCCAAAGGCAAAGCTATTGTAAACATCTTGCCGATTGATGCAGGTGTTTCAATTGCTGCGATTATGCCTGTGGATGCGCCCGAAGACGATTGGGAAAACCTTCACATTGTGTTTGCTACATCACAGGGCGATGTTCGACGCAACGCGCTGTCCGATTTCACGAATGTAAAATCAAACGGCAAGATTGCAATGAAATTGCCCGAAGGCGTATCGATTGTGAACGTGCGCACGGCCAGTGTCGAGGATGACTTCCTCCTGACAACCGCAGATGGCAAGGCAATCCGTTTCCCAATCACTGATGTCCGAGTCTTCAAGGGACGTGACTCAACAGGTGTCCGGGGCATAAAGCTTGCAGAGCGTGACAATGTCGTATCGCTGGCAGTGATCCGGCACGTTGCCGCTTCGGCCGAAGAACGCGCGTCCTATTTCAAAATGCGCCGCGCAATCACCGGCGAAGACACTGGAGATGCAGAGGACACAATTGACATTGCCCTCTCACAAGAGCGTTATGCGGAACTTGGAGCAATGGAACAGTGGATTTTGACGATCACAAGTGGTGGATACGGAAAACGAACATCGGCGCATGAGTACCGGGTGTCCGGCCGAGGTGGCCAAGGTGTCGCAGCAGCCAATTTGGCACGCCGCGAGGATAAGATTGTTGCAGCATTTACAGTCGAAGATGATGATCAGATAATGCTGGCGACATCCACGGGACAGTCAATACGCTGCCCGGTTGAAGGGATTTCACGGCAAGGCCGCACATCTTCGGGTGTCCGGGTATTTAACGTGGGTGACGATGAACACGTGGTTTCCGTGGCCTATATCGCTGAACAAACGGACGAAGACGAAGGTTAATCGTTCCCAATTAGCGAACAGTTTGTTACCAAAAAATACCTATCGACCAATCGTTCACTTGCGTACGAACACTGCAAATACGGGACCGTTCCCGTTGGAAAAAACAGGATCACTATTATGAAAAAACTTCAATCATTTGCGTATCCGGTTGGACGGATTTTGTTGGGCTTGCTCTTCATAATGGCTGGCATCGGAAAGCTTCAAGGGGGCGCAGCCGGACTGGCCTTTTACATTGAGACGCAATTGCCGCTCGGATTTTTGGCATGGCCAGTTATCATTTTTGAAATTGCCGTAGGAGTATTGTTGATCATCGGATATCAAACACGCTTGACCGGTTTAGCTGCTGCAATTTTCTGTATATTCACAGGTATTTTCTATCACTTGCTTCCAGGTTTGGCGGCCCCTGAGAGTTTTCAACAAGAAATCACGCAAACTTTGAAGAATGTCGCCCTTGCAGGCGGTTATCTGTTGCTGTTTGCCAAAGGTGCAGGCAGCCTCTGTGTGGACAAGACCTAAAAACAACATACAAAACACATTTGGCGCGTGCCATTTGTGCCCCTTTTCTTTTGTCCGAGCATCGCCTAGCTCGGGGTAATGACTCAAACAATTACAATCATTGGCGCCGGTATGGCCGGATCTGAGGCTGCGTGGCAATTGGCGCAAGCTGGCTTCCCTGTCATCTTAAAAGAAATGCGCCCAAAAATTGGTACATTTGCGCATCAAACGGCCGAATACGCCGAACTTGTATGTTCAAATTCCTTCCGCTCTGACGATGACAATCACAACGCTGTTGGATTGTTACATTGGGAAATGCGCGCTGCAAACTCCATAATCATGGAATATGGTCGTAAACATAGCCTTCCTGCCGGATCTGCTTTGGCCGTGGATCGTCATGCCTTCTCGCAAGCGGTGACACACAAACTCAAAGCCCACCCATTGATCACACATATCTCAGAAGAAGTGGCCGAGCTTCCTCAAGGACCCGCAATTGTCGCCACAGGCCCGCTGACATCTGGGCGATTGGCGCAGTCTATTATGACCGCAACAGGCAAAGATAGTCTTGCGTTTTTCGATGCAATTGCCCCAATCGTTCACGCCGATAGCGTTGATATGTCAAAAGCTTGGTTTCAATCACGTTATGACAAGGGCGACACACTGGCGGAGCAAACAGCATATTTGAACTGTCCAATGAATGAGGGGCAGTATAACGCTTTCATCGATGCACTTTTGACGTCAGAAAAAACTGCGTTCAAAGAGTGGGAGAAAGACACACCTTATTTCGATGGGTGCCTGCCGATTGAGGTGATGGCAGAACGCGGCCACGAAACCTTGCGCTTTGGCCCAATGAAACCGGTTGGCCTGACCAATCCCCATGCGCCCGAAGTCAAACCCCATGCCGTGGTGCAATTGCGGCGTGACAACGCCTTAGGAACCCTTTTTAATATTGTTGGATTTCAAACAAAGATGCGATACGCAGAGCAAGCTCGCGTTCTTTCGATGATCCCCGGCCTAGAAAATGCACAATTCGCCCGCCTGGGTGGCATTCACCGCAACACATTCATCAATTCACCCACGCTTTTGGATGAACAGATGCGCCTGCGCGTCGCGCCCAATATTCGCATGGCCGGACAGATTACAGGGGTCGAGGGGTATGTCGAAAGCGCCGCTATGGGTCTATTGGCAGCGCGACTCTGGATTGCCGAGTTAAACGGTCAGATGCAAGCCGCACCTCCTTTGTCCACTGCAATGGGGGCCCTTTTGTCCCATATCTCTGGTGGGGCTGAGGCAAAGACCTTTCAGCCGATGAATGTAAATTTTGGGCTCTTTCCACCGATTGATGCAAAAGGTGGCCGGCGCAACCGAAAAGACCGCTACAAGGCCTACACAGATCGGGCAAAATCGGATTGGACCGCATGGTTGCAAGGGGAAGACCTGCTGACTACGGTTTGAGCATGCCAGATCACCAAAATCACCTCAAACAGACCTATCTTTTGGATACGCAGGAAAAAACAGATGCTTTCTACGCTGACTGGGCCGCAACCTATGATGCAGAAGTGATTGAAAACGGTTATGCAACACCAGCCCGTTTGAGTGCCGCACTCAAGGGCTTCGTGCCACCGACGGCCAAAATTTTGGATATCGGTTGTGGCACTGGGTATTCTGGATTTCACCTGCATCAGGCGGGTTTTCGGAACATTACAGGCACCGATCCTGTCGTTGAAATGCTGGAAATTGCTCTAAAACGCGCCGTTTATACCAATATCTGGCAAACCGACCTAACTGATCCCTATCCTTTTGACCCGGGGGTTTATGACGTAATTACAGCGATCGGCGTTATCACAACTGGCGCGGCACCGGCGACCCTGTTGCCCCAAACGATCGACCAACTTGCTAAAGGTGGTTTGATTGCCTTTTCCTATAATGACAAAGCCTTGGAAGACCCCACTTACACGCAGATGCGCGATAAGGTTTTGACCTCTGGTACCGTGCGCGAACTTTATCGCAACTATGGTCCCCATTTGACCGGTAAAAAAATCAACTCTGACATCTACATTTTTGAACGCTTATGATCCGCGAAAGATTTGCACCCTCGCCCACCGGATTGCTTCATTTGGGTCATGCCTATTCCGCTTTGATCGCCCATGATGCTGCCTGCGCCGCTGGCGGCACGTTTTTATTGCGGATCGAAGATATCGATGGATTGCGCAGCACGACCCGCTTTGAAAGCCAATTGTTCGATGACCTCAAGTGGCTAGGCCTCGATTGGCCTGAACCTGTTTTGCGACAATCGCAACGTACGAACGCCTATCAATCGGCCTTGGATCTATTGGTAAAATCAGGGTTGTTGTTTCCGTGTTCCTGCACCCGCAAAGATATCCAATCGGCTCTTAGCGCGCCCCACGAAGACGATACCGCCCTTCACCTTTATCCAGGAACCTGCCGAAACCGCGAAATGGCAGATTGGAAACCCGGTGATGCGATCCGCCTGAATATGTCTAAAGCCATTAAGACTGTAGGCACTGTGTCCTACATTGAGATTGGAACGGGAGTTTCACAAACTATAGGAACCAGCGCGCAAGAAATGATAGATCAGTTTGGCGATGTTGTACTTGCGCGAAAGGACATTCAGACATCCTACCATCTGTCCGTTGTCGTTGATGACGCATTCCAGTCGATCACACATGTCACCCGGGGACGGGATATCGCCCCCCTAACGCCTATCCATGTGTTGCTGCAAAAGATTTTGAACCTACCAAGTCCAATTTACCGCCACCACAAGTTGATCAGAGATGAAAACGGAAAGCGCTTGGCAAAACGGCATGATGCGATGTCTTTGAAGGCCTTTCGGGACACTGGTCAGTCACCTTTGGACATTCGCGCAAGTCTAGGTCTCTAACCTTCAGGTTGCATCAGTTGCACTTCTGAGCCATCTCGCATGGCTGTGTAAAAACAACTCCGGCGCTTTGTGTGACAAGCAGGTCCCAATTGATCGACCAAAACCAACAAACTGTCGCGGTCGCAATCGACCCGAAGCTCAATCAGGTTTTGTACATTCCCAGAGGTTTCCCCCTTCTTCCAAAAACTTTTCCGTGACCGCGACCAATAGGTCACGCGCCCCGAAACCAAAGTTTCCAAAACGGCTTCTGCCGTCATATAGGCCTGCATCAACACCTCGCCGGTATCATGCTGCTGCGCAATCGCCGGAATAAGACCTTTTTCATCAAATTTCAGAGATGCGACAAATTTGGAATTCATTTTTCCGCCTCATTGGAATAGCTCTTCGGGGCTGTCGCAATGCTGGCAGCGCGCGTCAAGGGAGCGGATATGTCAGATCAGAGTTTAATATCGCTTTATTCTGAGAAATTGTTAGGTTTGGCCGCTGGTTTGGACCTGACGAACCCACTCAGTCTTCCGGATGCCCAAGTGAAACGCAGATCGCCTTTATGTGGCTCCGTGGTCACTGTGGAAATCGCAATACTCGAAGAGAGAATATCACAATTTCATCAAGATGTGAAAGCCTGTGCATTGGGACAAGCCTCTGCGGCGGTTTTTGGACGCCATGCCATCGGCTTATCCTATCCTGAAGTCAAAATTCTACGTGACTCTGTATCGTTGATGTTGACCAAAAACGGCCCCTCACCGGCCGCGCCTTTTGAAGATCTTGGATACCTAGAAGCAGCACGAGATTTCAAAAACCGTCATGACAGCATCATGCTGGTGTTTGAAGCGACATTAGAAGCGTTTGAGCAGGCACAAAAAAAGGTGTCCGCCTAAACGAACACCCAGTTGGTGCAACTGAGACAGGAAACAGCCGCTTACAGAAGTGCAGGAAGATGAAGCCCTACGACAAAAATAACAATCACCGAGGCCATGCCCACTGCGTCTTGCACAAAACGGGTTGGTTCAGACTGCACGCTTTCAATCAGTGTTTTAAACATCGGTGTTCTCCTAAGTTCACATATGTTCCTATTTTATTCTATAGAACATGTAAAGAACAAAAGTGAACAGTTCTATCCGATTTTCAGAAAACCCTCAGCAGAATCCCGATCCATAAGGTGCAAAAGATTTCGAACGGCCTTGCCTTGCGAACCCAAAAGATCAGGATTTTCATGCAAGATCAAACGTGCGGCATCGTTGGCCAGGCGCAACAAATGGCCATGAGCTTCGGGATGCGCCAACTTAAAATGCGGCAGGCCAGATTGCGCAACGCCCAAGACATCACCGGCGCCACGAAGCTCCAAATCCAATTCGGCAAGTTTGAAACCGTCATTTGTTTCCCGCAAAGCCCGCAACCGTCTTTCTGCAGTTTGGTTGAGGGGCGGATCATATATCAACACACAGGTTGACGGGGCATCACTGCGCCCCACCCGACCACGCAGTTGATGTAATTGTGAAAGGCCAAACCCTTCGGCTCCTTCAATTACCATAATAGTAGCATTGGGAACATTGACACCAACCTCAATGACCGTGGTGGCCACCAGGACTTTCGTGTCGCCTTCTGCAAAATGTAGTATGGCTTTGTCCTTTTGGTCGTTGTGCATTTGTCCATGGACGAGACCAACCTCCTCAGCACCAAGAGCGCTCTTTAACAGGGCAAAACGGGCCTCAGCCGCAGTCTTCTCGATCGCGGCACTTTCAGAAACCAGCGGACAGACCCAATAGGCTTGGCGGCCTTGTTTCAGCGCCGCACGCAACCGATCCACAACATTTTCAATTCTGTCTTTTGATAAAATGATAGTATCAATGGGTTTACGTCCCGCAGGTTTTTCGGTCAGCAGGCTGACATCCATATCTCCAAAATGCGTTAACGCGAGGGTTCTCGGGATCGGTGTGGCTGTCATTATCAAGACATCAACATCGGACCCTTTTTCCCCCAAACGTTTGCGTTGTCCCACGCCGAAACGATGCTGTTCATCGATCACCGCCAACCCAAGATCCTTGAACGTCACCGCCGCTTCAAAAACCGAATGTGTTCCAATCAGAAAATCTATCTTCCCATGCTCAAGATCGTCTAAAATTTGATTGCGAGATCCCTTTGAAATCCCGCTGGTTAAACAAGCCACACGCAATCCGGTCTTTTCTGCCCATCTTGATAGCTCAACTGTGTGCTGACGGGCTAGTATCTCGGTCGGAGCCATTAAGACCGATTGGCGCCCTGCATTGGCCATGGCTGACATGGCCAGAAAGGCAACAGCCGTTTTCCCGGCCCCGACATCACCCTGCAAAAGGCGGTTCATTTTGGTGTTGCTGCAAAGATCGGCCAAAATGTCGCGCACAGCCTCGGCTTGCCCATTCGTAAGATCAAAGGGTAAATGCTCGATGGCGACTTTCACGGCCTTAGGATCAACATAATGAGCCATCCCTGCTGTGCGTTTTCGATCTGCGCGCACCATTTTCAAGGATAATTGATGCGCCAAGAACTCATCAAATGCGAGCCGATCACGCGCTTCGGAGTTTATAGCCAATTCAGAGGTCCCCGTGGGAGCATGCACCGATTGAATCGCTTCATGCCATCTAGGCCAAGTATAATCTCGGGTCACAGAAGCGGGAATCCATTCTTCCAATTCCGGTATTAAGGCAACTCCAGCCAAAATTGCGATCCGCAAATTTCGCGGCATTACCCCCGCAATCGTGGGGTAAATCGGTTCAAAATCAGGTAAGCTATCGGCCTGCTCAACAGGAAAAATATAGTCAGGATGTGTGAACTGAACTTGATTGTCATAAAGTTCTGCCCGACCAGAAATGATCCGTTCGGAACCAACCGGCAACTGTTGCTGCAACCAATCGACATTTGCGCGAAAAAAAACCAACTGAAAACGCGTTTTTGTATCATCCACCAAAACTTTGTAGGGCGCGTCACGACGCCACCCCGGATGATGCGACACGACCCGAACACGTACTGTCGCAATTGTTGGAAAATTCTGACCCAAGACGGTTTCGGAGCGCCGCCTGTCGACGCCATCTCGCGGCAAAACACTAAGGAGATCAATAACTCGGCCTATTCCACGTGGGCGCAACGCCTCTGCGGTTTTTTTACCAATTTTGGGCAGGGTTTCTACCGATGCAAAAAGTGGAAACAGTCTTGGGTCACGGACACTCATCCCTGCGCAAGATCCAACCATTCATCTTCCGATAAAATTTTTACCCCCAAACTTGCAGCTTTGGTGCGCTTTGAACCAGCAGCGTCTCCGGCAACCAGATAGTCAGTCTTTGCAGACACAGAACCGGAAACCTTTGCTCCCAAGGTTTCGGCCTTGGCTTTGGCCTCAGCGCGGGTCATCTTGGTCAAACTTCCTGTGAAAACAATAGTTTTTCCAGACAGGATGGATCCATTTTGATCCAGACGAACGAAGGTTTCGACGTCCAAATGTGAGATCAAATCATCAATAATTGCTCTGCTTCGGGGATCTTGCAAACTATCCACCAATGCGGTTGCAGCGCGTTCGCCAATGCCATCAATTGACAGCAAAGTCTCCCATGCGTCCCCGGAACGGCATTGAGCGGCAATCAGAACGTCTTTCATTGCCGACCAGCTCTCAAAAAACCGCGCCAGCACTCTTGACGCCCCTTCACCGACATGGCGGATACCCAAGCCAAAAAGAAATCGTGGAAAACTAATTTTTCGTTTATCATTGATGCCCACAAATAAGTTTTCAGCTGATTTGATGCCCCAACCTTCGCGATTTTGCAGCGGGTTTTCAGAGTTGGGCCCATAGGTTTTTTGCATCGCAAAAATGTCTGCAGGCGTTGCAATCCAACCATCCTTGTAGAACTGTTCAACCTGTTTGGCACCCAATCCTTCAATATCAAAGGCTTGGCGCGACACAAAATGTTTCAATTTTTCAATGGCTTGCGCGCTGCATATAAACCCGCCAGTGCATCGAATTGTACTGTCTTGGGGCTCCTGCAGAGCATCCGATCCGCAGACCGGACAGTGTTTGGGAAATACATAGGGCTGTGTCGAAGCAGACCGCCTAGAGAGATCAACATCTTTTAGTTTCGGGATGACGTCGCCAGCACGATAGACCTCCACCCAATCACCCAATCGAAAGTCTTTTCCCCCTCGTATCACCGAACCGTCGGCCGTTCGACCTGCAATATAGTCTGCATTGTGGAGCGTTGCATTCGACACAACCACACCGCCTACGGTGACCGGTTTCAAACGTGCAACGGGCGACATGGCACCTGTTCTGCCGACTTGAATGTCGATGTCGTCCAATGTCGTCCATGCAGTTTCGGCTGGAAATTTATGCGCGATCGCCCAACGTGGCGTTGTGGATCGAAAGCCAAGCCTATCTTGAAGATCAAGACGATCCACTTTGTAGACCACTCCATCGATGTCATAGCCCAGATCTGCGCGCGATTTTGAGATCTGATCGTATAGGATCAACATTTCTTCGATGCTTTCACACCGTTTGGTCAGTTCATTGACGCTAAAGCCCAATTCCGAAAGGCGTTGGATAAAAGAAGACTGCCTTTCTGCCAAACGGGTCGACAAAGCGCCCCAACTATAGGCAAAAAACCTTAAAGGTCGTTCTGCCGTAACCTTTGCATTCAACTGCCGCAAAGCGCCTGCCGCCGCGTTTCGTGGGTTTGCAAAACGTTTCCCACCAGCGGCCTCTTGCTGAAGGTTCAGGGCTGTGAAATCGTCACGATGCATGTACACCTCGCCACGGACCTCCAAAATCTCGGGTGCATTGTTCAGTTTTTGTGGAATTTCAGCGATCGTTTTGGCGTTTTCAGTAACGTTCTCGCCCGTTGTGCCGTCTCCACGTGTGGCAGCATAGATCAGGTCTCCGTACTCATAGCGCAGTGCCAAAGACAAACCGTCGATTTTGGGTTCCGCGGTGAAGGCAAGTTCCCCCTCATGGCCGAGAAACCGCCGAACACCCTCAACAAAGTCCCGTACATCAGCGTCATCAAACGCATTTCCAAGCGACAGCATGGTCACTTCATGAGTGATTTTTTCAAAACCGGATGCAGGTGCTGCACCAATCTGATCAGACGGCGAGTCCGGACGTTTCAAATCCGGAAAAAGGTTTTCAAGATCTAGGTTGCGCTGCTTAAGTCGATCATATTCTGCATCACTTATTCGTGGGGCATCAAAGCGATAATAGGCCCAATTTGCCGCGTGAATTTCTGCGGACAAGGATGCAAGTTCCTGTTCCACCTCATCTTTGGACATTTGACCAGCAGGTTTTCGCATGCAGTCCTCGTGCAATCTAAGGCCCTTCATTAGGGCCAGATTGTCTTGAGGTCTAGTTATCCAACTTCGGCAAGGCGCGCCTCAGGAACGGGATCTCGCAAAACATATCCGCGGCCCCAAACAGTCTCAATATAGGATTGCCCACCTGTCGCTTCTGCCAGTTTCTTGCGCAATTTACAGATAAACACATCGATGATTTTCAACTCGGGCTCGTCCATACCGCCATAAAGGTGATTCAGAAACATCTCTTTGGTCAGCGTGGTTCCTTTGCGCAACGAGAGCAATTCCAGCATTTGATACTCTTTACCCGTCAAATGGATGATCTCTCCATGTGCAGAGGCCGTCTTTTCATCAAGGTTAACGCTGACATCACCGGTTTCAATCATCGAAGCGGCATGCCCTTTTGAACGTCGCACGATTGCGTGAATTCGGGCCACCAACTCACCACGATGAAAAGGTTTTGTGAGATAATCATCGGCGCCGGACCCAAATCCGCGAACTTTTTCTTCGGCACGGTCATTGCCTGATAGGATCAGAATAGGCGTCTCGATTCGCGCCAAACGCAATTGCCGCAGAACTTCATGACCACTCATATCTGGCAACGACAAATCCAAGATGATGATATCATAGTCGTAAAGCTTCGCCAACTCGATCCCATCTTCACCCAAATCAGTTGCGAAGATGTTGAAACTGGCATTGGAGAGCATCAAATCAATACTCTTACGTGTCGTAGGGTCGTCTTCAATCAATAAAATTCGCATGCTATTGTTCCCTCTTATAAGTTTAACATTGAAAAAAAATGGTAAAAAAATGCTTACGGAACTGACCGTAACGTGACAGATTTCACCTTATCCGTGTAAATAAAGTGATTATAGTCACACTTTACGACGTGTTACTTTCAATCCATCAAGTCCAGCGTGACAGCCATATAGCACCCACTCCTCTAACTCTTCGGGACTGATGTCATACTGATTTTGCATGTCTTCGCGTGTGACAAGGCCTGAAAGGATGGCTTGAACAATCCGAAGTTTGCGTCTTGCGACCCATCTTTTTGTATCGCGTGGTGGTAAATCAGACAGGCTCAGCAATTCGCCATTTGGCAAGCGTACGGCAATTGGCGTGTTCGGTTTCTTCACGTACATCTGAACCTCTTCGCGGCAAATACTGAAATGTCCCCCTTAACGATCGATGAAGCCGGTGCTAAATACACGCTCTGATTTTAGGAAAACTGTGATGACCGAGGTAAACTCTCTGGGTTTTGCAAAGGCCCCAAAAGATACGCGTGTGATCGTTGCCATGTCTGGTGGTGTCGACAGTTCTGTCGTGGCCGCTCAATTAGCAGAACAGGGTTATGACGTGGTTGGCATTACGCTACAGCTTTATGATCATGGTTCCGCCTTGGCTAAAAAGGGGGCATGTTGCGCGGGACAGGATATTCATGATGCGCGCCGTGTTGCCGAAGATATGGGGTTTCCACACTATGTTTTGGACTATGAAAACCGCTTCAAAGAAAGCGTAATCGACGAATTTGCCGACAGTTATCTTGCGGGTGCCACGCCTGTACCCTGCATTCGCTGCAATGAGCGTGTTAAATTTCGAGATCTCTTGGAAACTGCCAAGGATTTGGATGCCGATTGCATGGCCACCGGACACTACATTCAACGCAAAGACAAATCTGGTCGTGCGCAATTGCATCGCGCAGCCGATCCGATCCGTGATCAAAGCTATTTTCTGTTTTCAACTACTCAAGAGCAGTTGGATTACCTCAGGTTCCCCTTAGGCCATCTTGAATCTAAATCTCAAACCCGCGTTCTGGCAGAAAAATATGGCCTTTCAGTTGCGGACAAACCTGACAGTCAGGACATTTGCTTTGTGCCCAACGGTTCATATGCTGAAGTTATTCAAAAACTTCGACCAGAAGCCGCTGAACCTGGGGATATAGTTCACTTGGATGGCCAAGTTTTGGGACAGCATCAGGGTATCATCCACTATACAGTTGGTCAGCGTCGGGGTTTGGGCATTGGCGGTGGAGCACCATTATATGTGATAAAACTGGATCCCGAACGGAAACATGTCATTGTGGGGCCCAAGGATGCGCTTTCAACCGTACATGTTCCAGTTCGCGAAATTAACTGGCTGGGTGACACTGGTTTTTTAAACGGTACCCATGAGGTCGGTGTCAAAGTTCGCTCGACCCGTCCCCCAAAACCGGCCTTGATCCATCCAAAGCCCGGAGGGAATGCGTTGGTCGAACTTTTAGAACCTGAAGAAGGCGTTGCACCGGGACAAGCTTGCGTTTTCTATGAACAAGACAGCACTCGGATTCTCGGAGGCGGTTGGATTTGGCGGGGCTTTTAAGCCCCAAACGGTGGAGGGCCGATGTCACTCGAAGCAGTACTTACCCATATTGATGATGATCTCGACCAGGCTTTGAACCGTTTGAAAGCGTTTCTGCAGATTAAATCGATATCAACAGATCCGGATTTCGCAGCTGAATGCGAGAAAGCGGCGGATTGGCTGGTCGCTGACTTGCGATCCATCGGATTTGACGCCCGCAAAGATGCCGTGCCTGGCCATCCAATGGTGGTTGCCCCCTCGACTGGCGGCCATGGCCCGCATGTTAAATTCTACGGCCACTATGACGTTCAACCTGTGGACCCAATTGAGCTATGGGACAAAGATCCATTCGATCCGCAAATCGAAGACACGCCAAAGGGCAAAGTGATCCGAGGCCGTGGCACCAGCGATGACAAGGGACAATTGATGACCTTTGTCGAGGCTTGCCGCGCCTGGAAAACAGTCACTGGGTCATTGCCTTTGCCCGTCAGTCTCTTTTTTGAAGGCGAAGAAGAATCCGGATCTCCATCGCTTATTCCGTATATGAACGCTCATAAGGATCAGCTGGGCTCTGACGTTGTCTTGATTTGTGACACAGGCATGGTGACGCCCGAAACGCCATCCATTGTGACCATGTTGCGTGGCATGGTCTCCGAGGAGGTCACCATTACGGGGCCATCCATAGACCTTCATTCCGGGTTCTTTGGGGGTGCTGCGATCAACCCAATACGTGTCCTCAGTGATGCGCTCGCAGCTCTTTATGACAAAAGTGGTGCTGTAACATTGCCCGGTTTTTACGACGGTGTGCCCGAATTATCCGAGACGATTGCAGCACAATGGTCAGACCTTCCTTTTGATGCAGATGGTTTTCTAAATGCGGTGGGACTGTCAAAACTGGCTGGTGAAGACAATCGATCCTTACTGGAATTGACCTGGTCGCGCCCAACGGCCGAAATCAACGGTATTTGGGGTGGGTACACAGGGACCGGTTTCAAAACCGTGATCCCCTCAAAAGCTTCAGCCAAAGTAAGCTTCCGTCTGGTAGGAACGCAGAACCCTGATCAGGTGCGCGACGCGTTTCGCAACCATATCCGCGCCCATCTCCCACAAGATTGCTCGGCCGAATTCGCTGAGTTCAGCAATGGTGCTGCGGCCAGTTTTGATGTCTCCCATCCCGCTTTCGAAACGGCACGCCAAGCCTTGACTGAAGAATGGGGGGTTCCTGCGGCTTTTGTAGGTTGCGGCGGTTCCATTCCAATTGCAGGACATTTCAAAGACATCATCGGGTCTGAACCGATGCTGATTGGTTTTGGTATGGATGATGATGCCATTCATTCTCCTAATGAGAAATATGACCTGCGCAGTTTTCACAAAGGCATTCGAAGTTGGGCACGTATTCTGGGCGCACTTTCCTAAAGTGGTTCACAGGTTAAAACTTCGCGTACAAGCTCTCCATCGGTGGTTGCTGCAATATCGGTACAGCTTTCCAAACTGGTAATTTGACCCACGCAACCGCGACTCATCCATGCTAAATCGGATGGTGCTTCTAGCGAGGATGGACACAAGAAGAGTTGCATTTCGCCAATCCCATTCCCACCATCCGACAAGTCTTGTAGTGACAGCTCATGACGGTCGACTTGCTGGACCAAAGGAACAATTTGCGCTTCAAACTGTTCATTGATGCGGTCCGTGATAGATTGTCGCGTGTTGGGCGCATTGATAACGACCAGCCAGATTAAAGCGACCCCTGCAATCAAAACAACGAAAAAACCAATATTGATGATCTTTTCAATCAACGACGTCAACGAGT
Organism: Pseudomonadota bacterium; assembly: GCA_039814625.1. Taxonomy (GTDB): domain Bacteria; phylum Pseudomonadota; class Alphaproteobacteria; order Rhodobacterales; family Rhodobacteraceae; genus Amylibacter. The sequence goes on from JBCCAU010000004.1 coordinate 177,609, forward strand.
TGACCGTTGTCTGGAGCTTTGTGAATTCTTCTTCTGTCGGCATAATAAACCTATCTCAGTCTCAGCCTGACCTCCCAAACCCATGCACCGCTGTCAAATCGTAAAACCCGTTTTAAAGATTTGGTTTAAGCCGCGCAGCCCGTCCGCCACGTCGCGATTTTGGCGTCAGGGTCTCGCGCAACCCCTCATGAAGGACCGCAGTCATCGGATGGTTAGGATCGTCATATTCATTCAAAAACTCTTTTATATGGCTAGTCATGTCTTCGCCAGCCGGCACCCCAAGCGCCCAATCAAAAAATATTGTGCGACAATCTTCAGATGTTACTCCGTCTATGCGATAAGCCTCAAAGATCAACCCTCTGGGATCGCAGGCTAAACGTCCTTTGTCGACCATGTGCCCTTTTCCTCTCGTCATTCATTGTCTACGCAAACGCAATCTCATGGGCAATCACAGTAAAGGACATGAACATGTCAAAAAGCGTCAAACGTGTGATGGTAGAGGCAGAAAAAAGCAACCTTGGCATCCAAATCATCCAAACCGAGGCACCAACAAAAACGGCGCAACAAGCCGCCAACTTTGTTGGATGCCATATCGATCAAATCGGCAAATCAATTCTGATTACTGGGGCCTATACAGAAAAACTTCATTTGTTTTTGACGCCCGGTGGACGCCATGTCGATCTGAGCTTGGCCGCTAAGTGTATTGCTGAACCCACAACCAAAGCAGATGCAAGACAAGTCCGCACTGTAACCGGATTTACCATTGGTGGTGTTTCACCGATCGGGCATATCACAAAAATACCTGTTTGGTTTTGTCCTGAGGTCTTTCACTTCGAAACAATCTGGGTTGCGGCAGGTACCCCGAACCATTTGTTTGAGATCGCACCAAGCCGACTTAAAGACGCGACATCGGCGCGTCAGGCATCTTTTCTTCAAGAAATCTAAGGATTGCGCGCGCAGGCGCATTGGGTTCCGGCGGGCGTAAAAGTGCCATTGCTTGTGCGCTTAAAATTTTTTGATCTGCAGCTTTTGACGTCGGACCCAACAACGCCGCCAATCCACCGGCTATGTTTTCGGGCGTTGCATCTTCAAACAAGTATTCAGGCACAGCACCGCTTTGAGTTAAAATATTGATTAGGCTTGCTGTATCAATTTGCGCCATCTGTTTGATCATTTTTGTTGTAGCACTGTTGGCCTGATAGGCGACGATTTGCGGACAATTCGCCGCCGCAACCTCCAGAGATACAGTCCCAGAGGTTACCAAAGCCCCTTGCGCAGCTGCAATCGCAGTTTGTTTTTTGTGATCCCAATCCCCGCTTGTCGATTGTTCGATGTAAGTGATGGGAATGGGCCAATTCTGTGTTAAAAGTTTTACATCCTTCTGCGATCCGCGCACCGTGGGGATGATGGCGTGCAGGTTGGCATCCATTTCTTTTAGAATGACCAGTGCTTCTCGGTATATAGGCAACATCCTTTTGACTTCGCCCCGACGCGATCCCGGCAAGATCGCAATCAGTTTCTTTGTTGGAAAATTGCTCTTGAAAATCTCAATTTGGGATTGTGAGGGTTGGGTTTGTTCGGTGATGGGATGGCCAACAAAATCACAACTCATGCCTGCGTCAATCATATAAGGCGGCTCAAAGGGCAAAAGAGCTAAAACATGGTCAACATGCTGCGCCATCTTTGCCGCCCTCTCGGGACGCCATGCCCAGACAGACGGGGCTACATAATGAACGACCTTCACATCTGGCCAGACCTTCCGAACCCGTTTTGCAACCCGCATACAAAAATCCGGACTGTCAATTGTGACCAAAACATCGGGGCGAAAGTTTAACGCGGCTTCTGCGGTCTGACGTATCCTTCGCAAAAGCATTGGAATCTTTGGTAAAATTTCCATCAGCCCCATAATTGCCAACTGATCCATTGGAAATAAACTGGTAAGACCCGCGTGTTCCATCAAAGGCCCACCGACACCTCTAAGGTCAATGTCTTGGTTTGTTTTCAAGCCCTTGATCAGGCTGGCCCCCAACCGATCTCCCGAAGGTTCTCCGGCAACAACAAATACTTTCAACCTATTCGGCATTTGGCAGTCCGATAAGGAAAAGCCCCAAATCATCTGCATGTGCCACGACATCGCTCATACCAAGCACCAAGGCACCACTCTCTTTGACGGCAATTCCCGATAAACCCGCTGCTTTGGCTGATTTTACGGTGTCGACTCCAATACTTGGCAAATCGACGCGCAATTCTTGGCCCGACTTTGGCAATTTCACCAAAACACCCTGCCCTGTCAGCGCAGGCGGATTGAGTTTTTTTGATGTCGTTTCCACAAACGTCAATAGTGTATCTGTGCCTTGGACTGTTTCGATGCCAAAACACACCCCATTAGAAACCACACAAGCTTGTCCAACATCTTGTGCACTTAAGACCTCTAGGATTTGAACGCCGCGATCCATATCAAGGTCATCTTGCTCATTTGGGACATGTCTACCCCAAACTCCGGCAGGCGCCAGAAGATCGCTCATAATATCTTGCGGGGATTTGATCTTAAAACCTTCCTCTTCAAACCAGCTTGCAATCACCCGTAGCAACCCATCATCCCCACCGCGCATCGCACGTAACAATTTTGGGGCTTTTGCCAAAAAAGCCCGATCCATTCGCAATGGATTCAATTTTGGACGTGACATGCCACCCGCAAAAACAACATGGGTCACGCCAGATTTTTGCAAGGCTGCAAACAGTGCTCCGGCTTTTTCAAACTCGGCTTTTTGAACGTCGAAATCGGAAGCCCAAACCAATGGGCTGGTTTGAAAGTCGACAATCAACGGGGTTTCTTCTTTGGCCAGGGTTGTCGCTAGCAACTGCGGTAAAGCGCCTGCACCGGCAATGACCGCTGTCCGGCTCATTTGTCTTGCGGCGTGGTGATCCGACGCTTCCCAGCTGCATCGATAAAGGCTATGACTTCCGCGACGAGCGCATTGTCTTCGGCACGCCCACGCACAACGTCCAACGCTTCTTTCACCGGCCGATCAGTTTCAAAAAGATCCTTGTAGAGATGGCGTAAACCATCGACCAATTCACGATCCACACCGCCCCGCTTTAGCCCAATCAGATTGAGCCCACCCAAATATGCCCGCTCTCCGATCACAGTCCCATATGGAATCACGTCTGATACCACTGCAGCAAGCCCACCAATCATTGCACCTCGCCCCACACGGGTAAATTGGTGAATCCCAGCCAAAGCCCCGATCACCACATTGTCTTCGATTACGCTATGTCCACCAAGTGACGCATTGTTGGCTAAAATAACATTGTCTCCCACAACGCAATCATGACCAATATGAACACCCATCATGAACAAACCATCGTCACCTACGCGAGTCACCCCGCCACCGCCCTCGGTGCCGGGGTTCATTGTGACATGCTCTCTGATGCGGTTGCGTTTGCCGATGATCAGTTGTGTCCGTTCCCCTCCGAACTTCAAATCTTGGGGCATATGACCAATCGAGGCGAAAGGAAAAACGGTCGTCTTATCACCGATTTCAGTCCATCCATGAACAACCGCATGCGAGTGCAGTTTCACTTCGGCTGCCAGCTTTACCTCTGATCCAACAACCGCAAAGGGACCAATATCGCAGCCAGGCCCGACCGTCGCGCCGTCTTCGACCACCGCTTGCGGATGTATCTGAGCTGTCGGATCAATTGACATTAGTTGTCGGCCTCTTCTGGTGGGACCATCATTGCTGTAAACTCTGCCTCGGCGACAACCGTGCCGTCCACAAAGCCTTCGCCGGAAAACTTCCACAACTTCCCCCGACCGCGAAGTACTTTGACGTGAAGCTCAAGCTGATCCGGCGGTGAGACAACGTGCCGAAATTTGCAATTGTCGATGGTTAGAAAATACACCAACATATTGCTGTCGAGCATGTTCAAAGTGCGCGCTACGAGGATTGCCGCGGTTTGGGCCATTGCCTCAACAATTGTAACACCCGGCATCACGGGACGTTCTGGAAAATGGCCCTGAAAATGCGGCTCATTGAACGTAACATTCTTAATACCAACAGCACTTTCATTGGCAACGATATCCTTCACGGCATCAACCAAAAGAAACGGATACCGATGTGGGATCAGTCGTTTGATCTCTTGAATATCTGCGTAACTCTCGTCACTTTGATCCGCCATAATGCCCTCTCAATCGATGTCTATTTGTTCAAACCCGAATTCTGGCAAGGTGCAAGCATCTATTCGTCAAGAAAAACGGCATCCACACGGGCAATAGCCTCATCTGTCAAATCAATATCAGGAAGCGATAAAATAGCGGCATCACTTTGGATGATAACACCCACACGAAATTCTCGCATAAGTTGTAAAAGAATCGGCCCAACCTGTCGTACAAATGCAGCTTGGGTATTCTCGCGGAACGTTACCAGATCTTGTGTCTTTTCACGCTGCTCCGCACGCAAACGATTGGCCTTATCATTGAAGGCTTCTGCCAAGGGTGCGAAATCCTCCGGGGACATTTCAACGCGCTTCTGGGTCAACGCCAGTTCTTCTGCCTCAAGCTCTTGTTCAATAGTTTGGTTCTCTAGGGCCAAGGCCTCAGCCCGCGCATCAAACGCCAATCTAGTTTTTAGCCCGTAACGGCTTTCATTAAACAGACGGTCCTGATCCAACAAACCAATCGCATAGCTTTGGTCAAACAGAGGAAAAGTTTGTGGGACTGCAGGTGCACTTAACAACGCAAGGAGTACGAAAGAGGCCAGCCACCGCAAGATCAGAAACGTGCATCCACCGTGAAGCGGAAGTCCTCTGTTTCGTCTTCTGGCTGACTTTCGAGCGCCCGTGAAAAGTTGAACCGAAGTGGGCCGATAGCTGTCTCCCAAAAAATAGACACACCGGCAGCCGCGCGAAGATCGGACCCATCATCAATGGGTGCTTCCGTCATCATATCACCGTTCAAATCCTCTGACACTGTACTGGGATCAAGATCCCAAACCGTGCCAACATCTAGAAACACCCCACCAAAAATACCAAGCTCTTCCGGCAAGCCAAGTGGAAAACTGGCTTCAAACCGAGCCACAGCATATTTCAAACCACCTAAAGGATCTTCATTCATATCGCGCGGACCGATACCGAAATCTTGGAAACCCCTGAAACTATCGCCGCCCAAGTTAAATCGATCAAAAACTGGTACGTTAGTGTCACCAAAAGGTTCTAAAAAACCACCTTCTATTTCCGCAGAGAAAACCAGTTGATCGTTAAAGAATGACCTGAAGGTTCGGAAACTTGCGGTAGTCTTTGAAAACTGTTGGCTTCCACCCAAACCAGCAAACTCTTGCGTTACTTGCAAAATGGACCCTGCAGTTGGTTCAACGCGCGAGTTTCTGAGATCGACCGTATAGGTCAAAATGATTGAAGAGGTCGAATAAGACCCGATATCTGCGGTTAAAAAGTCAGAAATCTCCTCAGCATCGTCATCATCTTCGTCTTCTGCCAATACTTCCATATCCTCAAACTTATAACCAATTCGAATACTCCCGTTTTCGGACACCGGAAAAACCACCGAGGGATTAAAAGTTAGAGTATTCTGGTCTAAAGGCAGAAAACCAGGTGTTGCTTCAAAGTAACCCAAGTTAAAAGAAAATCCCAAATCTCTGTCGAACAGCGAAGGTTCGACAAAATTTATCGATAGATTTCTGTTGTTGGTCGCAGTCGAAAAGCTTGCGCCCAAAGTTTGCCCTCGGCCAAGAAAATTGCGTTCCACAATTGAAAGATTAAACGCTGCGCCATTAGAGGAGTTGAAGGAAGCGCCAAAAGTCAGAGAACCCGTAGCCTGTTCTTCCACATCAACATCTATCACTTGTTGTTCGGGGGATGTCCCTTCGCGCGATTGCACATCAACCGAGCTAAAATACCCCAAGGCCCTAATGCGGTCTGACGCTTCCCGGATTTGACGTTGGTTCAAAACATCTCCTTCAACCGTATCAAATTGTCGCCGAATAACACGATCTAAAGTTGTAGAATTGCCCTCGATATCAATACGTTCAACAAACGCTCTTGGTCCTCGGATCAGTTCATATTCGACTGAAAGGGTAAGATTGTCATCATCCCGGGTGAAACGCGGTTCTGCACGCACAAATGCCAAACCTTGAAGATCAGCTTCATCATCCAGACGCGCAAGATCATTGTCGATCTGACGAGGATCGTAAAACTGACCTTCTTTCAAAGTGACCTTGCTTATAAACGTGTCTACATCGACATCTTCCAGCTCGCTGGTAACGGTAACGCCCCCAAATCGAAAACGTTGACCCTCGATAACGCGATACGTCACAAGAAAAGTGTTGCGCTCTCTCGAGAGTTCAGCACTCGACGAAACGACTTGGAAATCCAAGTAACCCCGGTTTATATAAAACTCTCGAAGTTGTTGCGCATCAAATGCCAAACGATCTTCAATAAACGTGTCGTTGGCAAACAAACCACTGAAAGCACCGCGTGCTTGCCGGGTTTCAACAATACGTCTTAGCCTACTGTCAGAGAATTCAGAGTTGCCAATAAAGCTGACATTGTCGACTTCGGTGACACGACCTTCGAGAACTTCGAAAACCAGATCAATACGATTGTCGGCGCGGCGAATGATCAAAGGCTGTACTTCGGCGGCAATTCGACCCGAAGACGCGTAAGCCTCAACAATCGCACGCACATCTGCTTCGGTTTGCGAAACCGAAAAAGTGCGTCTTGGTTGTGATCCTAAAATCGGAAGCAATTGTTCGTCATCGAGTCTGCGATTCCCCTCAATCGAGATGCGGTTGATTGTTGGGTTTTCGATCACAACAATTTTTAGCGTGTTTCCTGCGGGCATAATTTCAACCCGTTCGAAAAATCCGGAATCATAAAGGTTCTGCAAAGCTCTGTTGATTTGACCTGGCGTTACTGTCGAGCCCGTAGGAATGCCAGCAATCGTCCGTACGGTCGCCGCTGCGATCCTCTGGTTCCCTTCAACTTCAACAGCAGTAAATGTTGCTTGCGACATAGCAGGTAAGGGCAGCAAGGATAACATCCCGCCAATTGATACCGCTGAAAGTGAAAGAACGGTTGTTGTCTTCAATACGGACAACGCACGGCGCATTCCGGACATAATATACTCCCCTAATTCATCGCTATCGTCTAAACAGTTTGTCAGGCGTTTAGAAGCCGCAAAACATCATTATACGTCGCAAAGACCATCAAAGTTAAAAGCAAGCTCAAACCACAAGCCGTAAGCGCATTTGCAATTCTCTCTCTGGGAGGGCGGCCACGGACTGCTTCATAAGCATACAGAACCAAATGCCCGCCATCTAGGACGGGGATCGGAAAAAGGTTCATCAGACCGATGGCCGTTGATATCAATCCAATCCAACCAATCAGATCGATCAAACCACTGCTTGCTGTATCCGCCGAGGCCCGTGCGATCCCGATCGGTCCTTGTAGATTGTCAGCGCCCAAATCCCCACGGATGATGTGGTAAATCCCATCTAGACTTGTCGTTATAACCATCCAAGTCCGTGCAACTCCAAACTGGGCCGCTTCCCCGAATCCCGGTGTCTCGGTCATCAAGCTGAAAGCGGGTTCCGCCCCGATACCCAGCTGGACTCGTTCAACAAATTCACCGTTCTCATCCAAGACGTCGGAGATTTCAGGTTTGACTGTCAATGACAGCTCCTGGCCATCTCGCAAAATTACCATCTCACGCTCACCTGCCCCACCGCTGCGCACAAGATCACGAATATTGTCGAAGCTCTGAACAGCCACACCGTTAAATCCAATGATCAGATCACCAGGCTGAACCCCTGCATTCGCTGCCGCTGACAAAGGCTGAACAAATCCAACAAGCGCAGGATAAGGGTACGGACCGCGTACATCCAACTCCCGACCGTCACGCAACACCGTATAGTTTCTCGGTCCCTCAGCATCATCGCCCGAGGCAAATTCATAAATTTCAAAAAAGGCTTCAATCGGTTGGCCCTCATATGCAACAATTTCATCACCGACCCGCAGGTCAATGGGATCAGTTGCAAATTCACCCAAACGCAAATCATTGCGTACTATGCCCGTGGCAAAGACCAACCCAGCAAAGATTAAGATCGATAAAATGAAATTGGCGATGGGCCCGGCCGCCACGGTCAGCGCCCGTTTCCACAATGCAGCTCCCAACAACGTTCGGCCCTGATCATCAACAGCAACATTTGACAGGCCGTTTGGTCCCGCGCTTGCTGCATTCGCATCACCCAGAAACTTTACATATCCGCCCAAGGGGATGGCCGCGACCTGCCAATGGGTGCCATGGCGATCCGTCCATCCACCGAGCCTCGGACCCATCCCAAGCGAGAACACCTCGGCATGGATGCCGCACCAACGCCCCACAATATAGTGCCCGTACTCGTGCACAAACACGACAACTGACAAGACAACAACAAAAGTTGCAATCGTATAGAGCGTTTCAATCATGATCTTTGTCCTTTGTTTGCGGCAACGAAGTCTCGACTGAACCTATCAGCCGCCACGATCTGGTCAATTTGATCTCCACGGCCCAAGGCCTGCCAAGCGGGATCATGCAAAGCGTCGGACACCAAATCAGCCATGTCAAGAAATCCAATCTCTCTGGTCAGAAAGGCGTCCATGGCCGCTTCTTTTGCACCATTCAAAACAGCACCTGCCAGGCCCCCGTGATCCATCACCTGTTTTGCCAAGTTCAGAGCGGGAAACCGATCGATATCGGGCGCTTCAAAATCCAATTTTGACAACTTGGCAAAATCCAACGGTTCGACAGGAATTGCGCTGCGATCTGGATAGTATAAAGCATAACCGATGGCAGCACGCATGTCGGGCACCCCAAGGTGTGCCAAAACCATTTGATCCTTCAAACGGATCATTGAATGGATCACAGATTGTGGATGAATAATCACTTCTATTTCATTGGCTGAAAAGTCAAAAATTTCTTTAGCTTCAATTACTTCCAGAGCCTTATTAAATAGAGTTGCGCTGTCGATAGAGATCCGCTGGCCCATTGACCATTTTGGATGATTGGCTGCTTGGGCTGGTGTCACACCGGCCATCGCCTCGCGACTCCAGGATCGAAAAGGTCCCCCGGATGCGGTTATAATCACCGAAGAAACAGACCCACGCACTTCACCTTTCAGCAATTGGAAAATCGCAGAATGCTCTGAATCAACAGGCAAAAGTGTCGCCCCATACGTTGCGCATTCTTTGCGCAATAAAGGGCCACCACAGACCAAACTTTCCTTGTTGGCAAGCGCCAATACGCCACCGGTTTTGGCAATCTCTAAGCTGATTTCCAAACCAGCAAAGCCGACAATCGAAGACATTGCCCAATCGACACGCTCCTGCGCGGCAGAGAGAAGCGCTGTACGACCAGCTTGAACCTTTATCCCAGTGCCGTCCAAAAGTTCCGACAACAACCCTGCACTGGCATCATCTGCAGTAATCACAATTTGGGGCTGCAACTCTTTGGCTTGTTCGGCCAAAAGGGTCACATTGCGCGCACCCGTTAGGCAAAACAGCTCAAAATTCTGACGATCACGCGCAATCAGATCCAGAGTCTGTTGCCCAATAGATCCTGTAGACCCAAACACAGAAATACGTCGCGCCATGCTCAACTCACTCCCGCAACGGCAAACAACCATATCACAAAGGCCCCAAGACCAAACCCATCGAAACGATCCCAAACACCACCGTGTCCAGGCAGTATCGCACCGCTGTCTTTGACGCCAAACCCACGTTTGACGAGCGACACAAGAAAATCACCGAAAATAACAGTTGCAACAAACATCAGCACAACCCAGATCGGGAAAAAAGCTCCATCTGCAAGCAAAACATGGAAAGCGTAGTCCGAAACATATGGCACATTGGCAGAACTCAGCCAACGCAACCCATCTCGTGACAACAGCATCCCACCACTGACGAACCCCAGCAAAAGTCCGATATTTAGACCCGACCACGTCTTCGACGGAGAAATTCTGGGCACAATTTTCGGCCCGCCAAGCAGACGCCCTCCCAAATACCCCCCGATATCCGTGAAGGCCGCTACCATCAGCAGATGAATCAAGAGATAGATGTTAAAATGTGCCGCCAACAAAAAAGCAGCCGACAGCCCAACCACCGCAATCAACGCCATAAAGCCAGCAAGTTCGGGGCGATGGGGCATAAAACGTGTGGTAAAGACTCCGATCCCGATAACTGCGGCCAAGAAAAGAACAAAAAAATTGGCCATCAGCCCGGCAAGGGCAATACTTTGAGCTGCCGCAAATACAAGCGCTGGTCCCAAATCTGCGCGCGCCATCTTAGCCGTTTCAAACCCTAAAAGGCCCCCAGCGACTATTACCAACAGCGCAACGCCCCACAGGCCAATGTAAAAAGCGCATCCGATCAAAAGAATCAACGCACCAGCCGTTCCAACTCGAGCGGGCAGATCTTGAAATCGACCCGATTGGGTCATTCGGCGGCGACCGCTCCGAAACGGCGATCACGCCCGCGAAACCGTTCAAGCGCTGCTGCCAGATCCTTTCGAGTAAAGTCCGGCCATAGACGGTCGTCAAAACTCAACTCTGCATAGACATTTTGCCAAGCTAGAAAATTGGACAATCGCATTTCGCCACCTGTGCGGATCAGAAGGTCAGGATCCGGCAATTCCGCCGTATCCAAGTGATTTGAAATGGTTTTTTCAGTGATAGCGGCACTAGACAGCTCGCCGGTTTGACATTTTGCAACGATTTTTTGGACGGCGCGGGCCACCTCGTCACGACCACCATAGTTGATCGCGACCGTCAGGTTCAAACCGCCATTGTCTCGTGTTTCTTTTTCTAACCATCCCATCAACTCCAGCACACGCGGTTCCATGTGATTTTGCCCGCCGATAAAACGCACACGTACATTTTCAGTGATCAAGCGCTCGGCTTGAGAGGTTATGTAACGCCGAAACAGCGCCATCAACCCTGAAACCTCGCGTTCCGAACGCTTCCAATTCTCGGTTGAAAACGCAAATAGTGTCAAATGTGTGATGCCTAAATTTGGCGCCGCTTCGACAATTTCTTTCACCGTCTCAGCGCCCTGGGAGTGACCCTTGAGTCTGGGATGCCCGCGCTGGGTGGCCCATCTTCCGTTTCCGTCCATGATGATCCCGACATGCAAATTGCCAGACGGGGTGATATCATATGTCATTATACCTGCATTATCTCTTCTTGTTTCGATGCCAGCGCGTCATCAATATTAGAAATAGCCGCGTCTGTGGCCTCTTGAATGACCTCAGACCAATATTTCTGGTCATCTTCGCTCATACCGTCTGATTTGGCTTTTTTCACCTGATCCATTCCATCGCGTCGCACATTGCGCACAGCGATACGTGCACTTTCAGCATATTGTGCGGCGACTTTCGCCAATTCTTGACGACGTTCTTCATTTAACTCGGGAATTGGCAAGCGCAGGATCGTGCCATCCACCACCGGATTGATTCCCAGACCGGAGTTGCGGATCGCTTTGTCAACAGCGCCCACCAGACCCTTGTCCCAGATATTGACGGTCAGCATACGCGGCTCTGGCACATTCACCGTTCCACATTGGTTCAAAGGCATTTGGCTGCCATAGGCATCGACCATGACAGGCTCTAAAATGGAAGCTGAGGCCCGCCCAGTGCGCAGCGAAGAAAACTCTCCCTTAAGCGAAGTCAGCGCGCCATCCATGCGTTTTTCCAACGCATCCGTATCGATTTCGATTTCCTCTGCCATTTTATCCTCCGATCGGGCCTAAGCCGATGAAACAGTCGTGTAAGTGCCTTTACCCGCCAAAATACTTGCAAAGCCGCCTGGCTCGTCCAATGAGAATACGATAATCGGCAGGTCATTGTCACGCGCAAGTGCAATTGCTGACGCATCCATCACCTTCAAATTCTTTTGCAGCACTTCATCATAAGTCACAGCGTCGTAACGGACGGCATCATCATGTTTCTTGGGATCCATATCGTAAACCCCATCGACTTGAGTGCCTTTAAATATTGCCTCGCAGGACATCTCATTTGCTCGCAAAGTGGCGGCCGTATCCGTTGTAAAATAAGGATTGCCCGTTCCGGCTGCAAATATGCACACCCGACCCTTCTCCAAATGTCGTACGGCACGGCGGCGAATGTAAGGCTCACAAACCTGATCCATCGGTATGGCCGAAATGACACGCGTGAAAATCCCGAAGGTTTCAAGCGCGCCCTGCATTGCTAAGGCATTCATTACCGTGGCTAACATGCCCATGTAATCTGCGGTGGTTCGCTCCATGCCTTGCGCGGATCCTTGAAGGCCGCGAAAAATGTTCCCGCCACCAATTACCATACAGATTTCAACACCAAGATCGTGACAAGTCTTGATCTCATTTGCGATCCGCTCGACCGTCGGGGCATGTAATCCAAAGCCTTGATCGCCCATCAGCGCTTCACCAGAAATCTTCAGAAGGACACGTTTATATTGAATTTCGGGTTGTTTTGCCGCTGCGGTCATGGTCACCTCTCCCATCCAGCCCTTGCGAAAAGAACCGAATTACTCAATCTACCGTGGTCTTTTGGCGTCTTAGGGATGGATAGGCTTGGATGCAATTACCAAAACAATTTGACCCCAGCAGTCCTGCCCCAGTTTTGATTGCAGGTCCGACTGCTTCAGGCAAATCGTCACTTGCCCTAGAGCTTGCAACCCATCAGCCTTCTATCATCGTGAACGCAGATGCCCTTCAAGTCTACAAAGGATGGAATATTCTAACGGCACGCCCTTCAAAGGCTGATCTAATGCAAACGCCGCACGCTTTATATGGACATGTCGCAATGCAAACCACTTATTCAGTGGGTCATTGGCTGCGGGATATCCAAGAAACGCTGTCCAAAACACCCAAAAGACGCCCCATCATCATCGGAGGAACTGGCCTTTACTTCAAAGCTTTAACACGCGGTCTGGCGGACATCCCGGCCATCGATGCATCGACACGCCAAGCCGCAGACGACATGGCAGAGCGTACTGGACTAACCGCCTTTGCGATTCGGCTTTTAGAACAAGATCCTGCAGCGGCGGCCCGTATCGACATGAACAACCCCGTTCGCACGCGCCGCGCCTGGGAAGTTTTTCATCAAACGGGCAAATCCATTACGTGGTGGCAAGATCAAACCCCCCCACCAATTTTTCCCAAAGACAACACACAAACGCTGTTGTTTGAAGCGAACACAGCGTGGCTGAAAAACCGGATCAATCGACGTTTCGACCGGATGGTGGAACTTGGCGCCCTTGAAGAGGCACGGAAAGCACGCGATACGTTTTGGGACCCGAGAACCCCATCAAGCCAAGCCATTGGGGCAGCAGAGTTCATTGACCATCTCAATGGGCATACTTCTCTTGAAACCGCAATTGAACGATCAAAGGTCCGCACGCATCAATTTGCAAAACGGCAAAGAACATGGTTTCGCAGCCAAATGCGTGGCTGGAACGTCGTCAAACTAAAATAATTCGAAATGAAGCGGTTGCGCGATTGCCACAAAAGTGCATCACTGAACCGAATGACAGGGGGTGATGCCCATATCAACAAGAGCTGAAACAGCCGAAATGATATGGAGTCTGGTTGAAGATAAAAAGCCTGACCAACTGTTGTCAAAAAAACGTGCAACGGGAGTCACATGTTACAGTTTATTCTTCGCCGGCTAGGGGTGATGATTTTGACGGCGTTATGCCTGACATTTGTCGTTTTCTTCCTAACCAACTTGTATCCGAATTTGGAGAAACTCGCCAAATCGCAAGCCAACAACCGCATGACAGACGAACAAGTTGAAAGATGGCTGACCAATCGTGGCTACAGTCAGAATATCTTTAAAAAATACGGGGAATGGGTTGGAATACTGCCTTCAAAACTGACAACCACGGAAGACGGTGATGTCTATACAAGGTGCTCGCGTCCGACCATCCCCGCAGAAGAAGCCAATCGCTTTTGTGGCGTCCTGCAATTCAATTTTGGATATTCTACGGTCTTTAAAGATGAAGTGTCCTCAATAGTTTGGGGTAAGCTGAAACTCACTGGAGCGCTCATGGGTTATGTAATGCTGGTCATGGTACCCGGCGCATTGATCGTAGGTGTCCTTGCCGGCATGAGAGAGGGCTCACGGCTTGATCGTTTCTTATCAACCTTTTCGATTACGACTACCGCGACGCCAGAATATGTGTCGGGTGTGATTTTTATTGCAGTCTTCGCCTCTTCGGCTGTGGGGCTCCGATGGTTCAAGGGAACAGCGACTTCCGCGATGGAGAACATAACCTTCGAGAATTTCTTCTTACCGGTCATAACCATCGCGCTTTACGGTCTTGGCTATATTGCCAGAATGACCCGCGCCTCGATGACCGAAGTTATGACGGCTCAATATATCCGAACGGCACGTCTGAAAGGGGTCAGCTTCGGAAATATCGTCATGAAGCATGCTTTGCGAAACGCACTGATTGCGCCGTTCACTGTGATCATGCTGCAATTTCCATGGCTGCTGAACGGTGTTGTGATTGTCGAGACCTTGTTCAACTATAAGGGCTTTGGATGGACCTTGGTTCAGGCTGCGGGCAACAATGATATCGAACTATTGCTAGGCGTCTCCGTCGTCTCAGTCATTGTTGTTCTTCTGACACAGCTGATTTCCGATATTGGCTATGTCTATCTCAATCCACGCATTCGCGTATCGTAAGGGAGGTAAAAAATGGAACCGCTTACATGGACCGGCGTGCTTGCGCCACTCAACACCGCCCTTTTGATCGCAATCATCGTCTTTTTGATCGGGTTTCTGCTGCAAATATTTGCGCCGCTCTTTGCCTCTGACTCAAATATAGAGGTCAATTCAGATGGAACTGTCACCGCGAAAGGCGGCTTGATTGGACCTATAAGTCAATTGGTAAAATGGAGCTTTTCAGCCATTACGGCCATCGTCCTTGTCTATTTGATCGGCGGTGTCCTTATGGGCACGAATGCCGGAATTGTCGGCGCGATCAGCCAGCAATTCCTTCCCGTTTGGATCGCTTTGATCGTTACATTCGCGCTTTCCATTCTCTATAAGAAGAAGCTTGGCCTTTATGGTAAGCTCTTTGACAGTCCCATCGGTATGATTGGATACGGTCTTGTCATGTTTTGGGTGTATACGGCCGTGTTCTCTGGCCTGTTTGACATGATCTCAACCCATAACGATCTTGAACAACTTGTACGCATGAAGAATGACGCGCCGGGATCGCCTGTCGAAGGTGTGGAAGAGGATGCAGGCTATTATCCCTTCTACTTGCTTGGTGGCGATAATCTGGCCCGTGATGTCTTTACCCGCATGGTTGTGGGGTCTGAAAAAGTGATGGTGATTGCCCCTCTGGCAACACTTTTTGCCTTTATGGTTGGTATTACGTTGGGTCTGCCTGCTGGATATTATGGCGGGCGGTTCGACACGTTCTTGTCTTTTTTGTCAAACCTAATCCTCGCTTTCCCGGTCATCTTGCTGTTTTACCTTCTGGTGACACCGGAAATTCGTGCAACCGGCATTCCAACTTATATGGGCATGGTTCTGTTCCTCTTTCCGATTGTTTTCGTGGGGATCTTAATCCATTCAAAATTCAGAACGCGTCCCAGTTTAAACCGCCCGCTTTTGGCCGGTATCATAGGGTCTCTCGGCATTTTTTATCTTTGGGTAATCAACGAACCAGGCACACCGATCGATTTCCTTGGACCGCTTGACGTCTATGATCTGCCGGGTGGCTTTCTAACGGTTTTTGTGTCCGTGGTCTTTGTGAACTCTCCGACAGTGTTTCGGATCGTGCGCGGCCTGGCTTTGGACATCAAAACCCGCGATTATGTGGCCGCGGCCCAAACCCGCGGGGAAGGCCCATTCTACATCATGCTTTGGGAAATTCTTCCCAATGCTAGGGGTCCTCTGATTGTCGATTTTTGCTTGCGCATTGGATATACAACAATTTTGCTGGGAACTTTGGGTTTCTTTGGCCTCGGCCTTTCGCCTGAGGATGCAAACTGGGGCGCAACGATCAATGAAGGTCGGAAACTTCTATCCGTCTATCCGCATGCCGCAATCGTACCCGCTGTTGCCCTGTTATCTCTTGTACTGGGCCTCAATCTGTTAGCTGACGGCCTGCGCGAACAATCCCTCAAAGACTAAGGAGCATATCGATGGAAAGATCTGATTATGATGGACCAATCCTAGAAATCGATAAGCTTTCGATTTCATTCTTCACTCGCGCAGGTGAAATTCCTGCTGTGATGGATTTCTCAGCCAAGGTGATGCCGGGAGAGGCACTCGGCCTTGTAGGAGAGTCTGGCTGCGGGAAATCCACTGTAGCCTTGGGTGTGATGCAAGATCTGGGCGTGAATGGTCGTATTGTCGGGGGCTCAATCAAATTCAAGGGGCGCGATCTGGCAAAGATGAGCCAGAAAGAGCTTCGCGACCTGAGGGGTTCTGAAATTGCGATGATCTATCAAGAGCCGATGGCCTCGCTCAATCCTGCAATGAAAATCGACAAACAGTTGATGGAAGTGCCCATGATCCATGAGGGCAGCTCCAAGGAGGATGCCTATCAATTGGCGCTTGAAGTGGTCGAAGCCGTACGCCTGCCCGACCCAGTGCGCATGTTGAACTCTTTCCCGCATCAATTGTCGGGCGGACAGCAGCAACGAATTGTCATCGCGATGGCCTTAATGTCCAAACCCTCGCTTTTGATCCTAGACGAACCAACAACAGCACTCGATGTGACCGTTGAGGCTGGCATTGTAGACCTAGTCAAAGACTTAGGCGAAAAGTTCGGAACATCCATGCTGTTCATTTCGCACAATCTGGGTCTGGTGTTGGATACTTGTGACCGGCTTTGTGTGATGTATTCCGGCGAAGCCGTTGAACGCGGCTCTATCAAAGATGTCTTCAACCAGATGCGCCACCCCTATACCCAAGCTTTGTTCCGGTCGATCCCGCTTCCCGGCGCAGATAAAAACGCCCGTCCCCTTGTGGCCATCCGGGGCAATTTCCCCTTGCCACATGAGCGGCCACCGGGATGCAACTTTGGCCCCCGATGTGATTACTTCCAAGATGGGCGCTGCAACCAGGGTATCATTCCGATGTCCAAAATAGACGGGAATGAACGCCACGAAAGCCGCTGCCTTCGCTTTACTGAAATTGATTGGGACGCCCCCATTCAAGCGGCCGAAAAAACCAAGAAGGTCAAAGCTGGCGATGTCGTCCTAAAAGTGGATGATATGAAAAAATACTATGAAGTTGCCGCAAATGCGATGTTCGGTGGCGCCGAAAAGCGTGTTGTTAAGGCCAATGAGACCATCAGTTTTGAAGCTCGAGAATCTGAGACACTCGCTATCGTTGGCGAGTCTGGTTGTGGAAAATCTACGCTTGCTAAAGTTCTTATGGGGCTTGAAACGGCCACCGACGGCAATGTTACAATGCTGAATAAAGCAATTGATCAGGTGCCCATTGAAGATCGCAGCACAAAGGATGTCGCGACTCTTCAAATGGTGTTCCAAAACCCGTTCGACACGCTAAACCCGTCTATGACTGTGGGCTCTCAGATTGTACGTGCTTTGGAAATTTTTGGCATCGGCGACAGTCAAAATGATCGGCATGACCGCATGTTGGGCCTATTGGACCTTGTCAAACTGCCGCGGGCTTTTGCCAATCGGATGCCACGACAACTATCTGGCGGACAAAAGCAACGCGTCGGGATTGCGCGCGCCTTTGCAGGTTCTGCTCAGATCGTTGTCGCAGACGAACCCGTCTCAGCACTCGATGTATCCGTTCAAGCCGCGGTCACCGACCTCTTGATGGAAATTCAACGCGAAAACAAAACAACGCTTCTGTTTATCAGTCATGACCTCTCTATTGTGCGTTATCTGTCAGATCGCGTAATGGTGATGTATTTGGGACATGTTGTTGAAATCGGCGATACAGAACAGGTCTTTAGCCCGCCTTATCACCCCTACACAGAGGCGCTGCTTTCAGCTGTTCCTATCGCTGATACTCATGTCGAAAAGAAACGGATTGTTCTTGATGGCGATATTCCGTCGGCGATGAATCCACCCTCGGGATGTCCGTTCCAAACACGTTGTAAACACAAACAGAATGTCGAAAACAGTCTTTGCGACACTGAAGTGCCCCCCATGCGCACGCTGACAAGTGGTCATCAGATCAAATGCCACCTCTCACAGAAATGGCTTGATGAAATGGAACCCGTGATTAAACTGGCGGCTGAATAAAATAGGGCGCCGAAAGGCGCCTTTTTCAATTCAAAGGTTCAATCTGGCCTTCTGTCACATTGCCCTTGGCATCGATGAATCGGATCGCCGCTCCACGTTGCGTCATTGCATAACAATCCCATCCCGCATTTGGCGGCCATTCTGAACAATAAAGCGCGCCCTCAATCCGCCAAAGGCCCCAACTATCGCGGCCAGCATTGTACAATGTTTTACCTGACGCGTAGAATTCTTGCCAAGCTCCGGAGTATGCAACCCGTGTGTCATTCAAAAGCGCGTCAATTGCCGCACCATCCAAGGTCTTCCATTCCCCAGCGCTGGCCTGACCGGCCAACAAACACATTCCCAAAACGAAACGTCTTCTGTTCATAATATCCCCGCCGGAGGCTTCAAACACCTCCACTCTTGGCTTCCATCAATCCACAGCCTAAACGCCGCTTGACAAAAAGCATAATCACAAAGGCGCGCGCAATGATCCCTCGATATTCCCGACCAGATATGGTTGCCATCTGGTCACCTGAAACCAAGTTCCGCATTTGGTTTGAGATTGAGGCCCATGCCTGTGATGCCATGGCAGACCTAGGCGTTATCCCGCAGGAAAACGCCAAAGCCGTCTGGAAAGCCCGGGATGTCGAGTTCGATGTCGCCCGCATCGATGAGATTGAAGCGGTGACAAAGCACGACGTTATCGCTTTTCTCACCCATTTGGCAGAGATCATTGGAAATGACGAAGCGCGGTTTGTGCATCAAGGTATGACCAGTTCGGATGTTTTGGACACGACATTCAATATTCAGCTGACACGCGCTGCCGATATTCTTCTCAAAGATCTAGATCAGTTGCTCGTAGCCTTGAAGCGTCGGGCTTTCGAACACAAAGATACGATCCGAATTGGCCGATCGCATGGTATTCATGCCGAACCCACGACAATGGGCCTCACTTTTGCGCGTTTCTATGCTGAGATGGACCGAAACCGCGCTCGGCTTTTGGCGGTGCGTTCGGAAATTGCAACCGGCGCTATTTCGGGGGCTGTCGGCACCTTTGCCAACATCGATCCCGCAGTCGAAGCGCATGTGTGTCAAAGGCTTGGGTTGGCTCCCGAGCCGATTTCAACCCAAGTGATCCCACGGGACCGCCACGCCGCCTTTTTTGCCGTGTTGGGTGTCATCGCATCCTCTATTGAAAATATCTCAACAGAAATCCGTCATATGCAGAGAACCGAAGTGCTCGAAGCCGAAGAGTTCTTCTCGAAGGGCCAAAAAGGGTCCTCAGCAATGCCCCATAAACGCAATCCTGTTCTGACCGAGAATTTAACAGGCTTGGCCCGTCTGGTGCGTATGGCCGTTATCCCCGCAATGGAAAATGTGGCCCTTTGGCACGAGCGCGACATTTCACACTCTTCTGTAGAGCGTAACATTGGGCCAGATGCGACTGTCACATTGGACTTTGCTCTTGCTCGCCTGACAATGGTGGTCGATAAATTGGTCATTTATCCCGACAATATGATCAAAAACATGAACAAGTTTAGGGGCCTTGTGCATTCTCAACGCGTTTTACTGGCTTTGACACAGGCTGGTGTTTCACGCGAAGATGCCTATCGTCTCGTGCAACGCAATGCCATGAAAGTCTGGGAAGAAGACAAAGACTTCATGACCGAACTCAAAGCGGATACCGAAGTTTGCGCTGCTTTGTCTCAGTCCGACATAGAAGAAAAGTTCGATCTAGCCTACCATACAAAACATGTAGGTACGATTTTCGATCGCGTTTTCACTTAAAGGCTTGGAAACATGTCTTTCACGCAATTTTCACGTTTTGCTGAACCTAGCGTGACTTTTGTCACTCCTAAAAGTTCCCCTTGAATGCATATTAAAAGTATTAGCGGCAACGCAAAAAAGTAGGGACCGGGTTAACTGGGGTTATTAGCCAAAGGCCAGCGTGTGGGCGATTCCAAATCTTTTTCGGGTCGTTGGATTTATCCAACGGCCCATTTTACATGTCTTTCATAATCTCACTTTTCTCTTGCGCCAAACATACGGCCATTTTCGTATGCAAATATTCCGCGCTGACCTTTATTCCCAAGTCCACTGACAACTTCCGAAAAATGTCTTCGCCTCGGTCTTTTTCCAAGCCGGATTTAATTACCTCTTTTATATAGGTTTCTGGCTTGGACCGGCTCAAAACCTTGGCAGCCCATTGACCCACCAACTTGTTGCGTCTCGCCTCTACCCGGACTGCGTCTATGCATCATGTGCAAATTTGGCTTCAAATGCCGCCTCTCGATCATCAGTTTGTGAAATACCGTCCTTCGCATCTGTTCTTACAAGCAATGTTGTAACACCGCATAACAATAATTCGGCTAGATAATATGGCGATTCAAAGATTCTTGTTGCCAGTGTCGCAAAGGCCTATACGCCAATTTTAAAGATCAGGAGTGTGCATGGCACGGGGAACAAAAATCTACGAAGGCAAGGCGAAGATCCTTTATGAAGGCCCCGAACCCGGAACAATCGTCCAATATTTCAAAGATGATGCGACGGCCTTTAACGCAGAAAAGAAGGATGTGATCGAGGGTAAGGGCGCGCTGAACAATAGAATTTCCGAACATATCATGTTGGGTCTGACTGCGGTTGGAATTCCCACACACTTCATTCGTCGCATCAATATGCGCGAGCAGCTGATCCGCCAGGTCGAGATTATTCCACTAGAGGTGATTGTACGCAATGTCGCTGCAGGCTCAATGTCCAAACGATTGGGCATCGAAGAAGGCACCGCCCTGCCCCGACCACTGGTTGAATTTTCATACAAGAACGATGATCTTGGCGACCCTTTGGTGGCAGAAGAACATATCATAGCCCTCAACTGGGCCAGCCAACAAGACATCGAAGAGATTATTGCGATGGCGTTGCGCGTAAATGACTTTGTCTCGGGATTGATGCATGGTGTGGGCATCAAGCTTGTAGATTTTAAAGTGGAAGTCGGTCGTCTCTATGAAGGAGAGTTCATGCGCCTAGTCATCGCGGATGAAATCAGCCCTGATAGCTGCCGCCTGTGGGATATCGAAACGGGTCGCAAACTCGACAAAGACGTTTTTAGGCGTGACTTGGGCAGTCTCACAGATGCGTATGCCGAAGTGGCGCGGCGTCTAAACCTTCTGCCCAAGGGCAACCCTACAAAATTGGAGGAAGTCAAATGAAAGCCCGTGTTCATGTCACTTTAAAACCCGGCGTTCTTGATCCTCAGGGCGAGGCCGTACGCCATTCATTAAATGCATTGGGGTTTGATGCGGTGGCAGGCGTGCGTCAGGGCAAGGTTATTGAACTGGAGCTCTCCGATATGGATCCCAGTGCTGCCGAAATGCAAGTCTCAGAAATGTGCGAAAAACTTCTCGCAAATACTGTGATTGAAAACTACGCGGTGGAGATTTTGTAATGCGTGCGGCTGTTATTCAATTTCCTGGTTCCAATTGCGACCGTGACCTCAAAGTTTCGTTTGACGCGGTGTCAGGAAACGACAGCACCCAAATGGTTTGGCACAAAGAGGCATCCCTACCCGATGGGTTGGATATAATAGGCATCCCCGGCGGGTTTTCTTTTGGCGACTACCTTCGCTGCGGGGCCATTGCCGCGAGATCTCCAATCATGAGCGCAGTAAAAAACTTCGCCGATGAAGGGGGCTATGTGATCGGCATCTGCAACGGCTTCCAAGTTTTGACAGAGACCGGCATCCTGCCCGGTGTCTTAATGCAGAATGCCGATATTAAGTTCTTGTGCAAAACGATTGAGCTTCAAGTGGAAACTACCAACAGCCCGTACACTGATCGCTATACCAAGCACCAAAAGATCCAAATTCCGATTGCCCATCATGAGGGAAATTACCGGGCCGATGAACAAACGCTTGCCGAACTTAAGGATCAAGACAGGATCGCATTCACTTATACCGACAATCCCAATGGCGCGGCCCAAGACATCGCTGGCATCCTGTCAAAAAACCGACGCGTACTGGGCATGATGCCACATCCCGAACGCATGGCAGACCCAAAGCTTGGGGGAACAGATGGAAAAGCCCTCTTCGCGGCTTTGGCAGAAAGCATTGTCTCGGCTTGATGCTAAATCGCAAGCCCATTAGGCCAATCCTATGGCTTTGATGGACAAAGGATCATGGTTCCTGCGTTTGGGTATCGCCCTTTTGGTGGTGGCCAGCATTATCGTTATATGGCTCTCAAACCTTTACTTCACCCAAGTCTATACTCAGCAAACACGCTCAACGGCGGAAGGGCAAATCGCCCTTTACTCCGGCCGAATAAACGCTGAAATTCAACGCGCAAACGTCGTTCCCCTTTTGTTAGCCAGCGACACAATTTTGATTTCAGCCCTAAACTCAGGCGATTTCACCGCAAGTTCGCAACGCCTGATCAGTTTCCAAAACGATCTGGAACTGAAAGATCTTTTGTTGCTCTCGCCCGATGGGCGGGTGGTCGCGGCCTCTGATCGGCGCAATATTGGTACAAACTTCCGTGACCAAGCCTTTTTCATCGAAGCGATCCGTTCCACGGACACCAAGTTTACAGTGCAAACACAGGACCGTTCGTCGGATTTCTACTTTTCGCGCGTCCTGCGTAGCGACAGAACGACTGTCGGTGTCATTGTTGTTCGCGCCGATCTGAACAATCTCTTTGATCAATGGTCCGCAAACGCTGCAGAAATTATTGTCACAGACACTCAAAACCAAATTATTCTTTCAACTGAAGCCTCTTTTATAGGCGAAACAATTGAAGATGCGCTGCGCGTGACGCCTGGAGAAAGTATTTTTGACCGTGCCTTCCAGGCGACCAATGATTTCACCGGCAGTGCCCCAGGCGCCGATGCTTATGTCCAAGATATCCCCGTCTATCGCCTTGATGCAGGTATTGGATTTCGCGGTTGGACATTAACCTATCTCTCTGCATTTGACGCCGTGCGAGAACGTGTGAACGCTATACTCGCTTTGCAAATTACCGCCATCGCGCTGCTATCTGCAGGTATCTTTTATTACACCTCACGTCGGGCGCGGCGTGAAAGCTCGGAATTGCGGGCCGAATCCAGCGAACTTCGTTTGCTAAACGATCAATTGTCTCGCGAAATTGCAGAACGTCAAAGGGTCGAAAGATCCCTAGAAGTGGCAGAGCAGACATTGGCCCAATCCTCTAAACTGGCCGCCTTGGGGGAAATGTCTGCAGCCGTCAGCCATGAATTGAACCAACCATTGGCGGCAATGCGCACCTATCTTGCCGGTGCAAAACTATTGCTGGAGCGGGCTCGCCCCGACGAAGCCCTGTCCTCATTTGGTCGTATTGATGACCTGATCGAACGCATGGGGGCGATTACAAAACAGTTAAAAGGATATGCTAGGTCTGGCACAGACGATTTTGTACCTATCGATATGCGCGAAAGTGTATCTGCCTCGCTTGCGATGATGACGCCCCAGCTGGAGCAAATGGATGTCGAAATTATCAAAACCCTGCCCAGAGAGCCGGTTATGGTCCTGGCCGACGAGGTGCGTTTAGAACAAATCATTGTAAATTTGTTGCGCAACGCCCTGGATGCAATGGCGGGTCAACCCGAAAGACATTTAGATTTGCTTTTGATGTCAGGGGATATGGCAACCTTGACGGTGCGCGACAATGGTGAGGGGATTGAAGACTTCGACAATCTTTTCGAACCTTTCTTTACCACAAAAGAACCCGGTGCGGGTGTTGGCCTTGGATTGGCCATTTCCTCGGGTATCGCGGCCGAACTGGGTGGGCGGCTTATCGCCCGAAATGCAGAACCCCAAGGTGCCGTCTTTGAATTCCAGCTGCCACGGATATCTTCGCAATCCTTAAACGCCGCGGAGTAAGAGAATGGCAGAGCAGATTAAAATCGCAATTGTTGATGATGAAAAGGACATGCGCGACAGCATCGGACAATGGTTGGCCCTTTCGGGGCACAAGACGGAAACCTTTGCATCCGCGACAGATGCTTTGAAAGTGATTGGTCCAGACTACCCTGGCATTGTCATCTCAGACATCAAAATGCCGAATGTCGATGGCATTCAGTTTTTGAAAAAGCTGCAAAACTTGGACAACGCCATTCCGGTAATTCTGATTACGGGTCATGGCGATGTGGCCATGGCAGTCGAGGCGATGCGCATAGGAGCCTATGATTTTCTTGAAAAACCATTCAACCCTGAACGGATGGCCGATTTGGCCAAGCGCGCGATTCAAACTCGTCGCCTAATGCTCGAAAATCGCGCGTTGCGTCGAGAATTGTCCGATGGATCTGCCTTAATGCGCAAACTCGCAGGCACGTCGGCTGTTATTGGAAAATTGCGCGAAGATATTCTGGACCTTTCACAGGCGGATGGGCATTTGTTGATCACCGGAGAGACAGGAACGGGCAAAAGCTTGATTGCACACGCGCTTCATGCTTGCGGCTCTAGACAGGGCCGCAAGTTTATCACCGTCAATTGCGCTGCATTCGCAGAAGCGGATTTGAACGCGCGTTTGTTTGAAACAACAGACGAGACAAAATCCTTCGTTGATGAAGCGCAGGGCGGAACGCTGGTTCTCGAAGATATCGAAACATTGCCTGCAACAACACAAGCCAAGCTATTGAACCTGATTGTCGAATTGGAAAACAGCGTCGAGACGTCGCCCATCCGCATTATCGCCATACATAATGACTCTGACCCAGAGAAGCCCTTAGAAGACGCGCTGCGCCAAGACCTCTATTATCGACTTGCCGCAATGCAAATCTCCGCCCCACCATTGCGCGCGCGAGGTGAAGACATCTTGACCTTGTTCAATCGCTATGCCGAAAACTTTGCTGAAGAGTACGGATGCGATCAACCTACGGTTTCGGCCGAGGATGCAGCCCATTTGTTACAAGCGCCATGGCCTGGAAATATCCGTCAATTGATCAATTTGGCCGAACGTGCCGTTTTGCAAAGTCGCCGCGGTACCTTTTCAATCGCGGGTCTTTTGTTGAACGAGGCAGATGGACATCTTCCTGAAGCCGACGAAGGCAACAAACCTCTAAAAGAGCATGTCGAAGCTTTTGAAAGAATGTTGATAGACAATACGATGCGCCGTCACAAAGGCAGTATCCAAAATGTCATGGAAGAATTGTGTCTGCCCCGACGCACGTTGAACGAGAAGATGGCGAAATATGGTCTAACACGATCCAACTATGTCGGTTGAGATCGGCGTAATAATAGCTCAATGGGTTGTTCAATTGAACTGATCGGATAGTCTCTGGTTGGTTGCTTTGAGGAAATTCATGAACAAAAAAGTTATTTTAACACCAAGCCACCCAAAAATTGTGAACGATCGTGACAATTATCGGAAATTTTATCTTACCCAAGACGTAATCGTTGATTTACCCAAAGGACATAGATTGATCGTCAAAATGGGTTACAGGTTTGACGGACATTCGGTACCATGGCCATTAAAATTCTTCTTGTTGAAGGCCAAAGGCAAAGACATCTACGCGGCCTTGGTTCATGATTACCTGATTGAAACTGAAGGCTTTCACCGGTTTAACAGGCGCTTCATTGACCGTGTCTATATGACCATAATGGAAGATGATTTGTACTTTACAAGCAAGTTTAGGCGGTATTGGATGCCACTCGCCGTGAATATTAACGGCTTTTTCCGTTGGACTTTCTGGGGCGATTATCGTGGAAAACCAAAAACCGCGACAGTCGTTGATGTGCAAATTCGCTAGAGAAAAAATCCAAGGCCAAGTTAGAAACGCGCAATCTATTACATTCTTTTACATTTATTGAATATTGGTGCGTGTGCTACGTATGTCACACGGATGTCTAACGTATATCCGACTGATATCTCACGGCGACGTTCTTTGTGTCATTGACCTGCAGCTTTTTGGACAAAACCAGTTAAATCGCCATAACCGGTGTACCGACGTTCAAAATCCAACCCCATTCGCGCGGCAATTTCTTTTGCAATTTCGGTCAGTTTTGGATCATCAGTTTGCGCCTGATAAACAACTTTCGTGTAATGTCCAAAATACATCCGCAGCAATTCGGGATGTCGATCCAATCCCATTGGTTTCCACATAAATGCATCAAACTGACGCGTGAGAAAGTCAGTAAGATAGAAGGCTGTGAACTCCTGCTCTGACCTTTCAGCAAAAACATCATTGCCTTCAAAAAAGCTGTAGCAATGGGGACCTTCGACCATCGCGACGCCCAGCTCGGCACATTTGGCTTGCAACGAACCACCCGTGCCACAATCGGCGTAAACCACAAAAACTTGGTCGTAACTTGCCTGGTTTTTCAGAACGGCATCTTCGACTGCATCGGTGATTTTATCAGGTTCATTGTGGTATTTGGCTGGCAAACACTTCAAATCCATATGCGTCCAGCCATTTTTTTGTTGTATATCAATGATTTCCCGCGCCAAAGCCCCGCAGGCCAAAAGCAAAACGCGTCCGTTCTGGGACGCGTCCATACCTTTTTCAGTCAAATCTTGATCGCTCGGAATCATCCCGCCGCAAGTTGGTTATGCTTTTTGGCCATGAATTCTTTTGCCGTTTCAACAGCGACGGCTGCATCGCGGCAATAAGCATCAGCCCCGATTGCTTTTCCGAATTCCTCGTTTAAAGGTGCGCCACCCACCAAGACCACAAAGTCGTCCCTCATGCCCTTCTCAACCAAAGTATCAATGACAACTTTCATGTAGGGCATGGTCGTCGTCAGAAGCGCGGACATCCCTAAAATGTCAAATTCTCCCGTTTCCAATTCGGCGATATAGTTTTCTACAGGATTGTTGATCCCGATATCTTTCACTTCAAAACCAGCACCTTCCATCATCATTGTGACAAGGTTCTTACCAATATCATGGATATCGCCTTTTACGGTACCGATAACCATCGATCCAAGTCGCGGAGCGCCTGTTTCTGCCAAGAGTGGTTTTAGGATAGACATGCCTGACTTCATCGCATTCGCTGCGAGAAGCACCTCGGGTACGAACAAGATCCCATCCCTAAAATCAATGCCCACAATGCGCATACCTTCAACCAACGCTTTTGTCAGAACATCATAAGGCTGCCATCCCCTTCCAAGCAGGATATTTGTACCTTCTTCGATTTCCTCCTTCAGACCATCATAGAGGTCGTCATGCATTTGCAGCACAAGTTCTTCATCGTTCAGTTCGGACAGGATGATGTCGTCTTCGTCAGACATAGCGGAATCCTTTATTCAGTCGCTTATGGAAACCCTGACCCGAATTTGAGAATAATTGCCAGCGGATTTCCGACAAATTGATGGGATTCAGCGACTTAGCGACGTTTTCGGCGGCGGCTGCGCACCGGTTGTTCTGTATTATCGGTGCCATCGCTAGCGGATGAAAATTCACCCAATTTCTGGGTGATCTCTTCGTGTGTTGGAATTCCCAACCCGTCTTCTGCTTCTTCCAACGCATCTCGCATAAGACGCAAATGTGCTGGCGTTGTTCCACAGCACCCACCTATAATTTTCGCACCCGAACGTTTGGCCAGGCGCGCATAGTCAGCCATCAATTCTGGCGTTCCATCATAATGTATATGTCCATGAACAAACTTTGGAATTCCCGCATTACCTTTTGAAATCAACGGCTTAGAAGCACCAGCCTCAACCATACCAAGAATTGTCCGTAGAAGATCAGAAGCACCAACACCGCAGTTGGCACCATAGGCGTTAGGCTGCAATTCTTCGCCTTCGGTCAGTTTCACCATATCCAAAGACGTCACACCCATCATTGTTCGCCCTGCTGTGTCAAAGCTCATCGTCGCCGTCCATGGAAGTCCGCTTTCCGACGCGGCCTCGGCCGCCGCGCGATATTCTTCACGCGCGGATATCGTTTCGATCCAAATCACATCTGCGCCACCTTCTTTCAGCCCGCTAATCTGTTCCGAGAACATTTCCTTGGCGTCATCATGTCCCAAGGTGCCAACTTGTCCCATCAATTCACCCGTTGGCCCAACCGAGCCTGCAACAAGGACCCGTCGTTCCACCCCATCTGCAACTTTGCGCCCAAGTTCAGCTGCGCGTGCATTAAGATCGTAAACGTTTTTATCGGCATCATGCAGCGCCAAACGCGATCTGTTTCCGCCAAAACTGTTGGTCAGAAAAAGGTCACTTCCTGCAGAAACCGCGCCTTGGTACAGATTTATGATTTTTTCGGGTTCATCGACATTCCAAAGTTCGGGGGCTTCTCCGGCTTCAAGACCCATCGCAAAAAGATTGGTTCCAGTAGCCCCATCGGCGAGCAACCAGCCCTGATCTTTCAGCATGTTTCTAAGAAGTGTCGACATAGATAAAGCTTTCGATATTTTAGCGTTGAACGGCCTCTGCAATCGCTTGCACGCGGGCGATCATAGCCTTCAATCCATTGGATCGTTGCGCGGAAAGGTGCTGATCCAGGCCAAGCCTTGCAAATTCTGTTTTTGCGTCAATCTTCGATATTTCGGAGGCCTGTTTGCCGGAGAACAAAGTGATCAAGATGGCAATCAAGCCGCGGACAATCATCGCATCTGAGTCGCCACGAAATGTTACGGCCGAAGTACCTTGATCGTCTTGGATTTCCGGAACCAACCAGACCTGGGATGCGCACCCGTCCACTTTGGTTTCAGGGCCTTTTAATCCTTCATCTAAAGGCGGCATTGATTTGCCCAGTTCGATAACATGACGGTATCGATCCTCCCAGTCGTCTAGGAATTCAAAAGTATCCACCAGGTTTTCGAATGTCTCAGTTTGCATAAACCTTAGGTAATTTAGTGTCGGATTAAGGTCGAGCGCTTTTCTTTGCCAGTAAGCATTGATAATGAGCGCTAAGACCGGGGATAACATGCGTTACGTAGTTCTATTTTTGCTTGTCTGTGGATTGACCGCTTGTGGTCGCAGAGACCGTCAACCGGAAATTGAGCGTACAGACGAATTGACTGCACCTGAAGAAAAAAGCGCGATACGTGGTTTGTTCTCAAGGCCAGATACAACCGACCGTACAACCACTGCCGTAGTTTATGGTGAGCTTGCCCCAGAAGTTCTCAGTCTTTACACCGAAAGGACTGTGGATGGTGTTATTGTAACCGCAAGCACGCAAATCGGCGACCAGGCAGCCTTTGACGTATCCCTACGACCATTGAACAACGGCTTCCCAGACGCCGAAGGATACATAAGTTACGAGTTGCGATATGATATCACTCAAGAACTTAATCCGCCGCGAAGAAATCAGGTTTTGACAGCAGCACGATTTGTTTCCAATGCC
>JBCCAU010000025.1:0-1537 GCA_039814625.1 Pseudomonadota bacterium
TCTGCGCGTCCGACAGGCTCACACGACACGGCTTGCCCGAGCTTTCGTTCACGGTCATCCGTTTTGCGCCAGCTGCGGCGAGGTCTTGATCGGACAAAGCAAAGACATCCGCGAACGCGTCCTCGGGAAGGGCATGTATCTGAAAACTCATTTTGGCATCTCCTCTCTTGGATGTGCCAAAAGGTGCGGTCCGATCGCGGCCGGATCGACCCGTTTCTTGCGGAAATCGGCCCGCGATTGGAGAAAACCCAGGTCATCCCGGCCCACATGATCAAGCTTCGTGATCCCCATCAACGTCGTGCCCCGCTTAAGCCCCATGCGCAGATGGCCAACCCGTTTCTCCTCCCCGATCTTGGATCAAAACCTGCAAGACGCAGAAACACGCGATAACGCCCCTGGGACCCTCCTTGAGATAGAGCTCAATCCAGAGGGCATCTTCGGGCCGCGCTGGAGACGATGCTGGCAGATGTCCGTTTTCAGCCCATACCTCCCAATGTCTGGTCTTTGACTTGCGACGGCGCCTATACAGCTTGAAAATGCAATGCGTCTTCTAACACCCTGTGGGGTACCAAGGCACAGCGCTTCTATGTGGTCGGTCCCAATCGCGACGCGAGCGTGTCGCGAAACAACGCCCCCCATTGCCGACAATGCAAATCCCGCTCATGCGTTTGGCCAGATCAACCTTTGTCTTGAAACCCTGTCGGGTGGGTGAACAATGAGGCTTAAAACAGCCGCAACAAATGCTTACCAGACACGCAAAGCGAAACTCGAGGGTCGTCAAAACAACACATTCGTTGAACTAAGATTGTCAAGTTTGGCTTGCTTATGTAACAACGGTTTGCACAGCGGTTTCGCTTGCTTCTTGTGTTTTGAGCAAGCGAAAGACAAAGCCAAAAAAGTAAATCGTCCAGCCAATCCCTAGTTTGGAGCCAGACATCACCAGATCGGGATAAGGATCGTTGCTGTGACACGTGAACCAGACTTTGTTGCGCTGGATACGTTTGTGAGCCGTAGGAATGACCTTTTGGCCTTGGCGAACTCTGTTGTCAGAAACCACGCTGTGGCGGAAGAACTGGTTCAAGACAGTTGGATCCAATGGAGCAAGAAAGACTATCCTAGCGCGGATGCGGCGCCAATCTTCACGCGTATTGTTATGAACCTTGCCCGCGACTGGCATCGCAAGCAGAAGCGGGAATGGGCAAAGCTAGACGCCTTCTCTCTCTTGCATGACAATGTGCCCGACACTGAGCGGATCGTCATCAGCCGAATGGATCTGATCGATGTTCTGCGCGCTTTGCAGAAGCTGCCTGCCAAGTCTCTTCA
Source organism: Pseudomonadota bacterium (assembly GCA_039814625.1). Lineage (GTDB taxonomy): Bacteria > Pseudomonadota > Alphaproteobacteria > Rhodobacterales > Rhodobacteraceae > Amylibacter. The sequence goes on from JBCCAU010000025.1 coordinate 1,324, forward strand.
CGCTTTCCGCCTCAGCCGTGCAGAAGGCATGAGCTTTGCCGAAATCGGCAGGAAAATGGGGATTGCGCCTTCTACGGCGTACAGATTGGTTTCCGAGGCTTTAATCCAGGTCGCCGTTGCCACCAAAAAATAAATTTGGAAACCAGTCGAATATCAATCAGTCATCGGCGTTGACTAAGTAAGAACCTTGTTTGACCCAAGGACCGACATGGCA
>JBCCAU010000006.1:0-180700 GCA_039814625.1 Pseudomonadota bacterium
CGTCATACGCTTTGAAGTCACCAAACTGCTTGGTGATCGCAGCCGTTAACGTCGTCTTACCGTGGTCAACGTGGCCGATTGTGCCGATGTTACAATGCGGCTTATTACGCTCAAACTTTTCCTTTGCCATAATGGCCTCCTGTTAAAGATGGCCGGCATAAGCCGCCCGCGCCATATCCTAGATGCCGGGGCAGGTAGTCAGGAATCGCTCAAAGATCAACAGTCAAACAACAAAGCCATAGCGGATAAGCTTAGCACAATCGATTTGGTCAGCATGGTTGAAGGTCGCACCCACACAACTTACCCTGAAACGGTCGGTTCCAAGCCCGAAAACAGTCAGGCCGCTACAACACTGTGTCACCCAAAATCAAAACATAAAGATCGCCTACATTTGTACCCGTTCCACCCGTGACCAGTAAGTCTTTACTGGCCGCAAGGGCCGCATAGGCATTGTTATTTTCCAACTCAACAACCGGGTCGAGGTTTTTTGCTTTTATGCGCGCTAAAGACTGCGGATCGACGATTGCCCCGGCGGCATCTGTAGGACCGTCACGACCATCCGTTCCAGCCGCAAGGAAGACCCAATCACGATCAAGTCCTACAAGAAGTTGCGCCACCTTCAAAGTCAGTTGCTGGCTACGCCCCCCCTTTCCATCACCTTTCACGACAACCGTCGGTTCACCTCCGCCCAGATAGACGACACGTCCCTGCTTTGCGCTGCGCGCAAGATCCGCAATACCATCTGCAACATCGTCTACATAACCCGTGATCGGCGGCGTCATGTGGGTCAGTGACGCTCCATCCGGCACAGCGTCCAGCATCGCCCGAACACTTTGAGAGTTGCTGCCTACGATATGGATATGCTTGTTTGGAGGAGCTGGTTGAACAGGCTCAGAGATCGCCGCTTTGACGCGGCTAGCAAGTCTATCAAATAAGCCATAAGATTTCAAAATGGCCTCGGCATCTTCGTCCAAAGACCTTGGCACGGTCGGACCGCTTGCGATGAAGCGCGGGTCGTCGGAGGGTACATCTGACAAGATCAATGTTTCAACTCGGGCCGGCAGTGCGGCCGCCAGAAACCCACCTCCCTTCAACCGGGACAGCGCGCGTCGGACGGTGTTCACCTCCTCTATGGGCATCCCAGAGGCTAGCATTTGGTCATTGATGAAGACCTTATCGGCGAGCGTCAGTGGCGCCTTTGGAGCCGGAACCAACGCCGAAGCACCGCCAGACAACAGCAACAAGATAAGGTCATCCTGCGTTGCTTTGGCAAGGCAAGTCTCGACTTCGGCGGCAGCAATCTCACCGCGTTCCGAAGGGGTTGGATGATCACCAATCAGGCATGTTACATTCTTAAGATTGGACTTATTTTCAGGATTTGTGACAAGGATCGCTTGTTGGGGTGTTGCCCAGTCCAAAGCCGCTTTCATCATCGGGCCCGCAGCTTTGCCAAGCGCGACAAACACCAACCGTCCCTTTACATGTGTTGGTCGACCGCGAAGTGCGTTCGCAACGGCTTTATAGGGATCAGCGGCGGCAAGGCCCGCATTAAAGCAGGATAGAGCGATTTCTTTCAGTTCAGTCGACACCCATTAGGCCCTCCTCCGAAAGCTTAATATAGGCTTCGTCGAGGGTTTTTGCAGCCCGAGAGATTAACAAATCAGTCTCGTCATTTGTGATTGTGAGCGGAGGAGAGATAATCATGGCATCACCAACGTGGCGCATAATCAAGTTGTTGCTGAACGAAATCTCGCGTGTGATGTAACCGGCCATGCCTGTATCAGCATTAAAAGGCGCGCGCGCCGCTTTATTCGGTGTCAATTCAAGCGCACCCATCAGGCCGATCATACGCGCCTCTCCAGCCAGTTTGTGCTCACCCAGTTGAAGCCATTTTTCCCGAAGATACGGGCTGGTGTGATTGGCGACTTTTTCGACGATCTGTTCTTCTTCTAAGATACGCAAATTTTCCAAAGCCACGGCTGCGGCGACGGGGTGCCCAGAATACGTGTATCCGTGGTTAAATTCATCCTCTCCTATCACATCTGCCACGTGATCCGCCACGATTGAGCCCCCGATCGGCTGATAGCCCGAAGACAAGCCCTTCGCGATGGTCATAATATCAGGACGGATATTGTAGGTCTGCGAGCCGAACCAATTTCCAGTGCGTCCAAACCCGCATATCACCTCATCCGCAATCAGCAGAATGTCATGGGCGTCGCAGATTGCCTGAACTTCAGGCCAATAACTGTCAGGCGGGATGATCACGCCACCTGCCCCTTGGACAGGTTCTGCGATGAACGCTGCAATCGTATCCTCCCCATATTCTTGTATTGCCGCTTCCAGCTCTTTTGCGCGCGCTTTGCCAAAGGCATCTGGGTCCATATCACGGCCCTCACGATACCAATGCGGTTGATTGATATGATGGATGTCCGGGATGGGCATACCGCCCTGCGCATGCATTCCGGCCATCCCTCCCAAAGAGGCAGAACCCATCGAAGACCCGTGATATCCGTTTTTGCGCGCAATGATTTTGCGTTTCGAAGGCTTGCCCTTACAGGCCCAATAGTGACGCACGAGACGAATATTCGTATCATTTGCGTCGGATCCAGAGTTTCCAAAGAATACGTGGTTCATACCTTGTGGCGCAAGCTGAGCCAAACGCGCCGCCAGCTGAATAGCCGGAGGGTGCGTAGTTTGGAAAAACGTGTTATAATATGGCAGCTGTTGCATCTGTCTTGCGGCAACATCTGCCAGTTCTTGACGTCCGTACCCGATGTTGACGCACCATAATCCGGCCATGCCGTCTAGAATTTCAACGCCTTCACTATCCCGTAAAAACACACCATCCGCCCCGACAATTATGCGCGCACCTTTATCTGCCAATTGGTGATTATGCGTAAAAGGATGCATATGATGCGCTGCATCGAGCGCTTGAAGCTCTTGGGTTGGAAAGTGGTTGGCGGGTTTGTTCATTAGGACACCTCTTTGCAGAAGAGATGACGAAAACGATCCTACAGGTCAATCAGCTGCTTTAAAAATACGCAGTGCAAAAAGCTTAATCAATTGCATTTTGATCTCAGCCCGCCCAGTGTGCTGGAAGTGAATCACAAAGACCGACAGGGGATTGATAATGAAAGTGACACTTACATCTGTTCTTGCCGCGACAGTCGCTATGGCTGGGGCGGTTTCAGCCGAAGAAGTTCGCGTATATAATTGGTCCGATTATATCGACGAAGACCTGCTTGAAAAGTTTGAAGAAGAGACTGGGATTGAGTTGATTTACGACGTTTTTGACTCAAACGAAGTTCTGGAGACAAAACTGCTTGCCGGTGGATCCGGCTATGATGTCGTCGTACCATCCGCTTCATTCATGGAACGGCAAATTACAGCGGGCGTGTTCCAACCCTTGGACATGTCTAAACTATCCAATTCCGAGAACCTTTGGGATGTGATTTCTGAGCGAACAGCGGTCTATGATCCAGATAACGCTTATTCCGTTAATTACATGTGGGGGACCACTGGCTTAGGCGTGAATGTTGGCAAAGTAACCGAAATTCTCGGCGACGACGCACCGATTGGATCGCTCGATATATTGTTTAATCCGGAAAACATGGCAAAACTTGCCGAATGTGGCGTCCATATCTTGGATGCTCCGACTGAAGTTCTACCCGCGGCACTGGCTTACGCCGGCGAAGACCCAACAACGCAAGATGTCGATGTATTGGCCAAAGCCGAACCTGTGATGATGGGGGTTCGTCCCTACATCACGAAGTTCCATTCTTCTGAATATATTAATGCACTGGCCAATGGTGACATCTGTGTCGCGTTTGGATGGTCGGGAGACATCTTGCAGGCCCGCGATCGTGCTGCCGAGGCCGACAATGGTGTTGAGATTGCCTATAATGCGCCATCAGAAGGGGCTTTGATGTGGTTCGACCAATTGGCCATTCCGACAGATGCTCCAAACCCTGAAGGCGCGCATGCTTTCTTGAACTTCATTATGGATGCTCAAAATATGGCGGATGCCTCTAATTATGTTTATTATGCCAACGGGAACTTAGCCTCTCAACCCCTGCTCGAAGAGGATGTGATTGGCGATCCAGCGATTTATCCAGACGAGGCCACGTTGCAAAATCTTTACACAATCCGCGCCTATGGCCCACAATTCCAGCGTGCCGTTACACGGATGTGGACCAAGATTAAATCTGGCACTTAAACTGTGACCGGCCCAGGGAATAACCTTGGGCCTTTTCAAACCGATGAATGATCCCGATTTCGCCCCTTGGAATGACCCTTCCGCAACGCCTCTGATCAAAGTGGAGGGCGTGACCAAACGATATGGCGGGGTAGTTGCAATCGACAACCAATCCGTTGACATCTATGAGCGCGAGTTTTTTGCCCTGCTCGGCCCTTCTGGCTGCGGGAAAACTACAATGATGCGCCTTTTGGGCGGGTTTGAGGATATCTCTGAGGGCAGCATTTCAATCGCTGGGCAAGATATGGCTGGCGTCCCGCCGAACAAGCGCCCTGTGAATATGATGTTTCAAAGCTATGCTTTGTTTCCCCATATGTCGGTCGAACAAAATATCGCCTTTGGACTGAAGCGCGAAGGCTTGGGTCAGGTCGAGATCAGGGATCGTGTGTCAGAGATGCTGCGCCTCGTGCAGTTGCAGAAATTTGCGTCCCGAAAACCTGATCAGCTGTCTGGTGGACAGCGCCAACGTGTGGCCTTGGCCCGCGCCTTGGCGAAAGCACCCAAGTTGCTTTTGTTGGATGAACCTTTGGGCGCGCTCGACAAAAAACTAAGGCAAGAAACGCAGTTTGAGTTGATGGATATCCAAGAGAAAACCGGAACCACGTTTGTCATTGTAACCCATGACCAAGAAGAGGCGATGACCGTGGCCTCACGTGTCGCAGTCATGGATGAAGGCCGCATTGCGCAAATCGCCACTCCGGATGTTATATATGAGGCCCCAAACAGTCGTTATGTTGCGGACTTTATTGGCGATGTGAATTTGATCGAAGGGCATGCTGATGGCGACGCGGTCGCAGCAAAGATTGGCCGTTTCCCGTCTTCGATGCCTAAGATGAAAAAAGGCTCTGAATGTTGCTTGGCACTGCGCCCCGAAAAACTATCCATTGCCAAAAGCAAACCCACAAAGGCCACAAACGCGATTAAAGGCAAGGTTTTGGACATTGCTTATTTGGGCAATATCACAACTTATCATGTATCGGTGGGCGATAGTATTTTGCGCGCGCAGGTGACCAACGCCTCGCGCAAGGCACGCGCGGGCATCACCTGGGACGAAGACGTCTGGCTCAGCTGGACAAACACAGCAGGAGTGGTTTTGACCGCATGAGGAAGTTAGCCCTAATCTTCCTGCCTTACAGTTGGTTGCTACTGTTTTTTCTGGCTCCATTCGCCATCGTTTTCAAGATCTCGCTCTCGGACATTGTCTTTGCGATCCCCCCTTACACACCAGTCTTTGCATTGGTCGACGGGTGGTCCATTTTTGTTGACAAACTACAACAGCTCGATTTTGAAAATTACGTTTGGTTAACGCAGGATCCGCTTTACTACACGGCGTACATTTCCAGCTTAAAAATTGCTTTGATCTCAACAATCTGCACGCTGTTGGTTGGCTTTCCGATTGCACAAGGCATGGCACAAGCTCCGCGTGAATGGCAACCAACCCTTCTGATGCTTGTGATCTTGCCGTTTTGGACAAGCTTCCTGATCCGCATCTACGCTTGGATCGGGATCCTTTCGACAGAAGGCTATCTCAACCAGTTCTTGATAAGCATTGGCCTTATTGCTGCGCCGCTTTCCATTCTAAACACAAATACGGCCGTCTATATCGGGATCGTTTACACCTATCTGCCTTTTATGGTTCTTCCGATCTATGCAACCTTAGAAAAAATGGACGCCAGTCTTTTGGAAGCCGCAGAGGATTTAGGATGCTCGCGAAGTGAAGCGTTTTGGCGGATCACTCTGCCTCTATCCCGACCTGGAATTTTGGCTGGGTCTATGCTTGTCTTCATCCCTGTTGTCGGAGAGTTTGTGATCCCTTCATTGCTAGGCGGCTCAGGAACTTTGATGATTGGGCGCGTTCTTTGGGATGAATTCCAAGCAAACCGCGATTGGCCTGTCGCCTCTGCCGTGGCCATCATCCTTCTGTTGATCCTTGTGGTGCCAATTGTGATCTTCCAGCGCAGTCGCGACAGGGAGACGGCGGGATGAAACGTTTCAACACGTTCAACGCCGTCAGCCTCACATTGGGATTTTTGTTTCTCTATTTGCCGATGCTGATCCTGATCATTTACAGTTTCAACGAAAGCCGTTTGGTGACGGTTTGGGCGGGTTTTTCAACGAAATGGTATGGTGAGCTTGTTAAGAATGAGCAGTTTTTGGATGCCGCATGGGTCACACTTAGGGTAGCGGTAGTTTCCTCCACCATTGCCACCGTTATGGGAACAATGGCAGCCATGGTTCTGGTGCGCGCGGGTCGATTTTGGGGCCGGACGCTTTTCACCGGAATGATCTATGCGCCGCTTGTAATGCCAGAAGTGATCACCGGGCTTTCGCTTTTGTTACTGTTTATCTCTTTGGATATCGACCGAGGCGTGACCACAGTGGTTCTTGCCCATGCAACATTTAGCATGTGTTATGTCAGCGTGGTTGTTTCATCTCGGCTTGTTGCTTTTGATCTATCTTTAGAAGAAGCTGCCAAAGATTTGGGAGCTTCATCCTTCTCAACATTCTGGTTGATCACTTTGCCGATTATTGCACCAGCGGTGATTTCGGGTTGGCTGCTGGCCTTCACGTTGTCACTTGATGATCTCGTGATTGCCAGCTTCACGACGGGACCTGCAGCGACCACGCTTCCCATTCAGATTTTCTCATCGGTGCGGCTGGGTGTCAGCCCAGAGATTAACGCCCTGTCGACTATCCTTATCGCGCTGGTGACGCTGGGTGTGATCAGCGCATCGATTGCATCGAAATCTGCTTATTTGCGCCGTGAAAAAGCACAGGCTTAGTGTCGTCTCGCTGCAGCTGTCAATGACCTGGCCTAGAGGACGGATCAATTGACTTACATAACAGGAAATAGACCCCAATATTGTTGTTGACCGTTACGGGGATGACCTTCAGGTCGAGGTTCCACCTTTTGCGCCGCAAGCTTCGTATCAAGGCAAGATGGCCTCACGCTATCTGCACCTCCCGAAGCGCATCGCGCTTGCGCCAAGGACTTATTACTGGTTCACACAGAACCAGATTTAAGTGTTAGGATCGAGACATGGCCAAACCCAGCTTCGCCCCGATGGACCCTCTTTTGCTGGAGGCTCAACTCTCTGATGATGAACGGATGTTGGCCGAAGGCACGCGACAGTTTTGTGCCGACCGTCTTGCGCCCCGCATTGAAGATGCATTCGAACGAGAGACGGTTGACCCTGCGATTTTTGCGGAAATGGGTCAGCAAGGCTTGCTCGGGGTCACGATCCCGGAAGCGTATGGTGGGATTGGCGCGAACTATGTGTCATATGGTTTGATTGCGCGCGAGGTTGAACGGATCGATAGCGGCTATCGTTCTATGATGTCCGTACAATCCTCTTTGGTTATGTACCCGATCCATGCATACGGCACCGAAGAACAACGTCAGAAATACCTCCCAAAACTTGCAAATGGCGAGTGGATAGGATGTTTTGGACTTACCGAACCGGATGCGGGATCAGACCCAGCGGGCATGAAAACCCGCGCGAAGAAAACCGATACCGGATATCTGATCAACGGTTCCAAAATGTGGATATCAAACGCACCAATTGCTGATGTGTTTGTGGTTTGGGCCAAATCGGAAGCGCATGAGGGCCAAATCAAAGGCTTTGTTCTTGAAAAGGGGATGGCCGGCCTCAGCGCGCCAAAAATTGCAAATAAGCTAAGTTTGCGCGCGTCTGTCACAGGTGAAATTGTTTTGGAAAATGTTGAGGTTGCCGAGGACGCATTGTTGCCAAATGTAGAAGGCTTAAAAGGACCCTTTGGTTGCCTAAACCGTGCCCGCTATGGGATCGCTTGGGGTGTAATGGGCGCTGCCGAGGATTGCTGGCAACGCGCCTTGCAATATGGGCTGGATCGCAAGCAATTTGGCCGCCCCTTGGCCCAGACCCAATTGTTCCAAAAAAAGCTGGCAGATATGCAAACCGAGATTGCCTTGGGATATCAGGCTGCTTTGCGGGTCGGGCGTCTTTATGACGACGGGCTTGCCACGCCCGAAATGATTTCACTGATCAAACGCAACAATTGCGGCAAGGCGCTGGATATCGCGCGCCAAGCCCGTGACATGCATGGGGGCAACGGGATCTCTGGTAGCTTCCACGTCATCCGCCATATGATCAATCTCGAAACAGTAAACACTTATGAAGGCACCCATGACGTTCACGCGCTGATTTTAGGACGGGCGCAAACGGGGCTACAAGCATTTTTCTAAATTGGCGATCCCGGAAGGACTCGAACCCTCAGCCTATTGATTAGAAGTCAATTGCTCTATCCAGTTGAGCTACGGGACCGCTAAACGCCTCTTGAATCCCCTGAAGGCAAAAAGCAAGCCTTGCGGTTAATGTGTCCAAGTTGTTCGACGATTGGTCGCGAAATTTTCCCCGTAACCGCCCATGCGGATATTCGCCTTGCGTTTTTTTGGTTCAATCACTTGAAAAGGGATACCTTTGGCTTCGGCATAGGCAATGGCGGCATCCTTGCTCTCAAATTCCATCCGAACTTGCTGTTTCATGTCTGAATTCCCGATCCAACCCATCAACGGATCAATCTTACGTGGCGCCTCTGGACTAAATTCAAAAACCCACTCCTTGGTTTTTGCCGTGCCAGACGTCATCGCACTGCGAGAAGGTTTATAGATTTTTGCAAGCATAACGGAGTCCTCTTCATGTTTTGAATATGAAATGTGCCGCTTACAGTCCAGATCGAAATGCAGGATCACCGGGTGCGCGGGGTCAAAAGGGGTGATTGGGGGCGCACCCGGCGGAAGCCTTCGCTACCGACTCAGAGTTAACTGGATTTAGGTAAACAGATTCCTAACAGCCGGCGATTGCGGTTCATTTAGAAACCCTTATCTTATTCGCGAACCCCAAGGAGTTTTCATGTCCGACCTGAACGTTTTGCAATCTGATCGCATGTCAAAATCCAAGCTAGAGGGTGGACGTAAGATTGTCTTAAAATCAGAGTTTGATCCCGCAGGAGACCAGCCAAGTGCAATCAAAGAATTGGTATCAGGTTTGCAGGACGGCGATCAGTCACAAGTTTTGCTTGGTGCAACCGGAACTGGAAAAACTTTCACGATGGCCAAGATCATCGAGGAAACCCAGCGCCCAGCGATCATCTTAGCTCCAAACAAAACCCTTGCCGCACAGCTCTACGGAGAATTTAGGAACTTTTTCCCAGAGAACGCGGTTGAGTACTTCGTCAGCTATTATGACTATTATCAACCCGAAGCCTATGTCCCGCGTTCGGACACTTATATCGAAAAAGAGTCACAAATAAACGAGCAGATCGACCGTATGAGGCACTCGGCCACCCGCGCTTTACTAGAGCGGGACGATGTTATTATCGTTGCATCAGTGTCTTGCATCTACGGTATCGGTTCTGTCGAGACGTATAATGCGATGACCCAAGACCTGATCTCAGGAAACGATTATGATCAGCGCAAGTTGATGGCAGATCTGATTGCTCAACAATATCGGCGCAACGATCAGGCTTTTCAACGTGGGTCCTTTCGGGTTCGAGGGGACAGTCTGGAACTCTGGCCAGCCCATTTAGAAGATCGCGGTTGGCGTTTCAGCTTCTTTGGGGAAGAGTTGGAAAGCATCACAGAATTCGACACTTTGACCGGCGCGCGAACGGGAACATTGGACAAAGTTAGGGTTTATGCAAACTCTCATTATGTCACGCCGCGGCCAACAATGCAGCAGGCCCTGAAGGGCATAAAACAGGAACTTGTCATCCGGCTGAAGCAACTCGAAGATGAAGGGAAATTACTGGAAGCACAGCGTCTGGAACAGCGCACGAAATTTGACCTTGAGATGCTCGAAGCGACGGGATCATGCAATGGGATTGAAAACTACTCTCGATACTTGACTGGGCGCTCTCCAGGAGAGCCGCCGCCAACCTTGTTCGAATACATCCCAGACAATGCGATCGTGTTTGCCGATGAAAGCCATGTCAGTGTGCCGCAAATTGGTGGGATGTATCGCGGTGACTACCGGCGGAAATTTACACTCGCCGAGCATGGGTTTCGCCTGCCATCTTGCACGGACAACCGCCCTCTGAAGTTTGAAGAATGGGACGCAATGCGCCCGCAATCTGTTTTCGTATCTGCGACCCCACAGAAATGGGAGCTTGAACAATCGGGAGGTGTTTTTGCCGAGCAAATCATCCGGCCGACAGGCCTTTTAGATCCGCAAGTTGAGGTGCGACCCGTTGAAACACAGGTTGATGATCTTCTGGATGAAATCCGAACCACAGCGGCAAAGGGCTTCCGGGTTTTGGTTACGACTTTGACAAAACGAATGGCCGAAGACCTAACCGAATACCTACATGAACAAGGGATCAGGGTCCGTTACATGCATTCAGATATCGACACGATTGAGCGAATTGAAATTTTGCGCGATCTGCGCCTTGGCGCATTCGATGTCTTGATCGGGATCAACTTGTTGCGCGAAGGCTTGGATATTCCCGAATGTGGATTGGTCGCGATATTGGACGCTGACAAAGAGGGCTTTCTACGTTCAGAAACCTCCCTTGTGCAGACCATTGGCCGTGCTGCGCGCAACGCCGATGGTCGCGTAATTCTGTATGGAGATCGCGTTACAGGCTCTATGGAACGCGCGATGGCGGAAACCGATCGTCGCCGCGCAAAGCAAGTCGCCTATAATGACGAACATGCAATTACCCCCCAAACCGTTAAAAAGAACGTCCAAGACATTTTGGAAGGCATATATAAAGGCGACACAGATCAATCGCGGATCACAGCAAAGACTGATCGCAGCGGCAAAGTCGGCGACAATCTTCAAGCCCATCTGGCGTCCTTGCGCAAAGACATGATGAAAGCAGCCGAGAACCTGGAATTTGAAGAGGCCGCACGCCTGCGCGATGAAGTAAAACGGCTTGAGGCTGTCGATCTGGCGGTCTCAGATGATCCCCTCGCACGGCAATCCCAAATTGAACGGGCCGCTGAGGCCGCGGTCAAAGCTGGCGGCCGTTCAACTGCCGGACGTGGTGGCACCCGTGCCTATCGCGGACAATCCAAGAAGAAGTTCTGAGGCGTTCTTGACCTCATACACCGGACTTCGCAAATCTTGACCGCCTGTTCAAAACTCGCTGGGCTTATCAAACCTACCCACGCACAGAAAATGTGGTGCCTTTAGTCGATGGCATCGCACCGCACAGAACAAAAAACAGTGCCGCGCGTGGAACTGGGCCAACGGACGTCCAGCTCGGTATGTCCAGAACCGCTGACGTCAAAATATGGCATATTTGAGAGCAGACTGCCCGACCCGTTTTCCATTCGCCCAAGCGGCGCGAAGGCCTCAACGTGATGCAATTCGCCACCAAACGGAATACGATCTGAAAGATCCACACTCCAGGTAGAGTTCGCACTTGATTGATCAATTTCTACGCGAATTGGATTAGAGGCTTGATTGTTCACTTTATAGAAGGTGTTTCCATCCATAAGGAAGTTGTAGCATTTCGTATGATCGAGATCGGCAAATCCCGTGTCCACGCGCTCAGCGCGGTCAACATTCCCGCCATCAGCAATTTTGAAAACATTGTCTGTGATCGTTAGCCCATTGATAAAGTGATCTGATCCAAAAGGTGTGATCTGAATCCATGAGAACCAGTTCGCCACATCGGAGGCGGTAAAGATGTTGCCCGTGATCGATATCCCCCCAAAAGAGAACGTGTTATTCCAATCCGGCTCGGCGTCATGTTCATTTGTGATATCAATATAGCAATTGTCGATATAGTTTCCGATGACCGTCGATTTAAGGTTCTTTCGCGTGAACACCAAGCCGGCGGTACGCGTCCCGGCAGCCACATTATCATCCGAAAAAAAATGGTTGTTGGAGATCATGATCCCAGTACCCGATAGAATGCCGAAATGGCGGAAACGGATCGCGCGGTTGTCGCGAATTTTCGCGTCATTTGAATTGATATTAAAACAGATCGTCGTTCGGTCCTCGGAGTCTAATTCAGATTCATTTGAATAGAACTGGCAACGATCAATTTGCAAACCCGCACAACCACCTGAAAAAGATGCAATTGCGCGGTCTTTAGGCCGCGTGAACGTGCAATCCTGAATTTGGTTGGCAAGCCCTCCGGTCGATAAGGCAATTCCGCTGCAATTGCCCTGACAATGTAAATCCACATGACTGATTACAAAGCGTTGTAGCTTTGAAAACCCACTGAGATCGAAGGCAAACTTATGGCGAGTGAATGTGTAATTCTGATTGCCCGATGCCCCATAGAGCGCGTCATTCAAGCTGACTTCACCGGCAGCCGCGTTGACGGAAGTGACGTAGACCTCTCGGCCAACTCCTGAACCCGTGATCAATGAGCCCACGGCGATGTCTTCAGCATTGCTGATATTTGTCAACTTGTATGCAGAACTTGTCACATAGCGAGCTGCTTTGACGACGACATCATCATCCCAATTGGACGAGCTTTTGCAATTGATCTGACCATTTCGGATCACACGGCGCGTCGCAAATTCTGATTTATTGTTTACAGCATCCTGCACATCTATGGGCGCTGAGATTTCGATCCGCCGTCCTTTCAGGTCCAGAGTATCGTGGTCCGTAAAATTGAACATCGCTTGCAAAGCTTTTTGAAGACCTATCTCCTCGTCGCCAAACGCATCGGCATAGGTGGGAAAATCAAAACTGCGCGTCAGCAAAAGTTGTGCGGATTTTGGCATCGAGAGCTTACCCTCAAACCGGATCGGATTCGACAGCGTGACTGTACTGCCCAAGTAATAAAGGCCGTCCGGCACCAAAATATCGCGACCATTGGCATCCGCATCAGCGGCTTCGAACGCATCAACGTTGTCGGTAAGACCATCTGGAACTGCACCGTAGTCCATCACATCGACGACATCGATCATGTCGCGTAGAAAATACCCCGTCACATCCGAAATCGAAATGTCTTCGATGCGAACAATTCCCCCGGTTGGTCCGGTCAAGTCCAACCCGAAATGACCATAGAGCGCTGTGGGACCCCACGGCATATCGACACCAACACGTTGTCCGCTGCCAACAATGGCCGAAACCTCGACCACACGCCCATAGGTGTCCAAAGCAACCGTACCTCCCGTCTGTGTGGCACCGCTGATATTTACACCGCCCGCCGACCCCGCCCATCCTGCGATGCGGACTGATGGGAATGCCCCAGCGACCGCCTTCAGGCGCACTTTCACCTCAAGATAAGTGCCTGACGGCAAGGGCGTTTCACCCATATAGCGGAGCTGCTGGAGCGATTGTGTTTTTGTCAATTCCAGACAAGGACCGAAATCACTATCGCTGGACACTAAGGCGGCATTCGATGCGCCTTCATAGGTAGCCTGGCCAGGCGTTCCGTCCTCGCTTGACCAAACATCCAATCCATCAACGAAAGCGGGTGGCGTCAAAATGACGCCATCTGTCACAGCAATGTTCATCGGGTTCCTTTCCGCAGAATTTGCGGAACCAGTTTTCCAATGAATTTACCAGGATCTTAATACGCCGTGCGCCTAGACGCCCACATCAGGCGCCGGTAGAATTTGAACTGCGCGTATTTTCCAACCATCGGGCGTGGCACGCATTGCATATTCCGCAATATGAAACTTCCCGGCTTGGTCTTGGATCAAAACGTTTTGGTACAAGTTTCCAGCAATTTCCCGCAACTCCTGAAACTCGTAGGAATTGGGGCGGTGAACCATAGGAAACCCATTCTCGACCATTTCTCCGAAACGTTCCGGGTTTTGGAAGATGCGTTGGATGCTTTCATCGGCATACGTAAAGGCCTGTTCAAAATCATCGGCCAAAAATGCCCTCAACTGACTTTCAATCGTCGCTTGAATATCTGCGTTCTCAGCCTGAACGGCAAAACCCACACCAAGACAAAAAGTCAAAACCGCTAGAAACTGTCTCATATCAAATCCCTGCTTAACTTCTAAGTCTTATACGCAGGGAAGTTGGTTTAAGTTTCTTTTTTTAACGCCTCATCGATCATGGTTGCCGTTTCCTGCAACCCGTAAAGCCCAATGAAAGCGCCAAATCGTGGTCCGGCGGACGCTCCGAAAAGAACTTCATAGATCGCTTTGAACCAATCACGGATCGGATCAAATTCATGGGCCTTGGCAACGTCGAAAACCAAAGTCTGAAGGCTTTCATCATCGGTGTTGCCATTGTAGCTGCGCAAACGTTCTGCCAGATCAATCAACGCCGCACGCTCTTGATCTGATGGGGCGCGATACGTTTTCGTAGGTTTGACAAAATCACGGTAGTAACGGACGGCACGACCCGCGGCCTCATCCAACCCAGGATGTGTTTCAGGCGAGGCATTGGTCGCATATTTCTGAATGAACCCCCACATCTGTTCCCTTGTTTCCGCAGATGATGCCGAGGCCAAATTCAACAACATCGCAAAGGATACGACCATATCACTCTGTGGCACATCGCCCGGATGGATATGGAAGGCTGGATTGTTCAAACGCTGTGCTTGGTCTTGATCCGAAAAGGCCCGCAAATGCTGATGGTACTCGTCAAAAGCCTTTGGGATGACATCGAAATACAAACGCTTTGCAGTCTTTGGCTTTTGGAACATGTAAAGCGAGAGCGATTCTGGTGATGCATAGGTCAGCCATTCATCCATCGATATGCCATTACCTTTGGACTTCGAGATTTTTTTGCCTGCCTCATCGTTAAAAAGTTCATAGGTCAATGTCAGTGGCGGGCGCTCTCCAAGGGCTACACAAATCTTGGTCGCCTGTTGGACCGAAGTGATCAGATCCTTTCCAGACATTTCGTAATCTACGCCAAGAGCAGCCCAGCGCATGGCCCAATCAGGCTTCCATTGCATTTTTACATGCCCCCCTGTCACGGGGATCTCAATCTTCTCGCCATCTGGTTCTTGGTAGACGATCGTGCCTGTCTTAAGGTTTCGTTCCAAAGTTGGCACTTGGAGAACATGGCCCGTCTTAGGCGATATAGGCAGAAACGGAGAATAGGTCGCCTGACGCTCTTCGCCCAAAGTCGGCAACATGATCTCCATGACTTTATCAAAACGTTGCAAGGCACGGACCAGAATCTCGTCGAACTGGCCGCCGGTGTAATATTCTGTCGATGACGCGAACTCATATTCGAAACCGAACTGATCCAAAAAGGCACATAGACGCGCATTGTTGTGCTGAGCAAATCCCGCATGTGTGCCAAAAGGATCACGAACTTTGGTCAGTGGAAGGTTTAAATCCTGCATCAACTCTTCTTGCATGGGCAAGTTGCTTGGCACCTTTCGAAACCCATCCATATCATCAGAAAAACAGATCAGTTTGGTTGGAATGTCGCTGATCAATTCAAAGGCGCGTTTGACCATCGACGTACGCGCGACCTCACCAAAGGTGCCGATATGAGGCAGGCCAGAAGGCCCGTACCCGGTTTCAAACAACACATATCCTTTTTCAGGATCTGCCTTTTCAAACCGTTTGAGCAACTTGCGCGCCTCTTCAAAAGGCCAGGCTTTGGACGCAAGTGCAGCATCAATCAGGTCAGACATTATCGGAGAACTTTCGCTATTCAGCGCGCTAGCTATTGCTCAGAGGGTTGAGCGTCAATATTTACCCTTCGCATAGCCCAGGAGGCAGAGTTTTGGATCAAGAGATAAACAACGGCAGCAGTTGGACGCATCAAGACGCGCTGGTCGCGATGATGGTCTGCATTTCGATCATTGATTTACAAATCAAAGTATTGGAACTTTTGTCGATTGAAAGGATTGTTAATCATCTACCGATTTTTTCCAAATACGACGCCGATCGTATCCGTGTAGTTTCAGACAGTGTGTTTGAATTGATGGAGGAAGATGAGGGCCTTGATGCGTTCTTTGGTCTTGTGAAGAATGCCTTGCCCGAACAGCTTTATGAAACCGCCTATGCCTTGTGCTGCGATGTGGCTGCCGCAGATGGTTTTCTGCGCGAGGTCGAGTTGCGTTTCCTGCAAGAAACGCGGCACGAACTGGATTTGGACCGTTTGCGCAGTTCGGCCATCGAATGGGGTGCCCGCGCGCGTCACATGCAATATCCATGAATATTACTGTAAGTACGCCTCTGCCCAATAGCCCAAAATCGCTTTCTGTGTTCCGCGCGCCTTGGTTTTCCATGAGCGGGCGCCCACTGGCCGCTCTACACCATCTCGCTTACCTTGGCGCCGTAAGCCTTCATCAGCCATCAAAATAGCAAAGGCGTAGGTCCCGCGGGGACCCTCGATGATACCCGACAAGGCTGAAACAAAGTTCAAAGTGCCTGTTTTCGCGCGTACAGTCACTGATGTGGATCCTTCGATGGGAATGGATTTTAGCAACGCTGGATAGAGGCCGGTCTTGGCCTCTTTTCGCATGATTTCGGCCAAAGCACGACCAGAGGCCGAACTTGCATCATTCAAACCAGAATGGTCGTTGAACGAAATCGCACTGACGCCGTAATGCCGCTTGGCCCATTGGGTCATAGCACGCGCCGAAGCTTTGTGATCTGCAAGTGATTTGCCACGGGCCTCGCTGGCCCGAATACCAACAATTTCAGCAGAGAGGTTGGTTGAGAACTTCAACATCCCTCGACTCAGAGCAACCAAGTTCGCCCCCGATTCCGATACTAATACCGTGCCCGAAACCCCTTGATTGCTTCTTTTGGGTTCCGGCAAGGCAATGCCATTATCCTGTGCCAAAGTACGAAACACCTCTGCGGCATAACTGCCAGGTTCTCGGACCGGCAACCATCGAGACCCGCTGTCCCCCATGGCCGAGCGTGCGACCGTCCAAACTTCTTTACCCTTTTGCTTGGCATGCTTGAACACTGGGCCTTTACGTTCCGATATTGCCACCTGAACACCCTCCACACTGGGTGCGTGATCCTCTCCCTTAGCTGTGACCGAAACGGCAGACCCTTTCCACTGAAAGAACACGCGGTTAAAATTTAGGTTAAGCCCTGAAATTGCAGGATTATAGCCAACATAGTCAGGCTGCTCACGATCCAGATGCGTCACATTTGCAATGGCGCCATCCACAAACAGGAAATCTCCAGTAACGCCTTTTACACCTTTGGCGCGCAACTGCTCGGCCATTTTGAACAATCCATCAGTGTCCAACAAAGGGTCCCCACCACCGACAAGAACTAGATCACCTCGAACTTTTCCATTTTCGATTGGGCCCGTTGCAATTACCTGTGTGGTGAACCTAAAATCCGTGCCCAATGCGCTGATCGCATAAGGCACCGTGACCGCTTTCGTGACAGAGGCAGGCGGCAGCGCCTTTCGCGGGTTGACCGCTTCGACCATCCGACCTGTCTCAATATCCATCAAAACAACACTGGCCTTTCCGTTCAAACCGACATTGGCCAGCAACTGTTCCACTGTTGAACTGGCCGTTGCTACGGTCGTCCAAAGCAGCCAAAACAAGATGGCAAATTGAACCTTCATCTCCACTGCCCCCTTTGGCGGATTTCAGTCGATGATAAATCAACCATAGGCCCATTCAAGAGGCACCAACAAGGCGTTTTGCGATACGGCAAGGCAGCTGCGCGTCGTTGTGACAACCTGAAGTTTGCATATTTTCGGGCTGCTTTTGATGTTCCCGCCTGAAGCTGCTCTTGAGGGCGTGCAAGAACGCCGATGGGCACTTGATGCATCACGTCATCCCATCGATCCCAGCGATGGAAGCTGCGCAGGTTATCCGCCCCCATGAGCCAGACAAACCGTGTATCGGGATACAGAGCCGTCAAATTCTCTAGCGTTTCAGCCGTGTATCGGGTGCCGATTTTGGACTCTAAATCAGATATAATGATCCGCGGATTACGGACCATATTTCGGCAAACTTCCATACGCCTTTCCAAAGGCGCCGGCCCATGTGACTTTAAGGGATTGCCCGGCGATACCAACCACCAAACCGCATGCAATCCAAAAGCGCGCAATGCCCATTTCGTGATGTGCAAATGCCCTTCGTGCGGAGGATCAAACGATCCGCCCAGCAGACCGATTTTCATCCCTTGCGTTGCCAATGGAAGGCCCTGTTTCATACCACCTCCTTTTGGCGGAGATCAGCACTCCGGCAGGTTAACCGCAAGCCCCCCAAGCGATGTCTCTTTGTATTTTTCACTCATATCTGCACCAGTTTGGCGCATGGTCTCGATGCAATTGTCGAGCGGCATGAAATGTTGTCCGTCACCACGCAAAGCCAAAGATGCAGCCGAGACGGCTTTGATTGCCCCCAATCCGTTTCGTTCAATGCATGGTACTTGGACCAACCCGGCGACCGGGTCACAGGTCATCCCAAGATGATGCTCGAGTGCAATCTCTGCGGCATTCTCGATTTGTGCATTGGTGCCGCCCAAGGCCGCGCAAAGCCCGGCTGCCGCCATCGCAGACGCCGATCCCACCTCGGCCTGACATCCACATTCTGCGCCCGAAATGGATGCATTATGTTTTACAATTCCACCAATCGCAGCAGCCGTCAGCATAAAGATGTGGATGCCTTCATGGCTCGCACCTACGCAGTGATCCCGGTAATATCGGATCACCGCGGGCACGACGCCTGCCGCTCCGTTTGTGGGTGAAGTGACGACCCGCCCGCCTGCAGCATTCTCTTCATTCACGGCCATCGCATAGACGGAGAGGAAATCATTCACGACATGCGGCTGGACAAGGTTTACACCCTTCTCGGCCTCAAGCTGGTCCATTATGCTTTTGGCGCGACGGCGTACGGACAGTCCACCCGGCAATATACCTTCGCTTGTAAGACCGGCCTCGATGCAGCTGTTCATAACGTCCCAAACACTGTCCATTTTCGAATTAAGATCTGCACGCGACAGATGCACCTCTTCATTTGCGCGTTTCATTTCTGCAATCGTTTTGCTGGACGCTTTTCCCATTTCCAGCATTTCGGCGGCTTTGTGAAAGGGATAGGGGTATACATGATCATCTGCATGCACAGGTTCTGGATTTTGCAACTCGGCTTCAGTCACGACAAAGCCCCCACCGATCGAGTAATAGGTCTCTGACTGGAACAAATTCCCCACCTCGTCCAATGCTTTAAGGATCAATCCGTTCGCATGGCCTTCCAACACTGTGTCGTAATCAAACACGACATCTTTTTCCGGGTCGAACTTCAGTGTCGGCAACCCCTCAAGCGTGACTTCTTTGGCTTTGGCAATGTCCGATAACTTTGCATCGACCGCTTCGGGTTCAATCGTCTCAGGCACAAACCCCGCAAAACCCAAAACAACGGCGCGATCCGTTGCATGTCCTTTGCCCGTAAACGCCAACGATCCGTGCAAGCTGGCAGCAAGCGATGTAACTTGCCCAGCGCCGGGCTTTTTTTCCCCTTGGCGAAGCAAATCCAGAAACCGTGCCGCAGCCACCATCGGTCCCATTGTATGAGAGCTTGATGGACCGATCCCGATTTTAAAAATATCAAAGACGCTCAGAAACATGGGGCACCCAATTTGAAGACAACTTCATGTATGTAGGGCGGATTTCCTGTTCCGGAAACGCCGAAAGCGACTTTTCTGGTTCGGGAACAGTCTAGTCGATAAAGGCGTCATTTCGTAGGCCAGCCCGCGCATAATGGATCGGCAAAACCTTACCATAAAGCTGCTTACAACGCTCAGGTGTGGCTACCATGTCGGGTTGATCTACATAAGAAAAAATTGCAACATAACGGCTCGTCTTCCCTTCCAACGGGGCAACCCTGTGAAGCGAATACCGCCCTTTGAACAACTGCAAATCCCCGGGCTCTAAGTGAAGTGTTTTCACGTTGTTAGAGGTTTCATCCAACACGCGCGCTACTTCCTCAAAATTTTCGCCTTCCTTGCGGATATTTGGGGCATATTGGAAGGCCCCTCCCCCTTCTGCATTCTGTATGGCGAGCGTCACCGTGAAATTGTTCGTGTCAAAGTGCCATGGAAAGCCGTTTCCCGCTTCAGCCATGTTGATAACAACATCCGCAAGCGGATCGGCATACCGAAAGAAAGCGTCTTCTTGAAGGCAATCCTTGATCAAAGGGTCAAACGTGGGATGGTCGAATATAGACCGCAGCGGGCTGCCAACGGGAAAGTTATCTGCCGAAATAAAACTGTTGGAGCGATCATAGAAACGGCGGCGCGGATCATGTACGGGCAAGCTTGGGTCATCTGCGGTAAAGTAAACGTTCGTGCGATTAAATGATCTATGCCCTTTGGTTTTCACGTTCTCTGCTTCGGCTTGGAGTGCCGTGATACCTTCTGGCGACAAAAACCCTTTGATCACCGCACAACCATCGCGCGCCAAATCCACGCGTACTTGGTCAAGCAGTGCGTTGCGTGCCGTTTTATCGTGATCAATCGGATATCGATCGAAATTTATTAGCCTTTTTGCGTCCATTGGACCCTCCCTATTGGGAAAAGGTCTGCGCTGATGTGCCATTACTCAAGCTTGTTCGCGACAGAAATGCCGTTATCGCCTAATGTATCGAACTGTTAGGCGTATTTTCTTCGCGGCTTAAAGCCTCTTCGTCATCCGTCTCCGCGCCAGGGATAGAATAGCCATCAGACAGCCACTTTCCCAAATCGATGTCTGCGCATCGCTTTGAACAGAAGGGTCGGTACTTTTGGTCCGTGTCTTTGTCACAAATCGGGCAACTCATTCCAAAACCTCATTCAAGGGCTGTCGTTCGCGTTTGCGTTGCAGTTCAAAATGGCCCAAGGGTGTCCAACCGACAAGGGCCGTATCGACAGGGCAGGCCTTCAAAGCGGCACGAAGCGCTTGTTCGATCACACGACGATCTTTCTTGGGGACAGGCGCAAAATCAATTACGATCTGACCGCCCAGCCCTTTTATCCGCAGTATCCGAGGCAGGTCTTTTGCTGCCGCAATATTGGCCTTTAGTCCTGCGGCAAGGCTCATGTCGGGTCCGGTATTCACGTCGACCGCAATCAAAGCAGTGGTCGGTTCAATCATCATCGAGCCCCCCCCTGCCAGCATTACTTTTGGCCCTTGCGCCGCATCTATCTGATCCAGAATGCCAAGGTGATCAAAGCTCCCTGTCTCTTCGATAACCTCATCTGGGACGGGATCGCCCCATTCACACCATACCACATCCGCGGCCAAAGGGGCATCAAGCAATAACTCAGGCGGTCCAGACAGATCACTGGTCACGGTTTCGGCCAACGCAGCAAGGTTCGTTAGCTCTTCGATGATTTGTTCTTTAGGGTTTGTTGCGGCCGCAGAACGCAAAATCACACCGAAAGAGTGTGCGGCTTGCCCGATCACCTCATGCGCAATCTCTCGCAAACCATCGGCAACATTCGCATCACGAATGGATCTTGCAACATTGATGCCAGGATTGTCTGGCGTGATGATAGCATTGCGCCCTTTGAACACAAGTTTCGTCATCACAGGTGCCGCCTTACCCTGTTCGGCATAAGTCCCAACCTGGACCAATAAGGTTGCGCCCTCTTTTATGCCTTTTGCACCCCGCAAGTAGCCACGACCTCCCTGCCCAAGATCCACAACCAATCCCCCTTGCCCCTTCATCGCACGGGTTGCCTTGGCGCGATAAATCGCACCTGGGGACAGTGTCCCATCCGAAGGATCAAAAATCAGATCTATCAATCGCCCATCGACCAGACGCGCCGCCGCGCCGCGACCGGCCAGTTGATCCATTATGACAAGATGACCTTTCATGACCAAACAGGATATCCTACCGCAACTAGCAAGGCCGTGGTTTCATGGACGGGCAGGCCCATCACAGCAGTGTAGCTGCCTTGGATCCAGGGAATGAACGCACCGGCAGGTCCTTGGATGGAATAGCCGCCTGCTTTGCCCTGCCAGTCTTCCGTCGCGAGATACGCTTGTAACTCTTCATCGCTCAGCCGCTTCATTTTGACCGTTGTGACGTTCGTTCTTTGGACAGTTTGTCCCGCGCACCCAACCGCTACGGAGGTGATCACTTGATGTCGTCGCCCCGACAAGAGCCGCAAAAACCGTTCTGCTTCATTTCGATCCGCAGGCTTTCCTAAGATGCGACGACCCAAAGCAACCGTAGTATCGCCACATAAAACAATATCACCCGAGGCCTTGGCCATAGCGGCCAACTTGGCCGAAGTAATCCGTTCGCAATAGGGGCGCGGCAACTCGCCCTTTAACGGATTTTCATCAACGTCCGGAGGGCTGACAGCATCAGGATGCACACCAATAGAGGCGAGCAATTCCAATCGCCTCGGAGAGCCTGATCCAAGGATAAGACGCGGTTTACTTGTAGCGGTAATTGATCCGACCTTTGCTCAGGTCATAAGGCGTCATTTCCACCTGAACTTTATCACCGGCGAGCACGCGGATACGATTCTTCCGCATTTTACCCGCTGTATGGGCAATGATCTCGTGGCCGTTTTCAAGCTCTACCCGAAATGTCGCATTCGGCAGAAGCTCGACTACGACACCATCAAATTCGAGCAGTTCTTCTTTGGCCATGTGATCTCCATTTTGTTTCATGTGCCCCTAGGGCGTGGGGGTATGTGGAGAGTTGGGCCCAAAAGATCAAGAGAAAAGGCCAAAAAAGCTCCTGTTCGCAGATGGGCCTCAATTGGGAGACACTCGGTGGAAATCTGTCAAACAAATCTGAGGCTTTCGGCGGATTTTGGGTCAAAACGCCAGAATTGCACTTGGCCCAAGCGGTCCGGGACGAAAAGAGCTAGCGTCGAAGTCAACGATCAAAGGATAGGCAATGTTGCGCATTACAATTTTACTTCTTGGTCTTCTTTCCCTCAGCGCGTGCGGAGGTGTGCCGCTGATTCCCGGGATCTAGAGAGCCCATTGTTGGTTTCATTTTGCATTGGTTTTGGCAAAACTGGGACGATAATTAAAACCTTACATCAGGTTGATCTAATGCGTCTTTGTTCCACAGCATTTCTAGCAATTATGCTCTGACTTTCTGCCATCACAGTCACAATCGCAAAAACAGAATACCTAACTTTTCCATGGAAGGTTGAAAAATGGAAACCTAGCGTCGATCCACTATTGTATTCAGTTCAATTTTGAAAAGGTGAATGGGGAGCCCTTCACCTTGCAGATGCAACAACAAGCCTGAGCGGAAAATGGAGCAAAGCAAAGCTGCATTTCTATTCGGAAGACGTCGCCCCCAAGACCATTTCAAATTTTCTACCCGAGATATGTAAGTTTAGAGATGTTGCACCATCGAATGTAAAGTTCAGCAAGGGGCGCGGCCTGAATGCCGGAAAGGGCGGTATGTTTGTAACTTTTAACTGCTAAGACCGCCTCCAAGAACAGATAACCTTTTCCGAATATTTCATTCCCTCACAAATCCTGTGCCAGATTGTCGCGCAACTGTGATGAGATCGTCAGAGAACGTCATTCGATCTTCGAAACGAGCACCGATAAACCTGTGTTTGTCAGCTGGGATGCACAACGCTCCCTTTCAAGTCTAACGGAGAGACACTATGTCAACACTTACAAAAACACTTAGCGTTGCAGGCGCGATCGCGACAGCCGTTGCCGCAACTTCAGCACCAACAGTCACACATGCAATGGACCAAGAGAAATGCTTTGGTATTTCTCTGGCGGGTGCAAATGATTGTAAGGCAGGCGCCGGGACAACCTGCGCAGGCTCATCCACAGTAGATTACCAAGGCAACGCGTGGACATTTGTTGCGGCGGGCACATGTGCAGAAATCGAACTGCCAGATATGGCGGACGGTACACCGCGCATGGGTTCCTTGGAAGAGATGGAACGCGATCTGCCAGCATAAGCTTCTTTAGCGCGCGCGAATGTTTCGGGCGCGCCTTTTTGTGCTATGATTAGCGCAATGTTTCGAAGGGTCCTGCAGTCATGCTAGATACATCTACTCCACAGTTGACCGATTTGCCCGTGGGTCTTGGTGTTGGGTATAAGCCACAACATTTTGACGACATCAAGACCAGTGCAGGTCCCGTAGAGTGGCTAGAGGTCCATGCTGAGAACTATATGGGCGATGGTGGTCGTCCTTTGGCACAGCTGCAACATCTTTCCAAACATTTCGGCATTTCCGTACATGGTGTAGGCCTGAGCATCGGGGGCGAAGGCCCTTTGGACAAGGATCACCTGACCCGTCTGAAGCGTCTGGTGGATTGGATAAAGCCCGAGAGTTTTTCCGAGCATCTGGCTTGGTCAACCCATGGCGCGCAGTATTTGAACGATCTGCTACCCCTGCCCTATACACGCAAAACGCTGAACCAAATCTGTGCACATATTGATCAAGTTCAAAACGTTTTGGGGCGTCGGATGCTTTTAGAAAATCCGTCAAACTACTTGGCGTTTGAAGAAACCCAAATGCCTGAAGTGGAATTTCTGGCAGAAATCGCACGGCGCACGGGATGCGGGCTATTGTTCGACGTGAACAATGTTTTTGTCAGCGCAACAAACCAAAAAACCGATCCCAAAAGCTATATCGATGCCTTTCCCTTGGATGTGGTGGGCGAAATCCATTTGGGCGGCCATGATGAGGATGAAGACGAACACGGCGACATTCTTTTGATCGATAGCCATGGACGCGAGGTGGTCGACCCCGTTTGGGCACTTTATGATTATACAATCCAACGCGGTGGCGCGAAGCCGACATTGATCGAATGGGACACAGACGTACCCGAATGGCCAATCTTGCGGGCCGAGGCTGAGCGCGCTGCAAAGGCGATGAACGCAGCGTTGGTGTAATGGGCGTCACGCAGACAGATTTCCGTTCCGCGTTGTTGGATCCCGCACATGCGACTCCTCCAGGCTTGATCAATCCTGACGGGTCCACTGCAACCAAACGATTTGATGTCTATCGCAACAATGTCGCGTCCAGCTTGACCGAAGCGCTAGAGGTCTCGTTTCCCGTCATTCGCAAGTTGATTGGGGACCAGAATTTTAAAGGACTTGCCGGCATTTTCTTACGCCAACACCCGCCATCAACACCCATTTTGATGTTTTATGGGCACGAGATGCCCGGCTTTCTAGAAGGGTTCGAACCGTTAGCTCATTTACCTTATTTGGCTGATGTGGCGCGGCTCGAATTATCCTTGAGGGAAAGCTATCATGCCGCGGATGCTGCAGCTTTTGATCCGGCCATATTAAAATCATTGAGCGAAGCTCAATTGTCCAATACGCGTGTGACATTCGCGCCGGCCGTGCGTCTGATCCGCTCACGCTATCCGATCTATGGCATTTGGCAGATGAATATGGTCGAAAGTGCGCCCAAACTTACCGCGCATGGCGAGAATGTTTTGGTCACGCGACCTGAATTTGATCCGATCCAAACCGTGCTTATACCGGGGGCTGGTTTGTTTGTGC
The DNA here is from genome assembly GCA_039814625.1 of Pseudomonadota bacterium. Lineage (GTDB taxonomy): Bacteria > Pseudomonadota > Alphaproteobacteria > Rhodobacterales > Rhodobacteraceae > Amylibacter. Next base: position 25,604 of record JBCCAU010000006.1, read on the forward strand.
AAAGCTTGATGGCAGGGACATCGTTTGGCGAATCTCTCGCAATAGTGGCCGAAAAAGTGCCGGACTTTAACCTTTCAGAAGCGCTGATCCAGTTACTTGCAAGCGCTGCACTCGAAACCATTCAGGGGACATGAAATGATTGGACTTATCAGACGTTGTATTACACCGGTGAACGGCATTGAGGTTGCGGGACAGGTGATCATGCCGACATTGGCGCGATTGGTGTTTGCCGGAACGCTGCTCATGTATTTCTGGAATGCCGCTGGAACCAAATTGGCGGGATTGTTCACATTGGATTTCGGATCCTATGCACAAATCTTTCCGAAAAAGTTTGAAGCTGTAGGTTATGACCCCAGTGCGATGAGCGCTTTTGACAGCTTGGTTGTTTATGCGGGGACTTATGCCGAATACATCCTGCCTGCGCTGATCGTCTTGGGATTGTTCACGCGCCTCGCGGCGTTGGGCATGATCGGATTTATCGTCGTGCAAAGCCTAACTGATATATATGGCCACATGATTGACGAAAAAACACTGGGCGTATGGTTCGACCGTTTTTCGGACAGTTTAATCATCGATCAGCGGTCCTTCTGGGTTTTTCTGCTGCTCTATCTTTTCTTCGCAGGCGCAGGGGCGTTGTCAATGGATCGATTGATCGGTGGACGAGAATCCTAACTATTTGAACCGCTCTTCAATCCGCGCAATGATACTATCTCGCACAGAGCGATAAGCTGACAGTTTTTCATCGCGACCATCGACCGCCACGGCGGTCGGATCTGCCGTTTCCCAGAATTCCACTTGAACGTCGCCAAATTTTGTTAGGTCTTTCGCCCGTTCAAAAGCGGTCGGTGACAAGGCAATGATCAACTCGTAGGTGTCCAGTTCATCTCCGGCATCTTCTAACTCGTCGAAACTACGCGTTTGATGCCGAGCTAATTCGACGCCCAACTCTTGGCAAACGGCCACAGCGAAGCCATCAATGTCGCGTTCATGCTTCACGCCTGCCGACTGGACATAAACGGCCTTGCCAGCATGACGCTTCATTAATCCTTCAGCCATCGGAGAGCGGACCGAGTTATGGTCACAACAAAACAACACAGAACCCGGCCAATCTGACATTTCAGCACCATACCCGTTTGAGTTTGACCAAGCCCATCATCTTACCTCTTGAACTGAAGCGCACAAATCAGGGTGAACAAGCGCCTAGCTGTGTCTTTATCGGTTTTAATTTTCCCATCAAGGCGTTCGATCACTTGAGACGCGCCCTCGTTGTGGATCCCTCGACGGCCCATATCGATGGCCTCAATTTGGGCAGGAGGCAATCGCGTGATGGCATCAAAATAGCTTTCACAAATTTGGAAATAGTCTTTGATGATCTGCTTTAGCGGCGACAGTGACAGGTGATAATTCGCAGCAGGATCGCCCGCTTCGGTCATGATCTCTAGAACTAATCGCCGATCCATCATACCAAGTTTTAGTTTATAAGGACCACTTGGCGTGCCTTCAGCAACTAGCCCAAAAACATTGTCCTCCAGAAGATCATAGATTGCTACACGGCGCTCTTGTTCGACTTCTGGCGTCGGTGCCGGAAGGTTCGCTGTATCCAATTCTACATTGACCAGGAAATCCTGTGACATCCTTACCCCTCATTCAACCGATTAAGACGCGCGCGAACCGACAATCCATGCGCCTGTAGGCTTTCAGATTTCGCCAATGTTTCGGCCGCAGGGCCGATAGAGGCAAGGGCTGCGGGGGACATTTTTGCTAAAGTTGTTCTTTTCATAAAGTCCAACACCGAGAGCCCAGATGCAAATCGAGCCGAGCGCGCTGTGGGAAGCACATGATTGGGGCCGCCCACATAGTCGCCAATAGCTTCGGGCGTATAAGCGCCAATGAAAATGGCACCAGCGTGACGGATTTTGCGACTTATGACCTCGGCATCATGGGTGCAGATCTCCAAATGCTCCGGTGCTAACCGATCTGATAAAGTCACTGCTTCATCCAAATCTCGCACGGTGATAATAGCCCCATTGTCGCGCCAACTTGGTCCCGCTATGTCTTTTCGGTCTAGGGTTTTCAAACGCGCCTCGACAGCGTCACCGACCGCAATCCCAAAATCTGCACTATCTGTGATCAGAATACTTTGCGCGCTTTCATCATGTTCCGCTTGGGACAACAGATCCAGCGCAATCCAGTCTGGATCATTGTGGCGATCTGCGATCACTAGAATTTCCGAGGGGCCGGCAATCATATCGATACCCACCGCGCCGTAGACACGTGCTTTGGCAGCGGCAACATAGGCGTTTCCGGGTCCCGTGATCACATCCACTTTGGGGATCATAGAGGTACCATAAGCCATTGCCGCAATGGCTTGCGCACCACCGACTCGAAACACTTGATCTACGCCAGACAAATCAGCCGCCGCGAGAACAAGCGGATTGATCACGCCGCTAGGCGTTGGACAACACATGATAAGACGATCAACACCGGCCACCTGGGCGGCAATCGCATTCATCAAAACCGATGACGGATATGAGGCTAAACCGCCTGGGACATAAAGCCCTGCCGTCTCTACTGCCGTCCAGCGCCATCCCAATTCTGCACCGGTGTCATCCTGCCACCACAAGTCTTCTGGGCGCTGCTTTTCGTGATAGGCCCGAATACGATCTGCAGCCAATTTTAGGGCCTCATGCTCGTGTGGAAGGACCTTGGCAATTTCGGCCGATATCTCATCAGATGTGATGGCCATTTGCGCAGGCGTCAAAGCCATTCCATCGTATTTCTTTGTCAGCGCTGTTAGCGCTTCATCGCCATTTTGGCGTATGTCCGCAAGGATAACATCAACCGCATCGCCGACCTCTGCTGATGTTTCACGTTTTGCCGACAAGAGCGCGGTAAATTGCGCCTCAAAGTCTGGCGCGAGAGAATTCAAAAACTGTGGCATCAATCTGTCTTATGGTCCGGGCGCTGACCCGAAAGCGCCTCATAGGGTTTGGTCACATCAACCAAGCTGACGGATATGGCCTCGATCAAAAGCTCAATTTCCCCATCGCCTGCAAGAACAAGGGTCGCATGTTGAGCCATCTCAGAACCGCCCAACTCAATCATCAAAAGGGAGTAAATCTGGTCATCATCCGTTCGATCAATTCCTTGGCTGCGAACACCGCTGACTGCATCAAAGGATAGGACAGATTGAACACGTTCTGGCCTGCTTTGATCCTCTTCCCAACGAAAGCGGTTCAATAAGACCGCGAAACGTCTTTTGCCTTTTTCGAATGTCATTTCGCTCGCAAGGAATACCGCGTCTTGACACAGCGAGGAAATCACCTGCAGGTCTTCGGCACTTTCGGCGGCCAAACGCAGAGCGACGCCTTGGGCATCTTCAAACCGCGCGTCTTCGCTCATTCATCTTTCTCCCGTCGGATTATGGCGCCTAGCGAGGACAGTTTTTCTTCAACCCGCTCATAGCCCCGATCGAGATGATAAATCCGCTTGACCATTGTCTCCCCTTCTGCGGCCAAGGCCGCTAGGATCAATGACACAGACGCGCGTAGATCTGTGGCCATAACCGGCGCACCACGCAGCTTTGGCACCCCCGTGACCTTGGCCGTTCCACCAGCGACCTCGATCTGCGCACCCATGCGCATCAGTTCAGGCGCGTGCATGAAACGGTTTTCAAAAATCGTTTCCTCTAAGGTCGACGTCCCGTTTGCCGTACACATCAAAGCCATCATCTGCGCCTGCAAATCGGTTGGAAATCCTGGAAAAGGCTCGGTCGTAACATCAACGGCGTTGATCGCGCCATTTGATGCCGTGACTTTGATCCCACTATCTGTATCGGCAACCTCCGCCCCGGCCTCTTCAAGCTTCTCGCAAAACGAAGCAAGCAAACTTCGGCGGCCGCCCAAACACTCAACGGATCCCCCCGTGATCAAAGGCACAATCATATAGGTCCCAAGTTCGATCCGGTCTGTGACAACTTCATGCGTTGCACCATGCAAACTCTCCACGCCCTGCACGGTAATCGTCGACGTGCCCGCGCCCTCGATTTTCGCTCCCATCGCCGTCAACAATTTCGCAAGATCAACAATTTCTGGTTCCCGCGCCGCATTTCGAATTTCAGTGAACCCCTTGGCAAGTGTTGCAGCCATCAATGCATTTTCCGTGGCCCCCACCGATGCAAAAGAAAATTCAATAACACCGCCGACCAATCCGCTGGGCGCATTGGCGTAGACATAGCCATCACGCAGATCCATCTCGGCGCCCAACGCCTCCATAGCGCGCAAATGCAAATCGACCGGCCGCGCGCCAATCGCACAACCACCTGGCAATGAGACAGCGGCCTTGCCTTCGCGCGCAAGCATTGGACCTAGCACAAGGATGGAAGCGCGCATTTTGCGGACAATATCATAATGTGCGACGTGATTTGTGATCTGAGGTGTTGTAATTTTTTGAACGCTGCCATCGTCTTCCGAAACCACATTAGATCCCAGTGAGGTCAATAACTCATTAGTGGTTTTAATATCGGATAGACGGGGCGCATTCGTCAAAGTCACCGTCTTGGAGGTCAACAAAGCTGCCGGCATCAGTGTCAAACAAGCGTTTTTTGCACCTGCAATCGGAATAGCCCCGCTCAGGGCACCATTGCCTGTAACGACAATTCTATCCATTGTTTTGCTCCGCTTTTTTAATTTTGTGTCGCGTTAGTGCAAGTTGAAACGAATGAACAGGGTGCACAGGTCGGCATCCTATATTTGCAAGTTTCTTCTTATGACTTTGTTGGTTCGTTTTCGCTTTTCTCGGCTTTTCGGCCTTTGGCCTGTGATTTGCGGCGTTTCAGGTTTTCACGCAGCTGTTTTCGCAGTCGTTCTTCGCGGCTGCCATCCTTTTGTTCGGTATTTTTATTGTTCTTCATACCCCGTAATCTATGGTCTATCTCAGCGCCATCCAAGAGAAACCATCTTGCACAAGGGGTTAAAATCGCACATATCACCGCCCTCGGCGCTGCCGTAGCTCAGGGGTAGAGCACTCCCTTGGTAAGGGAGAGGTCGGTGGTTCAAATCCACTCGGCAGCACCAGTTTCAATGTTCATTCTCGCATCATCTTAGGATCAATTTTCGTCCGCGCGGCCTGCTCCAAGACCCAAGCTTTGAATGCAACCGCACCGGCACTCAATTCCGCGTTCGACGCATGTAAAAGATAGTAGGATTCGACGCCTCCCAATTCGATGTCAGCCAAGCAAGGTTTCAAATTCAGGTCTTTGATCAAGTTATCACTGGCCGGTGCGCGGGCAAGCGCAACCCCGCCCTTCGCAGCCGCAAGGGACAGGGCCGCAAATGTAGTATCGACAAAAATCGTTTGGGCGTGATCGACAAACCGGCCAGATGACAGGATTTGCTGCCAATTTTTTCGGTGATCAAGCACTTCAATAATCGGGACGCTTTGCAGGTCGTCTTGCGTTTTGATCTGCGTTGCCAGTTCGGGGTGTGCCACCGGGACCAGCCTTTCACCAAACATGAGGTGGGCTGACGTGCCCGGTGGCGCTTGTCCAAAGGCAATCCAAATCTCAGCTTGAAGGGGCGGCGTTTCAGGTCGGCCCATCAAGGAATAAACCTCAACTGAAAGTTCTGGATGAGCCGTCAGAAATTCAGGAAGCCGCGGCAGCAGCCATCCTGAAGACAAGGTGAGTGAAACACCGATCGCCAATTTTTGCAGTTTCGCTTGTGAAAGCTCGCTTGCTGCGGTCTCCAGCTTTCCCAGTGACTCTCCGACAACACCCAGAAGGCCGCGCCCGGTTTCGGTCAGAATGACACCCGATGCCTTTCGCACAAACAAGTCATGCCCTAGATAGTCTTCAAGAGCCCGTATTTGCTGACTGACAGCCGGAGGTGACATCGCCAATCTCTGTGCTGCAAGTGCAAAACTTTCTGTTCGGGCTGCAATCTCGAATACCCGAAGCCAATTTAGCGAAGGAATGCGTTTAGACATATTTTAAGGTTAAGTAAAACTTATCCTCAGACACAAGAGAGAAAACTTTTCTGACAATTGCACCCACGATAACACGACTTGGCGAAACTCAAAAAAGGGGCAATCAGATGTTGGATCAAACGATTGGAATTCTCGCCCATTACCGCGAAAATGGCTATGTCTTTGGGCTGCCGATCTTCAGTACGGATAAGGTTGTGCAAATGCGCAACTACATCGAAGAGTTGGAAGCCAAGCATTCAGGCGGCGCAGGTGACCATGATTTGGCACAGTTCTTCCGCGTTAACGGGCATATCGTAATCCCTTTTCTGGCCGAGGTCGCGCGCACCCCTGCGATCCTGGATCATGTGGAAACTGTGCTTGGGCCAAACCTTCTAGCTTGGTCTGTTGAACTGTTTATCAAAGAACCCCACAGCAATAAAATTGTATCGTGGCATCAAGACATCACCTATTGGGGCATGGGTGAAACAGATGACGAAGTAACCGCTTGGATTGCCCTGTCAGACGTATCCGTTAAAGCGGGCTGTATGCGGTTCATCCCTGGCAGCCACAAAGGCAGCATCGCAGATCATGAAGACTCGTTTAGTGAAGACAATCTTTTGTCGCGGGGGCAAAGCATTGCAAATATTGACGAAACAAAAGCCCGGCACGGGCCTTTGAAGCCAGGCGAAATGTCACTGCATCACGGGCGATGCTTTCATGCCTCTGGTTCCAATGGAAGTGACGACCGGCGCATTGGTCTGGCCATCCGCTATGTAACGCCAGAAGTGCGTGATCATGCCCCTGGAAGGGATTGGGCAATGCCTGTTCGCGGATCTATCCCCGCGGGCGGATGGGACTGCCTTGCCGGACCGCAAGGCCTGTTCCACAACTCGGATTTGGCGCTTTACGATAAAGTCCTTGAAGGACAAAGTACGACGCTTACGACCGGCGCGGCGCAAGATGTGGGAATGTATTCAAAAGGATCGACGGAATGAGCAAGACTGTTTCCTTCACTGCAATGAAAGATGGCACCAAAGAAGACTATGAACTTCTTGAACGCTTCGAAAAGCCTTTTCTCGCTTTAACAGCTGACCGCGTTCTAGACGAATTGAGACGCGCCGGAGAAACAACTTTAGAAGGTTACAAAATCTCTCGTTTGGAACACGGCCTTCAATCGGGAACACGCGCTTTGCGCGACGGCGTCGATATCGATTGGGTTGTTGGGGCCTTGCTGCATGATATAGGCGATGGTCTTGCCCCACAAAACCACGACAGAATGTCTGCCGAAGTCATCCGTCCCTTTGTACGATGGGAGGTGTCGTGGACCGTTGAACATCACGGTCTGTTTCAGATGCTCTATTTCGGGCATCACTATGGCTGGGATCGAAACGCGCGAGATCGTTATCGCGAACATCCTTTGTTTGAGACATGTGCAACCTTTTGCGAGCATTGGGATCAGTCCAGCTTCGACCCAGACTATCCGATGGAACCCCTAGAAACCTTTGTGCCGATAGTCCGCGAAGTCTTTGCCAGAAAGGCTTATGACGCTGCAATCATACAAGAGGGCGTGATGACGGACCTCCCGAAACACTTAGGCAAACAAAGCAACTGAAATGAAGCGTATTTACGACTTCAGCCGCTCACCTGCGCAACGCAATTTCACTTGTGCGGATCTGCAAGCGCTCAAGTCAACGGGTGGAACATTAACAATGTGCAATCCTACCAATCCTGAAGAGGTACAGGCCTGTGTCGATGCAGGGTTCGATCCTTTCGTGTTGGGGACAGATCAATTGGAGGACCTGCGCAAGATCGCGCCAACGCATTTTACCGATGCAGGCTCAACCTAGGCGCAGTTCCTGTCCAATTAAGAAATCATCGCCCATGCATTTGAGGCCATGCGCAATGGTGGAGACATGTACTAAACCCTGCGTTCTTCTGAAGTCATGAAACACCTCGCAAAAGAAGGCATCCCTGTGCAGAGTCACATCGATCTCATTCCATGTTCAGTCACTATTATGGAGGGCTCCGGACCGGCCGGCGATGCAATCTTTTCATTTGTCGCCGATATCTGCGGCGAGGCCAGCGAAGAAGAAACGCCGCCAAAACATGCCGTTGCATTTGGAAATGTAGGACCCCTAAAGCGCCAAATGCATCAAAAAGGTGTCGCCGCTTTGTCGGAATTCCAACGCGAAGTATCAGCGCGGAACTTTCCCTATGCGCACACAAGTATCAGGATGAAAGAGGGAGAACATATTAAATTTTTAGAAGCGTTGGATCGATGGCACCCCCCCCGACATATGACGCTCAAAGACCGACTGTAATTAGGGATGTTGCGTAGCTTGTACGATCAAAACGCCGTTTCATGACTGAAACGGACAAAGGAAAAGACATTTCTAAGCGTCTAAAATGTAGGCTGAAAGCCAATAGTTTTGTAAAAAGACGCTATCATTACACGTATGTTGACAATTCGCCCTCAATTTATTTGACCGAAATCCGTTGAAGTGTAAGTCGAACGCTATAACGATCTGCTTAGACCCGAGATCGAGACGATGTTCATATTAAACTAAGGTCAACAAACGATATGTCCGTAAATTCGATTATAATCCCGTGTTTGGCTAGCGATTTAGAAAGGCTGAAAGACATTTTTAAAATTTGGTCTTCAGATAAATTTAAGCCACTCAACGCTATTCGATCCAAAAAGCGCTGTCTGATCATAAACCTGAACAACGCCGATGAAAGCACGCTTTCTTTATTCAACTCGGCCGTAACAGATTTTGAAAAATCCACTTCTGTGTTTAGTGAAGTGGTCGTCACACATGCAGGTTTGACAGGCGACAAGGACTTTTACCTGCGTAACACAAATGAGCTCAAGGGGGAATTTGGGAATGTCGCAGGGCCAAATTTCCTTTTCTTCGACTCCCTAGAAAAGGCCGCATCCTATGGCGGCTTTACTTTGCTATACGAGTTGGATTGCTATCCGCTGGTATCAGGTTGGTTGCACAAACTGGATAAAATTGTTGCAGGAAATCCCAAAGCTTGGGTCATTGGCAGCAACTACATCGGTGTTCGGCCCTTAGAGGATAACATCACATTTCATATCAACGGAAATGCGCTCTATAATGTTGGAGACCCGGAATTTATTTCCTTTATGAACACCGTTTGGAAGCCGAGTTTATTCGAACGTGCAAGAGTCAAACCTTACCTTGCCTATGATTGTTGGTGGAGTGATATCCGCAATGAAGCCAAACGTGAGAACAATCGCGAGTGGGCCCTTGTGGTCGCATACTCTTCGCGTTTTGTTTCAACGCCTTTTTTGATCAACGTCCTGCACGAAAGCGATTTTCACGCAGATCTAAAAGTTGTAAATTCCTTGGAAAGAATTTCCGGTGAGAACCATGTCTTGTTGCACGCGAACTTTATTCATAGCGACGTTCTAGAGTTTGCGAAGGACAGGTCCAAATCAACAACATTGTTCGAGTATTTATTCAAAAAATCTAAATCTTTTGGTGCCAAACTATCGAAACACTCGCCGACTTCGACCGATGTATCTGCCAGAGAAGACTTTCCCAAAAACAAATCAACGGGCAAGGTTCGCGCCACTGACTTACAACAAATTGTAAGACGTCTGCCAGAATCTCATTCGAGCGCATCACATCTATCGCAATCAGGTTCTGACCAATTTGAAGCCTTATTTCCTAAGGTTAAAAAGACTTGGGTTACAGGTGTGTCTAAAAACGTAAAATCCTGGTATTCCAAGCGACTTGATCTTTTAGGCTTAAGTGAAAATCAAATAAAAATGATGAAAGCTAAAAAAACATCAAAAGGTGGCCCAGCGATAACTTCGACAAACGGCAACGATCAGCGAACTTGACCTTGAGGGTTTTTTGCCAAATGTGTCTGTTGATTTTGGACCATGTTTCGCTTTTTCTTCGCACAAGCATGGCAGCACGATGACGCATGCGATGGTTCGCTGTGTTTGCAATCTATCCGTCCCAAAAATTCCGGCAGTCTCCTTGCCCGATCAGTTTTTCAAACGTGGCATTGGCGCCGAAGAATGGACGATAGATGAGAGTTTAATACCATAATTCACCCGAAACATTCTTTACTTTGGGTTTCGGTCATTGCCCAAAATCTTGAGATCGCAAAAGGTCAAAGACCTCAATGCTCGATTTGTTGTTCTGTTAAGATACCCAAGAGATGCTTTGGTTTCACAATATTTTTCAATGGGAACCTCTAAAGGTAGCCATACGCGACCAGCTTCCATGTCCTCCAGAATGGCCGCGAAATTTGTTGGTGACGATAATTTGAGCATTGACGCTTATGTATAGTCAAAAGCAGAAGGGCTCGCTTTACGCCTCAACGCCTATATAGAAAATTTCGATTTTCGAATGGGAGAGTTTTCTACTATGAGAATGTATACTTCGACAAAGCAACGTTTCTAAATGACATCTTTGATCATTTTCAAATTCAGGTTGAACCCAAATTGATTGTCCAAGTAGCCTCGCAGTTTGACATTCGGCCCGAGTTTGAAGACCCAACCAAACATATCCGAAAGGGCGCCCATGGCGATCATGTTGAGAAGCTCAGGCCTGATACAATCACTCAACTTAACGAAATTTTAAAACAACCCTATAGAAAATTTGGCTATGCGTTCAAAGACCCGGTTTAGGATCAAGTTTAATCGGCCCATGATACATCTCCTTGGCATTACTTGGTAAAGTGCATTTAATCGTTACATGCATTCGAATGATCCCAACGCAATCCCAGAATATGAGTTAGACATCAGCTACGGTGTAAGCACAGGCACACCCAAAGATCTAAGACTTCGTCTATTTCGCCCCAACGGGAGATCCCGAGGCACAGTTATCTATGCCCATGGCGGTGGGTTCAGCCATGGCAGTCGCAAGGACAAAACGGCCGCAAAACTATTCGCGCGACTTGTCCAAGACGATGTTGCGGTCGCCTCAATCGACTATCGCAAACAAACTCCGATCGAAGCCTTCGGTCCAACTGCCGCCGCACAAATAATCGATGCACAAAGCCGTTCAGCACGTGTCGGTTTAAGAATAAATCCACAATATTGCGGGCCATTTTTCTATGCAGCCCTTGAGGATTTCGGGCTTGCGCTTGGCTTCTTGAAAAAACACCAGACCGAGCTGCGCCTGGGCGGGCGTTTTGTGGCGTTAGGCGCATCAGCAGGGGGTATCGCCGCGCTCTCTTTGGCATTCCCGCCGGGACGTGGCTGGGAAAACTTGCCGCGCCCGGATGCAGCCATGGGAATTTGTGCCGCTATGGTTCAACCTTGGAGGCTCTCCCCAAAAGGACCGCCATCCGTCCTTTTGCACGGATACCATGACGGTGTCATAGGACCTGGAAATGCCAAATTGGCCGCCCGCAGAGCCGCCAAGAAGGGCGCGCCACTGCGGACAATTATCACGCCCATCAAAGGACACAGACCTCAGGTTACAGCGTTTCTGGAGGGGAACGACGAAACGGGTCGACCTTATCTTGATTTGCTTCGAGATCTGCTTTTCAATACTTCATCGCCGATATCTTCGCAGGGATAGAGGCCCGCCCATACCGCAATGACGTCCTTTCCGATTGCCCCATTCTGCCCCGCATGCCATCACAAGACCCAAGCAGTTTGGAGACCCAAATGAAACTTGGTCCGAGAGAGATTGGTCCCCAGCACCCGCCTCTGGTGATTGCAGAGATCGGCATCAATCACGGTGGATCGCTAGACGTGGCCAAAGATATGGCGCGTATGGCACGCGATGCAGGCTGCGAATGCATCAAACATCAAACGCATATCGTTGAAGATGAAATGACCGAAGAAGCCAAGTCGATATTTCCGCCCAACGCCGACAAGTCAATTTGGCATGTGATGGAGGAATGCGCGCTATCTCGCGACGAAGAGGCAAAGCTTAAGACGTTCATCGAAGATATGGGTGTTATTTTCATTTCCACGCCCTTTTCACGGGCGGCAGCTGATTTCTTGGACGAGCTGGATGTAACGGGCTTTAAGATCGGATCGGGAGAGGCAGACAATCTTCCACTAATCCGCCATATCGCGCGCATGGGTCGTCCTGTCATCATGTCCACTGGCATGCAAACGATCGACAGCCTTGGCAACTCCGTGGACATTTTGGACAGGGCAAAGATCGACTATGCGCTTCTAGAATGCACGAACCTCTACCCTTCACCCCCCGATATTGTCTCTTTGCAGGGCGTAACAGATCTTAAGACAGCTTTCCCTAACGCTGTTGTTGGCTTCTCAGATCATTCGATTGGACCGCAAATGGCGCTGGCCTCTGTGGCGCTTGGGGCATGTATTTTGGAACGGCATTACACCGATACGCGGTATCGCAAAGGACCAGATATCATCAATTCCATGGACCCACCGGAACTGAAATTCCTGATCGATCGGTCGAAAGAAATCCATACCGCGTTAAACAATCCCAAAAAGCGTACTGCACCCGAAGAAGATGTCTATCGTTTCGCGCGCGCCAGTGTCGTAGCGGATAAAGATCTGTCAGCCGGTCATGTGATCACCGAGGTGGACATATGGGCGCGCCGTCCAGGATCAGGACCAATTGCTGGGTACGAGTTTGACAAGGTTTTAGGCCGCGAACTGGCGGTCGATGTGGTTCGAAACCAGCAACTCGACTGGAATGACTTCACCTAATTGGTAGCAAAAACCCGATGATCACAAACGCAATCTGCATTAAGTATGGCACGCTCTACGGGCCCGAATATGTCAACCGTTTGTATCATGGCTTGAAACGCAACGCCCGCGACCCAGTGCGCATGTTTTGTATGACGGACAACGCCATGGGTATTGAACCCAGCATTGAAATCCTACCCTTGGCCAACGAACCTTTCCATCCCGCAATGTTCAAAGCTATGGAAGCCGCTGCAAAACGTGGGCGCCTCCAAAAAATCAGCGTCTTTCGTCCTGACTTGATCAAAGATCTCGACGGCCCGATCCTTATGTTTGATCTCGATGTGGTCATCACCGGATGCGTGGAGGATTTACGCGATTTCGCGCCCGGCAAGATCACGATGCGTCGTGAATGGAACCCAAGCGGCAAGGCTCCGTCTTTGGGGCATGGCTCGGTTGAGAAATTCGATCCCAAGCTGCATGGCTATCTTTATGATTTTATGGCCGCCGATCCGGCGGCGGGCGTCGCCTTGGGTGACGGGTCTGAACAATCATACACTTCAAAACTGGCCGACCAGCGGGGTGACTTTGAACCTTTTCCAGACGAGTGGATCGTCAGTTTCAAATATGGTTGCCGTCCACCGCGTCCTTTGAACCTGTTGATCGAGCCGAAACTACCAGACATGGCAAAAGTTGTGTGCTTTCACGGTCGACCCAAAATGGAAGAAGCGGTAGAGGGCTACCGCGCCGGTCCATTGCACAGCACTCGCCCTTGCACTTGGATGCGCGCACATTGGATTGGCGAATGAGTTTGACCCGCGCGGATATCGAAATTTGGGTGATTAACCTGCCCAACGATGCTGCGCGACGAAAGCGCATGGATGACCAATTGAAACCTATGGGCCTAACATACAAGCTGTTCGAAGCAATCGATGGATCGGCCCAAGCTGAAGAGCTTCGACCAAATGTTGATCAGGAAGCCTATCGCAAGAATATGGGAACGCCGATTTTACCTGGCAAGATGGGCGTCTATTCTAGCCATATTTCAGTTTGGGAACGGTTTCTATCGGGTCAGAGCAAGGCCGCCCTTATCTTCGAAGATGACGTCATTTTTCACGCGGATTTCAACCAAGCCCTCGACTGCGCTTTGGACGCAACTTCGCATTGGGATCTTATCCGCTTCAACTGCATCCGCGCCAAACTTCCTGTAAAACAGCGGCAGGTCGGGCGCTACACGCTGAACGCGTATATCGGGCCCTTCACAGGAAATGCAGCCTATCTGATCAAGCGCGAAACAGCCAACAAAATAATGCAGAACATCTGGCCACAAACCCGCGCGTTGGATCACGAATTAAACCGTTTTTTTGTCCATAATTATCGACAGATCGGGTTAGAACCATGGGCAAGCCACCCTGATGACGGTGGGGTTTCGACAATCACAGGTGCAAATTTCGATAAGGTCAAAAAACCAAAACCACACCAGCGATTGTACTACTATGGCGTGAAACTCACGAATTACTTTCGGCGTGCAGGATGGCTGGCACGCAATGGAATGCTCTTTCCCAAACGCTGATCAATGTAAAAAGCGCGAAAACACCTTGCCAGCTTATCGATTTCACTTGAATAGGATCGGATATGTCAAAGACGAAATCCCTCTTATTTGTCACTGGCACGCGCGCTGATTTTGGCAAGCTGGAACCTTTGGCAATGGCTGCACGCGATGCCGGCCATTCTGTCACCTTTTTTGTCACCGGCATGCATATGATGGCGCGCTACGGTCTTACAAAGATCGAGGTCGCGCGGATGTCCGGTGTGAACCGAGTCGAATTTGAGAACCAACAAGAGGGCGACCGCCAGGATCAGGTCATTGCGCGCACAATGGAGGGGTTCGCCGAATATCTTCAGACCACCTCTCCTGATCTGGTTCTGGTTCATGGTGACCGCGCCGAAGCACTGGCTTGCGCTTTGGTTTGTGCCACAAACTATATTCGATGTGCCCATATTGAAGGCGGCGAAGTTTCTGGCACAATCGATGAAAGCTTCCGGCACTGTAACACAAAACTGGCCTGGGCACATTTTGTCAGCTCAGCCCAAGCTCGTGATCGCGTCTTTGCCATGGGCGAAGATCCCTCATCGGTCTTTTTGATCGGTTCCCCCGAACTCGACACGCATCTGCGGCCCAGCGGCGTTTCTCTGCATAAGGTCAAGGCGCATTACGACATCGGCTTTGATGCATACGGCATTGTGGTATTTCACCCAGTCACCTCAGAGCAGGATACAATCGGTCAACAGGCGCAGGCATTGTTTGCGGCGCTGGATGAAAGCGGAAAAAACTTTGTGGTGATCTTGCCGAACAACGATCCTGGGTCCGATAAAATCTTTGAAACGATTGAGCGTTTGAATCCCAGCCGCTTTCGTGCACTCGCCTCTATGCGGTTTGCCTATTTTTCTGAACTTCTGCGCAATGCCGCTTGCCTTATTGGAAACTCAAGTGCCGGGGTCCGGGAAGCGCCGTTCATCGGCGTTCCCTCGTTGGACATTGGTACCCGGCAAACTAATCGATCACAAGCCGCTTCGGTCTATCATGCCGATGCGGATAACCCGACTGCTGTTCAGCAGTTTATCGATGAAGCTTGGGCAAAACGCTTCGATCCTCATGCCGGATTTGGTTCAGGCTCGGCGGCAGAGAACTTTGTAGCCTGCCTCCAAGTCCCAGAATTCTGGGACCGTGGTTTCCAGAAGAATTTTCGCGACATTGCCTAAGCCGCTTTCCCTCCGTTTCTATTTGGCAGCTGGCCATATTGTTAAACCGATGGTCGAGCGCCATTTGCGTAGACGTGTCAAACGCGGCAAGGAAGACCCAGAGCGCGTGAATGAAAAGCGCGGCTTCTCAATGATTTCTCCGCCCACTCAGCCTGTGATTTGGTGTCATGCCGTAGGCGTTGGAGAGGCACTGGCACTGGTCGGGTTCACTGCGCTTTTATCAAATCAGGCGCCAAACCATAAGATCCTCATTACGACTTCCTCGCGCAACGCCGCCGATGTGCTGGAACGCAACATCGACGAAAGGGCCATCCACCAATACTTGCCATTGGATGTGCCACCCTATGTAGAACGCTTTTTGGATCATTGGTGTCCCGAACTGGTTGTCTGGGCCGAGCGCGATATTTGGCCACGTTTGATGGTCGAAACAAATCTACGTGGAATTCCGCAAGTCATCATCAATGGACGGATGAACGATAGGAGCCTTCGACAAAAATTGCGCGCCAAGCGACTGTTCAAAGCTTGCTATGAGCGTTGCGCCTTTATCGACGTTCAAGATCAAAACAGCGCTGGCAATTTTCAAAAGATCGCATCCAACGCAGATGTCAGCGTCAGCGGTTCAATGAAGGCATACGCCCCGCCTTTGACAGATCATGAAAACGCTCGCATGGCCTGGCAAGATGCTTTGCGCCCATCTGAAATATGGCTTGCAGCTTCGATCCATAAAGATGAGTTTGAAAACATCATTAAAACCCAAACATTGCTGAAAGACAAAGGGTGGAAAGCAGTGTTTGCCCCGCGCAACCCAAGCGATGTTGAAGCCTTGGCGGCCCAAATCCGCGCTAAGGGTTGGACGTTCTCTTTGGCTTCAGAAGGCAAACCTGGACCAACGGACATCGTGATCGAGGATCGCTTAGGCTTTATGGGCCTATGGTATCGTTTGGCCAATTGCGCCTTCATCGGAGGTTCTTGGGATCATACAGGCGGACACAACCCATATGAGGCTGCACGACTGGCCTGTCCGTTTTTCACCGGGCCGAACGTCGAAAACTTTAAAGATGATTTCGAGTTCTTCTGGGAAGCAGGAATTCCACCTGCAGTCGATGGACCTGCAGCCTTGCAGAAGGCCATCGAAGGCGAAAAGCTGAAGATGCTTTCACAGCACGTATTGAAGCTCTCCAATCAAGGGGAGACGGCCGTAAAGGCCCTCGCGATACGCAGTGCGGCCTTACTTCACCAAGCTGAATAACCACCGTCAACATTTACAAATTGCCCGGTCATGTGGCTGGAACTGTCAGAGCATAGGAACATCATCACTTGTGAAATCTCAGAGGCTTGCGCCATTCGGCCCTGCATGATCAGGTTGGACACACGTGATTGGAACTCTTCTGAATGCCCGTTGAACACCGCCCCGGGCGCCAATGTATTCACGGTGGCTTCTTTCTTACGCCAATAGCTTGCAAGCCATAACGTAAGACCATGTGTTCCGGCTTTTGTAACTTGATAGGCGCTAAAGTTCTTAAACGGCATACCCTCATAGATGTCATGATGCGGGGCCATTAGCGCGTACATGGACGCGATATTCACTAGTTTCACAGGACGTTTGCCAATGACCTTACGGTCCATTTCTCGCGCAACAAGAAAAGGCCCAGTCGTATTCACAGACAGGGTTTTGTTCCACGCCTCTAAAGAGATATTCGCGAAATCTGGAAATGTAGTCCCATCCTTCATCAAAAATTCCGGTGTGATGGATGCATTGTTCACATAAACATTTGGGGTAAGGCCATCTGCCTCCATTGCATCAAAGGTTACTGCGATCTGCTGCTCATCTGAAACATTCATTTCATAAAGATGAAACCGAGCATGCGACCCGAATTTTTCTTTCAATTCATCATGACGCTCGCCAGGCAATTCGCTGGCCACGACCCGCGCGCCAGCCTCTAGCATGTCGCCCACATATTGGGTTCCCAAAACGCCACCCGATCCCGTCAGAAAAATAGTTTTCTGATCAATGTTAAGCATGACCGCCTTTCCGGGACATCATCCAGTCCACCAACTCAAAATCAAAAGGTTCATCAATATCAACACACCGATCTGCAGGCATCACATAAGGAATAACACGGCCTTCGTATATCCAGTTGGCGCGCCTTAGATAGGCGGGATCTAAGACATAAGTGCTGGCGGCATGCTCATAGACTGTGGGGGCTTGCTGACGTGCCACAACATTTTCTGGCATCGGCTTTGAGACGTGCAACGCACCTGTTTCATCCGGCTCAACCAGATTGAAGTAAGGATTTTTCCGAGCATGGGTGCAGGACATCACCATGTCGGGTTTCTCAAATTTGAACAAATCAATCGCTCGGGTGATGTCTGCCATATCCCGCAACGGCGATGTTGCATCAAGGTCGACAAAGACCGTGACGTCCTTTTGGGTCATCGTTTCAATCGCATTCAGCGAATGCCGCCAAACATCCCACTTCGAAGCCGTGTCCGAGGCCAGATTGGATGGACGCATGCCAATATCAAGGCAGCCCAAAGACTGACCCAAAGACTGCATCTCTTTGCTATCTGTGGAAAGGACCACCGCATCAATCATTGGGTGGTTGAGCAATTGATCCAGGCTCCACTGCAACAATGGCTTGCCATGAAGACTTCGCATATTCTTGCCCGGCACACCTTTTGAGCCTTTACGAACGCCGATATGACCTAAGATCATCTATCCCCTCCGATTGTACCGATGAACCGACGCGCCTCCCATGCGCGGCAAATCATGTCATTGGATTTAGCGCATTTGGACAAGACAGGTGCAAGTGGGTTTTCAAGATGCAATCCACGGATCAATCGCAGAAAGTCGCGCATGGTGTCTTTGAACATTTCTTGGCGGTCAATACTAAGTCCATCCATTTTACGCTCGTCATGTGCATCGCTGATATAAAAGGTGTTTTTGACCAAGTCCAAATCAAAGCAGGCGTCCCGACCCCGCAAGCGGATCGTGCGTTTGGAGGCGGGGGATAAATAGTCCATCGAAACAGTGCCGCTGGCGGCCTCTGTGATCAGGTTGATCGAAGTCGCAAAATCAACCCTTGGGTGATCGCAGTGATCCAGAGATGTCACCGTTGTAAGCTTTGCATCTGGAAACAGGGTCAGGGCCATGTCAAGCTCATGGCAGAGGTCCAAAAGAACCCCACCTCCTTCGGGCTTGGCAGCATAGCTCTGTGCGAAAATCCAGTTCTGTCGCCACTGATGAACATCATGGCCGATTTCAAAATCAAACCTGAACTGGCCTTTTAAATCTTTGTCAGCCAAAAAGCGCAGCGCAGGATGATACCGCATCATAAACCCTGCAAAGCTTCGCTCTGCCAAAGGGCCAAGACAGTGCGTGATTGCTGCAAGATCTGCACATTTGAAAGCCACGGGTTTTTCCAGATAAACAGGCAGACCCAAAGATGACGTCAGCTTCAAAACGTCGAGTCGAATATTGGTAGCGGTGCAAACAATTGCAGCTTCAAATTCGGTCTGGTCCAGCAATCGGCGCAACCCGTCGATACCACCTTCACGCCACGAATACACCGAAACGCCTTCGCCCAAATCGCGCAAATTGTCTGCATGGCGCTGCCCGATTGCTCCGGTTCCAATGACAAGAATGCTCATGGGTTGTCGCCCAATATCTGATCCACTTTGCTCAAGATTTTTTCAGTCGCTCCGATATGTGCGCTGTAAAATTCTGTCGCGCAATATTCCATTCCCGCAAGCGTTTGCGGATGATCCAAAAATCTCAGGATTTGGGGTTGCAAACCGCCTGGAGTATCAACCTGAGTGACCGCTCCGGCTTGGATCGCCTCTTTGATGGGATATTCGATGGTCCAAACCGACGGCCCCACGATCACAGGTTTACCTAAGGCCATAGCCTCGACCACATTATGCGATCCGCGAGGATTGAACGAACCACCCATGATAACAAAATCACAAAGCCCAAGGTAAAAATACATCTCGCCCAACGAGTCTCCCAGCAGAATATCAGGCGTTCTATCATCCAGAGGCTGAAGACTGTCAGATAGAATGGAACTGCGTTTTCCAATGCGCGCGCCGCCCTCCAAAAGTTGTTCAAAGACAGGCCCAAACCGTTCTGGCGCGCGCGGCACAACCACGAAAACCGGGTTTTGTGGATTGGTACGAAGACGCTGTATCAGGGCAGAGTAAATCGGCTCTTCCACTTCGACAGTGTTTACGATCCCAATGACGGGGCGACGTCCGAAGCGCTGACGAAACGCTTTTGCAGCAGTCACCATATGGGGAGGTATGATTTGCTCAAAACGAGTCTCACCAACCGTGACAACATCATCAAGGCCGACCTGTTTGAACCGCTCTGCGTGGATGTCAGATTTCGTCATTGCACCAGAGACCATCTGGACGGCACGCCCCCGAAAGCTTGCCCGTTTATGGTCCCGTTCAAAACTCTTCGTCAAGAATTGGGTATTGCACAGCCAGATCGGAACATCTGACGCACGCGCTTCCCAGACCAAAGATGGCCAAAGATCGATCTCCATAATCAAGCAGAGCTTGGGCTTAGAGGCATCTAGGAAGCGACGCAAAGCCCAGCGATACTCCAATGGCACATAGCGCGCCACCAAAGTTCCATCCGCAATTTCTTTTGCAAAATGCGTCTGTGCGGCCGCGCGCCCAGCCGGTGTGTGATGCGTCGTCACTACCTTTTCGCCCCGTTCCAAAAGACCTCGAACAACCGGCACGGCTGACAATATTTCGCCAAGAGATGTCGCATGAACCCAGATTGCGTCCGCAACAACTGGACCGTATCCATAGCGCTCATCCATATGATCCAGATAGCGCGGGTCTTTTCGCCCACGTTGTCGAAAATAGAGCGCCACGACAGGCCAAGCCAATGTCCAAATCGTGCGATAAATGCGCATTTCGAAAAGGGATATCGGGCGGTTCGCAGTCATCAGGCCAATCACATTTCCTTCGCTAATAGCCAAGCGGATCGGTGCGCGCAAATGTCAGCAAGGGGTCTTGGGCTTTCTCTTGTCCAAAAGGGCTGATAGCAGGCGCAAAAAGGGAAATGCATGGGCGCGGATAAGCCATCTCGAGAAATCGCAGCGGAGGTCTTGCGGATAGAAGCGGATGCATTGCGCATAATGGCAGATCAAGTGCCCGTTGGGTTTGATGCCGCAGTGCAATTGATCATGCACCAAAAGGGCCGCGCGATCATTTGCGGGATGGGGAAGTCTGGGCATATCGCGCGCAAGATTGCGGCCACTTTGGCCTCGACAGGCACGCCTGCGTTTTTTGTCCATCCCGGAGAGGCAAGCCATGGCGATTTGGGAATGGTTACCAAAGGTGATGTCGCAATCCTGTTGTCGAATTCTGGTGAAACCGCTGAATTGAGTGATATCATCGCGCATTGTCAGCGTTTTTTAATCCCAATGATCGGTGTAACCCGGCGCGCAGATAGCACATTGGCGCGGGCTGCGGACATTGCATTGACCTTACCTGACGCCCCCGAGGCGTGTGCCATTGGGATGGCACCAACCACTTCGACGACAATGACGCTCGCACTTGGAGATGCTTTGGCTGTTGCTGTGATGAACTTGCGCGGATTTGAAAAAGAGCATTTTCTTCAATTCCATCCTGGAGGCAAACTTGGGGCGCAGTTACTGCGGGTTTCAAACATCATGCATTCTGGTCAAGATCTACCCTTGGTGGATGCCGAAACGTTGATGACAGAGGCGCTGGTTGTGATGACGGCCAAAGGCTTTGGTACAGCAGGTGTGGTTAGGGATAGCAAGCTAATTGGAATCATCACAGATGGTGATTTACGCCGCCATATGGATGGCCTTACGGGCAAGACTGCGGCAGATGTTGCAACGATCAATCCGCGGATGATCAATGCCGATGCTTTCGCCTCTGAGGCCTTGGCCCTGATGCAAAAATATAAGATCAATTCACTTTTTATTCCCGATCAGAACGGCGCTCCGCTGGGTTTGATCCACATTCATGATTGCCTGCGGGCTGGAGTGATCTAATGAAAACAGTGACAACTGGAAATGTGGCTTTCTCGAACACGGCCAAATTGTCTTTCATGCTCGGCCCGTGCCAAATGGAAAGCTTGGCCCATGCCCGTACGATGGCCGAAGGCATTGCGAAAGCAGCCGATGCCGCAGGCGTGAGCTGGGTGTACAAGTCCAGCTTCGACAAGGCGAACAGAACGTCTGCAGATGCGTCTCGCGGGTTGGGTTTGGACGAAGGCATGACACTTATGTCGAAAATCAAACAAGAGTTTGACGTCCCTGTCATGACAGATATTCATTCTGTCGATCAAGTCGCGGCCGTCGCTCAGACCGTGGACATCCTCCAAATACCTGCCTTCCTTTCCCGACAAACGGATCTTTTGTTGGCCGCCGGCGAAACAGGGTGTGTGATCAATGTCAAAAAAGGTCAATTTCTTGCGCCTTGGGATATGGAAAATGTTGCGGCCAAAATCGCCAGTACTGGCAACACGAATATTTTGCTTTGCGAACGCGGTGCCAGCTTTGGATACAACATGTTGGTCTCGGATATGCGTGCCCTGCCGATCATGGCGCGAACGGGCTACCCCGTGATTTTTGACGCGACCCATTCGGTGCAATTGCCCGGCGGGAAAGGCGGCTCATCTGATGGACAGAGAGAGTTCGTGCCGCCCTTGGCACGCGGTGCCGTCGGAGTGGGCTGTGCCGGTGTTTTCATTGAAACCCACCAAGAACCGGATATCGCGCCCTGCGATGGGCCAAATATGGTCCATCTGGCACAGCTAGAAAGCCTGTTGAAATCACTGGTTGCAATAGATGATCTGGTGAAGAACAGCCTCTGACCATAGGGCTGTTTTGCAAACCGCGCTGAGCTCTCTGAATTGTGGTTTCAAACCAAAGCTGCTGCATGGTAGCGTGATGTGACCATTTGTGACGACGAAACGCAGCGAGAAGAATGCTGAATGATAAGACACAAAGCCGCAGGGAGTGTAGAATGAGCGACGACATAATCATCGAAGAAACGGACACAAAGGGACGATATGTTCTGTCGATTGATGACGGGCCAGAGGCTGAGCTGACATATTCAAGGGCTGGGGCTGAGCTAATGATCATCGACCACACCGGTGTGCCAGACGCTTATCGCGGACAAGGCATTGGACTAAAACTTGTGTCGCGTGCCGTGGAGGATGCGCGCGCATCGGGCTTAAAAATCATGCCGCTCTGTCCCTTTGCGGCAGCGCAGTTTAAACGCCATCCCGAATGGGCGGATGTGCTGAAAGGCTAATGACATGCGATCATTTCTCTTTCTGACTTTGGTTATCTTAACAGGATGTGGAACAAGGGTATTCTTCTACCAAGACGGTCAAGAACAAGATGTGCTCGCATCTGATTTGGCCAGTTGTGAGGCCAAAGCCCTAAAAGAAGCCCCTGTTTACCTGATCGAAGATGATTTCGAAGTTGGCGCAATTTCATTAAAACCCGGAAAACGGATCTTTGTGCCATCGACCCATATAACGCGGGATGTGAATTTGGGGCGTCGCGCACGGCTAGAGCGTCAATGTATGGCTGATAATGGCTATATACGCCTTGAACTTAAGCGATGTGAGGCCCCCGACGCTATAAACATCGAAGAGCAAGACGTGTTGCCGCCAGCCGAAAGAGTTTTGTGCTATGTGACGGACACGACGCGTAGACCGTTTTTTGTGACCAACTAAAATTCTTCGACTTCCAGCACACCACCTATATGCTTCAGCGCCCCTTTGACTTGCGGGTTCAGCGGGTATTCTCCAGGCAAGGCCAACTCTACTTCACCCGGCAAATCTGGATGGTTGAGGATCAGATACACGGGGCCACGCGACCGAATATGCGCTGCGTTTTCCAAATCATCCAGACGTGTTTTAATCGATGTCAGCGCCTCTTGCGATCCAACAAAGACCTTCAGGCCCATCGATCCTGCATCCGCAACTGTCCGATCAATGGGTTCAACAGTACGGGTTAGCAATTTCAGCTGATCTGCCTCCAAAGTCGCTTCGACAGACAATACCACGTTCTGACCCGGCTCAAGCAAGTCTCGATATTTCTCGAGCGTGTCCGAGAACACGGTCACCTCGTACATGCCCGTGGGGTCAGACAACTGTACAAAAGCGAACCGATTGCCACGCGCCGACTTGCGTTCTTGTTTGGACGAAACCGAACCGGCAAGTTTCGCGGCCACAGGGCCATCCTGGGCTTTGGCCTCAAGCGCGCTTAGCGTCAGAACATTTTTGCGTTTCAAAGCCCCTGCATAGTCATCCAAAGGGTGGCCAGACAAGTAAAAGCCAATCGCCATATGTTCTTCTTGAAGACGCTCCGTTGGCAGCCAGTCGTCTGGCATTGGCAAACGTGGTGCCGGCAGCGCCTCTCCGGCATCACCAAACAACCCGCCTTGAGCCGAGTTCTTCTCTTCATGCGTCGCGGATGAGTAGGCGACTAACGCATCTAAGGATGCAAACACCTTGCGACGGTTGCCATCGAGCTGATCAAAGGCCCCTGCACGCGCCAGCATTTCCAAAGGCCGCTTACCAATTCTTTTCAAATCCACCCGCGACGCAAAGTCGACCAAATTGCGAAATGGCTTTCCGCCCTCTTCGCGGGCTGTCGTGATTAGGCGCATCGCCTCTGTGCCGATATTCTTAAGCCCCCCCAAAGCATAGGCGATTTTACCGTCGATCACGCTGAATTCGGGTTGGGAACGGTTCACGCAAGGAGGGATAATTTCGATCCCCAAGCGCTGAATTTCTTGCGCATACACATTCAGCTTATCGGTCAGATGCAGATCGCAATTGGCAACCGCGGCCATGAATTCGACCGGATAATTCGCCTTCAGATAGGCCGTTTGATAGCTGACGACAGCATAGGCCGCCGCGTGGGATTTGTTGAAGCCGTAATTGGCGAATTTGTCCAACAGGTCCCAGACCTCTTTCGCCTTGGCCTCGGGCACATTGTTTTCGCGCGCGCCTTCAATGAAGATTGGCTTTTGTTCGTCCATCGCGGCTTGGATTTTCTTGCCCATGGCGCGGCGCAGCTTGTCGGCCCCGCCGAGCGTATAACCCGCCATGACCTGCGCGATCTGCATCACCTGTTCCTGATAAACGATGATGCCTTGGGTCTCATCCAGGATATGATCGATGCTTTCATGAATCCCCGCCCGCGCGGCACGACCATTTTTAACATCGCAATATTGTGGGATGTTTTCCATCGGACCCGGACGGTAGAGCGCCACCAAAGCAATAATGTCTTCGATACAAGTGGGCTTCATGCGCCGCAGCGCATCCATCATGCCGGTGCTTTCCACCTGGAACACGGCAACCGTTTTGGCTGACGCGTAAAGGTCATATGTCGCCTGATCCTCTAGCGGTATCGCATCGATATCCAGATCAATGCCACGCTGTTTCAACAGGTTCACAGCACCTTGCACGACTGTCAGGGTTTTCAGACCTAAGAAGTCGAACTTCACTAGCCCAGCCTCTTCCACCCATTTCATGTTGAACTGTGTGGCCTGCATATCTGATCGGGGGTCTTTATAAAGAGGGACCAGTTCATCTAGAGGTCGATCTCCAATAACCACACCCGCCGCATGGGTAGAAGCGTTCCGATAGAGCCCCTCGACTTGTTGTGCATATTCCAACAATCGCGCGACAACTTCTTCGGACCTTGCCTCTTCGCGCAGACGGGGTTCATCTGCCAAGGCTTTCTCAATTGAGACGGGCTTCACGCCTTCAACCGGGATCAGCTTGGACAATCGGTCAACTTGACCATATGGCATCTGCAAAACCCGGCCGATATCGCGCACAGCAGCTTTAGACAGCAAGGCTCCAAAGGTTATAATCTGGGCGACTTTCTCGCGGCCATATTTTTCCTGGACATATTGGATCACCTCTTCACGACGATCCATGCAAAAATCGATGTCAAAATCAGGCATCGAAATTCGTTCTGGGTTCAGGAACCGTTCAAACAAGAGCGAATATCGCAACGGATCAAGATCGGTGATCGTCAAGGCATAGGCCACCAATGAGCCTGCACCAGAACCGCGTCCCGGGCCAACGGGAATATCCTGATCTTTCGCCCATTTGATAAAATCAGCCACGATCAGAAAGTAACCGGGAAACCCCATCCCTTCGATGACACCAAGTTCAAAGTCGAGACGTTTTTTATAGTCTTCGACCGGAGCGGCATGCGGGATAACCGCAAGCCGGGCTTTCAAACCCTTATGTGCCTGACGGCGTAGCTCCTCGATTTCGTCATCGGCGAACTTCGGAAGAATTGGATCGCGTTTGTGCGCGCGATAGGCGCATCGTTTTGCAATCTCGACAGTGTTTTCAATCGCCTCGGGCAAATCCGCAAAAAGGACTACCATTTCCTCAGCAGTTTTGAAGTAATGCTCTTCTGTCAAACGCCGGCGATGCTCTTGCTGATCAACATAGGTTCCATCAGCGATACAAAGCATTGCGTCATGTGCGGCATACATTTCTTTTTTCGGGAAATGGACATCATTTGTTGCCACAAGCGGCAAGTCCAAAGCATAGGCCAGCTCAACCATCCCGCGCTCAGCCTGCGCTTGTTCTGCCATACCGTGGCGTTGTAGTTCGACATAAAGTCGGGTCTCAAATTGCGCTGCTAATTCCGCAAGCAAATCCATGGCGCTGTCTTTGCCTCTTTCGCGCACAAGCGTTCCAATGGGCCCAAAAGCACCGCCTGTCAGGCAAATCAGACCTTCTGAATGGGTCTTCAATTCGTTCAAGGTGATATAAGAATTTTGTTTTGCGGAATCCAAGAAAGCGCAGGAATTTAGCTTCATCAGATTTTGATATCCCACCTCATTCTGGGCCAACAGAACGATGGGCGCAGGCGGGACGGGGCGCTCGCCGGGTTTGGGCTCAGGCGCATAGGCCAAAGCAAACTGGCAGCCCAAAATAGGTTGAATACCTTCACTTGCCGCGGCTTCAGAAAACTCCAAGGCTGCAAACATGTTCCCACTATCGGTAACTGCAACGGCCGGCATGTTATGAGCGGCGCAAAGCTTGGGAAGCGCTTTGATATGAAGCGCCCCTTCCAAAAGCGAATAAGCCGAATGAATACGAAGATGGATGAATCGTTTGGACGACATGGTCACAGATTAAGCGCCGTCAAATCGATGCGCCAGACAAAAGCAGTCTTTAGCTCGGCTTATGTGCTGGGCTTGCCTGCATGATCGGCAAATAGCCGGACCTGGGCCACAAAAAACAAAATGAACAAAACCGGCTGGCCAATCTTGTCCAATGCAACCCAGACCTCTTCACTTAAGAAACGCCATGTGATCTCATTCATTGCTGCCATCACCACCAAAAATACGATGGCGCGACGCGTCAGCTTATCCCAACCGATATCGGCCATTGGCAGCTGCTCACCCATTACGATCTTCAAAAAGCGTCGTCCGCTTAAAACGCCAAAAGTCAGAATGGCCGCAAAGATGGAATAAACCAATGTCGGTCGAATTTTCACAAAGCGGTCATCGTTCAACCATACCGTCAACCCGCCAAAAACAATGATCATCACGGCCAGGAAAATCTGCATCGGCGGAATGGTACCGGTCAACAGCTTCAACAATATAGTTGTGATCAGGATGACCGGAATTGAGACCAAAGTGGCAAAGACCAACCCACTCATTTCGGTTTCGAACACAGTCACAGTTTCATTTCGAAACCAAAGATACACCGCTAGAAAGATACCGGCGGTCGCAAATTCCAAAACTGGCTTGATCCAATCCGATCCGCTGGACGGTTCTTCTGACATGGGGAACGCTCCGCTTTTGGTTTCACGCTGATCTACTGTGATTTGCAGATAAGCAAGGCCCTGACTTTGAACCATACGGTTTTATGCACAATTTTCATACAAATGCTCCATGCCAAGCAAGCAGGGACTAGGAATATCCGGTTAACGGATTGCATTTGGGCGGAATTCACTGCACCTCACCAAGACTACTGATGGGGAGTCTTCATTCGTGACGCCGACGCTGTCGCTGAAAGAGCTAACAAAGGCTTATCCAGGCGTCGTGGCCTGCGAAGCGATATCGCTCGATTTAATGCCCGGTGAAATCCATGCGGTTTTGGGCGAGAACGGCGCAGGCAAGTCCACGTTGATGAAGATGATCTACGGCTTGGTACAATCCGATCAGGGCGCCATGACGCTGAACGGCACGGCGTTTGCGCCCGCTTCTCCCAAGAGCGCACGCAGCTCAGGCATTTCGATGGTCTTTCAGCATTTCTCGCTGTTCGAAGCCATGAGCGTGGCTGAAAATATTGCGCTTGGCTTAGACAAAGCAATGTCCATCGGAGATCTGGTACCGCTCATTCGCAACGTCTCAGAAGCATATGGCCTAGAAATCAAGCCTGAACAGCGGATTGCTGCGCTCTCTGCTGGCGCGCGTCAAAGAGTGGAGATTATTCGGTGCCTTCTCCAATCTCCAAATATCCTGATCTTGGATGAACCAACCTCAGTTTTGGCGCCGCAAGAAGTTGATCGTCTTTTCACAATTTTACGTCAATTGCGTGATGAAGGAAAATCGATCCTCTACATCTCGCACAAGCTCGAAGAAATTCGAACCCTTTGTGATCGCGCAACCATCTTGCGCGGGGGAAAGGTGGTAGATCGCGTCACGCCTAAAAACCAATCTGCAGCGGCTTTGGCCGAGATGATGATCGGTGCGCGGCATAGTTCAGCCAAACGGGGCCAGGCGCAATATGGGAAGGTTCTGCTTAAGGTTCAAAACCTCTCTTACAAACCAAGCGATCCAAGCGAAATTGGCCTCTCAAACGTCTCTTTCTCGGTGCGGGCAGGCGAAATCTTGGGCGTTGCTGGAATTGCTGGAAACGGCCAAGACATGCTGTTTTCTGCACTTTCAGGGGAAGTTAGATCGACCTCAAGATCAATCATGTTCAACGGCGATCCAATCGGCCAAAGTGGTGTTCGTGGCAGACGGAAGGCAGGCATACTTGCCGCTGCTGAGGAACGCCTTGGACATGCGGCAGTCCCGGATATGAGCCTAACTGAAAATGCTGAACTCACCAAGAACCGGTCTCGAGGACGGGGTTTCCTAAATTGGTCTATGGCGCGCGGCTTTGCCAAAGAGATCATCGAAACCTTCCGCGTGGCTACGCCGTCTGAGCGTACTGCGGCATCGGCCCTTTCGGGAGGGAACCTCCAAAAATTTGTCATCGGTCGAGAGCTCCAACAAAACCCAACTCTCTTCGTGGTGAACCAGCCAACTTGGGGCGTCGATGCCGCCGCCGCCGCATCCATCCGATCGGCGATCTTACGTCTGGCCGCTTCCGGCAACGCCGTTGTGGCCATCAGCCAAGATCTTGACGAATTGTTCGAAATCGCCGACCGTATTGCTGTTCTGGCCCAAGGGCAGATCAGTGCGCCGATGGACGCCGCCCAGGCAACCCCCGCCAAAATCGGTATCCTGATGGCCGGACAAGCCGCATGATTAAGATTGTCAAAAGGCCCGAACCTTCCAGCCTAGCGGCACTCATGGCACCAATTATTGCAATTGGGATCACACTCATCGGGTGTGCTCTATTGTTTCTTTTGTTGGGAAAAGACCCCTTCACCTCGGTAAAGGCGCTGTTTTGGGATCCGCTCTTTGATCCGCAGATCGCTAGCTTTTCCAGACCACAGCTTCTGGTGAAGGCCGCGCCGATCATATTGATTGCTCTGGGCTTGTCTGTGGGGTTTCAGGCGGGAATTTGGAACATTGGCGCGGAAGGCCAGTATATAACAGGCGCGATCGCCGCAACTGCCGTTGGCTTGGCGTTCTGGGGAAGTGATAGTATTTGGGTTTTCCCGATAATGGGCCTTGCTGGCGTTTTGGGCGGGGTGGCCTATGCCATGGTTCCTGCGATCTTGCGAGTCCAGTTTGGCGCAAACGAGATCCTTGTGTCTTTGATGCTGGTCTATGTTGCTATAAACTTACTTGCTGCAATGGTCACCGGACCCATGAAAAATCCCCTCGCTTTTGGTTTTCCCGAGACACGCAGCTTTCGCGATTTCCCTGCCGCTTACAACACCGAGATCCTTGACAATTCGGGCCTGCATTATGGCGTCATTGCAACACTCCTGATCGTAGCAATTGCCTATATCGTGCAAACCCGGCATCTCTTTGGGTTTCAAGTCCGTGTAATGGGTCTTGCACCCAAAGCGGCACGCTTATCGGGTGTCATCCCTGAACGCATGGTCGTGATTTGTTTTGCAATATCTGGCGGGTTGGCCGGTCTGGCTGGTTTTTT
The DNA here is from genome assembly GCA_039814625.1 of Pseudomonadota bacterium. Taxonomy (GTDB): domain Bacteria; phylum Pseudomonadota; class Alphaproteobacteria; order Rhodobacterales; family Rhodobacteraceae; genus Amylibacter. The sequence goes on from JBCCAU010000006.1 coordinate 55,321, forward strand.
TGAGGTCACAGGCCCAGCGGGTAAACTGACGACTGAATTTGGATCCGGCTATGGTTTTACGGCGATCATTGTCGCATTCCTAGGACGCCTTAATCCACTTGGGATTGTTTTGGCGGGGCTGGTGCTTGCCTTGACGATCATTGGCGGGGAAATCGCCCAGCTGACCCTCAATATCCCCGCAGCAGCCGTACTTGTCATACAAGGGATGGTATTGTTCTTCCTGCTCGCCGCCGATCTTTTCGTCCGCTACCGGATTAAGTTATCATCAAAGGTGGCCGCCTGATGGATTGGGGAAGCTTGTCCATCATTGGAATGCTTGCAAGCCTTATTGCCGCCAGTACGCCAATCCTTCTGGCTGCATTGGGCGAAGCCGTTGTCGAACGCGCAGGCGTTCTTAATCTTGGCGTTGAAGGAATGATGATCATTGGCGCCGTGGCAGGCTTCAGTGCGGCGGTGACAACAGGTAGCCCTTGGTTGGGCTTCTTAGCTGGAATGGGCGGTGGAATGGCACTGGCAGTTGTGTTTGCCGTTCTCACGCAAGGCTTTCTTACAAACCATGTCGCCACAGGATTGGCGCTGACGCTTTTTGGCCTGGGCCTATCCGCAATGGTTGGTCAATCCTATGTCGGACAAAAACCACCTAGAATGCCCGATATAAATTTCGGCGCTCTTTCTGAGCTGCCCTTTCTGGGTCGGGTTTTGTTTTCCCATGATCTGATCGTCTATCTCGGCATCCTATTAACCATCTTGATTTGGGTGTTCTTCCGATATGTGCGGGCTGGATTAATTTTGCGCGCGGTGGGCGAAAACCATGACGCCGCCCATGGGTTAGGCTACCGCGTTATTCTGACCCGAGTAGCTGCGATCCTTTTTGGTGGCGCAATGGCCGGACTTGGTGGCGCCTATTTGTCTTTGGCACGGGTTCCACAATGGACCGAAGGCATGACAGCGGGTTCAGGTTGGATCGCCCTTGCCATTGTTGTCTTTGCCTCATGGCGTCCCGAGCGGGTCCTTGTTGGTGCCTATCTTTTCGGCGGCATCACTATTCTACAGCTTAATCTTCAGGCGGCTGGCATGACTTTATCGCCGGCCTACTTGTCAATGACACCTTATTTAGTGACGATCATTGTGCTCGTTCTAATCACACGGAGCAGGCTATCCCGCTCCAGCCAAGCCCCGGCTTCTTTAGGCCGGATTTTCTATGCCCCTCGCTAGGGGATAAACCGGGGGAACGTCCCCATAACCACAAAGGAGCAGTTATGACTCTGCTAAAAACCCTTAGCGCCGCAGCCTTCGCCCTAGGCCTTGCAACGGCTGGCAGCGCGCAGGAAGATCCCTTCAAAGTTGGATTTGTCTATGTCGGACCTATCGGAGATTTCGGTTGGTCATATGAGCATGATCAAGGCCGTTTGGCCGTGGAAGAGGCGCTCGGCGATATGGTGGAAACCTCTTATGTCGAAAGCGTGCCTGAGGGAGCCGATGCCGAGCGTGTGATCACACAAATGGCTTTGTCCGGACATGATCTGATCTTCACAACATCTTTTGGATATATGGATCCCACAATCGCGGTGGCAGAGAAGTTTCCAGATGTGAAATTTGAACATGCAACAGGGTTCAAACGTGCACCCAACGTGTCCACCTATTCTGCGCGTTTTTACGAAGGCCGCACGGTAATTGGACATATCGCGGGACACATGACCGAAAGCAACGTGATCGGGTATATCGCATCCTACCCGATCCCAGAAGTTATTCGCGGCATCAATTCGGCCTATCTGGCGGCCAAGGCCGTGAACCCTGATATCGAAATGAAAATCGTTTGGGTTTTCACATGGTTTGATCCGGCAAAAGAAGCAGACGCAGCAAAAGCCCTCATTGAACAAGGGGCCGACATTATCATGCAGCACACGGATTCTCCAGCGGCCATGACGATTGCCGAAGAAGAAGGTATTCTGGCCTTTGGACAAGCTTCAGACATGAAGCAATTTGGTCCAAATGCACGCTTGTCTTCGATCATCGATGATTGGGCGCCGTACTATATCGCACGCACCAAAGCCGCGATCGAGGGCACTTGGGAAAGCACAGACACCTGGGACGGCATCCTACCGGGCATGGTCGAAATCGGAGAGTTTTCCGACAAGGTTCCAGTCGACGTTCAGGCATCTGCAACCGCGATCATTGAAGGCATCAAAGCCGGAACAATGCACAGCTTCACCGGCCCCATCAACAAACAAGACGGCTCGGCCTGGCTTGCCGATGGCGAGACGGCCGATGATGGGACCTTGGCAACGATGGATTTCTATGTCGAAGGAATAGAAGGCGACATTCCAGAGTAAAAGGGATGCATATTCTGTAGAGAAAGGCTCGCAATTGGCGGGCCTTTTTTATATCCATTGGGCAGGGTCAAGTTGGAAGAACTGCTGCAATTGTGCATACACTTCTGGCTCTTCGCGCCGCAAGGCAATCGGACGCTCGAAGAACACCTCAACGGCCACAGCGAAATGTTCAACTGGGCTCTGCGCCCCATAGGCATCCAAAACCGTCTCACGCCCATCTCTAACATGATCCACATGGCGCTGAAACGCATCTTCAAAGACCTCCCGCCACGCGCGATAGCTTTGCCCGTTGCGCAACAAGGGCACGGCGTCTGTAGACCCTGTTAGATCATCCAATTGATGGGCAAATTCATGTAAGACCAGATTGTGACCGTCGCGGGGATTGTGCGCACCCTCTTTGGAATGCTGCCAGGACAACACGACCGGGCCGCCCAACCAACTCTCACCAAGACGGACACAATCATATTCGTGAATGACGGTTCCATCAAATTCCTGAACCCGCGATGTAAAGGCTCCACGATAGACAATCACCGTGCGCAATCGATGATACCATGCGCTTGTGTTCACCACCAAAAGACAGGCTTGTGCGGCAATCAGCAAGACCATCTCGTCACTCACTTCAAACTCATCTGCGCCATAGAAAGTCATTTGCGCGCGGAACCGCTGGATGCGCGCCTCATAGCCAGGCCAAAGCGCTGCAGGGAGTTTTGCTGAAATCGGAAACTTGGCTTTGACAAATTCTCGTTCTTCCAGGCGCAATGGCATGGACAGGTATTTTTCATGGGCATTGCGACGCGACAAAAAATAGAAAAAGATCAGTACACACAGGCTAAGCCCGATAAACAGATATAAATGCATTTGGGCGACTTGCCTTAAGTTCCAGATTGGGTCTCTAGATTATCTGCGTTTTTGTGAGACAGATACAAGTTTTCGCATAGACAAAGCATGGTATTGCAGATGCAATCAACTCTTTAGAACTAGGGATCCGCTATGCTTGTAACCTTCTCTGGCAACCCTGTATCACCTCTTGCCTTTGGCACGATGCAATTTGGTGGGGGCAGCGATTGGAAGACCAGCGAAGACATTTATCAAGCCTGTCGCGTTACAGGCATCAACACATTCGATTCGGCACATACCTATAATGAAGGCCGGTCCGAAGAACTGCTCGGAAAATTCGCGGCACCTGAACGCAAAGATGTCTTCATAACAACCAAAGGCGGGTATACTGGCGGCGCTAGCCCCCAAAATCTTACGCAACAATTTGAAATCAGCTTGCAACGGTTGAAGATGGATTACGTGGACCTATGGTTCCTGCATCGCTTTGATCCCGACACGCCTCTGCAAGACACCCTAGAATGGATGCACCAAGAACGGGCTCGCGGTCGGATCCGCTATCTGGGATTGTCCAACTTCGCGGCGTGGCAAATCATGAAAGCCCAAACCTTTGCACATGCATTGGGCACGCGGATAGATGCAATTCAACCCATGTATAACCTTGTAAAGCGCCAAGCCGAAGTTGAACTCCTGCCCATGGCTTTGGATCAGAATATCGCCGTTTTCCCCTATTCTCCCTTAGGTGGTGGATTGCTGTCTGGCAAATACAGCAGCAAACAAGCAGACGGTCGTTTGGCCAATGATAAGCGGTATCGCGCACGCTATGGTTTGGATTGGATGTGGGACACCGCAAACGCCGTATCTGATTTTGCAGCCAAGCAAAGCTTGCATCCCGCAACGCTCGCTGTCGCTTGGGTCGCCAAACACCCAGCTGTTACGGCACCTTTGATCTCGGCGCGCACCGTCGAACAACTCAAACCCTCGCTCAATACGCAACCTCTTAGCGATGAGCACTACGCCGCACTGACAGCCCTGTCCGAGACCCCACCGCCCGCGACGGATCGCATCGAAGAACAGAGCGCATGACCTCTTCTGTCCAACAATATCCAAATCCGAAAATCGCCGTGATCGGCAGCGGTTTGATTGGAAGCGCCGCAGCCAAATACTTGGCCGAGGCTGGTGTTGATACCACATTAGTCGGTCCGACAGAACCGTGGGACAAACCTCGTCATGAAGGGGTTTTTGGATCGCATTATGATGAGGGAAGGATCACGCGCAAGATCGATCCCTCACCGTTTTGGTCAGAAGTGACAATGGCTGCTATAAACAGGTATCGCGACATCGAAGCGCGCTCGGATATTTCATTCTTTTGTGATGTTGGCGCCATGGTGGCAGGACCAACCGAAAATCCCGACATTCAATCGATTCTGGATCAATCCAAACAAAGTGTCCTTCCGGCGCACATTTTGGAGGATCAAAGCCTTCAAGACCACGTTCCCATGTTTTCCTTTGCAAACGGAACAACAGCTTTCTTTGAGGCCAGCGGCGCGGGTCACATCTCGCCCCGCAAACTGGTCGCGGCACAACGCAAGCTTGCTGCAAAGGCCGGTGCAACACTTATCGAAGAAGAGGTCCTAAGCCTAAACCACAAAGACGGTTGCACCATAGTGACCGAAAGCGGCGCACGCCATTTTGATACAGTCCTTTTGGCCACTGGGGGATTTGCACAACATTTGTCACCAGTCGATATTCCGCTTAAGACATATGCACGCACAGTTGCATTTTTTCGGGTGTCAGAAACCGAAGGTCACCGCCTTCGGGCGCAACCCTCTTTAATCTATCGGTTCCCCGATGGCCGCGACCCGTATCTCCTGCCACCAATCCGGTATCCCGATGGTCAGTTATATCTTAAGATTGGTGGCGACCCCGAAGACAGACAATTGACATCCCAAGCTGAGATCAATGCTTGGTTTCGCACAGATGGTGACCCTCAGGTTGCTAAATTCTTGACGCAAACAATCCTTGAATTGATGCCAGACCTCCAAATTGAAGAGATCAGCCACGGATCTTGCGTCACCAGTTTTACCCCGGATGATCGACCGCTTGATCTAACCCCGACTTCACATTTGCGCATCGTGGCTGGGGCATGCGGGAAAGGTGCTAAATGCTCGGATGAGTTGGGGCGCCGCGCTGCTATGAAGGTTCTGGCGCCATTCGGGTGCGCGTTAAAAACAGGATAAGCCCTAAAAAAGTCAACATAGCGGCCAACAAAAACGGCGCACCGGGCAGATAAAACGGTGCGCCCTCTGCGGTAAAATACCAAAAGACCATCGTCATGACCAAAGGCGACAGTATAGATCCCACCGATTGAGTGGAGACCAGAACCCCTTGCAGCTCCCCTTGCGCATCATTGCCCACACGCCGGGACATCATGCCTTGCAGACTCGGCATCGTCACAGCGCCCAGAGTCGTGATGAGGATGATCGCATAGGCCTGCCAGCCCGCATTTGTGACCGTAAAGATGGCAAAAGCGATGCAATTCATCACAAGTCCAAACATGGCCGTCTTGGCCTCACCCATCCAGCGAATAAAATACCGAATGGCAAAACCTTGGACAAAAGCGATCATGATCCCGAATGCAGCCAGCGATATGCCAACATCATAGGCTGACCATCCGTATGCTTCTTGCGTGAAATAGGACCAAATTGCCGGATAGATCATGAAAGCAAAATTGTAGACAAAGACGACCAGCAACATACGACCGACCTGCGGCAGCTGTCCCACATGTTTGAATGCGCCGAAAGGGTTGGCGCGTCGCATCTCGAATTTACGGCGGATTTCGTCAGTCACGGTCTCTGGGAAAACGAAATAGCCCAAGATCAAATTGGCGGTTGCTAAGATTGCCGCTGCATAAAACGGCGCGCGCGTTCCAAGTTCGGACAAAAGCCCTCCGATCAACGGTCCCAGGACAAATCCAATCCCAAAAGCTGCCCCGACCAATCCAAAACCCTGCGCCTTTTCTTCCGGCCCCGAGATATCTGCCATATATGCGCTCGCAGTGCTTTGTGTGGCCGAGGCAATTCCCGCTATAATCCTGGCGATCAGCACAACCCAAATTGTCCAAGCAAGCCCAAGCAAAACATAGTCTACAGCAACCACAACCAAAGAAAGCAACAAAACGGGGCGTCGGCCAAACCGGTCCGAGAGCGCACCTAAAAAAGGACCGAACAAGAACTGCATCAAAGCAAATATCATCGACAAGAAGCCGCCCCAGATTGCGGCATTGCCCAAATCTTCAGCTCCAAGCTCTAGCATAAGGTCCGGCATGACAGGCATCATTAAGCCGATCCCCATGGAATCGATCACCACCGTAATCAAAACAAACGTGATCGCCAACTGTCGTGACATGGCTTACCCCCTCACTGTTGGGCTTTTGCCAGCTGTCGTATCGCGGGGCCAGAGCGAATGCATGTCGAGAATTTCTTAACCAATCCCTGCGACAGTCTAATCAATGACGTCAAAGATCAGCAAAGAGTTGGAGGACCTCCGCAGCTTTCGGTTGCGCGACGCGCCCGAGGGCCGCTTCCAACGTTATGGTAAAGCACGACTTCGTCAATTTCTAATGCGTCAAACGCTGACGCTTTTTGGCATCGCAGTCATTGCAGGATTTATCGATTTGACATTGGCGCTGCTTGTCGGTGCTTTGGCGGTTCTTGGGGAAGTTTTCGATCTCACCATTCTTGTTTTCATGCTGCGCCGCGGCATTTCAGGTTTCACACAAAGATGGTCTGACCTTTTCGCCGCTTTTGGCGCTATGGTCCAAAGTTTCACCTTTAGCATTTGTATTTCCTCTGCTTGGATCACCGGAGGGGCAGAGTTTCATTTTTATTGTCTGATGTTCTTTGCAGCGGCTGCCTTGAATGGCGGGATCGTGGCGAATTTCCATCTCCTATCTGCCTATGTCCGGCTGGCAATTTACAGTATTGCAGTGATCGCACTTATCATGCTGGAGCTATCGATTGCCCAGCTGCTGACCCGCGAGTTTGCGATGACACTTTTGTCAATCGTGATGCTCGCCATCACAATCTTCACCTTCTTGACCTATTTCCTACAACTTCAACAAAAGTTTCTGTCTCAGAATGGCGATCTTCTGACCGAAAAATTGCGGGTAGAACAAGCGCTAGAAGCAAAGACTATGTTCCTGTCCAGTGCATCACATCAATTGCGGACACCATTGAACGCCATTCTTGGGGCAAGTGACATGCTGGCCCATTCGAACCCGCGCGAAGACCAAAAGGCCCTTTTGCGTCCACTCCGCAATTCGGCAACGGATTTATATGGCCTGATCAATGATATCCTAGACTTCACTCAGATCGAAAAGGGTCAGTTGATGATCCAAAAACAAGTCATCGATTTGCATGTGGTCATCAATGATGTGATTGAAAAGTTTCGGCAACGGGCTCAGGATAAATCTTTAAGCTATTCTGTCACGCTTACCAATGCGTTGCCCCGTTCTGTCATTGGCGATGCAGATCGAATTTCACAGATCATCAGCAAGCTTTTGTCAAATTCAATCCAATTTACGAAGCAGGGCGGTATAGAGATTATCTTGGCCGCGCAATCTAAAGCACGATCTGGCCTTATCTTTGTCAAAGTGATCGACACTGGTGATGGTATCGCCCCTTCAAAGCTAAAACAAATCCTTTCAAGCGATTCTGATCAAAACACGACCCGAGATGCTAGTTTGGGTCTAGGCTTGCGCATCGCAAGGCAATTGGCACGGCAAATGGGCGGCAGCCTTTCGATCGAAACAACCGATGGCATCGGAACAATTTGTCGGTTTGTGTTCGAAGTCTTTCCATCAAACACAAAAGCGAACCAACACTCAGAATGGAACTTGGCAAACGCCGCCGTTCTGATTGCCGAAGATAATAAGACCAACCAGCTGATTGTTAAAAAGATGTTGGGGCCGACAGGGGCCTCGCTATTTTTTGCAAAGGACGGGGTTGAAGCGGTCGAAAGCGCCCAGAAGTTTCGACCCGACCTGATCCTTATGGACTTGGCGATGCCCAATAAAACAGGGATCGAAGCGACTTGCGACATCCGCGCCTGGGAGGCGGAAAATGATCTCAAGCCCGTGCCGATCATCGCATTGACAGCCAATGCATTCGAAAGTGATAAGGACAGTTGCACACGCGCAGGAATGAATGGCTTTTTAGCAAAACCAGTCAAGAAGAAAACCCTAATCGCAGAGCTAGAACGTGCAGGAAACGCTTATCTAAGCTGACAGAAACCACCTAATCTGCGGCGCCACCACCAAAGGCATTGTGACTGTCATACCGACAGGGATCTTCTTGCATTTCAAGATGCAGTCGATCTCCGTGATATGGGTTCTCGCGTGCGACGGTTTCATCGAAATGTATCCCAAGCCCTGGCCCCTCTGGCGCCAAAATATAGCCCTTCTCCCAAACGGGATTGTTCCCCACCAAAGCGCGATGAAAATCCCCACCCGTGCCGATCGTCTCAACCATCAGGATGTTTGGGATATTCACAGCCAATTGTACATTGGCGGCCCATTCCACAGGCCCGGCATATAGATGCGGCGCGATCTGCGCGTTATAGGCTTCGGCCATGGCTGCGATCTTTTTTGTCTCCAAAATACCACCTGAGCGGCCCAAGGCCGGCTGCAATATCGATATCGCCCCAGATCTTAGAAGGGGTGCAAACTCCGCCTTTGTGGTTAAGCGTTCGCCAGTGGCCACAGGGATCCGCACCTTAGAGGCAATCTCAGCCATCGATGTCACTGCATCAGGTGGTACGGGCTCTTCGTACCAAAGCGGATCGAAAGGTTCGATCGCGCGACCCAACCGGATCGCACCTGCTGTACTGAACTGCCCATGGGTTCCAAACAACAGATCTGCTTTGGCGCCCACCGCCTCGCGAATGGCCGCGCACATCGACACAGACATCTCAATATCCATCAAAGAGGGCATATGCCCACCCCGCATTGTATAAGGTCCGGCCGGATCAAACTTCAAAGCGGTAAAACCCTCAGCCACCCGGGCTTTGGCGGTTTCTGCATGCATCTCAGGTGAAGACCAAAATTCCGGCTGGGTATGATGTTCCATTGGATACAAGTAAGTGTAACTACGCACACGATCATTCATCCGCCCACCCAAAAGCATATGCACCGGCACATTATGGGCCTTGCCCAAAATATCCCAGCAAGCCATTTCAAGACCAGAGAACGCCCCCATAACGGTCAAATCGGGACGTTGGGTGAACCCCGCAGAATAGGCGCGACGAAACATCTTTTCGACATTTGCAGGATGTTCACCTTCCATATGACGAGAGAATACATCCTTTATCACAGCCTCCATCGCATCAGGCCCAACCGAAGCTGCATAAACTTCACCATAACCCGACAGACCGGTATCCGTTGTAACCTTCACAAAGATCCAATAGCGCCCACCCCAATAGGGTGGCGGCGTTCCAACAACAAAAATCTCTAGGTCTTGAAGCTTCATTTTTTGTCCTCATCAGGCGCGCATGTTCGCCCCATTGGCATCATAAACAGGCGGACCCTGAACCTCAGCATCATACATTTCGCCCAAAATCTCGACATGTAAATGTGTGCCGGGTTGCGCGTTCTCGCTGGAAACGTAGCCCATGGCCATCGATTTACCGACCCGGTGCGCATACCCACCAGAACTGACATAACCGATCGCCTCACCATCCTTCAAAATCGCCTCATCGTTTGAAACGTCAATGCCATCGACATCAATGGTTAAGGTCACCAGCTTTTGGGCAACACCGTCTTTACGGAACGCTTCGGTCGCGGCTTTGCCTACAAAGTCTTTCTTCCAATTGATAAAGACATCCATGCCACTTTCAACGGCATTGAAATCCGGGCGATACTCCAAAGTCCAAACGCCCCAGCCTTTCTCCAAGCGCATCGACATCAAAGCCCGCGCTCCATACCAGCGGTATCCAAATGGCGCACCGGCCTCTTCAATCGCATGGGCCAATTTGATCAAGTACTGAGGTTTACAATAAATTTCATACCCCAACTCTCCAGAAAAACTGATCCGGTTCAATATAACGGGCACGCCACCAACAAATGTCTGACGCAAATCACGGAATTTAAAACCTTCTGCACTGACATCTTCCCGGGTTATTGCAGACAACAAATCGCGCGACTTCGGACCTGACAACGCCACGCCATGCCAATCATCCGAAACATTCGCATAAGTCACGTCAGCTGTAAGCGATGTTTCAAACCACCGACGGTGCGCCTCTTGCATCGCACCCGATCCAAACAGCATGAAATGATCGTCTGCCAAACAAGCGACCGTCAAATCACCATAAAGCTTGCCGCTTTCGCTCAACATGGGCGTTAGGGTTAAACGCCCTGGTTTCGGCATATATCCAGCAAGGATTTTGTTTAGGTAATCACGCGCACCGGCCCCTTTGAACTCATGCTTGGCGAAATTGGCGATCTCAATACCTCCAACACCATTTTGAACGGCTTCAACCTCTCGTTTTACATAGTCAAAGCTGCGGTTTCGCTCAAAAGTCGGATCCTCATGTGCATCTTTGGGACCATCCGCAAACCATAGTGCATTCTCAAGGCCAAATCCCTGATCCATCACGGCGCCTTTGGAAATCAAGCGGTCGTAAAGCGCTGTCGTCTTTTGCAACCGCCCTTTTGGCAAAGTCTCATTTGGGAAGGTCATCACGAAACGGCGCTCATAGTTTTCAGTTGATTTCACAGTACCCCAATCTGGCGTTGCCCAATCGCCAAAACGCGCAACATCCATCGCCCAAACGTCAATGGACGGCTCGCCATCAATCATCCATTCGGCAATCGATCGGCCCACACCACCACCTTGGCAAAAGCCTGCCATAACGCCGACTGCACACCAATAATTGTGCATGCCCGGCACAGGCCCAATCATCGGGTTGCCATCAGGACCAAAGGTAAAAGGGCCATTGATTGCATCTTTAATACCCGCACTGCCAAAGGCTGGGATCTTGTCAAAAACAAGCTCAAGGCGATCCGCGATATGCTCTAGATTGGGCTGAAGCAATTCATGACCAAAATCCATCGGCGTGCCTTTCACCTTCCAAGGCATGCCAACCGGCTCATACGTGCCCAGCAACATGCCTTCACGTTCCTGGCGGAAGTATACATTTGCGTCATAGTCGATTCCGCAAGGCAGACGGGTGGGATGATTTGCAACTTCTTCAATGCGGTCGGTTATCAAATAGTGATGCTCCATCGGTTGAACCGGGATGTTCAGACCCGACATATGCCCGACTTCGCGGGCCCAAAGGCCACCGCAGTTAACGATATATTCCGCGTTGATGGTACCTTTGGGTGTTGTCACATCCCATGTCCCGTTGGGTTTTTGGATCGTCTCCAAAGCCGGCGTATGGGTGAAATACTGCGCACCATGTACCTTTGCGGACTTGGCAAACGCATATGTCGCACCCGAAGGATCCAAATCCCCATCCTGATCATCCCAAAGGGCCGCAACATAGTGCTTTGGATCAATCAAAGGATGGCGTTCGGCAACTTCCTTTGGGCTAATAAACTCTTGGTTCAAACCCATATAGCGCGCCTTAGACCGCTCACGCTTCAAGTAATCATACCAGGTTTTAGACGAGGCCAAATAAAATCCGCCCGTCATATGAAGACCGACCGAGTGGCCTGACGTCTCTTCGATTTCTTTATACAAATCGATCGTATAGCCTTGCAGACGCGAAATATTTGGGTCCGAGCTGATCGTATGAATCTGCCCGGCGGCATGCCATGACGACCCTGAGGTCAGCTCGTCACGTTCCACCAAGACAACATCTTTCCATCCAAATTTTGCAAGATGAAATAGGATTGAGCAGCCAACAACACCGCCCCCGATCACGACGACTTTTGCATGGCTGGGAAGACGCTTGGACGCGTTGTCCTCTTCTTTTACGATGTTCAAGGTTGATTGCGCTGTTCGGCTCATGGGTCTCTCCCTTTAGTCCCAATCCATGACGACTTTGCCCGCTTCGCCTGAAATCATGGCGGCAAACCCGTCTTGGTAGTCGTTAATACTGATTCGGTGGGTGATCAGGCCGGACACATCCAACCCACTTTGGACAAGTGCGATCATCTTGTACCATGTCTCAAATATCTCTCTTCCATAGATTCCTTTCAACGTCAGCATCTTGAAGATAACTTTGTTCCAGTCGATCTCGAAACCCGCAGGCGCAATACCCAGAATTGCAACCTTTCCGCCATTGTTCATCCGATCCACGATCTGACGCATGGCAGCACCCGAACCAGACATCTCCATTGCAATGTCAAATCCTTCGACCATGCCGATATCTTTCATCACATCGCGCAACTTCTGTTCACCAACATTAACGGTATATTGAACGCCCATATCCCGGGCGAGCTTCAGGCGGCCTTCTTGGATATCGGTAATCACGACCTTACGTGCGCCAACCTTTTGTGCAACCAGAGCAGCCATAATGCCAATCGGTCCTGCGCCAGTGACCAATACATCTTCGCCCACCAGATCAAAACTAAGCGCTGTATGAACGGCATTGCCAAAAGGATCAAAAATCGCGGCAATATCGTCTGAAATACCATCGGGGATCGGCACGATGTTCTGCACCGGCAAGGCCACATATTCTGCAAAACTGCCATTGATTTGCACACCGACACCCAGCGTGTTGCGACATAAATGCCCATCTCCGGCGCGGCAGTTTCTGCAAACACCGCAAGTGACATGTCCTTCCGCCGAAACCCTTTGACCGATTTGATACTCAGTCACGGCAGAGCCGATATCAACAATGATGCCCATAAACTCGTGGCCCGTGGTTGTGCCCACTGGCACCGTTTTTGCAGACCATTCATCCCATTTCCAAATATGAACATCCGTTCCACAAATCGCGGATTTCTTCACCTTGACCAACACATCGCGTGGGCCCACGTCAGGGACGGGAACATGCGCCATCCAAAGCCCTTCCTCAGGCTTGGATTTTACCAAGGCACGCATTTTTGTCTTCACTGGATAACTCCCAGTGTGCGCCCCGCTTCTTGAAAAGCTGCAATGGCGCGATCCAAATCCTCTATCGAGTGGGCAGCATTCATCTGGGTTCGAATGCGATCTTGATCCTTTGGTACAACAGGGAAGCTAAAAGCGGTTACGAAAACCCCAAGTTGGTGCAATGCTGATGCGAAATCTTGCGCAAGTTGCGAATTGCGCAACATGACCGGGACGATCGCGTGCTCTCCAGGCAGCAGTTCAAAACCAAGCTTGCCCATCTCGGCCCGAAAATGGGCCGTATTTCGCCAGAGCGCGGTGCGCAGATGATCACCAGCTTCGACCATATCCAACGACTTGATCGTCGCAGACACGATCGAAGGTGCCAAAGCATTCGAAAACAAATATGGCCGCGAGCGTTGCCGCAACCAATCGACCACTTGGGCTTTGCCACCGGTATAGCCCCCCATGGCTCCGCCAAGAGCCTTGCCGAATGTCCCCGTAATCAGATCAACGCGCCCTTGCACACCGCAATGAAAATGCGTGCCTCGACCGCCTTGCCCCATAAACCCGACACCGTGACAATCATCCATCATAACCATAGCGTCGTATTTTTCGGCCAGATCACAGATCGCCGCTAGCGGGGCAACATATCCATCCATAGAAAAGACCGCATCGGTGGCAATAACACGGTATCTGTGATCCTGGGCAGCCTGAAGCTTTGCTTCCAGATCGGCCATGTCGGCATTGGCATAGCGATACCTTGCCGCCTTGCAAAGCCGCACGCCATCAATGATCGACGCATGATTAAGTGCATCGGAAATGATCGCGTCTTCTGGACCCATCAATGTCTCAAACAAACCTGCATTCGCATCAAAACATGCTGCGTAGAGGATCGTATCCTCGACAGATAAAAACTGTGCCAGCCGATCTTCCAACGCTTTATGGGTCTTTTGTGTTCCACAAATAAAACGCACGGAAGCCATCCCAAACCCATTTTCATCCAAAGATGACTTTGCCGCTTCCACAAGATCAGGATGATCGGCCAAACCGAGGTAATTGTTGGCGCATAAGTTGATGTAATGACTTGCGCCGACGGCCACTGCAGCGCCCTGCGGTGAAGTAATCACGCGCTCGTTTTTGTATAAGCCATCTGATCTTAGTCCATCCAAACGGTCGTCTAAATCCGTCAAGAAGCGGTCGATTGTAGCCATAAGTGTCTCCCAGCAGCTGCAATCACCTTGCAACTGGCCGGGTAATTCCGGCGATCAGACCCGACCCATAAGGGTCAGTTTTCGCCAAGTCCGTTCAGAGCCGTTTAATAACGGCTCTGAAACTTGGAATCACTCCACAGTAATTGTAATCACTTCGGAGTAAATCGGCGGGTCATGAGGAATGTGAAATGCATCGCCCAAAACCAATTGTAGCGTATGCTCGCCCGGTTCCAACTCCATAACCGTTTCCGTCTGGCCTTTACCGAAATGCTTGTTGTTCTCATCGGCTGCGATGCCCAATTCAAATTCCTCTGCACCGAAATCTGTTTCACCGATCCCAGGGCGATCAATCAATAAATGATGATGGCCTGTCATTTCAATTTCTACACCCGCAGGGGCAATACCCATGCCTTCCAAACCAAAATTTATTTTGACAGGGCTGGAAACGGTAGCTCCATCTTCAAGATTGATAAAATAGACCTTTGCGTCGGGGTTAGAGGGGGTGTCCCCAGCAAAGGCGACAGCGGCGGATACGGATGTAATCGCCAAAGCAAGTAGAGATTTCATAATTTCCTCCCAGAATTTTTATGATTTTGGGATCCGTTGATCGGATCTTCTTACTTGTAAGAAAAGCTAAAGCTGCCTTTAGGTCAACTAAACTTCTTGCGATGCGCCCAAAGGCAAAGCAGCTCTGTCGCTATATGGGCGCCCGCAATGGATGTAGCACCTGTGGGGTCAAAGGGTGGGGACACTTCGACCACATCCATCCCCAAAACATTCAAACCTGCGAGCCCACGAATGATCGCAATGGCTTGCGCGCTGGACAAACCACCTGAGACCGGCGTTCCCGTACCAGGTGCGTAAGCCGGATCAAGACAGTCTATATCAAAGGTCACATAGACCGCATGATCCCCAATCGTGTTTTTGATCTGGGCAGCCGTATCCGAAATGCTTTGAGTATGGACGAGGGGGGCATCAATTGTATGCACACCCAAAGGATCTGGATTGTCTGTTCGAATGCCCAACTGAACGGTCCTTTCAGGCAAAATAATTCCATCTTTAATGGCTTTATAAAAGCCCGTTCCATGATCGATCCGGCTGCGATCTTCGTCAGGCCATGTATCCGAATGAGCGTCAAATTGCAGCAAAGCCAAAGGTCCCGATTTATCGGCATAGGCCTGTAAAATCGGATATGTTATATAGTGATCTCCACCCAGACACAGGCTGGTGGCACCTGCATCCAGAATGTCTGTAATGTGATCGCGCAATCTGGCTGGGAACAAATCTATATGCGCATAGTCATAAGCCATATCGCCATAGTCGATCACATTAAATTCGGTCATCGGGTCAACATCCCAACCATAGGGCGCATCAGGGGCCTGCAGCGTAGAAGCCTCGCGGATGGCCCGTGGTCCCAGACGCGCGCCCGGCCGATTGGTCACAGCACTATCAAAGGGTATACCCGTAACAGCGACATCCACGTCGCGAAGATCTTTGGTCAATGTCCTGCGAAGAAAAGACGGCACCCCACTAAAGGGCGACTCGTAACTTAACCCTTTTTTTCCTTTGCGGGTTATGGCCGTGTCGACCTCATATGCTGCATCTTCGAGTGCCATTCATTCCTCCGTGTCCAACCAAATCGTCATAGGTCCATCATTAACCAAATGCACCTGCATGTCCGCCCCAAACCGACCCGTTTGAACCGGAACGCCAAGGCCCCGGATCGCCTGACAAAAAGCTTCATAGATTTCTTGGCCTTCAAGGGCCGGTGCAGCCTTGCTGAAACCCGGTCGGTTACCGCGCGACGTATCCGCAGCAAGCGTAAACTGCGAGACGATCAGCGCCTTGCCGCCCATCTCTGTCACCGAGCGGTTCATCCGCCCTTTTCCATCACGCAGGATCCGAAGCTTGCTGATTTTCTCGGCGAATTTTGGAATCTGTGCCATGTGATCACCTTCCATAGCACAAAAGAGGATCAAAATACCCTCCTCAATTTGACCGACGGTTTCGCCTGCGATATCGACCCGTGCCTCAGCAACTCTTTGAATTAATGCTCGCATTTTCCTTTTCCGCTGACCACGTTGCGCCTAACTAGAAAGTCATGAACGCGACCGTCAATCTTATAAAGCTCTGCGTGGGCGCAGAAACACCTGACGATCTTTTGGCATGGCAAACCCAAAGACGTTTGGCCTTTCCCGACAAACCCCTGCGCCATGTCACGCGTATGTGGCCCAAACGCGCCGACGAGATCTTAAATGGCGGTTCGATGTATTGGGTTTTCAAGGGCGCCGTTTTGGCCCGCCAACCGATTGCTGGCCTAGAAGAGGTCATCGGAGAAGACGGCATCCGACGATGTGGCATCCTCTTAGAAGCGAATCTCATCCGCACTTATTCAGTTCCGCGTCGCCCTTTCCAAGGTTGGCGCTACCTCAGCATTGAAGATGCGCCAGAAGATCAACCACAAGGGCGCGAAAACGAAGACAGCCTCCCGCAAGACCTTGCGGATGCACTAAGCGATATAGGACTGCGGTGATGCTGAAAATGGAACCTCCAAAAGTTCCTCTACTGACAAGGCCACTGGGTATCTTCGGATCTTTATCTGCGGCCCGACGCAACATCCTAGAGATCATTCCACAAACCGCAGTCGAGCAGCCCATGATCACCGGCAAAACCGCGACCGTGCGTTGGCATATGGTGATGGACCCGCAAGCAAACCGGCGGATACTTTTGGAAAATCTCGACAACTATCCAAAGTCAGACGTCACCAAAAGCTTGCTGGAACCGGCCATTGGCAACTCTCTCTTTATAGCGGAAGGTGCGCATTGGCGTTGGCAACGCCGCGCGGCTGCGCCTGTTTTCACAATGCGTAATATCAAAAACCTTGCACCTATCATGTCAGAGGCAGCGGTTGCCACCTGCGCGCGACTGGCTGATGCCCCCGGCCGGGCAGATATGTTTGAAGAGATGGTTCAAACAACTTTCGACGTGATCAGTTCTGTGACTTTTTCAGGCGATGACGCAATGGACAGCAGCGATATGCACGCCGCGATCGAGGCTTATATCTCAGGGGCGGCCAAAGTGTCCTTAATGGACGTTGTGGGCGTACCAACATGGGTGCCTCGGCCCAGCCGGATGTTCAACCCAAACCGTATTGGCGATATGCAAGCGGCCGCAGATGCCGCGATTGAGCGTCGCCGCAAATCGGGTGTAAAATCCCCACCTGATTTGCTGGACCTGCTGCTAGACGGCGAAGATCCTAAAACAAAACGGCAGATGAACACCGCCGAACTGCGCGACAATCTTCTGACTTTCATTGTGGCCGGGCACGAAACAACAGCATTAACGCTGGCATGGGCATTGTATCTCTGTGCCTTTGATCCAACCGCGCAAGAGCGTCTTGCAGAAGAAGCCCGCGCTATCTTAAACGGTGGACCGGCGACGGCCGACACCGTAGATAAGCTGGTTTTTACGGAACAAGTCGTCAAAGAGGCGCTGCGCCTTTATCCTCCAGCGGCCTTTATCTCGCGCACGGCACAAGGTCATGACACGCTATGTGACCGCGAAATCCGTCCGAAAGACACTGTCATGATGCCGATATATGCGCTGCACCGAAATCGTGTGCTATGGGAAAATGCAGATCGCTTTGAACCGGACCGATTTGATCCTAAGCGCGATTATGATCGCTATCAGTTCCTGCCTTTCGGCGATGGTCCACGAATTTGCATCGGGATGCAATTTGCAATGATCGAAGCAAAGATCATTCTCGCCACTTTGATCAGCCGCTATCAGTTCGAGCTGGTCGCAAACCGCATGCCAAAACCCCAAATGATTTTAACGCTGCGCCCGGAAGGCGGCGTTCATCTGAAAATAAGCAAGCGCGACTGAACCAGTCTACTCTATCTTCTTTGCTGCCTCATCTTCGTCTTTGTCCTCTTTGACATCAACATCATCGCAAATGTTTCGTAGGGCGGCCCACTCTTCTTCGTTCAAAGATGGGACGTAATCACCAATCACAGTATTGGCGGCGCGTGCATCGTCTGCGCGACCGGGCAAATCCGGATGGGTGGAAATATAGGACAAAAGTTCTGCACCTACCCCATCACCGATCCCTGATTTTTCGGCCATGACATCAAAGAAGTCCCCAAACGGCGTGCTTGGAAGTCCGGCCTCAGCTAAGCGGTCCGTGGCAAAAATATCTGCATTCGTCTCGACCCTTTGGGAATGGGACGCATTGACCAACTGCTCCGTTACGACCAAAACCAATGCTCCGCCTGCAAAATCACCGACCAGCATGGACAGAATGCCCGCCGACCCGGCTGTACGCAGCAGCAAACGCAAACTGTCGCGATTTTCAACATGCCCGATCTCATGGGCCAGAACACCGGCGATCATTTCAGGACTTTCGGCATCCTGTATCAGCCCATCAAAGAATACGATATGCCCGCCCGGAATGGCAAAGGCATTCGCAACTTCGCTATCAAAGACCCGGATACGATACTCATAAGGACTGTCGAACTCTTCGGTTAATCGCGCAGCCATTTTGTCCAAAGCTTGCGTGCCCCCTTCGCCGACGCAAAAACCCTCGCCGACCCCCCGCAACAAAGTGCGTTCCACCTGCCGCATCGAGGCATTGCCCATCGCGACCTCACGCTCCACAGGCACAATGGCCGTTAGAACATTTGCAAGGCTTGGAATGATCACAAAAACGATCAACAGGACCGAGCCAATCGCAGCTGTGGTCCAAATCATTAACCGCCTGGCCGTCCCCTTTGGGACAACAATGCGATGGCGATTGGGCGTCTTTGAACGGATCACTTCGATCGCTTCGGCATCAAAGATGATCAGCCGCGCCTCGGAATCGTCAGAGCGGTTGAAAACCACTTCTTGGTCATCAGCCTGATCCCGCATTTCGCGGACCTCATCCCAAGTCCAGCGTATCTGCTGGTCGATATCCGTGATGATCAGAGCCTCATGGTCCCATTCAACATTCACAACACGGCTTCCGGCCGTTTGGCCGTCAAAGTAAAGGGGTCGTGTCATCGCCGTAAAAGTCCCTAGATTGCGGCTCCTACATCCAGAGCATCTGCAAATCCTTCGGCTTCGGCAAAGTCGTCCTGCGCGCGCTGTTGGATGGTCTCAAGCGCATGTGGATTGATGACCTGAGTTTGGCTTGTGTAGTGCTCTAGGATGGGTTGCGTGATGAAAACCTGTCCAAAAGCCACAAAGAGCGCAAAGAACAAGACGTACATGGCGATCGCAGCTGCAATGCCTGCAGCCGTTGCCAAGAACTCAAAGCTCTCAGGGTCGGCAAAATCGATTTGGTCCATTAGGCCCGTCAGCCGCGCAAAGACTGCCAAAATCGCGGCGATCACCGCCAGAACGACTGATGCAAGAGTTGATGCGATGAATGAGCCCAACAGGGTCTGGCCAACAACTTTGCCCGTCTTCGGCTCTGACACAAACAGAACCTCGCCGTTCAATCGTTTCTGTTTTGTCATGATTTCAAAACTTTTAACGTTGAAATGAATGAACCCGACAAAGAACCACCCATAGGCTACAAAAATGCCGATAACCCCAAAGACTATCCCGACGCCCAGACCTGTTGCCAACAACAAACCGCTTCCCAAAAGGATCGCCGCTGCAATCCCCAAATGCTTCATCGCAGGCCACAGATCTTGCCAGCGCCCACCCATTTCAAACAGACCATCGCCATACCATGTCCGGTCATACATGTATTTTTCAAGATGCCAGGCCTGGCGGGGCAACAAGATGCCCAAGGTGACAATCGTGAGTAACAAATGTCCAACCGCGCGCCAGACGTAGCCCCAGGCAGCTTTTTCTGCACCAAATCGAATACCCCGCCAACGCGTCCGCGACAGCATATACCGCCGTCCGCGATACTGAGCATAAAAGATCATCGGTAAGACAGCCAGGAAGGATAGGTTCAGCATTAAATTCAATGTGAAATCGTCGAATCCCGTTTCACCATCGCCAAAGGGCCATGCCACCAATCCAAAGAAAATCAAGGCAGAATTGAAAAGGCCAAGATAAACAGCCAAAAACGCCACTGCGATCAGAAAGCCGAGGAATTTCTCAATTCCCGTGCCTGTGTATTCGAACGGATCCCCTCCTGGACGGATGGCCGACCAATAAAACCGTCGCAACCTTGTGCGTGCCCAAAACCGGTAAATGCCCAAGGTGACGATCGTCAGAAGAGATGTTTTTATTGACAGATTGAACAGCGGACCGCCCTCGCCTGTGTAAGCCACATTCATCCTTGTCATATCCATGCGGTCAATATCAGACATGGTTTGTCTCCTCATAGTTGGCACAAGGCTATCCTTCGGCACTCAGCGAGTCATGCGGCAATTTAACAAAAGATGTGATTTTTCACGCCCTTGGACACAAAGGTACGTTCTATGGTGTAAACTTATTGTCTCTGGGGAAGCCGCGGGGGGCCATGGCGCCGGCTTGCGCCCGTTTCCCAAGATGCATCCTTAGATCGGTCTCTACCCGGGTGCGACCCGCAGGGTCTTTCCAGTCAAGACCTTTGGCAAGTTCAAAAGTCCGGGCATCTGACAAACCACCATCCTTGTATTTCTGCAAACGCACGCCCTTGCCGCGCGACATTTCTGGCAAGTCATCCAGCGGGAAAATCAAAACTTTTCGGTTCTCACCGACGACGGCAACATGATCGCCCTTTACCGGAGCACAGACCATGGCTTTGGTTGGCGCACGCACGTTTAGGACCTGTTTGCCGGACCGTGTCTGCGCGACGACTTCATCTTCAGGGACGACAAACCCATCCCCCGCGCTGGATGCCATCAGCAGTTTGCGCCCCGGTTCATGGATGAACAACGCGACCATGCCCGCCTCATTGGGCAGATCCACCATAAGCCGGGCCGGCTCTCCCATACCACGCCCGCCGGGTAGGTTTGACGCTGAAAGGGTGTAGAACCGACCGTTTTCACCAAGCAACAACAGCCGATCTGTTGTCTCAGCATGGAACGCAAACCGCGGGCCGTCGCCATCTTTGAACTTTAACTCTTGGGTGAGATCGATATGGCCTTTCATGGCGCGGATCCACCCCATCTGAGAGCAGACGACAGTGATCGGTTCGCGCTCAATCATGGCTTCAAGGGGTACGTCTTCAACCTCAGGCGCATCCGCCAATTCTGACAAGCGCGCGCCATTTGGCGTATCTTTGCCAAACGCTTTGCGCAGATCACGCAATTGATCGCTAATACGGGTCCATTGCTGATCTTCACTTTCAAGCAAATCTTGGATTGCTGCCCGCTCGACCAGTAGATCGTCACGCTCTTGGCGCAACTCTATCTCTTCTAATTTGCGCAAAGCCCGCAGACGCATATTTAAGATCGCTTCGACCTGCACATCGGTCAAATCGAACTCGGCGATCATAACAGCCTTTGGATCATCTTCATTTCGGATGATCTCGATCACGCGATCCAAGTTTAGGAAAGCCACAATATAGCCTTCCAAGACCTCAAGACGTCGGTCAATCTTGTCCAAACGATGCTTGGACCGACGCAGCAAAACATCGCGCCGATGATCTAAGAAAGCGCGCAGCACCTCTTTTAGCGAACAAACCTTAGGTGTCCGCCCGTCAATCAAACAATTCATATTCAGGCTGAAGCGCGTCTCCAGATCAGACATCCGAAACAGCGTCTCCATCATCACAGCGGCATCCACAGCTTTGGATTTCGGCTCAAGGATTAGACGGACATCTTCGGTCGACTCATCCCGGACATCAGCAAGGATCGGAACTTTCTTGGTTTGAATCAGTTCGGCCAACTTCTCAATCAGTTTGGATTTCTGAATCTGGTAAGGGATTTCGGTGACCACAACCTGCCACATCCCACGCGACAGCTCTTCGATTTGCCAGCGTGCACGCAAGCGAAAGGATCCACGCCCGGTCTTATACGCGTTCGCGATATTCTGGGCAGGTTCAACAATGATCCCCCCGGTCGGGAAATCTGGACCCTTTACATAGTCTAGCAAAGTATCATCGCGGGCATTTGGTGCTTTGATAAGATGCAAGCAAGCCCCCACCAACTCGTCCATGTTGTGGGGTGGGATATTTGTGGCCATTCCAACGGCAATCCCAGATGACCCATTGGCCAAAAGGTTGGGAAAAGCCGCAGGAAGTACCTCAGGCTCTTCCATCGTTCCGTCATAATTCTCTCGAAAATCGACAGCGTTTTGCGCAAGACCTTCCATCAGGGCCTCTGCCGCTTTGGTCAGTCGGGCTTCAGTATAACGGCTTGCCGCCGGGTTATCTCCATCAATATTTCCAAAATTGCCCTGACCATCAACCAAGGGATATCGAATGACAAAATCCTGGGCCAGCCGGGCCATTGCGTCGTAGATCGCGGCATCGCCATGCGGGTGGTAATTCCCCATCACATCGCCCGAAATCTTAGATGATTTCCGGAACCGTCCGGTTGGCGCCAAATTCAACTCGCGCATTGCGTAAAGGATACGTCGATGGACGGGTTTCAAACCATCCCGCGCATCAGGTAAAGCACGGTGCATAATTGTTGATAGTGCGTAGGTGAGATAACGATCGCCGATCGCACGGCTTAGAGGTTCCGTGATAATCAAACCGCCTGTGTCCTCGTCTCCGTTATCGGAGTTCTCGTTGTCACTGCTCATGATCCGCTTGTAGCCAGACCCAAAAGCATGGTCTAGCGGCTTTGCATCTGATCGGCAAAATAAAGGGAATACAATGAATATTTGGCCCGAAGATTTTGACTATCACGGCGTGCATATGCGCGTTGCCCCGCTGACGATGGATCACTTGGAAGGATTACAACAAGCCAGCGCAGAGGGCGATCTGCATGAGCTTTGGGTCACCGGGATTCCAACCCCATCGAATATGAAAGCCGAGATCGAAAGGCGGCTCGCACTGCGTCGTCAGGGGTCCATGCTTCCATTCACCGTTTTTGATCCTGACGGCCGACCTTGCGGGCAAACAACCTATATGAATATCGACGCTGACAACAAACGTATTGAAATCGGCTCAACATGGTATGCTAAACGGGTTCAGCGCACGGGCGTGAACACAGAATGTAAGCTCGCCTTGTTGACCAATGCCTTCGAAACCATCGATTGCATCGCGGTCGAATTCCGGACCCATTTTATGAACCATGCCAGTCGCAATGCGATAGAGCGTTTGGGCGCTAAACAGGACGGCATTTTGCGATCCCACATGCTATGGAACGGAACGTTACGCGACACCGCTGTCTACTCCATCATTGCCGCAGAATGGCCAACCGTTAAACTGAATCTCCAGAACAAATTGAATAGGTAATCTGAGATGAAATCGATATTGATCACTGGCTGTTCCAGCGGCATTGGATATGATGCCGCCAAGACGCTTCAAGAACGCGGTTGGCAGGTGCTGGCCACCTGCCGCCAAGAGAAAGACTGCGAACGTCTGCGCGCGGAAGGGTTGGAAAGCTTTCGCCTCGATTATGAGGATGAGCAATCAATAAAGGATGCCGTCGCTGAGACGTTGAAACGCACAGGTGGCAGGCTGGACGCGCTCTTTAACAACGGGGCCTACGCTATCCCCTCGGCCATCGAAGATCTTCCCAGAAATGCGATGCGCGCCATTTTCGAAGCAAATGTCTTTGGGTATTTTGACCTCATTCAGCAGGTCATGCCCATAATGCGTGCGCAGGGTTATGGTCGTATCATCCAGTGCTCAACCGTTTTGGGCTTTATCGCCTTGCCCGTTCGCGGCGCCTACGTCTCGTCAAAACATGCTCTCGAGGGCATGACCGATGTGCTTCGACTGGAGCTAAAGCGGATCAAAGTGCCGATCCATGTCTCTACAATACAACCCGGTCCGATAGACACGCCCTTTGGCAAAAACTCTGCCGTGCAATTCGAGAAATGGATCGACTGGGAAAACTCTCCGAACCGCGAGGTTTATGAAAAGGCCGTCATTCCACGTCTTTATCAGAAGCGCGAAAAACCTGACTTTGGAGAGCTCGCCGCATCGTCAGTGACCGCAAAACTAATTCATGCGCTTGAGGCCAAACGTCCGCGCGAACGATATATGGTCACCAAACCCACCTTCATCGCTGCGTTTTTGAAACGTATATTACCGGTTCGACAACTCGACAAAATAATGATGGGGTGACAGTTGGGCGATCTGACCTAATTGCCCATGAAAGGGGAGCGATATGGCACCATTTCTATACCTGCTGATTGTTTTGGCTATTTTGGCCGTGGTCGTTGTCTTGATGATTGGATTGGGCGGATTCGCCGGCGGCGGCGAATTTAACAAAAAATACGCGAACAAACTGATGCGCTGGAGGATCATTCTTCAAGCCGCCGCAGTTGTTTTCATTCTTATCTATGTTGCCTTTCGTGAAGGGGGTGCGAGCTGATGGTCACGCTGAATAAGATTTATACGCGCACTGGGGATGGCGGCCACACGGCCCTGGGAAATGGTCAGCGAGTTGCGAAATACTCGGCCCGCGTGACAGCGTATGGCACAGTCGATGAAACGAATTCTACAGTCGGTTTGGCGCGCCTTCATGCCGACGATAAAACCGACAAACAGCTTTCCATGATCCAAAATGACTTGTTTGATCTTGGCGCTGATCTGTGTCGTCCAGACATGGCAGAAGACGCAAATGCCGAATACACACCATTGCGCATGACTGAAGCTCAGGTCACGCGTCTAGAAGTCGAAATCGACACTATGAACGAAGCGTTAGAGCCGCTGAAAAGTTTCATTTTGCCAGGCGGGTCTGCTTTGGCCGCACATCTGCATCTTTGTCGAACAGTTTGTCGCCGAGCCGAACGTTTAGCCGTCGAGTTGTCGCAGCTCGAAGATGTCAATCCATCTGCTGTCATGTATCTGAACCGTTTGTCCGACTGGTTTTTCGTTGCCTCCCGGATGGCAAATGATGCCGGCGCAAATGACGTTCTATGGGTTCCCGGCGCAAATCGCTGACTCATTTCAGATTAAGTTATGATCAGTCGAAAATTCGGCTGATCACCAATTCACCAAAGTGCGCGCAAAACTTTCTGCTTTGGGACATCGGCAATAAATTCTACTTTACGATTTCAAGCGCAGGAATAGGTCGGTTCAAAACGCTCCTAGGAACAGAATCATGGGCCAAATCAATTTTGAAAACCCACATGCTCAAACGGCAGAGGTTTTCTCAGCTTTGCAATCGGATTATCGGCAAGTCCTTAAATCCTACCGCCGCGCATTTCGGGCGATTGTGGATTGCGGAAATGACAAGGTTCAAGTGCATTGCAAGCTCACGATCAACGAACTCGACCGTCTTTTGCAGGATTCGTTTACCGTTGTGCCGGAGAGGGCAAAGCCTTTGCCGGTGACCCGTTTTCTAGACGCTTGTCTTCGGACAGCGTCACAAGGCCCGTTTAGCAGACTTGCCGCAGATCTTGACGAAATAATTAACCATCTCCAATGGGATTGGGGATATGATGAGATGCCAGATCACTTGAAAGGCGCCTTCGCCTATACCGAAATTATTGGTGAACAGTCGCAAATCAAATCTCATAGCATGTCCGTCGGACTGGTTTTGTTCGCGCCGGGCTGTGCCTATCCCAAGCATAGCCATGTTGGTATAACCGAAAGCTATCTTGTTTTGTCAGGATCGGTCACGCAAAACGACTTTGGTGTGTTTGGCCCTGGCAGCCTTCTGTTTAACCCCCCTGGCCGCGAACACACAATTACGGTTGATACAATGGCCCCAGCCTTGCTGGCCTATTCCTGGACCGCCGAGCCAGGTGTGCTTGCCGCCAATGAGATGATCCTATCTTCGGAATAACAAAACGCGGCGTTAAGCCTCTGCCGCGCGTCGATTTTCGCCTTTCGCCGCCCAAGAGAGTCGCCTAGACATCGCAAATCGAATTTCCGCGGGCGTTTTCCGCGATAGGAGAGGAAACCGAATGAAAGTCTTGGTCCCAGTCAAGCGGGTGATCGACTATAACGTGAAGGTCCGTGTCAAAGCGGATGGTTCCGGCGTCGACCTTGCCAATGTCAAAATGTCAATGAACCCGTTCGATGAGATCGCGGTCGAAGAAGCGATCCGTCTCAAAGAAGCTGGGAAAGCGGAAGAGATCATCGCGGTCTCGGTTGGCGTAAAACAGTCTCAGGAAACGCTGCGCACAGCATTGGCCATGGGTGCCGACCGCGCGATCCTGATCATTGCCGCAGATGACGTGCATACAGATATCGAACCTTTGGCGGTCGCAAAGCTCTTGAAGGCCGTCATTGATGAAGAGCAGCCAGGACTGGTTCTGTGCGGCAAACAATCGATTGACAATGACCTCAACGCAACAGGTCAAATGCTGGCCGCTCTGATGGGGTGGTCCCAGGCCACATACGCCTCTGAAGTTGATATTGATGGCGAAAGCGCAACAGTCACACGCGAAGTTGACGGCGGATTGCAAACCATCAAAGTAAATATGCCAGCGGTCGTCACTGTCGATTTGCGCTTGAATGAGCCACGTTATGCTTCGCTCCCAAACATTATGAAAGCCAAGAAAAAGCCGCTCGATGAAAAAATACCGGCTGACTATGGCGTCGATGTGTCACCTCGACTGGAGATCGTAAAAACAGAAGAACCGCCAGCACGCGCTGCGGGCATCAAAGTCGGTGATGTCGCGGAACTGGTTGCAAAACTTAAAGACGAAGCGGGGGTCATCTAATGTCTGTATTATTACTTGCTGAAGTTATCGGGGGCGAAGTCTCCATCGACCAAACAGCCAAAGCACTGACTGCGGCAAAGCAAATGGGTGACGTAACCGTGCTGAGCGCATCTTCAGGCTGCGGTCCCGCAGCAGACGAGATTGCAAAGCTGGAAGGTGTGTCAAAGGTGCTTTGTGCCGATGACGCGATGTATGGCAATGCCTTGGCAGAGCCGATTTCCGATCTGATCATCTCGCTTTCTGACGATTACACTCATATCGTAGCGCCTGCGACAGTGTCTGCGAAGAATATCCTACCGCGCGTTGCAGCTACTCTGGATGCCATGGTGATCACCGACATCACAGCCGTGATAGATTCCGACACGTTTGAACGCCCGATCTATGCCGGGAACGCGATCCAAACCGTAAAGTCTTTGGATTCAAAGAAGGTCATATCGATCCGGACGGCGGGTTTTGAGGCGACAGGCGATGGCGGTTCTGCTGCGGTTGAAAAAATCTCAGCTGCGGCGAACCCTGGATTGTCGGAATGGGTCGAAGATAAGGTTGAAGCGTCAGATCGTCCTGAGTTGACCTCTGCAAAGGTTGTTGTCTCTGGAGGTCGTGGCGTCGGCTCTGAAGAGGATTTTGCAATCATCGAAAAACTTGCTGACAAGTTGAACGCGGCTGTTGGTGCCTCTCGCGCGGCTGTCGATTCTGGCTATGCGCCGAATGACTGGCAAGTTGGTCAGACAGGTAAAGTGGTGGCGCCCGACCTCTATGTAGCGGTCGGCATTTCAGGTGCGATCCAGCACTTAGCCGGTATGAAAGATTCCAAAGTCATCGTCGCGATCAACAAAGACGAAGAAGCGCCAATTTTCCAAGTGGCCGATTATGGTTTGGTTGCTGATCTCTTTGATGCAGTGCCTGAACTGACCGAGACTTTGTAAACGCTTTAAAACGCCAAACGAAAGCCCGCGTGATGCGGGCTTTTTTTATAGCCGATCTTGAGACCTAATCATCTCTTGCACGCCTCATAAGAAACCTCGCAGGTTCCGCGTGGTGATTTCTATCTAAGGCCTATTCATCACAGAATGAAAGGTTCTTCCAATGCCCAAATCCATCGCCCTTAACGCCCTTATCGTTGGGTTTCTTGTGCTGCTGATGTCCGTGCCCCTATTACTGGTCTCCGATGTCATCAAAGAACGCGCTGAATACAGTCGTGAAACAAAATTGTCCCTTGGTCAGGAATGGGGCGGAGCACAAAGCCACTTTGGCATCAGCCTTGAAATCCCTGTCACAGCAGAGGTGACACGCATTGAAACAAGGTCACTTCTTGACCCTGACACCGGCGAAGAACTTCGAGATGATAACGGCGCGCGCAGGTACCGCCAATTGCAACTTCAAGAGACAGTCAATCGTCCTTCTCTCTATCTTTTGCCCAATGATTATGCCCAATCGGTTGCGATCCGCACAGAAGAGCGAAAGCGCGGACTTTTCAAAGTACCCGTTTACCGAGGAACCAGCAGTACCAGTTTTACTTTCGATCTAGAGCAAATTGAAGCAATGTTGACAGAGGGCGAAACGGCCAATTTTGACGCCGCGCGAATTCTTGTCGGCCTCAATGAAAACCGTTCATTGCGCGGCGAAATACGCCTCCAAGCAGACAAAGCAAGCACGCCATTTGAACCCCGAACACAAGGGGCCGGCCTAGTCGCAGAGATCGGTGATCCAAGAGGGATCGAAACCTTCGCAACCGATTTTTCGTTCAACGGGGCCCAAGCGCTCAATCTGGCAGCCATAGGTCGTGCAAATCAGATCGATATCTCCGGTGACTGGCCACATCCCAGTTTTCAGGGACACTTTTTGCCCGATGAATATCAAGTTACCGATGCGGGTTTTTCGGCGCGTTGGTCCATTCCAAATCTGGCCCGTCCCGTTCCGCAAGTGTCGCGAGAGCTGCAGTTTGAGCGTTTGCAGAAAACGGCCAGTTTTGGCGTTAGCTTGCTTGAACCAAATGACTTCTACCAAAAAGCCTATCGTTCGGCCCGCTATGGTATCTTGTTCATTGGACTGACATTTCTGACCATCTTGTTGCTGGACGCACGATCAGATCGACCGGTCCACGCAATCCAATACATAATGATCGGACTGGCCGAGGCGATTTTCGTTCTGCTCCTTGCGGCCCTGTCAGAACAGATTGGATTTTCAGCGGCCTACGCAATTGCAAGTGCTGCCACGATTGCGCTGATCAGCGCCTATGCTGTCATTGGCCTTAAATTCGGATGGCGCGTACTGACCGTGACAGGGACGCTTTCGGCAATCTACTCGATCCTGTTTTTCATCTTGCACAGTCAAGACACAGCGCTGTTGTCAGGCTCTATCCTGTCCTTCGTAGCTTTGGCAGCCATGATGTATGTGACCCGCAACGAGAATTGGTCATTGTTGGGCAAAGCTATCAATGATGCCACAACAATCGGCGAGACCTCTGCCACCAAACAAACCTAGCTGCAAAGTTCAATAGGGCGGCAGGTGAAAGGCGTGCCGCCCTAGACCGCGTCTCTATGAAAGACCCAGATCTTTGCGCTCATAGCGATGCCGCCCTGTCTCGGAGGGCATCTTTATTTTCAACAACCAAAATCTGCGCACATCGGCCAGACCCATATCAGGGTTGTCCAACAAGAAATCACGTTGGTACTGGTTGAACTGATTATGGTCCGGAATATCGGCTGGAAACCCTATGGACTTAAGCATCTCATAAGCCTGACAGGCATCTGTCAATGTTGCACCAACATTCTCCTTCATCCAAGCCATAAAACCGATATTGAATTTGAAATCATCGCCAAGCTGGGACTTGAAGAAGCGCCGCACATTTTGAGAGTTACGATAGCTGTCAGTAATAACAGTCTCCGGCTTTAGTTCGGCACTGTGCCAATCGAATTTCGAAGACGGCTTTACATGCGCATCCCCGGGCCAGACACGCTCCCCGGTTTCCAAAAAATGTGCAATCCGGTCCAGCAAGACAAATTTGCCACCCGCTGTCTTCAACTTCAGCCGTTTGCATTCAGCCGCCAACTCATGACGATACCAATACCAACGACGCAGTTCAGACGCAGTTGTAATCTCATAAATAACCGGGCGGATCTCGGTCACAGCCCTTCCAGCCTAATTTTTCGGATTCAACTTCAAAGTCTCTTCGCGAAGATAGGCCATTAAGCCTTCACGATCTTTGGCAAAGGATTTGATCACTTCAGAATCTACAATTTCACCAATCACTGGTCTTTGTTTTTTGTAGAATGCCGCCTTGATCTCAAACAGCAGCAATGACTGACGCAAGGTGTCTGAAATCCGATTGGCGATGTAAAACCAACGCGTGTTTCGACCAGTGAAATAAATCGGCAGCACTTTTGCATTTGACTGCAAGATCATCTTTGCTGTGAAGGTTGCCCATTCTCGCTCAGTAGGTTCGCCAAACCAAGTCTCACTTGTCGAAACCGTGCCTGCGGGAAACAATGCAATGCAATGCCCTTCTTTAAGCGATCGCATCGCTTTGGCCCGCATCTCGATATTGCGACGCACAGAATCAGGTTCATGCGGAAATGCCACAGGCAGCAAATTCGGCTCAACTCTGTCGACGCCCACCAACAAAGCCCGCGTGAGAATTTGAAAATCGGGACGTACCTTGGACAACATACATCCCATGATCAAACCATCGACCAAACCATGGGGATGGTTGGAAACAATCACCAAAGGCCCTTCAGATGGGATGCGATTGTAGTCCTCGTCGGGGGTCTGCAACTGGATGTTCATTTCATCAAGAACATCCTGCCAGAATTGATGCCCAACTGATCGGTTTCCCTCAAAGTTCCGCATACGGCGATACAAGAAAATGCGCGCAGTGATCCATTCGACGGCTTTGATGAAAATGCGCTTATGCCATTGCGGAAAAGAATTGGCATAGGTCAACTCTGACTTCTCGTAGAGGTCATAGTAACTCTCATCGCGAGCCGCATTCTGAACATCGTTCATATTGTTCACTGACCCTCGCCGAACCTATCATCGATCAAATATCTGAGAGCAGATGACAGTTTTTCGGCCTCGGGTCCAGACGTCTCGACATCGATTGTCGTGCCTTTCGATGCAGCCAACATCATAAGGCCCATAATTGACGATCCAGAGACATCCATACCGTCCTTAGAGACGACTGCCTCGGCGTCATGCGATTCTACTGTTTCAACAAATTTTGCAGAGGCCCGTGCGTGCAGGCCCTTGATATTCTTGATTTCCAAAGTGCTTTTCAAGAACAGTTCCGTTTACACCCGGGCCGCGGTCGCCTCGCGATAGATATCGATATATTTGCGTCCCGCATCCAGCGCTTTGCTGACTGCGGTATCGATATCCATGCTTCGGCATTTCGCGAGCTTGATTAGCATTGGAAGATTAGCTCCGTAAAGGAACTTTCTTCCACTGCCCCTGCACGCTTTTCGCGATAGATTAGACGGAGATCCCCCAAAAAGATCCGTGACCACAACGACGCCGTGTCCCGCATCTACGGCATCCGCGGCCATACAAATCTCTTCTTCTTTATCAGAACGATTGCATTCAGAGCTGGCACCAACAGCAACGATCCCATCTTGATGACCGACCACATGTTCAACTGCCGCCAAGTATTCTTTGGCGAGTCCTCCATGGGCGACAATCACGATGCCGATCTTTCCCTTACCGTTAATCTGGTCCAACTGTCCCAATCAAATCTCCCTGTGTCGGACTTTTACGAGCCAACCAGCCTGCTGCAAGTGTTTCGCGACGGTTTCCGTCAGAAAAACTGAGCGGTGCTTGCCACCTGTACAGCCGAAAGCGAGTGTGAAATGCGCTTTGCCCTCATCCAAATAGGCGGGCAAGAGCAAAGTTAAAAGATCGTTCACGTTAATGAGAAAAGGTTCAAAGCGTGTGTCATTCTTGACATAGGTCCCTACAGCCGCATCCCGACCGGTTTTTTCGCGCAAACGCTCATCCCAATGGGGATTTCGTAAAAACCGGCAATCAAGAACCATATCGACGCCCCGCGGGATACCGCGTTTATAGGAAAAACTCATCAAGGTGACGGACAAAATCCGCGCGCCTTCAGGTCCGAACCATTTCCCCACATCCGCAGCAAGATCATGCGGCGTCATGTCAGATGTATCGATCAAAATATCTGCCCGCGCGCGCAAAAGATCCAACAGTTTGCCTTCCGCCAAAATTCCTTCGTCCGCCGTACTTTCCGGAGACATGGGGTGGCGTCTTCTTGTTTCAGAATAGCGGCGTGATAACACTTCAGGATTGGCCGTCAGAAAAACCAATTGAGGTTCGAATTCCTCACTAGCGCGAACGGTTTCGATCGCGTCAAACACCGCTCCGACGCTGAAGTCACGGTTTCGAACATCAACGCCCAGCGCGAGAGATCGGTTTAAGCTGGGTCCGGCCAAAAGGCGCGGGACAAAGGCCAGCGGCATATTGTCGATCACTTCAAATCCCAGATCTTCAAGGGCCCGCAGAGCTGTGCTGCGACCGGCGCCCGAAGGGCCTGTCACAAAGACAATTCTGTGATCTACGGGCAAAGCTTTCTTCATCTCGAAATCACGTCCTGTGCTTGCAATCGCAACACAATCGTCGCAGCTGCAATCGGGGATTTACCAAGTTCAAGCATGGGCAGTTCTTGCCCCAAAGCAAAGGCAGTTTTGATTTGCGGCATGCGCTCCATTTCTTGACGATCCAGATCGACCACCAAACAAACTTTAGCAGAGTGTAAATGCGGCAGTTGCAACAACCCAACTCCTCGAATTTCCAACAAGCCAGCCAATGCATCAGGCCCCGAAGCAACCAAACCGTCATCTAGCGCCAGTTTCACTTGATCGTCTGCAACTAGATCGGCCCCACGAGAGATCAACTCTGCGGCCAAATGCGATTTTCCGCGCCCCGAGCGGCCTAAAATCAATACGCCTTTTCCATTCACCGCCACGCAACTTGCATGCACGATATCGCCCTCAAGCTTAAGCACGCGGCAGGCTGACAATGAACCGAGCACCACGGCGTGGTCCAGTCGGGTCATCGTTATCATAGACATTCTCAGCCCAAATTTTACCGAAATGCGCCGCTACGATTTGCCGAGAGATGGCAAGCCCCAGCCCCGAATTGCGTCCAAAGGTTCCCTCACTTCGGTTGGAATAAAACCGATCAAAAATGTCGTCTAGATTGTCCTCTGGTATCCCCGGACCGGTATCTTCAACCATAATGAAAAAATTGGTTTCTGTTTGAAAGGACCAGATCGTCACCGTATCTCCGGCATCGCAGATCGTGACGGCGTTGGATAGAATGTTTGAAAAGACCTGCGCTAGGCGCTGTTCTACCCCAATGTAAAAAAGATCTGGGCTTGGTGCGCGGTGAAGGATTGTCACACCTCGCTCATTTGCTTCCAGACGGTGGAAACTTACAATTTGCTCCAGCAATTTTCCCATATCGAAACTGTCGCGTTCAGCCCGCACAAGATCCGCATCCAACTTCGACGCTTGCGATATATCTGTGATCAATCGGTCGATCCGATTTACATCCTGCCGCAACACAGTTTCCAAGCGCGTCCGCTCTGTGTCGTTTCGTACATTTTGCAGGCCTTGGACGGCCGAACTCATCGAAGCGAGCGGGTTTTTAATCTCGTGGGTCACATCCGCTGCAAAGCGTTGATTGTGCTCGATCTGATTGTAGAGCGTGTTGGTCATATCCCGCATTGCGATGCTTAAGCGGCCGATTTCGTCAGGCCTGCCATAAAGGTTAGGAATCTTGATCGGGTTGGCCTCACCCGGCGATTCCATATCACGATGTCCTCGCTCGGCAGCATCGGCCAAATTATGAATCGGCGTGGCCAGCGAATAGGCTAAGATCAAGGACAAAATCATTGCCAAAGCAATCGATGCCAAAAAGGCCTGCGTCAGTCGTTCGCGCAGCAATTGGGCGCGCGCTTCAACAAGACCCAAAGGCGATGAGACCACCAAAATTTGACCTGCGTTAGGGCCAAATGCAATCTCTCGGCGTTCTGCGACTACAGTATTGCGCAAAGACCCGTTTTGTACGGAAAGCCGCTTTGGATAGAGGCCTGGATTGGCTGCAACAGTGTCCAACAACATATCAAATGAAGAGCGAAGCTCCAAGGGTTCAGCGTTGCCGGAAAACCGGACAAGCGACCTTAGACTGTCTAAAATAAAAGCGTCCGGTCGCAAAAAGACACCAGCACTATGCAAGACATCATAACGTCCATCACGGTAAAGGCGCACTTCAAAACCACGTGCATTTGAAACATCAGCGCCTGTCTGAACCTGATGCTCCAAGAGATCTGTAGTGATCCCCAAAACTTGCTCTTCTTGTCGGATCGAGCTGGCCTCATATTGCGTCAAAGCAACGAACATAAGCATCAGCACGCTTAAGGAAATCAAGTTGTAAAGGATGATCCTTCGAGCAATCCTGCTGCCGCGAAACCGTCGAATAACAGGCAATAGCAGAGAGGGGCTGCGTTCGTCTTCAGCCCAACTGATGCGCGACGCCCGTTGATTTTCTTCATCAGGCCTGGTGGGAGACGGCATCAGACTTCAACAAATCGATATCCCACACCATAGAGCGTCTCGATCGAAGCAAAGTCTGGGTCAACTTGTTTCAACTTCCTACGCAACCGCTTGATATGGCTGTCGATGGTGCGGTCATCAACATAGACCTGATCATCATAGGCAACATCCATAAGCTGATCTCGGTTCTTCACGAAACCCGGCCGTTGTGCGAGGGCTTGAAGCAATAGAAACTCTGTCACCGTCAAGTTGACGGACGCATCTTTCCAAGACACTGAATGGCGCAATGGATCCATGGTAAGGCATCCGCGCACCATCGCTTCTGTTGTATCGGAACTGCGATCAGACGCGCGATCTTTGCGCAACAATTCATCACGGCGTAGTAAGGCCTTGATCCGTTCTGTCAGCAAACGCTGCGAAAACGGTTTGGTGACATAGTCATCAGCGCCCATCCGCAGCCCAAGAACCTCATCAAGTTCTTCATCCTTGGACGTTAGAAAAATCACCGGAATGGTCGATGCTCCTCGGATCTTTTCCAAAAGATCCATTCCGTCCATACGCGGCATTTTAATATCAAGAACCGCAAGGTCGGGCATGGTATCTACAAACGCAGCCCATGCAATCGCACCATCGGCGTATTGGTCGACATCATGCCCCTCGGCTTCTAATGCCAAAGAAACGGACATCAATATGTTCCTGTCGTCATCAACAAGCGCGATCTTAGCCATAAATACTCCTTAATTCGAACTTGCTTTAACTCTTCGCGTTAATCAACGGCGTTGTGCAAAAAGCTAACAGTCACAGACACCAGCTGTTGTAAACTGTTATCGTTAAATCTCTATGGTGCATGTCGACTGTGCTTTTCACGGCAAATCAAGCTGTTATATGGGCGTTCTTGGCGTTGGGCTTGCACATAGAGCCCAGCCCATCTCAGCCTGAGGAGCAAGAAATGGTCACCGGTCGCGTTAATTCGTCTTTTACATTGCAGGATATGGGGATCTCGGGCCTCGCCCAAGTTTATTACAACCTGCAAGAAGCCGAATTGATGACCCAAGCAGTTCAAAACGGCGAAGGGGAGATCGGCCAAGGGGGAACTTTTTTGGTATCGACCGGCAAATATACTGGTCGCTCTCCACAAGATAAGTTTGTCGTTGATGAGCCGTCCGTCAAAGACAGCATCTGGTGGGACAACAACCCTCCAATGGACGCTGATAAGTTCGAACAGCTTTACCAAGATATGTTGGGCCACATGGAAGGTAAAAGATATTATGTCCAAGACCTCTACGGAGGAGCGCATCCCGACCATCGGTTAAATGTTCGCGTTGTTTCTGAATTGGCATGGCATAATCTGTTCATCCGTCACATGTTGCGTAGACCCGAATTGGCAGAGCTTGATACCTTCACAGCAGACTTCACCGTCATAAATTGCCCTAGTTTCAATTCCGACCCGGAACGCCATGGCTGTCGCTCGGATGTTGCCATTGCAATTTCGTTTGAACGCAAAATGATCTTAATCGCCGGAACCGAATATGCAGGCGAAAACAAGAAGTCTGTCTTTTCGATCCTAAACTATCTGCTTCCTGAAAAAGGCATCATGCCGATGCATTGTTCAGCCAATCATGCGCAGGGTGATGCATCAGAAACAGCGGTTTTCTTTGGCTTGTCCGGAACGGGTAAGACCACTTTGTCAGCAGATCCAAACCGCATTTTGATCGGTGATGATGAACATGGTTGGGCTGCTGATGGCACCTTTAATTTTGAAGGGGGATGTTACGCTAAGACCATCAACCTGTCACAAGAGGCCGAACCCGAGATTTTTGCGACCACTAGAAACTTCGCAACGGTGATCGAGAATATGGTTTACGATCCCCATACCAAAGCGCTTGATTATGATGATGACAGCCTGACGGCCAATATGCGCTGCGCCTATCCGCTTGAACAGATTTCCAACGCATCACAGTCTGGTATGTCTGGCATCCCGAAAAATGTTATCATGCTAACATGTGATGCCTTTGGCATACTTCCCCCGATTGCACGTTTGACGCCAGCGCAAGCCATGTATCACTTCCTCTCTGGGTTTACATCCAAAGTTGCAGGAACCGAGCGCGGCGTGACTGAACCGCAACCGACTTTTTCAACCTGTTTTGGCTCTCCATTTATGCCCCGTCGTCCGGAGGTTTATGGGAACCTCCTGAAATCGAAAATTGCTGAAAGCGGTGCAAGCTGTTGGCTAGTAAATACAGGTTGGACCGGGGGGGCCTATGGAACTGGAAAGCGAATGCCGATCAAGGCCACGCGGGCGCTTCTGACAGCCGCTTTGAATGGCTCGCTCAACGCGGTCGAGTTCCGCAAGGACCCAAATTTCGGGTTTGAAGTGC
Organism: Pseudomonadota bacterium; assembly: GCA_039814625.1. Classification (GTDB taxonomy): domain Bacteria; phylum Pseudomonadota; class Alphaproteobacteria; order Rhodobacterales; family Rhodobacteraceae; genus Amylibacter. The sequence goes on from JBCCAU010000006.1 coordinate 92,405, forward strand.
CGGTTTCTTTAGACGGTGTGGACGACGCCTTGCTCGACCCCCGCGGAACCTGGTCAGATGCCGCGGCTTATGATGCGCAGGCCCGTAAGCTGATCGATATGTTCAAAGACAATTTCGCCCAGTATGAGGCCTTTGTCGGTGACGAGGTGATGGAGCAAAGGATCGGCGCATGAGGGGGTTGGCTGTCTTAGTCGCACTTGTGGCACTTGCGGCCTGCGGCAAGGACGAAACCATAGCGGGTCGCACTACACCACAGACTGTCTGGACCTTGGTAGAAATGGATGAAGACGCAATCTCGGCAACTTTCACGATCCAATTCGACGTAGAAGGTGCATCCTTCGGTCAGGCTGATTGCAACCGCTTTAACACAACGCAAACCGCGCCTTACCCTTGGATTGAATTTGGTCCGATCGCTGCAACCAAGGCGCTGTGTGCAAACTCAGATATTGAACAGCGTTTCTTTGCCGCCCTCGGCAATGCCGAAACGGTGGAGATTGCTGGCGACACGCTGCTTATTAGTGGACCGCAGACAATCCTGACCTTCAAGTCAAACGGTTAATCGCAGCTATCAGGCGGTCCCTTGCAGGCGGCAAAGGTTTCCCAACAACCTGTCCTCCAAGATATTTCGTTAAAAAGAATCCAGTCGTAATCAAGGCCGCTTGTACATCTTTGATCGGTGCAAATGGCTCTCCTCGAAAGAAAGGCGGCAAGGGCAACATTCGATCCGCGAAAGGTGCTCCGGCCCGCTCTGAGACCGCTTGTCCCGACTTCGGTGAGACATAGATCAAATCATCGATCTTGCCGGTGGCGGCACAGGCTGAAAAATCCAAACCAAAACCCATCTCTTCAAGCAACGACAATTCCCAAAGCGCGTAATAGGGCTGCCAATCATCATTTGCCGTTAAATGATCCACAAAATCGAGCGTTGCCGCGTAAAGGCGGGGCAGCGGTTGCCGTTCAGGCAATGCATAGCTTGCCAATGCACAAAGAGAGGTCATCGCCGCCAAGCGTGCCCGGTCCGACAAGACCTCAGAACGACTTTTGATCATGTCGGCGATATAACTTCCAAGATGTTCTTCCAAGCGCGCGCGCCATTCGATGCTCACCTGATTGCCCGGTTGCAAAACAGGCGCTAGTTTTCGGGAGATCCCACCACGCACAATGCCTGCGTGCCGTCCATGCTTTGCGGTGAAAACCTCAACAATGGCAGAGGTTTCCCCATGGGCACGGGTCGACAACAAAATACCTTCGTCGCGCCATTCCATCAGGCAAATCCGGGATCATCAAGCAAATGTCGACCGGCCCGATCTTCAACCTCCAACACCCAGAGATCAGGATCAAATGCGCGCTGTCGGGCAATCGCTTCGTCGACTTGCGCTTCATCCCCTTCGGCTAAAATCATCCATCCGCGCGAGCCATCTGCCAAAAAACTGCGCTGAAAGACTTTGGCAGTGCCATCCAAGATCGCAAGCTTTACCAAAACTGCACCCGCCGTCAGATCCCCTTTTGCAACGACAAAGCAAGGAATATTCATCAATTGCAACCGCTTGCGATAGGCCGAAACCCAAAGATCGCTTGTCAGCCGTGCCGTCATTTCTTTGTATCAGAAAAGTCGAGGCCCATCTCTCGGTAACGTTCGGCTTCGGTCAGCCAAGAAGGGCGAACCTTGACCTGCAAAAACAGATGCACTTTCTGACCGACAGCCTCGGTGATCTCGTTGCGCGCCTGCATGGAAATCGACTTGATCGTCTCGCCCTTTGGCCCCAACACAATTCCCTTATGGCCATCCCGCGTTACATAGATCATCTGATCAATGCGCACGGACCCATCTTTGCGCTGTTCCCAGCCGTCAGTCTCCACTGTCATCTGGTAGGGTAACTCTTGGTGCAACCGCAACATGAGCTTCTCGCGCGTGATTTCTGCAGCCAGCATTCGCATCGGGATATCCGCGATTTGGTCCTCATCATACAACCAAGGGCCCTCAGGCAGGTTTTCCCCCAACCAAGTAGCCAAATCCGCCACGCCATGACCTTTTTCGGCAGAAATCATAAAAGTCTGCTGAAACGCAGCCAATGAGTTCATTTCACGGGTCAAGGCCAACAATTCTTCCGATGGCACCCGGTCGATCTTGTTGATGGCAAGTGCGAGGCGCTGCGACCCAACGCGCTCGGCCAAACCCTCTAGGATCATGCGCACCCCATCCGTTACACCGCGATGCGCTTCGACCAGCAGTACTACGATATCGGCATCCGTAGCCCCGTTCCAAGCCGCTGCAACCATCGCGCGGTCCAACTCGCGCCTGGTTTTAAACAAGCCCGGGGTGTCGACAAAAATAATCTGCGCGTCATCTTCAAGCGCAATGCCCCGAATGCGTGTTCGCGTGGTTTGCACTTTATGTGTGACGATCGAAACTTTTGCCCCCACCATACGGTTCATCAAAGTCGATTTACCTGCGTTCGGCTCACCGATAAGGGCCACAAATCCAGCGCGTGTCATGACAATCGATCCAGTAAATCTTTTGCCGCGATTTGTTGGGCTTGCCGCTTAGAAGTGGCTTTGGCCCGCGCGCGCTCACCGCTTTGCAAGATCGCTTCGATTTCAAACTCAGGGGCATGATCGGGTCCGGTGCGTCCCACTTCGGTGTATTTGGGCGGCGGCATCGCATGCGCCTGCGCCCATTCCTGCAACAGGGTTTTGGCGTCCCGCGCATCCACATGTTCTGCGCGCTCCAGCATCGGCGCCCAAAGCCGTAAGACCAGCGTTTGTGTTGCCTCAAATCCAGCATCCAAATAAACTGCTGCGATCACTGCCTCCATTGCGTCGGCCAAAAGCGCTTCTTTGCGACGCCCGCCCGATTGCATCTCGGATCGGCCCATCTTTAGGCAAGCACCAAGATCAATTGTACGGGCAACTTCGGCACAAGCTTCTTTGCGGACCAAACCATTGAATTGAGGGGCCAAGACCCCTTCATCGGCATCCTCTAAACGATCAAACAAAGCATTCGCCATGACCAAACCCAAAACGCGATCACCCAGAAATTCCATACGTTGATTATTGTCGGCAGCCCCACCAAAGGACGGATGGGTCACAGCCTCGATCAAATAGGCGGGTGTTTTAAACTGATACCCCAACCGATCGGAAAACGCGTTCAGCTCGCCCGATAGTTTCAATTCAAACCCACGAAAAAGCGATCCGATCGCCATGTCCAGAAAAACAAAATGCGCCGACCTGCCGATGAGAAAATGACCCTATCAGCGCGCCCAATTAGGTTTTTTCCTTCAATCGTGCCCATTTGAGCCCGACTGTCGAGCGAGTTGTCACGGTTGTCCCCCATAAAGAAAAAGGACCCCGGTGGGACGGTGTAGACACCTGTTGTGTCATACACCGTACTGAAAATGTTTAGCGTGTTGTAGCTGTCACCCTCTGGCAAAGTTTCCAGAAATTGCTCTTTCAAACAATCGGCACCAAGCCCGGCTTGCTGATTTTGGCACAAGGGCAAACCGCCAATCGGGCCCTGGCGTTCCTTCGTTTCAACAAAAACGCCATCAGCCTCCATCGAAACCGGCTCTCCGTTCAGGATCAGACGGCCATCTTGCATCTGCACTGTGTCCCCGGGTAAACCGATCAAACGTTTGATGAAATCTTGTTGGGTTTGTGGGTTTTTGAACACCACCACATCGCCCCGTTCCGGGTCCCGCGCAAACCAGCGATCCTCAATAAAGGGACACATCGAAAATGGACAGGAATGCTGCGTATAGCCATAGGCCATTTTGTTCACGAAAAGAAAGTCACCCACCAACAAAGTTGGTTTCATCGAGGACGATGGGATCCAAAACGGCTGAAAAAAAATCGTGCGGATGATCCCTGCGATGACCAATGCCCAGAAGACCGTTTTAAAGGTTTCCCAAAATCCATCTTGCGCTTTCTCTGCCATAAAACTTCCATTTGCTTTTGGAGGGCTTTAGGACCGCGCCCCTCTGGGGTCAAGAATGGGCCGTGCCTCGATCAAAACAACCGCCTGCGCCCAAGGATGATCATCGGTCAGTGTCACGTGAATAAACGTCTCATGCCCAGACGGTGTCATCTTGGCCAATCGTTCAGCTGCCCAACCCGTCAACTCCATCGTCGGTTGACCCGAGCGCAAATTTCGCACCGCCATATCTTTCCATGCAATCCCCATACGAAGACCTGTGCCCAGCGCCTTGGAACAGGCTTCTTTGGCGGCCCACCGTTTGGCATAAGTTCCCGCAACATCGGCCCGACGCTCGGCCTTGGCTTGTTCAAAGTCGGTAAAAACCCGATTGCGAAAGCGATCGCCGAACCGCTCTAACGTATTTGCAATGCGTTCAATATTTGCCAGATCCGTACCAATCCCCAATATCACTGCGACAGCTCAATCTGTGGGTCATAAGGTCCAACGCGCTGATCCAATCCGAAATAAAGCTGAGCATCCAAAAACAAGATAAGGTCCTCATTTGGAACTTTGACATCAATTGAAAACTGCAGACCGGCGCTTTGATCATACGTGCTGGTCAAACTTGAGAAATCGATCCCGGAAAAACCGGCTCCCTTATAGCCAATGACTTTACAGCTCCTTTGACCAAGCTCTGCATAGGGCGGAGAAATCACAACCAGGTAAAGCGCAGCCGCCGCTGGTTCGATTGCATCGATCATCACGACCCGAACTTCACCATTTGCAAAACGCGCTGTATGGGCTTCCCAAGGCTCGACGATCGCATCTAGTGAGCTGCGCCAATCACAATCCTCGATATCGGCTAGTTGGCGGGACTGCGCTTGCGCCATCCCTGCCGCAAACACGATCATCAGACAAATTATGAAAGACCTCATGTCCACCACCCTAGGTCAGTTTGGCCGTCAGGATTTTGAAACTTGCAAACCCGAAAAACCCTGCGAAGGTTAGATTGAACCAACGACGTGACCCGGCATAAATTTGCGCGGCGCGCGCAGTCGAAAAAAGGAACGCATATCCCAAAAACACAATCAATGATCCAAGGTAGAGCGCAGCAAAATACATCAACAGAAGGCCCAGCGTTGCATCGGCCGGGGCTACGATCGCATAAATCGAGCCCCAAGACAGGATCGCTTTGGGATTTGTGATATGGATTGCAGCGCCCTTGGCAAACAAGGACCAACCCACACCTCGCTGAGGATTGCCCATGGTCACATCGCCACCCTTCCAAGCAGCCCACAACGCCTTGATCGCAAGATACAAAAGATACGCAGCACCCGCATAGCGTATGACTTCAAAAACCCATGAATTTGCAAGCATGATAGCAGACAAGCCCAAGGCTGCCGCAATGCCCCAAGCCGCAGAACCAGCGCATATCCCGATCGCAAAGATCACGCCTGCGCGACGGCCAGAGGCGACAGAAGTGCCGATAATACCCATCGTCGCGGGCCCTGGCGATCCGCCAGCAAGAACCCAGCCCAACCAGATCGCTATAAAGGTTGGCGTTACCATGACGCCTACCCTTTGTTCATCGCCGAGCGGATGCCCAATGTAAGGCCCAACCGAATCGCCAAAACAAAGATGACATATAGCATGACCAGCCCGCCGACCGCATAGAGCGGGTTAATCGTTGCCAAAAACGCACTGTTGCCGGGACCGAAAATCACTAAACCGGACATAAGAACGGTCACCAAAATGGCCACGCCAGCAAACTGCGCGGCCTCTGTCCAAAGCGCCTTTGTTGCGGCCACTTTTCCTGTGTCTTCATATCCCCACATGCCTGCGAACATACCACCCACAAGTGGCACAACAAAGCTGACAGCGCCCAATCCCACCGTCAAACCCAAGGTCAGCCGGACCACCAGCATCAGTGCGGCAGCGGCCATGGCGGCCAATAAAAAGACCATTGCAAAGCGCATGTTTTTATCGAGTTGTTTGATCATAATGGCCTTCTTACGCCGAGCGGGCCTCATCCATCAATGCCCGCATCTTATAAATAGCCGCAGCAAGGCCTGTGAAAACCGCTTCTCCAATCAAAAAATGTCCGATATTGAGTTCCCGGCATTCCGGGATCGCTGCAATCGGGGAGACCGTATCATAAGTCAGGCCGTGACCGGCATGCACCTCAAGACCCAAGCCATACGCAAATGCGGCCATTTCCAATAAACGTTGCGCTTCGACATCGCGCGCCTCAAATTTACCTTCGGCATGGTAATCGCAATATGCCCCAGTATGCAGTTCGACGACGGGCGCCCCAATGCGCGCGGCAGATTCGATCTGCCTTTGATCCGCTGCGATAAAAATAGACACACGCGACCCTGCTTCGCGCAACGGCGCAATGAAATCTGCAATGCGGTTCTCTTCGCGCGCCAACTCCAGTCCACCCTCGGTCGTCTTCTCTTCACGCTTTTCAGGGACAATGCAGACTGCATGGGGTTTGTGTCGCAATGCAATCTTTTGCATCTCGTCCGTAGCCGCCATTTCAAAGTTTAATGGCAGCGTCAGATGCGCCATCAACTTGTCGATATCGCTATCGGTGATATGCCGACGATCTTCGCGCAGATGCGCTGTGATCCCATCAACCCCAGCTTCTTCTGCCATCATCGCGGCGCGCACAGGATCGGGATAGGCCCCGCCACGCGCATTTCGCACCGTGGCCACATGGTCAATATTCAGACCCAAACGCAGTTTATTTTCGTTCATCTTCATCCCCTTCGGTAGAAGTTTCTTCAGATGGAGTGACCGAAAAGATAGAGCTTTCTCCGGCGCGTTCGCGCGCTTCACGCAATCTTTCCCGCCATTCCTGAAGTTTTTCGGCCATCCGCCCTTTCCTACGATTCTGATACGCATCTATCAGTGGGCGCGATCCAAAATAGATCCCCACACTCAACAATCCACCTGGGATTAATCCGCCAACCACGTAGGGGATAAACACAATTCGGATAAAATTGTTGAAGCCTTCCCAACCCACATACTCATATCCAAACAGGCTCCAGAAATTAGTCTTCAAGGCAAACCAGCCTTCGCGCACACCATCAACAACAATCGGCCATACCGGCCCATCGATCTCTATGCCTAAGATCAGCGCCCCCAAATTGTAGCAAATCAGAGCGATGATCGGAAAGGTCAGCGGGTTTCCCACAAACGTCGCCAAAATAGCGGCCAAAATATTGCCCCTTAAGATAAAGGCAACGATCGCAGCGGTTAAGAAATGAAATCCGTAGAGAGGCGTGAATGTAACCCCAACCCCAACGGCCAATCCCATGGCAATCCGATGCGGACTATCGGGAAGTCGTTTGATCCGTTTGCGGATCAGCTCCAGCCAGCGTCGCCATCCCATACTTGGATAGACCGCATCTTGAAGCGCGCGCCAAAAGGGCTTTGGGTTTCTTCTTTTGAACAAGGGTCGTCCTGCGGTCTTATCTCTTCAGTGGGCAGAATCGACCGAGCCGCGACCAATCCGGCGGATCTGCGCAACATCAGCCTCGGCCTCTAGGGCTGTCAAAACTGTATGCAAATGCGTGATATCCAATACATCCAAATCGATTACAATGCGGTAAAAATCCTGCCGTCTATCTGCAAATTCAAGGTCTGAGATATTCGCCCTAGTTTCCCCTATCAAGGTGCAAACACGACCTAAAACACCCGCATCGTTTCGAATGGTCAATTCCACTGTCACTGGATGCGTCCGTTCTGATGTTCCTTCAGACCATGTCAAATCGATCCAACGGTCAGTTTCATTCTCAAATTCGACCAATGTCGGGCAGTTGATTGCATGCACCATGACACCTGATCCTTTGGCTGCGATGCCCACGATCCGTTCCCCTGGCAGTGGCTGGCAGCAGCTGGCATTGCGCGAGACCTGCTCTGCCGTAAGACCGACAATCTTGCCCCCACCATCGCCAGATTTCTTATCTGTTTTGGTCAAGAGTTCTGGATAGATCGCGCTGACAACTTCGGTTCCCGTAAGCTCCGCTGAACCCAGCCGCGCGAGCAACTCATCCGTATTGGCCAGTCCCAGTGCTTTTGCCGCCGTCGTAAGCGCTTTATCGGTTGCCCGTTTACGCACATTCTCAAAGGCAAGCCGGGCCAATTCGCGTCCAAGCCTGATATAGCTTTCGCGATGATCTTCTCTCAGAGCTTTGCGGATCGCCGCCTTTGCGCGCCCAGTTGTCACCGAATCCAGCCAAACCTTTTGCGGACGCTGCCCTTCTGCGCGGATGATCTCGACGGATTGCCCATTTCGCAACCGGGTCCAAAGCGGCACCCGCTTGCCATCCACTTTGGCGCCAGCACAGCTGCCGCCAATCTTGGAATGGATTGCATAGGCAAAATCGATTGGCGTCGCACCACGAGGCAATTTTACGACCTCGCCCTTTGGTGTGAAACAAAAGACTTGGTCCGAAAACATCTCAAGCTTCATATGCTCAATCAGGTTTTCGGTATCTTCTGCGGTGGCCAGAGTCTCGGCAAGATTGGACAACCAGGCCTGGGCATCAAAACTAAACGGGTTCGATTCTCTTTCACCATCACGATAGGCCCAATGCGCTGCCACTCCAGCCTCGGCCACTTCATGCATTTGCGCAGTTCGAATTTGTACTTCGACACGTCGTGCTTCATGGCCAGAAATCACCGTTGTATGGATAGAACGATAGCCATTGGTCTTTGGTTGACTGATATAATCCTTGAACCGCCCTGGCACCGCGGCCCAACGCCGATGAACCAAACCCAAAGCGCGATAGCAATCCTCTTCAGTTTCAGTAATGACCCGAAAGCCATAGATATCGGATAATCGCGAAAAACTTTCGTTCTTCTCGCTCATCTTGCGCCAGATTGAGAATGGCTTCTTCTCGCGCCCAAACACCCGTGCCGTGATCCTCGCATTATACATCAGATGTTGGATATCTTCTTTGATCTTTGGGATCACATCATCGGTTTGCTTTTTCAACGTGATGAAACGTCGAATGATCGAGGTGCGCGCCTCAGGATTTAGAACCTGAAAAGACAGATCCTCCAGCTCGTCTCGCATCCATTGCATGCCCATTCGACCGGCAAGCGGTGCGAAAATATCCATCGTCTCGCGCGCTTTGAGCATCTGCTTTTCGCGGGTCATCGCTTGGATTGTGCGCATATTGTGCAATCGATCGCCAAGCTTCACCAAAACAACCCGAAGGTCTTTTGACATCGCCAATACCAATTTTCGGATATTCTCGGCCTGCTTCAGCTCTTTGGAAGATAACTCAAGATTGGTCAGTTTCGTTACACCATCAACCAGCGCGGTAACATCCGGACCGAATAGGGACTCGATTTCCGCTTCACTCGCTCCCGTGTCTTCCAACGTATCGTGCAAAAGGGCCGTGATGATTGTTGCATCATCCAAACGTTGTGCTGTTAGGATCAGCGCCACTTCAATGGGATGAGTGAAATAGGGCTCGCCTGAATGGCGGACCTGGCCTTCGTGTTTTTCCTTTGCAAAATTGTATGCCCGCTCGATCAGCTCTGCATTGGATTGCGGATTGTATGTCCGCACATGGTCAATCAAGGCCTCTACCGGGATCAGTTGGGCAAAGTCCGATCTGGCCGGGGGGGGCTCGGCCTGTGACAAGGACTGCGCACCGCCATCGCGGCGCGCATGTTTGTTCACTTCATCTCCTGCGCTTCCATCAAGGCGCGCAACAGGTTTTCCTCGTTCATGTCGTCTTCTGGCTCATCTGTGCCGCCGCCCATCAACAATGCCATATCGTCATCTTCAGGCTCATCGACCTCGATCTGGGTCTGATTGGACTCAATCGCGGCTTCCCGCAAATTGTCAGCAGTCAAGGTCTCTTCAGCGATTTCGCGCAATGCGACAACCGGGTTTTTATCGTTGTCACGCGGGACCGTAATCTCGGAACCAGTGGAGATTTCGCGGGCCCGATGCGCCGCGAGCATCACAAGCTCAAAACGATTAGGAACTTTTTCTACGCAATCTTCTACTGTGACACGCGCCATCTTTTCTGCCTTTCATGGAATCCCAGAGCGTTCAGGTAGGTCAAAAACCACCGAATCACAAGGCCGTAGACTGCATTTGATCAGTTTCGCTTGCGATTCGTTGGCAACTTAGTAAGGAACTCTGGTCTTTCTCGATCACACGCACCTCGGAGAGGACAATTTTAGAAAGGTTGATACATGTTTTATAGAGATGAGCGCTTGGCGCTCTTTATCGACGGCGCGAATCTTTATGCGGCCGCGAAGGCTTTGAATTTCGATCTGGACTATAAGCTCTTACGATCAGAGTTTATGCGCCGCGGAAAATTATTAAGAGCGTTTTATTACACGGCTTTATTAGAGAATGACGAATATTCGCCCATACGACCCCTGGTCGATTGGTTGAACTATAACGGCTTTATGATGGTGACCAAAGCCGCCAAAGAATACACAGACTCCACCGGTCGACGCAAAGTCAAAGGGAACATGGATATCGAACTCGCGGTCGATGCGATGGAACTGGCCCCACATGTCGATCATATTGTCATCTTCTCTGGTGATGGGGACTACCGTCCGTTGGTGGAAAGTCTACAAAGACAAGGTGTTCGTGTCTCGGTCGTGTCGACGATCCGTTCACAACCCCCGATGATTTCGGATGAATTGCGGCGCCAAGCTGACAACTTCATTGAATTGGATGATTTGCGAGATGTCATTGGCCGTCCAGCCAAAGAAGGCGAAGACGCAGATCATGCGATTTCCAATGAAGACTGATCCTCGTTGAATTCTTGCGCCGCAAGTTTAAAACGGTGCTATGGCTAAGCCTTTAGATATCTACCTTGCGGCCCCCAGAGGGTTTTGTGCTGGCGTCGACCGCGCGATCAAAATCGTTGAAATGGCGCTCGAAAAATGGGGCGCTCCGGTCTATGTGCGCCACGAAATCGTTCACAACAAGTATGTCGTGGATGATTTGCGCGGCAAGGGCGCCATCTTTGTAGAAGAGTTGGACGAATGCCCAAATGATCGTCCCGTGATCTTTTCGGCGCATGGCGTCCCAAAATCTGTCCCCGCCGAAGCAGAGGCCAGACAGATGATCTATGTTGATGCGACTTGCCCATTGGTTAGTAAAGTCCATATCGAGGCCGAAAGGCATCACAAGAACGGCCTGCAAATGGTCATGATCGGCCATGCCGGTCATCCCGAAACGATTGGCACGATGGGTCAATTGCCCAAGGGTGAAGTCCTGTTGGTGGAAACCGTCGCCGATGTGGACATATTGACCCCGCGTGATCCTGAAAATTTGGCTTTCGTGACGCAAACTACGCTGAGTGTGGATGACACCAAAGACATTGTTGCAGCCCTCCAAGCAAAGTTTCCGAACATCGTGGGACCCCATAAAGAGGATATTTGCTATGCCACAACAAACCGACAGGAAGCGGTGAAGGCCGTTGCCCCAAGGGTCGACGCCTTGCTGGTTGTCGGGGCCCCAAACTCCTCAAATTCAAAGCGGTTGGTCGAGGTCGGCTTGCGGGCGGGTTGCACCTATTCGCAACTCGTGCAGCGCGCAGTTGATATCGACTGGCGCGCACTCGATGGCATCACATCCTTGGGGATTACGGCTGGCGCGTCTGCACCGGATGTTTTGATCAATGAGGTGATCGATGCTTTTCGCGACCGATATGATGTTACGGTCGAGCTCGTGGAAACCGCTCAGGAGAATGTTGAATTCAAACCGCCGCGTATTCTAAGGGTGCCTGCGTGACACGCCCACCCCTTGCCGCATTGCTCCTGACTGCCGCGGGCCTAATCCCCTTTATATTCGGTGTTGCCGCCTCCCGTGGTCACAGTTTGGGCAGTGGCATCGAAAACTACGAAGGCCGCTGGATCGTGTATTTCTATGGTGCCGTCATCTTGTCTTTTATGGGCGGCGCCTTGTGGGGTTTTGCTGCTGCCAAGAACAAAGGTGATGATTGGGGGCTGATGACATTATCCGTTCTACCCGCGCTTTGGGCCTTTGGCACAGTTTTGTTTGCGATCTATTTCGAACCTGCCTCTTTGCGGGCCAGCTTTTATCTGATGGCTGCCGGTTTTGCACTGATCCTTGTGATCGACTGGTATTTCCAAAATGCAAACTTGGCCCCGCGATGGTGGCTATCTCTGCGCATTCCCGTCAGCATCGTCGTATTGGGATGTTTTTTAGGAACTGCCGCCGATGTCTGACAAAGAAACAGTGGCTGTCTATGACGCCAAAGCCGAAGAATATGCCAAACTGGTATCAATCGACAAACCAGACCAAGATTTGCAGCGTTTCATGGATACCCTACCGAATGGCGGGCGGGTTCTGGATTGGGGTTGCGGTCCAGCCAATTCCGCCGCGATGATGCGTCAGGCTGGTTTCGATGTCGTTGCAACAGATGCCTCGGCTGAAATGGTCAGACTCGCCAAAGAAAAGTTCAACTTTGACGTCCGCCAGGAAAAATTTGAGGCCCTGACCGAGGTTGCAACCTTTGATGCTATCTGGAGCAATTTTGCCCTGCTCCATGCACCCCGTGAAGATTTCCCAAAACATCTGAGCGCCGCGCGTAAGGCGCTCAAACCCAGCGGCATTTTCCACCTTGGTATGAAACTGGGGCATGATCAGGAGCGCGACGCCATCGGCCGTTTCTATGTTTACTACAGTTTACACGATCTGAAACGGCACTTGGAAACGGCTGGCTTTACGGTAGCACATGAACGCCAAGGCAAGACCGTCGGCCTTTCAGGCCAAACCGATCCGTTCGCCATTCTCTTGTGCAATGCCTGAGATCAAAGTCTTCACCGATGGCGCATGCAGCGGCAATCCCGGCCCGGGGGGTTGGGGTGTTTTGATGCAAGCGATTGAAAATGGCCAGATCATCAAGACCAGGGAGTTGAAGGGCGGTTCGGCAGACACCACCAATAATCGCATGGAACTGACCGCGGCAATCGAAGCTCTAAACGCGCTTGAACGTCCAACCCAGCTGACCCTGACGACGGACAGTTCCTATGTAAAAGACGGGATCACGTCCTGGCTTCATGGCTGGAAGCGCAATGGATGGAAAACAGCTTCGAAAAAACCGGTCAAGAACGAGGATCTTTGGCGAGCTTTGGACGACGCAACCGCACGGCACGAAATTACTTGGGCTTGGATAAAAGGCCATGCTGGGCATACCGAGAACGAACGGGCCGACGAGCTAGCCCGCGCAGGTATGGAACCGTTTAAGAAATAGAGCAGGAATCGGGTGGCTTGCTAAGACCATCTCAGGCACACCTAAGCCATGGAACCAAACGCTTACCATTACGATGTGATCGCGCGTGCGATCAAAGAAATTGGCGATACGCGCCGCGACCACCCTACTTTGGACGAAATCGCTGAAAAGGTGGGCCTATCGCCAGCGCATTTTCAACGTGTCTTCAGCCAATGGACCGGCGTCAGCCCAAAAAGATATCAGCAATATCTTACACTGAACCACGCTAAGGATTTGCTCGATCGCAAGGCCACTGTATTTGACACCAGTGACGCGGTTGGACTGTCATCAAGTTCGCGTCTTCACGATCTGTTTCTAACATGGGAAGCGATGACCCCTGGCGACTTTGCCAAAAAAGGCGCTGGGTTACACATCGCTTATGACTGGTTGGACAGCCCCTATGGCGACATGTTGGTCATGGTCACAGATCGCGGCATCTGCGGGATGGCCTTCGGTAGCGAGTTTGGACGCGAAACTTCGGAACAAGATATGATGGCCCGGTGGCCAGAGGCCACCTTTGCAAAAGATCCAGCGCACGTATGGGCGATCGCTGGCAATCTAGAAGGCGGGGAGGCTAAGCTGCATTTGATCGGCGCGCCCTTTCAAATCAAAGTCTGGGAAGCGCTGCTTGCAATACCATCAGGCCAGGTTACGACCTACGGGGACATCGCACATCATATCGGCAATCCAAAAGCTGTCCGCGCCGTCGGGACGGCCGTTGGTCGCAACCCGATTTCGTGGTTAATCCCTTGTCATCGCGCATTACGCAAATCAGGTGAATTGGGCGGATATCATTGGGGTTTGCCTGTAAAACGTGCCATGCTGGCGCGTGAGGCTGCGCGATTTGACGCTGAGACGTGAAGGCGGATCGGCATTCCATCGCCTCAATGCCTTGATCACATTTTCATGACCTGACGCCGCAGTCGCAATCGCATTCTAACGCGGAACGCTCTTTCGCAATGGAGGCATAGATATGAGCCAAGTTAGATTGTTGATTGCAGGACTCGCTGCATCAAGTGTTGTATTGGCGGGCTGCACACAACCCGGAGAAAACACCGCAACGGGGGCCGCAATTGGTGCAGCCCTAGGAGCTGGTGTGCAGATCCTGCGCGGCGAAGACACCAAAGAGGTCGTAAAAGGGGCTGTTGTCGGAGGGGTTATTGGTGGCGCTCTTGGCAATCAATTGGACAAACAAGAGGCCGAATTGCGGAACCAGCTGAACGGGACAGGTGCGCAAATTGTCAATACAGGTTCAGAATTGATTGTGACGCTACCTGAAGCAATCACCTTCGATATAGACAGTGTCTTTGTTCGGCCTTCGATCCGTGCCGCGCTGGCAGACCTGTCGCGCAGTATCAATGACTATCCAAACACACTTGTTGATGTCATTGGCCATACCGATACGACGGGCACGGCAGCTTATAATCAAAGCCTTTCAAAGCGCCGCGCCGATGCTGTTGCGGCCCAACTGATTTCAAATGGTGTCGGGTCCCAGCGTATTCGGGCCTATGGCCGGGGTGAAGTAGACCCGATCGCAAGCAATGGAACTGCACAAGGCCGTCAAGCAAACCGGCGTGTTGAAATTGTGATCACCCCAGTCGGTTGATCGGCCTGTCGCAAATTCAGTAGGGGCCTCGCCGGCCCCTGTTGAGCACATGCGCCCAATTCACCCCACCAAGTCCAAGTGAGGGGACGTTTCATGAGGGTTTGCAAAGCTCAGGTCGGTTTTGAACGTAGGCGGATGCGAGATACCGCACGAGTGGCGTTCTGAGCCATGGAATCTCGATTACCATTTACTCTAAACGTAAAAAGCCCGCGTCACGCGGGCTTTTATAAGGTTTAACGCCCGTTCGCGAGCGGCAAACTTGTGCCTTAGTTCAACTGCGTTTCAACGTCTGAAATAGACATATCGATCAGTCCTGAAGCGGCCGATGCATCCATGCCTTTGGTGATCAAATCTCCAGCCGCTGCGATGGCCACCGCGACAGCCTGATCACGTACTTCTTTGACAGCTGACGCTTCAGCAGAGTTGATCTGATCTTCGGCAGACTGCAAACGGCGTGCAATAGATTTCTTCAATTCCTCTTTCGCAAGTTCAGCGGCTGCCCTGGCGTCTTCTTTAGCGCGGTCAACAATACCTTCCGCCTGGGACTGCACTTCTTTTACTTTTCGCTCATAGCTGGCCAAGATCGACTGCGCCTCTTCGCGAATTGCGCGGGCTTCATTCAATTCGGTCCGAATGCCATCAGCTCGATCGTCCAAGAGCTTGCCCAGGATTTTGTGCACACCAAAATAGAACAATATCCCGATGAAGACCAAGAAGCCCAACAGGACAACAAAATCTGTGTTGTTCAAAGAAAAGAATGGCCCTTTAGCTGCAAAGGCCGGACTGGCCGCAAGCATTGCAAGAGATAAAACAAAGTAACGCATAGCCTTATCCTTTCATCCGCTTTTTTACCGCCGCCGCATTGGCCTTGGCGTCGCTGGGCGTGCCGGTGATTGCAGCCACAACTTCAGAGACTGTTGCCGTCGCCACCTTTTCAATCGACTTGGTTGCCGAGGCGCGGATCGCAGCAATGGCCTTTTCAGCCTCAACCGATTTTGCCGCGATTTCAGCATCCGCTTTCGACGTTGCTGCTTCAACCTCTTTTGCGATTTCCGCTTTGGTTTCGGCTACTATCTCTGCGGCTTGCGCCTTCGCGTCCGCCAAAGCTTTATCATAGGCAGCTTCGGCATCCTGCGCCTTGCGTTTCATTTCTTCGGCCTGATCGAGATCCCTCTGAATGGTGCCACGCCGTTCAGCCAAAACACCCGCGATGCGCGGCAGCGCCACGCGGCTCAGAATAAAGAAGATCGCCACCAAAGCCAAAACCAACCAGAAAATCTGGTTTGGAAATGTGGTGAAATCCAGTTGTGGCATGCCTTGAGCGCTTTCAGCGCCCTCTGTTCCAGATGCCATAGCACCCTCCGTTCAGCTTTAGACCTGTAGAGGCGGGGATCGAACCCCGCCCGGTTCCAAAAGGTCGTCTCGCTTAAACGGCGAACATCAAAAGCAGAGCCACGAGGAACGAGAAGATCCCCAATGCTTCCGCAAACGCGATGCCGATGAACAGTGTCGCTGTTTGGCCTGCAGCCGCTGATGGGTTGCGCAAAGCACCTGACAGGTAGTTGCCTGCAACAGCACCCACACCCATTCCAGCGCCGCCCATACCGATACAGGCCAGACCTGCACCGATAAATTTACCCATTTCTGCGATATCGCCTTCCATGATATTTCTCCTTTTGGAATAGACGTTAAACTTGGTTCAGACCCTAGTGATGAGGATGCAGCGCATCTTTCAGATACACACAGGTCAGAATGGTGAAGACATAGGCCTGGATTGCGGCCACCAAGACCTCCAGACCGTAGATTGCGGTGATGGCCAAGACAGGCACGGCAAAAACAATGCCCAAGCCCCCGGCAAAGCCTGCGAACACTTTTAGAACCGCGTGACCCGCCATGATGTTTCCTGCCAAACGAATAGAATGGCTGACCGGGCGCACAAAATATGAGATGACTTCAATCACGGCCAGAACGGGACGCAGCGGCAATGGTGCCGAACTGACCCAAAACAGGCCCAGAAATCCTACCCCGTTTTTAACAAATCCAATGATTGTCACGGTCAAGAACACGGCCATCGCCAAAATCGCCGTCACTGCGATGTGCGAAGTTGTCGAAAAAGACGTCGGGATCAGTGCCAAAAAGTTGGCTAAAAGAATGAAGATGAACAGCGTGAAGATGTAGGGGAAGTACTTTAGCGCGTCTTTGCCCGCCACATCCTCGACCATCTGATGCACAAAACCATAAAGCACTTCGGCAACAGACTGGCTGCGTGTCGGAACGGTCGCCCGGCCCCGCGTGCCCACAACCAAAAGCAAAATAACGGCCAAAACCGTAATTGCCAACCAAAGTGTGGCATTTGTTGGCGTATACCAATAGATGTCGGTGCCCCCAAACAAAGGCTTGACCACGAACTGATCCATAGGATGGATATTGAAACCGCCAGCTGCTTTTTCGTCTGCCACGTTTTACGTCCCTTCACCGCCCTCAGGCGAATTGGCCTTCTGGATCTCTTCGGCCGTTTTCAGCATCACCCGGACACCGGCCGCAAAGCCCAACATACAAAAGACAATCAGAAACCAAGGCAACGTTCCAAAAACGCTATCGATCCCGTATCCAATCGCCGCCCCAAGCAGCAGTCCAACCACCAGCTCGGTTACCATACGCCACCCGGCCTGCGCTGCAGTAATGTGGTTTTCTTCCACCTCCGCAGGCACATCCCCGCGGGCTTCTGCTAACCGCTCAGAAAGTTGCTTCAATCGTTCAGGATCGATATCCTCACGCATTCACGCACCCTCTAAATCAGATGATCATATGATCAACCGCGATCTAGCAGATGGGGCCCCCGAGTCAACGCGGACCGCACCGCCTAACCCATTGGTCTTAGGTAGTTTTTCAAATTCTCGCACGGGCCCGGGCGCATGTTAGCGCCACCGTACGGACAAAGCGGATATTCAACCAAATGGTTGACCTTTTGGTTTTGGACGATCATCCCCGTTTTCATGTCCGATCTCGATACGATCTTTGCCGCTTTGGCCGATGAAACGCGGCGCACCATTCTGGCGATGCTGCTGGAGGATGATATGGCCGTCACCGATGTAGCCGAGCCGTTTGAGATGTCGCTCGCTGCGGTCTCGAAACATCTGATGATTTTGACCAAAGCCGGATTGATCGATCAAGAAAAACGCGGTCGCGTGAAATGGTGCAAATTGCGGCCCGAGGCGATGCGCGAGGCCGTCACCTGGATCGAGGGTTTCGGCGAGATCGAAGGGATCGATTTGGATGCTTTTGAGAAATTTTTGGAGGCGGAGGGTTTGTCGTAAAAGTAGTGTGTTAACGAAGCTTTACTTTAGTATCTGTGTCCAAATTAATTTTGCAAAGAAAAAGCTGCACAAGGCTGTCGCTCCAAATATAGCAAACAATGTTAAACCCAAAACCTCAAAAGTTAATTGATAGTTTGCGGCATATCCAAATCCAAAGACGATAACAGCAATGAACGATATGAACGAAAGCATCGCTATAAAAAAGCAAACTGCAAACGAATGAAAAAAGAAATTGGTCGTTAGGTTACGTTTCGGGATGTTTTCAGGATGGAACATCAAGGCAGTGCCTAATATCGCTGCCCTTTGTTTAGGTTGTTCAAGGTTAAGTGAATAAATTTTGATGTGAGAAATCGCCTTAATATAGTCAAACCAGTCTGAGCGGAGTATGATCAAACCGCTCATGTAATAGACGCTTACACTGAACAACACTGTTCCCAGACAACCGAGCAACACAAAATCTAATTGACCCGCGTTTTCATCACGAAGCAATGCAAAGGCCGCAGCAATTATTATCGCCACTATCGCCAAATAAACTCTCATCATGGCACCGCGCTGTGTTATAGTAAGCAAAGCATTTTCTTGTGCGTATTTATACTCAAGCTCTAAAAGGTCCTTGCTGAGCCGAGAGCAGTCCGGAAGTTTGTCTTCGAAACCAAGAATTCCATGGTAGTCAACTTTAGGATTGTTAGGTCTCTTCAAAAGGTCTCTCTTCTTACAAAATATATGGGCTGCCAAACCAATAAATATCTTCAGGCTAAATAAAAGCCAAATAGAACAACATCACAAATGGAACAAATCTCAGTAGCACAAAGCGGATCTAAAGTAAGCAACGCTCCGAGGTTTATCGAAGCCAAGCGCTTACTCAATAAGGCAAAGGCATTTTCCAGGTAGTATCAATATAGATTTGAAAACAGTTTTCTCTGTTGGAATTTTGCCTGCTAATTAGAAAAATGGTTAGAGCTGCCGGTCTCGCTAAACCGCTTGCTACAACCAAATCAAGCAATGCTTGCCTACACTTTAGCTTCCGACTCACCCAAATCCCGTCCTACGGATGGCACACGCATATCCCACGGATATCCCACGCAAATCATCCACGGGATTTTAGCCGGGAATGAAACCTTAAACGGCCGCGCGCCGCCCCAAAACCAGGGCCAGTCCGGCCGCGATGGCCTCATATCCCAACAGGGGCAGCAGGCCGGATGGCGGCAAGCCGACACTGATCATGCTGGCCACGCGCCCTAGGGCCAGCCCCCCCATAAACAAAGTCGCCAGCATCAGCGCGTCCCTCTGGCGGGGCGGATGCGCCGCCCCGATCCCAAAGATGACCGCGACGGCCACGAACACACCGCCATAGGTCGCGCGCATCATATTGTCCAAACCAACATCTTGAACCGAGAGATCATATTGGCCCAGCAACAGGTTCGGACCATAGAGATAGGCCAGACCGATTGCCCCGATCACAGCTGCATTGAACCACAAAAAAGCTCGAGACATCATAGGGTTACCTTTCAAATGGTTGCTGTTTCGGGGTGTTCTTGCACCGCAAACAAACGACGCAGAAGCTCGATATGAATGATGATCGCCAGCGGCACTTGGAACAGCGTGATCAAAAGCGCAGGCGACTGTCCAATCCCACTTGGTGCAGGCGTCATCGCCCATAGCCCGAACAAAGATGCCGCAGTGGCAGAGAATGCCCACGCAAAATCCGTTAAGCCAATCACGTTCCAAGCAATGCCGACCTGACGAATGGGGTTTCGCAGCATCAACAGCGCCATAGGGATCGCAGTAACCGCGATGAATGTATCAAAAATCGCAGCGGGCAATGCCAAGGCCGCAGGCGATATACCTGCGATAAACGCTATGAAGAAGACTGATCCAGCAATTCGATAAATTTGTGACCCATACAAAAAATAAGACGGGACTGCCGAAATCATTTTGGCAAAACCATCCACCTTCGCGCGCGCCCAGAAATAAAGTGCTATTGGCGTGAACATGGCCAAGCTAAGCAATGGCATTCTCATCAAATCGCCGTCTTCCCAAACACCATGCCCATGAAAGAAGCCGATTTCGTTCAAGCCCAGTGCGGCCAGAAACCAGACTAAAATGAAGGTCGATACAGCCCGAGACCGCGACCAAAAATAGACTGTGAATCCAACAGCGATTGAAATCGCGATTGCAAAGATAATTGTTGGAACAAAACTCATGACAAAATCTCCTGTCTGAAGTCTCGTGCCCGCTCAGAAAGTCGGGTCACGGCGAGTTGAGGATCGGCTTGATAAAGGGCCATTAGTTCAGTGTAAGAAACCGTATCGGGAGCGTGTTTTTCGCTCCAGACTATGGCGGCCAGCAGCATTGGGATCAGATCAATCGCCCGCTCGGTCGCAACATATAACGAAGCCCGTCCGTCAGCCGGATCAGGGTGTTTTTCAAGTAACCCGTAGCCGACCAAATGCATCAGACGGGTCGACAATATATTCGTCGCCACACCTTCATCGGAAGAATGGAAATCCGAATATCGCGCCCTTCCCTGCAAAAGAACATCGCGCAAGATCAGCATACTCCAATGATCACCAACGATTTCAACAACCGCATTAATCGGACATTTCGAGCGCCGGTCTAAGGATTCCATTTTAACTTTCATATTGCAAGTAATATACTTTGCAAAACGCAAGTCAAATAAAAAATCGTTTTAGACGGAGAAATTTGAAAATTTATTTGATCCAATATTGGCCAAAGTCCTATCCGATGTATTCGGTAGAGTTTCCCAACATTTTCCCACCCTAATCGCGCATCGCTTTTTGGGCCTTTTTCACCCCAAAGATTGATTGGCCCGCCAAACTATGGTCCACTAATTTTTGAAGAGAGAGACAGGATCAAATTCCATGGACAGCTATGACCTGATCGTTATCGGCTCAGGGCCTGCAGGGCGCCGCGCCGCCATTCAAGCCGCCAAATTTGGCGAGAATGTTTTGGTTATCGAAAAGGGCCGCAAGGTGGGTGGCGTATCGGTCCATACGGGCACGATCCCGTCCAAGACGTTGCGGGAAACTGCTCTAAATCTATCTGGCTGGCGCGAACGGGGTTTTTACGGCCGTTCATATCGTGTGAAACAGGACCTCAGCGCCGACGATCTGCGGGCGCGTCTGGATATGACGTTGGACCATGAGGTCGACGTGTTGGAGCATCAATTTGCCCGCAACCAGGTCACGACGCTGCGCGGCACCGCGCGCTTCACCGACAAGAACACGATCGAGGTGGACGGCGAAGAAGGCGAGCATTTCACCTTTGAAGCGAAACGTTTTTTGCTGGCCGTCGGTACGATGCCCTTTCGCCCCGACACCATTCCCTTCGACGGGAAGTCGGTCTTTGACAGCGACGAAATCCTTGAGCTGGAAAAGCTTCCCAAAAGCATTTGCGTCATTGGCGCAGGCGTCATCGGCGTAGAATATGCCACGATCTTCAGTGCTTTAGATGTTCATGTCACTCTGGTTGAACCGCGCGAAAGCATGCTAGACTTCATTGATCGAGAGCTGATCGAGGATTTCACCCATCAGCTGCGCGACCGAGGCATGATGCTGCGCTTTGGTCGGAAGGTCGATAAGATCTCAGTCGGGAAAAAGGGCGGTTGCCAAATCGATATGCAAGATGGGCGCACGATCCGCGCGGATATCGTCTTGTTTGCTGCGGGCCGCATGGGGGCCACAAAGGATTTGGGCTTGGACCAATGCGGGCTGGATGTGGATCATCGCGGGCGCATCAAAGTCAACCCCGACACCTTCCAAACCAGCATCCCGCATATTTATGCGGCAGGGGACATCATCGGCTTTCCCAGTCTTGCGTCCACTTCGATGGAGCAAGGGCGGATTGCAGTCTGTCACGCACTTGGTCGGGCTGCGCATAAACCGCCCGAATTTTTTCCTTACGGGATTTACTCGGTGCCCGAGATTTCAACCGTTGGCATGACGGAAGAAGAAGTGCGCGAACGCGATATCGGGTATGAATGCGGCGTCGCCCGCTTCCGGGAAACCTCTCGTGGCCATATTATGGGGCTAGATACGGGAATGTTGAAAATGATCTTTTCACTAAAGACCCGTCGTTTGTTGGGCTGTCATATCGTCGGCGAAGGCGCAACCGAGCTGATCCATATCGGCCAGGCGGTCATCAACCTGCACGGCACGCTCGACTATTTCGTTGAGAACACGTTCAACTATCCAACACTGGCAGAGGCTTACAAAGTGGCCGCACTGGATGCTTGGAACCGCATTCAAAAATAGCGCAGCCTCGTTTTGACTGGTGGTGGACAATTTGATCATGCGCGCGCGCAAATGCACTTTGACCTTATTATAGATAAGAGCTGATATCTCAGCCTGAGCGTTCTGAACTTTCAGTACCGCCGGAGCAGAGCTGGAATACATCAATGCCCGCTACTATGACCCTGAACTTTGGGTGTGTCGGGAAAGTGATCCGGTGGAAAAGGGGACTCAAATGGAACCTTTGCTTACACTGGGTTCTGCAAAGGCAAAGGCTGTCAATCCGCTAAATGCGCCGCCGCGAGCCCCTCTTGCGGCAAAGGCATTTCACTACCACCCGTATCCCTGCTCTCCCCTGCCGACGGTCTGACTTTTGCGCAAAAACCCGAAATGCCCGCCAAAACCGCCCTACGGACGTCCCACGCATGTCTCACGGATATCCCACGGAAATCTCACAGTTGTTTTTAGCCTTTTCAAGACTATGAAAGTTCCGTCAACTGGGGTCCGCTTCCAAGCGCCGAACGGTTGTGCGCACTTTCAAACCATCAAAAAATTCTGTCCGGTTTTCATCAATCAGAAAGCCTGCTGCATCCACCGAATATGAAGAAGTATAAGCCAGCTCTCCCTCGGTTTCATTTATGACAGCGCGGGCGCGCCAAACGCCATTTGCCTCGGACGTGCGGACCGTTATGCTGCGTCCCGCACTTTGCGCGGTTTCTTGAAACGACGCGCAATCCCCCAGAATGGCAAAGCAATCATTTGGTTGGAACCATTTGGAAATCCCAAACATAGCGGTTTCAATTGCACGGCGGTCCTTGTCCAGCAAGCTTGATAGCGCAAAAATCACCCGCCCATCGACCAGACGCACCCGTTCCCCCATAGAAGCTGACAGGATCTGAAAAAGTTGTTCTGACTCAGGTGGGTCCATCTCAAAGACGCCTTGGCCGCGCATTTCGATCCCGTTTGATCTGGATTTAATTTTGAACACAACCTGCATCGGTGCCGGAAGACTGCGCGACGTTATCCGATAACGTAACATGTCCGGGGCATCAGAAAACCCCACGCTCAATTGGTCTGCGCCCACCCCCCGGGAAAGCCCGCCCTGGGCCAGCAGAGGGGATACAAAGACAAAGAGACTTAAAATTGCAAAAGTGAGGCGACGCATGCCGCGGCCCTATCAATCAAAGCTTTCGATCACAAGGTTCGGCGATTGTTGCCGGTTCGAGAACGGTAAATTGAAGCAATTATTGTTTATCCCAAGGCAAGAACACGCTCATCTAACTGGCAACGAAACTGATAGGATTTTTAAAATGACTTCTTCCATTCTTGTCTTGAACAGCTCCGCTCGTACTGAGGGATCCGTGACTCGTCAGCTTGTCGATCAAATTCTTGATAAGCTAGAAAAAAACAATGATATCAAATCATTAAACCAACGCGATCTGGACACCGAGCTGACGCCGCTTACGGCAAGTTGGCTGGGTGCCAATTTCACACCTGCAGAGAAACGGACAGAAGATCAGCAAGACACTCTTAAGTTTTCCGACGCTCTGATCTCTGAAGTGCAGGCCGCCGATACCATCATCATTGGTGCGCCAATTTACAATTTCGGCATTCCTGGTGTCTTGAAGCTTTGGATCGATCAAATCTGTCGCGCAGGTGTAACGTTCCAATACACTGAAAACGGTCCAATTGGCCTGCTTGAAGGCAAACGTGCGATCATCGTTGTTGCATCTGGCGGGACAAAAATCGGGTCAGAAATTGATTATGCGACCCCGTATATCAAACATGTACTGGGGTTCATTGGCATTCATGATGTCACTTTCGTGGGTGCAGATGCTCTGATGCAAGATCAAGACGAAGCGATGAAAAGCGCGTCGAAAGCAATCGAACAGCTGGCCGCATAGATCACGCGCAAGTGGTCCTGAATGCAGGGCCACTTGACTATCCTTTTTTTCCAACCTATCCGCCCATCAAATCTCGGGAGTTTTGAACTTCCGGTCCGAAGGCCATGGCCCGGATCGCCCTCCGTCAGCGCGTTGCGCCCACGGGGGCCTTTCCGCTTTGGTTTCGGACAGCTAGTTGAAGTATTTAACGGGTCGGAAAGGAGCCGGAACATATGTTTGAAAATCTGTCCGAACGCCTTTCCGGTGTATTTGATGGCCTAACGAAACGCGGCGCACTGTCAGAAGAGGACGTTGTTGCGGCCTTGCGCGAAGTACGAACGGCTTTGCTTGAGGCCGATGTCTCTCTTCCAGTTGCGCGCAACTTCGTAAAAGCGGTTCAGAAGAAAGCGACCGGGGCTGCGGTCACCAAATCGATTACACCTGGTCAGCAAGTCGTCAAAATCGTTCATGATGAACTGCATCATTTCCTTGCCGGAGAAGATGGCAAAGAAGGCCAGCTAAAGATCGACAATCCGCCTGCCCCTATTTTGATGGTTGGCTTGCAAGGTTCGGGTAAAACGACGACGACGGGCAAACTGGCCAAGCGCTTGACCGAGCGAAACGGCAAGAAAGTCTTAATGGCTTCGCTCGACATCTACCGACCAGCGGCCATGGATCAATTGGCGGTTCTGGGACAACAGGTTGGCGTGGACACTTTGCCAATTGTTGTCGGACAGAAGCCCATCGACATTGCAAAGCGTGCGCAGCAGCAGGCCACGCTTGGTGGTTACGATGTGGTGTTGCTGGATACCGCGGGTCGTTTGCAAATTGACGACACCTTAATGACAGAGGTTGAAGACGTCCGGAAGGCTGTCAAACCTCGCGAAACGCTATTGGTTGTTGACGGCTTAACAGGTCAGATCGCCGTGGACGTCGCAGAAGAGTTTGATAACCGTGTGGGCATCACCGGGGTGGTTATGACCCGGATGGATGGCGACGGACGCGGCGGTGCCGCCTTGTCCATGAAAGCCGTCACAGGCACGCCGATCAAATTCATTGGTGTCGGCGAGAAAATGGACGCTCTCGAAGAGTTCGACCCGTCCCGTATTGCAGGCCGCATTTTGGGTATGGGCGATATCGTTGCCCTAGTAGAAAAAGCGCAAGAAACCTTTGAGGCCGAACAAGCCGAGCGCATGATGCGCCGCCTGAAAAAAGGTCAGTTCAATATGAACGATCTGAAGGCGCAACTGGAACAGATGATCAAAATGGGCGGCATGCAGGGCATCATGGGTATGATGCCGGGCATGGGTAAAATGGCCAAACAAATGGAAGGTGCTGGGCTCGACGACAAAATGCTGGCGCGCCAAATCGCATTGATCAACTCCATGACAAAACAGGAACGCGCGAACCCAGCCCTTATGCAAGCAAGCCGTAAAAAGCGTGTGGCCGCTGGTGCGGGACTTGAGGTCTCACAACTTAACCAGCTTTTGAAACAGCAACGCCAAATGGGCGATATGATGAAGAAGCTGGGCAAGGGCGGCATGCTGAAACAGGCCATGGGTGCCATGATGGGCAAAGGCCCCGGCGCGATGCCCGAGATGCCGAAAGGCATGCCCGAAATGGACCCCAAACAATTGGAAGCGGCAGCGAAGCAACTCGGATCAGCTGGCGGTGGACTGCCCGGGCTGGGTGGCGGGCTTCAATTGCCTCTGGGCCTGTCAGGGTTTGGCAAAAAGAAATGATCGATATCCCCACCCTACATACCGAGCGTTTAACGCTCCGCGCGCCACGCTGGTCCGATTTCGAGGCCTATGCTGCGTTTCGCGGTTCCGAGCGCGCGCGTATTTTGGGTGGGCCATTCACACGTGCACAAGCTTTCGATCAATTAGGTGCAATCCTGGGTCACTGGGAGCTCCGCAGTTACGGCCGCTGGATGGTTGCAGATCGCACAACAGACGAACCAATGGGCGTTGTTGGAAACTTCTTCCCGGAAGATTGGCCAGAACCCGAAATCGCCTGGTCTGTCTTTGAAAATGCAGAGGGCAAAGGCATCGCGTTTGAGGCTGCAATGGAAGCACGCCGCTATGCCTATGAGGTCTTGGGCTGGGAAACCGCAATCAGTTTGATCGCCGATGAAAACGCCCGCTCCAAAGTACTCGCAAAGCGGATGGGCGCAAAATTTGAAAAGAACTATGAGCACGCCGAGTATGGCGTGATGCCAGTCTACCGTCACCCATCGCCAGAGGAGCTGTCTTAATGGCGATTGAACGGCTCGAAACGGAAAGTCTGGTTTTGCGCAAACCGATCCCTGCGGATTGGGAGCCCTTTCGTGCGTTCACTATGTCAGAAAGATCACAGTATATTCGTGACGAGCTGCCGGACCTCGGGAAAGCATGGCGCATGTTTGCAACCGAATTTGGCCACTGGGACATCCACGGTTTTGGCATGTTCACTGTGACAGCAAAAGGCGATGACACTACGCTCGGCATGGTCGGTCCGTGGTATCCCGCCGATTGGCCAGAAACTGAGATTGGTTGGCTCATGTTCGAAGGTGCTGAAGGCAAGGGTTTTGCTTTTGAAGCGGCGCAGGCAGCCATTTCTTATGCTTGGCAGGATCTCGGTTGGACAGAGATGGTCTCTTACATTGATCCCGCTAATGAGCGTTCGTACCGCCTCGCTGAGCGCCTTGGTGCGGTCCGTGATCCTGATGCAAAACGCGTTGATCCCGACGACCTTGTCTACCGCCACCCCAAGCCGGAGAACCTGTCATGACCGCCGACACTGATCTCGCCCAAGAAATTTTGCGTGACCATCGCAGCAGCATTGATCGACTGGACGCGATCCTCGTTTACACTCTGGCTGAGCGATTTAAGCACACCCAAGCGGTGGGCAAGTTAAAAGCCGCCTATGACCTGCCTCCGTCCGATCCGTTGCGCGAAGCGCGGCAGATTGAGCGGCTCCAGAAGATGGCGCTCGACGCCGATCTCGACCCTGAATTCGCGACGAAGTTCCTGAACTTCATCATCAGTGAAGTCATCAATCATCACAAACAACATCAGAATAGCTAATCTGTAGGAGACGAAACCAATGGCTATGAAAATCAGACTTGCCCGTGGCGGGTCCAAAAAACGCCCTTTCTATCGCATCGTTGCGGCCGATAGCCGAATGCCACGCGATGGCCGTTACATTGAGAAATTAGGCACATATAATCCCCTTTTACCGAAGGATTCCGAAGAGCGTGTTCAAATGAATATGGAGCGTGTTCAGCACTGGTTATCCCAAGGTGCTATACCAACAGATCGGGTTTCCCGAATGCTAGAAGCGGCCGGGGCGGCTGAAAAGAAAGAACGGAACAATCCACAGAAAGCGGAACCAGGTAAAAAAGCGCAAGAACGCGCCGAAGAAAAAGCCGAAAAAGAACGTGAAGCAGTAGAAGCCGCAGAAGAAGCAAAGGCGGCACCCGTGGAGGAAGACGCTTCAGCAGAAGAAGAAACTGCGGCAGAAGAGGCCCCAAAAGAAGACGTGGCTTCAGAAGAAGAAGCCTCTTAATCGCGATCAAAACCCGCTAAAGGTCTGTTATGGATGCAGACAAGTTAATCATCGTGGGCGCCATCACTGGCGCCTTCGGAACCCAAGGTGAAGTGCGCCTTAAGTCCTTTTGCGCAAAGCCACAGGATATAGGAACCTATGGGACTCTGTTCTCTGAGGACGGAACCAAAGTGTTCGAAATTACAATTACTCGGCCTGTGAAGAACGGATTTGCAGCGCGCGTGAAAGGCGTGCGCTTCAAAGATCAGGCGGATGCATTGCGTGGGATCGCCCTGCACGTTCCCAGAAACGAACTACCAAACCTGCCTGATGACGAGTTTTACCATTCCGATCTGATCGGTTTGCAGGTTTTAGATACCGGCGGTGTAAAGCTTGGAAAGATCAAAGCTGTTTTGGATCATGGGGCCGGCGACATTCTAGAAATCTCGACTCCAGGCCTTAAACAACCCGCTCTCTTGCCATTCACCAAATCGGCTGTACCAACCGTTGATCTGGCATCGGGCCGCGTGATCGTCGATCCTCCTTTCGGGATTTTCTCTGATGAGTAGCCCGATCGTGGTGCTCCATCCAGGATTTCACAAGTCAGGGACATCCTCCCTTCAGCACTTTCTCGACACAAATAAAGAAAGCCTTCACGACTATACGAATGTTCTATCTTGGGGTGATTTTCCGGACATCACCAAAGTCATGCGCCCGGTTTCCAAATTCAATTTATCGATCTTAGACAGCGCTTATCGCCGTGCATTTCGAAAGGCTTTGGCGCAAGTGGACCCGAGCAAGCACTTGGTCCTATCACGAGAAATTCTGCTTGGAATGATCCCAGGCAATAAAACAATTCTCGGTCGGCCGATTACATCCTACTCGCGAACCTCGCGCCGATTGCTAACGATTTGCCTTGATGAGATTCAAAGGCTTTATGGTTCGAACGTGACGATCATCGTCTTGCTCACTGTACGAAATCACGAAAGTTGGTTGTGGAGCGTCTATCGGCATCTTGTGAAGGTCAATTTGCGTACAGGATCATTTTCACGCTTCAAGAATGAGATGAAACATTTTCAGGGTGTCCATGGAGAGGCAGACAAGTTGATTGCCGCATTTCCAGATATCCAAGTCTTAAAGTCCCGTTTGGAAGATGTTGCATCAAAGCCCTTCGGACATGCACAGATCGTTCTTGATCTGCTCGACATTCCGCAATCGGTTAGAGCGACGCTGCAAGGCGCCGAACGTAAGCATATCGGAATTCCCGAAAACAGAATTGAAGAATTGATCCAAATTAACCGATATAGCTTTTACAAGGGCAGGGCCCGCAAACGAAAAGAAAAGCTGTTATCGCATGACTGAACCGTCAAAGTCCCATGGTCGATTGACCATTCGACCCTCGCTCAAGCCGCGAGAACTTATGACAAACAGCCCAGACATCGCGGGCGCTTGGAAAGCAAAGATTGTCACTTTGTTTCCAGAAGCATTTCCGGGCGCCTTAAACCTTTCACTAACTGGGCAAGCCCTTAAAGACGGGCTTTGGTCCTTAGAAACAATTGATTTACGGGATTTCGGCCTGACCAAACACAAGAACGTGGACGATACGCCCGCAGGAGGAGGTGCTGGTATGGTATTGCGACCAGATGTGGTTGGACCAGCCTTAGAAGAAGCACAACGTGGAACCCCTAAGGACCCATATGCTTGGCCCGTTGTGTATCTTTCGCCTCGCGGCAACCAAATGACACAGGCCATGGCGAAAGAATTCAGCCAAGCTCAGGGAATGACACTGCTTTGTGGACGCTTTGAGGGAATCGATCAACGTGTTCTAGACCGTTACAACGTACAGGAAATTTCCATTGGAGATTATGTCCTTACCGGCGGCGAGCTGGCCGCTCAGGTCTTGATTGATGCAACAATTCGTCTTAGAGGCGGGGTTCTGGGAAATTCCGAGTCGGTTTTGGACGAATCTCATTCCAACGGCCTGCTTGAACATCCCCAATATACAAAGCCAAAAGACTGGCAGGGCTATCAGATACCGGAGGTTCTTCTGTCCGGACATCATGGTAAAATCGCCAAATGGCGGCAAGCCCAGTCTGAAGAGCTGACAAAGAAACGTAGACCTGATCTCTGGCGGGCGCATCTCGCGGACCCGGACGAAGACCAAGAGCTCTGAGGGAACATCAAACTTCGCCGAAAAACGGTGAGCAAAAGGAATGATCCAATGAACCTCTTGGAACAGCTCGAGGCAGAACAAGTAGCCAGCCTCGGCAAAAACATCCCAGACTTCAAAGCCGGCGATACAATTCGTGTCGGCTATAAAATCATCGAGGGTTCGCGCTCTCGTGTTCAAAACTTCGAAGGCGTTTGCATCGCGCGCAAAGGCGGGGACGGCATCGGCGCGTCCTTTACTGTACGAAAGATTTCATTCGGCGAGGGCGTCGAACGTGTATTTCCATTGATGTCCACGAACATCGACAGCATCGAAGTTGTGCGTCGCGGCCGTGTCCGTCGCGCAAAGCTTTATTACCTGCGTTCGCGTCGTGGCAAGTCAGCGCGTATCGCAGAAGTAACAAACTACAAACCAAAGGCGGATACCGCAGAAAAAGGAGCAGAGTGATGAAAAAAGATCTGCACCCAGAGTACCACATGATCACGGTCAAAATGACAGATGGCTCAACTTATGAGACGCGCTCAACTTATGGAAGTGAAGGCGATACCTTGTCATTGGATATCGATCCAACTGCCCATCCGGCTTGGACCGGCGGCAATCAACGCTTGATGGACCAGGGTGGTCGCGTTTCCAAGTTTAAGAAAAAATACGAAGGCTTGGGCTTCTAGGTTAAAAGGCGGGCTGCATGGCCCGCTTTTTTTTGGTCTTCAGATGCGTGACAACAAACATGCCATCGTGTTCTCCTCAGACAAGAACTGGCTTCCACATACTAGGGTATTTATAGAGCAGCTTCAAAAACTTCGGCTGCCGGATATTGACCTGATCTATTGCACTTCCGAAAGCGAACAGATTGATTTGCCGAAACCGGTAATCGTCGAGCGGATAAAAAACATCGGCGAAGAAAGAGAGTTATCAGCGATCACGCGCATTCCGCGAGCAGCGTACCTTCGCATGTCTATGCCAACGCATTTTCGCGGGCGCTACAAAAAACTCCTTTACCTTGATGTCGATATTGCTTTCTTCAGGCGCAACCTCAAAGAGGTTTTTAATATCGAGTTGCTGGATCAACACGCGATCGCCGCAGTTCGCGTAAACCGTCAATGGTTAGATCCTAGTCGGATGCTACCAGATTTCAAAGAAAGCGGTTTAGGACCTGCGCCCTCTTTTAATTCCGGCGTCATGCTAATTGATCCTGAAAAGTGGTATCAATTCTCGGTCGACGCGCGCATCGAACATATTCTTAATACGCAAGGCGAACACTTCTACGATGTCGATCAATCTGTCCTAAACCTTGCGATGCGGGGACTTTGGTCAGAGATCTCTCCAGTATGGAACTGGATGTATCAACAAAAGCGGGGATTTAACGCCTTTCGCTATGGCGCGGAAGTTATCCATTTTGCGGGCAAACAGAAACCATGGGAAAGAAATAAGTTCATTCCAAACCGCTTCGTAAAACCTTACTTTAAACTATTCGAAGAGAATGTTGAGCTCGCAAGGAAGTTACCAAAACTTCACAGCCCCCGCGAAGAGATGAAAATGTTGTACGGCCTTTATCAAGAAAGCCGGGAAGATCAGGCCAAGATTAGGGAATACATCAAGCGGTTTGAAAGGCGCACCAGTTCCCTTAACCCTGAGATTTATGGCCAGTACTCTGCGTTAACTTGACGAAAGCCTCAAGCTGCATTCGACCAAGTGGTGCAGCACAGAACTTCGTCATTTGTTGTCGGTCTTAAAGGCATCCCCAAAAGAACAGCGGTACTCAAGGTTTGATCCAAAAAGCTGACCCCGTCTTTAAGTTTAAGAGGAAATATACGAAGGTCAGGGTTTCCACGATTGGCCAACACAAGTGAAAGGCCGTAACCAGTGCTCGGCTTTTACTATTTGCAATAAGTTTGTATGCCTGCGAAATTAGGGCACTTATGCAGACCTTCTTTGAGCAAGAAATCAACAAGGCCTTTGGACCGACTTTACCGTCGAAGATCGTAGTCAATTATTTGGGCAAAGCCGACCTTCGATCGTGCTTTGGCGTTTCAGATTTCGCAACTGCATCGATCAAATCGGCAGCCACAGAATTAGCCGAATTTGTCAACGCGGAAAACGTAACCATAGATCGACGACTCTCGTCGCTCTGGTTTGGAATGACCTTGAAACCCGAAAGCTGGGAATTGCCTTCTGCATGGGATGCAATCGCCGGTGTTTACAAAGCCAAGGATGGTTGGATTAGGTTGCACACGAACGCACCCCATCACAAAAATGCTGCTTTACATGTGCTTGGCTGTCCCGAAGACAAAGTGGCTGTGTCAGATGCGGTTAAGACATGGCAAAAAGCTACGCTTGAAGCTGCCATTGTGGCCGAGCATGGTGCAGCTGCAACGATGCTGTCGGCGAAAGAATGGATTAGCCACCCACAAGGGCGCGCTGTAAATGCTGAACCACTAATCCATTGGACAAAGAAAGCGGAAGGCGCGAAACCCTGTTCGATGTCAGGTCTAAAAGTTCTTGATTTAACCCGCGTTTTGGCAGGGCCTGTAGCAACGCGGTTCTTGGCCGGGTTTGGCGCGCAGGTTCTTCGTGTTGACCCGCCATCATGGAATGAACCCGGGGTTGAGCCTGAAGTGACATTGGGAAAGCGCAGAGCAGGTTTGGACCTTTCTAAAGCCCAGGATCGTTCTTCCTTAGATGACTTAATTCGCAAAGCCGACGTGCTCGTACACGGCTATCGACCAGGCGCATTGGCCGGGTTGGGTTATGATCCGGAGCATCTGAAGGCCTTAGCACCGCATATGATCGAAGTCAGCCTTAGCGCCTATGGCTGGACGGGTCCTTGGGCGAAACGGCGCGGCTTCGACAGTTTGGTACAGATGAGTTGCGGCATCGCCGCCGAAGGGATGCATAGATTAAATGCCACACGCCCGGTACCCCTTCCAGTTCAAGCTTTGGATCATGCAACGGGATATCTGATGGCCGCGGCGGTACTACGCGCACTGCGCATCCGACAAAGGACAGGAGCGATCTTTTCTGCCCGCCTTTCGCTGGCACGCACAGCGGCCCTTCTTATGGCACCCGGGTCACGGAACTTTAGGGGAAGTGCGGTTGAAGAAACTCCACAAGACTTGGACGATACTCCGGAAACAACTGCGTGGGGGGTGGCAAAGCGGATCAAATTCCCGGTCACTATCGATGGTAAAACCGCTCAATGGCCATATCCCGCAGGACCATTGCGTGTAGACAGTGCAAGCTGGTCATAAAACCAGCAAAGCCATTTAGAGACTATGCGCCATTTCCAGAAGGTGCGATGGGCTGACAATCAGAATTTCGCGCGCGCAAACGTTCACATGCGCGCGAAGCATTCGATTCTGACATGCTCACAAAAGTCGCGCGATATTTGATCCGACCATCAACAGTGTCCTGTTCCACCTTACGCAAAGCGCCATCGAGAGCTCCAAAATCCGCAAGCGCTGTACGTAACAAGACCTTTTCGGCCTTTTGACGCGATGTAAACACGCCAAGATCCACACCCCATTCATCAGTTTTCGAAGATGCCTTGGATACGACTTTCAAAATCTGATCTTCGGTCGATTGTCCTGCGTTGTTTTCTGCGGGGAGCGCTACAATCTCTATAGTAGCTACTGGTTCGGCTTTGGCTGCAACAGCAGGGATTGGTGCGGCCTCTACTATAGCGGCCTTGGTAGAAGCTAGGATTTGCGCCTCCACTTGTTTTCGTTTGGTCTTTTGGACATTTGCGATCGCGATGATTTCAGGCGGACGCCGCTTTGGGAATGAACTCTCAACAACAGCCCGAGGGGCTTTGAGTACCAGAGTCGCCACCTTTGTTGTGTTTTGCGACGGTGCGTTGGCCGGTGGTACTGGGTCAATTTTCACGGCAACACGGTTCGGAGACCGCGAAAATCCCATATCCAAAAGCTCTGCCACACGTGCATTTCTGTTGGCCGAGCTGGTTCCGCCAAAGACAGTTGCAATCACACGCTTTTGTCCCCGCTCGGCTGAGGCCACCAAGTTATAGCCTGCGGCGCGTGTATAGCCCGTCTTTATCCCATCGGCCCCTTTGTAGCTGCCCAAAAGACGGCGGTTTGTATTCAAAACAGACGCGACCCCTGCATCCGTACTTTTGCGAGAGAACAGATTGTAATAGTCGGGAAAATCATAGAATAAGCGACGCCCTAAAATCGTCATATCGCGCGCTGTCGAAAGATGTCCTGCTTGAGTCAAGCCATGTGCGTTCTTGAACGTTGTTTTTGTCATACCCAATTGGCGCGCACGATCTGTCATCATCCGCGTAAAATTAGCCTCGGAGCCGCTGACCAATTCGGCCAAAGCAGTTGCTGCGTCATTTGCTGATTTAACTGCGGTGGCCCGGATTAGATATCTAAGCTTTATGCTTTGTCCTGCCTTGAGACCTAACTTGGAAGGCGGCTCTGCTGCAGCTTTTGAAGAAATTTTTACTTTTTGATCAAGGTCAAGCTTTCCAGCTTCGACGGCTTCAAACACCATGTACAGCGTCATCATCTTTGTGAGCGAAGCGGGATGTAGTTTGGTATCAGCGTTGCGCGAATGCAGGACTTCACCAGATCGCGCATCCATAACCATAGCGGCGTATGGCGCTGCCATAGCGCCTAGCCCTGTAAAAATTCCGATAACGATGGCGATAACCGCCAATCCTGCCTTTATACGCATCGGTTTCTCCGACGTCTGTTTGTTTACCACTGCCTCAATCCGGCGCTTTTTGCGCTCGTTGTTTATGAACTAGACTAGTGTACTGATTTTAGGAAGTTTTTTTTTGATTTTTTCGCAAGCGAATGCCACTGAATCAAAATAAAGAATCGTTTCCTGAACCAGACACAAGATATTGATTCTCAACGCGAGGATATGAAGCGTGATTCCCCCCTTTCTTCTCTTGTGACGCGGGTTATATAAATCAATCGAGATTTGATAAGACCCTAAACCAAAAAGCCTCCTGAGACACATGGCAGATCAGCAAGACGAAGATATCGACACAGATGTCATAACCAAAACCAAACCAAAGACAGCGAAACCGCCGATGTACAAGGTTTTGCTTTTGAATGATGACTATACGCCTATGGAATTCGTGGTTTATGTGTTGGAACGGTTTTTCGGGATCGGCCCCGAATCCGCGTACCAATTGATGATGACGGTTCATCAAAAGGGCGTAGCTGTGGTTGGGGTTTTCAGCCACGAAGTCGCGGAAACCAAAGTGATGCAGGTCATGGATTTTGCGCGCCAGCATCAGCATCCCCTGCAATGCACGATGGAAAAAGAATAGCGCGACGAAATGGCAGGCAATCAGCGCCTTTGGTATCCGTTGGAGAGCGGCGCAATTTCTGACATTGCAAAGAACCTCGAAATTGGGATTTGGCGGGCAAGACCGGATCCGGGCTTGGGCCTGCGCGCTAGCCTAAAGGTCATTCAGAGCTTCCGCCCTTATGCCCGGCGCTTGACAAAATTGGGTGTTGAGATCGTCTCTAATATCGAAGGCCAGAACCTCTCGATGGTAGAAGTGACCCGATCCAAGAGCGAAAGTCTTGCGCTTATTGCCGAAGCAACAAGCAGCTTGATTGAAACCGGCTACTGCATTGTGGATGGGTTAAAAACCGACGGGATCGACTCGATCTACAAATCAGTGCGTCGGCATTGTGATTTACTGGGAACTTATTCAAAGGCGCATGGGCGGGTATTCTGGTTTCGCAAGCCATCTGAATTGCCTGACGCTTTCCGCGAATGGTTGGCAAAGGCCAAACCCACCGAGATTGCGCCAGGCTATATGACGCAGCCAGGTGTATTTGCGGAAAAGGGTGTCGACACGGGTTCACAGTTTTTGTTGGCACATCTTCCCGACGGTTTGACGGGAGATGTGGCTGATCTGGGCGCAGGCTGGGGATGGCTGTCCAACGAAGTGTTAAAAAAATGTCCCGCAATTACATCACTTTCGCTGTTTGAAGCAGAAGGCAAAGCCTTGGATTGTTCGCGTTTGAACGTAAAGGATGTACGCGCCCATTTTCATTGGGCAGACGTCACAAAAGAGGCACTCGGAAGTTTCGATGTTGTAATCATGAACCCTCCTTTTCACGAAACCCGTATCGCAGATACGGGACTTGGAGTTGCGTTTATCACTGCGGCGGCCGCGGCTTTGAAACGTGGTGGGACACTTTACATGGTTGCAAACAAACATCTTCCCTATGAAGGCGCTCTCAACCAACGATTTGCAAAATGGGAACAGGTTGCGACTTCTGCACAATTCAAAATTATCGTCGCAAAGCGACCAAAGGGTAAATGATTGGCGGCCTGCATAGCTTTAGCTTACGCTTGGCAGATGACCGACTCGCAACGGAGAACTGAGACATGTCATTTTCAATCGATGGGAAAACGGCAATCATCACGGGGGCTGCAAATGGCATCGGACTTGCCGTAGCACGGCGATTTGCCGATGTTGGTGCCAATGTGATGTTGGCTGACATCGATGAAGAAAAGCTAAAGAGCGAAGTTGCGCTTTTGAGTGATAAGGGAAATGAGGCGAGGTGCTTTGCCGGAGATTTGCGTGAGAAACTGACCCTCGCCAACCTTCTTTCAGCGACGCTCGATGCTTTTGATCGTGTCGATATACTGATAAATGCCTCTCGTCAGGTTTTAACTTCTGACCCGCTTGACGCTAAGAAAGACAATTTCGACGCGATGTGGAAGCAAAATGTACATGCCAACTTGCGACTTTCACAGATTGTTGCGAAGCGTTTTATTCACCAAGCCGACGAAGATACAGATGTTGACGCACCGGCCGGCAGCATTGTCAATTTGACTTCGATTGCTTCTGAACGCACACATCCCGACCTCTTGGCCTATTCAGTCAGCTGCGCGGCTTTAAACCAAATGACACGCTCTTTGGCCGTCAGCCTTGCTCCAAAGCTTGTGAGAGTGAACGCCATTTCGATTGGGTCAGTGATGTCAGCTTCGTTGCAATCTGTTCTAAGTGAGGAAGAAGATTTACGAGAATCCGTGGAATCCGTGACTCCGCTTGGCTATATCGCAGAAGCAGATAGCGTTGCAGAGGCTGCGCAGTTTCTAGCCTCAGACGCTTCGGAATTTATAACGGGTCAGGTTTTGACAATAGATGGTGGCCGGACATTAATCGATCCAGCCGCCACTGCTTTTCATTGATCAGGACTTAAACACTTTTTCTGCTTCGCTTAGTGCATCCTCGGATGTCAGAATGTCATCTTCAGGTTTATCATCATCTGCGAGTGAAAAATTCTCTAGGCCGGAAATAGCGGCTGGAATTTTTGGCTCAACATCCATCGACAAAGACTGTTCTGTAGAAACCAGTTTAGATCGATCTTCATTGCTTAGTGCGCGGCCCTCTTTCTCAGCCTTTAGTGCTGCTTTGCGCACAGCTTCATCCAATTCGATCTGCTTACACAGGCCCAGCGCGACGGGGTCGACGGGCTGAATATTGGAAATGTTCCAATGTGTACGATCACGCAAAGACTGGATCGTCGGCTTCGTCGTCCCGATCAGCTTTGAAATTTGGGCGTCAGACAGTTCCGGATGGAACTTTACCAACCACAGAATACCTGCAGGTCGATCTTGGCGCTTCGACAAGGGCGTATATCGCGGGCCTCGGCGTTGCTGCTCTCCTTCTGCGGCGGGATTATGTTTCAGTGTCAGTTTAAAAGCCGGATCTTCTTCACCGTTTTTAATTTCTTCATGTGTCAGTTGGTTGTTTGCAATTGGGTCAAACCCTTTGACGCCGATAGCGACTTCACCATCTGCAATACCGTTGACCTCTAACTCATGCAGGCCGCAGAAATCCGCGATCTGTTTGAAGCTGAGCATTGTATTGTCGACCAGCCAAACCGCCGTGGCTTTAGCCATAATTGGAAGCGCCATCTTGTTTCCTTTACATAGAGTTGTATCGATCCGAGAAATCGGTTGCCCGGAGGGCGGAACACCATTTCAAGGGAAGTTCGGTTAGTTACTTAATCGTTTCCAAAAGGAAGGAAAAGACCTGATGCGATTCTTACTTGGCTTCTTTGCCCTAATTGCCTTTCCAGTTTGGGCCGACGGAGAGCGCGCGGGCGATTTTGACTATTATGTGCTTGCCTTAAGCTGGTCACCAAACTTTTGTGCCCAGTTGCTAGAAACCGATCATCCCCAATGCGCAGCAGGCAAATCATTTGGATTTGTTTTACACGGTTTGTGGCCGCAATACGAACAAGGATGGCCAAGCAATTGCAAAACCAGCCATGGCCCGCCTTCACGTCGCGATACCGCCTCTGAGGCGATCATTTATGGCAGTTCTGGGTCGGCTTGGCATCAATGGCGTAAACATGGCACATGTAGTGGCCTGTCGGCGTCCGAGTATTATCAAGCTGCACGCGATGCATTTGCTTCGATCAATCGGCCGGCAATTCTACGTGAGATTGACAAAGCTTATCGTCTTCCAGCATCGGTTGTTGAGGATGCATTCCTCGACGCCAATCCTAATTTAGGCACAAATCAAGTCACGATAACCTGCAAAGGACAAATGATCCAAGAAGTTCGTATCTGCATGACAAAGGGGTTTGAACCGCGGCAATGCGGGTCTGACGTGATCCATGATTGCACTTTGACAGATGCTGTCTTTCTACCGATTCCAAGCAATTAACCTCGGTACCCAGGGAAATCAGACTTATAGTCACTTGAGGGCGCTTTGATCCAGCTGGTTGCAGCCTCAAAAGCCTTTCCAACGGGTGTGTCGCTTACCTTAGACTTCACTTTTTCGAACTGCATCACGTTTTCGATCCGGCGTTCAAGAAAGTCCCATGTGGCATAGTCGCCTTCGCTATCGTCGCCGATCCAAAACAGTATCGTAGACGAGTAAACACCACTCAAGGTTGCGCGTTTTGTATACCAATTCACATCATCTGAAGTATCTTCAAGAGCCGTCCAAATGGTATCAACAGTTGACCATAACGCCTTTACACCTTCTGCAAGATATTGAGGCAGCGCAAATAGAGTAACCCCCCTCATCACCGCTTCTTTATCAGCAAGCATAAGTCGGGTTTTTACCGCGAAGGTCACTTTTTGGGAATATCGCATACCTGACATATCGGCTTTGGAAATAGCATCCAACAGCGCGCAATCACCTTGAGCATGGTAAAAGAGTGCCATATCTATTGCGCCGCGCGGAAACGCTTCGCGGGCCAGACCTAGGTCAATTCCGGCATCAGTGATCGCCTCGCGTAAGACCCCATCTGTCCAACCATCGAATAACACATTTGGCAGTGCTGCGGCCAAAATATCTTCTTTGGCCTTGGCAATGTCATTCATTTGTTCACGTTCTGTCATCTTACATCTCCTTGCTGGACATATAGAGCCGACACCGCTAAACGACCACCTCCTGCTTTGATTTAACTCTAACCTAGGAAGGTGGTGACACCACATGCAGGTACAGGTTCGCGACAACAACGTTGAGCAAGCGTTGCGCGCTTTGAAGAAGAAACTTCAGCGCGAGGGCGTCTTTCGTGAAATGAAGCTTCGTCAGCATTACGAAAAACCGTCCATTAAAAAGGCCCGTGAAAAGGCCGAAGCGGTCCGTCGTGCGCGCAAGCTCGCACGCAAAAAAGCACAGCGCGAAGGTCTATAAGACTTTAAACGTTTTGCCATCAGTTTAGACCCCCGGTTGCACCGGGGGTTTTGCTTTTCTACGGAATTAGAGAATCGCCCTTACGAATTTCTTTAGTGGTCACGCCCGGAATTGTTGCGAATTGTTTGTCTAAATTTCGCGGGAAGATTGTGCGGCTGATGTCCCATCCATCGATCTGCATCAGAACATTGCTGACATGGTTGGTACATGCCGCATCAACAGAACGCCCCTCAGAACGCGCAAGGTGGTAAACTTGTTTCGCCACTTCTGGGGATACAATCAAAGTTCGGATACGCAAGTGATGCGTGGGAAGCGCATGATGTGCATAAAAATATGATAGGACGCGGTCTGTGATGCCAAAATGAACATCCGCTTGCTCTGGGGCATCTGGGTGACGGAACCGCCCTGCGGGATCATAGAGTATACGTTCCGGGCCATTTACCAATAGGGCCGAATGGGCCCCGGCACCCGATGTGTTATTTATCGAAGTATAAAGCGTAATAGTCGGCGGACCATCGTGTTGGTATGCAGCAGCCTGCACAGTTTCTGCGCTGTCCGAGACGTTCTTTGTCCCGTAGAAGCACCCTGAAAGCACAAATGCAGCAATTAGGGAAAGAACAAGTGTTCGCATCAGGTTAAGCGGCAAAAATCGCCAAGAAGATCAAAATCCCAACGCAGATACCTACGGTCCAGGTTACAACCGAAACGAAACCTTCAAATGTTTTTTCCTGCGCATCGACTTTCATCGAACCGTGCTTGTGCTTGGCCATTTCACCTCTCCTTTTCAAAACAGGGTATTCCATAGGACTTCCAGTTTGAAAAGTCAGGAATCTATTTCCGTCAGCTCTTCATCTGAAACCGATAGGCGCCGTTTGTGTCCATAACGCGGGTCACCTCTCCCAAATGCCAGAGATGGTTCATATGGGCCATCGCCTCGACCAGGGCTAGGCCGAACTCTGGTTCACCGATCATTCGGCCGAACAATACATCAAAGCTCTCAGCGGCCGTTTTTGGGTCAGTCAAAAAAATGCGTAACCTCTCTAACGCGGAATGGTGGTTCTCGATCATTTGATCCAAACGCTTTGGCAATCCTGTAAATGGGAGTTTATGGCCTGATAAAACAAACTGGTCGCGATTAGCATATGTCTTTAATCGCGAGCAGCTTTCGATCCAGTCTTCCACCGGATCGGCCTCTGGTTCTGTCGGATAAACCCCGATATTGGGCGAGATGCCCAGAATAATCTGGTCGCCTGCGATCACAATGGGATCATCTTTACTCCATAATGTTAGATGTTCAGGTGCATGGCCGCCGGTCGTGTGGACCTGCCAAGAGCGCCCACCGATCGCAATTTCATCTCCTTCTGCCAACCTATGAAAGCCTAAGGCAATTGGATGAACCATATCGGAAAAATTGAAGGGTTTAGAATTGGCCTTGGCTTCTAAAATGGATTGCGGCACCCCAGCTGATCTATAGAAATTTACGGTTTCTTCGGGCCATCGGTCCTGTACATCAAGGGTCAACATGCGGCCCATAAGATAGGCCGTTCTTGTTGTAATCAGCTTTGCGCCTCGGGCCTGAAACCATCCGACCAATCCGATATGATCTGGATGATGATGCGTTAGAACAACTTTAGTAACCGGTTTTCCTTTAAAAGCTCCGCTCAACAACGTTTCCCAAATCTCTTTGGTCTTGTTTGTGTTGTACCCAGTATCAACAACACACCAGCCATCCCCATCATCCAGCACATAAACATTCACATGGTTCAAAGCCATGGGCAGGGGAATACGCAGCCAGAACACACCATCTGCGATTTGAGTGACCTCGCCCGCTTCAGGAGGATCAACAAAAGGAGTTTGGATCGAAATCATGCAGCCTCAAAAGACCAGAAACCAAGAAGACGCAACTGTAAACCTTGCGGCAAGTGCGATGATCGCTTAGCCGCGCTCAGATGAAGATCTTAAAGCCCAGTGAGATCGCGAAGGCTGCTGCGCTTTTGCAGCAGGGCGGCCTTGTCGCCTTCCCAACCGAGACAGTCTATGGCCTTGGAGCGTCAGCTTTGGATGGAAATGCGGTGGCCAAGATTTACCAAGCAAAAGGCCGCCCTTCCTTCAACCCGTTGATTGCACATCTTGCCAATCTGGAAGCAGTAGAGCGGATTGCGCATATGCCACGAAAGGCTCGGGATTTAGCGCAGGCATTTTGGCCCGGCCCTTTGACACTTGTTCTTCCAAAACGCGGCACTGATGTTTCCAATCTTGTGACTGCAGGCCTTGATACAATCGCAGTTCGCGTTCCAGATCATCCGATTGCCTTGTCGCTGTTGGCTCAGGTTGATGTTCCCCTAGCGGCTCCGTCTGCCAATCTTTCAGGACGTGTTAGCCCAACTGAAGCGGCTCATGTTGTGACCGATCTAAGCAACCAAATTGATGCTGTTTTGGATGGGGGAGCAACGCGCATTGGATTAGAATCTACAATCGTCGACTGTAGCAAAGAGACCCCAAGGCTCTTGCGTCCAGGGGGCTTAACGCTTGAGTCTATAGAAGACGTCATCGGCGCGCTAAGTTTTCTAAAAGACAGTTCGATGGCGCCGCGTTCACCTGGTCAGTTGCTTTCACATTACGCACCTTCTGCCTTGGTACGGCTAGAGGCAAAGGCGCCGATTAGGGCAGAAGTTATGATCGGCTTTGGCGCAATAGACGGCGACTTAAACCTTTCGCCTAGTGGAAACTTGGTTGAAGCCGCAGCCAATCTATTTGGATATTTAAGACAAGCTGATGAAATCGCTTTGTCAAACTCAACCGAGCGGATTGCCATTGCATCAATCCCCAACGCCGGACTGGGACGCGCGATCAACGATCGGTTAAATCGCGCCGCGGCACCGCGTTAAGCTTGGCCCCAATCCCCAGAAAGCAACCGGCGATCTATGCCAAGATCTTTAAAACTCTCATCCCATAGAACCTCAGGCGTTTCAGAGTAAATCATCGAAGGATCCCCGTCATGGACAAGCCACCCGTTTGACTGAATTTCAGCTTCTAACTGACCTGGGGACCACCCGGCATATCCCAAAGCAAGTAAGTGCTGCTGTGGGCCGTGGCCGGCCGCAATGTCTTCCAGAATTTCAAGCGTTCCCGTTAGTGAAACCTTATCCGTGACGGACAAAGTCGATTGCGCAACAGAGTATTCAGAAGAGTGCAAAATGAAGCCACGTCCATGCTCAACAGGTCCGCCAAAGTAAATCGGCGTGTCTTTGACCTGTTCGTCCGGATTGATATTCAATTGTTCAAGAAGTTCTGAAAACTCCAATGGGATCCGCTTGTTTACGATCAGTCCCATCGCCCCGTCATCAGAATGTGCGCACATGAAGACGACACTTTCTTCAAAGCGTGGATCCAACATGCCCGGCATCGCAACTAAAAATTTACCATCAAGCTCAGAACGGTCATCCATAGGCCTACCCTTAAACGCAGCGCCTGCCCTGACAAGCGGTATGACATAATCCGTCTCTGAAACGTGACTTTTATGTGTGTCGGCAGCTCGTTAAAGGCCAATGGATGTTAAGAGCCGCCATCACAACAATTTTCGCCATTTTTTTGGCCTTTCCAAGCTTCGCTTTGGAAGGCGTAAAGTCTGTATCGTTTCTAGAAGGCTGGCGAGACAGGCAAGGCCTACACTGGGCCGGAGTTCTAGTCGATCTTGAACCAGGATGGATCACTTATTGGCGTTCGACACAGGGCGGCGGGATACCCCCAGCCTTCAACGTCAAAAGACGAGAAAATCTATCAGGTCACACTTTGTTTCATCCAAAACCAGAGCGCTTAGAACAATTCGAAAAGTATGTTCTGGGATACAAAAATCAGGTACTGTTCCCAATTTCTTTCAAGTCCGAGAATGCGGATGCTGACATACACGTAAGCGCACATTTCCATTTCGCAATCTGTAGCGATGTCTGCGTACCGGCACGTTTCGAGATTGACACAAATCTGGCAGCTGATGCCAACCAGGGCGTAAAGAACATCAAGGCTGCTTTAAATCAGGGCTTTAGATCAGCCAATTCGATTGGCGTTCACAAGGTCGCTTGCGATATTCGCTATTCGGATCAGAGCTTCGTTATCGAAACCATGTTGAATTGGCCCGCAGAACTGCCTTTGCAACATGTCGTGTTAGAATATCCCAGTGCTTCGCATTGGGTGTCTCCGACAGAAGTTTCTGCTAATGGATCGGGAACTGTATTTTCAACCGTAATCCAGAATTACGGTTCTTCCAATTTTCTAGAACGCAGCAAACTCAACCTTGCCTTGTTGACCGATACTGCGCTCGTCGAATTGGAAGGGTGCTAGGCGACAGGTCTGAGGCGCCACAACAAGGCAAAACTCGCTGCAAAAATCACGCACAAACCCATTGCAAATGCCATAAAGGCCGCGCCAAAGCTTTGGAATAGCGTACCCGTCGACAAAAACACGGCAATCAAAATAAGATAGCCCACCGTCGCAAAGGCCACATTCCGAGACACCGTTTTAACAACCTCTGGACTGCGTTTCGATTGGACCATACGGCGCGTTGCAACAAACAATCGGCCGACATCTTTTTGAACCATAACAAGGGCCGGTACGATCAATAGAATAATAAACATGCCAATAGCCAGTCCAAAAGAAAGGGTAATAATT
Organism: Pseudomonadota bacterium; assembly: GCA_039814625.1. Lineage (GTDB taxonomy): Bacteria > Pseudomonadota > Alphaproteobacteria > Rhodobacterales > Rhodobacteraceae > Amylibacter. The sequence continues at coordinate 136,679 of JBCCAU010000006.1, forward strand.
GTTGGCTTTAAAAACTGTGCTTGCTGAGACTTCTCAAAGAGCAGCGGCAGCAAGCCTAAAACGGTGGTTAGCGTTGTCAGCAGAACAGGACGGAAACGGTCGCACACCGCATCAATCAGTGCCGGTTTTATACCGCGTCTTTCAGCATATTCGTCTATAGTTGTGATCAGAACAATCGAGTCATTGATAATAATACCCGTCATCCCGATCAATCCGATGATGCTAAACATCGACAATGGCACATTCAAAAGATGATGCCCGATGATTGCTCCAATGAATCCGAAAGGAATAATCGCCATTACAACAAATGGCCTCGTCCAACTTTGGAATATCCATGCCAAAACCAAGAATATCCCAATCAGACACAAGACAAACCCGTTGAAAGCATCGCTAAGGAAACGTTGTTCATCTTGGGCTTGACCCGATAAGCGATACTGAATTCCGTAAACATTCGCCAATTCAGGCAACAGTTTTTCTTCAATTTCTGCCTGAACTTCGGCCGCGCGATCCGGATTGTCTTCGGACAGAGACGCCGTCACAGTGACGATGCGCAAGCCATCTTCACGCTTGATCGTTGCAAAACCATATTGGCTTTGCGCCGTAACCAGATCTCCAAGTGGAAGGTAGTCGCCATTGAGAGTGCGTAACTGAATTGTCTGCAAAAAGTCGGCTCGCAACTCGCTTTCAGGAATCCGCACATGGATTTCTGCGCTTCGCGTGCCCACTGGGAAAGAGGCGGCTTCAATTCCTGAAAGGCGCCCACGCAATTCCTGTGACAGGCCCTCAACGGTAAAGCCCAAAGCCTCCCCTTGCGCAGTGAGTTCGAGAATAACTTCTTCTTGATCGTAGACAAGATCATCTTCGGCACCTGAAATTTCAGGGTATGCGTCGAGCCGCGCTTTCAATTCTTCTGCGACCTGTTTCAAAAGACTTGCGCTGGCACCGGATAGATCAATGGATAGGTTGTCTTCACTCGAGCCGAAGCGGAACGTTCTAAATGACAAAGTTTCAAGCAAAGGAAACTCGGTCAACTCGGCTTGAACTTCACGTATAAAGTCGGACGACGGAGTATCAGGGCGATCATCTGCAGAAATCAACTCAATGGCGATCGCCCCTTGTAGATCGACATCCTTGGTATCAGCACCCGGCAAAGCACGCCCTGTCTGACCGCCGATCTCAGTCATTACAAAATCAACTGGATTGATCCCGGTTTCATCTTCGAAGCGCGCTGCAACAACATCCACTGCGCGCTGTAATTCTTTCATTTGTGCAAAAGTGTCTTCGCGCGTGGCGCCGGGCAACATCAAAAAGTTACCTGAAACGGAATCTTGCTCTGGGAAATTTATAAAACGAAATGGCACAGCGCCGCTGAAAAACAGGTTTGCGGACAAGATGAGTGCCAGAAAAGACGCCGCAAATAACGGATAGCGCATGTTTATACAAAAGGTGATGAACGGCCGGAAAACTGCTTCGCGGAACCACCGAAACCCACGGTTGAAGTGATGACTTGGTAGATCATACCAGCGTATCTTACCGTCTGCCGCCTGTAGGGCATGGGCCATATGGTGCGGCAAGATCAAGAAACACTCAGCGAGGGATGCCAACAGCACTGCAATGACTGTAAACGGGATGTCTTTTATAAACTCCCCGAAGCGGCCGCCAATTAAGATAAGTCCAAAAAAGGCTATAACTGTTGTCACCGTAGCAGAGAATACAGGCATCGCCATCCGTGCGGCGGCATTCTCTGAGGCTATCACAGGAGGCTCTCCTAAAGTTCGCGCACGAAAATCTGCATGCTCTCCCACAACAATGGCGTCATCGACCACAATCCCAAGCGTAATGATCAAACCAAATAGCGAGATCAGATTGATCGTAATTCCACCCACATACATCAAACCGACGGCCGCAAACATTGCAGCCGGAATGCCAACGGCCACCCAGAACGCCGTCCGAGCATTCAAAAACAAAAACAGAAGGATCAAAACAAGGCCAAGCCCCATTAAGCCATTTTCATAAAGAATGTTTAGACGGCTGATAATGGCTTCTGACCGGGTTCTGATCAGTTTGATCTCTGTACCCTCGGGAAGCCCGCGGTTCATCTCTTCAGCGACCCGTTCGACCACCCGCTGGATTTCAATCGCATCCCCCTTTTGAGATCGATCAACACGCAAAGAGACCGCGCGATTGTCACCAACGAAATACGCACGATCACGACCAATGTTCAGTTCCCGAACCTTTGCCACGTCACCCACACGCAATTGAGAGCCATCTGGCAAAGGCCGCAATGCTATTTGAGATATCTCTTGGGCTGTTTGTTTGGCCGAACCACCGCGAATGCGCGACGCGCCACTGGCGACCTCACCCAAAGGATCAACATTCGCCTCGGCAGAAATCGCCGTTGCGATCTCTCGCATCGTAACATCATTGGCTATCAGCGCTGACTGAGACACTGAAACCTCGATCTCAGGATTGGCGACACCTCGGATAGTTGTGCGGGAAATCCCTTCGGCGAAAAGGCGGACAACAAATTCATCCGCAATCAACCCAAGCTGGTCGACCTCCACTGGTCCGGAAATAACCACATCTGTGACCCTATCGCGCCAAGTTGATCTCCGAATAGTTGGGTCTTCTGCGGCCTCTGGCAGATCGGTGACGCTGTCAATTGCGAGCTGCACTTCATCAGCGGCACGCGTCATATCCCAATCCGGTTCGAACTCAACTTCGATCGTTGTGCGCCCCTCGCGGGAGCGCGCCTGAGAGCTTACGACCCCTTCGACCGCCATTAAAGCAGGCTCTAGAACAGCAACAATTCCCTCATCAACGTCCTCTGCGCCTGCTCCATCCCACAAGACAACCACATCAATTTCTTCACTAACCACATCCGGGAAAAACTGTGATCGGATTTCAAAAGCGCTAGCCATGCCCATTACAAGCATGACGACCAAGAACAGGTTGGCGACTGTACGATGCCGCGTGAAATAGGAAAGGATACTCTTGCCCATAAGCTAGCCCTGCTGGCTCACTTGGCCGTTTAAGCGGTTGAACATGTCCTGCGGCATCTTACCGGCCTCTATTTGTTTGAGGATCTGATCCTTGGCCGATTGCGACATACGGTCATTTGCATTGACAAACTCTGTGAATTTCACCCGCTGATCATCTGACAATTCGATCATTGCGTCCGGTTCAATCGATTGACCATTTATCGTAGGGCGCACAACAACACCTTCGCCAAGAACCGGTGTCAGTTCTTGTACAACCAAAGCGCCATTTAGACCTTGCGCGGATACTAAGATGCGATCCCGAAAGCGGCTCACGATCTTGACCTCTTGCGCACGAAGCACGTTCTGACCATCCACAATCAGAACATCACTATCTGGACCCAAGCCCGCTGCAGGCATCCAAAAGACGTTTTCAATTGCTGGTTCCGTGAGTGTGACACGCACAAAATCACCTGATTTCATCAGCTCCGCCGCCGTTGAGTCAAGCGATGCATAGATACGACGGCCGGTAAGGCCATCGGACACTGTTGCGTCACTGCGGGTAACGATCGCCGGATATGCCGGACCGCCATCAGTCAATTGAACCACAACTTCCAAATCAGAGAGATCCCCGGTTCGGGAAACAATTTCACTGAACCGGTTTAACGTCAGCAAAACAGTTACCTCTAGCGCGCTTGGATCAATGAGATTACCGATTTGCTCATTTGGCGACACAAGCACGCCTTCAGTGATGGAAATGTCTGCCAATGCACCAGAAAATGGCGCAGTGATCGTAGCATCAGCCAGTTTTCTTTCCGCCTCTTCAAACGAAATCTTTGCCCGCGTTACAGCAGCTTCAGCCCGCGCCAAGCTGGTTTGTGCCGAAAATAGTTGCTGGCGCTTTGTCAAAACAGATTGTTGTGCAGACGACGCTGAAAGCTCAGCATTTTCCAAAGCTGCATCCGTCCCGACCCCACGATCGCGCAGTTCAATCTGTCGATCCAATGCAGCCTGCTGAAGCACCATTTGCTGTTCTGCTGCCCGTAGTTCTTCTTCTGAAAGACCAACCGTGTTTTTGGCATCCACCACGTTGGTTTGCGCGTCCTGCCATTCAGAAAAAGTCAAGTCGCGCGATGCCCGCAATGGCGCCGGATTGATCTGCGCCAACACCTCTCCTTGTTGAACCAAGGCACCGTTCTTAAAATTAGCATTCAATCTTACAACTCGACCCGATTCAGGTGAACGTATTTGCAGTTGTCTCGAACTGAGAACCTCACCAAAAGTCACAAAAACAGGACTTTCGGTTGTCGCTTGTGCTTTTTGAACAGAAACAGATATTTCCCGGGCGCCACCGCTAGGGTCAGAACGCCCGCGATCATCTTCTGCATTTCGAACCCGCGCAAACTCAGACAAAGCAAGAACAATCATGCCGATGGTTAAAAAACCAAGGAAAAGTCCCCAAAGCCCACGCGATATAAAACCCATTCTGTTCCATCCTCAATTTTCTATAGACTTAGCTCCATTCGGCACCTGTCTATAAACACATTATCGTAGGGCCGATAATGCACGCAAAACTGTTGGTGTGATCGGATATCGATCAAAATCCGTCCAATCCAGAAACACAAACCCTGCCCCTTCACCTATTACGGGTTCACTGGGTTGAATCCGTCGTTTTAGTTCCAAAACAAACAGCAGCATGTTGTCACTACTTTCAGATGACAAAGAAACACGCGGGATCAATTCAGAATGCTGGATTTCGATATTGGTCTCTTCTTTGAATTCACGCACGGCACAATCCGCAAGATTTTCTCCTTCTTCGAGATGCCCTCCAAAGAAACCAATCCAACCGCCCATTTTTACAAAGTCAAAATTGTCCCTAACCTGAAGCAATGGACGTCCAAGCTTGTCACGCGCGAACACCCCAGTTGCTTTCGCTTTGCGCAAATCCAACACATCCAAGGCTTTGAAGTCGGAAATTTCAGTCACGTTACTTCCGTCTCTTATGCTCTTCGAGCCTTGGCATAATCTCAACAAAATTGCACGGACGATGACGGTAATCGAGCTGGTACTTTAAGATTTCATCCCACCCGTCCCGACAGGCGCTCGGACTGCCCGGCAGAGCAAAAAGATATGTGCCCTTTACTACGCCTGCGCAAGCTCGCGACTGGATCGCAGAAGTGCCGATCTTTTTGACAGATACCATCGTGAATAAAGTCGCAAATGCATCGATCTCTTTTTCGTACACATCTCGATGTGCTTCGACTGTCACATCCCTGCCTGTCAAACCCGTTCCCCCTGTTGATATGATCGCGTCTATCTCAGGATCTTCGCTCCATGATGTCAATTGCCGCACAATCGCGGCGCGGTCGTCTTTAACAATCTCTCGCGCAGCCAAACAATGCCCATCCTCCTCAAGTCGTTCGACCAGAGCGCCGCCAGATCTATCTTCACTTAAAACACGCGTATCCGAAACGGTCAGGATAGCGATGCGAACCGGCGCGAAATCCCTTTTCTGATCAATCGTCATTGGCCTGCAGCCTTTTGCGAATGTCCTGCAAATCCAGCCAGGCTTCGCGTTTCTTCAAGGGGTCGCGCAAAAGTGCCGCCGGATGAAACATCGGCATCACTGGAACGCCGAAGGCTTCCGCCCAATTGCCGCGCATCCTCGTAATACCTGTCGCTCCCAAAACGGCCTTACAGGCCGTGTTGCCCATCAAAACAAGTAGCTTAGGTGCTACGAGTTCAATATGCTTTTGCAAGAAAGGCAACATCATGGTTATCTCTTCAATATTTGGATCGCGGTTCTGAGGCGGGCGCCAAGGAATGACATTTGTAATGTATAAAGGGGTGTTCTCATCTCCCAGACGAGACATCCCGATAGATGCAAACATTTTATCCAATAGTTGACCGGCAGGGCCAACAAAGGGTTTTCCTTGTATATCCTCATCCCGACCAGGCGCTTCACCAATCACCATGACAGGGGCATCTGGAATCCCGTCTGCAAACACCAAATTTCGCGCGCCCTCTTTCAAGGCGCACAAATCAAAAACACCCATCGCGTTCTTCAACTCGCCCAACGTCTTTGCCTTTGAAGCCATCAAAGCGGAAACGTCTGGTGCGGATTGGGTCTTTGGTAAGATGTCAGGAATTGCCTTTGCTGGCGCGATATTTGAGTCCTTCCCAAATTTCAAAGCCTTTAGACTTGGGCCTCCGTCGCTATCATAACGGTTAATCGGCACATCACAGATCGCTTCGTCTGCACCAAGCTCAATCTGCCAGCCAAGCGCTGCCATGGCTTGGGTGTATTCAAAGTATGAAAGCGATATCTCAGACATGTGATAAATCTATGTCGGCGCAGACATGGGGTAAATGGCTTGTTTGCATCGCTCACCCTCAATATAGGGCAATCGACAAGACATGAGCCTTATGACGTTCGAAGCACAGCATCTTTTGGGAATTGAGCATCTCCAACCCACGGAGATTATAACTATTCTTGATTTGGCTGACCAATATGCGAAGTTGAACCGTGGACCACAAAAGCATGGCAATGCCCTAGCCGGCAAAACGCAAATCAATATGTTTTTTGAAAACTCGACGCGAACACAAGCAAGTTTCGAATTGGCGGGCAAGCGGTTGGGTGCGGATGTGATGAACATGTTCGTCAGTGGTTCATCGATTTCAAAAGGTGAAACGTTGATCGATACGGCGGTGACATTGAACGCTATGAATCCCGATCTATTGGTTGTTCGCCATCCACATTCCGGAGCTGTCGATCTATTGGCGCAGAAAGTGAACTGCGCCGTTTTGAATGCCGGCGACGGACGTCATGAGCACCCAACACAAGCCCTACTCGACGCTTTAACGATCCGCCGCGCCAAAGGACGTATCCACCGTCTTAACGTCGCCATCTGTGGGGACATTGCACATAGTCGGGTAGCCCGTTCAAACATTTTTTTACTCAATAAAATGGAAAACCGGGTTCGCGTCATTGCGCCCAAAACTTTACTTCCAGGACATATTGAAGATTTTGGTGTCGAAGTGTTTGACACAATGGAAAAGGGTCTGGAAGGCGTCGACGTTGTCATGATGTTGCGGCTTCAACGCGAACGCATGGACGGCGCTTTTATCCCTTCCGAGCGGGAGTATTTTCACCAATGGGGTCTCGACCAAGACAAGCTGCGTTTTGCCAAAGAGGATGCAATTGTGATGCACCCTGGCCCGATGAACCGCGGGGTCGAGATTGACGGGGAAATCGCCGACGACCTGACACGCTCAGTTATTCAAGAACAAGTTGAAATGGGGGTCGCGGTGCGCATGGCCTCAATGGATCTGCTTTGCAGGTCCAAATCAAAAGCCAAAACCGGAGTTATGGTTTGAGACGCGAGAGCTGGTATGACTACTTTGGCTCGAATGAGAAACTTCTATGGGAGGGTGCACCAGAACCTTTAGGCCTACCGGGCATCGGGGGCATTCTTTTGTCTGTATTCGGTATGCCATTTTTTGGCGTAGGCTCTTTCATTTTGTTCACGGCGTTGACCGGCGGTGCTGTGCCAGATGAAAGTGGCTCCTTCGAATGGACAGGCATTTGGCTGTTTCTGTTTGGCACGCCGTTCTTCTTGGTCGGAGCCACCTTATTCTTGGGACCATGGCTTTATTATGCGACCGCACACAAATTCCTTCGATATGCCCTCAGCAATCGCGCGACATATGTTGCGAACTCTTTTCTTGGACGGCGGATGAAGGTCTACCCTTTAGACCACATTGGGGAGGTTGAGTTGGAATTTGGACGCCATGACAGCGTGTTTTTTCACAAAAGCCTCCAGAAAGACAATGGTGGGGATACGGTCGAGACGAGAGCGGGTTTTGAAAACATTAGGGATGGCCGACATGTCTACGACCTAATCCGCAAGTGGCAAAAGGATCTGACAGCATGACGACGATCCTTACAAATGCGCGTTTAATCGATCCTCAGGCTGGAACTGATACAATCGGCACTTTGTCATTTGACGATGGTGTCATCACGCGGGTCAGCGAAGATGTGACAACAGTTTCAAAAGCCGTGGATTGCAACGGACTTTGCCTTGCGCCGGGCATAATTGATATCGGCGTCAAAATTTGTGAGCCAGGCGAACGGCACAAAGAAAGCTTTCGTAGCGCAGGTCAGGCCGCTGCGGCAGGAGGCGTGACAACCATGGTCATCCGACCAGATACGCTGCCTGCAATCGACACGCCCGAAATCCTTGAATTCGTACATCGCCGCGCAACTGCCGATGCGCCTGTTCGAGTAATGCCGATGGCTGCTCTTACGAAAGCGCGCGAGGGTCGTAAAATGGCCGAAATTGGTTTTTTGTTGGACGCTGGTGCCATTGCCTTCAGTGATGCGGATGCCGTTTTGCGCGACAACAAAGTGTTAAATCGATGCCTGACCTATGCCAAAGGTTTGGGTGCCTTGGTTATGGTCCATCCGCAAGACCCGACTTTGTCTTCTGGAGCTTGTGCCAACTCGGGCAAGATTGCATCTAAACTTGGCCTTCCAGGGGTGTCCCCGATGGCGGAGCGCATGGAAGTGGATCGCCTTCTATCTATGGCTGAAATGACTGGAGCACGGTTGCATTTCGACCAGATCACAACTGAAATGGGCTTGAGGGCCGTCCGTAGGGCCAAAGCAAAAGGTCTGGATATTACGGTTGGAACGTCACTTCATCATGCAACCCTTAATGAGAATGATATCGACGGATATCGCACGTTTTTTAAGGTCAAACCCCCACTGCGTGCAGAAGAAGACCGTCTGAAGATTGTTCAAGCTTTGGCTGATGGTGAAATTGAAATCCTTTCGTCCATGCACACACCACAAGATGAAGAAAGCAAACGGCTACCATTTGAGGAAGCCGCTTCGGGCGCAGTGGGTTTGGAAACGCTTATTCCGGCTGCGCTGCGCTTGGTTCATAATAAACAGATCACCTTACCACAGCTATGGCGCACGCTAAGTCTTAATCCTGCATCACTTTTGGGATTGCCCACGGGACGGCTAGCAGAAGGTGCACCTGCCGATCTCGTCCTATTTGATCCAGATGTGCCCTTCGTATTGGATCGCACGACCCTAAAATCAAAATCAAAAAACACGCCGTTTGACGGCCAACGTTTGCAAGGCAAAGTGGCAGCAACTTGGGTTGCTGGAACTCAAGTATATGCCAGAGATTGAAATCTCCCTTGTTCAGGCACTTTGCGTTGCGCTCGGCGGATATCTGTTAGGCTCTGTACCATTTGGTATTCTTATCGCGCGCCTGTTTGGATTGGGTGATTTGCGATCTGTCGGATCTGGCAATATTGGCGCAACGAATGTCCTGCGCACAGGCTCAAAGCTGGGGGCCCTTTTCACACTTCTTTTAGATGCCGGCAAAGGAGTAGTCGCTTTGCTCATTGCACGAAGTTTGTTTGGGGAAGATGCCGCACAACTTGCCGGGTTATCGGCATTCATCGGCCATCTTTATCCCATTTGGTTGCGGTTTCAGGGTGGCAAAGGCGTTGCTACATTTCTGGGGCTTTTACTCGCACTTTCTTTTGCGCTTGGTTTGTACGCTTGTGCGGCTTGGCTTGTGGCAGCAGTACTGTCGCGCCGTAGCTCTCTCGGGGCGCTCAGTGCGTCTTTGGTATCGCCCGGTCTGGCATGGTTGATTGATCCCTCATCTGTTATGCTTTGCGCAATGTTAACATTTTTTGTGTGGCTTAGACATAAAGCCAACATTCAAAGGGTGATGGAAGGCACGGAACCTAAGATTACCTTTTGACCATTTTTGAAGTCGCTGTAAGGAAAGCAGGCCTAAAATTACCAAGGAAGGGGTTTAATATGGGTTTTATGGACGCCGTGAAGGCAGGCTTCAAAGGTTATGTGGATTTCAACGGAACATCGACACGTCCAGCATTCTGGTACTTTGTATTGTTTATGATCATCGCATATGTTGCGGCAACAGTCATAGATAGCGTGATCTTCGGTCAACCATCATTCTTGTACATGGCGACATCTCTGGGTTTGTTGCTGCCAAATATTGCGGTTTCCATCCGCCGTTTACACGATATGGGAAAATCGGGCTGGTTCCTTTTGATAGGTCTAATCCCGTTGATCGGCCTTATCGTACTGATCTACTTCTACGTTCAACCATCAAAGATGGCTGACAACATTTACCGCTAGTAGCTGAATTCACGATAGAGCGGGGCGAAATCTTTGCCCCACTCTCCATGATATAAGTTCAAAAGTTCGTCCGCAGGTGCGAAGCCGCTTTCTATGCTTTCATGCAACGCATTTAGAAAATGCGTTTCGTCTGACAAAAGTCCCCCTGCGCCTTCTTTGGCGCGCTCTCGCAAGCCGGCTTCGGAAAGCGCAACCACACGCGACGCCAAATCCATCATAGAAATTTCACCAACTCTTGCTTGCAAACCGTCGACCGAGGCGGCGATGCGCAACCCCTCGCGCGTTTCTGCATCCCAGTCTTTGCAAAGGTCCCAAGCGGCGTCCAGCGCAGAAGAATACATCAGCCCAACCCAAAGCGCCGGTAGCGCGCATAGACGCCTCCATGGGCCACCGTCTGCGCCACGCATCTCCATAAATTTCTTAATGCGGGCTTCAGGAAAGATCGTCGTCAAGTGATCGGCCCAATCTGACAGCGTCGGAACCTCGCCCGGCAGAGCGGGCAGTTTTCCGTTTAAAAAGTCGCGAAATGACATGCCCAGCGCGTCGATATATGTGCCGTCTCGATAAACAAAATACATCGGCACATCGAGGGCGTAATCTACATAGCGATCGAAGCCCATGCCGTCTTCGAATACAAAGGGAAGCATTCCAGTGCGGTCTGAATCGAGATCGCGCCAAATCCGTGAGCGCCAACTCTTGTGACCATTGACTTGGCCTTCAAAGAAAGGCGAGTTTGCAAATAAAGCGGTCGCCACCGGCTGCAAAGCCAGCGCGACACGAAATTTTTTGACCATATCGGCCTCAGACCCGAAGTCGAGGTTCACCTGAACCGTACAAGTCCGATACATCATTTGAGTGCCATGAGTGCCCACACGGCCCATATAATCCGTCATCAAACGGTAACGTCCTTTTGGCATCATCGTCATTTGTTCATGGGTCCATTCTGGCGCCGCACCCAGGCCAATAAACCCAACGCCAATTCTGTCGGCCACATCTTTGACTTCGCGCAGATGCGTATTTACCTCATCACAAGTCTCATGGATTGTTTGAAGCGGCGCACCTGACAGTTCCAGCTGCCCACCGGGTTCAAGAGATACGTTCGCCCCACCCTTTGTTAATCCGATGATATTACCGCTTTCTTCCAAAGGCGACCAGCCAAAGCCGTCGCGCAACCCTTCTAGAACCGCCTTTACAGAACGCTCTCCTTCATAGGGCAAAGGCTTTAATGTGTCCTTACAATACCCGAATTTCTCGTGTTCAGTACCAATCCTAAAGTCTTCAGGCGCTTTATTTCCGGCCTCTAGATAGCCCGCCAGCTGGTCAAAACTTTCAATAGGACCGCCGCCGCTTTGTGGAATGGACATCGGTTTCTAGGCCTTCTCGCGATCTTCGGCACAAGGTGAGATTTAAGATCAACGCTGTCAAGCCTTGCTTCAAATCAACGTCCATTTCTTAGATTGAGGGAATTTTAAGGTCGAAGGGTGAACAGAAAATATCACAGACCTTTTGATCTGTACGGCTCCATTTGATCGAACAATAACGAGCGCCCTAATAGTAAAATCGCAAAATTGACGTCAAAACATGACGCGGCCAAAGGTCTTAGAGTTGAAGGGGATCGCGTCCTAAAATTGCGGAACAAGTCAAAACTTCTTCGTCGAAAGCCGACCAACGCGATCAAAACTGAGGCTCAGCGCTTTCATAACTGCCGTTTAACCAGGAAGCCAAAAGGCTTTTATATCTAGAAAAACATCAAGGAGCTCAATAAATTAGCTAGAGTTCCGTCAGAAAGTACTCGCTAAGATATTGAGTTTGTAGGTGCAAACTCGTTGCCTACATCTCTGCGCCAAATTGTGAAAACACCTTGTTGTCTCGTGCGTATAACCCGCGCGGCCTTTTGCAAATCAATCCCAGGCAAGAAGGCCAGTTCCTCGCCGAGCGTCTGGGCGCCCGATGCGGCCGCTGGAACCGTATAAAACATACCTTCTATTGTTTGAATAACCCAATGATAGTTATTGGCTGACGGGATGCCTTTGTCTGAAGAAAGTGCGACGACTTCCAATGCGTCCAATGACAACTTCCAACCCTCATACGGTCCAAAATACGTAATTGCACGCTCTGTTACTTCAACAACACCTTGACCACCATCAGCATTGCCAAGAATTGAGTGGCGCCAACCTAAATAGGCCAAAGTTGCAAACGCAAGTGAGGCTACAACACTTAGAATTTGTAATGAGAGTTGTCCAAGCCAAAAAGAGAGAAAACAAAAAACGACAGAGGCGAAGCCATAGGTTAGAATTTCGCGCGATTTGAAAAGGGCTTTCTGAAGCTCGAGACGTATCACTTAGACCAGTCTCCCACTTCCGATTGCCAACGTGTAATGGCCGCAACCACCGCAGTATCAGCCCGCAAAATGCGCGGTCCAAGATGCATTGATTTGGTAAATGGCAGACGCCAAATCACTTGGCGTTCGCTTTCAGAGAACCCACCCTCTGGTCCGATTAGGACTGCTGCCGGACCCGATGGAAGGTCTAAATTTTTTTCGCCGGTCCGATCCTCATCGCAAAAAAACAGGTGGCGTTCATTAGGCCATTTGTCCAAGAGGGATGATAGTTTTTGAGCTTCTTCCAAGACGGGCACAGCGGTGCCGCCACATTGCTCAGCCGCTTCAATGACATGGGCATTCAGGCGATCGACTCGCAATCTTTCGGCATTGGTAAAATCCGTAAAAACCGGACAAATACGAGCGACGCCCAGCTCTGTCGCTTTTTCAACAATGAAGTCAGTCCGCGTCTTTTTAATCGGTGCAAACAGCAACCACAGATCAGAAGGTGGATTAAAGGGGGCTGTCTGCTCAACAATTTTTAGAGACGTCTTCTTTCGGTGTGCGACATGGATACGCGCGCACCACTCCGGCCCAGCGCCATCAAAAACGGCAATTTGAGCACCTTCTTTCAATCGCATCACCCCAGTAAGGTAGTGTGATTGGTCTGGCGTCAGCATCAGCTGCCCGTTCGGTTCTATCGGCCCGTTTACAAAAAGCCGCACTTTCGGTCTGCTCTTCATAGCGCTAATCATACCCATATGGGCATGACAGAACCAGAGAATGATGTTCCAAATGATGGACGGGTCGCGGACGCGATTGATGGCAACTGGGTGGATCGACTGCCGTTCCAATCTCCGAAACCATTTTTAAGGCTTTCGCGCGCAGATCGACCCATTGGAACATGGCTGTTGTTTATCCCCTGCGCTTGGAGCGCTTTGCTTGCATTTGTTGCGACCGACGGCAATCCACAAGTTCTGGTATGGGTTTTAGTTGTATGCGCCTTGGGATCTTTTTTGATGAGGGGTGCAGGTTGTACGTGGAACGACCTAACAGACCGGCATCTAGACGCCCAGGTTGCCCGAACGAAGTCGCGACCACTCCCATCTGGCCAAGTGACTCCAAAGCAAGCCTTTGTCTGGATTTGCATTCAGGCCTTGGTTGCATTTGCTTTACTGCTCACCTTGAACGCGAATGCGGTCCTTTTGGGAATCGCTGCGCTTTTGCCTGTTGCCATCTATCCCTTTGCAAAACGTTTCACTTGGTGGCCACAAGCATTCTTGGGAATTGCGTTCAACTGGGGCGCGTTATTGGGTTGGGTGGCTGTGTCGGGCAGCCTAGATTGGCCGGCAATTGTTCTGTACCTTGGTGGTATATTTTGGACGCTGTTCTACGACACAGTTTATGCGCATCAAGATCGAGAAGATGATGCCCTAATTGGTATAAAGTCCACAGCGCGTTTGTTCGGACAGAGAACCCATTTGGCATTGTTTGTATTTCTTGTAGCGACTGTTTTGTTGCTTACTTTAGCCGTTTGCTTGGCGCTTCCTGCGAAAACGCACGAACTGTCTATGTTCGTCACCCTCATTGCCGTCTGGGGGCTTGGCTATCAACTCTATTGGCAAATGGCGCGCTTAGATATCAACGATCCCGAACTTTGCTGGCAATTGTTTCTTTCGACTCGGTTCGGGGGGATCATCCTTATACTTGGGCTGGTAATCGCCGCAATTTTGCGCTTCACACTTAGCGTCAGTTGAACCCCCTCAAAAAAAAACGTAGCCACGCTGCGAAGAAGTGAGGAACAATGTTTCGCCCGGCATATATCTTTGCCTGTGTTTGTTTCATCATGGCCGGAGTCGGTGCATGGTATGCTGCAGACCAGTCAGTGAAATACTTTGAGCACCAAACGGAAGCTGAAATCAGTACAGCGCTGAATGCGGCTGGTTTTGACTGGGCGCGAGTACGTCCAGATGGGTTGCGTGTTGCTTTAACGGGCTTAGCCCCTACAGAAGTTGAGCGGTTTCGCGCTCTTGAAGTTATCACAAAGCTAGTCGACCCTGACCGTGTCGAGAACCTTGCTTTGGTCATTCCGCCAAAGGATATCGCACCTCCTAGGTTCACGCTGGAGGTGCTTCGCAGCGAAGACCGAATATCATTGATTGGTTTGGTGCCCAAAGCCTTAGGACGAGATCAGATTTTACGCCGCATTGAAGCGATTACAGAAGATATGACGGTCACAGATATGCTAGAAACCGCGGATCATGGTTTTGATACGCAATGGCTTGCAGCGCTAGACTATGGCCTTGAGAATATTAAACGGCTGCCGCGGTCTAAGATCAGTATCACTGCGGACCAAATCACGGTCACCGCTGTCACGGAGTCAGTCGAACAGCAGCAATCCGTCAAATCTCGACTTGCGCTAACGAAACCTGACAATGTCGATCTTTATCTTGATATATCTGCGCCGCGCCCGGTTATTGCCCCTTTCAGGTTTAGATTGGCACTCAATTCAGATGGCGCTGAGCTTTTGTCATGTTCCTCTGATACGGAACAAACGCGACAGCGCATTCTATCTGCAGTGGCCAGTCTTGGCGTGCACGGCAAACTACGCTGTGAAATCGGGTTGGGTGTTCCAACAACAGATTGGGCCGAAGCGATTGAAAAAAGCTTAGACGCTTTACAAGAATTGGGCGGCGGCAATGTTGCCTTTTCCGATGCGGATATAACCTTGATCGCGAGTGATACAGCGACTTCAGATCGGTTCGAAACGGTCATTGGGCGGTTAGAGTCAGATCTGCCCGAGCTTTTTACGCTAAACGCTATTCTTCCACCGAAACTTTCAGACAATAGCGAAAGCTCTGTCATTCGACCATCCGAGCTTATCGCAGAGCTTTCGCTTGCGGGAAAAGTTCGCGTCACAGGTCGTATCGACAATACTGTTTCCAGAACCTCCGTGATGAGTGTGGCCTCGGCGATGTTTGGTAGCGAAAACGTCGAAATTGATACTTTGACCGATCCAGACTTACCTGGCGAATGGCCTGTTCGTGCGCTCGCAGCAATAAAGGCTCTTCAGGTCCTAGAAGAAGGTACCGTTGTTGTGCAGCCAGAAAAGATTTTGATTTCTGGTCGCAGTTTGGATGAAGAGGCCTCCTCAGAGATTGACCGCATCTTAGCGACGGATTTGGGCGGGCGTGGCAATTATGAAATCAACGTTGTCTACGACGAGTCGTTGTTGCCAGCTCCTGAGCATAAGGCCGACCAAGCATGTGAAGATGCAATTATGCGGATCATGACAAGCAACCAGATTGCCTTTGATCCCGGTTCGGTCATTTTGACCAAAGAAAGCGAACGCACCCTGAGTATAATCTCAGAAGAGTTTCGCGATTGCCCAGATGCACGCTTTGAGATCCAAGGTCACACAGACAGTCAAGGCCCAGACGATTTGAACCTGGAAATCAGCCAATCTCGCGCAGAAACTGTGCTTTCAGGTTTGCTGAACAGACGTGTCCTGATCGATCGTATGTTGGCCAAAGGGTATGGCCCTGAATTGCCAATTGCGGACAATGAAACCGAAGAAGGTCGTGCGGCAAATCGCCGAATTGTTTTTGTACTTCAAAGTAATGTGGAGGCAGCAAACTCGAAGGTAAGAGAAGCAATCGCAAGGGCAGAGGCCGAAGCAGTTGCAGCCGCCGAAGCCGCCGAACAGGAAGCCGCCGAAAGCGCATCAGAGGAGGGTACGGATGGATCGAACTGAGATGGTCATTGCAATATCAGTTGCGCTGTTCCTTGCATTTTTTGTTGGGTGGATCTTACGCTATATTTATAGCTCGTTGAACCGTGTGCACGCCGTAAACATGGAAGAGATCGACGACCTTGCCAACCGTTTGCACGTCGCCGAAGAAGCGCGGGATCATACAGTTGCGGAATATGAAGGGCGAGAGCGGGAATTAATGACGCAGTTGGCACAGGCTAACGCAGAACTAAGTGCCGCAATGGAAGGCCTCGGGGCAGCAAGACGCGAAGCCGAGCATTTACGCCAGCAGTTGGGTCACTAGGCCCATCTTCTTAGATCGTCTTCGTCTTGAGATTTTGCTGAAACCCAGATGGTTCCTGAGGTCCGATGCTCTTTTTTCCAAAATGGAGCGCGCGACTTAAGGTAATCCATCAGGAAATCTGCGGCTTCGAACGCGTCGCGTCTATGGGCAGAAGCCGTGGCGACCATCATGATCGTTTCGCCCGCAGCAAGACGTCCGTATCGATGTATTACCTTGATCGAAGTCAAAGACCATCGTTGTTTAGCCGTCTCACAGAAAGTCGTGATCGCCTTCTTGGTCATCGCTGGGTAGTGCTCTAGCTCTAGGGCCAAAAGATCGCCACCGTCGTCGCGCACGATACCTTGGAACACGACCAGTGCGCCAGTTGAAGGGTTCACCATGCCTTTGGATTCCAAGCCGGGATCGAACTGATCACTGGTGACCCGAACCTCTAACATCAACCACCTGTCATAGGTGGAAAAATGGCGAGTTCTTTTGCGTCGCCCAAAGCAGCACCTTCATCAACAAGTGTTTGGTCTAAAGCGAACCTCAGCACTTCGCGATCTGACAAAGCAAGTTTGTGGGCAGGGGTTAGCATCTCCAACTCGTCGAGAAGCGCTGCGATCGTTTTGGCCGAACTATCGATCTGTTCTTCCTTTCCACCGACCCGTTCCCGAACCCAAGCGAAGTAAACGACTTTCATGTTGCGGCCTTTTTGAGCGAACGGATCGCAGTGGACAGATATCCAAGACCGCTAACCCAAGCCAAAATTGCGGCAACCCAGAAGGCAATGACCACCGCAACATCAACGGCATTTGCCCGCCAAATAGCGTTCAACAAACCAATTTCATCCTCTACAGCACCTGCAACAATTCCCTGCAAAATGATATTGTCCATACCTTGTGTTAACTCACCGACTCGAAAGCCAGTGATCGGTTGGAAGAAAAGCAAAATGACTGCCAAGAGCTGCATCGTTGTTTTAACCTTGGCGACCCAACTGACGGGCAAAGCAACCTTCCCGGCCAAAACCTCTCTCACCCCACCAATTGTAAATTCTCTGATCATGATCAAAATAAAGGGGATCAAAATCATTGGATTGATCAAATTGGTGACTGCTGCATGGTCTATCAACAAGATTGCTCCGGTACTGAGGACCAAGACTTTATCGGCAATTGGATCTAAGATCCGTCCCAACTGAGAGAATGAATTGAACCATCTAGCGAGATAACCGTCTAAGAAGTCCGTCAAAGCTGCAACCACAAAAATGCTTAATCCGACCCAGTCCGCGAAGGGTCTTGCCAAGAGCATGAGTGCCGCAAGAACAAACAAAGGTGAAACCAGCCGGAACACGGTTAAAATATTCGGTATTGGTCGCATGCTAACCTGTTTCGTTGAAGTAATCATAGATACTCTTTGCCATAGCACTTGATATGCCGTCGACCGATTTTAAGTCGGCCAGCGCCGCGCGTGACACAGCTTTCGCCGATCCAAAATGTGCCAACAAGGCACGTTTGCGCGACGATCCAATGCCCGCAATATCGTCCAAAGGAGTTGACCCAATTGCTTTGCTGCGTTTATGACGATGGGTCCCAATTGCAAAGCGATGCGCTTCATCCCTCAGTCGTTGAATGAAATAAAGTGCAGGATCCTGGCGATTTAGCGCAAAACCTGGTTTGCTTGACCGGTAAAACTCTTCTTTGCCCGCATCACGGTCAATTCCTTTTGCAACACCAACAAATGGAACGTCATCTACCCCAAGTTCTTCGAAGATTTCCTTTACGGCAGAGACTTGGCCGGCGCCACCATCCAAAATGACAAGGTCAGGCCAGTTGCCAGACTGTCTTTCCGGGTCTTCTTTCAAAAGGCGCTTAAACCGACGTTCCAGAACTTCTTTCATCATGCCGAAATCATCACCGGGCGTGAGAGCGTCTGATTTGATGTTGAATTTACGGTAATTGGATTTTTGAAACCCTTCGGGACCAGAAACGATCATGGCGCCAACGGCAAATGCCCCTTGAATATGAGAGTTGTCATAGACCTCAATTCTATCTGGCGGTGCATCTAGTTCAAACACATCAGCAAGTTGCCCCAACAATTTGGTCTGCGTGGCATTCTCTGACAATTTGCGCACAAGAGACTGCTGAGCATTACGCTTGGCCGATAAAACCAACTCGGAACGTTCACCACGTTGTGGAACGGACAGCTGAACATTGCGTCCCAACTTACCAGAAAGCGCCTCTGACATGAGATCCATGTCTTCAATTTCATCTGACAAAATCACAAGTTTCGGCGGTAAGCGATCTGAATAAAACTGACCGACAAATGCTTGCAGAATTTCTGCTGGTGCAGTCTCTCCGGAAATTCTGGGAAAGTACGCTTTGTTTCCCCAGTTCTGATTGGCCCGAACAAAATAAACCTGAACACAGGCTTGCCCGCCATCTGTGTAAAGAGCCATTACATCGGCCTCGGCCACGGTCCGTGGATTGACCCCTTGCGTGGATTGAACATGCGTCAAAGCACGAATGCGGTCTCTAAACGCGGCTGCGCGTTCAAACTCGAACGCTTTGCTGGCCTCAGCCATTTTAGTTGCAAGTTCTTCCTGAATCTCGGTGGTAGAACCGCGCAGAAACTGTGCCGCATTACTTACGGATTTTGCATAGTCTTCCGCGCTGATCCGGTCGACACATGGCGCAGAGCATCGCCCAATCTGATGCTGCAAACACGGTCTGGTGCGACTTGAAAACATAGAATCCGAACAGTTCCTTAGGAGGAATATCTTCTGCAATTGATTCAGCGTTCGATTTACAGCATTTGCGGACGCGAAGGGCCCATAATACTCGCCTTTGGTGTTTTTGGCACCGCGGTGCTTTCGGATCTGAGGGAAGGCATGATCGCGGGTCACAAGAATATTTGGAAAACTCTTATCGTCGCGCAATAACACATTATATTTCGGTTTAAGCTGTTTGATCAAATTTTGTTCGAGCAGAAGCGCCTCGGTCTCGGTCTCTGTCGTCAAAAACATCATTGAACGGGTTGCTGAAATCATTCGTGCAATTCTAGGGGAATGCCCTGTAGGTTTTGCGTAAGATGATACCCGTTTTTTCAGGTTTTTGGCTTTACCAACATATAAGACTTCGGAATTTTCACCCAACATACGGTAAACACCAGAAGAATTGTCGATCGTTATAAGAAAATCCTGAATGATCTCATGACCCAGCTTTTCTGAGGAGGCCAAGTGACGTCCTTCTTCTTCGAAACTAGGGGATTGGATGTGTTTTTCATCGTCTGTCATGATTCCCCCCTTTGGCTGCACCGAAATGCCCGCATCCACAAGCGAAAGCTTTCCACGAAATCTGTGGATAACCCTGTGGTAAACTTTCTCTTAAACGGAATTTTTCCTTGTATTTGAGGGGTTTTTTCGGTTTGCCTACTTTTTAAGCAAATACTAAGTATTTGATTTCTTTGCTTTTTTTTATTTTTTTTCTTGCAAATAGTTGATTTGCCACGATTTTTTAATAAACTGTTACACTTTTTGGATGCAGTGGGTAACTGGAACACAATCTGACTATTCAACCCCAAGGACATCCGGCGTCTGCCACCCTAGGTGTTGCCCTCCATCCAGACAAAGAAGTTGGCCAGTAATAGCGTGTGACTTCAACAAAAACTCTACAGTATCTGCGATCTCGGAAGCACTTGATCCACGTTGTAGGATCGTAGATGCGCGTTGCTTTTCAAAATGCTCTGCTGATTGACGATGCCCCTGAACTGTTGGTCCAGGACCAATGCCATTTACCCGGATATGGGGTGCAAGCGCCTGTGCTGTCATCTGTGTCAAGGACCATAGTCCGGATTTGGCAACAGAGTAGGTCAGGAATTCCGGCGTAATCTTACGGACGCGCTGATCAATCAAATTTATAACCGACGCTTTTGCCAGGGGCTCTCCAAATTCATCTTGATGGCCAATCGAGGCCTGTGCCGCGAAGGCTTGTGTTAGAAAGAGAGGGCCTTTCAAGTTCGTTGCCATATGCTTATTCCAGCTTTCTACGCTGGCAGTCAAAATATTATCATACTCAAAGATCGATGCGTTGTTCACAAGTACATCAAGCGCACACCCCAATGAACTTGCCGCATTTTCAATCAGCGACAGGGTTTGTTTGTCATCCAGAAGGTCTGCTTGAATGGTTTTGGCGGTTCCGCCCGCTGCACGTATAAGATCCGCGGTTTCTTCGGCGCCATCAGCAGAATTTGCATAGTGTACGGCTACACTAATTTTTTGCTGCGCTAGTCGTATCGCAATCTCTCGACCAATGCGGCCGCCAGCTCCGGTTACCAATGCTGCTTTATAGGTCATATCGCTTCGCCTAAAGTATGGCCCACATATAGGCCGCATAGCAAAAACAGAAAACAAATCCCCAGACACGCGTGAAATGAATGCGATAAAAGACGTACGGAATGACAGCCAAAGAAGCTGCCAACATGATCCACAAATCAAGTTTCAAGAATTGAGGATCAATCTCGATCGGACCAAAAAACGCTGCCGCACCACCAATTAGCAAAAGGTTGAACATGTTTGATCCAAGAACGTTCCCGATTGCCACATCAGCTTGTTTTCTGAGTGCAGCCATGAAGGTCGTGGCCAGCTCGGGAAGGGACGTTCCAATTGCAACAATGGTCAAACCGATCACTGCCTCTGACAAACCAAAGCGCGTCGCAACAACGATTGACCCATCAACTAGAAGTTTGGCGCCAAGGGGCAAGGCGACGATTCCAGCCAGAAGAAATGCGATAGATTTCCATAACGGATCATCTGAGCCTTCTAAACCATCGGGATCGCTACGTTCTGCTGGTTGTTGCGCTTTCCAAACAGTGACACCAAGTATTGCAACCATAGTGGTTAACAAAACCATTGCCGTCGTTGGTCCAAAGGGCATCGTCGCACATAAGAGAATGAACAACAGAGACGCACCGATCATTAGCGAAAAATCGCGACGCGTATCTGTGCCTTCCGTGAAAATACCGAATGCTAAAGCTGGCACACCCAAAACCAAAAGGATGTTCGCTGTGTTAGATCCAACAACATTTCCGATCGCAAGCTGAGGAACTCCATCAAGTCCTGCCTGGATTGAGATCAGCAGCTCTGGCGCAGACGTTCCAAATGCAACGACTGTTAAACTTACGATCAAAGCTGAGAGCCCCATTCGAAGGGACAATGAGACCGAACCGCGTACCAAGGCGTCGCCCCCAAGAACCAAGAGCACAAGTCCAATCAGAACGATCAAAAGGGCCATCAAGAGGACCCACTACTTTCACAAGCACAACTTGTTCCCTTGATTTTGATGGCCCTACATTTCGGGCATTTCTCAGTGCCTTTAAGTGCAGTCGTCTTTTTGCGGTTTAAAAGTTTCGGCATCTTTAGGCGGCCAAAGAGCGCTAAGATAGCCATGACGACAAGGAAAAGCGTAACGACCTTAACCATTCTATAAGCCGTACCGCGCCCATTCCGCACGCTCTTCCAACGGATTGATCAAATCAAGTGCCGACTTCAGGCCAAGTTTCTGCAAAAGAGATTGGCGCTGCCCGTACAAAATGAATTTGGGCTTTGCGCTTAACTTGTCCTCCATCACGGGCTTTAAGTGACCAACGCCGTCTGCCAAACCAACTTCAACCGATTTTTGACCAACCCAAACACGCCCCGTAAACAGGTCCTCTTCTACCAATCGGTCGCCGCGCGATGTTTTTACATGCGCAATGAAGGTCTGGTGAATGTCTTCTTGTAGGGCTTTTAACCGGATGACGTCCTCTGGGTTTTCAGGTTTAAAAGGATCCATGAAGGACTTTGATCCGCCTGCTGTGTGGATGCGACGTTCTACACCATTGCGTTCAAGAAGCTCGTGAAAGCCGAAAGACGCACTGATCACTCCGATTGAGCCAACAATTGAATTTTCATCGACAAAGATTTCTTCTGCTGCACAGGCTAACCAATATCCACCCGAAGCGGCGACATCTTCACAAAATGCGTAGACGGGCACTTTATGTTCTTTTGACAAGCGCTTTATGCGCGCTCCGATTAGACTAGATTGCGCCGGGGACCCGCCTGGCGAATTGATCAACAGTGCAACAGCATTGGGTTTGCCTTTGGTGAATGCGCGATCTATCTGCGCTGCCAGCGATTGATCACTAAGACCACCACCAAGTCCGCGTTGAGAGGCGCTAATCACCCCAGTTAGCGGTATAACGGCAACCCGTGGTGGTCGCCTAAGAAAAGAACGTTTCGTCATGTGTGGGACTTAGGGTTTGGAGCCTCGCTTAGCAAGGAGCGCGCAGTTCGCAATTTTTGTTTTGGGCTTAGCTTGTCGATAACATAGCGCAACAAATTTACTGACGCTCAGTCACCGCCTAAATAGACTGCAATTTATAACAGCTTTTGTTGCTCGAGGAAGAATGTCCGATGGTCGCCCTGTACACAACGCAAGAGTTTACTTTCATATGAGTGTCTGACTTCAGCAAAAGAACAATTCTTACCCAAACATATCTGCGCCGCTGCTTCAGGTAAAATCAAATACAAACTGAAAGTGTTTCAAACGAACTTGCTGACGTAATTCTCCAGTCTCTCTTGCTGTCCGGAACGCGGTTCTGGCACGATATTATTGGCTAGAACATGCTCGTAATAGGCATCAAGACTTTCGTTTTTGGGCGCAGTATCCCATCCAGAATACCGCTCTGCACGTTTGGCCTCAAGCCCACCATCATCCAGCATTGCAGCCGCTGCCTTCAGTCCGCGCGCGCAAACGTCCATCCCGCCGACATGGGCCAAAACCAAATCTTCAGGATCAAGTGATTGGCGCCTGATCTTAGCATCGAAATTTGTACCGCCCGTTGTAAAACCGCCAAGCTTCAGAATCTCATAATAAGCCAATGCAACTTCAGGCACCGAATTTGGGAACTGGTCTGTATCCCAACCCGATTGATAATCATTTCGGTTCATATCGATAGACCCGAAGATGCCTAACGACGCAGCCATCGCCAATTCATGCTCGAATGAGTGACCCGCTAGGATTGCATGGCCCTGTTCAATATTCATCTGAACTTCGCTTTCCAAGCCATACTCTTTCAAGAAGCCAAAAACCGTTGCAACATCGTAGTCATACTGATGTTTCGACGGTTCTTGTGGCTTTGGTTCAACTAAGATCGCGCCTTTGAAGCCAATCTTGTGTTTGTAGTCGACCACCATCTGTAGAAATCGACCAGCATTATCTCGCTCTCGTTTCAAATCCGTGTTGAGCAGAGTCTCGTATCCTTCGCGCCCACCCCAAAGAACGTAGTTTTCACCACCCAATTTCAGCGTCGCATCCATGCAGGTTTTGACTGTTGCAGCAGAATAGGCAAAGACATCGGGATCGGGGTTTGTCGCGGCACCGGACATGAAGCGTTTATGGGTGAACAGATTGGCGGTACCCCACAACAGTTTTGGCCCGCCGGAGTGCATCTTCGCACCAATGTAATCTACGATTTCCTCGAGATTACGCGTACTCTCAGCAAAGCTTACGCCTTCCGGACGAATGTCCAAGTCATGGAAGCAAAAATAAGGTTGGCCTAAAATAGCAAAGAGCTCGAACGCAGCATCGGCCTTGAGGCGCGCCAAATCCATGGTGTCGCCAAACCATGGCCTATCCAGTGTTTGGCCCCCAAAAGGATCACCGCCAGGCCATGCAAAGCTATGCCACCAAGCGACGGCAAAACGCAGATGATCTTCCATCCGTTTGCCCATTACAACCTCGTCAGGATTGTAGTGACGAAAGGCAAACTCGTTCTCACTCTCTGGGCCTTCATATGAAATGCTTGGTATGCCTTTGAAGTAGTTTGTCATGAGTGATCCTTTACTGCGGAGTAGCTTTCCGAAAAACGCGCGTAGGTGTCGGCATAAGCCGCGGTCAACCCAGTACTTGGTTCGATCGTGTCCGCGATCGGCGGACGCTCTAGGTCGGCGGCGTTTGCAGCACCAGCTGCAAGCATGCCAAGGCGCGCAGCCCCGAAAGCTGCTCCGAAGTCTCCATCTGCTGGGATATGCACAGGCATATCGAAAATTGTCGCGATTAGCTCGATCCAATAGCGGGACTTGGCCCCACCACCTACAGCTATGACATGTTTCAAACTTGTGCCCGTGGCATCCATAGCTTTCAAACTGTCATAGAGCGCAAAACCAACGCCCTCTAGGATGGCGCGCGTACCGGCCTCGCAATCAGTTGCGTGTTCAAGACCAAGCAAAGCCCCCCGAATTTTGGCATCATTATGCGGCGTCCTTTCACCACCCAAATAGGGAAGGAACAAGGTGCGGCCCGGCGCGCGCAACTGGCCTAGAACTCTCGTAAGGTCTTTAGGATCGGCCCCAACCAAGCGCCCGTACCAAGACAACGAATCCGTGGCGGACAAAATGACACCCATCTGGTGCCATAGGCCGGGAATTGCATGGCAAAAACTATGCAGGGCACTTTCGGGTGCCGGAGCAAATCCGTCGGTCGCCGCGAACAAAACACCCGATGTGCCCAGTGACAAAAAGGCGTCCCCTTCTTTCAACACACCAACGCCAACAGCCGAAGCCGCATTGTCCCCGCCACCGCCGGCCACCGGTGTCCCTGGTGACAGTCCTAGCTCTGATGCAAGCGAAGTGCGCATATTGCCGGAGATATCAGAGCCCTCAACTAAATCCGGCATCTGATCCCGAGACAGACCAGTGGCCTCCAAAAGGGCATCAGACCAATCTCTTCTTCTCGTATCTAGCCAACTTGTGCCGGCAGCGTCCGACATATCAGATACATATTCGCCCGTAAGCCAGAGGCGAAGATAGTCTTTTGGCAGAAGTACTTTTGCGACTTTGCTAAAAATTTCGGGCAGGTTATTTTGCACCCACATGGTCTTTGGGGCCGTAAAACCCGGAAAGACAATATTGCCGGTACGTTTCCGAAAAATCGGATTCTGATCCAAAGCTGACGCCTCAATATGCGCGCGGGTGTCGTTCCACAAAAGACAAGGATTTAGCACTTGATCTGACGCATCCATCAGGGTTGCGCCATGCATTTGACCGGACAAACCAACTCCAAGGATACGCCTTAAATCTTGGTCTTGTCCGAGTTGGGATATCGCAGCCTTCGCTGCTTTGATCCAATCATTGGGATTTTGTTCTGACCAGCCTGGTTGAGGGCGATTGACCGCCAAAGGCGCCGTCGCAGAAGAAACCACCTTTTGCGCATCGTCAATCAAAAGCGCTTTGAGGCCCGACGTCCCAAGATCAAGTCCAAGATACATCGTTTAGTGGTCCAATTTAACCCAGGCCGAATTGCGTGCAGAAGATTTCACACAGGCCGACACGAACTGCACGCCCTTCAAACCATCCTGAACGGTGGGAAATAAAACTTGGGCATCAGGTTTTTCGCCGCGTCTTGCGGCCAAAATTGCAGCGGCCGCTTCGGCGTAGATATTTGCAAAGCCTTCAAGATAACCTTCGGGGTGTCCTGGTGGAATGCGGCTCATCCGGGCGGCAGCTTCGCCAGATCCTGCGCCGCCACGCGTGATCAGACGTTTTGGTTCACCAAATGGCGTATGCCACAGATAATTCGGATCCTCTTGAGCCCATTCAAGACCGCCCTTTTCGCCGTAGACCCGCACGCGCAATGCGTTTTCATTTCCAGGGGCGACTTGGCTTGACCATAGCATACCGCGCGCGCCACCCTTAAAGCGCAACATCACGTGAGCATTATCATCTACAGGTCGGCCCGGAACAAAGGATTGAAGGTCTGCTGCAAGGCTTTCAACTTCTAGTCCCGTAACAAATCCAGCCAAATTGAAAGCATGTGTACCGATATCTCCCGTTGAGCCACCTGCGCCAGAACGCGCAGGATCCGTTCGCCACTCCGCCTGCTTGAAGTCCTGTTCAACGGTCAACCAGTCTTGTGGATACTCTACTTGAACCACACGGATCTTCCCAATCTTCCCAAAAGCGATCATCTCGCGGGCTTGTCGGATCATCGGATAACCGGTGTAATTATGGGTCAGAATGAACAATGCGTCTGAGGCCGCTGCAGCTTTGACAAGCTTTTTCGCATCGCCAAGTGTCGACGTCAGTGGCTTGTCGCAAATCACATGAATGCCGCGTTTTAGAAATTCTATAGCGGCTTTATAGTGCACGTGATTAGGCGTCACGATTGATACTGCTTCAATCCCAGTTTTCAATCGCGCCTCGCGGATCGCCATCGATTTGTAGTCTTCGTAAATACGCGGCAAGCCAAGTGCCTCACCGCTGGCGCGCGCTTTTTCAGGCGTACTAGACAAGGCGCCTGCGACCAATTCAAACTTGTCATCAATACGAGACGCGATGCGGTGCACACCTCCAATAAAGGCATCATTGCCGCCACCCACCATACCTAGCCGGATCCGGCGATCTAAGTTTTCATTGCGACCTGTATCCATTAGTCGATCCCCAGCATTTTGCGATTGGCCGCCTCGTCGGTCCCACCATCCGCGAAATCATCAAAAGCTTTTTCCGTTACACGGATAATATGATCAGACACAAATTGTGCGCCCTCACGGGCGCCATCTTCAGGATGTTTCAGACAACACTCCCATTCAACAACTGCCCAGCCATCAAAGTCGTTTGCCGCCATTTTCGAAAAGACTGCGCCAAAGTCGACTTGTCCGTCGCCCAAGGACCGGAACCGCCCTGCCCGATCAACCCAAGGCTGATAGCCGGAGTAAACGCCTTGGCGCCCTGTTGGATTAAACTCGGCATCCTTAACGTGGAACATCTTGATCCGGTCTTTGTAAATGTCGATATTATCAAGATAGTCTAAGCACTGCAGCACATAATGCGAAGGATCATAGAGCATGTTACAACGTGCGTGATCGTTGACCCGCTCCAAGAACATTTCAAATGTAACACCATCATGCAGATCTTCGCCCGGATGAATTTCGTAGCAGATGTTCACGTCGTTCTCGTCAGCATGATTCAAAATTGGCAGCCAACGACGGGCCAATTCATCAAAAGCCGTTTCGACCAAACCTGCCGGGCGCTGCGGCCAAGGATAGACGTAAGGCCACGCCAGCGCGCCCGAAAAGGACACATGGTTTTTGATGCCCATATTCGCAGATGCTGAAATCGCTTTCATCATTTGGTCAACGGCCCACTCTTGGCGCGCTTTTGGATTGCCGTGTACGGACGGATCGGCAAAGCCATCAAAAGCTGCATCATAAGCAGGATGGACAGCAACGAGCTGGCCCTGCAAATGGGTGGACAGCTCGGTCACTTCGACGCCGTTTTCTGCGGCCTGTCCTTTGAACTCGTCGCAATAGGTTTTGCTTTCAGCAGCCTTTGCCAAGTCAAAAAGTCGTGCATCCCAACTGGGCAATTGAACGCCCTTATACCCGCAATCGGCAGCCCATTTCGTGATGTTGTCCCAAGAATTAAATGGTGCTTCATCTCCTGCGAACTGTGCCAAAAATAAAGCAGGTCCCTTCATTGTTTTCATAGTCTTTCCTCCTAAAGCTGATTAGGGCCGGGAGGAATATTCTCCCGAACATAGATATCTAGTCTGATACGTTCTTGCTGCGCATCGATGGGTATTTTGTCTACAATAGCGCGCAGAACGCGGGTGGTAGACCGGATCAGATGCCCGGTGTCCTGCGAGATAATCGCATCTATGGACCCCTTCAAAAGCGCCTCACGCGATGTACCAGTAAGTTCATGGGCAATGACTGTTTGGTTCCTTTGTCGGCCGGTTTCTTCTAAAAAACGAACAAGACCTGAGTTGCCGGCAGCAGAGGAATACACCCCTTGAATATCTGGGTTTTCAGCAAAAATATCTGGCAACATCGATAAAATTAGCTCTGGGTCATCTCGACCTTCGATTGATGCCACAACATTGAGATTAGGGTAATCAGACCCCATCACTGCATCAAATCCGCTTCGACGTTCCAAATGATCCCGCGCCAATCGCGATCCAGTGATCACTAGTATTTTTCCATTCTCCCGCACAAAGCGTCCCATCAAAAGAGCTGCTGTGCGACCGGCCGCAATATTGTCAATTCCAACAAAGTGATCGCGGTTTGAACCCGGTATATCGGAGACCAGTGCAACAATAGCAATCCCGCGATCTTTGGCCCGTTTGACCGCATCTCTGACATCCGGTGTTTCAGGACCGAAAACTGCTACGCCATCCACTTCTTCGGCGTTCAGTTCATCAAGCACTTTGACCAAAGTCGTCGGATCAAATGGAGGCGTGGTCACGTAAGTTAGGCTGGTACGTTGATGGTTTAAACGTTGGCCTTGACTCAGGATTTCCTTCTCAAGGGCCGCAACAAATTCGTTATCTGTTTGCGGAAGGATACACAAAAACCGATAGAAACGACGGCGCGCCAAGGAAACCGCAGCTGTGTCACGTACATAGCCAAGTTCCGCAATCGCTTGATTGACCTTTTCAACCGTCACACTGCGAACCCCAGGACGTCCATTCAAAACACGATCCACAGTGGCCAAAGACACGCCCGCTACACGGGCGATGTCATTGACCGTTGGCTTAAATGCCAGTGTATCCGCGTGTCTTGGCAACAGTTACAATCCCTTTATTCTCTGGCAAGGCCTTCGAAAACCAAGGCAACCGCTTCGGCCCCAGGATCATTATGTCCTTTAAGATTCTCAGATGGCACATATGCGGACCGGCCTGCTTTGGCGCGTGTTATCTTAGAGGTCGCATCCGCACCGCGCCTCGCTGCGTGAGCAGCATCGGAAATGCCCTGTCTCAGCGCTTCCAATGCAGGCGCAAGAGCATCAATCATAGTGCGATCACCTAAGCGTGCACCGCCAACTTGACTGACGCGATCCATGCCTTCACCAAGTGCGGTTTCTAACTTCGCTCCTTTGGCCAAAGCATCACCTGTCGCGCTAAAGAAGATCGCCAGTATAACCCCTGACGAGCCGCCCATTGTTTGGCTGATAACATTTCCCAGAGCCGGAAAAAGTTGCGTATGATCGGCCAAAGGAAGGTCGGACAGTTTGCCATTTAATGCACGCGCAGCAGTTGCCAAAGTGCTACCCGTGTCGCCATCGCCTGTTTTTGCATCAAGCGCATTCAACTTGGCTTCCGCTTCGATCAGAGTAGACGAAATATCCTCTAGGATTTTTTTTGTCTTTGGATGCGCTGATGGGATCGGCTTGGTTGGCTCAAGCCCATCTGGCAGACGCTCTGTTTTGATAACAGAAATCGCTTCCATTCCAGGCCATGCGGGTAAGTTCACCGGGGTTTGTAAGGCTTTGATCTCTTCATCTGTCGCCGCAAGAATAGAAACTGAAAACCCGTGCATATCCAGCGAAGTCATCATCGGTGCAGGGCCGATTACAAATTCTGCGGTGCCCGATTGCGCTAACGCCAGAGAAAGAATCGACATTTCCAAAGGCGTGGTGGAGCCCAAGTTATTCAACAAGGCCACCGGCGTACCCTTTCCCTGAAAGTCATCAAGTTTGGATAAAACAAGCTTCATGGATGCAGCCGCACCTGTAAAATTGACTTGTTCAACACCTGGTTCGCCATGGATACCCAAGCCAAGCTCGGCCTTGCCCTCTGGAATTCTGTCTTCTTTTGGAGAACCGGGAACCTGACAGGTATCAAGACTAGTACCCATAGAGATCGCCTTCTTCACAACCTGAAGCGCTGCTTGATGAACTTCGGCCAAGGAATGACCCTGCTCAGCCATGGCACCTGCAACTTTGTGAACAAAAAGCGTGCCCGCAACACCGCGCGGCTGCGGCAAATCGGGAAGTGCCACGTCATCATCGACAATGACCATTTCGACTTTATGTCCCATAGCGCGTGCGCGCTCTGCTGCTAAACCAAAATTAAGTCGGTCTCCTGTGTAATTCTTCACGATCAACAATGCCCCGTCTGGGCCAGAGACGGCTAAGATTGCCGCCAAAACCGCATCGACAGAAGGGGAGGCAAATACATCTCCGCAAACCGCGGCGGTCAGCATACCACTGCCAACGAAGCCCGCATGCGCAGGTTCATGACCGGATCCACCGCCAGATATCAAAGCAACTTTAGACTTGTCCCAATCGGAACGGATAACAACCTTGATATGCGGATATCCATCAAGCCGAGAAAGCCTACCATTCGATACAGCAATCAAGCCATCGATGGCTTCGGTAACCAAATCTTCTTTTTGATTTACGAATTGTGGCATATTCTCCTCCTCCTTAACGCACGCGATTTCCATGCTCGTCGAAATAGAGCGGGTTCACGGCAGAAATCTTTACAGTTCCCCCGGATGCGATGGCTTCGTCCGGAGTTGCTAAGGTGACTAAATCGTGATCGGCGAGTTTCAGATGCATGCGCGTCTGATCCCCCAGATGCTCCACCCGGGTCACTTGGGCCTCTGTGCCCTTGCCAACTTGAATATGTTCTGGTCGCAAGCCGATCTGCGTTGCGCCGTTCTTTCCAGAATGACCAAAGATGTCGGCCGGCAACAAGTTAATTCGAGGCAGCCCTAACCGCGCGGCCACATAGGCGGAGGCTGGGTTTTCATAAACGTCGCGAGGTGTACCAAATTGAACCAGTGATCCTTCATCCATAACACCAATATGAGTCGCCATAGTCATCGCTTCGATCTGGTCATGAGTGACGTAAAGGAATGTCGCATTCAGTTCAGAGTGGATGCGTTTCAATTCTACGCGCAGATCTGCCCGCAACTTTGCATCGAGGGAGCTTAGCGGCTCATCCATCAGGTAGATCGCGGGATCGCGAACCAATGCGCGACCGATCGAAACGCGCTGCATTTCCCCACCAGATAACTCCGTCGCCTTATTGTCGAGCTTGTGGTCAATCCGTAAAACTCTTGCGACTTCGTCGACCTTTTGGATGATTTCGTCTTCCGGTGTGCGCAACACCGGCGAACGTAATGGAAAGGCCAAGTTTTCGCGGACCTTCATATGCGGATAAAGTGAGTATTGCTGAAAAACCATGGCTACATCCCGCTCAGCGGGAGATTCTGAATTTGCATTTCTGCCATCTATGAAAACGTCTCCGTGATCCGATTTCTCGAGACCCGAAATCAAACGCAAGGTCGTGGTTTTTCCGGCACCGGTTGGCCCCAACAGCACAACAAATGCACCATCTTCAATCGTCAATGACATGTCTTTGATGGCTTCTGTTGCGCCAAAAGACTTAGAGACATTGTTCAAACGTACCTCAGCCATCTCACAAAACCTTTTCATTTAGGCGAGAGCGCAAGGCATGGCCGGTTTTCCGATCAAACACGGTGATCTTATCGGCCAGAAAGTCCAAACCAACGGTTTCGCCGCGTTTTGCAGGTTGATCCGAACTGATGCGCGCTTTGATCTCACCATTTGGCGTATTAAGCGTTACAATTTGGGTCGTCCCCAGATACTCGCTTGCCAATATTTCACCGCGGTACTTACCGCTATCTTTCAAAGAGATGTGTTCTGGACGCACGCCATAGCTTAGCTGTCCTGACGCCCCATCTCGCAATGTTGGCATTGGTAACTTCACGCCTGAAAGTTCGGTCGTTTTCGCACCTTTGGCTAGTTTCCCCTCGAAGTCTAAGAAGTTCATCGACGGGGAGCCAATAAAATCCGCGACAAACATCGTTGCGGGCTTATCGTAAATTTCTTGAGGTGTTCCGAACTGCTCGACAACCGCATTGTTCATGACCACGATCTTATCGCCCATTTGCATGGCTTCCAATTGGTCATGGGTCACGTAGACTGTTGTTGCATTCATGCGGTCATGCAAGGCGCGCAGTTCCTCGGACATGTGCTCGCGGAATTCTGCATCCAAAGCCCCCAAAGGTTCATCCATCATGAAAGCTTTGGGTTCACGCACAATCGCGCGTCCCAACGCAACACGTTGGCGATCACCGCCTGATAAGCCACCGACTGGACGCTCCAAAATGTCTTCGATCCCAAGAATATTGGCGACCTCTTGGACCTTTGATCGCACTTGCGCGCGCGCCATCCCCTGCGAGATCAAGGGATAACTGATATTCTTGCGAACATTCATATGCGGATAAAGAGCAAACATCTGAAATACGAAAGCGATGTCCCGTTCAGATGGCGGCAGCTGGGCAATATCTTCGCCATCAAGCCTGATCTCACCTGATGTCGGCAACTCCAGACCAGCGATCATCCGCAAGGTTGTCGTCTTTCCACAGCCAGAGGGGCCCAGAAGCATAAAGAATTCACCATCTTCGATCGTGAAAGAGCTTTCTTTCACCGCAACAAATTCGCCAAACTCCTTTCGAATATTTTTAATCGCAATTTGAGCCATGGCTACTCCGGAAAATGACTGACGATAATGAACATCACGGTGCCCACTAGGGTAACGATAAAAGAATACGTGAAGGCCCACATAATGAAGGGTTGCATCAACATGATCACCCCAACCGCAATAATCACGGTGGCGACCATTTCCCAAGGACCCCGACGCAAGCGCAGCAAAGCTTTTACAAAATCGGTCATTTGCGTACCGCTCCAAATGTAATCCCGCGCAACAAGTGTTTTCGCAACACGATTGTGAAGATCATCACAGGCAGCAGGAAGATGGTCGCGCCCGCCGCAACGGCCGGCCAGTCTAATCCACCCACACCAATTATCGTCGGGATAAAAGGTGGGGCCGTCTGAGCTGTGGCAGATGTCAATAAAACCGCGAAAGCGTATTCGTTCCAAGCAAATATCAGGCAAAAGATTGCGGTAGATGCGATGCCTGTGGCGGCTTGTGGCAGCACAACTTTGTAGAACGCCTGAAACCGTGTGTACCCGTCAATCAAAGCGGCTTCTTCATATTCGCGCGGGATTTCGTCGATAAACCCTTTCAAAAGCCAAACAGCAAGCGAGATATTCACCGCCGTATATAGCAAGATCATACCCAGATGCGTGTCTGAAAGCCCTAAGTTTCGATACATGAGGAATATTGGAATCGCGACCGCGATGGGTGGCATCATCCTGGTGGATAGAATGAAAAACAACAGATCATCGGCTAATGGAATTTTGAAACGGCTAAACGCATAGGCTGCCAATGTTCCAAGGACGATCGACAAAAAGGTAGAGCCAAATCCAATAATGACTGAGTTTATAAAACGCTCGCCAAATTTGGATGGACCCGCGATGACCATATCGCGCCCGCGAACAATTTCATCATACCAGGTCTCTGGCGCGGGCAGCGCCTCAAGATCCTCAGGTGCGATGCGCGTGCGGGTCGTAAATAGATTTACATACCCCTCAAGCGACGGCTCAAACACGACCTTTGGCGGGTAAGAGATACTGTCGGGCGGCGTCTTAAAGCCTGTCATCATGATCCAGGCAAGTGGAACCATTGTGATCAACGCATAGAGGATCACCAGAATGCCCGAAATCCATTTCGTTCGTTTGGAGGGTTCGGTAATTGAAAAACTGCTCATCTTTCTTTCACCTTGTTTAGGGCCTTCACATAGATTGAGGCCAACCCGAAGACGGTCACGAAGAGGATAATCGCATAGGCAGAAGCATAACCCGTGCGCCACTTTTCAAAGGCCTCACGTTTTAGATTGATTGAGGTCAACTCGGTCGTTGATCCGGGCCCTCCACCTGTCAACTGAACGACAAGGTCGAACATCTTAAAGTTTTCAATCCCACGAAACAAAACGGCCAACATGAGAAAAGGCAGGACCATTGGCACAGTGATCGTCCAGAATTGTCGAAACTTCGAAGCCCTATCAATTGCAGCCGCTTCATAAATGTAATCCGGAATAGATCGCAAACCGGCCAAGCAGATCAGCATGACAAAGGGTGTCCACATCCAAGTGTCCACAATCACAATCGACCAAGGCGCAAGATCCACCGAGCCTAGCATATCGAAACTAGAGGCATCCGCACCCGTAAACCAAGTGGTTATGTAGTTAAAAAGGCCGATCTGTGGTTGGTATAAAAACTTCCAGAAATTCCCAACTACCGCGGGGGACAGCATCATTGGAAGAACAATAATGGTCGTCCATAGGTCATTGCCTTTGAATTTCTTGTTGATCAGCCATGCCAGAGCAAATCCGATAACGACTTGAAAGAAAATGGTCCAAAACAGGAAATGCGCAGTCGCCTGCATATTCAACCAAATGTCGCTATCGGTTAGAATACGCTCATAATTTCGCAGGCCAATGTTCTTAACCTCGCGCCCGATGCGATTTGCTTTGTAATTGGTAAAGCTGAGTTGGATAGTCCAGATGAGGGGAAAGATATTGATCGCCAAAAGCAAAAATATCGTTGGGGCGACAAAAATCCAAGCGATCGCACGATCGGACAACCCTTTGACACGAGCGGCTAAACGCCTGGGTGTCGCACGCGCAACACGATCTATGGCTCTATCCGACATAAGACCCCTATTCGATTCACAATTCTGCTTTTCGGTTATTTTTGGGTGGTTTCATCCCAAGATTTTCAAGCAGAGCCCGCCTTAAGCAAACGGGCCCTGCGAACGGGAGACTAAAGTTTACCCTCGTCTTCAAAGACCTCTGTCCAGTCTTCAATCAAGCTGTCTAGCGCTTCCTTCGCTGTTCCCTGGTCCGCAACAACGTAGTCATGCACTCGTTTCTGCATCGCAAGAAGCAGTTCGGCATATGCTGGTTCCTGCCAGAAATCCTGAACTGCATCCATTGCGTCTAGAAAATCACCCGCAAACGGTTGGCTGCTGACAAATTCAGGATCGTTCAGAACAGAATTATGCGCCGAGTATCCACCAACGGACCACCATTTTGCCTGCACCTCTGGGTCTGAAAACCATTTGATATACTCAAGCGCTGCATCTTTTTTATCAGAATACGCAACAACCGAGATACCTTGTCCACCTAGCGTAGAGCCTGCTTGATTTTGTGGAGGGTTAACGAAGAAATCGATCTTATCTCCGCCCGTGTTCGGATCGGCATAAAGCCCTGGGAAGAACGCAAACCAGTTCATTGCCATGGCAACTTGTCCAGATTTAAAAGCATCCAAGGACTCACCCATATACGCGTTCGTATAGCCAGGCGGCGTCGCTGTTTGGTAGAACTCTTTGTAGAACTCTAGCGCCTCAACGGCCTCAGCTGAGTTTACCGCACCTTCCATGTCATATTCGCCAGGTGTATTTTCGTATTTGAAACCCCAAGGGTACAAAGCCGAGGTCACGCCCATTGTAATACCTTCGGAGCCACGCTCGGTGAAAATCGAAGCGCCGTAAACGGTCTTGCCGTCAATTTCACGACCTTGGAAAAACTGTGCGATTTCCAAAAGTTCCTTCTGCGTTTTTGGCTCTGTAAGATCTCGCCCAGTTGCATCCTTAAACGCTGCTTTTATGTCGTCACGCTCGAACCAATCTTTGCGATAGAACCAGCCATTGGCATCTCCCATCGCAGGCAAAGCGTAGTAGTTTGGCGTTCCTTTTGGCCAGGTTGAATATGCAAAAACCGTTGCAGGGGCGAAGTCGTCCATACTGATGCCTTCGTTGTCGAAGAAGTCATTCAGTTTTACGTAATGGCCGTTTTCTGCACCGCCGCCGATCCATTGGCTATCACCGATCAACAGGTCACAAAGCTTACCGCCAGAATTCAGTTCGTTTAGCATACGGTCCGCGAAGTTTGGCCACGGAATGAATTCGAAATTCATAGTATGGCCTGACTGTGCTTCGAACTCTTTGGAGAGCTCAACCAAAGCGTTGGCTGGATCCCATGCCGCCCAGCAAAGGGTCAATTCTTCAGCCTGAACAGCCAAAGGCGCAGCGGATAGTGTTGCGGCGACAGCAATCGCCGAAATAGATGAAGTTATTTTCATAATGTCCTCCCTGATGGCCAATCCGAAGAATCGACCTGTAAAAATGCTATTTGAGGTGCTTGTCTTAGGTCAAGAACTTTTTGAGGTGCGTACATCAAAAATGATCTAGTGTTCCTTTGCAAGGGAAGAACGGCAAGATTTAGCTGCGTTGAATATCGAATTCAGCTCGCTAGCAATCCTAGCTTTTTGGCAGTTCTGGGAAGTAACGCCGAAAGGATAGACAATTTCCATTGTTGCAAAACAACGTATAGCTCGGGGATTTTGAATGTTCACGACAAAGAGCGTACGGCCCAGTTTCCCTTCCGGAAAATCTGTTGAGAACTTTCCTGACTAAGCACTGCAAAACAGAACCGCTAACAAATTGCGCAATCCGATAAGAACTTGAGGGCGAGTTGCCTTGTTTATGATAGGGTTTTGGATCAGGTGTCTTTCTTTCGAAGGAGATCGTTGAAAAACCAACTGACCAACCGCAACTTCTAAGACTTCGCAGATGCCGTTATTTCGTAACCTTGCACGAAAGATTTTTGGATTTTGGTTGCGGGAGTAGGATTTGAACCTACGACCTTCAGGTTATGAGCCTGACGAGCTACCGGGCTGCTCCATCCCGCGTCAACCAGAAGGCAGTTGCTATAGCCAGTTTCTTGAGTCTGCAAGGGGGTGGTCGCAATTATTTGAGGGCCAAAAGCTTGGCCGCAATCTACACTTGGGTTTTTGGGATTGGAACGTCACAAATGCACGAAGTGAAACATCGAACGGCATTCAAAAATGCAGATCAATGTAGAGTTTCCGCAGCACAGTTATTCAAAAAGCCTGAACCAGAGGGTCCAGTTCATTTAATTTGCCTCACATAAAGACGCTAGTTTGTCGAAACTATTTCAAGGTCGCAAGATATGCGATCATATGTTCAATATCTTGCCGATTGTTTAGGCCTTTGAATTCCATTTTAGTTTCGGGAACCAATGCTGTTGGAAGAACCAACCATGCACTTAAAAGTCC
Source organism: Pseudomonadota bacterium (assembly GCA_039814625.1). GTDB lineage: Bacteria > Pseudomonadota > Alphaproteobacteria > Rhodobacterales > Rhodobacteraceae > Amylibacter. The sequence continues at coordinate 174,027 of JBCCAU010000006.1, forward strand.
AGTTTCCCAAGCCAATGTGCGCGATGCGAGATCCTCTGAATACTCATAACCCTCAGCCGTTCCCATTTCTCGGCCATATATGCCGTGAAGTGAAGGGCCACGTTTATGTTCGCCTTCCACATTGCTGTGACAGAACGAACAGTGCAGGAACAACTCTTCGCCTTTCGCGGGATCACCTGAAACACCGCTCTGCGCAAACACATGGCTTGCGGCCAATACAAACGCCACGCCGAAAATGAACGCTTTCATGTCAACGCGCCTCCCCTTTCTTTCCCTCAAGACCATCATCACCAAAATATTGTGTTTTTCAACACTGACTTTTAATTGGAGGCGCCAACTTAGTTTTCGAAGTATGTTGATCGCCCGCTTGTTCCCAATGCTTTACGACGATATGTTCGCATGATGATTTTACGCGAAGACAATTCTAGACCTTATGTTTTGGAAACAACATGGGATCGTGTTGGACATGTATTGCGCTTACCACCGCAAAAAATACTTGTGCCGGCGGTTGTATCTGCTTGGGTGTTAGTTGCTGTATTTTGGCATCCGACGCTTTTGGTTGCGTTGTTCGTTGGTGTGATCATGCAATATTTCATCGAGTATATCATGCACAGGTTCTTGTATCATGCGGATGCGCCAGAAGAAGTAGATAATCGGTTTAGATGGCTGTATCAAAGCCATTGGGGCCATCATGACTTTCCAAATAATCCAAATCTTTGGGGTGGTACAGACATGGTCTTCGTCCCTGTCGTAGCGGCGTGCTTTTTTATCGTGGAATGGGCAATTTTGGCTGTGGTTGGCGTGTCTCAATCATGGCTCTATGCTTATGTTGCTGTATTTGGGGCCTCATTGGCCACTTACATTACCTACGAGTGGGCGCATGTGACAGCGCACGCAGCCGGGCGCAAGAACTGGCTAGAGCGGTACATCACACAGATGCATGCACATCATCATTTCCATAATTTTGATACAAACTACCATGTTAATGCGGGTGGAATTTTGGTCGATAAGACATTTGGAACAGCGTATTCGCGGGAACGGCATGTGCGCATGGGCAACATTCGAACAATGGGTTTGGATCCTGATGATGCCCGTCTTATTCAGCTTCGCGAAGAATTTGCCGACAAGTACAATATCACGTCAGCAGATCGTCAAAAAGCGATGGCCTAAGGTAATTTGATCGTTCCCAAAGATCTTAGAAAAATTCCAAGTCCGCCTGCGATCAATACAAAAATTACTATAAGGTCAAACGCGCTCAACCTCGTAAACATCAACTGTGTTCTTGCGATAACGCCAAAAACTAGGGCGATGATTGAACCCGCCGCCAGTCCCCAACCTAACCAGCTGCGCCCTTTGTAAAAAATAAGTCCGATACCGAATAGGAACGGGATGAAGATCATCCCCGAAGTGATCGGCAACCCTCCGAAATCATAAAGCGCGCGGCCCCATGCCAATCGTGGAGGCGCGACAACAATATTGTCAAGCAACATGTATCCGCCCCCAGCAATCATCCCTAAACCTAGAAAATATGTAGCAATGCCGCCGTCTGTTCCGCCTGCGCCTCGCATTTAAACCCTCTCATTCTATTTCCTCGAATATGGGACTAAACTATGACTTTGCAAACACAACTTAAACACGGCGAGCGAGATAGATCCCTAAAATCATGAAAGCAATACCGCACATTTTTTGAGGGGACATTGGGGAGATCGGTGCGCCAAGCCATCCGAAATGGTCTATCAACGCAGTTGAAAGAACTTGCCCCAGCAACACCAAAAATACGGCATTGCCAATCCCAATTACTGGTCCTGCAGTGGTTATTGAAATGACATAGAACGCAACGAACACCCCGCCAAGCATAAGCCATTTCGGGGCGTCCAAAAGCCCTTCGGTCTTTGGCAAGCCAAAAACCAAAGTCGAACCTAGCGCCAATAAAAATGCCAGTGCGAATAGAACTGCAGAGGCTGCAAATGGGCTTTCCAGGCGAAGCCCGAGCGAACCATTCATGGTTGCCATAATTGGGATGCCGACACCTGTCGCCAGCATAAGAAATGATAAGAAAATATGTTGACTGCTCATTTAAGACCCCCGTGCGTTCCGCCATGGCCTTGATTTACTGCAATCCAAACCTTCGCAAGAAATTTCCAACGAAAGACGTGCTTTCTTGATAAGAAAACAAAGTAATCCGTCCGTCGATTGTCATTTCTGTTGTGTAGACAGACACTTCACGTCCATCGACAAACTCCCGTACAAAAATTTCGGTTGGTTCCGTGACTGGCAAAGTTAGAGATATTGCGCCAATATGTGGCAATTCATCGGTATACGCGCTTGAATATGTGGTCATTTGTTCAAGCGTCATTTTTGGGCCATTGGGATCCGCCGAACAAAACGTTGTCGTTGTTATAGCGTCCCATGGCGTTTCGAACGGCAAGACAGTGTTTGATGGATGTGTCATGAAGGACATGCCTTCCAATACCGCGGGACCGCCAGAAGAAGAAACTCCCATATGTTTCAGCAGCAGATTGGATGGTGTGACAGTATCTTTTTGAAGCCTATGTAGATCAACATAACCTTCTTGATCTAAAAGCCCTTCAGGGATTTTTTTAAACACCTTTTCGAGGTCTTGAGACGGAAGCTGGAAATACAGTTCGATACTGTCGTCATATCTTGCCGCGATCAGGGTCACGGCTGATGCCTGCACAGACATAGGAAGCGCGCAGGCTATCATCAAAATCAAATATGACTTTACCATATTAATAAGGTATTTTTTTGGGCGATCAAGGCAAGCGGGCCTTGATCACTTTTTGAACAACATTCCTGTCTGGTTTAGGATGCGTTGCGCATGGCGTCAGACTTTATCTTTGCTTCAAGATGGCCAATCAAGACAGCGCGCATATGCTCGGCCCGGCGGCGATCTGTGAAACTGTACTCGCGTACATCTCCCTCACCCAGACGAATAGAGAAGACGTAGAAGGCGCCAGATTTCGTGATACTGGAGGCACTGCCCTTTGCAACGCGCGCCGGATCCATCAACGTTCCGAACTTGGTCTCAACAATCTTAGACATATTGGTCTCCTTTCCGTGGAGGAGCATAATCTCAAATCGTTCATAAACTGTCAATAAAATAGGCACGATGATGCAAAAATAGCCGTACTTACTATTTTCCTTGCGAAATCAGCGTCATAGCGACAAACTAAACCCGCCTATTGCGGAGGATACCATGGCAGTTGCACGTGTAACGGAAATCATTTCATCATCAAAAAAGAGCTTTGAAGACGCCGTAGAGGACGGGATCAAACGCGCAACCAAGACGTTGAAAAACGTCACTGGTGCTTGGGTTCAGGACCAGAAGGTGGTCGTTGAGGACGATAAGATCAGCGAATATCGCGTGACTTTGAAGGTGACTTTCATCCTAAAGGACTGATTTTTGATTTAGCAATCCCATGCCCGGCTTGGGCGGGCATGGGGTATTTTGGCCCGGGTAATCTGCGTAGGACACCCCTGGGACATGCGTGAGACATCCGTAGGACAGTTGAGCGCATATATCACGTCCGAAAAGGCCGCGCCGCGTTTTGAAGAGCCGAAACGCCTTCATGGATTGATGGGCAAATTCGGCAAGATAGGCTTAGGGGCCAGTCGCCCAATTCGCCCCAGCAAATCCAACCAGCGTCATCAACAAGGCTGGATTTTTGGGGTCTGGCGAAATGTTGATGGTATAGACGGGTGTCACATAGAGCGGCACACTGGCGGGGCGTTGGATCCATTGCAGCTCTTGTGGGTTGTTGTCTGTATTGTTCGCCGTCACAGAGATGCCAAAACTGCCATAGCTAGAAACAGGGGCCACGCCCTCGGCTGGGTCCTGAATTGTATTGGGGGTGAACCCCATAAAATAGGATACAGTTTGCCCTTGTGCCAAATAGAGCTTTGAGGCCTGACCCGACGAGACTTCATAACTAGGGCCTACATTCATCAATGCCCCATCATTCCATGTGAAGGTGAGGTTGGCATCTGTTTGTTGGTCGTCCGGCCGCTTTTGATATAACAGGTTGTTTACGGTAATGATCGCCGTCGCCTTGTTGAAATAGAGCGTGGTGTCCCAGTTGTCCGGCGTCAGCCAATTGTAATCGAATTGCATGTGTCCCCCCTTTTTATGTGTTAAAACACTGAGTGAGGCAGAGGGGGCCTGTCAATGACCTAAGGCCAGACCGCCGAGGGACTGCGCGGTTAAAGGCCCGGATATGGCAAAGTCGGGAACCGTGTTCTGCGGACCTTTATGTCAGGACGGATCGCGAACACGTTGTTTGTCCGAGAGCAAAGCCTTGATCCCGCCGAGATCCTGACCGGCTATCGCAACAAAACCGTCGAAGAACTTGTGGATATGGCCGAGCATTTGAAAGCGCTGACGGAGGGTTTGGGGGAGGTGCGTAAGGGGGATTGATCTGAAAGCGGTAGTTGGCCGCTACTCCAAATTGAGGTTACAGATAGTGTACAGGTTGGCTTTAAGGGAAGCTCTGAACTTTTTAGGGTAGCGCTAAACACTTTCAAAACGCAGCTCGCAGAGAGGTCCTTTGTGAGCTATAAATTTCTAGTGTATTTTTAATTGACACTCCGTGAGTTTGATTCTAGAAGACGTCATGGAACAGGATTATTCTCTTGAAGCGTTACTAGATTTTATAGACTACCTATCCGACAAAGGATTGATGAAGGTCAAAACTGCTTCAGCTGTAAAGGCGTCAGCAAACAAGTTTTTTTCAGCGCTTGACCCCGAAGAGTTAATCGATCTACGCAAAATCGACATTGATCAAGCTGCTACTCGTTTCAACAATAAGTTTAGCAGTAACTACGATCCAACTTCATTGCGGTCTTATCGCAACCGGTCGGAAAAAGCGCTAAATGACTTTTTATCGTGGAAGGCGGACCCAGCAAACTTCAAGCCTGGGATCCAAACTAGAACGCGAAGGCCAAAAGAAAGCCAAACCCAAATGCTAGCGCCCTCACTAGAGGCGCGTGTATTGCCAAAACAAACAGATATACATTCACTACCCGATGTTCAGGCGGTTCCTATACGCATACGTGAAGGGCACACTGTGACAATAGAAGGACTGCCTTTTGATTTGACCGATGCAGAGGCTCGTAAAATTTCAAACATTGTTCAAGCATATGTACAAATTAGCGAATAGGCTCTCCCTTCCACAAGGAGAACGCCTATGTCGAGCGATCGACGGCCGGGACCTGCTAAAGGTGAGGATCCAATCTCACTCTTTAGCGGGTCCACCCACAAAGGTTTTACCAAATAATTTAGCGAAACACAAAACAGAAAAGCGACCGCCCGAGGGCGGTTAACAGGCGCGTGCGGAGCAAAGCGCCCCGCCCCTTCGGTCGGGCGGGCGCTCTCATGCGCGCGATAAGCTTCGTTTCACTTCGCCGCCGCGCATTCGTAGGACGATTGTGAAACAGTATTTGTAATCCGAAGGGCGTGGCGTCGCTTGTTTTCTTGAAATTGCGCTTCATCCGAAGGGTGTGGCAACGCTAGTGCTTGAAAAGTTGCGCTTCAAACAAAGGGTGTGGCGACGCTAGTCCCTGCGGGACCGCTTTACACCACCACGACATAAGCTTCGCTTAGTCGTTAAACAAAAAAAGCCACCCAAGCGGGTGGCTGACCTATAGTCTTCTTATTTCAGTGTGACACCGCTAGTTCCTTCGGAACCGCTGCCTGCCACCACTTCGCGCTGAGGCGCTCGTATCGTCAGAGAGCACATTTAGAGCTTATTAGGTTTGGCGATGACCTACTCTCCCACGCCTTAAGACGCAGTACCATCCACTGCCCGGCAGGTGTTGCGAAGCAATACCGAGAGGGGCGCAACAGCACTTAACGGCCGAGTTCGGGATCGGATCGGGTGTTTTGCTGGCGCTGTGATCTCAGCGCTGCTTGTCAGCGCGAGCCCGGCAGGCGTTGCACAGCAATGCCGAGAGGGACCAAACCGTGCTAACCATAAGCTTCGACAGCGGACCTTAGATCCTTTTGTATTGAATTGAACAATTCGCTTCGGTTTCTCAGAGTTTCCGTAATTGCCTTTATTCGCGCAATCTGTGCAGGTCCAAGTCCTTTCAATCTCAGGACCGCACAAAGTAAGTCGCCCGGGAAAAAATCGCCTTCCACAAGAGGCTCTTTTTCTAAGATTTCTAAGGCAATGGGTAAGATATGTTTTGTGCCGACATCTTGACCTAGCATGATCCGCAAGTCTTCGACGGTAAAATCCGAAAGGGGCTTCTTGCGTAAACGGTGAACAGTAGTCACTAAATAACTGATGAACTCAGGTTCGCCCCAGTAGTCGTTTTCTAGTATTTCTAGTGTTGGCATGAAATATCCATTCGTTCGAGAGCCTAGAGTGCTCACTAGGTTTGGCGATGACCTACTCTCCCACGCCTTAAGACGCAGTACCATCGGCGCAACCGCACTTAACGGCCGAGTTCGGGATGGGATCGGGTGTTTTGCTGGCGCTGTGATCACCAAACCAAAAGAACACTCTAGTTAAAAACACGTTCCAATGTGAGGTCGAGGACGAAATCTGACCATTTCTGGATCAAATCAAGCCTATCGGGCAATTAGTACTGGTCAACTGAACGCATTGCTGCGCTTACATCTCCAGCCTATCGACGTGGTGGTCTTCCACGGC
>JBCCAU010000023.1:0-1654 GCA_039814625.1 Pseudomonadota bacterium
AGCATCTGGTCGGGGAATTTCACCGCGATCTATAAACCGCCCAGCCACACAGTCACCCAGTCGCCCAGATATCCATGGACTTCCTGCGGACCATTGATCACTTTGCCATCTTGAGATAGCTGCACCTCGGCATTCGCCCCCCAAAAGGAGCCCACCTATGCGCATCGGACTTTACCCTGGCACATTTGATCCCATCACCTTGGGGCATGCCGATATCATCCGCCGCGCGACCTCTCTGGTGGATCGGTTGGTCCTGGGGGTTGCCATCAATCGCGACAAGGGACCTCTGTTTAGCCTAGAAGAGCGTGTCGGTATGGTTGAGGCCGAAGCCTCGAAGATCGTTCGAGGGACAGGGACAGAGTTGGTTGTACACCCTTTTGAAAACCTGCTGATCGACTGCGCCCGCGATGTGAATGCGTCCATTATCATCCGTGGTTTGCGCGCGGTGGCAGACTTCGAATACGAGTTTCAGATGGTCGGCATGAACCGGGTTCTTGATGATACGGTTGAGACGGTGTTCTTGATGGCCGATGCACATCATCAGGCCATTGCGTCAAAACTCGTCAAAGAGATTGCCCGTTTGGGCGGGGACGTCAGCAAATTCGTGACCAATGACGTGCATTATGCACTTATGGACAAGCTGGGAAAAAGCGGGCGTTGACCGGGCTAAGTGAACCGTGGGCCAAAGGGTATTACCGCCAGAACTTCAACCATTCAATCAGCTCCAGCAACTTGCGTGACAGGAAAAGCGTGTTGTCCCAATTGTAGCTATAGGCATCAATGGTCAACGCGGTCACAATTGCGAAGCCAAGTAAGAGGGCAAGCTGATTGGTCATGTTGGGCGGGGGTATGCCAAAGCCTTTGGCAAGGCGCAATCTCTGTCATGCAGGCTGGTTCAGGCTGTGCAGCGCTGTTGATAAGTCGCCATACCCTGTGTACCGATACTCAAAATCCAGACCCAACCGTTCCGCGCAACGTTTTGCTTGATCAAGAAGCGCCGTGTTTTCTGTCTGCGCCTGATAGACAACCTTGGTGTAATTTCCAAAAAGCATGTCACGGAGTTGCGGGTATCGATCAAGCCCCATCGGTTTCCAAACAAATGCGTCGAAGTGTTTGACTAGAAAATCTGTCAGGAAGAATGACGTGATATCGTCTTCTCCGCGTGCGGCAAAGGCGTCATTGCCCTCAAAGAACGAATAGCAATGCGGACCTGCAATCATTTCAATACCGAGTTCCGCGCATTTTGCCTGCAAGAGACCGCCTGTTCCGCAATCTGCATACACCACGAAAATTTGCGAAAAGGCGCCCGCGTTTTTACGCACCGTGGCTTCTACCGCGTCGACGATCTTTTCAGGGTAAAGATGATACTTGGCCGGCAGACACTGCAAGACCATGTGGTCCCAGCCATTCAACGTCCGAAGAGCAAGGATCTCTCGGGCTAAGGCCCCGCAAGCGATGAGCAAAATGCGATCCAGCTTGGTCTTATCCAAGCCGTTTTCAATCACAATGTCATCGCTCATGTTCATGCGGGGCCACCGCGTGCGATCAGCCAGCCGCCAGTTGGTTGTGCTTGCGCCCGACCAATTCCTGTGCCGTTTCCACGGCCACCGCCGCATCACGACAATAGGCATCAGCTCCGATTGCTTTGCCGAAC
>JBCCAU010000017.1:0-5246 GCA_039814625.1 Pseudomonadota bacterium
AACCGGTTCGACCCGAAGAAAATCCACACCTTGCTGGATCGCGAGGCGTTCCATCCGGGCGATCGAGGTCTCGATACCCAAAGGAGTATAAACTTTGCCCGATTTAAGACGTAACGCATCTTGATAATCGGCGGCGTCAACGCCCGGTATTTCGCTTACCGTCGTTATCTTACCAAATCGAAACTGCTGACCTTCTTGCACATTGAAAGTGACAAAAAATCCGTCGCGCTCGCGCGTAAGCTCAGCATTAACATCCGTAACGCGGAAATCGACATAACCACGCGCCATATAGAAATCGCTGAGCACCTGGCGATCAAATTGCAAACGGTCCGCTACAAAGGTGTCACGGTTTATAATTGCGCGCAAAAGACCTGCCTGTTTGCTTTCCAAAGTGCGGCGAAGGCGTCGATCCGAAAACGCCTTGTTCCCAACAAAACTTATTCGTCGAACTTCAATTGGCCGGCCTTCGAAAATCTCAAAAACCAAATCAATCCGGTTGTCGTTACGCCGAATAATCCGTGGGGTTATACGGGCCGAGACCCGACCATTTTGTTCGTAGGCTTCGACGAGAATGGCCGCATCCTGCTCCGCTCGGGTTGGACTAAAGATTTGTCGCGGTGCGCTTTCAACAAAGCTCCCAAGGTCCTCGTCATCTAGCCGCTTGTTGCCCTCGAAAACAACACGGTTAATTGTAGGAAATTCTCTGACCCGAATGACAAGGCTGCGTCCCTGCGTGATGACGTCCACTTCCTCGTAAAGCCCGGTATCACGTATCCGTCGAGATGCTGCGTTGACGTCTGCCGCTGTCAGCGCATCGCCAGGTGTTATGCCCGCTTGGCTTAATACAGTCGCGTCTTCAAAACGCTGGTTGCCTTCGACAGTGATATTCGTGAAGCGGACAGATTGCGCAGACGCGCCATCAGGAAGGAGAAAAAGGATCCCTGAAAGCAGAAAGAAACAAGTAATGATAGGTGTTAAATTGGTAATAGATTTGGCTGCAAAGCGCCCAGTGACAAACCAAGAAAAATTCTGCATTTCCCAACCCAATAAGCCAATGTGCCGAGTTGAGGAGTACTCGCATTAGATTGGGTTGTCAAAACGGCTTTGGGACCGCCAGGATGTGTTTAACCGGGCAATCCAAAGAACGCGGGACCGATCATTGCGCCAGTCGCAAGAGCTACGCCAATCGTCGCGATGTAAAGGACGCGATCCCAGTTGAGACGCATCAAGAATGCCATGCCTCGGTATCCATTATAGAAATGCTGCATGCTTCACCCTATTGAGCTTCAATGTGCAATTTACATGTTTATTCGCCGCCAATTCAGGCGACTTTGGGAGCATTAAGGTGGCAAGAATGGGGCGAAAACGCTCATTTCCGAAAAAATTTAGCCGGACATATGTGTCAGACAGAAAAACATACGTGTCACGGACAAAATATATCGTTGAACAGTGCAAAGAGCATGACACCCAAAACCAGGGTCAAGCCTGTCATCATCAAAACCTGCAATGCGCGTTCACTCGGTGGTTTCCCAACAGCGGCCTCGTAGGCGTAAAATACCAAGTGCCCGCCGTCGAGTACCGGAATAGGAAACAGGTTCAAAAGCCCCACGGCAGTGGACAAGACAGCAATGAACCAAATGAAATTATCAACGCCCTGACTTGCCATCGCGCCTGAAACCTCTGCGATACCAATTGGACCGGACATATTACAGCTGCTGATTGCCCCGGTAATCATATGGTAAAGGCCGGAAAGCGACCCATCGATCACCGCCCAGGTTTGACGAACGCCATCACCAAAGGACTCGCCGACGCCTTTCGCCTCTGTCGCAAAGTCAAAAGCAAAGCCGCCTGCAATGCCTATACGCCAATTGGTTTGAAAGCCGCCCTCTTGACGTGGCTCGTCCACTCGCTTTGGCGTGAGGTCAAAGTCAAGCACCTCTCCCGCGCGCCATACCTTTAAGGCAAGCGTACGCCCGTTGCTGCTTTCTACAACTTGCTTGAGCTGATCAAAGGCCACTATATCGTCGCCATCTATGCCAACGATCACGTCCCCCTGTTTCAAACCGCTGTCAAACGCAGCAGATCGCGGAGCCAACTGGTGCACCAGCGGCGGCATAGGATGCGGGCCTTTAACCTCAACCAACCGATCGTCGCGCAACACTTCATAGGTCAACGCAGATATTAGCGGTAAATCACCGACAAGATCATCAAGCGCGCCGTCCTCCGCGTCAGGACCAGGCATCTGCAAGCCCTCGATGCTGACAAGCTCATCGCCCTCTTGCAATGTAAGCCCTTCGGTTGGCAGCGGTCGTAGTTCACCTACCGCAAGGGGCTCCATGATTTTACCCTGACCAAGAATAATCAGGCCAAAAACGATAATCGAAAGGATGAAATTGAAAACAGGTCCCGCGAGAACAGTAAGCGCTCGCGCCCAAAGTGGCGCGCCATGCATGGTCTGGCGGCGCTCTTCCGGGCTTAAGCGTTCGACAGTGCCGTCACTTGTTCCGCTCGATGCATCCCCGTCGCCCCGAAATTTTACATATCCGCCGAAAGGCAGCGCTGCGACTTGCCATTTGGTGCCGTGTTTATCGTTTCGCGCAAAAAGTACTGGCCCAAACCCAAGAGAAAACACATCTGCTTTGATACCGCACCAGCGACCGACGATATAGTGACCATATTCATGAATGGCCACGATCACGGACAAGGCGGCCACGAAAGCCAAAAGCGTCAGGAACAAACCACCAAACTGCGGGATCAAAGAAATACCGTCCAAACCAAGTTTCCTGTTGCGTCGTTTCTAGCTTTTGCTTTCGGTGCCAAATGGTCCATCCGGCGCTCAGGATCAAGAGGCATGGTGAAAAAGAGTAAGAGTGCCGCATTTAAACCCAATGGTTTCGTAGGGCGTTAAATCCATCATAAAATACTTACCAGCCCGATCTTTTTTACCAGCAACACAAAGGCACCCGCGCCTAGCATAGCATCGAAGCGATCGAAAACGCCTCCGTGGCCAGGGATCAAATTTGAGCTGTCTTTGACGCCGCGGCGACGCTTTACGGCGCTTTGGGCAATGTCGCCCATCTGTCCGGCAAAGGCCGCAATCACGGAGAGCAAAACCAAAGTCGCAGTATTGCCAAGCCAAACGGAGAAAATCGCTCCGATCAAAGCGGCCGCAAACCATCCGGCGACTGTTCCGCTCCATGTTTTCTTGGGGCTGATACGCGCCCAAAACTTTGGACCACCCAAAAACCGTCCTGCAAAATACCCAGCCACATCAGAGACGATCACCACAAGCACCAACCAGGCAAACCACAAAAGTCCAGCGTCCTGGCGAAGAAAAAGAAATGCCAACGCACCAAAGCCAATCCATACCGTACCTGCAAATAGCAATGGACGATCTGTGCTGGTTTGTCCGGTCACGACAATGCCCAATCCAAGGAGCAAAGGGATAATGTAAATCTGCGGAACAATTGCTGTAGCACCGGAAACGATCCCTGCCAAAATGCCAAGACCTATCGGCAATTTAGCATCAAACATACGCGCGACTTCCCAGACCATAAGGCCACAGAAAACACAGACGAATGTCAGAAAAATCGGACCGCCCAAAAGTACCGCAGCCAATGCAACGATACCCAATACGGCGGCCGAGGCAATCCGTGGCCCAAGATCGGACCACCGAGCGTCTTGGCTCATGCAGATATAGCTCCGAACCGACGCACGCGTTTGCCAAAGCCCTTGATCACTGAGGTAAAAATCTCTTCAGTGAAGTCAGGCCAGAGGGTGTCGATGAACTCGTATTCGGAATAGGCCGACTGCCACAGCAAGAAATTCGATATGCGCGCCTCACCACTGGTCCTTATGACAAGGTCTGGATCGGGTAAAACACATGTATCCAAATACTTTGGCAGCGTTTCTTCATTTACATCTTCTGGCTTGAGGCGTCCCTCTGATACGTCCATCGCCATGCGCTTGGTCGCGCGCGACACCTCATCACGACCGCCATAGTTCAAAGCGATTGTAAGGTTTAGGGTGGTGCAGGACTCAGTTAGTGTCTCAACCTCGTCCATCAGCACACGCAGCTGGTAATCCAAACGAATACGATCGCCAATAAACCGAACCCGCACGTCAGCGTCGATCAGCTCTTGCATTTCGCGCATCAAATACCGGCGGAACAAATTCATCAAGCCGGCAACTTCCGTTTGCGTACGTTTCCAGTTCTCCGTGGAGAACGCAAACATGGTTAGATACTTGATCCCAAGGTCAGGGCAGGCACTGACAATTTCACGAACACGACGCGCACCGGCGTGATGGCCAAAAAGTCTCGGTCGGCCACGCGCTTGCGCCCACCTACCGTTGCCATCCATGATGACAGCCACATGGTGAGGTCCATGCGCTTCATCAGGAGGCGGAATTTCGCTAAATTGATTCATCTATACCTGCATTATTTCTGATTGCTTCGTCTCCAAAGCATCATCCACTGATTTTATGAAAGTATCGGTAAGTTCTTGAACTTCAGTTTCCCAAAATTTTTGATCATCTTCGGAAAGACCGTCGCCTTTGGCCTTCTTAACTTGGTCCATACCATCACGACGGATATTACGCACGGCAACCCGTGCGTTTTCGGCATATTGCGCGGCGACCCGCGTAAGCTCTTTGCGCCGCTCCTCGTTCAATTCGGGAATTGGCAACATGATAATAGTGCCGTTGAGTTGTGGATTTATTCCCAGCCCGCTTTCGCGAATGGCCTTTTCAACGGCACCGACAAGGCCTTTATCCCAGACATTCACCGTCACCATACGCGGCTCTGGAACATTGACGGTGCCCACCTGATTTACGGGGGTTCTTTGGCCATATGCGTCAACCATAACAGGCTCAAGCATACTTGCCGAAGCGCGCCCCGTACGCAATGAAGCAAACTCAGAGCGTAACGAGGACATGGCCCCATCCATGCGACGCGTAAGGTCATCAGTATCCAGCATAAAATCGTCTGACATAAACGGTTCTGCCCTTTTTTGGCTATGTCATACCGTGTTTGGCGTTGATGTGTATAGGTAATTGCGCCTAGTGACCAAAAGATGGTGAGTTTCTGCTAAAATGTTGCACAAGGCACTTGATAGGGGAAATATTCTATTCCTGCACCAAAGTGTAGGTGCCTTTGCCCGCAAGAATACCGCGAAACCCGCCCTCTTCATCCAAAGAAAACACGATGATCGGCAGGCTGTTATCCCGAGCTAGAGCGATGGCACTTG